>CAWJDS010000004.1:0-380363 GCA_963841645.1 uncultured Gammaproteobacteria bacterium | reverse complement strand
CGACTTGTTCGCGGGTGGTGAGGTCTCCCTGGCGCTCCCAATGCAGCACGTAGTGCTTGACGCCGTTGGGCAGCGTCTCCTCGTAGCGCGGCTCTCCTCCGGTCCACCGTACTCGCCCGCGGGCGTCTGCGGGGCCGCCTGACCGTGGCCATGATCGTACCTCTGCCTCCGAGCATATAAGCGACCCCAGTCGAAAACCCAGGGTGGTTCTCACGCTTGGCTGCGTGGCAGTACGCCACTGTGCACAGCACGAGCCAAATCCTCCACGTGACCGGTGAGCGGAGATCCTCTTCTCATTGTTGTTTCGGCGGGTCCCGGACCCCGCTACCCCGCATGCACGCCTCCGCGAGCAGCCGCCCGTCTGAAAGCGTCACCATTTCTCCGCGGGGATCACCGGCTGGCTGTGCGCACATATCCGCGGGCCGCGCGCCTCCACGTAGCCGCGCAGTCTGAGTGCGACGCGGCTGGCCGGCGAGTTCCCGCGGCGCTCACGGCGGTGGGGAGACCCACCTGCGAAAGGCAACTTCCAAATCTTGCGAAACCAACGCTACACGCGCGAAACCCACGAGCGCTGGCATCAAGGATGCGGTGTTCGAAGACATACGTTCGGGCCTGCGGCGCCCAGAAGCAACGCTCGCTGTGAACGGTAAGGAAACAAACTCATGCGCACGACACTGGATCGACTGTTCATCGCCCACCCGCGCGCGGTGAACGAAGACTATCTCGCCCACGCCGGAGTAGCGCTGCGACTTGCGCTGATCTTCTGGGCGCAGGACTTTGCAGCGCTTGTGCATGCGATCATTCCGGCCCTGTTCGAGACCACGGCTTCGTCCATCATGAAACAGCTCTACGCCGAGATGATGGCCGCTCCGCCACGCCGCAGGGCGGATAGAACTCCCGACGAGCGGACGTGGAGGCCAGCCAGATCACGGCCCCCGGCACGCTAAACGCTCTGGTCCAGCTCGCCACGGCAGCACGCTTTGGTCCCGCAAATAAGCATTATCAGGACCAAAGATAATGTGCTTTTGGCCAAGCCCCATCCGTCGGTGGCCAGTAGTCGAAGCGCCGCTAGACGCCCGTCAATCTGCAACTCCAGAAGGCGCCCAGCATATTCTTCATAACGCGGTATTGGCCGCATCTTGGGCAGCCCACGACGAGAGCCTCGTACGCTGGCGGCGTGAACTTCATCACTTCGCGGGTGCAAATAGGGCAAATCCATTGGCCGCCCCCGGCAGCGATCGCTGATTCGAGCGCATCTTACCGCAAATCGGGATTAGGACTTTGCACGGTCAGGATTGGATATCGCAACTGGAAGATGTCTCCCGCGAGCGGACTTCACCGCCACCGGCGCACGCACTCCCGACAAGAAATTCAGGCAACGCCGTACGTCTCGACGATCTTGCTGAGAGCTTTCATCAGAACCGCGCGGTGGCGCGTGGTAAGAGGGGCCAACAACTTTGCATCTGCCTCGACAGCAGCGCCTTGACTTCTCCTAATGACCTTGCGCCCAACAGCAGTCAAACGCAGCGCGTACGCACGCCCGTCATCCTTCGCCGGGCGGCGCTGAAGCCAACCCTTCTTTACAAGTCGGATCACCATTGCGGAGGTTGTCGAGCGATCAATTCCTGTATCTTCGACAATTGCCGCTTGGCTCGCTCCCCCATTACGGGCGACCGCCGTCAGAATTGCGTGCTGACGCGCTGAAGGGCCATTGAATCCGACAAAGAATGTGAACAGTTCATCTACCGACAAACCAGCTCGGTGCAGCAGGTGATGTATCGATACGTCATGGGGTACCTTGTTCCGGGGCGGCGTCATTCCACCTCCTAAGCGCTGCCAACCACTATTCTGACCGACTTCCCCTGCCGAGAGATTACTCCGGATGCCACGTCGTCGCCGCCGGAAGTCTCAGTCGGGTCTCAGGACGGTGGGCATCAGTATGCGCTATTGCTATAATCAAAGAAAATCAGACCTGACCAGGAAATCAAACACATGGCTCGCGGTGGGAAACGTGAAGGCGCCGGACGTAAGAAGGGATCCGGAGACAGGAGGCCACGGTCCTCACCCGTCATCATCGCCACTGCGCAGCAAAAGCGGCAACTGCGAGAGGCTGCTCGCGAGTTTACCGACGATGCGTTGAGGACCCTCGCCGAAATCTGCAAGGAGGGCCAGAGCGAGAGTGCGCGCGTAGCTGCCGCTAACTGCTTGCTAGACCGCGGCTATGGCAAGCCCATGCAGCAGGTTGAGAATGGGTCTCCAGGCGACTTTAGCCACATGACCGACGAAGAATTGGTTAGGTCGATCTTGGAACAGACCAAGGAGATCGCCGAACTCGATCCTGAGTTTGCGAATGAGGTAATGCTCCCTAACGGGAGGGCTACGGCGAAGCGCTCAACAAGAGACAGCCAACGATAGGCTCCTTGCCTATCGCTGCTGTGATGAAAGTGGGCCGCCGCGGAAAAAACGGCCCAAGGTGGCTCGCAGACACGTGCGTGCCACTGAGCAACCTCGGGCCGCACCGCCTTGCGAGGAGGCCGCCCGCCCTGGCAACGGAGGCTTAGCGGCTTAAGACCATAGCGTCAGACTACGGTCCGGCAATTGGCCGATGAAACAGGCGACAGCCAGTCGATCACCGGCGTTCGCAGCTGGTGGACTGACAAGGTGCGGATTGCGCGAATTGAACAGCCATGCCTCACCGGCCCGCGGTAGATAGGAGAAGGTACGGGCGTGGGCCACACTCTCCGCAGGCAGTGGGTAGTTCTCGGCGATCTCCCCGGGCTGGCTGCGGGTCCAGGTCCAGATCGCATCATGCAGAGTGGTGACGCCGCCCTTCAAAGGCGCCTCGGCGTAGAAGTTCCACGCTAGCTGGGCGTCAATGCGATCGACCATGTAGCCTGGTGCTTGGTAGGGCGCGAAGTCAGCGTGAAGTGCCAGCCCATCGTTCGACTTGCGGATGATTCCCGTGAAGTACGGTCGTCCGTCGGGCTCTACGGCCAGAGTCACCTGTCCCGCGTAGTGACGCCTCAGCATGTCGATCAGCCGATCGAGGGGATTGAATGATAGTGCGTAGACTGCAGCAGTCTCGGCAGTGGCGTGTTTGGCAGCCTCGAAATACGCGACTGGGCCTCGCTTCTTGTAAGCAGCCTGCGTCAGGCCGAGATGATCGATGCGTTGGGCGGCGAACGCCGTTTGACCAATGCTCGTGTCGCCGACGACCGGCTTCATCGTAAAGCGGCGGGTTGCCGTGGCAAACCCTTCGCATTCTGCCCGGGTCGCGAAGTCTGGGATACAGATCGCGGGGATCTCGTTGGCAAACAAGGCCGCAAGCGACGCCTTGTCGAATTCAGCCGGCTGGTCAGTTTTCCACATGGAATTGTCCTCAATTTCTGCTCATGGATGGTCCGCTACAGCCCCGCGATTGCCACTGCGAATGATGCGATCAGATACGAGACTGCCGGCGCGCCCACAGCTGCCAAGCGGCATGTTGACCGGAAGATCCCCAAACGCAAAATCGCAGCCGGCCGGCTCATTCTGCTCGGCATCGGTTATTGATCTGCATTTAGCTGTCGCACCACCCGCCACGTGCTCCAAACTTGCGCGCAGTGCTCTTGAATGCTTACACAGCCATAGGCTGCCAACCGATAATTTTCGGCTAGTGCCGAACGATCATAGCCTGTACCCCGCTCGCCAGAAGCGCAGCGTGGTAGCGATCTAGCAGGGTGAGACTTCGTCATTTCGCGGGGATAAGCGTCGCCGCACCAAGACGTCCGAGGGAATTCGGCTGTAGATTTAACATTGTCCGTTAACGGCTTTGCCTCCGTCGCGGACTATCTATCCGGCGCCCCGATGGTTTGGCTGCTATTGGGGCGTCGGCACGTCCACCCACCTTCAAGCGTCCAATGATGCCCGAGGCAATCCCTCCGTGGTAGTGCCTGCCGTTGGCGCGGTTCGCAGATGGCAGAAGGTGTTGCTCGCTCGACACGCGTGACAGAACCTCGCTGATCCTTGCAAAGGATAAGTTCGCGAATCAGGCTACTTTCCCACGCGATTCATCCGTCGAGTTTCGTCTGTGCTCCTCGCCATTGGAGGCAACACTTGGAACTTTCACGGATTTCCTCGGGATTGCGGAGACGCGGACTCCCGGCCGCTCTGGCTTTGATGGCGGGTCTATCAGCCGCCTCAGGAGCGTGGGCTCAATGCACTAACAATTTCAACATTGATGCCCAGATCGGAGGGGGGCGGGTACCGGCGCAGCAATTGTTTCCGCTGGGAAGCGGTTCAGCGATCGCGGGGCTGACGGCTACGCTCAATTCGATCAACACAGCCTTCCTCACAAGCACGAGCGCGTTCGTGAGCGCTCCTCCCAACGCGCCGCCCAACTCCCTCGGATCAGGTGTTTGGGGACGCGCAGTCGTTGGCGAGTTTGAGGTCAAGACATCGACAGTCGGGACGTGGATAGAAAACCCTGCCACTGCTGTCGGTGTGACCGGGCAACTCAACTGCACCAGCCGCGTTCGGCAGGACTACCATGGCGTCCAAGCTGGGTATGACTGGTCTTGGCTGAACATGAATGGCACCGGCGCGAACTGGCACTTCGGCCTTACCGGCGGGAAGTTTGGATCGAGCACGAACGACCTTACCCCCGCGTATTCAGAAGTCTCCAACCTTCCGCCGTTCATTCTGTTCAACACCCCCGCATCGCAATTCGGCACTTCACAAAATGTGCCGTTCGTCGGCCTCTACAGCGCCTACACCTATAGAAATTTCTTCATGGACGGTATGGCCCGCTGGGATTTCTACGACGACAGGCTCAGCGACGGAAATCAGGTTGTCGGCAGCATCAAGTTCGCTGGGCGCGGGTTCTCGTTGACTGGAAACCTTGGTTACAACGTTCCGCTGCATGATGGTTGGTTTGTCGAGCCATCCGGCGGTGTCGTGTGGTCCCGTGTTGGGTTCGACGCCTTCAATGTGAACTCAGCAAATGGTGCCGACGGAACGATCAAAGTCGGAGACATCGACGGCGCACTCGGCCGCGCCAGCCTACGCATCGGGAAGTCGCTAAATCTCAATGGCACGACGGTGCAGCCGTACTTCGTTTATAGCATCTTCCATGAGTTCAGCGGAGACACGACCGTCACCTCCACGATTGTCGACCCTACTTGCGGAAACTGTAATGGAGACAAGCTCCTCACGACGGCAAAGGGCGGTATCGGCACCTACAATCAATTCGCTCTGGGCTCTGCCGTCGTGTTCAGTCCGAATGCGCTAGGGTATGTGCGAGCGGACTACAAGAACGGTGATCACATAGAGGGTTGGGCCGTCACAGGCTGGCTTACGACTCCAATTCGATCCCGAGCGCAGGTCAGCGCCGCTGAAGTAGGATCGACGCGCAGTGTTCTACACGGGCCTCGCACATGATGCGACCGGGTGCCGGGTCTTCGTCGGGTGGACCGCCCTCTTCCAGGCCTTGGCCTCAACCTCGAATTGGATGCCTCGGCATCACAGCAGAGTAAATCGCGAATGCCGTAGCGTGCGGGAGTTGCAGCATGAGACGCTTTTCGCAATAGGGTGTTCCCTACTGCACGCTCCGCAAGCCCTCCTGTACTCGCGCATTTCCAGGGGGCGCCGTGGACTTTTGCGACACCTCCGGCTTGCGACCACCCTAATGCGACAGAGCAGTGGGGAGAGAAGCGTAGGCCGACCTTTCCCAAAGATCAAACGAGCAGTTGATGGCGATCCGGCCAACTCAATTGAACGGCACCCGTATTGTCGCCTTGCCAGTAACGGCATCGTAGCCTCTGGAGCCAATGCCGTCGTAGCTGCCCGAGAGATCGAGCCCGATGCCAGCAGGCGTGCTCGCACGCAGGCCGACCTCGGCGCGGCCACGCACACCAACTGGACCGACATTCTCGCCATTGATCTGGCCAAACCCGCTGGCCGTGGTGTCACCGGCGAAGTTCCAGATCACTTGCAGCCCGGCACGGGGTTCCAATATGAGGTCGGGGCTAACCTGGTAGCGATAGCCGACCTCTGGTCCCGCTTTGGCTTGGCCAAGCCGCGTTTTCACATCGGGGATCACGGCCCCGAACGTGTCGGTATAGCTCCTGGCCACGTCTTCCATGTAGGCCACCGATGCCGAAGGTTTCAGCACCCATGGCCCAAAGCTCCAACGCCCTGTCAGCGTCGACGAGACGAGCCAGCGGTCGGTCTCGAACTTGTCGGTGTAGGTCAGGAACGGGCTCACCTCGTTGCTCGACCTACCCCATGCAGCACGCGCCTGCCAGAACATATGTTCGGTCAACCTGATCGTGGCATACGGACCCAGCATCCAACCCTCGCCGCGCACGTCGCTGGACTGCAGGGCGGAGCGCTGGCGCATGCTGTCGAACTGCACCACGGTGCCCACCAGGAGCGACGGGTTCAGCACATAATCGGCGCCGACCGAGAGCAGCCCAAAATGACCATCGAGATCGTTGTTGGATCGGCTGTCACGGAAGCTGTTGTACTTGCCCTCGATCCAGAGATCGAACGGGTTGAAGCGCGGCGCTCCAGCCGGTCCTCGCCGAGCCGCAAGACCAAATGTGCCATCATCAGTCTCGCGGGCCTCTCGCTCGACTGCGTAACGTGCGACATCGCGCAGGCTGGTCGAGAACCCGAAGCGCATCGCTCCGTCGGTGTTACCCTGCAGACGCAGAGGTCCGGTCGTCACGCTACCACCGCCAACGGCTATGTCCCGGTCATTGAGGCCGAGCGGGGTCGGGAACGGATTGTCGTCGCGTGATGCGGCGATTGGGAGGTCGCGCGGACCGAACCGCATGCGCGCAAAATCGCCAGCACCGGGACCATCTCCGAGCCGAGCTGTCGAGCCCTGCGTGCTGTTCAACGGCACGCCCGCACTCGTCCCCGCCGAGGTCCATGGGTTTCCAGCACCAGCCTCCATAAGCCGGTCGATTTGACGATTGCTGTCTGGTCCATTGGAGATAATCATGTCGGTACGCCGGCTTAAGAATTGACCGATTGCCTCGACTGTCTTGGGGCGCTGGTCGATCACGGTCACGGTGAATGCTGGCGAGGTCGAGCCGGAATAGTTCGTGCTCCCATTGTAGACGGCGGTGATGGAGTGGGCGCCCGAGGTTGCAAAAGAGACGAGTGCAAATCGCAATCCCGCTTGTGAGAGGCACATTGCTACACAGAGCCGTGGCGCCATCCTTGAACGTAACGGAGCCGAGCGCCGCCGCCGGCGCCACGGTGGCCGTGAACGTGACGGGCTGACCTAACAGGCTTGAGTTGGTTGACGACGAGATCAGTGTCGTCGTCGCTGCCTGGTTCACCTTGAAGGTCTGCGTCACCGGCGTAGCGGCGGCGTAGTTTGCGCTACCTGCCTGGTTGGCCGTGATCGAGCATGTGCCAGTCGCAACGATGGTCGCCGTAGTACCGGACACGGTGCATACCGACTGGCTATTGGACGTGAAGACGATGGGATTGCCCGAGGCCCCACCCGTCGCAGCGAGCGCAACCGTCGCGTTCGATGCAAAGGTCTGGTCCGCTGGCTTCGTGAAGACGATTGTTTGCGGAGCTTGGTTGACCATCAGCGTCAGCGACTTGCTGGCGGAGGAGAACGGCCCACCGTTAGGCCCGGTGGTGCTGTCGGTCGCGGTGATGCCGACCGTGAAGGTGCCCGCCTGCGTCGGCGTACCGGAGATCACGCCGTTGGTCAGCATCAACCCATTCGGGAGGCCGGTGGCGGTGAAGATGTGCGGCGAGGTGCCACCCGAGGCCGTCAACGCAGGTGCCGTGTAACTCGACCCGAAGGTCGCGCCGGGCAGCGAGGTGGTCGTCACCGTGATGGTCGGAGCCGCCACCACCAGCGACAGGCTCTTGCTGGCGGAGGCGAACGGTCCGCCATTGGCAGCCGTGGTGCTGTCGGTTGCGGTGATGCCGACCGTAAAGGTGCCCGACTGTGTCGGCGTACCGGAGATCACACCGTTGGTGAGCGTCAGGCCGCCCGGAAGGCCGGTGGCGGTGAAGGTGTGCGGCGAGGTGCCACCCGAGGCCGTCAACGCAGGTGCCGTGTAGCTCGACCCGAAGGTCGCGCCGGGCAGCGAGGTGGTCGTCACCGTGATGGTCGGAGCCGCCACTACCAGCGACAGGCTCTTGCTGGCGGAGGCGAACGGTCCGCCGTTGGCGGCGGTTGTGCTGTCGGTTGCGATGACGCCGACGGTGAACGTACCCGCCTGCGTCGGCGTGCCGGAGATCACGCCATTGGTGAGCGTCAGACCGTTGGGGAGACCGCTCGCAGTGAACGTATAGGGCGAAGTGCCACCCGAGGCCGTCAGTGCCGGTGCCGTGTAGCTCGACCCGAAGGTCGCGCCGGGCAGCGAGGTGGTCGTCACCGTGATGGTCGGAGCCGCCACTACCAGCGACAGGCTCTTGCTGGCGGAGGCGAACGGTCCGCCGTTGGCAGCCGTGGTGCTGTCGGTTGCGATGACGCCGACCGTGAACGTGCCCGCCTGCGTCGGCGTACCGGAGATCACGCCGTTGGTGAGCGTCAGGCCGTTCGGGAGGCCGGTGGCGGCGAAGGTGTGCGGCGAGGTGCCACCCGAGGCCGTCAGCGCCGGTGCCGTGTAGCTCGACCCGAAGGTCGCGCCGGGCAGCGAGGTGGTCGTCACCGTGATGGTCGGAGCCGCCACTACCAGCGACAGGCTCTTGCTGGCGGAGGCGAACGGTCCGCCGTTGGCAGCGGTGGTGCTGTCGGTTGCGATGACGCCGACGGTGAACGTACCCGCCTGCGTCGGCGCGCCGGAGATCACGCCATTGGTGAGCGTCAGACCGTTGGGGAGACCGCTCGCGGTGAACGTATAGGGCGAAGTGCCGCCCGAGGCCGTCAACGCCGGTGCGGTGTAGCTCGACCCGAAGGTGGCGCCGGGCAGCGAGGCCGTGGTAACCGTCACGTTGGACGCATTGACGACCTGCGTGAGGGTTGGTGACGTGCTCCCCAATGTTTGGCCTGAGCCCGGGTAAGCAGCAGTTATAGCGTGCGAGCCGAGGCCCAGCGTGCTGGTCGTGAAAGTGGCCGATGCTGCGGTTGTCGAACCAGTCACGAACCCTTGCCCAAGTAGGGTGGTTCCGTCATAGAACAACACCACCGAGCCTAGCCCGGCGCTCGGAGCCGGCGACCCCTGTGCCGTCAATGTGGCCGTGAATGTGACAGACTGCCCTAGTGCACTAGGATTGGGCGACGACCCGACTGTCGTGGTCGTGGGGTTCCGGTTGATTGTTTGGATCAGCGTAGCCGAGACGCTGCCTTGGAAACTGGGGTCACCACCATAGCTCGCCGTTAACGGATATTGACCCGCTACAGTCCAGTTAGAGCCGGTGACATTACACGGCTTATTTGCCCCGAAATCGCAATTGATCGTCGCTTGACCGTTCACAAGCGGAGCAGTGCCGAACACGTCTGCGCCTTGGTAGAACGTAACTGTTCCCGTCGGAGTGCCTCCCGTCCCACTCACCGTTGCTGTCAGTGTCACGCTCTGGCCATAGATACTCGGGTTCTGCGATGACGATAGCGTCGTCGTCGTCGCTGGGAGCGGACCTGCGTTGACGACCTGCGTGAGGGTTGGTGACGTGCTCCCCAATGTTTGGCCTGAGCCCGGGTAAGCAGCAGTTATAGCGTGCGAGCCGAGGCCCAGCGTGCTGGTCGTGAAAGTGGCCGATGCTGCGGTTGTCGAACCAGTCACGAACCCTTGCCCAAGTAGGGTGGTTCCGTCATAGAACAACACCACCGAGCCTAGCCCGGCGCTCGGAGCCGGCGACCCCTGTGCCGTCAATGTGGCCGTGAATGTGACAGACTGCCCTAGCCCGCCTTTCTCCCAGTGACCATTCTGGGTGGCGCGATCGGCTCGCGCGATTTGACCGACCATGATGCGTCCCAAGCGGGGCTGTGCACCGTTGTCGCCGCCGATCGGGCAGCTTGGGCAGGCTCGTCGGTGATCCTGTGTGGTTGATGCTCGGGCTCAGGCGCGGCGGTCGCGCGTCAGGCGCATAATCGACGTTGCGCCAGCACGAAGGTGTCGCGCGACGGGCAGGCCGAGGCGAATGCGACCTTCACGCGCCGAACGCTGACCGTGACCAGGGCACCGATTTTCAACAGCTGCAGGCGAATGGTGCCGCAGGTCGCGCGCTCCAGCTTGGTGCCGGCGAGCCCGATGCGCCGCACCGCGCACATCAGCACGTAGGCCATCGACGATAGCCATAGCCTCAGCTGATTGGCACGCATGGTCGGGGTCGGCGTGCGGTCGGAAAACAGCTCGCCCTGGCACTCCTTCAACCGGTTCTCCATCTCGCCGCGCTGGCAATACACGTCCTCGTAGAGGAAGCGCGCGCCGCCGTTGGCGGGGGGCACATTGGTGACGATGAAGCGCGGATTGGCCTCGCCGCCGGTCCACTCTGCCTTGCCGATCACCCGGCGCTCGCATCTCCAGCTCTTGCGTGTGCGGTAGCGAAAGTCCGCGAACTCGCGCGCCGGCCGACCCGTTCGCTTGGCCTTGCGTCGTGCCTTCCTCAGCTCGGGCGCGATCCTGGCGACGAGCCGCCGGTTGCCGGCGAGGCCGAGCACGTAGCGCACGTTGTTGGCCTCGCACCAGCTCATCAGGTCGTCGCGGCAGAACCCACTGTCGGCGCGGAGCACGATGCTGGTCGTGGGCCAACGGGCGCGGATCTGGGCCACGATGCGGGCAACTTCCTCGACACTGCCTTCCGCCGCATCGGCGCTCGATGACCGCAGCTTGGCCGCGAGCAGATGCCGGCC
Organism: uncultured Gammaproteobacteria bacterium; assembly: GCA_963841645.1. Taxonomy (GTDB): domain Bacteria; phylum Pseudomonadota; class Gammaproteobacteria; order Steroidobacterales; family Rariloculaceae; genus FEN-1219. The sequence goes on along the minus strand of CAWJDS010000004.1, from coordinate 369,553 downwards.
GCAGAAGATGTAGAGCGGCAGATAGCAGTAGCAATCGTAGTAGCCGTGGAAGTGGCGGCCCTCCTGCTGGCCGTAGAGCGGATCGTCTGTGGCATCGAGGTCGATCTCGATGCGGATCGGCGGCTCGCAAAAGGCATCCATGAACACTTCGGGAAACAGCCGCTCGATCGCCGTGCCGTCGTGATCGAACTTGTGGTGCCGGTCCTGGCCGATCTTGTCGGCATGCTCCAGCCGGTTCAGCGTCGACTTCCCGGCCAGCCGGCCGCCGGGCTTGTCGAGCACGGCCGCGAGCACCGGATCGTGGCGCAGTTGATCGTGATCGATCAGGTCCTCGTAGCCGAGCGCGAGGGCGAAGATGCGCTGGCGCAGCAGATCGGCGATGGTGTGGGTGATGCCATGGGCGAGCCGCAGATCGCGGAAGCACTTAGCCAGCCGATCGGTCAACCGGATGGAGCGGTCGGCGGCACCGAGCAATAGCGCACCGCCATTCGACGTGATGGCGCCGCCATCGAAAGCACCCACAAGTTTGCGCCCGCCACAGCTTCCGAAGTCGAGCTCTTCCTGGATACACTGTGTCGGCATCGGGGAGCATCTCCTCTTAAGTCGAAAGCGTTGCAGCACAACAACTTTCGCTGAGTTGGAGCCCCGATGCTCCTCACTTCCGGGAGAAAGTCAGGCTAGCGCGCCGTTCGCAGTACCCCGGTTGCGCTCGGGCATCCGACGGCCACCCTCACCCAACGCCATGGCCACTGCGAGACTGAGCCGACTTCCACATTCGATAACAAGCACTGCGATCAAGATGAGGAGCTTGTTGACGCGATCGGCATCGACGCTGAGACCGAGCGCCTGCAGGTACGTGGCGAGGGCGACCGCATCGGCGTGGGCGACCTTGGAGGGTCCGGTCCTCGCCAGATCGATGGTCGCCCGTTCGATCTTCTGGTCCAGCTCTGCTCGTCGCTTCGCCCGACCCAGCTCCGCAGTCAGGGCGGCCGGCTTGCTGCAGGTCTCCCCGCGATAGCCATTGCTGACCACTATGCGGCACTGCGGCTTGGCGGTTTCCACGATCGCTTCGATTTCGGCGACCGGGCGAGAGTTTCAGGGTCGCAAGCTCGGCCGTGGCAGCATCGTAGGACGTTTGAGCCTTCCGGCGCTTGTCGGTTATGTCCTTCTCTTCGATCGCTGCGTTCGCCCAAAGGCAGCCAAGCCGCAAAACTGATCGAGGTGATGTTTGAGAATTGAAGTCTTCGATGCCCTGCTTGCATGCATGCATTTCCTCTCCGATACCGGCTGAACCGAGCGGACGGAACATGCTGCCAACGATAGCAGTGATCCTTGCCGCTACAAGCCTCGCCACGTTGACGCCACTTCTCAAAGCAATATTCGGCTGTGGGAGAAATCGCGGAGCCGGGTGCACCTCCGCGTGCGGCCACCTTTGTCTTGCGTCAGCCGTTCGCTGCAACGGAGGCGCCCAGATGAAGGAACAACCCAGCAATCCGCAAATCTCGATAATCGCGCAGGGAACCGCGTTTTGCGCCGTCTGTGCGCCCGTGGCAATGCGTCAGGGCATCGTCGAGACCGTAGTGTCCTTTCGCAACCATTGCGTGCCAGAGGAAAAATGGATTGCCGCTGAAGGAACCCCATTCTGTCGGCCCAATCCGCGCCCGTGCCCCCACGATGGTCTCCGGCAACACTGGCTGCTCATGCGAGTGCCGCTGACTGAGCGGGTGAACTGACTGGAGGGCTGATCATCGGAGGAACCGCAGCGCGCACTTTTGCAGTAGGATCGACATCAAGCCCGTAGAGCCTGCGCAGATGGTCGCCCGCGCTTCTTCCTCCATGGTGTCGAGCGTCCAGGGCAAGGCAGTGAGGACGGGCTCGGGTTGCTTTTTGCGGGTGCGAGGTGCCTCCAGTTATTTTCCGAACAGCCGCTTCACGATGTTCCACCTGCCGCGCCACGTACTGGCTTCGTCCGAGCGACCGAGTGCTTCGGCAGTCTCCTGCGTAAGACGGGTTATCTCGTCGGCACTCTTGGCCGCCCGCACGCGCAGTAGGAGTGCCTGCAGTTGGGGCTTGGCGTTCGCCTCAGCGGTCTTCAGGGCGTCCGAGCGACATGGCGCATTGTTGGCGGGGATAAAGAAGCACGATGCCGCGGCGTGGTCCCAGTCGTTCCTGGAATGCCTCAAGCGTCTGCGGCGACGAATGACCCATCAGTCTGCGCCCGCCCGAGTCGATCGGACTTCCGCTGGAACAGTTGTAGCAACTAACGAGACCCGGCCAAGACCGCGCCGAACTGGTGAGGTTCGTCAGGAACGAGTTCGGTAGGAACTCGCCAAAGCTAAGCGGGCCAGCAGCTTGGTGCAGTCGCGCTCTTCAGTGAGCCGCATCGTTGGTGTTGACCGCCTCGACTACACCAAGGGCTTGCCGCAGAAGTTCAAAGCGTTTGGGCGGCTCCTGGACAAGTATCCGCAGTATCAACGGCAAGTCGTACTCACACAAATTGCACCACCCACACGGGAGACTGTCGAGGGCTTTTCGGATATTCGCCATGAGCTGGAAACCCTAGCCGGCTCTATCAACGGCCGCTTGGGTGAACTCGACTGGGTGCCAATCCACTACATCTATCGCTCCACACCGCGGCGCACGCTCGGAGATCTCTATCGCTCCTCGCGGGTTTGCATGGTGACGCCGCTGCGCGACGGCATGAACCTGATAGCGAAAGAATATGTGGCGGCCCAGGATCCTGCCGATCCCGGAGTGCTCATTCTCTCGAAGTTTGCCGGCGCGGCCGAAGAAATGACCGAGGCGCTCATCGTCAATCCCTACAGCATCGAAGAGACCTCTGACGCAATTAGGGCCGCGCTCGAAATGACACTTGAAGAACGCTGCGAGCGACATGGCGCATTGTTGGCTGGGATAAAGAAGCACGATGCCGCGGCGTGGTCCCAGTCGTTCCTGGAATGCCTCAAGCGTCTGCGGCCTACGAATGACCCATCAAGCTTGCGCCCGCCCGAGTCCACCGGACTTCCGCTGGAACAGTTGTAGCAACTAACGATACCCGGCCAAGACCGCGCCGAACTGGTGAGGTTCGTCAGGAACGAGTTCGGTAGGAACCCGTCCGAATCTGTCCAGGGCCTCGCCTGGATTGGGGCGCTGATGCACGAGACGTGTAAACCGCGAGGGGTTGAGACCCGCTCCCCGACGGACCCTTCTTACCGTGGTAAGATGGTGCGAGGTCCGGTCCGAGAACCTCGCAACAAGATACGCACCGGCCCCGTAGATCACGGTCAAGCAGTTCACCAAGGGACTAGGGCTGATGAAGTTCACCGTTGGGCTCAAGCATAAAGGCAAGGTGGCCCACGTCGTGGTGGACGCGGAAGACGCCCTTATCGCCGCCCTCAAGGCAAAGACCGAACACTCAGAGGCTATGATCATGTACGTCCGCCCGCAAAATCGTCGAGGCGACGCGCGCCACCCTCCTCTCGCGCGCGCCAAGGACACACGCTGATGCACGAGGGTGATAGGCATCGCCTCTTTGCGTTCGACAACAGCTATGCGCGTCTGCCTGACCGGTGCTCCCCCTCTCGACGATCTACATGGCCGCGGCCGTGCGCGATCGCGGCGCGGGCCGCGTGATCACGACCGAGCTCTTGCAAAGCAAAGCGGATCGCGCGCGCGAGTACATCCTTGAGGCGGGGCTGCTCGACGTCGTCGATTTGCGCGTCGGCGACGCGCTCGAGACGTTGAAGGATCTCGACGCCGACGTAACGGTGCTGTTTCTCGACGGCTGGAAAGATCTATACCTGCCGCTGCTCATGCAGCTCGAGCCGAAGCTCGCGCCGGGCGCGTTCGTCGCGGCGGACGACATTCACTTGTTTCCCGACGCGCTGAAGCCGTACCTCGACTACGTCCGCGAGCCCGCGAACGGTTACGTATCGGTCACGTTTCCCGAGGGCGACGCGGTCGAGCTCTCGGTCCGCGCTCTCTAGGCTTCCTCGACGAGCGCGTAACGCGAATCTGCCGCGAGGCATTGCGCCTCGGGCAGGCCAAGCTCGTTTCGCACGATGTTCGTGCCTCGCACGATCGACACCATCTTGTAGTAAGCGATGCGGCGGCTCATGCCCTCGCGGCCGAACCCGCAGTCGCTCGAGATAACGAGCCGCTCGACCGGGATGTGCTTCAGCGCGCGGCGAATCAGATCGGCCACTTGCTCGGGCCGCTCCACCTGCAGATTCCGATGATCGACGACGCCGATCGCGATCTTCTTGTCCGTGATCGAACGGCCGATCACTTCGAGATCCATGCCGTCGCTCGTGCAGCACTCGAACGTGATCACGTCGACGTCGAGCTTGTTGAGATGCGGTAGCGCGTCGCGATACGACTGATTGGTCGCGAACAGCCGCTGCTGCGCCGGGTTGCCCCAGCATGTGTGGCACCAGACCTCGGTGAGGTCGCGCAGGCCTTTCACCGTGTTGTTGAACACGTCGACGAAGAACTCGACGCTGAACTGCCCGCCTCCGCCGCGCTGGATGCTGATCAAGTGAATGTTCGGCTCTTCGAGCTGCACGATCGGGCAGCCCGCGCGCGCGAGCTCGACAAGCTCGTCGCGCATTGCGTCACTGATGTCTTGCAGCAGCTCCTGCGGCTTCGCGTAGTGATCGTTGCCGACGGAGGTGCCGATCAGCTCGGGCGTCGCCGTGCCGAACTTCACCGGCCGCGCCGTGAGCTGCTGCGCGGTGCGCCAGAGCGCCGTGTACTGCAGCGGCCCGCGCTCGATCTTGGCGACGCAGCGCGGCATCACGCGGCTCTCCATCACCTCGAAGATGATGTCGCCCTTCGTCGCGCCGCCGTAGCCCTTGCGTGCGCGATAGTAGTCGCCGCCTTCGAGCCCTTTGAAGCGGCGCGCGGGATACTGCAGCCAGCTCATGCCGCCGACGTCGTGATCGAAGCGCGCATCGCCGTCCGTCACGATGTCGAGGCCCGCTCGCTCTTGGTCGCGAATGTAGGTGCCGACCGCGTCCGTGTACTGCTCGCGATAGCGTGCATCGGTGAGCGCGTCACGAAACGGACGCGCGCCTAAGTTCTCGGTGTACCACTCGGGCCGTGGCAGGGAACCCGTGATCGTCGTCGGGAGCTTCAGGTCTTTCGTCGTCTTGTTCATCGCTCGGGCGCTCCGGTCACTCCAGCGCCGCGGCGCCCGCTTCCGCGCAGACCTCGTCCTCGGCGCTCGAGCCACCCGACACGCCAAGCGCGCCGATCAGCTTGCCGTCGACCAGGATCGGCAGGCCACCTTCAACCGGGATCGCGTCCTTCAGCCTCAGCACGAGCAGCCCCTCGCCGCCGCGCGCGAGCCGCTCCTGGAACACTTTCGTCGGCCGCTTGAAGATCGCCGCGGAGCGCGCCTTCGACTCCGCGATGGCGACACTGCCAACTTGCGTCTGATCCATCTTCTCGAGATAGACGAGGTGCCCGCCCGGATCGACGATCGCAATCACCATCGTCCAGTTGTTCGCGTGCGCGGGCGCGAGAGCTGCGGACGCGACCTTCTTGGCTTGCGCGAGCGTGATCGCGAGCCCGTAGGGCGGCAACTTCGGGCCGGCCTTCGGGGGCGGCTCGGGATGGTCTGCGGTGCTCATGCGAATGGGTTCTCGTTATGACGTTGTTCGTCGTTGCGCGATCGCTCGATCAAACGACTCGCCGAGCGCGAATCCTCGCACGCGCGTGGCGTCAGCGCGACTGGCCGCCGAGCAACCGGTACACCTGGTGTGCGACGACGAAGTCGTTGCGATCGAGACCGAGCCCACGGCACGCGTTCATCATCTCGTTCGCAGCCGCCGCGAGCGGCGCGGGACTGCCGAGCTTTCGCGCCATCTCGAGCACCAGCAGCATGTCCTTTTGCTGGAGCGTTACGTCGGCGAGCGGCACCTTCGGCATCTTGCCCTCGAGGATGAACGGACCGCGATAACCGAGCACGGGCGCGGCGGTCACGCTCTTGAGCACCGCTTCGAGCGCGATCTCGCGTGCGACGCCGCCTTTCTCCGCGAGCGCGACAGCCTCTCCGAACGCGATCACCTCGACCATCAGCAGCGCGTTGACCGCGAGCTTCATGACCGACGCTTGGCCGCTCGCGCCGATGTACGTGACCTTCGGCCCGATCGCGCGCAGCACCGGCTCGACGCGCTCGAACGTCGCTTTGTCGCCGCCGATCATCAGCGACGCGTTGCCCTGCTCGACCGTGACGGGGCTGCCCGAGAGCGGCGCGTCGAGCATCGCGAAGCCCTTCTTCGCGAACTCGGCCGCGACCGCGCGCGTGATGTCGGGCGCGATGGTGCCCATGTCGACGTAGACGCCGCCGGGCCGCATGCCGGAAAGCACGCCCTGCTCGCCGAGCGCAACCTTTTGCACAGCCGCGCCATCGGTCACGATCGAGAACGTGATGTCCGACGCCGCCGCGACCTCGGCCGGCGTGTCGGCGAGGCGCATGCCTTTTGCGACGAGCGGCGCCGCCCTGTCCTTCGAACGGTTCCAACCGCTCACACGGTGACCGGCCGCGAGCAGGCGCGGCACGATCACCTGGCCCATGGCACCGAGCCCAACGAATCCAACGTCCACGAATCCCCCACCAATCGGCGAACGAGCGCATGGTAGCGTAACGCCCGGCGAATCATCGAGCCGGCGAAAAGACTCGCGCGCTCCTTCCGATCCATGGAAAATGCCGAGTCTCGTCGCCCAGGGAACAAGCAGGCCGGATGTCGCCGTTCACTCGCTACGCATTTTCGCTGTTGATCCTCGTCTATGGCGTTTATCAGCTCATGCACGACCATGCGGTTCCCGGCGTCATCGCGATCCTGCTCGCGGCATTCATCTTCTGGATCTCGCGGCGCCGTTGATGGGCGGCCAAGGACGTGACGCCTTTCACGGCCCCGTTTAACGGAATAATCTACTTTGCCGCCGTCCGACCGACCCGGGAGATGCCTCATGCTGCGCCCGCTCGCCTTTGGCCTAGCACTCTGTTCCCTTGCGGCGCTGCCCGCCCGCGCCGACATGAGCTACAACGAAGCGCTGACAGGGCCCAACTTGAGCTATAGCTACGTCGAGGGGTCCATCTTCCAAAACAACACGGGCACCGCGATCGGCGAATTGGACGGCAAGGGCGCCGAAGCTTGGTTCTCGTACAGCGTCTTGAAGCTGCTGCACGTGTTCGGCGGCACGAAATACGTCGACTTCGACGACTACTCCGTGAACACGACTCTCGTCGAAGCGGGCGCCGGCTGGAACTATAGTCCGTCGCCGCTGACGAGCATGTACTTCGACGTCGCGGCCGTCTCCTCCTCGGCCGACTCACTCACGCCCGGCGGCCCGAAGATCGGCGTCGACGACAGCGGCTACACCTATCTGTTCGGTTGGCGCTCGGCGAACAAGTCGCGGAAGATGGAGTTCAATCTCTCCGCGCAGCACATCACGTACAACAAGGTCGACGAGCCCGACACGTGGATCAACGTCGGCCTCCTGTTCCGCGCGACGAGTAAGCTCACGGTCGTGACCGGCGTCGAGTTCACGGGCAAGGAAAACTTGTTCAAGGCCGGCGTCCGCTACTACCTCCCGAACCGGTTCGACAAGCGCACCGAGTAACGAAGCGGTCCCAGCGGACCGAGCCCTGCAAACACCTCTCTCCTCGTAACGCGCGCGCACCGCGCGCGGATCGCCGACGATCGACGATCGATAATCGACATTGGCGACCCGGCCTCAATAGAATGGCCGCGCGCCGCTGCGCCCGGGGGAATCAGAAGATGGCGGGGTTGTTGTCCAAGGACCGTATCGTCGCGTCGCCGACGTTCAACCGGTGGCTCGTGCCGCCCGCTTCGATCGCGATCCATCTTTGCATCGGCTCGGTCTACGCGTGGAGCATCTACAACCCGGCGCTGATCCGCGTGATCGGGGTCGTGACGCCGGCCGCGCGAGGACTGGACGCTCACGGAAACGAACCGCGTCTTCACGGTCGCGATCGTGTTCCTCGGCCTATCGGCGGCGCTCGCGGGCAAGTGGCTCGAGGACGTCGGCCCGCGCAAGGTGGGCACCGTCGCCGCGCTTTGCTGGGGCGGCGGCTACCTCGTCGGCGCGCTCGGCATCGCTCTGGCATCAGCTCGCGCTCGTGTATCTCGGCTACGGCGTGATCGGCGGCTGCGGGCTCGGCCTGGGCTACGTCTCGCCCGTCAGCACGCTGATCCGCTGGTTTCCCGATCGGCGCGGCATGGCGGCCGGCATGGCGATCATGGGCTTCGGCGGCGGCGCGATCATCGGCGCACCCCTGAAGCGCTATTTCCTCCGGCTGTTCTACGCGGCGCCCGAGTACCTCGGCACCGTCGATCAAGTGCGGCTCGTGACCGAAGGCGGCCAGCGCTTCGCGGAGGTCGCCGGTCAGATGCGTGAAGTGGTCGTCGTCGGCGCGAACGACGTCGCGAGCATGATCGTCCGCGGCGCCGAGGGCGTCTACGTCGTCGGCACCGGCAGCGTCGGTGCTGTCGCGAACGTTCGTGACGCTCGGCCTCGATCTACTTCGCTCGTGATGCTCATCGCGGCGTTCTCGTACCGCCTGCCCGCACACGATCTGGAAGCCCGCGGGCTGGTCGCCGCCGAGCGACGCGCAACGCGCGAAGCGGATGATCAGCACGCACGACGTCGCACATCGACGAGGCGCTGCGCACTCGGCAGTTCTAGCAGCTCTGGATCGTGCTCTGCTTCAACGTGACGGCCGGCATCGGCGTGCTGAGCGTCGCGCAGACGATGATGACCGAGATCTTCGGCACGACGCTGCCGAGCATCGTCGACGCCGGCTTCGCGGCCACCTACGTCGTGATGATCAGCGTGTTCAACATGCTGCGGCCGCTTCTTCTGGGCGAGCACGTCGGACTTCATCGGGCGGCGAACACGTACTGGATCTTCTTCGCGCTCGGCATCGCGCTGTACTTGTCGATCCCGTTCGTCGCGCGGCAGCGTCAGCGTGATGCCCGCGGTCGTCTGGCTCGTCTACTTCTACGCGGTCGACGATGATCATCTTCACGATGTACGGCGGCGGCTTCGCCACGATCCCCGCCTATCTCGCCGACATGTTCGGCACGCGCTACGTCGGCGGCATTCACGGCCGGCTGCTCACCGCATGGAGCGTAGCCGGCGTGCATCGGACCCGAGGCGATCACGAGATTGCGCGCGAGCGCGCTCGACTCGGCGATCCACGATCTCGCGGCGCGCATCGATCCGAGCCGATTCCGCGCCGCGTTCGGCGCCGGCCTCGATCAGCTCGACGCGCTGGTGGCGCAGAAGACCGTCACGATCGCGAAGCTCATGGAGATCGCGCCCTCGGGCACGGTCGATCCGACGCCAAGCCTTTACAACGTGACGATGGTCCTGATGGCTTCGCTGCTCGCGATCGCGCTCGTCGCGAACGCGCTGATGAAGCCGGTCCGCGCGGAGCACTACTTGCCGAAGTCCGAGGCCGAGGCATGATGCAGATCCGCGTTGCGAGCCGTCGACCGCTCGCGCAGCTCGCGTGCGCCGCCCTGTCGGCCGCCGCGCTATGCGCGTGCTCGCGCAACGACGGCGCACGCGACTCGGGCGCGCGCCGCCGCCCCGCCGCTGATCACGCTCGACACGCACGCCGACATTCCGCTCGACTTCGCGACGCCGGCCGTCGATCCGCTGAACGCAAACCTGCAAGTGAACCTCGAGAAGATGGCGCGTGGCGGCCTCGACGCGGCGTTCTTCATCGTCTACGTCGGCCAAACCCCGCGGAACGACGCGAACCAGCGCCAAGCCCAGGCCGACGCGCAGACGAAATTCGCGGCGATCCACCGCATGGCCGATGAGCTCTATCCCAGCCGGATCGAGATCGCGTATCGCGCCGACGACGTCGAGCGGATCGCGGGCCGCGGCAAGCTCGTCGCGGCGATCGGCATCGAGAACGGCTACGTGCTCGGCAAGAGCCTCGAGCTGCTCGACCGTGACTACGAGCTCGGCGCGCGCTACGTCACGCTCGTGCACGACGGCGACAACGATCTCGCGCGCTCGGCGCGTCCGAAGCCCGACTTCGGGGACGGCACGGTCGACACCGGTGTGACCGAGCTCGGCGCGCAAGCGATCGCGCGGATGAACCGGCTCGGCATCATGGTCGACGTGTCGCACGGCTCGAAGAAGACCGCGCTCGACGCGATGCGCCTATCGCGCGCGCCCGTGATCGCGTCGCACTCGGGCGTCGGCGGCGTGTTCGTGCATCCACGCAACATGGACGACGAGACGCTGCGGGCTCTACGCGACGACGGCGGCGTGATCCAAGTGGTGGCGTATCGACGAGTACCTGAAGCCGCGACCCGACGAGGAAGTCGCGGCGCTCCGGGAGCTGCGGGAGAGCGTCGGCTTGACCGAGCGCGGCGGCTTCGGCGCGCTGACGCCGGAGCAGCGCGCGCGCTGGGACGAGGGCCAGCGCGCCATCCGCGAGCGTTGGGGCGCGACGGTGCGCGACTTCGTCGACCACATCGACTACGCGGTGAAATTGATCGGCGTGGACCACGTCGGCATCAGCTCCGACTTCGGCGGCGGCGGCGGGATCGTCGGCTGGCAGGACGCCTCCGAAACGCGCAATGTGACGGCCGAGCTCGAGGCGCGCGGGTACTCGCGCAGCCGACATCGCGAAGCTCTGGAGCGGCAACCTGCTGCGCGTTTGGCGCGCGGTGGAACGGGTCTCCGCGGAGCTGTCGACGAAACCTCCGACCGCGAATTGAGCACCAGCTTCGGGTATCTAGTTCTGATATATTGTGTACTATATTTCAATATGTTAAACGACATTCGAGAGAAATAACATGAAGACAACCGCCTTGCGTGCGGCCGCCCCAATTGCCGCCCTCGCCGCTTTGGCACTGACCGCGAACGCCTCCGCGCAATCGGCCGCCGCATTCGGCAGCGCTGCGGCGCGGCCGCAGGTTCCGGGCCTACCGACGACGCCGACGGCCGTCGCGCTGCCGACGAAGCTTTCGGGCGAGATCAAGGGCCCCGGGCCGATGTTCGACTCCGCGCCGTCGCAGGCGCCCGGTCTCGGGCTCGACCATTTCAAGTATCAGACGAAGGAATACTTCGTGTCGGGGACCGCGGCTGGCAAGCCGTATATGACGCGCGTCGTCGTGCGTAGGCCCGCAGACGACAAGAAGTTCAGCGGGCTCGTGCTCGCCGAGTCGATGCACAGCAGCGGCGCGGCGCACGCGTTCGAGTTCACTGCTGCGTACGTCATGAGCGCGGGTCACGCGGCTGTCGAGATCCTCACCACCTCGCCGAAGCAATTCACGGATTTCAACGCGAAGCGCTACGCCGACTTAAAGATCGAGGACGGCCAGGCGGGCGACATACTCGCCCAAGTCGGCGCGCTCCTGAAAAGCGACCGCGGCCCGTTCGGCAGGCTCAAGGTCCGCAAGATGGTGCTGTCGGGCTCGTCGATGAGCTCCGGCACGCTGATCAATTACTTGCCCGTGGCACATGGTCTACCGCACGCCCGACATGCAGCACATCTACGACGGCTTCATGCCGACATCGGCGGGCCAGACGATCATGGAAATCGACGTGCCGCTGATCCAGCTGCCGACGATGCTCGAGCTCGAGAACAACGTGCCGCACCGCCAGGACAGCGACGAGCCCGGCAAGCAGTATCGCCTCTACGAGATCGCGGGCGTCGGCCACGTCGACTCGCGCGACAACGTGCGGCTGAAGCCGAACCCGTGCGCGAAGGAATTGAGCACGATTCCGCTCCAGGCATTCTTCTCGCTCGGCCTGTATCACCTCTTGCGCTGGGTCGATCAAGGCATCGCCCCGCCGCGCGCGCAGCGCGTGCTACTCGATCGCGACGCGAGCAACGACGGCTCGCTGATGGCGCTCGACGAGCATGGCAATCCCATCGGCGGTATCCGGAACGTCTATGTCGACGTGCCGGTCGCGAAGTACGCGGCGCTGAACACAGCTGCCACGCCGCTGATCCCGAATCCGGCCGAGTGGATCGTGAAGAACGGGGGTGAGCAAGGCGCGCAGATCATGTGCCGCTTGAGCGCCTACCAGGTTCACTTCTCCAACGACGAGCTCCGCAAGCTCTACGGGAGCCCAGAGGAGTACGTGAAGAAAGTCGAGGCGCGGCTCGGCGAGCTCGAGAAGCAGGGCTGGTCGCTACCGGTCTATCACGACCTGATCATGAGTGACGCAAAGGCCGTGCAGTTCTGACAGGGCCCGCGGCGCCACACCGCGGTCGCGCTCGTCAGCGCGCGGGGACCGTCCAGGTGCTCGTCTGGCGCAGCGCGTCGGCGACGCGGCCCGTGCGCTCGAGCTTGGTCGGCTGGTTCGCGTAATACGCCTTCTCGAAGCTCTGCCCCGGCTGGCGCAGGATCACGCCGAGCGCGACCGGGAACTCCGGCGGCGCTCAGCGCGAGCAACAGACCCGCGAGCGTCCGATTCGTCTCGTCGTGCACGAGCACCGCGTCCGGATTCGCGCTGCGCGTCGATCACCTTGAGCGTCATCGACTTCGCGTCGAACGCGAGGCCCTTCGACTTGTCGCGCCGAACGTGAGAGGCTCGCCATGCTTCACGTGCAGCTGCGCATCGGCCTCCTTGTCGCGATCGGTGAACGAGTTGTAGCACGCCGTCGTTGTAGACGATGCAATTCTGGAAGATCTCGACGAACGCGGCGCCGTCGAAGCCGTGCGCGGCCTCGAGCACGCCGCCCAAGCCGTCCTTGTCGACGTCGATGGCGCGCGCGATGAACTTGGCGCCCGCGCCGATTGCGAACAGCGCCGGGCACGACGCGGCGTGTCGAACGAGCCGTTCGGGCGTCGACGGCGTGCGCGTGCCGAGGCGCGACGTCGGCGAGTACTGTCCCTTCGTGAGGCCGTAGATCTCGTTGTTGAACAGCAGGATCTTGAAGCCGACGTTGCGGCGCAGCGCGTGCATCAGGTGATTGCCGCCGATCGACAGACCGTCGCCGTCGCCGGTGACGACCCAGACGTCGAGCTCGGGATTCGCGAGCTTGAGCCCCGTCGCGATCGCGGGCGCGCGGCCGTGGATCGTGTGGAAGCCGTAGGTCTCGACGTAGTACGGAAAGCGCGACGAGCAGCCGATGCCGGACACGAACACCGTCTTCTCGGGCACCGCGCCGACGTCGGCGAGCGCGCGCGTGACGGACTTCAGCACCGCATAGTCGCCGCAACCCGGGCACCAGCGTACCTCCTGGGACGACGCGAAATCCTTCGCTGCCAATTGCGCGCTCATGCGCGGTCTCCTCTGACGGCCTTGCGCGGCCCGCGGACGGCCGCCGGCGCGAGCAGGCTGCGAATCTTCTGCACGATCTCCGCGATCAAGAACGGCTGGCCCGTGACCTTGTTCAGCTGCATCGGTCTCGACGCCGAGCTTGTCGCGCAGCAGGCGTCGCGAGCTGGCCCATGTTCATCTCGGGCACGAGGACTTGATCGAAGCCGCGCAGCAGGTCGCCCAAGTTCGACGGGAGCGGGCTCAAGTAGCGGATGTGGATGTGGCTCACGCGCTCGCTTGGCCGGAATCGCGCGCACCGCCTGATAGATCGCGCCGTACGTCGAGCCCCAGCCGACCACCGCGATCCTGCCGCTGCTCCGGCCCGATGCTCGACGTCCTGCGGCGGGATGAACTTCGCGACGGCCGCGACCTTGTCGGCGCGCAGGTTCGTCATCGCCTGGTGGTTCTGCGCGTCGTACGAGATGTTGCCGGTGCGGATGTCCTTCTCGAGGCCGCCGATCCGGTACATCAGACCCGGCGTGCCGGGGACTGACCCACGGCCGCCCGAGCGTCTCCGGGTCGCGATTGAAGATCACGGCGCCGACTCCTGCCCGGCTTGCGCGCGGCTGGCTGGTTCGTCTCGATCCGCGGGATCTTGTCCACGTCCGGTATGCGCCACGGCTCCGCGGCGTTCGCGAGATAGCCGTCGGTCAGCAGCATCACGGGCGTCATGTGCCGAGCGCGATTCGCACGGCCTCGATCGCGACCTCGAAGCAGTCGCTCGGGCGTGCGCGCGGCGATCACCGGGCATCGGCGCGTCGGCGTTGCGGCCGTAGACCGCCTGGTAGAGATCCGACTGCTCGGTCTTCGTCGGCAGGCCCGTCGACGGGCCGCCGCGCTGCGAGTTGACGATCACGACGCGGCAGCTCGGCGTTGATCGCGAGCCCGATCGCCTCGGTCTTGAGCGCGATGCCCGGGCCCGAGCTCGACGTGACGCCGATCGCGCCGCCGTACGACGCACCGATCGCCGCGCAAACGGCCGCGATCTCGTCCTCGGCCTGGAACATGCCGACGCCGAGCTGGCCGTAGCGCGCGAGCTGTGCAGCAGCGGCGAGGCGGGCGTGATCGGATACGAGCAGAACATGATCTTGCGGTCCGCGAGCTCGCCGGCGGCTGCGAGGCCGAGCGAGAGCGCCTCGCTGCCGCGGACGCCGCGGTATTCGCCCGGGCGGAAACTGCGCCTCGATCGGCCGCGACGTGCGGCACGCGCCGCCGTGAGCTCCGCGGTCTCGCCGTACGCGTGACCGGCGCGCAGCGCGGCGAGGTTCGCGTCGCGGATCGTCGCGTCCTTCGCGAACTTCTTCGTCGATCCAGTCCTCGATCGGCGCGATGTCGCGGTTGAACATCCACTGCACGAGACCGAGCGCCCAGAAGTTCTTGCAGCGGCCCGCGTCGCTCTTGCTCAGACCGAACGTCTGCGGTCGCGTCGAGCGTCGCGCTTCGTCATGTCGACCTCGACGACCTGATAGCCGTCGAGCGCGCCGCTCGAGCGCGGATCGGTCTGATAGCCCGCCTTCGCGAGCCCGCGGCTCGTGAAGCTGTCGACGTTGAGCACGATCAGCGCGCCGGGCGCAACGAGCGGCAAGTTGACCTTCAACGCGGCCGGATTGAACGCGACGAGCACGTGCGGCGCGTCGCCGGCGGTCGTGATCGGCCGCGCGCCGAGATGGATCTGATACGCGGAGACGCCGAAGGTCGTGCCCGCCGGCGCGCGAATCTCGGCCGGATAGTCGGGGAAGGTCGCGAAGTCGTTGCCTGCGAGCGCGGTCGCCGCGACGAACTGCGTGCCCATCAACTGGACGCCGTCGCCCGAGTCGCCGGCGAAGCGCACTACTACCGATTGCGATCCCATGCTGCTCATTCCCTGCGCCGCTGCTCATCGCGGCGGGTCTACTCGTGTTAGACGGTTTGCTTGCCACTCGGCGCGGGCACGCCCGGAAGGCGGCGCGGTCGAAGACATGCAGAGGACACGAGTGGCCGGGTATTATAGCGGCCTGGCCGAAGATTCAGACAATTCAAATGCATAAGCATATTTCAGCGGCTCAGGTCGAGTCCGCGACGCACTAGTCGTGCCGAGGGTCACGTACATCCAGCCAAACGGCGAGGCCAAGACCGTCGACGTGCCGGCCGGGACGACCGCGATGGAGGCGGCCGTCGACAACGACGTCGCGGGGATCGTGGCCGAATGCGGCGGGGCCGCGAGTTGCGCGACTTGCCACGTCTACGTGGAGCCCGAGTGGCTCGGCAAGCTGCCGCGCCCGGCTCCCCAGGAGGACGGCATGCTCGACTGCGTGATCGACCGGCGCGCGAACAGCCGGCTCAGTTGCCAGATCGTCCTCAAGAACGAGCTCGACGGCCTCGTCGTCCGCGTCGCGGACGAGCAGATCTGAGCGCCTCGGAGCTTCGCGCCGGCAGGCTTGGACCAGGCCGGCGTTTATAGGAGAATTCGCAACTTTCTGAAGACCCCGAGGGGTGGCTCCGATGACCTTCGTCGTGACCGAGTCCTGTATCAAGTGCAAGTACACCGACTGCGTCGAGGTGTGCCCAGTCGATTGCTTCCACGAAGGTCCGAACATGCTCGTGATCGACCCCGAGGAGTGCATCGACTGCACGCTGTGCGAGCCCGAGTGCCCGGTCGACGCGATCGTCTCCGAGGACGACGTGCCGGCTGGACAAGAGCAGTTCACGGCGCTCAACGCGGAGCTCTCGAAGAATTGGCCGGTGCTCACGAAAGCCAAAGCGGCGCCGGCCGACGCGGACGACTGGAAGGAAGTAAAGGACAAGCTCAAGCTGCTCGAGCGCTAGCGTCCGCGACGCGTCCGCGCGCATCGTCACGACTGATCCTTCAGCGGCAGTAGGTTCAGCAGGAACTCGACGGCGCGTTGCGAGAAGCCCGTCGCGGGCTGCCGCTGCACGACGCCCGCGCTGCTCGTCCACGTGAGCGCGCCCTCGCCGTCCATCGTGACGCGCCACGCGTTGTCCGGCGCCATGTCCCTCACAATCAGCGCCGCTATCGTCGCGCGCGAGATCTCCGCTGTCCGTCGCAACGCCGAGCTCGGTGTTGATTTCGAGCGAGCGCGGATCGACGTTCGGCGAGCCGACGAAAGTATTCCTCCCGTCGATGACAATCGCCTTCGCGTGTAGGCCGATCGCGCGGGCCGTGATCGGCGGCGTCGAGTATTCGCTGAGCACCGCGGCGTCGACGCGGAACTCGTAGAGCTCGGCGCCCGCTCGCAACAGCTCGCGTCGCCAATGCTTGTAGCCCGTATGCGCGATAACGTGGTTATTGGACGCGAGCGAGTTCGTCACGATCGCGACGCGCACGCCACGCGCAACGAGGGTCCGAATCAGCTCGCGAAACCGAGAGTCGGGGATGAAGTACGGGGAAGAGATCAGCACCTCGCGCTGCGCCGTCGCGACGAGCGCCTCGAGGTGCGGATGGAGCGTGCGCGGCTCGGTCCGCATCCGCGCGAGTCGTGGAATAGCACGGCCGGTCCCGCGGCGAACGTGCCGACCAGCCCGTCGAAGAACTCGCTCCAGCCGCCGGTGTCGTGGTGAACGCGGCGAGCCGCGGCCCCGCAGCGGCGATCGTCTCCGCAGAACCGCGCGTCCGTCGCCGGCGGCCCCCTTCACTACGCGCGAGTCGAACAGCGCGATCGGATACGTCGCGGGGCTGTTCCAGAACTCCTCGAAGCTCGCGGTCACGCTCGGCGACGACGGGCCCGCTGACGAGCAAGTCGAGATCGTCCTCGACGAACGGCTCGTAGACGCCGAAGTAGCGGTCACCGATGTTGCGGCCGCCGAGGATCGCGAAGCGCCCGTCGGCGATGTAGGCCTTGTTGTGCATACGCCGGTTCAGCGTCTTCGTGCGCGCGAGGAATTCCACCGCGACGCCGAACATCGAGCCTCGGCTCGCCCACGGGTTGAAGACGCGGACCTCGATCGACGGATGTGCGTCGAGCCGCGCCACGAGCGCCGCCGCTCTTCGAGACCGCGAAGTCGTCGAGCAGCAGTCGCACCTTGACGCCGCGATTGGCCGCGTCGAGCAGACGCTGCGCGAGCAGCGCGCCGCTCGCGTCGTTCTGCCAGACGAAAGTACTGGACATCGAGGGTCGCGACGGCTTCGTCCGCCAGCGCGAGCCGGGCGTTCAGCGCGAGATCGCTCCGATCGAGGAGCCAATGCGCCGTCTCCGTGCTCGCCATGGCGGCGCCGATCCGCTCGGCATAGTCGTGCAGAGGCGCCGTTCGGCGCGGCCGGCGCCGCGGTGTCCTGGGCGCGCGGCGGGTGCGGCGGCAGCGTCGCGCAGCCCGAGAGCATGAGCGCGAACGCGACGCCCTCGAGCAGGCGCTGCCGAGCACGCGCGGCGAGCGAAGGCCGGTTCCCTGAGAGTGCCAATGCCGCGACGCGTTGCCCTATACTACGGGCCAAGAAGCCTAGCGCGAGCGGCAGCGGGGGAACAAACCAGCCGCTTTCCGCGCCGGGCGATCCAAGAATAGCGATCCAAGAACAGAACGAGAGACCGCGGCCCGTCGCTTCGTTCGACGCCGCAGATCTTGCGAGGAGAAACTCCATGGCAGGTAAGCGAGACCTCTATATCAACGGTCAGTGGTCGGCCGCGAGCGAACAAAGCGACCTTCCCCGTCTACAACCCTTCGACCGGCGAGGTCTGGGGGAAAGTGGCAGACGCGAGCCGCGCAGACGCCTCGGCCGCGATCGAGGCGGCCGCAGAAGCGCAGCCGAAGTGGGCCGCGCTTGCGCACTCCGAGCGCGCTCGGCTCTTGTCGAAGGCCGCCGACGTGCTGACCGCGCGCGCGAAGGAATTCCAAGAAGCGCTCGTCGACGAAGGCGGATCCTGGATCGGCAAGACGATGTTCGAGACCGGCTACAGCATCGGCGTCTACCGCGCCGCGGCCGCGGCGGCCTATCAGGTCACCGGCGAGATCCTGCCGTCCGACCACGGCAAGCTGTCGCTCGTCGTGCGCGAGCCGCTCGGCGTGGTGTCCGTGATCTCGCCGTGGAACTTCCCGTTGATCTTGTCGTCGCGCGGCTTCGCGACCGCGCTCGCCGTCGGCAATGCGGTCGTGCTCAAGCCGTCGGAGGAGACACCGGTCTCGGGCGGTCTGTTGATCGCCGAGGTCCTCGAGGAGGCCGGCATTCCCGAAGGGTGTGTTCAACGTCGTCACGTGCTCGCGAGACAGCGTGAAGGAAGTCGGCGACGAGCTGATCTCCAATCCGCTCGTCCGCGGCATCAGCTTCACGGGCTCGACCGCGGTCGGCCAGCAGGTCGCCGCGAAGGCCGGCGGGCTGCTCAAGAAGTGCTGCGTCGAGCTCGGCGGCAAGGACGCGCTGATCGTCCTCGACGACGCAGACATCGAGCAGGCGGTCAATGCGGCGACGTTCGGCTCGTTCATGCACCAGGGTCAGATCTGCATGTCGGTCGAGCGGATCATCGTGCACAAGGACATCGCAGCCGAGTTCACCGAGAAGTTCGTGCAGAACACGAAGAAGCTCAAGGTCGGCAACCCGCGCGAGATGCAGAACTGCATCGGGCCGATCATCAACCAGAAGCAGCTCGACAAGATCCGCGACCAGGTCGACGACGCCGTCGCGAAGGGCGCGAAGGTGCTCGTCGGCGGCAAGCACAAAGGCCTGTTCTTCGAGCCGACGATCCTCACGAACATCACGCGCGACATGAAGGTGATGCGCGAGGAGACGTTTGGACCGATCGCGCCCATCGTGACGGTCGGCAGCGTCGACGAGGCGATCGAGGTCGCGAACGACACCGAGTACGGCTTGTCCGCCGGCATCATGACGCGCAACGAAGAGCGCGGGCTCGCCGTCGCTCGGCGCCTGAACACCGGCATGGCGCACATCAACGACAGCTCGGTGAACGACGAGCCGCACGTGCCGTTCGGCGGCGTGCGCGCGAGCGGCCTCGGCCGTCACGGCGGCAAGGCCGGCATCGACCAGTTCACCGAGATGCGTTGGATCACGCTCGAGCGCGGCGGCCGGCACTATCCGCCGCCGTTCTTGATGAACCCGAAGCACTGATCGAGGTTTCTCTATCCCAAGGCCGTTATCTATCCCAAGGCCCGGGGTGCTCGTTTATACTCCGACGCCTCAACGGAACCCGGCATTCGGGGTATTGGCGCTGATATTTCTCAGGAGAACAAACAGATGGTCAAAAAAGTCGTAGACAAGCTTCTGCCGACCACCATGGTCGGATCCTATCCCCGACCCGGCTGGTTCAAGCAGCAGCTGCTCGGCCGCGACATCCGCGTGGCGTTCAAAGAGGTCTCGCACGAAGAGGCGTATCAAGACGCCGTGAAAGCCGTGATCACCGATCAGATCGAGGCCGGCCTCGACATCGTGACCGACGGCAACATGTGGTACGACGACTACGTCGGCGTGATCGGCTCGTTCTGCTGGTACCTCTACGAGCGCATCCCGGGCTTCGAGCCGACCCGCAATCCGCACCCGTCGATGGTCAACGCGGGCCCGAGCGCCGGCAAGACGTTCCTCGACGACTGGGGCGGCGTGATCAACAACGGTGCCGGTCGACAAGGGCAACGACGCGCTGCGCTGGCCCGACCTCTACGACATCGCGAAGAAGGCCGCGGGCGACGTCCCGGTCAAGGTGTCCGTCGGCGCCGGCCCCGCGAACCTCGCGTGGCACGTCTACTTCGACAAGAGCTCCTTCTACAAGAATGCGAAGGACCTCACGATGGCGCTCGTGCCCATCTTCAACAAGGAGATGAAGCAGCTCGTGAAGCACGGCGCGAAGTACCTGCAGATCGAGGACCTCGGCGCTTGGCTCCCCTTGTTCACGAACAACAAGGACGACTACAAGTGGATTCGCGAGAGCGTCGAAGGGATGTGCGACGGCGTCGACGCGAAGATCGGCTGGCACTTCTGCTTCGGCAACGCGTGGGGTAACGACATCCTGTCGGCGAACTTCCCGGAGGGCTACCAGACCGTGCTGCCCTACTTCTGGGGCACCGAGGGCGTCGACGAGTTCGTGCTCGACTACGCGAACCGCCACATGGACGGCGTCGAGTTCTTGAAGAACTGCCCGAAGGACAAGGGCGTGCAGGTGGGCGTGCTCGACATCCGCACGAGCATGGTCGAGACCCCGAACATGATCGCGGATCGTGTCCGCAAGGTCATCAAGGGTGGCCTCTCGCCCGAGCAGATCACGCTGTCCACGGACTGCGGCATGAAGCCGCTAGCCCGCATGGTCGCGAAGCTGAAGCTCAATGCGCTCTCCGAGGGCGCCGCGATCGTCCGCAAGGAAGTCGGCGGCCGCTAATCCTCGCCTTTGCTATCGGCTGCGCGAGTAGCGTGGCAAACGAGAAGGCGGCCCGGGAAACCGGTCCGCCTTTTCTTTCGCGCGGCAGTCAGCGCACGAAGCGGGCGGCGTAGTCGTTCGTGGGGTCGCGATAGATGCCGTGAATGTGGCTCGGCGATTGCGCGGCTCCACCGGGACCCGCCCCCTGCGCCGAGTACTCGATCACGACCGCCGGTCCCGTCACGCGGAAATAAACGGCGGCGCCCGGCGTCGTCGGACCGTTCCAAGCGAAGTAAGTCTGGTCGAGCCCCGCGCGGATCTCGGACATCCGCTCGGCCGCGTCCTCGTCGTTCGCGAGTCCGGAATAGTGCCCGATGAGCCGCATGAGCGCCGCGCGCTGGTCTTCCGACATGCGCGCCGCAGGTAGGCCCGCCGGCGCGATCGTTTTGCCGTCCTCTCCGGGTCCGAGCACGACGTCGGCCGGCCTCTTGGCCAGCGATGCAGCGCGTTGCTGATCCGCATCGAGCCAATTCATGAGCGCGAACGCGTCGCGCTCGATGTCGCCGAGCGGCCGCACCGCCGCACCGTTCGCATCGGTGAAAGTTGCCGGCTGCACGCCGATGAAGCTCGGCGTCAGGGACACGTGCGGGCCCGCGACGGTCGCATTGATCGTCACGTGGTGCCCGCCCCACTGCCATTGCCAGGGCTCCGTCTCGGACGGCTCGCCGATCAGGGCGATCCAGTAAAAGCCCATGCCGAAGTCGGGTCCGCGCCCCGCCCCGCTCTCGCGGGCCAACGCGTCGTCGGCGCGCCATTCGTCGACGACGCGCCGATAGCCTTCCGCGCTCAGCGTCGCCCGCATGACGGCAAGCCACGCGGCCCGCTGCGGCTCCTTGAGGTCGCCCCACATGAGGCCCGCACGCTTGAATATGCCGGCGGGGAGATTCGACCAGCGCTGCTTCTGCGCCGTGTCGCCCGGCGCGAAAATCAGCGCAGCCTTCTCGGCGTCGCTCAGCGTCGCGAGGAAAGCATTCGCCGCCGCGACGATTCGCGGCGTCGTCGCAGGCGACGCGCCAGCGGCCGAGGCGCCGAAGAACAGAATGAAGACGATCAGTCGCGCTTTGGCCATCGTGCTCGCCCAAAAAAGGGGCCGAGCTCGAATATAGCGAATCGCGCCCTAGAGAGGCGTAACGAATCGTGAAGCCGCGGTTACGTAAATGGCTTCTGAGAAGGGGTGCGCCCCGTGGCGGAGCGTACCGCCGAGACCGAGCGGAGTGGGCACACGCGTTTGCGTTCGTGTGACGCGCAGCTCCTTGCCGCTTGCCGGTTGACGCTCGTTTGAACTCACGCGCAGAGGAGTGTATATCTCACCGCCCACAGCGCCGTCTCGGCCTACATCGAAACAACAACGTTGCCGGAGGCAAACGCGTATGCGCCGCACGCTGCTCTGTATCCTTATCGCTTGCGGCGCATGGTGCCCTGCCCAAGCGGCCGTCGAAAGCGCTCTCGTCGGCACTTGGCAGCTCGAATGGCAAGGGGCACCGATCTACTGGGCGCTCCGTGAAGACGGCGTCTATCGCCTCTATGGGCTCGGCGCGAATCCGGGCCAACTCGGACAACTCGAGGCGACGGGCGGGCGGTACTCGATGCAATCATTCGGTTTTGCGGACTCGGGTCCGTATCAGCTCACCGGGCGCGACGTTTGGGTCGTGACAGGACGGCTCGGCCCCGGTACTTGGAAGAGAGTCTGGACTCCGGGCGGTGCGAGCGGTCAAGCCTCGAACGCAAATCAAGCCTGTTCGCTCGCGAGCGCCGAGGAAGTCGCGCGAGTTTTACGCGAACCGGTAGCGGCGGCGCCGGATCGACGAGATGCGAATGCGTGCGAGTTCACAGCGGCATTGAGCAAATTCCACAGCCTAGTGCTCAACATCTATCCTTCGCGCCGACAGGCGTGGGAAATCACGCGGAGCCACCGGACGCCGCAGATGATCGAAGTGCCGGGCGTCGGCGAAGACGCTTATGCGGAGACCGACGGCGGCCAGCATCTCGTGCTCCGCGTGCTCAAGGGCGGCGCGGAGTTGCGTTTCACGCTCACAATGAAACCGGCCGCGACTGCCGCGGACGCGCCGCTCCTGAGCGAGCTCGCACACGCCGCCGATCGGCGCTTGGGAGTCGGAATCATCCGCTAGGCTCGGGTGCGGGGTTCAACGCTCGAGCGCAGCGGCGATCTCGCCTTTCAGCGGCTTCGATCGAGCGGTGAGTGTGTCAGCAAGCCTCGACCGTTGTTGCCCGCTAGAGCGGAGAAGCGATCGTTGCCACCGATCGCGGGCTACCGCGCGAAAGGATGAACGCGGCGCGACCCAGTCGGAGCGCGCCGCGTTGCGGTAGTTAGGAACCGGCTTCTAAGCGAGACCGACGATGTTGCCGTCCGCGTCGATGTCGATGTTGTCGGACGCCGGCTTCTTCGGCAGGCCCGGCATCGTCATGATGTCGCCCGACAGCACGACCATGAACCCGGCGCCGGCGTTCAGGTAGACGTCGCGCACGTTGAACACGTGCCCGCTCGGCGCGCCGCGCAGCTTCGGATCCGTCGAGAACGAGTACTGCGTCTTCGCGATGCAGATCGGCAGATTGCCGAACCCGTCCTCCTGGAACTTCTCGATCTTGTTGCGCACGGCCGTGTCCGCGACGACTTCGCTCGCGTGGTAGATGCTCTTCGCGACCTTGCCGATCTTCTTCCACAGCGGTCCGCGTCCTCGTAGACGAACTTGAGCGAGCCCGGCTTCGTGTCGATGAGCTTGACCATCGACTGCGCCAGCTCGATCGCGCCCTTCGAGCCCTTCGCGAAGTGCTCGCAGACGAGCGCCTCGACGCCCTGCTCGCGCGAGATGCTTCTTGATCATGTCGAACTCGCGATCCGTATCGCTGCCGAATCGGTTCAACGCGACGATCACCGGCAAGCCGTAATTCTCGCGGATGTTCTTGACGTGGCGATCCATGTTCGCCATGCCCTGCATCAGCGCCTTCGTGTCTTCGTTGTTGACGTCCTCGATCTTCGCGCCGCCCGAGTACTTCAGCGCGCGCGCAGTGCCGACGAGCACCGCGGCCGACGGCCGCAGGCCCGACTTGCGACACTTGATGTCGACGAACTTCTCGGCCCCGAGGTCGGCGCCGAAACCCGCCTCGGTCACGACGTAGTCGGCGAGCTTGAGCGCCGTCTTGGTCGCGAGCACCGAGTTGCAGCCGTGCGCGATGTTCGCGAACGGGCCTCCGTGCACGAGCGTCGGCGTCTGCTCGAGCGTCTGCACCATGTTCGGCTTGATCGCGTCCTTCATCAGCACGGTCATCGAGCCCTGCGCATTCAGCGTCGCCGCGCGCGAATCGGTTTGTTGTCGCGCGTGTAGCCGACGATGATGTTCGCGAACCGTTCGCGCATGTCGTTCAGCGACGTGGACAGGCAGAGAATCGCCATGACCTCGGACGCCGCAACGATGTCGTAGCCCGTCTCGCGCGGAAAGCCGTTCGCGGTGCCGCCGAGGCCATTGACGATGCTGCGCAGGCTGCGGTCGTTCATGTCGAGCACACGCCGCCACATCGGCCGGCGAATGTCGAAGCCGAGCTGATTGCCGAAGTAGATGTGGTTGTCGACGAGCGCCGCGAGCAGGTTGTGCGCGATGCTCACGGCGTGGAAGTCGCCCGTGAAATGCAGGTTGATGTCTTCCATCGGCGCGACCTGCGAGTGGCCACCGCCCGCCCCGCCGCCCTTGACGCCGAAGCACGGCCCGAGCGAGGGCTCGCGCACGCAAACCATCGCCTTCTTGCCGATCGCGTTGAGCGCGTCGGCTAGACCGATCGTCGTGGTCGTCTTGCCTTCGCCCGCGGGCGTCGGAGTGATCGCGGTGACGAGAATCAGCTTGCCGTCGTTGCGCGACTGCTAGGCGCTGCATCAGAGCGGACGACAGCTTCGCTTTGTAGTGGCCGTAAGGCTCGAGATCGTCGGCGTCGATGCCGAGACGCTCTTTCGCAAGCTCCACGATTTTGCGCAGCTTCACACCGCGCGCTATGGCCAGATCGTCTTTCATGATTGCGTCACCGCGAGTCGTTGAGTGGGTTGAAAGACCTTAGAAGGAAGCCCTGCCGTCCTTGGCGGGCTCGGCATCGATGACACGAACGTCGATCAATACCGATAGTGGTCGGCTTGTACGGACCGGCGACCGGCACGCTCAGGTAGTCGGCCTGAGGCTTCGAGAGCGTATCGAGCTTCACGCCGAGCTTCTCGAGATGCAGTCGCGCGACCTTCTCGTCGAGCTGCTTCGGCAGCACGTAGACGCCGAGCGGGTACTTCTTCGTATTGCCGTACAGCTCGATCTGCGCGAGCGTCTGGTTCGTGAAGCTGCTCGACATCACGAAGCTCGGGTGGCCCGTCGCGCAGCCCAAGTTCACGAGCCGGCCTTCCGCCAACAGAAGGATGTTGCGGCCCTTCCGAGATCTCGATGCTGTGCACCTGCGGCTTGATCTCGGTCCACTTGTACTTCTTGAGCTTGTCGACCTGGATCTCGTTGTCGAAGTGGCCGATGTTGCAGACGATCGCGTTGTGCTTCATCTGCTTGACGTGCTTCTCGGTGATCACGTCGACGCAGCCCGTGGTCGTGACGAACACGTCGCCGAGCTTCACGGCTTCGTCCATCGGCATGACGGTGTAGCCTTCCATCGCGGCCTGGAGCGCACAGATCGGGTCGATCTCGGTAATGATCACGCGTGCGGACTGCGCGCGCAGCGACTGAGCCGAGCCTTTGCCGACGTCGCCGTAGCCCGCGACGACCGCAACCTTGCCGGCGAGCATCACGTCCGTCGCGCGATTGATCGCGTCGACGAGCGAGTGGCGGCAGCCGTAGAGGTTGTCGAACTTCGACTTCGTGACCGAGTCGTTGACGTTGATCGCCGGGAACAGCAGGCGGCCCTGCTTGTGCATCTGATAGAGGCGATGCACGCCGGTCGTCGTCTCTTCAGAAACGCCCTTAATAGCCGCTGGCATGTTCTTGAAGCGCTTCGGATCCTTCTTGATCGACTTCTTGAGCTGAGCGTAGAGGATCGCTTCCTCGGCGCTGCCCGGCTTCTTGTCGAGGATCGCGGGATTCTTGGTCGCCTCGAAGCCCAGGTGCACGAACAGCGTCGCATCGCCGCCGTCGTCGAGGATCATGTTCGGGCCTTCGCTGTTGCCCCAGTCGAGCGTGCGGTCGATGTAGTCCCAGTACTCCTCGAGCGACTCGCCCTTGTAGGCGAACACCGACGTGCCGCGCACCGCGATCGCCGCGGCCGCGTGGTCCTGCGTCGAGAACACGTTGCAGCTCGCCCAGCGGACCTTCGCGCCGAGCGCCTGGAGCGTCTCGATCAGCACGGCGGTCTGGATCGTCATGTGCAGCGATCCCGTGATCCGCGCGCCCTTGAGCGGCTGCTTCGGACCGAACTCCGCGCGCGTGGCCATCAGGCCCGGCATTTCGTACTCGGCGAGCTCGATCTCCTTGCGTCCGAAATCGGCAAGGCCGATGTCCTTGACGAGGTAATCCTTGTTCGCGGAGCTCGCGCTCTTCGCCTTCTTGACGGCAGCCATGTCTATCTCCTGTGTCCTATTTCAGTTTTTGGCCGAACGCGGCCTTGTAGCGTTTCTTGAAATGTTCGAGCGTGAACTGTGTGGTTCTGCGGGCCCTGGTGCTCGATCTTGATCGCGCCCATGAG
Source organism: uncultured Gammaproteobacteria bacterium (assembly GCA_963841645.1). GTDB lineage: Bacteria > Pseudomonadota > Gammaproteobacteria > Steroidobacterales > Rariloculaceae > FEN-1219. The sequence continues at coordinate 343,199 of CAWJDS010000004.1, read as the reverse complement.
GCTCGCGATGCGGCCCGTCGTCTCCCAGTCGAGGTCGTTGAGCAGGCCGTACAGCAAGCCCGGCGCGGTACGCGTCGCCGCAGCCCGTCGGGTCCTGGACGGACTTCGGTGCGACGGACGGAATCTCGTGGGTCTTCTGCTTCGTGTGGATCACGGAGCCCTTCGCCGCCGAGCGTGACGATCAGCGCATCGACGCGCGCCACGATGTCCTTCTCGCTCCAGCCCGTGCGGTCCTTCAACAGCTCCCACTCGTAGTCGTTCACGGTGACCCAGGTCGCTTGATCGATGAACTTGCGCAGGTCGTCGCCGTTGAACATCGGCATGCCCTGGCCCGGGTCGAAAATGAACGGGATCTTCTTCTTCGCGAACTGCTCGGCGTGCTTGATCATGCCGGTGCGGCCGTCCGGCGACACCATGCCGATCGTGACGCCCTTCGCGTCCGTGACCTTGTTCTTCTCGGAGTAGTTCATCGCGCCCGGGTGGAACGCGATGATCTGGTTCGACGAGAGATCGGTCGTGATGAACGCCTGCGCGGTGATAGCAGTCGTCGAGCGTGCGGATGTAGTCCTGCTTGATGCCGAGCTTCTTGAGCCGCTTGCGATACGGCTCGAAGTCGGAGCCGACCGTCGCCATCGGCAGCGGCGTCTCACCGAGCAGCTTCAGGTTGTACGCGATATTCGTCGCGCAACCGCCGAACTCGCGCCGCAGCTTCGGCACGAGGAACGCGACGTTCAGCATGTGAATCTTGTCGGGGAGGATGTGGTTCTTGAACGAGTCCTCGAACACCATGATGTTGTCGTAGGCCGCGGAACCACAGATTAGAGCCGTCATCTTTCCTCTCACCCCTCTTCGATAAACCGTTCGCCCGGGGACGAAACGCGGCGCCCTAGAGGGCGCCGCGTCTCCTACCTTCGGACGATTACTTCGCGGCCGCCTTCAGCGCGGCGGCGCGGTCCGTCTTCTCCCAGCTGAACCCGTCGCGGCCGAAGTGGCCGTAAGCGGCGGTCGGCAGGTAGATCGGCTTCAGCAGATCGAGCATCTTGATGATGCCGTACGGACGCAGATCGAACGTGTCGTTCACGGCGTCGATGATCTTCTGCTCGGGCACCGTGTTCGTGCCGAACGTCTCGACCGTGACCGACGTCGGGCGAGCGACGCCGATCGCGTACGACACCTGCACCTCGCAGCGACCCGCGAGACCCGCGGCCACGACGTTCTTCGCGACGTAGCGAGCGGCATACGCGGCCGAGCGGTCGACCTTCGACGGGTCCTTGCCCGAGAACGCGCCGCCGCCGTGGCGGGCGAATCCGCCGTAGCTGTCGACGATGATCTTGCGGCCCGTGAGACCGCAGTCGCCCATCGGACCGCCGATCACGAACCGGCCGGTCGGGTTGATGTGGAACTTGGTCTTCTTGTTGATCCACTTCTTCGGCAGCACGGGCAGGATGATCTCTTCCATCACCGCCTCTTGCAGTGCCTTGAGCTTGATCTCCGGCGCGTGCTGAGTCGACAACACGACGGCCTCGATGCCGACGGGCTTGTCGTCCTCGTAGCGGAACGTGCATTGGCTCTTCGCGTCCGGCCGCAGCCACGGCAGCTTGCCGTTCTTGCGGACCTTCGCCTGGCGCTCGACCAAGCGATGCGAGTAGATGATCGGGGCGGGCATGTAGCTGTCGGTCTCGTTCGTCGCATAGCCGAACATCAGGCCCTGGTCGCCGGCACCCTGCTCTTCCGGCGCCTTGCGGTCGACGCCCTGCGCGATGTCTTGCGACTGCTTGCCGAGGCCGTTCAGCACGGCGCACGTGTTGCCGTCGAAGCCCTTGTCCGAGTGGTCGTAACCGATGTTGAGCACCGTCTTGCGCACGATGTGCTCGACCTCGATCACGGCGTTGGTCGTGATCTCGCCGGCGACGATGACCATGCCGGTCTTCGTCATCGTCTCGCACGCGACGCGGCTCTTCGGCTCCTGCGCGAGGATCGCGTCGAGAATCGCGTCGGACACTTGGTCCGCGATCTTGTCCGGATGGCCTTCGGCAACGGACTCCGAAGTAAACAGATATGACTTGCTCATTGTTCCCTACCTGATGTTTTTCGAAAGAAAGTTAGTTGTCTTCAACCCGGAAGCCAGTCGACTCTTTGTTCAAGACGAACCGCCCAGAGAGCACCGCATTTGCCCAACGCGCCGTCTTCACGACACCGCCGAAAGCAAAGAAGTGAATCTTCTTCAGACGCGAATCGGGATGTGTGGCCCGATGCCGCGCGATATAAGTGACCATGTCGTCGGGCGCCTGCGCGCTCAGCAGGTTCGCCATCGCCGCGGTGCGCGTCGTGAGCATTCGCATCGACGCGCCGACGCCGCAGAGCATCGCGAACTTCGCGAGCTGGCGCAGCGAGGCCGGCCCGGGCATGCCCATGTGGATCGGCAGCGTGATGCCCTTCGCGGTCGTCGCGGCCTCCCAGTCGGTGAACGCCGTCGGATCGAAGCCGAACTGCGTCGCGAAGTAGACGTTGAAGCCGGCGGTCTTCGCGAACTCGGCCTTGCCGCGCAGCGCCTTCTCGACGCGTTCGTCGCCGATAGCCTTGCTGCCCTCGGGATGGCCCGCGACGCCGACGTTGCGGAAGCCGTACTTGCCGAACAGCCCCGTCTGCAAGACCTCGAGGCTGCTGTCGAATGCGGGCTTCGCCGCCGTGATGTCGCCGGCCACGCACAGCGCGCGGTCGACGCCGAGCTCTTTGAGCTGCGCGAGCGCGGTGTCGAGCTGCTCGCGGCTCTCGAGCTTGCGCGCGATGATGTGCGGCACGGCGCTCAGGCCGAGCTTCTGGACCTTGCCCGCGAGCTTCACGATGTCGTCGATCGGCACGCCGGGCGGGTGTGCGACGTAAACGCACTGGCCGGGCTTGAGCACGCTGCGAATCTCGTCGAGCCTGCCCTCGTCATGCGGGGTGGCCTCGATCGAGTAGTCGCTCATGAACGCGACTATTTGCTTATGGAGCTCTTCGTTGGTCAACGTTGCCATTGAGTGTGACCCTGTGTGGCGGCGCGCGCTTCAGGGCTTGCGCGAGACGACGAAGCTTTCGTCGTTGAACCAGAGACCCTTGTGCTTCTTCAGAACCTTCGCGGTCGACTCGAGGTAGTCGCCGGAACGGATCACGGGATCGAGCCGCTCGTCCTCGATTTGGCTCACGTAGATCGACGCGTTCCACGCGGCGAACAGCGTCGACGTGCCGATGCTCTGCTGAACTTCGCTCGGCAACGTGTGCATCTCGTAACGGAAGATCGATTTCGCGTCCGACCCCGAGATGAAATTGAAGTTCCGCGCGTCGCGCCCGAGCTCTTGGCGCAGCACCTTGATGAGCTCGTGACGGTTCACTTTGAACGGCTCCTCGTTCGGCCAGACCTCGTGGACCATTTCGAGGGCCGGGTCGCCGCCGCACGACTGGACGGCCAGCAGCCGGCCCGTGGGCTTCAGGCTCTGGACGAGTGGCGCGAGCACCTTCTTGACCTTGAACTCGGCGCTCATGCGCGCGCGCCACGGCTGCGACGCGATCACGAGGTCATAGTTGCCGCCGACCTGGCCGGGCTTCGGAATCACGCTGTCGAGCAGGAACGCGTGGTCCTTGCGGTAGATCACGACGACCGACGGCCGCACGTACATCGGATTGCCGGTCTTCTCGCTCGACTTCACTTGCCAACCGTCGACGAGGATGGGGTCGAGCGCACGGAGCTGCTCCCCATACTCTTGGGCCGAGCCGCCCTCGAGCGGGACCTCTTTCCAGTTCAACGCCGCCGCGGCCTTCACGTCGCGCGGCCGCAGCCACGGCGCCTCGGCGTAGTAGAGATTGGTGATCACGATGACGCTCGCCGGATGCTCGATGAAGCGGTCCGGGAGCTTCTCGAGCGACAGACGCACGTCCTCGAGGCTGATCTCCTTGCCGACGATGAAGAACGGCATGACGGGGAAGCGCCGATGCATCGAGCGCATCAGGTGGCTCGCCACGGTCGCGTCGCCCATGCCTGCGTCGAACAGCCGCAGAGCCGGCGGCGTCGGCTTCAGCAGCGCCAGCTCGCGGCTCGCGCGCTCGGCGACCTTCCACTTCTCGTTCGTCGTGTTGACGAACGCAAGGTACTTCTGGCGGTTGTCATAGAAACGAAACGGCTTGTCGTCCGCCGCCTTCTTGCCGGCTTTCGGAGCCTGGGATGCGCGCTTCGAGTTCTTCTCGCTCATTACTATCGTGCCCTTGGTTGTTTGCCCAGCGTGCGGAGAGCCGTTCGCCGGCGTCGGCTGATGCTCACTGATGTAAATCCGGATCTTCGCCGCAGTGTCGAGCGTAACGTCCTTGCCGTTACGGAGACGAACGCAGAGCTTGCCGTCGTTGACCGCCTGACGGCCGAACGTGGATTCAGCGATCCCCGTGAGCCGACAGAATGACTCGATCTCCCCTAGCAAGGAGTCCGCCGCGCCGTGATTCAATTTTCGAACGCCCCCGAAAGGAAAGGCTTTGGTTCTTTTGGCGGGGCGGTACGATACGCTGCGGTCTCGTCGATTGCAATACTTTTTCTGCCCACTTTCGTCGCGCCGTCGGGCTGTGGGCAATGGCCCAAGAACCTAACAGGCCTCGGCAACGTGCCTAGGAGAGGAGCACGCCGCGGGGCCGATATAGTCACGCGCTCGCCGCGACGAGCGAACGGGGGAGCCGTCGATGCAGATCCTACAGCAGCTTAGCGCCTCTGCCGCGTTCATCAACACGACCGCAACGCCATGGGTTCTGCGCCTCGTGATGGTGGGGCTCGGCTTGTCGCTCACTGTCGCGGACTTCAAGCGCATCGTGGTTTACCCGAAGGCGGTCGGCCTCGGGCTCGTCGCCCAAATCGTCGGTCAGCCGCTGCTCGGCTTCGCGCTCGCGTCGCTGTTCCCCGTGCCGCCCGCGATCGCGATGGGGCTCGTGATCCTCGCCTCGTGTCCGAGCGGCGTGACGTCGAACGCGTACACCTTTGCTTCGCGCGCCGACGTGCCGCTGTGCGTAACGCTGTCCGCGCTCACGAGCATCGTCACCGTCTTCACGATCCCGCTGTTCATCAACCTAGGCCTCCGGACGTTCGATGTCGGAGGAGAGCTCCAGGCTCTGCCGTTCTCGCGCATGCTGATCGACCTCACCGAGCTCGCGCTGGTCCCTCTGGCCGTCGGCATGCTGGCTCGCGCGGCGTTCGCCGAGCTCGCGGCCCGCGCCGTCGAGCCGATCCGCAAGACGGTGTTCTTCTTGATGATCTGCGTGCTCGTGCTCGGCGCGGCCGCGAACTATCGGGCGATCCTCGACCACTTCGCCGCCGCAGGCGCGCTCGTGCTGACGATGAACGTGCTGTCGATGGCGATGGGCTACGGCCTCGCGCGATTGTTCCGTCTACCGACCGCGCAGGTCGTCACGCTCACGTTCGAGGTCGGCGTGCACAACCTGACTCTCGCCTACGCGATCACGTTCACGATGCTGAAGCGGCCCGACTTGGCGTCCACCGCCCTGCTCTATGCGGTCGTGATGCCGGCGACCGCGCTCAGTTTCGTCGCGATTGCGAAGCGATTGCTCGCGGCCGATGCGCGTGTGCAGCCCGCGACCGAGCCTTCAACTTAGAACGACTTCGGCATGCCGAGCACGTGGGTGCCGACGTAGGACAGGATCAAGTTGGTCGAGATCGGTGCTACTTGGTAGAGCCGCGTCTCGCGGAACTTGCGCTCGATGTCGTATTCCTCGGCGAAGCCGTATCCGCCATGCGTCTGGATGCAGACCTCTGCGGCCGCGCTCGACGCCTCTGACGCGAGCAGCTTCGCCATGTTCGCCTCGGCGCCGCACTTCTTGCCTGCGTCGAAGAGCGCCGCAGCCTTCGCGACCATCAGCGCCGCGGCCTCCGTCTGCACGTGCGCGCGTGCGATCGGGAATTGCACGCCCTGGTTCTGGCCGATCGGCCGGCCGAACACCTCGCGTTCGGTTGCATATGCCGACGCCTTGCCGATGAACCAACGCGCGTCCCCGACGCATTCGGCCGCGATCAGGATCCGCTCCGCGTTCATGCTGTCGAGGATATAGCTGAAGCCCTTGCCCTCCTCGCCGATCAGGTTCTCCGCCGGGACCTCGAGCCCGTCGAAATAGAGCTCGGTCGTCGCGTGATTCATCATCGTCGCGAGCGGCTTGATCGTGAGCCCCCTGCCGACGGCGCTGCGCAGATCGACGAGTAGGACCGACATGCCATCGGTCGGCTTCGCGCCCTGCTCGCGCGCCGTAGTGCGCGCGAGCAGCAACATCAGATCCGAGTGCTCCGTGCGCGAGATGAATACCTTCTGGCCGCTCACGCGGTAGACGTCTCCCGCGCGCTGCGCCGTCGTACGAATGCGCGTCGTGTCGGTGCCGCTCGAAGGCTCCGTCACCGCAAACGCCTGGAGTCGCAACTCGCCCGAAGCGATCCGCGGCAAATAATCGCTCTTCTGCTTCTCGCTGCCGTGCTTCAGCACCGTTGCCATCGTGTACATCTGCGCGTGGCACGCACCGCCGTTGCAGCCGCTCTTCTGAATTTCCTCGAGCACGGCGCACGCGGCGCCGAGGCCGAGGCCCGCGCCGCCGTACTGCTCGGGGATCAGGATCGACAAGTAGCCTGCGCCCGCGAGCGCCGCGACGAAGTCCTGCGGATACGCGCGCCGGCGGTCGAGCGCGCGCCAATACTCGCCCGGGAAATCCTCGCAGAGCCGCGCGACGGCCTCGCGAATGTCGGCGTGCTGCTCGCTCACGCGTCTCGCGCTATTTCTTGAGCGCCGGCAGAGCCGGCTTGCCCGCCGGCGGATGCTCGTCGACCGCAATCGCGTAGAAGCCGCTCACGGCATACGTGCTCATCACGGCCACGAGGTCCATCGCGCCGTTCTTGCCGTACAGCTGCACGGCCTTCGCGAACGTGGCGGAGCTCATCTTGCGGTCGCCGATGAGCTCGCGGCCGAAGCGGATGACGGCCGCGTCGGCATCGTCGAGGCCCGTGAGCGCCCCACCCGTGCGCACGGCGTCGATCGCTTTCGCGTCTACGCCGGCCTTGACCGCGGCCGGCTCGTGACCGTTCCACTCGAGGTTGTAGTTCGTCTCGCGGCACGCGACGAGGATCGCGAGCTCGCGCACGTGCGGGTTCAACGAGCCCTTGCCGACTGCGCCATCGTGCAGGTCGAGCAGAGCGTTCGCGACGGGGACGTTGTACGACGCGAATGCGAGCGGGCCGGTGATCGGATCGGACGGCTTGCCGTTGCGCGCGAAGATGTCCGCGAGCTTCTGGCCTGCGTCGCCAAGATCTTGACGCGTCACGTACGGCAAGCCGCGCGAGCGACTTCGCGTCGAGGTCGGACGGCAGGCTCGCAGACTGCGCGAACGCGGCCGAGGCGACCGAAGCGAGCACGAGCACTGGAAGCGAGGGACAGTGGGCGAACGTTCATTGGCATTTTCTCCTAACGATCATCGAGCGTGCACGCGTTGCCCGCGAGAGCGAGCTTCGCGCAGTGAAGGTTGGATACACCGATCAGGACGATCAGGTTCACGAGCCGGCGTTCGCCGAACGCGTCGCGCGCGGCCGCGAACGTCTCGTCGCTCACGCCGCGCGTCGCGAGCAGCTCCGTCGCGAAGCTGGTAAGCGACGCGCATGGCGATTGTCGACATACGTCGATAGCCTCTATCGCGGCGGCGGTTCCACTGATCAAGGACGGCGCGCGAAATCACCGAGTCGCGTGTCGTCCTGCAGATCGCCGTCGGCACGCAGACGGGCGAGCAGCGCATCGATTGCGCGATCGTAATCAGTCGTCGGCAGTGGCTGACCGCGCCGTCACCGGTCCGCTCGGCGCTCGATAGAGCGCGCTCTGCGGCAACGGCGCGAGCGCCTCGGCCGCACCGGGCGGCGCACTCGAAGGCAGCGGGTAACGGTCGACGTTCAGGGTCATCGAGACGAGCTCGTAGTAAGCCGCGAGCGTTGCCGCGGCTGCGAGGCGCTGCTCGCCGAGCCCGGCGAGCGCGTCGCGATAGGTCGCGTCGGTCACGCGCCGCGTGAACATCATCTCTTCGGCGACTCGCCACGCGAGTGCTTCGTCTTTCGACAGCGCTGCAGAGATCCGGTGCACGGCCGGCCGCGAGCGCATCGATCACCGCCGCAGGAATCCCCGCGTCGGCGGCGTAGCGCGCGTGTGCATACCACTCGTAGCGCGAAGTCCACGCGCGGCCGGCTGCGAGCGTCGCTAGCTCGCGCTGCGCCGGCGTGAGCCCGGAGGCGAAGCGGATCGAGTTGCCGAGCTGCTGCACGAGATCGCCGATCTCGGGGCTGCGCAGCAGCACGTTGAACGGTCCGTTAGCAGTCGTGTTCGTGACCGCGCGGGCGCTGTTGACCGTGTGATCGAGCATCACGCGCTGCTCGGGCGTCATCTCGGCGTAGCCTAGCCCGCGAAACCGGTCTCCGCGCAGTTGGATGTGCTCGATCGGCAGCGATTGAGCCGCGGCCGCGGAGGCGAAGGCCGCGAGCGCTGCCGCGAGACCTACGAAGGACATCCAGCGAACCGGCAAAGGCTCTCCCCTTTTCGGTGGCTCCGCGAGTCGCCGCGCACCGCGCTTCGCGCGTCGGATCGAGCCACGCGAGCGGATAGTAAATAGAAAACGCTAGCCTTGGCGAGCCGATCGTCGCCGCAGCAGTCTGAAAATTGGCCGACGCCGGTCCGTCGTCAGATTTTCAGTCCGACTATGCCATCGAGCCAGCTCAGCGAAGCGGACTGCACGTAGTGTGCGCGCAGATGCAAGTGATCCGCGTAAATCGGCACGCCGGATGGATCGGTCAACGGACAGAGACCGTGCGGGCACATGAAGCTCTCGAGCGGCACGAAGCGCGCTCCGGAATGCGCCGCAACGTCGCGCAACAGGCTCTCCATTATTTGTTGCGGCCTGTCCTCGCTCCAGGGGAATGCCGGCGTTTCGCTGTTCGGGTCGATTAGCGTGGCCAGCTCTGACGTGACGGATCGTCGTTGCTCGCCGGGAAGCGTTTGCCAAGTCTTCACGAATGCCAGCGGCAGATGTCTGCTCGCCAGCTCTCCGAGCCGCAAATCGGCGTAGTTGAGGTCGGAGTACGGCGGCGGCCCGAGAACGACTACATTGGTGCCGCGACTCGTCGCTTCGGCTATGTCGGACTCTAACGCCGCGAGCACCTGCTTCAGCTGGGAGACGTCGGTGATGAGTCGGCAACCGGATCCGGATACCACGCAGGTTTCCCGACGCATCTCGCCGGACGGCAAGAAAAAGTCCCCCCACCACTCTGAGGAAACCACGAGTTCCTGCGGATTGAGCCGGCGCACGGTGTCCCAGATCGCCGCGGCACTTTCGCCGCAATGCACATTCGGCGGGTAGCCATCGAGATTCCTGATCGGCGTGCAGCCCGGTCGCGTGGCGAAGACTACCTTCGGACCCGCAGAAGTCGAAGTTTCTCCGTATCGCGGGTACCACTGCTGGGCGATCGAGTCCCCGACGAACATGATCGTCCGATGATCCGTGCCCGGTCTTTCGCAATAGCGGAGGATACCCGCGCGCCCGCAGCCTCGCTGGCTCCAGTCGGAGATCGCGGCGGCGGTCGCCTCGTAGAGCTTCTCGTCGGTGCCGAGTCGGCTCGGCATCCCCGCGCTGTAGGCGATCAGTAACGAGCACGTGATCAAGAGCGAAGCTGCGGCGCCATAGCAGAGCCACTCCGACGACCTCCGGAGGCAGCGCCAGTCGCGGCTCGGCATTTCGATCCATCGATAGGACAAGTGTCCCAGCGCGATGGCGAGGCCGATGCCTACCGCCGCCCAGCCCCAATCCTCCTTGAGGCCGCGCAGGGTCAGCGCCGTCGCGACCGGCCAGTGCCATAGATAGATCGAGTACGACGACGTTCCGATGAAGTCGGCGACAGGATTCGTCGTCACGATCGACCGTGTGTTGCGCGCGAGGATGACCAGTACCGAACCCGCCACTGGCAACAGCGCGAGGTGCCCGGGCCACGGATCCGTCGCTCTGAAGGCGACCGCCGCGAACAAAATCAATGCGAGACCGGTGATCTCGAGAGTCGCGCTGGCGCCCCGCCTCGGATGCAGATGCGGCGTCGCGATGTAGGCCAGCGCCCCGGCCATCATCTCCCAGGCGCGAGTAAACAGAAGAAAGTACGCCGCGTCGACATGCCGCGGCGACCAGTAGATCGAAATGGCGAGTGAAAACAGGAACGCCGCGGCGATGGTCGCTGCGGTGAGCAGCCGCTTGGGAAAGGCTTTCCACGCAATCATCAGCAGCAGAGGAAAAAGCAGATAGAACTGCCATTCGACGGATAGCGACCAGGTGTGGAGCAGCCACTTTTCCGCCGACGCGGTATCGAAATAGCCCGCTTCGTTCAGGAACGTGAAGTTCGACAGAAAGGCCAAGCTCGAAGCCGACCACCAAGCTACGTGCTGATAGTCGACCGGCGAGAGCGAAACGGCGCCGAGCGCGAGCAACACGAGGCAAAGGCCCGCGAGCGCGGGGAAGATGCGCCTCGCACGAGCAAGGTAGAAATCGAACACCGAGAATCGCCCGGTCCACAACTTCTCGACGATGATCTTCGTCATCAGGAAACCCGAGATGACGAAGAAGACATCGACTCCGACGAAGCCGCCCCGAAATCCGGGTACCCCGAAATGGAACAGAATCACCGTCGCGACGGCGATCGACCTGAGGCCGTTGATGTCGGGGCGGAAGTCGGTCGAACGATCGCGGGTCGCCGTCAGTGCCGGTGTCTGCCCGATCCATCCTGCGCTTAGCTGATCCTTGCTGCTCATTGTGGCTCGCCGCGACGCGGCATGTGTTGGTCGCTCGTTCTTCAGGAGCGCGCGGCGCCGTCTGTTTTGGCGCTCGAGCGTAGACGGCGCCGATAATAGAGCGCCTCGTTCTCGGTTAGCCGTGACGCGGATCAGCTTCTTCCATAAGTGGACGCGGCTACCCCATCCCCGATTAGCGCCGCTTTTCAGCGTGCAAACCGTCCAGATGGCTTATGGCTGTCGGTCAGACAGCGCGTATGTAAAACGGTTGCGTTTGCGAACGGTTGTGCTGCCCGATCGCGCTAGCTCAGCGTTCCCGATTTCGACGACGCCGCGGCGCAGCGCGTCGCGACACTATTCGCCGCGGACGGCAACGGCCGCCGTCCGTATCGATCGTGTAGGATGGCGCCTCTTTTCGACCGCGCTCGAGCAGTCAACACGCGGCATGCCGTTGCCCTTCGATCACCCGCCCGACCAGCTGTGCCTGATCCGGCTCTCGGCGATCGGCGATACCTGCCACACCGTGCCGGTCGTGCGTGCGATTCAGCGCGCATGGCCCGCGACGAAGCTCACTTGGATCATCGGCAAGACCGAGCACTCGCTGCTCAAGGGGCTCGAGGGCGTCGAGTTCGTCGTGCTCGACAAGTCGCTCGGCTGGGGCGGCTACGGTGCGGTCCGGCGCGCACTTAAGGGAAGGCGCTTCGACGCGCTGCTGCACATGCACGCCTCGGCGCGCGCAAACCTCGTGAGCCTGGTCGTCTCCTCGCCGCTCCGGATCGGCTTCGATCGGGCGCGCGCTCGTGACCATCAATGGTTATTCTGCAACAAGCACTTAGAGCCTAAACCTCAACGCCATGTAATGGATGGGCTGTTCGAGTTCGCCGAGTTGATCGGCGTGCCGCTGCCACCCGAGCCGACCTGGAACATCCCGGTCGACGCGAGCGACGACGCGTTCGCGACCGCGCAGATCCCGCCCGGCACGCCTTCGCTCGTGATCAGCCCGTGCACCGGCCAGCGCTTCCGCAACTACCGCAACTGGCGGGTGGACTGGTATGCGGAGATCGCCGATTATGCCGAGACGCGCTACGGGGCGCGGGTGCTACTCACGGGGGGCACGACCGAAATCGAACGAACGTACGGCCGCGGCATCCTCGAGCTGTGCAAGTCCCGCCCCACGAACTTGATCGGCCAAACATCGTTGAAACAGTTGCTCGCGATACTGAAACGCTCGAGCGTGGTGCTCTGTCCGGACTCGGGTCCGGCGCACATGGCGACGTCGGTCCGCACGCCCGTCGTGGGTCTCTATGCGACGTCGAATCGCTTGCGCACCGGTCCCTACTTCAGCCAGCACCTCGTCGTGGACAAGTATCCCGAGGCCGTCGATCGCGAGTTCCACCGTCCGATCGACGAGCTGCGCTGGGGTCAGCGCGTGCGCGACCCGGAGGCGATGAGCCTGATCACCGTGGCCGACGTGACACGTAAGCTCGATCGGGCGTTCGCCGAGCGCGGAATCGCGCCGCTGAGCTGAAGCCGAGAGGAACCGCTATGGACCAGTACGCCCTTCGAAGCTTCGACATCGCGACCCCGCAGGACGTCGAGGACGCGATGGAGCGCGCCGAGGTCGTGTTTTGGCAGCACTGCCCCGTCGAGCTGCCGAGCGAGGACGATCTCGAGTTCATGCGGACCGGACTGCCTCGTGAGCTTCAGGTGAAGAACATCAGCTATCACCCTGAATCAAATAGTATTCCTCGCTTCGAGGCTGACCCCGCGGTGCGGGACCGAATCGAGCGCATCCTGCGCACGCACGGCCAGCGCGTCGAGGCGTTCCTGCGCCGGGTGACGCCCGACTACGTCCCGGGCTGGACGCTCGGGACCACGAGCTTCCGCTCGATCGAGGAGCAGGGCCGCAAGCTCAAGCCGCGCTCGAGCAACGAGCTCGTGCACATCGACGCAGGCGCGTACGGCGCCACGAACGGCGCTCGAATCCTGCGCTTCTTCGTGAACATCCATCCGACACGCGACCGCGTCTGGGGCACGAAGGGCGGCTTCGGCTCCCTTCTCGCGCGTCACCGCGAGCTCGTCGCCGCCGCGAAGGGCGGCCGCGACCGCGTCGTGCTCGACAAGGGCCCGCTCGACCGGCTGTACAGCGGCATGGTGACGGCTTTGAGCAAGGTCTACCCGCTGTTCCAGGTGATCGACTCGAGCCCGTATGACCGTTCGATGCGCCGCATCCACAACTATATGAAGGAGAACCCCGCGTTCCGCGACAGCCGCGAGGGCTACCAGGAGATCCACTTCCCTCCGCTCTCCTCGTGGATGGTATTCACGGACGGCATCAGCCACTCCGTGCTCTCGGGTCAGCACGCGCTCGTGACGACCGTGCTGATTCCGCTCGCGAACGCTCGCAACCCGGCGCTCGCACCCTTCAACGTGCTCGCCCGCTCCGCGGCATGAGCGACGCAGCGAATGGCGAGCGTGCACTTCACTCCGAACCTGACGCGGCACACCGAGTGCCCGACCGAGACACTTCCGGCCGGCACCGTCGCCGAGCTGCTCGAGCGCTATTTCGAGCGGTGGCCCGCGCGTGCGTAGCTTCGTGCTCGACGATCAGGGCGAGGTTCGCAAGCACATCAAGGTGCTCGTCGACGGCCGCAACCTGCGCGACCGGCACCGACTATCCGACGGCCTCGCCGAGAACAGCGAGGTCTACGTATTTCAGGCGCTTTCGGGTGGCTGAGATGGGAGCCTCGTCGTCGGCACGCGCAAGGGCGCCTTCGTGCTTCGCCGCCGCGGCGCGGCGTGGCGCATCGAATACGCGGCGCTGCTCGGCGATCCCGTCACGATGGTGCTCGGCACGCCGGACGGCGCCCTGCATCGTCGCTCAGGACATGGGCCACTTCGGCGTGAAGATGAAACGCTCGCGCGACGGCGGCGCGACCTGGGACGACCGCCCGGCTCCGAAATACCCGCCTAAACCCGAGGGCGTCGAGGACATCGATCCGACGCGGCGCACGCCGGTGCCCTGGGACAACAAGCGTGTCTGGGCGCTCGAGGCGTCGCCGAGGCTCGGGCGAGCTGTGGTGCGGAACGATCCCAGGCGCTCTGTTTCGCTCGAAGGACGGCGGCGAGTCGTGGCACATCGTCGAATCGCTCTGGAACCATCCGGGGCGCAAAGGCTGGTTCGGCGGCGGGCGCGGACTATCCCGGTATCCATTCGGTGCTGATCGATCCACGCGACGAACGGACCATCCGGATCGGCGTGTCGTGCGGCGGGCTCTGGACGAGCCGCGACGACGGCGCATCCTGGACGCTCGAGGGGCGCGGCATGCGCGCGGCGTTCATGCCGCCGGATCAGGCGCTCGACCCCGCGTTCCAGGACCCGCACCGAATCGTGCAGTGCGAGAGCGACCCCGATCGGATTTGGATCCAGCATCACAACGGCATCTTCAAGAGCGACGACGGCGGCGCGACCTGCTCCGAGGTCCAAACGGCGCAGCCGTCGAGCTTCGGCTTCGCGGTCGCGGTGCATCCCGAGGATCCGAAGACCGCGTGGTTCGTGCCCGGCGTGAAGGACGAGAAGCGCTATCCCGTCGACGGCGCGCTGGTCGTGACGAGGACGCGCGACGGCGCCGAGAGCTTCGACGTGCTGCGCGACGGACTGCCGCAGCAGCACGCCTACGACATCGTCTATCGCCACGGCCTCGACATCGACGCGAGCGGCGAGACGCTCGCGTTCGGCAGCACGACCGGCAACCTCTGGATCAGCGACGACCAAGGCGATCACTGGCAACAGATCAGCGCGTCGCTCCCGCCGATCTACTGCGTGCGCTTCGCGCCCTGAGCGCCGGCCTCACGATGTCCGTCACCGAGACCCTCGCGGCCTACGTCGTCGACAGCACGCTCGACGCGATCCCGCGCGACGTGCAGCGCGAAGCGACGCGCGCGCTCGTGAACTATCTCGGCTGCGCGCTCGGCGGCAGCATCGAACCCGCGCTCGACGTCGCAATCGCAACGCTCGCCCCGTTCTCGGGCGAGCGGAACGCGTGCGTGCTCGGCCGCGCGGAGCGCTTCGACGCGCTCAACGCCGCGCTCTTGAACGGCATCGGCTCGCACGTGCACGAGTACGACGACACGCTGCCGAAGAACTACATCCATCCGAGCGTACCGGTCGGCTCCGCGCTGTTCGCGTATGCGAGCGCGAACCCGGTGGCGGGGCGCGACTTCGTGCACGCGTTCATTCTGGGCTTCGAAGTCGAATCGCGAATCGGCAACGCGGTCTACCCGGCTCACTACCAAGCCGGCTGGCACATCACGTCGACGACCGGCGTGTTCGGAGCCGCCGCCGCGGTCGGCAAGCTATTCGGGCTCACGACGAAGCAAATGGTTTGGGCCTTCGGGCTCGCGGCGACACAGGCTGCCGGCATCCGCGAGATGTTCGGCTCGATGGCGAAGTCGTTCCAACCGGGCCGCGCCGCGCAGAACGGCTACACCGCCGCGCTGCTCGGCCGCGCCGACTTCACGGCCGGCGAGCGCGCCCTCGAAGGGCCGCGAGGCTTCGCGGCCGTCACCGCGACCGAGTACGACCTCGACAAGGTCACGGCGAGGCTCGGCGTCGATTTCGAGCTGCGCGACAACGCCTACAAGCCCTACGCGTGCGGGCTCGTCGTGCATCCTGCGATCGACGGCTGCAGCCAGCTCTTCCGCGAGCACCATCCGGCGGCCGAGGACATCGCGGCCGTGCGCGTGCGCGTCGCGCCGCTCGTGCTCGACCTCTGCAACAAGAAGGACCTGCGCCGTGCGCTCGAGAGCAAGTACTCGATCTATCACGCGGCCGCTATCGGCCTCGTTCGCGGCAAAGGCGGACTTCAGGAATTCACCGACGACGCGATCCGGGACCCGAAGCTCGCGCACGTTCGCGACGTGACCACGGCGGTGGCGGACCCCTCGGTCGGCGAGGACCAGGTGCACATCGAGGTCACGCTGCGCGACGGCCGCAAGCTCACGAAGTTCGTCGAGCAATCGCTCGGCAACGTCCACCGCCCGCTCAGCAACGAGCAGCTAACGGAGAAGTTCGTCGACCAGGCCGTGCTGGCCCTGCCGCGCGCACAAGTCGACGACGTGCTCGATCAGTGCTGGCGAATCGGCGAGCTCGCGGACGTCGGCGTCCTCGCGCGCGCGACGATGCCGCGCGGAGCACGCGCGCCTTCTTCCCGCGCGGGCAACTGAGCGCGACCCCGATGACGACGGCGCACTGGTCCCGCCGTGCCGTTCTTCTGCTCGCGTCCGCCGCTTTCGTCGCGGGTTGCGGCTCGGGCGGCTCGAGCGGCGGCGGCACGGGCGGCGCACGCGAGGTCCGAATTCCGCTCGGCGCGGGCGGCGTCGGCTTCTTGCCCTTGCTCGTAATGAAGGAGCGCAAGCTGATCGAGAGCCACGCGGCCGCGCTCGGCGTCGACGTGCGCGTACGCTGGATCGACCTCGGCGGCCCCGCCGTGATGAACGACGCGCTGCTGTCGGGGTCGGTCGATTTCATCGCGGCCGGGCCGCCCGCGTTCATCACGCTCTGGGACCGCACGCGCGGCGGCGCGGACGTGCGGGGCGTCGCGGCGATCGCGTCGCTGCCGATGTACCTCAACACGACTGCGGAGCAGGCTCAAGACGCTCGACGACCTCGGCGCGCAGGACAAGATCGCCGTCACGGCGGTCAAGGTGTCGATCCCGTCGATCGCGATGCAGATGTACGCGGCCGAGCGCTACGGGATCGGCGAGGCGTTCCGCTTCGACCGCTACACCGTCACGATGACGCATGCCGACGCCGTCGTCGCGCTGCTCTCGGGCGCGAACCAGATCGACGCGCACTTCACGTCGCCGCCGTTCCACCAGCGGGAGCTCAAGGATTCACGGGTGCACACGGTGCTCAGCACCGACGCGATCATGCACGGCGCAACGACATTCACGATGCTGTCGACGACCACGAAGTTCCACGCGGCGAATCCCGCGATCTGTGCCGCCGTGCTTGCCGCGCTCAGCGAAGCGAACGACGCGATCCGCGCGGATCCGCGAGCGGCCGCCGAGATTCTGTTCGCGGCCGAAGCGACTGCCGGCTTCTCGGTGGACGAGCTTGCAGACGTGCTGCGCGACCCGGAGATCGAGTTCACGACTAGACCTGCGAACGTCGCAAAGTACGCCGAGTTCATGCACGCGATCGGCTCGATCGAGCACGCGCCGGAGTCGTGGCGCGACCTGTTCTTCCCCGAGATCCATGGCGCCGCCGGCAGCTGACGCGCCGCTGCTGCGCGTCGCGGGCGTCACGCTGCAGTACCGGGCCGACGACCGGCTCGTAACGGCGGCCTATCGCGTGAGCTTCGACGTGCTGCGCTCCGACCGTTTCGTCGTGCTCGGCCCGTCCGGCTGCGGCAAGTCGACGCTGCTCAAGGCGATCGGCGGCTACGTGCCGCCCGTCGAAGGCGAGATCGTGCTGAACGGCGCGCGCGTCGCGGGCCCCGGCCCCGATCGCGCGTTCGTGTTCCAAGAGTTCGATCAGTTGCTGCCATGGAAGACCGTGCGCGACAACATCGTGTTCGCGCTCACCGCGTCCGGCACGCTCGCGCGCCGCGACGCGCTGGACAAGGCGCGGCACTACATCGCGAAGGTCGGCCTCGAGGACTTCGCGGAGAGCTTCCCGCACACGCTATCGGGCGGCATGAAGCAGCGTGTCGCGATCGCGCGCGCGCTCGCGATGGAGCCGCAGGTGCTGCTGATGGACGAGCCGTTCGCCGCACTCGATGCGCTCACGCGCGCGAAGATGCAGGACGAGCTGCTGCGACTGTGGGCCGACACGAAATTCACTGTGCTGTTCGTCACGCATTCGATCCCGGAGGCGATCCGTGTGGGCAACCGGATCCTGCTGCTCACGCCGCATCCGGGCCGCGCGAAGGCGGAGATCGACTGTGCTGCCGGTGACGTGCGCGGCGCTGGACGGCGAGCTGTTGTCCGCGCGAATCGAGCGTCTCTTGTTCGAGCGCGAAGGAGCGTAAGCGAATGCCCGAGCTTCGACCCGCGGCCGCGAGCCGCCCCGAGATCGTCCACACCCTCGCACCTTTGCCGCGCGGCTTCGAGGTGACGGCCGCGCCGCAGTCCGTGTGGGCGCGCGCATACGCGAACGGCGCGGTGCGCAAGTGCGCGCTGCTCGTCGTGCTCGCGCTCGCGTGGGAGCTCTATGCGCGCGCGCTCGCGAATCCGCTGCTGTTCCCGACGTTCTCGGCCACCGTCGCGGCGCTCGTGAAAGGCGTCGCCACGCGGTGCGATCCCGCGCGCCGGCGCGTACACGCTGTCGCTGCTGCTCAAGGGCTACATGGTCGGTCTCGCGATCGCGCTGTTGCTCACGGCGTTAGCGAGCGTGTCGCGGCTCGGCGCCGACCTGCTCGAGACGCTCACGGCGATGTTCAATCCGCTGCCATCGATCGCGCTCTTGCCGCTCGCGCTGATCTGGTTCGGACTGGGCGACGGCAGCGTGATCTTCGTGCTCGTGCACGCGGTGCTCTGGGCCGTCGCGCTGAACACGTTCGCCGGCTTCAAGGGCTTGAGCCCGACGCTGCGGATGGTCGGCCAGAACTACGGCCTCTCGCGGCTCGGTTACATCGCACGGATCCTGATCCCGGGCGCGTTCCCGAGCATCCTCACGGGACTCAAAGTCGGCTGGGCGTTCGCATGGCGCACGCTGATCGCCGCGGAGCTCGTGTTCGGAGTGAGCTCGGGCTCGGGCGGGCTCGGTTGGTATATCTTCGAGAACAAGAACCAGCTCAGGATCCCCGAGGTGTTCGCAGGACTCCTGACCGTGATCCTGTTCGGTTTGTTCGTCGAGAACGTGATCTTCCGCGGCAATCGAGCGGCGCACGGTGCGCCGCTGGGGCATGGAGAGCTGACGGCGTAGAGCGAATGAGCTCGATCCCCAAGACGTAGGTGCTTGAGAAAAATCGAGTCTCTCTTGAATCCGCGAACGATCCGAGCGGCGAGTCGCCGCAAGCCCCGCGTCTGCTTGTCCGAACTTCCGCTAAGGGGCTGTTTTGTATCGAGCCTCGTGCGCCCTCGGCGCGGCCGCGGAACCGCCCCGGCCGTGAACGGTCTCTAAATTCATGGCGTTCGACATAAGTCTGGCTGGCGAAGCGTGCGCCGAGCCGTCGATATGGAAGGGCTTTTCATTTAACATTCATGCCGCTTTTCAACCACTTAAACGAGTGGTTCCCGGGGGCCGATAGACGATGTTCATCACCAAGAAGCACCTGCGGCGGCGCACGTTCTTGCAGGGTTTGGGCGCGGCCGTCGCGCTGCCCCTGCTCGACGCGATGGTGCCGGCGTTCGCGAGCAACGTGAAGCAGACGCCGCGCTTGGGGTTCGTCTACGTGCCGCACGGAATGGTGATGAATCGGTTCACGCCGACGACGGTCGGCAAGAACTTCGCGTTCAACGACATCACCAAGCCGCTCGAGCCGTTTCGTAACCGCTTGAGCATCGTGAGCCGGCTGCATCACCGCGCGGCGGACTCGACCGCGGTGCATTCGTTGAGCCCCACGACCTGGCTCAGCGGAGTGCGCCCGAAGCCGACGCAGGGCATGGACGCGTACGCGGGCGTCACCGCCGACCAAATCGCCGCGCTCGCGATCGGCCAAGACACCCCTCTGCCGTCGATCGAGCTCGCGACCGAGGACCACTCCGGGCTGATCGGCGCGTGCGATCGCGACTACGGCTGCATCTATATGAACACGCTGTCGTGGCGCACGCCGACGACGCCGATGCCGATGGAGATCAATCCGCGCAAGGTCTTCGAGCGGATGTTCGGTGAAGGCGACAGCGCGGAGGCTCGCGTGCGCCGCCGCCACGAGGATGGCAGCATCCTCGACGCCGTCACGGGTCAAGCGACCGCGCTGCAGCGCGACCTCGGCGCACACGACCGCGAGACGCTCGACGAGTACCTCGAGGGCGTGCGCGAGATCGAGCGTCGGCTCATCCGCGCGGAGACGCAAAGCGCACAGAACGCGAATATCGACGTGCCCGAGGCGCCGTCCGGCATTCCGTTCGAGTACGCCGAGCACGTCGGCCTGATGTTCGACCTGCTCACCCTCGCCTATCGCGCCGACATCACGCGGGTGTTCACGTTCATGATGGCGCGCGAGGTCAGCAACCGAACCTACACGCAGGTGGGCGTCACCGAAGGCCATCACGCGGTGTCGCACCACCAGAATCGCCCCGACAAGCTCGAGTGGCTCGCCAAGATCCAGACGTACCACATCGGGCTGTTCGCCGATTTCGTCCGCAAGCTCGACACGTACCAGGACGGCGACGGCTCGCTGCTCGATCACACGATCCTTCTCTACGGCAGCAACATGAGCAACAGCAACGCTCACGATCATTACCCGCTGCCGAATGTCGTCGTCGGCGGCGGCTACGGCCGCTTGAACGGCGGCCGGCACGTCGTGTGCGAAGAGCACACGCCGATGACGAACTTGCTCGTCACGCTGCTCGCCAAGGCCGACGTCGACGTCGACAAGCTCGGCGACAGCACCGGCCACGTCGCGGAAATTTGAGCGCGAGGATCGCGGGATGAAAGCAACGCTCTCGGCCGCTCGCGCCGCGCTCGTCGCGGCGTTCGTGATCGCGGGCGGTGCGCATGCCGCAACGCCGCCGCTCGTCGCAGCGGTGAAGTCCGGCGATCGCGCCACGGCGCTCGACGCTCGCGCGCGACAAGAGCGCTGTGCTCGCAGCCGAAGCCGACGGCACCACGGCGCTGCATTGGGCCGTGCGCGCCGACGACCTCGAGCTCGTCGACCGTCTGCTCCGCTCCGGGGCCGACGCCGCGGCGGCGAACCGTTACGGCGTCACGCCGCTGCATCTCGCCGCGATCAACGGCAACGCGGCGATGATCGAGCGCCTTGATCAAGGCCGGCGCGGATCCGAACACGGCCGGCGCCGACGGCGAGACGCCGCTGATGACGGTCGCACGCGGCGGTCATGTCGAAGCGGCCGAAGCTCTGCTGAAGCACGGCGCCGAGATCGACGCCCGCGAAACGTGGCACGGCCAGACCGCGCTGATGTGGGCCTCGGCCCAGGGCCACATCGAAATGATCCGCGCGCTCGTCATGCATGGCGCCGATGTCAACGCGAAATCGAACGTCGAGCCTTGGGAGCGCCAAGTCACGTCCGAGCCGCGCGACAAGTGGTTGCCGCCCGGCGGTCTCACGCCGCTCTTGTTCGCCGCGCGCGAAGGCTGCGTCGACTGCGTGCCGGTGCTGGCCGAGCTCGGCGCCGACGTGAGCGCGACGACACCGGACGGCATCAGCCCGATCGTGATCGCGTTGATCAACGGCCACTACGACGTCGCGGGCGCGCTGATCAAAGCCGGAACCGACGTGAACCTGCTCGACTACGTGGGTCGCGGCGCGCTCTACGCTGCGATCGACTTCAACACGATGCCGGCGTCGAACCGGCCGGCGCCGCACGTGATCGACGATCAGCTCAGTGCGCTCGACGTCGCTCGAATGCTGCTCGACGCGCGGCGCGAACCCGAATGCGCAGCTGAAAAAGCTACCGCCGTATCGCGCGAAGCTCGACCGCGGCAACGACATGATGCTCGGCGCGGGCACGACGCCGTTCCTGCGCGCGGCGAAGGCCGGCGACGTTGCCAGCGATGCGATTGTTGCTCGAGCACGGCGCGGACCCGAAGCTGAGCCCGACGCGCAGCGGGATCACGCCGCTAATGGCGGCCGCGGGGCTTGGCACGTCCGAGCAGGACACGACAGGCCGCTACAAGACTCAAGCGCGAAGCGATCGACGCAATCCAGCTGCTGCTCGATCACGGTGCGGACGTGAACGCAGCGGCGAACGACGGTCGCACCGCGCTCCACGGCGCGGCACTGCAAGGTTACGACGACGTTATCAAGTTCCTAGCGGCGCACGGCGCGGACCTGACCGTCGAAGGACCATAAGGGCTTTACGCCGCTCGACACGGCGCTCGGTCGCGCTGGCGGCTTCGGTTTCACGGGCCAAGAAGGGGTCGTGCGTGAAGGCACGGCCGCGCTGATACGCTCGCTGATGGACGCGAATGCGACGCCTTCGACGGCGGCCCATCAGGGTCTCACCGAGAGTGCGGTTGCGGCGCAACACTAACGCGGCGCGAGAACGAGACTTACAGCCTTGCAATTGCCGGGGCCCAATCCCATAGTCAGTACCCGTGCCGTCGACATCCAGCCCACCCTTCGATGCCCGCTTGGCGATCTTGCGGCACATCGCGGGAGGCCCGCCTCGACTCCCGAGGTGACATAAGAATTTAGAAGGCACCGGGGGCAGTTTTCGACCTCGCGTTGATCGTGCATTCCGGTGCTGCCGGTGCGGTGAAGTCTGTGCGCAACACAAGGTGCGACTCGGTATGACGTTCGGCGGCGTTTTCAATCTATCGGTCTGGGGCTACATCGTCGTGGGGTTTCTGCTCACCCACGTGACGATCGCGAGCGTCACGATCTTCTTGCATCGCCACCAGGCACACCGCGCGCTCACGCTGCATCCGATCGTCAGCCACTTCTTCCGCTTCTGGCTCTGGCTCACGACGGGCATGGTCACGCGCGAGTGGGTCGCGGTGCACCGCAAGCATCACGCCAAGTGCGAGACCGAAGCCGATCCGCATAGCCCGCAGATCTGGGGCATCTGGCGCGTTCTGTTCGGCGGCGTCGGGCTCTATCGCAAGGCCAGCATGGATCGCGAGACGCTCGAGGTCTACGGTCGCGGCACGCCGGACGACTGGATCGAGCGCAACCTATACAGCCGCTACACGGTTCTCGGCCTCGGCGTGATGGGAGTCATCGACGTCGTGCTGTTCGGCTTGCCCGGCCTCGCGATTTACGTCGCGCAGCTCCTTTGGATCCCGTTCTGGGCCGCCGGCGTGATCAACGGCATTGGCCACTATTTGGGCTACCGCAACTTCGAGACCCAAGACGCGTCGCGCAACATTATCCCGCTCGGCGTGCTGATCGGCGGCGAAGAGTTCCACAACAACCACCACGCCTACTGCTACTCGGCGAAGCTCGGCAACAAGTGGTGGGAGCTCGATATCGGCTGGGTCTATATCAAGCTGCTCGAGAGCTTCGGCCTCGCAGACGTCAAGCGCGTCGCGCCGCGGACCGCTTTCGAGCCGGGCAAGAGCGCGATCGACGTCGACACGCTGCGCGCGGTGATCGCGAACCGCTTCCATGTGCTCAAGCTCTACGGTCGGCGCGTGATCGCTCCCGTGCTGCACGCGGACGCCGATGAGGAACCCGGATTTCCGCCCACGCAGATTGCGCGCATCCGCCGGCTCATGATCCGCGAGGACGTCGCCTCCCTTCGCCACGATCCCCGCACGCGTCAATGGCTCGAGGCAGCGCTCGAGCGCAGCCCGAAGGTGCGCACCGTCTACCAGTTCATGCAGCAGCTGAAGTCGCTGTCGAATCAGGCAGTGCGCAGCGACACGGACCGCCTCAAGCGCCTGCAGACTTGGTGCGCCGAAGCCGAGGCGAGCGGAATCCGCGCGCTGCACGACTTCGCGCGCCAGCTCCAGGCCTACACGGTCTAACCGCTCTCCGCCGACTCCTCCGAATCGCGAGCGGGGACGCTCCCGAGGCCGTGCGCACGCCCTGGCACGCGCGCGTCATAGGTCGCGTCGCGAGCCGCGCTTCAAATACCGGTCGCGCTCAGGTGTAATACACGCGCGGCGCGAAGTACCGAGCCCACCAAGAGGCCGGAACAACAAAGCGCAGCCGCGACAAGGGTTCGGGGGGACCATCCGCCATGTCGTCGACAGAGATCTTCGGCCTTGCGAGTGTCGCGACGCTCTGTGCCGCGCTCCTTCTCGGCGCGTCGCTCGGCGCGCAAGAGCAAGGTGCGGACCTCGCGAAGCTCGCCGCGCTCGAGACCGAGCTCACGGGCCTCGAGCGCGACGTCGCGCTGCTCGAGGACACGAAGGCGATCAAGCGCCTCCAGCGCGCCTATGGCTACTACGTCGACAAGAAGCTGAGCCGCGATATCGGCGCGTTGTTCGCCGACGCGCCCGACACGACGGCCGAGCTCGGTGGCCTCGGCGTCTACGTCGGCAAAGCGCGGATCGCCGAGTTCTACGACCGCGTGATCGGCGGCGAGGGGCTGAAGCCCGGTCAGCTGCACAACCACATGATCCTGCAGGGCGTCGTGCACGTAGCCGACGACGGCCGCACGGCCAAGGGCCGCTGGCGCGCGCTGATCCAGATCGGCGACGCGGGCAAGAGTGCGACTTGGGCCGAGGGACCGTACGAGAACGAGTACGTGAAGGAGAACGGCGTCTGGAAGTTCAGCAAGGTCCACTGGTACCAGACCGTGTCCGCGCCTTACGACCCGGGCTGGCACAAGGCACCCGAGCCGATGAATCCGCCGCTGAAGGACTTCCCGCCGGATCGCCCGCCGTCGGTGACGTATCAGTCGTATCCGTCCGCGTACCAGCCGCCGTACCACTACAAGAATCCCGTGTCGGGACGCTGCGAGCCGGGGGTGTGCGATGCCAAGCCGTAGCCCCGTGCTCGGCGCACTCTGCTGCGGCGCGCTGCTCCTCTCGCTCGCGCCGCTCGCGAACGCGCAGGTCGAAGATCCTGCCGCGCGCGTCGCGGCGCTACGCGATCGCCTCGCGAAGGTCGACACGCGCGCCGCGCGCGTCGCGGACATCGACAAGATCGAGTACCTCCAAGGCAGCTACGGCTTTTACACCGACAAGATGCTCTGGGACGAGGTGCTCGACCTCTTCACGACCGACGCGACGCTCGAGATCGGCCCAAGCGGCGTGTACGTCGGCAAAGACAGCATCCGCCGCTATCTCTATAGCCTGAGCGGCGGCAAGCAAGGACCGCTCGAAGGCGTGCTCAACGAGCACTTCCAGCTCCAGCCGATCGTGACGGTCGCGCCGGACGGCAACTCGGCGAAAGCGCGCTGGCGCGGGTTCCTGATGCTCGGCGTCAACGGCGCGAGCGACGGCGGCGATTGGGGTGAAGGTACGTACGAGAACGAGTACGTGAAGCAAGACGGCGTTTGGAAGATCAGCAAGCTGCACTGGTACGCGACGTTCGTCGCGCCGTATCAAGGCGGCTGGCTCAACCCGACGAAAAAGCCGCTCGAAGACTACGCGCTCGGCAAGGGCGTCGAGCCGGATCGGCCGTCGAGCGAGACGTGCGAGCCCTACCCCGGCGTGTGCGTACCGCCGTTTCACTACAAGAACCCCGCGAGCGGACAGTGAGGACACGCCAATGAGCAGCGAAACACTGCGCCGCGTTCCGTCGTTGTTCATCCTTCTCGCGGCCCTGGCGCTCGGCGCATGCGGCCGCTCGACGCCGCCCGCGAACGCCGAGCTCAAGGCCGCGATCGCGGATCTCGAGAAAGCCGTCGCCGCCGCGAAAGCAGAAGTCCAGCGCTTGAAGGACGTGGACGAGCTCGAGAACCTCGCCGGCATTTATGGCCACTACGTCGACAAGAACCGCCACGACGATGTCGCGGACCTCTTCGCGCGCGACGGAGTCGTCGAGATCTACGGCCGCGGCGCGTTCCTCGGTCAGGACCGCGTCCGCGAGTACATGCACAACCTGTCACCCGGCAGCGTCGGACCGCGCGACGGTTCACTGTTCAACCACATGCACCTGCAAACGGTCATCGACGTGCAGCCCGACGGCAAGACGGCATTCGTGCGCTCGCGCCCGTTCATCATGTTCGGGATCATCAACGCGAACGCGCAGTGGGGCGTAGGCGATTACGAGAACGTGTTCGTGAAGCAGGACGGCGTGTGGAAGCTCGGATACCTGCACGGCTACTACACGATGTATACGAACTACGAGGACGGCTGGACCAAGAAAGCCACGCCAATCTTCGGCGAATACGCGCGCCTCCCGCCCGATCGGAAGCCAACGGTCCCGCATGCCGCCTATCCGGCCGCGTTCGTGCCGCCGTTCCATTACACGAACCCGGTTAGCGGCCGCTCCGATCACTACGGCGACCCGACCTTTCACGACTCGCAAAAACAATAACGACGGAGTAGCGACGACCCTATGTGGCAACACAACTATGCGCCCGTGCTGAACAGCCTCGGATGGTCGACGCTCGCCGCGGCCGTGCCGATCTTCGTGTTGCTGCTCTTGATCGGCGTGCTGCGCAAGCCCGCGTGGATCGCGGGGCTCTCGGGCCTCGCGGCGGGTCTCGTCGTCGCGATCGGCGTCTACGGCATGCCGGTAAAGCTGGCCGCGTCCTCGACGCTGATGGGCGCCGCGTTCGGGCTCCTGCCGATCGCGTGGATCGTCTACTGGGCCGTCGTGCTCTATCGTCTGACGCTCGAGACGGGCAACTTCGAGGTCATCAAGGACTCGATCGGCGGCCTGACCGCCGACCGACGGCTTCAGGCATTGCTGATCGCGTTCGCGTTCGGCGCGTTCATCGAAGGCGCCGCGGGCTTTGGAACTCCGGTTGCGGTCGCGGCCGCGATGCTCACCGGTCTCGGCTTCTCGCCGTTCTTCGCCGCGGGCATCTGCCTGCTCGCGAACACGGCGCCCGTCGCCTTCGGCTCGATCGGCATTCCCGTGGTCACGCTTGCGGGCACCACGGGTATCGACGAGCACCTCCTGAGCGCCTGGGTCGGCCGGCTGTGCGCGCCGGTCTCGCTGTTCATTCCCGCCTACCTGATTCTCGTGATGGGCGGCGTCAAAGGGCTCAAAGGCGTGCTGCCGGCGGCGATCGTCTGCGGCGTTTGCTTCGCGAGCGTGCAGTTCCTCGTGTCGAACTTCGTCGGGCCGCAGCTCGTCGACATCATGGCCTCGATCACGGCGATACTCGGCCTCGTCGTGCTGCTCAAGGTCTGGCATCCGAAGGACCAGTTCGTGCTTGCCGGTGAGCATCAGGCGACGGTGACGCTGAAGTCGCACGGCTTCTCGCGCACGCTGCTCGCGTGGTCGCCATATCTATTCCTCGTCGTGTTCGTGCTGCTCTGGGGCTATCCCGATACCGCGCGCATCCTCGCGAAGGCCAGCATCCCGGTTCAGTGGCCGGGCCTGCACAACCAGATCGCGCGCGTCGCCCCGATCGTCGCGACTCCGTCGCCGTACGCAGCGGTCTACAACTTCAACTGGCTCGCGGCCGCGGGCACCGCGTGCGCGTTCGCGACGATCGCGTCTGCAATCACGCTGCGAGTCTCCGTCGGTATGTACTTCGGACTGCTCGGGAAGGTCGCCAAGCAGCTCGGCTTCTCGATCTTCACGATCGCGTGCGTGCTCGGCCTCGCGTATCTGATGAACTACAGCGGCATGACGGTCACGCTCGGCCTCGCGTTCGCGGCCACGGGCGCGCTGTTCCCGTTCTTCAGCGCGCTGCTCGGCTGGCTCGGCGTGTTCCTGACGGGCAGCGACACGTCCGCAAATGCGCTGTTCGGCAACCTGCAGGTGGTCACCGCCAACAGCCTGCACCTGAACCCCGCGACGATGGCCGCGTCGAACTCGGCCGGCGGCGTCATGGGCAAGATGATCAGCCTCACGAGCCTTGCAGTCGCCGTCGCGGCCACGGGCATGGACAGGTCGGAGGAAGGCAAGCTGTTCCGCTTCACGTGAAGCACAGCGTGTTCCTCGCATCGGTGCTCGGCATCCTCGCGACGATCTACGCCTACGCCTAGATGGAATGGACGCGCGAGGAGTTCACGGTCAGCGACGATGCCGCGCGGCTCGACCACGATGTCATCGAGAGGTTCCTAACCGGGTCGTATTGGGCGAAGAACATCCCGAGCGCGACGCTCGATAAGTCGCTGCGCAACTCGCTCTGCTTCGCCTTGCTCGAAGGCGGGTCTTGGCGACGCGGATGCTCACGGCCTCTACCGCAAGCTGAGGCTTCACGCCACTCAAGAAGACCCGATATTTTCATGGAGCGCCACGACCCGAACGTCTACGGAGGCTCGTGACAGCCATGCGGAGCAACCCAGCCACTGGGGCGGTTCCCTCGCGTCGGAAGCCGCCGCGTCGTAAGCTCGGTTCACACGGGAGGGACGAAACATGGCGCTTGCGGACAACCAATGCGTTCCTTGCCGGGGCGGCGTGCCGCCGCTCCCGCCCGCGCGCGTAACCGAGCTGCTCGAGCAGCTCGACAAAGGTTGGGCGTTAAACGCGGCCGGGCACCTGCTGCGCACGTATCCGTTCTCGAACTTCGCGACCGCGATGGCGTTCGCGAACCGCGTCGGCGACATTGCCGAGGACCAGGGCCATCACCCCGACTTGCACGTCGGCTGGGGTCGCTGCGCGATCGAGATCTGGACGCACAAGATCGACGGGCTCACGGAGTCCGATTTCTTCCTTGCCGCGAAAGCGGACCGCGAGTTCCGCGCCGCCGCGCGCTGAGCACGCGCCTGCGGCAGCTATCGTCCGCCGCGGCGCAGCCGCTCGATCTCCTCGAGTAGCTCGAGCGCGAGCGCGGCGCCCGCGAGGTTCACCTCGAACTCTGTCTTGGAGCCGGAGCACCCGCCGGACGCGCGTGACCGCGATGCCGGTGAAGCGCCACTCGCCGACCGCCCCGCGTGGCTCGACGACGCCCTCCTCCACGATGTCGACGACGAGCCGCTCGTGCACACCGCAGATACGACAGAGATCCGCGAGACTGAACTCGACCGTCTCGTCGAGCAGATGAACGTCGATCGCGTCCTTCATCCCGCGCCCTCCATCGCAGCCCTCGGGTTCATCGCCATCGCGGCAGCCATCTGTTTGTACAGCGCCTCGCGCGCCTCGCTATCGGCGGCGGGCACGACGATTTTGAGCACGACGAACTGATCGCCGGCCGGCCTGCCCGGCAAGCCGCGCTCCTTGAGCCGAAGCTGGCGATCCGTCTGCGAGCCCTTCGGAATCTTGAGGTCCACTCGGCCCGCGAGCGTCGGCACGCGGACGGTCTCGCCGAGCGCGGCTTCCCACGGCGTCACGGGCAGGTCGAGCCAGACGTCGCGGCCCTCGACGCGGAAGAACTGATGCGGCAGCGAGCCGGAGCTGCAGGAACAGGTCGCCGGCCGCTTCGCCGCCCGTGCCGGGCTCGCCCTGTGCCGGCACGCGGATTTGCTGGCCGTCGACGACGCCGGCCGGGATCTTCACTTGCAGTTGCTGGACGCGCGGCTCGAGCTTGCCGTCCTTGCGCTCGACGCGCTGCAACGACAGCGTGCGCGTCGTACCGTGGAACGCCTCTTCGAGCGTGACTTCGACTTGCGCGTGCGTGTCGAACCCGCGGCTGCGGAATCCGCCGCGACCGGCGCGCCCGGCCCCACCGCGCAATCCGCCGAGACCGCCGAACAGCTGATCGAAGAAATCGCTGTGCTCGCCCGGGCGATCCTCGCCCTCGAAGTCGAAGTTCCAGTTCGGTGGCGGCCTGAACTCCTCGCCGGCCGGACGGCGGCCGAGCTGGTCGTACGCCGCGCGCTTCTCCGGATCGCGGAGCACCTCGTACGCTTCGCCGACTTCCTTGAACCGCGCCTCGGCGTCCTTTTCCTTGCTCACGTCGGGGTGATATTTGCGCGCGAGCCGTCGATACGCGCGCTTGATCTCATCGGCCGACGCATCGCGCGCGACACCCATGACCTCGTAATAGTCTTTGAATTCCACAGTAAATCCGCCGCGGAACGCGGCGCGTGTGTTACGACTTACGCATCTGCGCGTTACCCGCCGAGGCGCTGCAGCATGCTCACGAGGTCCTCGGCGTGCTCCTCCTCGACCGCGAGGATTCCTTCGAGCATGCGCCGTGTGGTCGGGTCCTCGTTGCCGCAATAAGTCACCATCTCGCGGTAGCTGTCGATCGCGATGCGCTCGGCGACGAGGTCTTCTCTTGATCATATCGATCAAGTCGCTGCCTTCGACGTATTCGGCGTGCGAGCGCGTCGACAGGCCGTCGGGCGAGAAGTTCGGCTCGCCGCCGAGCTGCACGATCCGCGCCGCGATCTGGTCCGCGTGCCCCTGTTCCTCGTTCGCGTGCTGGAGGAACTCGGCCGCGACGCTCTTCGCCTCCAAGCCGCTCGCCATGAAGTAGTGTCGCCGGTAACGGAGCACGCAAATGATCTCCGTCGCGAGCGCCTCGTTCAGCAACTTGAGCACCGTCTCGCGGTCGGCGGTGTAGCCGTCCGTCACCGCGCCGCGCTCGATGTGCTGGCGCGCGCGCTGGCGCAGCGTCTTCACGTCGGTCAGGAAGGGCTGCTTTCGGTTCTCTTCGGGCTTAGCCATCGCTACGACTCCATCCGTTTGTGAGTGAGTGACGCCCGGGACGGCCGTGCCCCTCGGGTCACGAGCGCGCGTCTGGCCGAGCTGTGGTTGATATGTTACACAAGTCGCCATGCAGGGGATGGCGCTGGCGGGCACCGTGCTCGCCACGGGGGGACTCGTCGCGGCGGTCGCGGCATCGGGGCACGCGCTGCTCTACAAACGTCGGCCGCAGTCGGCGTTCGGCTGGATCGCGCTTTGCTTCACGCTGCCCCTCGCCGGGGCGGTGCTCTACTACTTCTTCGGCATCAACCGCGTCAAAGCGCGCGCGCGCAAGCTGCTCACGCGCCACCCCGTCGAGGTGTGCCCGACGGAGCACGTCGGCGCGCCGCCGCCCGGCCTCGAGCCGCTCGGCCGGCTCGGCCATGCGATCACGCACTTGCCGCTCACCACCGGCAACAGCGTGACGTTGCTCCATAACGGCGAGGAAGCGTTCCCCGCGATGCTCGCCGCGATCCGCGGCGCCACGCGGCGCGTGTTCCTGTCGACGTACATCTTCGACACCGGGCCGCTCGGACGCGAGTTCATCGCGGCGCTCGCGGACGCGGCGGCGCGCGGCGTCGAGGTGCGCGTGCTGCTCGATGGTATCGGCGAGCTCTACTCGCTGCCGCATGCGGGGGCGCTACTGCAAAAGCAAGGCGTCCGCGTCGCGCGCTTCTTGCCGCCGCGCGTATGGCCGCCGCTGTTCAGCGTGAACCTGCGGAACCATCGCAAGATCCTCGCCGTCGACGGGTCGATCGGCTTCACGGGCGGCGCCAACATCCGCGAGAGCTATCTCGTCGCCGACGGCCACAGAATCGTCGATCTGCACGCGCGCCTCGCGGGCCCGGTCGTCGCGCAGATCGAGGCTGTGTTCTCGCGCGATTGGCACTTCGTCACGGGCGAGATCCCCGCCACGCTGCCTGCGCGCGGCGAGCTGCCCGGCCACGCCGAATGCCGCGCGATCGCCGACGGCCCCGAGCGGTCATACGATCGGCTAACCGAGCTGCTGGTCGGCGCAATCGGCGCGGCGCGGCGGCGCATCGCGATCATGACGCCGTATTTCTTGCCGCCGCGAGAGCTGATCGCCCCACTCCAAGCCGCCGCGCTCGAAGGCGTCGACGTCGCCGTGATCCTGCCGGAGCGTAACAACCTGCCGTACGTCCACCGCGCGACGCGCCATATGCTCTGGGAGCTGCTCGAGCGCGGCGTGCGGATCTACTACCAACCAGGGCCATTCGTACACAGCAAGCTGTTCTATGTCGACGACGACTACGCGCAGATCGGCTCGGCAAACCTCGATCCGCGCAGCTTGCGCCTGAACTTCGAGATGAACGTCGAAATCTACGACGCGGCGTTCGTCGCGCACTTGAGCGCGCACTTCGAAACCGTCCGCGCACGCTCGACGCGGATTACGGTGCAGCAGGTCGACGGCCGCGCGTTGCGGACGAAGCTCGTCGACGGCGCGGCTTGGCTGTTTTCGCCGTATCTTTAGATCGCTCGGTGGGTTCGGCCGGCGCACGAGGCGGGGGCACGAGCAGCACGTCGCAGGGGACCGCCGCTGCTACGGATTCAGCAGTGCTGCCGATCGGCGCTTGCGAGAGCTGACCGCGACGCAACGCGCCGAGCACGACGAGCCCCGCGCGTCGATCCGCGACCGCCCGTGCGATGACGTCCTCGGGCATGCCCTGCACGAGATCGACCTGTTCCGGCGCCAAGCGATGCAGAGCGAGCAAGTCGCCCACCGCGCGCCGATGCAGCTCCTCGATCGCATCGGCGTCGCAGTGCACGCCGGGCGCTATCTCGACGGGTGATGGCGGCCGGCGGGCCGGATCCGGCAATGCGTGCACCACGCGCAGCTCCGATTCGCACGCCTCGGAGACCGATCTCGCGACCTCGAGCACGAAGCCCTCGTTACCACCGCGGGCGGGCTCGCGGTGAGCCGGGTCGATCGCGGCCAAGACCGTCCGATAACCGGTGAAGAACGGATCCTTTACGAGCAACAGCGGGCACGGCGCGAGCCGCATGAGCTGCCAATCGGTGTCGGTCAACCGCGTGCCGACCTCGAGGCCGCGCTCCTGCACGCCGACGACGAGCAAGTCCGCACGCCATTCACGCGCGACGTCGAGCACACCTTGATAGGCGGGCGCGCCCCAGACAACCCGCGTACTCACCGCCGTACCCCAGGCGCGAACCGATTGCGCGAGTTTCTCGAGCTCGATGCGCTCGGCCTCGATCAGCCGCGCGCGCGCCGCGAGCGCTGCGGCTTCGCCGCGGCCGGCCCTGCTCGCCACGCGCGCGTCGAACACGGCGCTCGCGATCATCAACCGCGCGCCGAGCGCATCGGCGAGCTGCGACGCATGTTGCGACTCGAGCGGCAGCCCGCGCTGCCAAGGCTTGATCGCGATGAGCATCCGCTCGGTCGCCCAACGACTCACTGCGTGCCGCGATGGGAGATCCTCCTGTGGGTGGGGCGTCTATCGTCCCGCTCCACCCTCGCGAGCGACATAGGTAGATGCGCGTACGTCGCGCACGTCCCGCGCCGCGCACGCACCCGCCCCATTCGGTCCACGCGTCGGGGTGGCGCACGGACGCAAAAACCTGCTTTCATAAGCAACACTGGCCACTGAGGAGGTACGTATGCCCAGGAAGACCCGCGCGCTTGGCGCCCAAAATCCCGAGCACAACGATTCGCCGACCGCCCGGGCCGCGGGCCGAACCTGAGCATCCAGGAGGAATCCAAGATGAGCGCTCAACTGGAACCGGTCGTCGGTAAGTGGTACCGCGACGCCGAGCTCGACGAGCAATTTCGCGTGCTAGCGATCGACGAGGAACGTGAGGTCGTCGAGATCCAGTACCTCAACGGTGAAGCGGACGAGATCGAGCTCGAGGCCTGGTCCGACCTCGACCTCGAGGCGGCCGAGCCACCCGACGAGGAGGACGACGACGACGAGGACGAAACGCGCGAGAGCCGACGGACGGAACGCGACGCGGGCGAGGCGGACGACTGGGACGACGAGCGAGGACGAGGACGAGGACGACGATGACGATGACTGGGACGAGGACGACGACGCCGACGACCAACACAGCGCCGAATAGCCGCTCGGGGCGAGCGCGGACCTAAGAGTCCGTAGCGACGGCCGCTCGCATCGGCGGTCGCGCACCGGGCTCACACCCCACCCGCGCGCATGCGAATTGGCGTACCGAGAGAGACGAAGGACAACGAGAACCGTGTCGGCCTAACGCCGCATGGCGTCGTAACGCTGCGCGGCCATGGGCACGACGTCGTTGTCGAGCGCGGCGCGGGCTTAGGCTGCGGTTTCGCGGATGCAGACTACACCGCAACGGGCGCGGCGCTCGGCGACGCAGCGCAGGCATGGGACCGCGAGCTCGTGATCAAGGTCAAGGAGCCGCTCGAACCAGAGTATTCGCGGCTGCGCGGCCAGATCGTTTTCACCTACTTTCACCTCGCCGGCGCGCCGTTGCAGCTCACCGAAGCGCTGCTCGCAAGCCGCACGACCGCGATCGCCTACGAAACCATCGAGGACGCGCGCGGGGGCCTGCCGCTGCTCGCGCCGATGAGCGCGGTCGCCGGCGCAATGGCGCCGCTCGTCGGCGCCTACTACCTCGCGAAATTCAATGGCGGGCGCGGCACGCTGCTCGCGCGGCTGCTCGGAACGGCGCACGGCAAGGTCGTCATCGTCGGCGACGGCGTCGTCGGCCGCCACGCGTGCGACGCGGCGAGCGGGCTCGGTGCCGCGGTGGTCGTGCTCGGCCTGAGCCCGCAGCGCGCCAAGGAATTCGAAAGCCCCGGCGCGCGGGTCCGCTATCTAGCCTCCACCGCCGAGAATCTCACGCGCGAGCTGCCCGATACCGACGTCCTGATCGGCGGCGTCTTGCGCCGCGGGGCGCGCGCGCCACACGTCGTGAGCGAGGCGATGGTGAAGCGCATGCCGCCCGGCTCCGTGATCGTCGACGTGAGCATCGATCAGGGTGGCTGCGTCGAGACGTCGCGGCCGACGTCGCATTCGCATCCGGTGTTCGTCCTGCACGGCGTCACCCACTACTGCGTGACCAACATGCCGGGCGCCTACCCTCGCACGTCGACGCTCGCACTGACCGAGGCGACGTTGCCGTACGCGCTCACTCTCGCGGACCGAGGCATCGCGGCGGCCGCGGAAGATGCCGGGCTCGCCAAGGGCGTCAACACGCACGCGGGCCGGATCACGTATCGCGCCGTCGCCGACGCGCTCAGCCTGTCGGAGCTTTACGCGGAGTTGCGAACGGCGGCGAAGGCCTAATCGAGCCGCAGCGGTCCGTCGATAGAGTATGATCCGTCGATCATCGACGATACCAAATTGACCGAGATCATGTGCCGGCACGGCGTATATCCGGAGCCGATCTCGCCGAGACCGAATGGTCCGCCCGGCGACGGCTGAATCCCGACCCGCGTTTCCGGCGACGCTCAGCGACGTCGTCGCCGGGCTCAGGGCGCACGCCGGCCGCGCCGCACTGATCGTCGTCCACGACGGCAACCCGAGCGAGCTCAGCTACACCGAGCTCGAAGAGCGAATTCTCGACACCGCGCGGCGTTTGCTTGCGGCCGGAATTCAGCGCGGCGACTGCGTCGCGCTCTGGGCGCCGAATAGCGCCGAGTGGGTCATCACCTACTTCGGCGCGGTACGCGCCGGCGCAACGGTCGTGCCGATCGACCAGCAGAGCATGCCGACCACCGCCGCGGAGATCATCGAGCACGCGCGGCCCGCGCTATTGGTCACGACTGCCGCCCATCGCCACGAGCTGCGCGAGCTCGGCCGCAACTACCGGACGTTGCCCATCGAGCGCGACGACACGGACGCGGAGGAACGCTGGCCTGAGCCTGTCAGCGAGTCGCAAGCGTTGCCGCAGGTCGAGCCGGAAGACGTCGCGGCCTTGCTCTACACCTCGGGGACCACAGGCGTGCCCAAGGCAGTGCCGCTGACGCACGGCAACCTCGCGGCCAACGCACGCGCGCTGCGCGAGCAAAAGCTGATCGTCGCCGACGATCGCGTGCTGCTGCCGCTGCCGCTGCATCACACCTATCCGTTCACGGTCGGTCTCGTGACGGCGCTGCTCAAAGGCGCGGCCGTCGTGTTTCCGTCGGGTATCTCGGGTCCGGAGATCACGGGCGCCGCTCGCGCGGGCGAGGCGACGGCGCTGCTCGCGGTTCCGCGGCTCTGCGAGGCGCTCTGGGACAGCGTGCAGGCCGCGGTCGCGCAGCGCGGCGAGCGCGCGAAGAAGCTCTTCTTCCGGATGCTGCGGCTCAGCATCGCGGTTCGTCGAACGACCGGCGCGCGGCTCGGGAAGCGGCTGTTCCGGCCCGTGCACGAGCGACTCGGCCGCGGGCTCGATCTGATCGGCTGCGGCGGCTCGAAGCTCGACCCGGAGCTCGCATGGCGGCTCGAAGGCCTCGGTTGGACGGTGCTCACAGGCTATGGCTTGACCGAGACTTCGCCGGTGCTCACGTTCAACGACCGCGCTCACGCGCAGATTGGGACGGAAGGCCGGGCGCTGCCGGGCGTCGAGCTCGACATCAGGCCGGTCACGGGCGAGCGCGACGCCGAGGCGACGAAGCCGGCGCATGGCCGAGTCGAAGGCGAGATCGTCGCGCGCGGCCCCAATGTGTTCGCCGGCTACCGCGGGAATCCCGAGGCGACCGCGGACGCGTTCACGGCGGACGGCTTTTTCAGGACCGGCGATCTCGGTTGGATCGACCGCAAGGGATTCTTACGTATCGTCGGCCGCAGCAAGGAGCTGATCGTCCTCGCCGACGGCAAGAAGGTGTTCCCCGATTCGCTCGAGAAACTCTACACCGGCATCGAGCTGCTCAAAGAGGTCGCGATTCTCGAGGAAGGCGGCCGGCTCGTCGCGCTGATCGTTCCGGACGAGCGCGCGATCCGCGAGCGCGGAGCAATCCGGCAAGCCACGCTGCTGCGCGAGGAGCTCGAGGAGGTCGCGGCACGGCTGCCGCCGTACCAGCGGATCACGGCGTATCGCATCGCGCGCGCGGCGTTGCCGCGCACGCAGCTCGGCAAGCTGCGCCGGCATCTCTTGCCCGAGATGTACAAGCGCGCGGCGGCGGACGATTCGAAGCCCGCCAGCACCGAGCCCTCGGCCGAAGACGCGCGCCTGCTCGCGACGGAGCGCGGCCGCGCGGCGTGGCCATGGCTCGTCGCGCGCTACCCGGACAAGCACGTCACGCTCGACACGAGCCCGCAGCTCGATCTGCAGATCGATTCGCTCGAGTGGGTCTCGCTCACGACTGAGATCGAGCAGCGCTTCCGGGTCACGCTGACCGGCGAGGCAGTGAGCCGAATCCTCACGCTGCGCGACCTGCTGCTCGAGATCGAAGCCGCGAAACTCCTGCCGGCAGGCGCCGGGGCCGCGGCGGCGCCGGTTCCGGAAGTGAAGCTGCCCGGCTTCGTGATGCGCTGCGTCGGCGCGGCGATCTTCGGCCTCGTTCGGCCGCTCATGCGCCTCTTGTTCGGCGTCAAGGTCGCGGGCCTCGAGCACGTAAACGGAGACGAGCCGCTCGTGATCGTCCCGAACCACGCAAGCTATCTAGATCCGCTCGCGCTCGCGGCAGCGCTGCCGTGGCGGCGGCTGCGGAAAACGTTCTGGGCGGGCTGGGTCGGCGTGCTGCATACCGGCCCGATCACCCGCTTCGTGAGCCGTGCCACGCAAGTGATGCCGGTGGACCCGGACCGCGACCTCGCGAGCGCCATCGGCACGGCGCGCGCGCTGATGCAACGCGGCTACTCGATAGTCTGGTTCCCCGAAGGTCGTCGCTCGCCGACCGGCGAAGTCGGTCCGTTCTTCGGCGGCATCGGCCAGCTCGTGCTCGACACGAAGGCCGCGGCGTTGCCGACCGCGATCGAAGGCACGTTCGCCGCTCTGCCGAAGCAGCAGCGCTGGCCGCGCTTCTTGCCGCTCGGCGTGAAGTTCGGCGAGCCGCTGACTCTGCGCGAGCCCAATACGGACGGCCGCGCGGCGCTCAACATCAGCGGCCGACTCGAGCGCGAGGTGCGCGCGCTCGTGACTGGCCAATCGAGCGTTACGTAGATCTACGTATCGTCAGGCCGCGCCGCTCGCCACAGCATCTTGCCCAACGGGACGAGAGGAGCGAGAGATGGCAATCGGCGAACGCGGCGGCATGACACTACAACGACGCGCTAGCGCGCGAGAGCGGGCTCGAAGCAGCTGCCGCGCGTCTATGGCCGTCGTCAATGGAATCTTTTTGGCCTCGGTCGTGACCGCTTCCCTGCTTGCCGCCCGCACCACCCATGCGGCTGAGCCGAAAGGCGACGCGCTGTTCGCGACGCACTGCGCTGCCTGTCACGGCATCGATGGCGAAGGCGGCGGACCAGTCGCGGGCGTGATGAAGATCACGATGCCGAATCTGCGCACGCTCGCGAAACGAAACGGCGGCGTGTTTCCGGCGGATGCGGTCACCGCCTATATCGACGGGCGCGACCAGGTCGCTTCGCACGGCGATCGCTTGATGCCGGTCTGGGGCGACTTCCTTCAGCTGCCGGACGACAAAGGCGGCGACGAGCCCATGCGCGCGCGAATTGCGGCGATCGTCGCTTTCATCGAGCGGCTTCAGTACCCGCTGATCTCATCGTTCGCGATTACCTTGCCGACCGCGGTCACGAGCTCGGCGAGGGAGCGCATCTTCAGCTTGCGCATGACCCGCGCACGGTGCAGCTCGACGGTGCGTTGACTCACGCCGAGATCGAGCGCGATCACCTTGTTGGCCTGGCCGCGAACGACGCGCTGCATGACTTCCGTCTCGCGCGGCGTCAATGACGCCAATCGCTCGCGGATCACGTTCTGCTCCGCGCGAACCTCGCGCCGCTCGCGGTCGTGCGCGAGGGCTTTGTGAATTCGATCGATCAGGTCCTGGTCGCGAAACGGCTTTTGGACAAAGTCCGAAGCACCCGACTTCATCGCGTTGACTGCCATCGGCACGTCGCCGTGGCCCGTGATGAATATCACCGGCACATCGGCACGCTGCTCGTTCAGTCGCTGTTGTAGGTCGAGACCGCTCAAGCCCGGCATCCGGATGTCGGCGACAAGGCAGGAATGTCGTCGAGGATCGTACGCCTCCAAGAACTCCAGAGCCGATGCAAAGAGTCGACAGTCGAGCCCGATGGACCTGAACAGTAGGCCCAAAGCGTCACGAACCGCCTCATCGTCGTCGACGAGATAGACGAGCGGGCTGGCAAGAACCGATTGGGCCTCCGGCGTGGTCTTGGTGTACTTCAATGATGCACTTCCTGCGGAAGCGGCAACTCGACGACGAAAATCGCGCCGCCGGCTGGATTATCGCGATAGGTGAGAGTGCCGCCGTAAGCCTGAACGATGGTTCGGCTGATCGCAAGGCCGACTCCGAGACCGCTGCGCTTCGTTGTGACGAACGGATGAAAGATGTTGTCGCCGATCTGCCGCGACACACCGGGCCCGTGATCTGCGACGCTGATCCGCACCGCGGCTCGCGCGAGCTCCGTCTTGATCACGATGCCGAGATCCTCGCTGCCCACGGAGTCGCGCATTGCATCGACTGCATTGCGCGTGAGGTTCAGCACGACCTGCTGCAACTGCACCGCGTTCGCGTTCACCGCAGGCAAACCTTCCTCGAGATGCACGGCGACGCGGAAGCCTTCGGCCCGAGCATCGGCCTCGATGAGATTCAGCACGTCCAAGATCGCCCGATTCACGTCGACCGGCTCCGGCTGGATCTCTTGCTTGCGGATGAACTTGCGTAGGTTCTCGAGCACGCGCCCGGCGCGCAGCGCCTGGTCATCGATCTTCTTGCAGATGTCAAATCAGCGTCTGCATGTCTGGCGGCTCGCGATCAATGATTCGCTTCGCCGCCTGCGCGTAAGTCGCGATCGCGCTCAAAGGCTGATTGATCTCGTGCGCGATGCCGGCCGCCATCTCACCCATCAGATTGAACCGACCGACTTGCGACAGCCTCACTTCCAGAGATCGCGCGCTCTGCTCCGCGGCACGCTGTGCCGTGAGATCGCGAATGATCGCGACGAACCGTCTGCCCGCAGGGCCGAGCGCCTCACCAACGGTCAACGAAATTGGGAACGTCTCGCCGTTCGCGCGCCGGCCTTCGGTCTCGCGACCGATGCCGATGATGTGGCGCTCGCCGGTTTCGATGTAGCGGCGCAGATAGCCGTGATGCGCGGATCGGTGCGGCTCCGGCATGAGCAGCGAGACGTCCTTACCCACCACATCCGCCGCCTCATAGCCGAAGAGCCGCTCGGCAGCGAGATTGAACGTAGTGATGTGCTCTTGCTCGTCCATCATCACGATCGCATCGACCGCGGCGTCGAGTAGAGCACGCAGCTCCGCTAGAACCATCGGGTATTCACCGACGACCCGCTACGCGCACGCCATACGTAGTTTCCGAGGCGGCGATTGCGGCTACCGCCACTTTGGCTACGGACGCGCCACTGTGACAATCGCAACTCGTTCACCAAACGCCGAGGGACAAAGGATGGGGAAGCCGCAACGAATTCTGGTCGTGATCGATCCGACAGCCAGCGCACAGCCCGCGCTCGAGCGCGCTGCATGGCTCGCGAGACGACTTCCCGCCGAGATCGAGCTCTTGATCAACGACTTTGACTCCGTCATCGGTCAAGCGGGTACGCACGCGCGAGGCTCGAACGCGGACGCAACCGGGAAGGCGCGTGCCGCACGGCTCGATACGCAAATGGCTCGCCTTCACGCTCTCGCTGCACCGCTGCAAGCCGAAGGACTCGACGTATCCATCGACGCGAGATGGGATCATCCGCTCGACGAAGCGATCGTCCGCAAGGCGATCGAATCGCACGCCGACATCGTGGTGAAAGACAGCCACTATCATTCCGCCCTAAAGCGATCGCTCTTCACGAACACCGATTGGAGCCTGATCCGAAACTGCCCGGCGAAGCTGCTCCTCGTCAAGTCGCACGTCACCGCCGCGAACCTCCGCGTCGTCGCCGCAATCGACCCGCTGCACGAGCGCGACGCGGCGGCGACTCTCGACAAGCGGATACTCGAGACGGCCGCCGCTCTGAGCTCCGCGGTGGGCGCCGAGCTGCACGTGCTGCATGCGTTCGACATCACGCCGGTGATCGCAGCGTCGACGGAGGCAATGATGATGCCGATGGCGCTGCCGATCACCGAGATCGCCGACGCGATGAGCGCCGAGCACGCTACCGCCGTCCACGCGCTCACCGACGCGATGAAGCTACCCCGCGAGCGCGTGCACATTCCACCCGGCGGCGCGAGGGACCAGCTCGTGTCCATGGCCCAGAGCTTGCCGGCCGACCTCGTCGTGATGGGCGCGGTGTCGCGTAGCGGCTTGCAACGCTTGTTCATCGGCAGCACGGCCGAGGAAGTGCTCGACCGGCTCCCGTGCGACGTGTTGATCGTCAAAGCCGAGGCCATTGCTTCGTGACGTGACATACGCCCTGCCCGCACTCTGCCGAGACGATCAGCCGCCGTCTACGGATGCTGGCTCGGCGTAAGGGCTCGCGCCGACGAGGCCGCTCCTGCTAACGTTCGTTCGGCTTCCGCTTGGCGGACTCCGTCCTTCGGCACGAGGGCTTTGACGATGAAAAGCGCACTGATCGGCTTGTTTCTCCTCGGCTCAACGTTACCTGCGCTCGGCGAGCCGCCGCCCGTCGCGTGCGATCGAAATTGTCTCGACGGTTTCGTCGACCGATACCTCGATGCGATGGAAGTGCACGCGGTGACCTCGGAGC
This sequence comes from uncultured Gammaproteobacteria bacterium, assembly GCA_963841645.1. GTDB lineage: Bacteria > Pseudomonadota > Gammaproteobacteria > Steroidobacterales > Rariloculaceae > FEN-1219. The sequence continues at coordinate 302,312 of CAWJDS010000004.1, read as the reverse complement.
TCTTTGCGCGCGACACCAAGTTCACCGAGAACGGCATTCGCCTCCCACTCGGCAATGAGGGCCTGTGGTTCCGAATGTCGGGCAAAGGCAGCTACAAGTTCTACGTTCCCGACGTCGAGACGCAGCAAGTCGCGTTCATCGGCACGGTGCGCGAGGGAGGCAAGAGCACGACGGACGGCACACTGGTCGCTATTGCGGTGCGGCTCAAGATCGTCAACGGGCGCATCAGCGAAGTCGAGCAGCTCGCGATTCGGCCCCAGACACCGCTCGGCGGCGCCACGCCCGCAGCACCGCCGCGCTTCCCACCGACCGGTGAGGCCGTCGAGAAAATGGGCTCGCCGAACCCGGTCTTCGCGGAGGTGATCCCCGCGGCGAAGCGGCCGTCGCGCGAAGAGATGATCAAGACCGCGAACTACTATTTCGCGGGCCTGCAGCGCAACGACGGCAAAGGCTACTACCCGTTCACCGACGACTGCGATCGTTTCGAGAACGGAATGCAGAGCACGAACATCCCACAGCGCGACCCGGCCACCGGCGAGACCGTGAAGCGCGGCTGCAAGAAGCAATTCGAGGAATCGCTCAAGGGAATCGTGTCGCGGATCCGCGATCGCCGCTTCGTGGCGGTCGACCGCGAGCGCGGTGTCGTGTTCTCGTTCGCGTTCTTCGACCACGAGAACATCAATTGGACGTGGCAGCTCGCCGAGCTTTTCAAAGTCCAGAACGGCCAGATCCGCCGAATCGAGGCCGTGTTCGATCGAGCCCCGTACGGCATCAACTCCGGTTGGAGCACCTACGAGCAGGGGCTATCGGAAGAGCCGCAGGTCATCCGTTGAGACGCGCGCGAAAACCGGCCTCACTTCACCGCGGGGACTCTCTCGGTCTGGATCGACCGTAGGTACTCGACGAGCTTCGCGATCGTCTTGCGCATTTCCTGTTGCGCCGTCACGTCGCCGCCTTCCTCGACGTAGAACTCGTATCCCCACACCGGCATCGTGCGCGAGCCGTGCGCATCGATCCGCGCGCCGCGGCCGTCGATCGTGTCGCGGATCAGGTTCGTCGGGAAGTTACCGTAGCGTTGCGTGATCTTGGTGAGATCCGGAACCATGACGCCGAGGCTGCGTGCGACGGGCCCGTCGCCGTGCGCCATCTCGCCATGACAGCTCGCGCAGAAACGCCCGAAGATCTCTTCGCCGCTGTAATCGGCGAGCGACACGGCGTCGAATGCCGAGGCGCCGTAACCTACCAAAAGCGCCGCGGTCGCGGCGACCCCGATTCGTCCGATGTTCACTTCAGCCACCTCGCTGTTGCGCGCCCGGCACGACGAACGTCGCGGGCTTGATGATCACTAAGTCACAGGGCAACCGATCCAGCACGCGCGCCGCGGTGTTGCCGATCAGCACCTTATCGATTCCGCGCCGAGCGACGGCGCCCATTACGAGGAAGTCCGCGTGCTGCGCCGTCGCGACCTGCTGCAGGCATTGGTGCGCGAGCCCCTCGCGCACGTGCAGGTTTTCGGCCCGGACCGGATGCTCCTTGAGGAACGCGTCCAGCGCGCGCCGATGCTCGTCCACGACGATCGCTTGGACGTTCGGCGGAAGCTGCACACCGAGCGGCGTCGAGATCGCATGCGTCAGGTGCAAAGCGCCGCCCGTCTTCTCGCTGAGCTCGTTCGCAAATTTGTAGATCGCATCGTCGAGCTGCGCGGGCTTGTCGTGCTCCTGAACGGGATCGATCGCGGCGAGAACCATAGGCTGCGCGCCGACCTCGCGCGGTTTGACTAGTAGCAGCGGAGCCGGACAGTCGCGGATCAGGCTCCAGTCCGTGTTCGACAACAGCGTGCGCTTCAGGACGGTGTGGTGATGCGTGTCCTTCGCGACGAGCCACGGTCGCGTCGCGACGACGTGCCTAACGATCGCCTCCTCGGCCGGAAAATCCCACGCGACGTTCACCGTCACCTGGAGCCTGCGGCCTCGCAGCGCGGCCGCGAACGACTCGAGCTGGCGGCGATGCCGCAACAGCAATTGCTCGCGCAGCCCGGCGTCGGGTACCCAGACGGTCGCGACGCGCCCGCTATCGATCTCGGCATCGTAGTCGCAGGCGAAGAGCTCGAGCTGCGCGCCGAATCGCTCGGCGAGCCATGCGGCGCGGCTAAGGACCGGCTGCTCCCGGTCGGTGTACGGATCGACTATGACTAGGATGGTCTTGGGCGAGCTCGGCGCGGCCACGGCCTTCTAGACCTCGTTTTTCGGCTTGCGCGGAAGATTCGCCGAGTCCGCCTATAAACACCAGTTCGGGATGTACCTAGCGAGCGACACGGATAGTGGATATACGTATTCTCGCCCGAATCGGCTAGCGCGCATCCTGCCAACGCCAAGGAGAACCCCAATGACGGTCCGTGCACTCTGCAACCACAACGTCGCGACGATCGGCCGCAACGCCGGCGTGGTCGACGCGGCCGCACGCATGCGCGCGGAGCACGTCGGCGACCTGATCGTCGTCGAGGAGCGTGGCGGGCGACGCATCCCCGTCGGCATCCTGACCGACCGCGACATCGTGGTCGCCGTCGTCGCCAAGCGCGTGGCCGCCGACGAAGTTTCCGTCGGCGACGCGATGAGCAGCGAGCTGCTCACCGTTCACGAAGACAACGGCGTCGAGCACGCGTTGCGCGAAATGCGCCGCGTCGGTGTCCGGCGAGCGCCGGTCGTCGACGGGGCCGGCTCGCTGATCGGCGTGCTGTCGATTGACGACGTGATCGACCACTTGGCCGTGCAGCTCGGGCACATCGCGGACATCATCCGCGTCGGCCAGCGGGCGGAGTCGGATCACCGGCGCTGAGCCCGCTCGCGCGGGCTCGCTCGACGGCCGAGGAAAAAAAAGGCCGGACCGCTATCGCGGCCCGGCCTCGTTCATTGCGATCGAGCGCTCCGCGCTAGATCGAGTAGCCCTCCGTCTTGAACGGCAGCGTGCGGATCCGCTGGCCGGTGGCCGTATAGATCGCGTTCGCGATCGCGGGTGCCGCCGGCGGGAACGCCGGCTCGCCGCAACCAGTCGGCGAATACTCGGATTGGAGGAAGTGCACCTCGACCTCGGGCGCCTTGTCGATCCGGATCAACGGGTACTTGTCGAAGTTGGTCTGCTCGACGCGCCCGTTCTCGAACGTGATCGCAAGACCCATCGCGGTGCTGAGCCCGTCGACCACCGAGCCCTGCACCTGGTTCTCGGCGCCGCTCATGTTCACGATCGGCCCAATGTCCGCCGCGACCCAGATCTTGTGCACCGTGACCTTCTTGTTCGCGTCGACGCTCACGTCCGCGACCTCGGCGAAATGGCCCGCGTGGCTGAAGTGGAACGCGAGGCCGAGCGCGCGGCCTTTCGGCATCGGCTTTCCCCAACCTGCCTTCTCGGTCACGAGCTTGATCACGTCGGCCGCGCGACCGGTGTTGAGCGAACGCGGGTTGCCCTCGATCGCCATCCGCGGCGTGCCCATCACCTCGAGCAGGAAGTCGCGGTAATCGCGATTCGCCGCGACCGCGCACTCGTGCAGGAAGCTCTGGACCGCGAACGCGATCGTGTTCGAGCCCGGCGCGCGCCACGGACCCGTCGGGATCTTCGACGGCATCATCGTCTGCAGCATCCGCTGGTTCGCGACGAGCGGCGCCGGGAACTCGGTCGGCGCGATGTTGGCCGCCGTCATCGGGTTCTTGCCGTCGCGCGAGAACGTGATGAAGTGGTTTTGATACGCCGAGAGCTTGCCGCTCTTGTCGACCGCCGCCTTGAACGAGTGGAAACCGCCCGGGCGGTAGTAGTCGAACGTCATGTCGTCTTCGCGCATCCATTGCACTTTGACGGGCACGCCTCCGGCCTGCTTCGACACCGCCGCGACCTCGCAGACGCTGTCGTTCGCCAAGCGCCGGCCGAAGCCGCCGCCGCCGCGCAGCTGATGCAGCGTGACCTTCTCCTTCGGCAGACCGAGCAGCGCCGCGACCGCGTCCACGGCCGCCTGCGGCGTCTGCGTCGGCGCCCAGATCTCGATGCTGTCGCCCTTGAACCAGGCCGTGCAATTCTGCGGCTCGAGGTCCGCATGCGACACGTAGTGGATCGTGTACATCGCCTCGACGGTCTTGCCCGCCTTGAACGCGGCTTCGACGTCGCCGGCCTCGCCGAGCGTCTGCGCAGCGGGCTGAGTCGCGATCTTCTTCGCGTCCGTGACCGCGCCCTTCCAGCTGTCCTTCGACGCGCCGGTCTCGTCCCACTCGATCTTGAGCTGCTTCTTCGCCTGGAACGCGGCCCACGTCGTGGTCGCGAGGATCGCGACACCGGACGACACCGCTGCGGCACCCGGCCCGAACGCGATCGGGTCGCCTTGCTGATCGACGACGAACGCCTGCTTCACGCCCGGAAGCGCCTTGATCTGATCGAGATTCGCGCTCTTCACGCGCGCGCCGATCGCCGGCGCCTTCGTGAAGCTCGCGAACAACATGCCGGGCATCCGCGCGTCGATGCCGAACAGCGGCTGGCCCGTCACGATCTTCGGGTTGTCGACGCCCGTCACGCGCGTGCCGAGCAGCTTGTACTCGGCGCGCGTCTTCAGGCGCACCGAGTCCGCGCTCGGCACCGGCAGAGCGGCGGCCGCCGACGCGAGCTCGCCGTAGCTCGAGCTGCGGTTCGAGGCGCGGTGATAGACGACCGACTTCTCGGTCGTGATCTCGGACTCCGGCACCTTCCAGGTCTGTGCGGCCGCCGTTACGAGCATCGCGCGTGCCGTCGCGCCGGCGCGGCGCAACAGGTCCCAGTTCGTCGGCGTCGAGGTCGAGCCGCCCGCGACTTGCGGGCCGTAGAGCTTGATGTCGATCACGGCTTGCTCGACGTGCACCTTGCTCCAGTCCGCGTCGAGCTCTTCCGCGACGATCATCGGCAACGACGTCTTCACGCCCTGCCCGACCTCGGGATTCTTCGCGAACAGCACGATCGTGCCGTCGGTCTTGATCTGCACGAACGGGTTCGCGTCGAAACTTGTAGCGGCAGGTTTCGACTGGGCGAGCGCTTTCTGCGCGGTCGGGCCCAAGCCCATCGCGAGCACGAGGCCGCCGCCGGCGAGACCCGTGATCTTGATGAAGTTACGGCGCGAGACTCTCGAGGCCTCGAAGCGCGCGCGCTCGAGATCCTGCAAATACGGCGGCACGTACGGATCGGGTTGGAAGTCGTTCGTGCTCATGACGCGCCTCCGCCCTTCGCGATCTTGTCCGCCGCGTTGTGAATCGCCTTGCGGATGCGGGTGTAGGTGCCGCAGCGGCAGATGTTCGCCGCCATGTCGTTGTCGATCTGCGCATCCGTCGGCTTCGGCACGCGCGCGAGCAGCGCCGTGGCCCGCATGATCTGGCCCGCCTGGCAGTAGCCGCACTGCGGGACGTCTTCCTCGATCCAGGCCTGCTGTACGGCCGTGAGCTTGCCGTTAGCCCCGGCGAGCCCTTCGATCGTCGTGATCTTCTGATCCGCGACCGTCTCGAGCGGCAACTGGCACGACTGAATCGGCGTGCCGTTCAGGTGCACTGTGCACGCGCTGCACTGGCCGACACCGCAGCCGTACTTCGTGCCGACCAAGCCGAGAGTGTCTCGGAGCACCCAGAGCAGCGGCGTTTTCGGGTCGACGTCATCGCCGACTTCATAGGACTGTCCGTTGACGTTGAGCCGATACATTGCAGCCTCCTGAGCGGGGCAATTGAAGGAGTCGTGTAGAGCAAGCGAGAGCCGAAAGTCTCGGCGAATTCATGGGGGCGCGCAACGGTCAACCCTCTGTTGGCGCTATGTTTTTCTGGCTATAGCGAGCGTCTCGCGGTTCCAGGCATGAGCAGCACGAGTGCGGTCACGCCGTGCGATTCGCGCACGCGCGCGCACCTCGCCCGACTCGGCTAGAGAGTGCTTCGGCGGCTGCTACAATCGTCGCCACGCTCGGGTGGTGTTGAAACTAATGCTGTCGGCCCGGCGCGCCGCCACAGTGGCGAGCCGCCGGCCGTACGAGACGGTGTCGTGCACCTAGGTTCACCAGGCGTTCCGCGGCTCGAAACCGCGATCCTAAGGACCGCTTAACATTTATTGAGACAAGGAGACTGACCGATGAGAACGTCGTTCGTACCCGCCCTGCTCTGCGTCGCCTGCGGCGCATTCGCCGGCGCCGCCGCGGCCGCACCGGTGAGCTACGAGATCGACCCGCAGCACACGTATCCGAGCTTCGAAGCGGATCACATGGGCGGCATGTCGGTCTGGCGCGGCAAGATCAACTCGTCTGCCGGCAAGATCGTGCTCGACAAGCAGGCCGGCTCAGGAACCGTCGACGTCACGATGGACATGAAGACGATCGACTTCGGCATTAACGAGCTGAATGCCCACGCGCAAACACCCGATCTCTTCGACGTGGCCAAGTATCCGACGGCCACCTATACCGGCAAGCTCGCGAAGTTCCAGAACGGCGCACCGACGGAGGTCGATGGCACGTTGACGCTGCACGGCGTGAGCAAGCCCGTGACGCTGAAAATCAACAGCTTCCAGTGCAAAGACCACCCGATGAAGAAGAAGGAGTTCTGCGGCGCAGACGCGAGCGCGACGATCAATCGTGACGACTTCGGCGTCGACTTCGGCAAGCAGATGGGCTTCAAGATGGGCGTGACGCTGCGGATTCAGATCGAGGCGACCGCGACCTAGGCATCTGCTCGTTGTAGCCGAACCACTAGGTTCGGCACGCGGAGCGCTCGATCTCATTCGCCCTCGTGCGCCGTGCGCGCGAGGGCGATTTGTTTTTCCACAACCGCGTTCCGGAGCGGAGCTGAGCAATCCGGACCATTCGGCGCCGTCTCCCAAGTTACCGCAGACGCGTGTCAATGTCAGCGCGTTCGCCGGACGCGGGCGCATCGGCGAATACAAACCAAGCCGTCGTGTCGTCGGCCAACAATAAATCGCCCCGCGAGCTCGGCGAGTCTTGTTTGAGTAGGCGGGGATCAAATGTCGACCTATTGCGTGCTCGCACGCGGCGGAGCATTTCGCCGCACCGCTTCGATCGGACTCGTACTCGCGGCCCTGACGAGCGCAGCGCAGATCGCTTCGGCTCAGCAGCAACAGCAGCAGCTAAAGACGAACGAAGAGATCGTCGTCACCGGCTCGCGCGTTCGGCAAACGGGTTCGATTCGCCCCAGCCGCTGTCCGTCATCGATTCGTCGACGATCCAGAATCTCGGCATCGTCAACACTGGCGACGTCCTGCGCAGATGCCGCAGAACACCCCGTTCTTCACCGAGACGAACGTCGGCATCGGCAACTTCAACGTCGGCTCGCAGCTCGCGAACCTGCGCGGCCTCAACCCGTTCTTCGGCACGCGCACGCTCACGCTCGTCGACACGCAGGCGCGTCGTGCCGAACATCTGAGGGCGGCGCCGATCGACCTCACGCTGATCCCGTCGATGCTCGTGTCGGCCGAACCGAGGTCGTCACGGGCGGCGCGTCGGCCGCGTACGGCTCGGACGCGATCGCGGCGTCGTCAACGTGATCCTCGACACGAAGCTCGACGGCTTCAAAGCGCAGCTCGACTACGGCGAGACGAGCGAACAGCGACGGCGGCGACACGCACGGCTCGGTCGCGTTCGGCACGCGGTTTCGCGAACGACAAGGCCACTTGATCGCTCGGCGTCGAGTATCAGAACCAGGACGCCGATCGGACCGTGCGCGAATACGCGCGACTGGTGCAAAGAGTCGTGGTCGGTCGGCACGAACGCGGGCTTCAACACGCCGGCTGCGAGTCGGCAACGGCTTGCCGAACTTCGTCGTGGCGCCTAACGCAAAGTTTCCGGTGTCCGACACGGCGTCATCGCACCCTGACTGACCGCCTTCGCGCGGCTGTCGGCGCAGCACATTCAAGACCTCGCGCCGGAACGGCGCTCGCTGCCGTACAACCCCGGACAGTTCCCGGCGTGTGTTCGCTGCGCGCACCGGCGGCGACGGCACGCTGCTCGCTTACGAGCATCTCGAACATCCGTCCCGCGGTCGAGCGGTACTCGGCGCTCGGCCACATGGACCTCGAGCTTCACCGACTCGCTTGAAGTTCTTCGTTCGAGGTCGCGCAGGCACACAGCGACGCGGTCAGCGACCCCGCGAACGGCGGCCTCGGCCCGATCGCTGCGTGTCGTGATCAAGCCGGACAACGCCTACGTCACACCGGCCGCTCGCAGGTGCGTTGCCCGGGTTCGCCGGCGCCGGCGCGTTCTTTGCGCGCATCTTCGCGCCGAATGTCTTCTCGGCCCGTAACACGACCGAGAACACGACGCAGTCGTTTCGTGACCGGCATTGAGCGGCGGCACTCGGCGGCAGCTGGGATTGGGACGCGTACTACGACCTACGGCACGAACACGAACCATCAGAAGCTCTTCAACAACTCCGTCGGCAGCGTCGTGCCGGGTCGCGCATCAGTATGAGCTTCCTCGGCTGGGCCGCTCGACGCCGTGCATTCGGATCGCGGCGCGATCCGAACAGCCCCATCGTCTGCCGCGCAACGCTGCCGGCGGCCGGCGTTTAGATGCGAACGCCGCAGGGTGCGTGCCGATGAACTTTTTCGGCGTCGGCAACACGACGCCGGGCCGTCGATCGACTACGCGTTCCGAACGCTCGACGGAAGATTCGACGTACACGCAGAACGTCGTCGGCGTGAATTTCCGCGGCGACCTCGCCAAAGGCTTCGGCGCGGGCCCGATCTCGAGCGCGTTCGGCGCCGAGTTCCGCCAGGACGAAGTCCGACGTGACGCACGACCTGGCGAACCAGCCCTGGTACACGAGTTACTTGCTGAGCTATGGCGTGCGATCGCGGCGGCACGATCGACGTCGGCGAGATACTACGGCGAGATACAGGTCCCGTTCTCGAAGAAGGTCAACACGGACTTCTCGCTGCGCGCAAACGCACCACGAGGCGTCCAGCATCGCGCCGAGCAGCAGGACTCGAAGTCGCACGACTTCGATAGCTGGAAGGCCGCTTTGACCTACGACGCCACCAGCAAGGTGCGCTTGCGCGCGACGCTGTCGCGCGACGTTCGCGGCGCCGGGTTCCGCGAGCTGTTCCTGCCGCGCGCGTCTCGACGCCGGCGCACGACCGGGCGGCTTCCCGAACGCGCATCAACAACCCGTGGAACGGCAACGCGCCTGGAAGCCTATCACTCAGCACGTCACGGGCGGCAACCCGAGTCTGAAGCCCGAGGTGGCGGACGACGTCGGCCCTGGCGTCGTGTCTGCTCGTTCGAGCGCCTGCGGTTCTCGGCCGACTGGTACAAGATCGACCTCAACAGACGCGATTCGCGGGCGCGCCCACGCCGCTAGAGCGTCGTCGACGCATGCTTCCGCGGCGCGTGCTCTCGCCGTGCGACTCGGCGCTTGTTCCGACCGGCGAGCGGCCGCCTCGACCGACATCATCTCGGTCGAGAGCGGCTCGATCAACCTCGCGCTCGTACCTGACCCGCGGGCATCGATTTCGAGACGAACTACAACGTGCCGACTGAAGGCAAAGGTAACAGCCTGAACACTGCGTGATTCGTCGAGCTATCTGTACGACATGATCATCGACACGGGCCTCGGCAATCACGCCCATCAACTATCGCGACCAAACGGGCCCGGTCGGCGCATTCGGCGGCTTCAACACCGTCGCCGGAGTGGCAGGTGACGGCGTGCGTTGACGTACTCGCACGCGCGTTTCACGACGACGCTCGAGACGAAGCTACATCGGCTGCGGGCACTCTTGAACGCGCTGTACACCGACAGCCCGATCGGCTCCGCGACGAACACGACGTTCAACACGGTCAGCGACAACAGCGTCACGTCAGCGCCATCTACCTCGGCCTGGTCGGGGTCCTACGACTTTCGAAAGCGCGGCTCCAAGAATCAGCCTCGCAGCTGTTCTGGGCGATCACCAATCTCCTCGACAAGGATCCGCCGGTCGCGCCGGGCGGCAACGCCTTCCCGACCAATCCAGTGTTCTTCGACACGATCGGCGCCCGCGTTCGCGCCGGCGTGCGCCTGAACTTCTGAGTTGGATTCGCATTCGTCGAGCCGTGGCGTTCCTAGCGAACGCCGCGACTCGGCCGGCAAGTCCGGCCAATCAAGACGCCGTCGTGATCATCGCGACCCAGCATGGCGGGGGCCGCCGTTGGCTTTGCTTGCATGACCGAGACACGCGAAGGTTGAGGTCGCGACGCGGTCCGCTAGTCTCCGAAGGCTGAGCCTCGCGGCGATCGCACGAAGCTTGCCCGAGGCTCGGGAGTAGAGGGGCCGTTCTGGGGGGTTACAACATGTCGATTCGTCGCACTCGGCGAGGTTTTCGCCGTTCCGTGATCCGTTCGTTCGTCGTGCTCGCGTGCGTCGCGAGCACGGCGCAGCTCGCGTACGCACAAAACCAAGCCGCGCCAAACCAAGCTAACGAAGAGATCATCGTCACCGGCTCGCGCGTGAGCCACCAAGGCTTCGATTCGCCGCAGCCTTTGACGACGATCGATTCCGAGCAAATCCAAAATCTCGGCATCGTCAACACGGGCGACGTACTGCGCACCCTGCCGCAGAACACGCCGTTCTTCACCGAGACGAACGTCGGCATCGGCAATTTCAACGTCGGCGCGCAGCTTGCGAACCTGCGCGGCCTCAACCCGTTCTTCGGCACGCGAACGCTCACGCTCGTCGACACGAAGCGCGTGGTGCCGCAGTCGGAGGGCGGAGCCGTCGACCTCACGCTGATCCCGTCGATGCTCGTGTCGCGGACCGAGGTCGTGACGGGCGGCGCGTCGGCGGCCTACGGGTCCGACGCGATCGCAGGCGTCGTCAACGTGATCCTCGACAAGAAGCTCGAAGGGTTCAAGGCGCAGCTCGACTACGGCACGACGAGCGAGGGCGATGGCGGCGACACGCACGGCTCGTTCGCGTGGGGCACGGGCTTCGGCGACAACGATCGCGGCCACGTGATCGCCGGCATCGAATATCAGAAGCAGGACACGATCGGGCCGTGCTCGCAGACGCGGGACTGGTGCAAAGACGCCTGGCTCATCGGCAACAATACCGACGTTCGCGACCGGGGGCGCTCGGGGGACTGCCGAATTTCTACCTGTCGCCGGGCGGGAAGCAGACGCCGTCGGAGAACGGCATCATTTCGCCCTGCACGAACGCGGCGTGCACGACGAAGGCGCTCGCGCCCGCTCACGTTCAATGCCGACGGCACGGCGCTCTCGCCGTTCAATCCGGGCCTACCGGCTTCCGGATTCGCGGCGCGCATCGGCGGCGACGGCAATCAGCTCGCGTACGACACGTCGAACATCCGGCCCGAGGTCGAGCGCTACGCCGCGATGGGGCGCGTGAGCTACGACATCAGCGACAAGTTCCACTGGTACGGCGAGCTCGCTTACTCGCACAGCGAATCGGCGAACACGCCGGCGAACGGCGGACTCGGCCCCGGCCCGCTCCGGGTTCAAGCCGACAACGCGTTTCTGACGCCGGCCGTCAGCGCGACGCTCGGTCCGTTCGGCGGCAACTTGAACCGGATCTTCATGCCCGCGGTGATGAGCGCCAACAACACGACCGAGAACACGACCACGCGCTTCGTGACCGGCTTCGACTCGGAGATCGGGACCAAGTGGACCTGGGACGCCTATTTCCAGCACGGCGAGAACGAGAACCACCAGAGGCTCTTCCACAACATGGTCGGCAGCCTCTCGGGCGCGGCCGTGCGGCAGTACGACTTCCTGCGCTGGGCGCTCGACGCCGTGCACTCGAACCCGGCGGATCCGACGAGCCCGATCGTATGCCGCGCGACGAAAGTCGGCGACCCGACGTTCAGCCCACTCGCCGCCGGCTGCGTGCCGCTCAACATCATGGGCAACGGCCATGCAAACCCAGCGGCGATCGACTACGCGTTTCGCACGCTCAAGGAGGACAGCAAGTACAAGCAGGACGTGGTCGGCGTGAACTTCCGAAGCAACATCGCCCAGGGCTGGGCGGGACCGATCGCGTTTGCGACGGGCCTCGAGTGGCGGTCCGACAAAGCCGACACGACGCACGACATCCCGAATCAGCCTTGGTACTCGTCGTACTTTCTCTCGTACGGTCTCGATCGCGGCGGCACGATCGACGTGCTCGAAGCGTACGGCGAAGTCCAGATACCGATGTCGAAGAAGCTGCAGACCGACTTCGCGTTGCGCGAGACGCAGAACGATTCGAGCAGCGCGACGGACTCGACCGTCTCCGGATCGCACAACTTCTCGAGCTGGAAGGCGTCCGCGATCTACGATGCGCTCCAGTGGCTGCGGTTCCGCGCGACGGTCTCGCAAGACGTCCGTGCGGCGGGATTCCGCGAGCTCTTCTTGCCGCGCGTCACCGTACAGTCCGGCGTATTCCCGGCGAACGTCACCAATCCGTGGGCCGCGCCGGGCACCCCGAACGCGGCGAGTGACCAATTCCTCCAGACTACGGGCGGGTACCCCGGTCTCAAGCCCGAGACGGCCGATACGTACACGCTCGGCACCGTGTTCTCGTTCGACAAGCTCCGGTTCTCCGTCGACTGGTTCAAGATCGACTTGCAGGACGCGATCACGCAGAGCCCCGGCAACCAGCCGCTCGTCGACCAATGCTTCAGGAGCGGAGGCGGCGCCTGCGACCGAGTCGCGGGCTACGGGACGGGCGACATCACGGCCATCGATTCGAGCGCGATCAATCTCGCCGGCTTCCTCACGCACGGGTGGGACTACGAGGTGAACTACAACGTTCCGATGCGCTCGGGCGGCAACCTGAACTTGCGATTCATCGGCACGTATCTCTACGACATGATCGTGAACACGGGCCTCGGCGCGGCGCCGATCGACTATGCGGGCCAGAGCGGTCCCGTCGCTTCGTTCGGCTCGTTCAATACGCAGCCGAAGTGGCAGGCCAGGGCGTTCGTGACCTGGCAACGTAAGAGGTTCACGACCACGTTCGAGACGCGCTACGTCGGGGCCGGCACGCTCAATGCGACCTGGTTCGAGGCCGCCCCGGGGTCCGCGGCCGCCAGACTGCCGTTCTCGGTCACCGACAACAATGTCAGCGATGCTTACTACCTGAACTGGTCGGGGTCGTACGACTTAGGCAAGGGAGAAGGCAAGGGTACGCAGATCTTCTGGTCCGTGAACAATCTGCTCAACAAGGATCCCGCAGTCGCGCCGGGCGGCAACGCGTACCCGACGAACCCGGTGTTCTTCGATACGATCGGCCAGCGCCTTCGCCTCGGCGTTCGTTTCACCTTCTGAGCTCGTCAGTCAGGGACCGGCACCGAGCTTTTGGTCATCGAGGCGCGGCGTTCCGAGCGAACGCCGCGCCCTCCTCGAGCTTCGGCGAGCCCGCGACCCGCAACGCAGCCGGGCTCTACGGGCCGCTCGTTCTCGCTGCGCTCACCCTACTCTCGTGCGGATGTCAGCGCGGCGCGGAACCGCGGCAGCCCGGTAGCAATCCGGAGCCGCATTCCGCGCTCCCGGCCGCATCGCCCGAATCGGCGTCGTACCGGATCGACGGTCGCGTCATAGCGCTCAAGGACGGCAAGCACGACGAGCCCGCGGCCCCAGGCTCCGCTGCGCGCAACACAACGACCGTTTGGGGAAGGCCAGTCGGCGCGGACCTCGACGGCGACGGCGATCAAGACGCCGTCGTGATCATCGCGACCGAGCCCGGCGGCAGCGGCACGTTCTACTACGTCGCGGTCGCCGAGCTCGACGGCGGCGCGTACACGGGCTCCGCGGGCGTGCTGCTCGGTGACCGCATCGCTCCGCAGCGCGTGACGTTCGCCGACGGCGTCGTCACGATCGACTACGCGGAGCGGCGACCCGGCGAGCCGATGTCGGCGCAGCCCTCGGTCACGGCGAGCAAGCGCTTCGTCTATCGCAACGGCGTGTTGCAGCTGCTCGAGCCGGACAAGCGCTTCTGAGCTACCAGCTCCAGCTGAAACCGAACGCCGGGCCGGCCGCGGTGAGACGCAGCACCTCGCGCGTGCTCTCGAAGTCGACCTTGAGGTATCGATAGCCGCCGAAGGCCGTCAGGCGATCGCTGAAGCGATAACCGAACGTGGCGAGCACGTGCGCCTGCGATTTCGATTCGAGATTGAAGCCGCCGTAATCCGCGCGCGCATTCACGTACCAATGCTCGCCGAGCGGATGCGAGTACTCGACGCCGACGAACGGATCCGCGATGGCTTTGCTCAGGGCCCCGTCCGGCCCGGGATTCAGCTCGACGGAAACCTTGAGGTCGATGCCACGTGCGCCCGCGACCAGCGCAAAGCCAAAGTCCTTCGTAAGCGCGTAAACGGCGCCGAGCTCGTAGATCTCGCCGGTGACGCCGAGCGACGTCGTGAGATTCGGGCGCGTGAAATCGTCGCCGTAGTCGACATAGAGAGCGTCGGCGAACCAACCCCATTTGTCGGCGCGCGCGTCGAAGTGGACCGACGCATACCCTTTGAGGTTCTCGAGCGCCCAGAACGAGTAGTCGGAGTCGGTCGACGCTTCCGCGCCGTCTGCGCCGAAATCGCCCGTGATCGTCGCGACCCAGACGTACGGCGACACCGTGTAGCGCCAGCCCGAAGACTGCGCGACGGCCGAGTCGACCTCGGCCGCCGCTGCAGACTGCGGTGCGGACGCGAGCAGTGCCGCACCGGCGAACAGCGCGCCGGCGCGCAGAAGCCGGTTCAAGTGCAGGTCGTCAAACCTTCTCGATGTCCTCGAGCCGCTGGCGCAGCAGCGACGCCCAGGCTTGCGCGAGCCGATGCACCTCGTTCCAAGCGGTTACTTTGTTGACCTCGAAAGCGAACGGCGACTCGGCCGCGCGCCGGTCGGCCGCTCTGCCGAGCACCTCGTTGCTCTGCGAGTCTCGGAGCTCGATGATGAGCGTCGCTTCGCCGACCGATGTGAGGTACACGCCGCCGCGGCCGAACGTCGCCGACTGGGAGTCGGTCGGCACGTTGGAGACGACGTCGATCACGGCGCCGACCAGCATCAGCACGTCGGGCCCGGGCTTGTCGACGATCTGATAGCGCTTGAGCTTCGACAACTCCTTCGTGAACTCCTCCTTCATGATGTCCTTGAACATCTGCTGGCCTTCCTCGGAGACCGGGAAGTCGGTCGCCCCTTGGCGGGCCTGGAACGAGCTCACCGGTTTCACCTTCTTGAACGACACGCCGCCGCTCACGATCATCAACTTCGTGTACGGCGTGAGGTCGAAGTCGGGCTTCACCCACGCGGCGTCCGCGACGCTCTTCTGCACTCGAACCAAGCCGTCCGCCGTGACCTCGGCGTTTGCCCCTGTCTGGATGCGCGGCTGCTTCGGCGCCGCCACGCCGATGCCGACACAGAGGCAAGCCGTTGCGACGGCCGCGATTTTCATCGAGCTGCGACCAACGTTCGAACAGATCATGTTTCCCTCCCTTGGGTTGTGTTTTGTACGCCGGCAGATCGCCTCGATCAGTGCTCGGCCGTGAACGCGACGCGGCCAATCTCAGGAATGCCCAGTCGCGTAATCGTGCTCACCAGTAGATCCGGTGACGACTTCTTTTTCAACGTGATTCGGTATTCCAACAGCACGCGGCCGTTCGGCAGCGGCGAAGTGCCCGCCTTCTCCCATTCCTTCGCGCACAGCGGCAACACCACAGCGAGCCGCTCGTCGACCCGGGCTGCGTCCGACGCCTCGATTTGCAGCGCGACCTTGCGCCGAGGCACGGGCCGCACGTCGGTGGGCGCGGCGAGCGTCCAACCGTCGACGCGTCGCGGCCGGTTCGCGAAACGGTTGCGGTTCAAAACGAGAATCGCGAAGTTGAAGACGATCGACGCGACGAGCGCAACGACGAGCAACTGCACGCCGGCCGCGAGACCGATGCCGATCATCACGAACATGAACACGCCGTCCATCGCCTCGCGAAGCGCGGCGCGCCAGCGCACGACCGCCGCGATACCGGCCAGGCTGAACGCGAGCGCGAGGCTGTCCTTCACGATGAACACGGCCATCGCAACGGCGATCGGCAGCAAGACCATCGCCCGGCCAAAGTCGGGACGATAGGTTTCGGCGTCGGTCGTCCACTGATACGTGAGTGCGACGGGATACGCAACGAGCAACGCGCCGATCAGCGCGAGCGCGATCAACGCGAGCAGATCGGGATCGGTCACGGGAACCGTGAGCGTCGCTAGAGCACTCGGACTCGCGATGTCGACCGCGGCTTTCGTCACTACGCGGCCGCGCTCGCGAACGATAGCCTCGTCGAGCGACGGAAACGTGCGCAGCAGGACCGCGTATACGCTCCAGATCGCGGCGTAGTAGACGACGAGGCGAACGATGACGTTATCGAGAACTCGGCGCATTCTTGTTAGCTCTTTCTCGAGGCTGTGATTCTACAAAAAAGCGCCCACGCCGGCTTGCGTCTGTTCTATCATCGACTGGCTCGACGTGGCTTCAGCGCACCAATCTCTGGCGGGGGACTCTCTTCATGGTCACGAATGCGAAGATTCCGGGAATCGTCCTCGGCCTCGCTGCAACCGTGTGGCTGTCGTTGGCCCCATCGCCCGCGAAAGCGCAGAGCGCGGACCGCGAGCGCGGGGCCATTGTAATCGGCACCTTCATCACCGACCGCAACTCGAACGCGCGTGTCGACAGCGATTCCGGCAACCCGGGAACCGACGTCGACCTCGAAAACGAGTTGGGCCTCGAAGCCTCGAGCTCGGTCGTGCGCGCAGGCGGCTACGTCTGGCTCTCGCGCCGGAACAGACTCGACCTGTCGTACTTCGATTTGTCGCGGAGCGCGAGCCGAACGATCGATGAGACGATCCATTTCGACGACAAGACCTATCCGATCAACACGGTCGTCAGCACGAAAAATGATATGACGATCACGAAGCTCGACTACACGTTCGCGTTTCTGACCCGCGACAATTGGTTCGTCGGGTTCACCGCCGGTCTATACGTGATGAAGATGGGGCTCAGCCTCAACGAGCCGACACTCGGAACGTACAGCAGCCAATCGCTCACCGCCCCGCTTCCGGTCGTCGGCTTTCGTGGTGAGTATGGGATCAACGACCATTGGACGCTGCGCGGCGCCTTTCAGTGGTTCGGAATCGAGCTCGACCAAGTGGGC
This sequence comes from uncultured Gammaproteobacteria bacterium, assembly GCA_963841645.1. Lineage (GTDB taxonomy): Bacteria > Pseudomonadota > Gammaproteobacteria > Steroidobacterales > Rariloculaceae > FEN-1219. Next base: position 285,167 of record CAWJDS010000004.1, on the reverse strand, counting down.
GGCCACTTGACCGATACCTACCTCGGCGTCGACTACGGCTTCGGCAAGCACTGGGCCGTCGGCCTCGCCTACGACAACGTGGGGATGAGCATCGAGGCGACCAAGAGCGAGCACCTGAAGGGCAGCCTCGACTGGGGCTACAACGGCTGGCTGTTGTACTTCAAAGCCGACTTCGGCGGCGGCGTTTCGAAACGCTGACACGTCGCCGCCGGCGCAGGCCCATCGTTCACTAACGCACCGCCGGCGCGACCTGGTGCCGCTTGCTGGAAAATTTGCAGTGGTTAGCGCATCTTTAGCGCCGTTGCCCTCGCACGCGCGTAGCGGCTCCAACAACTCGAAGGAGAACGACATGAAGCGTTCCGTGATGGCGTCGCTCGGTCTATTGGCGAGCGGCGGGGCGCTAGCGGATAACCTCGAGGGCACCGACCGGCTGCTGTGCGCACCAACGCAGATCATGATCTGCGTCGAGAACGCCGACTGCTACCCCGCACACACCGCAGATCTCGGCGTGCCGGACTTCCTCATCGTCGACGTGAAGAACAAAAAGCTGCAGACGACCAAAGCTAGCGAGCAAACACGCTCTACCCCCTTCTCGACCGTGAGCCGCAGCGCCGGAAAGATCTACCTGCAAGGCGTCGAGAACGGCCGTGCGTTCAGCTTCGTGATCGACGAAGCGACCGGGCGCCTGACGGTGGCCGTCTCGCGCGACGGTGTTGCGGTCACCGCGTTCGGCGCTTGCACGAACGCGAAGGTGGAATAGCTACGAGGCGGCCCGCGATGCCGTCGGCCGGCGCGAGCCGGGCTAGTATTTGACGAGGTACTGTTTGCCCTCGAGGCAGACGCTGAACGCTTTCTTGAAGTTGTCGATCTGCTGAGCAGTTGCCTGCTGCTGCGCGGCCCCGCTTTGCTGGGCCTGGGACGCCGCCGCCTCGCTGTGCTCCTTTGCGCGCCGCCGCGAGCTCACCGCACCCACCGCCGCGCCCCAAGCCGCGCCCTGACCCGCATCGTCGTTTGCGATCTCACCGATCACGGCACCGGCCATGGCCCCGCCCGCGGCACCTCGAGCACCAGCCCCTTGCTGGCCAGCCTTGGCCTGCTGTACCTGCTGTTGCGTCTGCTGTTGTTGTTGAGCCTGCTGCTTGCTGAGCGCGAACGGGTCGCTGCCCGTGTTGCTCGTCGCCCACGCGTAGCAATCGGATTCGTCCTTCGATTGCTTGTCGGCGGCCTGCCCCGCCTGCGGAAACGCATAGACGTTCATCGTCGCGGCCAGCGTCTTGCCGGACGGCGCAGCCGTCTGCGCGTGTACGGCGCCGGCGCTGAACAGACACGCGCTGATCGCCAAGGCTGCGCTTCGCATTGATCTCTCCCGGGGCAGTGGCCGATGCGTCGAATGCTAGTCGCGGCAATATTCCTTGGCAAGACAAATACCCCGCCGGCTCGCGAGCGAGAGCTACACCGCTCGCGGGCACGCACTTTGGAGCGAAGGCCTCGCCCCTCGTTGTCGCGAGCGACCGAGACTAGACTGGCGGCCGACGATCCGCAGCCGAGGACACCGCATGCCACTTCCTCCTCTCGCGCGCGTTGCCGCGTGCCGCGAAACCCGTCAACTGCTCGCGTGCGCGCTGCTCGCAGCCGCGCTCACCGCGGGCGCTGCCAATGCCGGAACCAAGACCGACATCATCCTGTTCAAGAACGGCGACCGGCTCACGGGCGAGGTCAAGGTGTTCGACCGCGGCAAGGTCTCCTTCGACACGGACGCCGCGGGCGTGATCAAGATCGAGTGGGACGACATCGAGCAGCTATTCTCGAGCACGACTTACGAAGTCACTCTCGACGACGGCGAACGCTTATACGGCGCACTCGCCGAGACCACGCGTCACAGCGAGATACGCCTACAGAACGAGTCGGGGGCACTCGATTTGCCGTTCCAGACGGTCGTGCGCATGAACCCGATCAAGTCGACGGTCGTCGACCGTATCGACATGAACGTCGACGTCGGCTACAGCCTCGCGAAGGCCAACAAGCTCGAGCAGTCGAACATAGGCTACGACTTCTCCTATCGCGAGGAGAAGCGCCAGATCAAGGCCAGCTTCGACGCCTCGACGTCGAGCAGCGACAGCGACCCGAGCAGCACGCGCGTGTTCGGCGATTTCGCCTATTTCCGTTTTCTGGACAACAGTACCTGGTACCCGTTCGGTGCGGGCCAATTCGAGCGCAACGACGAGCTTGGCATCGACCGACGCGTGAGCTTGGGCGGCGGCATGAGCCGCTGGCTCCGCGACACGAACCAGAACCGCATCGCGTTCAGCGGCGGCTTGATCCGCAGCTTGGAGGACGACAACGGGTCGACGGAGACGAAGTCGGACACCGAGGCGATGGTCGCGATGGACCTCGAATGGTTTCGCTACGACTCGCCCCAGCTCGACGTCTCAACGAAGTTCACGCTCTACAACCGCTTGTCCGGGACGCGCGAGCCGCGCGGCAACCTCGACGTGAACTTCAAGTGGGAGATCTTCAAGGATTTCTACTGGAGCTTCAGCTTCTACTACACGTTCGATAGGCAGACTGAGACCGGCGAGCCGACCAACGACTATGGATCGTTCGTGTCGCTCGGTTGGAAGCTCTGAGCAGGCCGCAGCGAGTCGGCGCCATTCCTTGGCGAGCGACTAGACTACCCTCATCCGCAGGGCGAGGGGGAGACTCATGCACGGCCATCCGATCCTTCGACTCAACGCATGTGGCACCCATCGCGCGACTCTCGCCGCGGCGCTGCTCGCCGGCATCGCGGTAATCGCAACGGCCTCCGCCGCCGACAAGACCGACATTATGCTCTTCAAGAACGGCGACCGGCTCACGGGCGAGGTGAAGTCGCTCGACCGCGGCAAGGTGTCGTTCGACACGGATGCGGCGGGCGTGATCAAGGTCGAGTGGGATGATATCGGGCAGTTGTACTCGACCGCGACTTTCGAGGTCGCGCTAGAGGATGGCGAGCGCCTCTACGGCTCGCTCGTCGACACGACGCGTCCCAGCGAGATACGGGTGCACACCGACGCAACCACGCTCGACTTGCCGATCGGCACTGTCGTGCGCCTGACGCCGATAAAGTCGACCCTCATCGATCGCATGGAGATGAGCGTCGACGTCGGCTACAGCCTCGCGAAGGCGAACAAGCTCGAGCAATCGAATGTCGGTTACGACTTCGGCTACCGCGACGAGAAGAGAGAGATCAATTTCAGCCTCGACGGCTCGACGTCGAGCAGCGAAAACGACCCTCCGAGCACGCGTGTGTTCAGCAACTTCGGCTATCGGCGCTTGAACGGGGACCGCGTCTGGGATCCGTTCGGCATCGCTCAGTTCGAGCGCAACGACGAGCTCGACATCGACCGGCGCGTGAGCGCCGGCGCCGGAATGGGCCGTTGGCTGCGCGACACGAACCAGAGCCGCATCGCGTTCGGCGGCGGCTTGGTCCGCAGCTGGGAGGACGTCAACGGTGCAGTCGAAACGCAAGAGGATACCGAAGCGCTGGTCCAGATGGCCTTCGAGTGGTTTCACTACGACGCGCCCGAGCTCGACGTGTCGACGAAGTTCTCGCTGTACCGTCGGCTGTCCGGCTCGCAGGAGCCGCGCGGCAACCTCGACGTGAACTTCAAGTGGGAGATCTTCAAGGACTTCTATTGGAGCTTCAGCTTCTACTACACGTTCGACAAACAGACGGAGACCGGGAGGCCGTCCAACGACTATGGCTCGTTCGTGTCACTCGGCTGGAAGCTGTGACGCAGCGCGCCCGCGGCAGCTTCGACGCTAACGGTCGAATATCGAGCTGAATGTCAGGCTGATGCCTTGGAATCGATGGTCGCTGCTGAACCGATACGCGATTCCGACCCGGTCCCAACGCAACCGCCAGAGTTTCAGCGGCTCTTTGCCGCGGCCGAACGCCATGCCGACCTCCCACTCGTCGTCGATGTGCACCGAGGTCACGAGCGAACCGAGCAGCAAGGGCTCGTCCGCGAGATAGTCCGTGTAGCCAAAGGTCCAGTAGAGATGCACCGGCTCGCCGCCGATCTTCTTTTCGATCGGCCGATCGAACTCGAACGCGGTCAATAGGGGCAGCACCCGGCTGCTCCGGGGCGCGCCGCCCGTGACGGCGTCGTTGTTGGCAGTCGTGTAGCCCGAGTACGTCAGCGCGTTCACGATCGCCCAATCGAAGCCGTCGGCGGCGAACGTGACCCGGCTCTTCACGCCGGCCCAATAGACCCAGGCCGACGACCCGCCGCCGATCTGCCCGCCCCACCCGAAATTCGCGAACGGCCGCAGCGACCAGCGGTCGGTCATCGGGATGTCGAATTCGACGCCCGGCACGGCTGTGAGCGTGCTCACGTTGTCGAGCGACACCGCCGCACCGAGATCGCTCGTATCGAATTCGTGCAAGCCGAAAGCGATCGGCACGCGGATTCGCCAACCGATCGTCCGATGCCCCTGCTCGTCGAGACTTCCCTCGCGGATCCGCCAGCTCGGCGCCGCACGGATGACATACAACGTCTCGCCGCCGTCGACTTCGTAGACGCCGGTGCCGAAGTACGCGCTATAGGCCCACGGGATCGGTGCGAGCGGCTCGTCGGCGAGCGCCGCGCGGAAGCACCAGACCGAGAAGGACGCTGCGAGCAGCGCGCGACCGCCCGCCCTGCGACTCAGAGCCGGGACGATCGACTCCAATTCGCAACGCCCAGCCGAGGGCTCACTTCGCAGCCTTCGCAGCCTTTTCCTTCTCCTTCTTCTCTTGGGCGCGCAGCTTGCTGTTCTGCTTCACCATCGCGTCGAGCGCCTTCGAGATGTTCTTCTGCGTCTTGTCGTTACTGTCGGAGATCAAGATGGGCGTCGAGGAGCCGCGCCAAACGAGCTCCTTCTTCATCGGATCGATGACGTCGACGACGAGCGTGCCCTCCAGGTACTCGACGACACGCGTCGTCGTCGACACAGGACCGGCCGCACCGTAACCGTACATGCCCCAGCCGCCCATACCGTAGCCGCCGAAGCCGTACCCGAACGAGTCGGACTGCAGCTGCACGTTGTTCATCACCGAGCCGTGATACGTGACCCAGATGTCGGGTGGCGCGCCGGCAGCCACTTTCATGAGCCCCGACGCCGTGAGCCGCTTCTCGATCTCGTCCTGGATGAACTTGTGCATGAACGGGTTGCTCTGGGCGAGCGATGGCGCCGTCGGATCCTGCCAGGCGAACGTCTTGATGTGCGAGAAGTCGTAGTCCTTGTTCCACTGGATGTTCGGCTTCGCCGCGTAAGCGGCGGGCGCCAGAACCAGCGCGGCCAGCAAGACGAACGTCACCCTCATCGAAACAGACATCTTTCATCACTCCTTTCGCCTAACGGACTCGCGGTGCGCCGGTGCACTCATTTATGCGCTGCTTTCGCCTTCTCGTTGACCGCCGTTACCTCGGCCGATTTGTAGTACTTCGTCGCGTCTTCGACGGTCTTCTGCGCCTTGTTCAAATTGCCCTCTTCGAGCACCTCCGACGCGTCCTTGAGCACCGACTCGCCCTTGCCCCAGTCCTTCGCGGCGTACTTGGCGGCTTCGGCCTTCTCTGCAGCGGTGCGCGCCGTCAAAGTGTCCGCGAACGTGACTTGCGCGAGCCTGGCCGCGTCGGTCGATTTCTTGAACAGCCCGTCGGCCTTGCTCAAGTCTTCTTTGACGCTGTTCATGTCCTTGCCCTTCGCGAGCGTGTCACCCGCATCCTTGTAGAGCTCCATCGCTTTTTCATACGAGTCCGGAGCGAGCACCTTCGCGTTCAAGGCGTCGGCGGACCTCTTCAGCGCGTCCGTCGGGCCGAACATCTGATCGCGAACCGCCTGACCCTGCGCGAACACGAGCCCGGAAAACGCGAGCGACAGTGTGAGCAATCCCAGTCGTTTGATCATCGACGTCCCCTCTTGAATGAGCTTCTATTTGGTTGGTTCTAAGTGGCCCCTGGGCGCAGCCATCTCGGGGAGAAGCATAGGCAATCGAACTACGGGTGCATAGAGGGACAAACCGAAACATAGCGAACACTCGCGCCCCGGGAAGGTGTCGGCCGAGGAAGCGCCGATTGGGACAGCGATCTGGGGAGCGCTCAACCAACCCCGTGGTCGCCCGCCGCGGGGCGGCCGTCGCACGACGGGCGTGAGATGGCCCCGCGTCTCGGTTACCTTATGCCGATGCCGCGAACCACAAGCGCGCGACGGCTGTTGCCGTCGGTTACGACGCAGATTGCCCTGTTGCTTTCGACGTGGGCGCTGCCCGCCGGGGCGCAGCAGGTCGAGGAGCTGATCCGTGCCCACGTAGAGCAGCTGAGCGCGACCGGCGATCTCGAACTCGACGGCGTGACGATCGCGGGGCGCAACCTGCTGCCGCGGATCTACGAGGCGCGTGCATTTGCGCCGACCTGGCGGAGCCTTGCACAGATCGACTCGCTGCTCGAGACGATCGACGCGAGCTACCACGAGGGCCTCGACCCCCGCGATTACCACGTCGACGAGGTGCACGCTGCGCGCGCGGCGTTCGCGAACGTCGACGCGCTAACCGCCGCCGAACGCGCCGCGCTCGACGTGATGCTGACGGACAGCGTGATCCGCCTCGGCTATCACCTGCGCTTCGGCAAGGTCGACCCGATCGCGTTGAACCCGAATTGGAACTTGAAGCAAGACCTCATGGGCCGCGATCCCGCCGTCACGATCCAGCACGCGATCGAAGCGCCGTCGATGCGCGAGTTCGCCGACGCGTCGATCCCGCGCGTATTCCTGTATCAGCGATTCAAGGACGCGCTCGCGCGGTACCGCGAGATCGCGGCGGCGGGCGGATGGGCCGCGGTGCCCGCCGGCCCGACACTGACGCCCGGCATGACGGATGCGCGCGTGCCGAAGCTCGCCGAGCGGCTCGCGATCACCGGCGACCTCGACGCGCAGGCGGCAGCGACGGCGACGGCGTCGTACTCGGGAGCAGTCGTCGATGGTGTGAGGCGCTTACAGGAGCGCCATGGGATCGCTGTGGACGGCGTGCTCGGGCCGGGGACGCTCGCGGTGCTCAACGTGCCGGTCGAGGCGCGAATCGAGCAGATCCGCGCTAATCTCGAGCGCGCGCGCTGGGTGTTCTACGACCCCGAGAGTGAGTTCCTCGTCGTCAACATCGCGGGCTTCAGGCTCTACGTGATTCGCCGCGGCGAGGTCGTGTGGCGCACGCGCGTGCAGGTCGGTCGCCCCTATCGCAGCACGCCGATCTTCGCGTCGACGCTGAGCTACCTCGTGTTCAATCCGACGTGGACCGTGCCACCGACGATCCTGCGCCAAGACTATCTCCCGCAGCTCAAACGCGATCCGCTGTATCTTGCGGCGCGCAACATCGACGTCCTCGATCGCGCAGGCAAGCCGATCGACCCAGCGGGCATCGACTGGTCGAGCGCGCGCAACCCGCCGTACCAGCTCGTGCAACGGCCGGGGCCGACGAATGCGCTCGGCCGCGTGAAGTTCATGTTCCCGAACGAGTACTTCGTGTATCTGCACGACACGCCGAGCCGCGACTTGTTCGACAAGGAGAGCCGCGCGTTCAGCTCGGGCTGCATCCGCGTCGAGGATCCGCTCGAGCTCGCACAGATGGTGCTGGGTGACAAATGGTCGCGAGAGAGAGTCGACGCGATGGTCGCCGCGGGACGCACGCAGACCGTGATCCTCGACAAGCCGATCGCGGTGAAGCTGCTCTACTGGACGACCGAGGTCGACGCGAAGGGTCGAGTGTCGTTCTTCCCCGATGTCTATGGCCGCGACCCCGCGTTGATCGCCGCGCTCGCGAAGCCGTTCACGCCGAGCCCGACCCTCTAGCTCGTAGCTCGAGATTCACGATGATCACGCCGTTGTCAGCCGCCCCGCGCCCGTCTTGATATGGACGACTCTCCGGGCTATGAGGGCCCGTGCGGCCGAGCGAGATCGAGCTCGTCAAATAAGCCGCCGGTACGGGCTCGCGTTTCGCGGCTATAGTTCGCAGCGATTCGAGTAGGTGAAAAGAGAATCCACGATGAGCGACGATCGAAAATCAGAACAGGTACCAAAGCAGGACGCGGCGAAAACTTCCGACGCGACTATGCAAGACAACGGCGGAACGTTCCCGGTAGCTTGCACCGCCGCGACTTCTTGCTGGCAAGCGGTTCGGTTCTCGCGGCAGCAGCTGCGTCCACGACGGCAACCGTCGTCGCTCCGTCGCAGGCACTAGCCCAGCCCCCGCCCGTACCGTCGAGGTAGTCAAGTGAAGAGATCCCGCGCGCAAATACCGTCCGCTGCTAGGGCCATCGCAACCGGGCTGGTTGTGGCGACGGTCACCGTTTATTCGACTGGCAACACGCAGGCCGACGAGAGCGCGGCGGCGCAAGGCTGGGACTGGAGGGTTACACCGTTTCTCTGGGCCGCCGGCATCGACGGCAACGTCTCGCTCGGGCCCGTTTCGAGGCCGGTCGATGTCGCGTTTTCGGACATCGTAAACGTGCTGGACGGCGTCGTGCTCTTGCATTTCGAGGGCATGCACTCCGGCCACGGCATCTTCGGCGACGTCACATGGCTGTCGCTCGCACCGGACGACAAGGTTACGGCGACGGGCGGAGTCACGACGTCGAAGTTCACCACGACGATCGTCGAAGGCGGCTACCTCCACGAGCTGTCGAAAGATCTGAGCCTGGAGCTCGGCTTGCGCTATTGGGACTTCGGACTCGAAATCACGCCCGCCAGACTCGCCGCCGCGCAGAGGGACGACAGCTGGATCGACTACTTCGTCGGCATCCGTCACGAGCAGCCGATCGGCAAGAGCTGGAGCATGAGTGTGGAAGGCAACATCGGTACCGGCGGCTCGGACACGCCGTGGGGCGTGCAGCTCTTGTTCGCGCGCAAGTTCAGCTCCGGCAGCGCGTTCGTCGTCGGCTTCAAGGCGCTCAGCATCGACTACTCCAACCAATCGGCGAGGGGACTTGCCGTTCAACGTCGACACGCGTTTCGAGGGCGTGACGGTCGGCTACCGCTTCGATTGAGGGCGAATCCAACGCGTCGCCCTGGACGAGATCCGCAATAAATGCGACGACGCTCGGTAAATTCACGGGTTGGCCAATGGTTCAGTCCCCGGCTACAGTAGCGGCCGGGATTTCTCGCAATCTTCTTGCGCCAACTTGTCGCGTCAATCGTGACAGCGGCGTTGTGTCGACGTCCATCGGGTAAGGAAAGAACATGAACAAGCAACTCGTCCGGATCATGCTTGCGCTTGCGACGACGTTAACCGCAACGCACGTGGTGGCGCAGGACATCGGCACCGTCGACCCGCAGCAGCTCAACAGCGTGATGCCCAAGCGTCCCTATTCGCCTTACGCGGGACGCAACTTCTCAACACGCGTGTACTGGGGCGACACGCACCTGCACACGGGGTTCTCGATGGACGCGGGCGCGTTCGGCGCGCGCCTCACGCCTGTCGATGCGTATCGTTTCGCCAAGGGCGAAGAGATCACGGCATCGAGCGGCCAACCCGTGAAGCTGTCCCGGCCGCTCGACTTCCTCGTCGTCACGGATCACTCCGACGGCATGGGCTTCTTCCCGATCGTGATGTCGGCGGCAACCCCCGAGGTGCTCGCCGATCCGCAAGGCAAGCGTTGGTACGACATGATCCAGTCGGGCGACGGGCGCGACGGCCGCCGATCGAAATCATCCGCACCTTCGGCCTCAAGTCACGATGCCGAAGTCGATCTTCCCCGCGCCGGGCACGAAGCCCTATCGACAATGCGTGGGAGCAGACGATCAAGGCGGCCGAGGAAGCCAACGACCCGGGTCGATTCACGGCGTTCATCGGCTACGAGTGGACCTCGAACACCGGCGGCAACAACCTGCATCGCAACGTGATCTTCCGCGACGGACGCGTCGAAGGCGAGCCTGGTCGAGCCGTTCACCACGCTGACGCCGCTTGGGCAGCGACGAACCCCGTCGATCTGTGGAAGTGGATGACGGACTACGAGGCAGAAGACCGGCGGCCACGTGCTCGCGATCGCGCACAACGGCAATCTGTCGAACGGCCGCATGTTCCCGATCATCGAGTCGTTCACGGGCAAGCCGCGTCACCGCGAGTACGCCGAGACGCGCGCGAAGTGGGAGCCGCTCTACGAAGTCGACGCAGATCAAGGGTGACGGCGAGACGCACCCGTCACTCTCGCCGACCGACGAGTTCGCCAACTTCGAGAGCTGGGACAAGGGCAACCTCGATCCTCGAGCGAGGCGAAGAAGCCCGAGATGCTCCAGTTCGAGTACGCGCGCTCGGCGCTGCAGCAACGGCCTGAAGCTCGAGCAGGAGCTCGGCGTCAATCCGTACAAGTTCGGCATGGTCGGGTCGACCGACTCGCACACGGGTCTCGCCGCGGTCGAGGAAGACAATTTCTTCGGCAAGACCTCGAGCACCGAGCCGAGCGCCGACGCGCGCGGAGCACGTCGTTCGTGAACAACCCGGCGGCGGCCAGTCGATCATGGGCGTGGGAGACGATCGCATCCGGGCTATGCGGGCGTCTGGGCGACGGACGAACACGCGCGAGGCGCTCTTCGACGCGATGGAGCGCAAGGAGACCTACGCGACCACCGGCCCACGCATGATCGTGCGCTTCTTCGGCGGCTGGGACTTCGACCGACGCGACGCGCAGAACCGGATGCCGGCCGAGATCGGCTACCGCAAGGGCGTGCCGATGGGCGGCGACCTGCGCACGCGCGCCGCGCAGGCAAGGCGCCGACGTTCCTCGTCGCCGCGCTCAAGGACCCGATCGGCGCGAACCTCGACCGCGTCCAGATCGTCAAGGGCTGGCTCGACGCCAAGGGCGAGACGCACGAGAAGGTCTACGACGTCGCCTGGTCCGGCGACCGCAAGCCCGGGCGCGGACGGCAAGGTGCCGGCGGTCGGCAACACGGTCGACGTCGCGAACGCCACGTGGACGAACACGATCGGCGCGCCGGAGCTCATCACGGTGTGGAAGGACCCGGAGCTTCGACGCGACGCAGCGCGCGTTCTACTACGTGCGCGTGCTCGAGATCCCGACGCCGCGCTGGACGGCGTACGACGCTAAGTACTACGGCATCAAGCTCGGGCCCGAGGTCCGTGTGATCCAACAGGAGCGCGCGTTCTCGTCGCCGATTTGGTACACGCCTTGAGGTGCGCTCGCCTCGAAGTGGATTCTCCTTGAGGCAGATTCTCGGTGACGCGGATTCTCAAGGAGCCGTTGCTGCACTTCGCGGTACTCGGCGTCGGGCTGTTCGTGCTCTATCGGCTCATCACGGGGAACGCGCCGTCCGTCGCAGATGAGATCGTCGTCGACGCGCCGCGCATCGCGGCGCTCGCCGAGCAATTCGAGCGTTCGTGGCGGCGCCCTCCGACCGCCGCGGAAGTCGAAGGTCTCGTCGAGAACTACGTGCGCGACGAGGTGCTCTATCGCGAAGGGCTCGCGCTCGGCCTCGATCGCGACGACCCCGTGATCCGCAGCCGCGTGCGGCTGAAGATGGAGGTCCTCGGCGGCGGACCGGAGAGCAACATCGCGGAGAACGAGCTGCAAGCGTGGCTCGACGCGCATCCGGAACGCTATGCAACGCCCGCGCGCTACGACTTGCGGCAGCTGTTTTTCGATCCGGCCAAGCACGCCGCGCCGAACGACAAGACGCTCGAATCGGCGCTGAACAGGCTTGCGCACGAGCCCAGCGTCGACGCCGGTGAGCTGGGAGATCAGACCCTCCTGCCAGCGGTGCTGGAAGACGTGACCGAGAAAGACGTCGCCTCGCAATTTGGCGACGAGCTCGCGGCGGCGCTGAGTCACGCGCCCGCCGGCGAGTGGTTCGGCCCGGTGACTTCGGCCTACGGCGAGCATTTGCTGCGCGTCGACGTGCTCGAAAAGGGGAGCGCTGCGGTGCTTGCGGACGTGCGCGAGGCCGTCGAGCGCGATGTGCGCTATGCACACGATCAGGCGGCGCGCGACGCGCTCTACGCTCGCCTGCGCGCGCGCTACACGATACGTATCGAGAAGCCCGCACAGAACGCGCTCGGCGCTGCGCTCGCCGCGCAACCGCAATGAAGTCGGTCGCGTCGGAGCGGCGATGACTCGACTCCCCTGCCGCTCGCATTGGCAGGCGCTTGCCGCCCTCGCCTGCCTCGCGCTCTCGTCGCTCGCGTGTGCCGATGTGTTTCGTCCCGCTTATCTCGAGCTCCGCGAGCTCGGTGGCGATCGTTACGACGTGCTGCTCAAAGTGCCCGCGCAAGGCGAGGACTCGCGGCTTTCGATCGACGTGCGATTCCCGGACGGCACCATAGAAGTCGAGCCTCGTCGAGGTCAGTTTGTCGCCGACAGCCACACGCAGCGCTGGCGCATCGAGCGCCGCGGCGGCCTCGCCGACGCGTCGATCGAGATCTCCGGCCGCGCAGCCGGCGTCACGGACGTGCTCGCGCGAGTCGAGCACCTCGACGGCACTTCGCAGGTCGAAAGCGCTACCGCCCGGGCGCGCGTCGTTCGTCGTCGCGCCGTCGCTCGGGCTCGGGCAAACGGCCGTCACGTACCTCGTGCTCGGCATCGAGCACATCCTCGGCGGCGTCGACCATTTGTTGTTCGTGCTGTCGCTGCTCTTGATCGTGCGCGGTTTCAGGCGGATCGCGGTCACGATCACGGCGTTCACGCTCGCGCACAGCCTAACGCTCGCGGCGGCGACGCTCGGTTTCGTGCACGTGCCGGGACCGCCCGTCGAAGCTTCGATCGCGCTCAGCATCGTGTTCGTCGCGGCCGAGGTCGTGCGTGGCCAGCGCGGCACCCCTGGGCTCACGGCGCGCGCACCATGGCTCGTGGCGTTCACCTTCGGCCTGCTGCACGGCTTCGGTTTCGCAAGCGCGCTCGCGGCGGTTGGGCTGCCGCAGAAGGCGATCCCGCTCGCGCTATTCACGTTCAATGTCGGTGTCGAGATCGGCCAGCTGCTGTTCGTCGGCGCCGTGCTGACGGTCGTCGCGCTCTGCGCTCGATTGCCCGCGCGACTGCCGCGCTGGAGCGCGTGGTTGCCGCCCTACGCGATCGGCACCGTCGCGATGTTCTGGGTCGCGGAGCGCATCGCCGCGTTCTGAGTATGGCTTAGTGCGGAACGCTTCGATCGCCAGGCGCGTCCCCATGTACGGTGGAAAGTTCGAATTTCGAGCCGGGCGGTGGAGGCGCGAACAACCGTCCCTCTCTCATTTGTATCGTGTCGAGCTGCCCTTGACCACCAATGAACACTGGCGGGCCGCTCGGCCCGAATGCCGTGCCCTGTCCCAGCATGACGGGTGGGCCGAGCGCGTTCACCGGTATCCGCACACCCGTGACGGGGTCGGTAACGAAGCCGATTGGAGACTGGACTTGCACGAGCATCGATAGCATCTGCTCGCGCCGGTTCGCGTCCTCCACATGCGACTCGACATAAGCCCGCCCGGCGGCCGGATCGCGTCGTGCGATGATCATCGCCGTGCTCGCGATAGCCGATAGTCGCGCGCGCTCTTCGCTGAATCCGGCCAACAATGCGTCGTCGACCGTTCCGGCCTGCGCGGCCCTCCCAACCAGCGCGATCAGTGCGCGATCGCGTGCCGTTCCGACCGGTTGGCTCAACACCCAGGCTTGCGCCGCGGCAGGATCCCGGATCAGCCAGACCTGCACGACAGAGCCCGTTGCAGCAGCACGCGCCTCGGGATCCGCCAGGCTCAAGGCCCAGTTCGCGGCTTCGGCGGGATCGCGTGTTGCCCAGCCGATCGCGACCTGAGCGGCCGCTGCGCGCCGCTGATCCTCGTTTGCGAGCGACTCTGTCGCTCTGGCGGCGGCTTCCGGATCGGATCGTGCCGCCGCGGCGATCACCGCGAGCGCCACGTCGTCATATTCGGACCCGCCTCGAAATTGCTGGACCCAGCTCAGCGCAGCGCGCGGGTTAGTGTTCGTGTAAACGCTCGCGACCCCCCGCAACCACGTGCCACGTATTTGGCTCGGCATGCGCGCGATGTACGCAGCGGCGCCGTCGAGATCTTTGTTCGCGTACTGCGTTGCCACCGACAGCACGGCGGTCGGCGGCAAACGCTCTGCGTTCGCAATGGCCCAATCGGCTGCACGCACGGGGTCATTCGAAGCCCAGCTATAAAGGATCGACTGTGCGAGCCTCTGGCGCTGCGAGTCGTTCGCTAGGCCGAGCACGCGGTCGAGCAGCGCGGGGGCGAGACCCGGATCGCGAGAAGCTGCGGACGCGACGACCAATTGCATCGCTTGCATCTGCTCAACCGGCATGTCGACGCCCGCGGCGAGATCGAGCGCGCGCAGCGGATCTTTCGCCGCGATACCGCTGAGCACCCAAGCAACCGCTCCGGGTTCCGGTGGCCGAAGCGCACGGGCCCAGGCGAGCGCCGCGTTGGCGTCCCGGTCAACGAACATCCGCACGATCATCTGGACGGCTTGCTGACGGTCGGGTCCGGGCGGCATCAGCGCAGCACGGTCGTAAGCGGCCTGCGGATCGCGCTCAGCCAGAGACCGGAGCGCGTTTTGCAGCACGTTGGCGCGAAGGTCGGCCGGCACCACGTCGCCTCGGTCGAGCACGAGCTCCGGCTGCTTCGACGCGAGCTGGTACCAGAAACCGCCACTGGGGAGCGCCTTGCGCGCACCGGCGTCGAGCGCTGCGACGTAATCCAGCACAGCGCGCGGGTCCACGGCGGACCAGATTTGCAGCACGCGATTGACCGCGTCTATACGAGCGCCAGGCGTGGACAGCATCTCGGCACGTGCGAGCGCTTCCCTCGGAGAATCCCGCGCGAGGCGCACGAGGGAGCTCGCGACGTACCAATCGCCGGCGCCACCGGGCAGCGCCGCGAGGATCTTCGTCACGAGGGTCTCGTCACCCTCGGCGGCGGCGAACACACTCGGCGCGATGATGGCGGCATCGCGCTCGTCGAGCGCGCGCAGCGACACGAGCGCGGCGTCGGGCGAAGCTTTGATCCACTTCTGGTACAGCGGCGCGCGTAGGTGCGGCGGCATCCCGGCCTTCTCCGCCGCGGCCACCGCGCCACCGATGTCGAGCTCCGCATAGCGCGAGATGAGCACGTCTAGCGCAAAGGCATGCGCACCGGGATCGCGGAGTGTGCCGGCGCGCTCGAGCAGCGCCTTCACCCCGTCGACATCTGCTTGCGCGGCCGCCGTATAAAGAGCGGCGCGGGCGGCCGTGCTCTGGGGCTCGGCCGCGAGCGCGAGGATAATCGACCCAACCGTGTCCACAGGCTGCGCCGACGCCTCGCCGCAGCCGAACGCGATTGCGGACAAGGCGCCGATCACGACTCCGATTGACCACGAAGACGCCTTCATTCGCTTTGCCTTGCTCATTCGCTCGGCCGCTAGGGGCGCCCCGAGCCGCGGACTGGAGCTGCGCTAGCAGGCGTCGGCGCAACGCTCGGAGCCGTGGCTTGACTGAACCCGGACGCGATTCTTGAACCGTTCCCCGTAGCCAACGGCATTGTCGGCAGCCCGCCGGTCGAATACATCGAGCCGACGAACGGGGCCGGCGCCCCGAAGCGTCGATTCGCGAGTTGCGAAACCATCGACAAGACGCGCTCACGGTCCTGGGGATTGGTAACGTTGCTTTCGACGAATGCGCGCGCGCCGTCGGCATCGCGTTGCGCCATCGTCATCGCGGCCGTCTGGACGGCGGAGACGCGGCCCTGATCCGTGCTGATGTCGGCAAGCAGCGAAGCGTCGGGCGCACCGAAACGCGCGGTGACCGACATGATTGACGAAAGCGCGCCGTCGCGCGCGGGACCGGACGGCTGCGACAGACACCCACTCCTTCGCCGCGGGCGCGTTTTGCTGCGCCCAGGTCGATCCGACGGCCTGCACCGCGAACGTCCGCTGCCGAGGGATCGCGCAGATTCGTGGCCCAATTCGCCGCAGCGGCCGGATCGGTATTCGTCCAGCGCATTGCGAGCGAACTGGATTCCATTTCGCTGGTAGTCCTCGCGGCTGATCGAATCGATGAGGCGCGCTGCGGCCGCGGGATCCTGCGGCGTCGCCGATTGGAGGACCGCGAACGCCGTCTCGTCGTACTCGGGAGTGCCGCGCAGCTGCTCGACCCACTCGAGCGCGCCGCGCGAATCGACCTGCGCGTAGGCGGCCGCGACGCCGCGCACCCACGCGACGCGCGCGTCGCCGGTCAATCGCGACGAGTACGACGCCGCGCGCGCGGGATCGGTCCGCGCGTACTGCGGACGCGACCTGCGCGACGACGTCCGGCGACTGACCGGGGTTCGCGATCAGCCATTCCGCCGCCTTGCCCGGATCGCTCGACGCCAAGCTGTTCACGGCCATCTGCACGAGCGTCTGGCGCTGGGCGCTGTTCGGCATCGCGAGCACGCGTTCGAGCAGCGGTCCCATCGACGCCGGGTCACGCAGGATCGCCATGTTCACTACCGACTGCAGCGCCTGCGTTTGCTCCATCGGCGAAGCGATTTCGCTCGCCAGATCGAACGCACGCGCCGGATCCTTGTCGGCGAGGCCCGAGATCACGGCGGCCATCACACCTGGCTCCGGCGGCTGCAGAGCTCGCGCCCACGCGAGCGCGCCCTCCGGATCACGGGTCGCGTAGCTGCGCGCGATCATCGGCAGCATGCCGTCGCGCCCGACGGCACCGCGAGGCAATTGCGCGAACCGAGCGAGAGCCGCCTTCGGATCGCGCTGCGCAAGCGCCTGAATCGCTGCGGCTCGGACGCTCGTCGAAGGTCTTCGGGAAGCGTCTCGGCGCGATCGAGCGCAAGCTCTGGCGCGGCCATCGCGATCTGTTGCCACACTCCGCTCCGAACCGCGTCGCGCCGCGCCTCTACGTCGAGACCGGAGAGATAATCGACCACGGCGCGCGGATCGGATTGTGCCCACGTAGACAGCACGCGGTTCACGGCGTCCTTGCGCTGCGCGGCGTCCGCTATCTTGCTCGCGCGTGCGAGCGCCTCCGCCGGCGACGTGCGCGCGAGCTCTCCGAGCGCGCTCACGTAGAGCGCTCTCGACTGCGCTGGAAGAACCGCAATCACTCGCGCCACGAGCGCGTCGTCGTCACTGACGAGTGCGAGCAAGCCGGTCGCGACTTGCATCTTCTTCGGGTCATCGAGCGCGCCGAGCGACGCGAGCGCGGCCGCCGGCGACGACTTGACCCAAGCGTGGTAGAGCGGCGCCAACGAAGCCGCCGGCACGTCGAGCTCCTTGGCGGCCGCGACGGCCTCGGCCGGGTCGAGCTCCGCGTAACGGGCGAGCAAGACGTCGAGCGCGAACGCGCGAGTGCCTCGATCCGAAAGCGCGCGCGCAGCGATCAACAGCGTCTCGACTCCGCGCGCGTCGGCCCGCGCGACGGCAGCGTAGAACGCCGCGCGCTCCGTCGTGCCCCGCGGGACGAACACCAAGCGCGTCGACGACGTTCGCGTCGGGCTCGGCATGGGGCGTCGGTGCGGACGTCGAGACGATCCGCGGAGCGACGTCACGGACCTCTACACTTGGGACCGGAGAATGCGGCGCCTCGACGTAGACAGCGCCGGCCGCGCCGAGAACGACACCGATCGCGAGAAGCAGCGCCGCGCGTGGCATCTTCGTGCCCTCATCACCGCGAGTGTTCGCTTCGCATCATATAGCAGAGAGTTCCGGGCTTGGGAAGATTGTCTCGCGATGGGCGCGTTCCGGGCGGCCCGCAGCCCGCTCGAGCGTTGACGTCGCGCGCTGCCGGACCGCGCGGACGGTGGTCTCGGGCCCCTCGCCGATGAGAGACTACCGGCCGTTCGCCACTCTCGTGGCCTTTTGGACAGAACGACCATGGCCGTACCCCCGGGCATCTCCGAGCGCGACTTCTCCACCGCGCTCCAGGAATTCGCGAACGCGATCGGCGCCGACTGGGTGTTCAAGTCCGACGAGGACCTGAAGCTCTATCGCGACGCGTACTCGCCGTTCTGGGGCGAGCCCGAGGAGCGCTTGGCGTCGGCGGCCGTGGCGCCCGCGAGCGTCGAGCAGGTGCAAGCGATCGTGCGGATCGCGAACAAGCACAAGATTCCGCTCTGGACGATCTCGACGGGCCGGAACTTGGGCTACGGCGCATCGTCGCCCGCGTACTCCGGCAGCGTGATCGTCGACTTGAAGCGCATGAACCGCGTGCTCGAGGTGAACGACAAGATCCACTACGCGGTCGTCGAGCCCGGCGTCAGCTACTTCGACCTCTACCGCTACATCCAGGAGCACAAGCTCAGAGTCTGGATCGACCCGGCGGATCCCGGCTGGGGCTCGCCCACTCGGCAACGCGCTCGAGCGCGGCGGCGGCCGCACGCCGATGAAGGACCACTGGAGCGCGGTCTGCGGCCTCGAGGTCGTGCTGCCGAACGGCGAGCTGCTGCGCACCGGCATGGGCGGGATGACGGGCAACGACCTCTGGCACCAATACAAGTACGGCTTCGGGCCAATCGTCGATGGACTCTTCTCGCAATCGAACTTCGGCATCGTGACGCGAATCGGTCTCTGGCTCATGCCGTCGCCCGAGGGCTATCGCGACGGGCGCGTGAACGTGCCGCGCCACGACGACCTCGTGCCGTTCATGGAGACGTACTCGTACCTCACGAACTCCGACATCATCCGCGGCACGATGCTGCTCGACAGCCCGCTGCTCACGTATCACGCGTCGCAGGGCGGCTCGTTCTTCGAGATGCCGGGCGGCCCGTCGATCGCCGATCTCGACAAGCTCGCGCGCGACCGAAACCTGCCGTACTGGGGCGCGGAGTTCCGCTTCTGGGGGCCGCCGAAAGTGATCGACGCACAGTGGGAATACGTCAAGGAGAAATTCGCGCGCGATTCCGGGCGCTACGTTCACCGACGGGCGCAGCTATCGCTTCCCGGCCGAGGTCGATCAGAACGACCCAACGCTCACCGTCGCGCTCGGCATCCCGACACTCGGCGTGTTCGGCCTGCTGCAAGGCGGCGGCCATCTCGGCTTCTCGCCGATCATCCCGATGACGGGCGAGGCGATCTTCAAAGCGCAGAAGGTCTTCGGGAAGCTATACTCGGACTTGAAGCTCCCGGTCGGCAATCAGTTCTCAGCGCTGCCCTGGTCGTACAACCCGCGCGCGCTCGTGCTGCTGTTCGGCCTGCCGGTCTCGAAGGACTCGGCGCTCAACAAGCAGAGCCGCCTGATTTTCGACAAGCTCGTCGAGGCCTGCGCCGCGAACGGCTGGGCCGAGTACCGCACGCACGTCGGCTTCATGGACAAGGTCGCGGACATGTACACGTTCAACAACCACGCGATGCGCCGTTTCCACGAGACGTTGAAGGACGCGCTCGACCCGAACGGGATCTTGTCCCCGGGCAAGTCGGGGATCTGGCCGAAGCGCCTGCGCCGCGCCTGAGCGATCTCCATGTCCACCGCTGTCACCGCCTCTTTCCTACTCCTTTGCCTGGCGGGCGCCGTGCTCGCGGGGCGCGCGCTGAACGCGCTTCTCTCCGAGCGCCATTGGGCCACCGGCACGCAGGACACCGTCAAGCTGGCGCTCGGCCTCGTCGCAACCATGGCCGCCGTGCTGCTCGGCTTGCTCGTGAGCGCCGCAAAGACGTCCTACGACGAGCAGAAGCACCAAGTAGTCGAGATGGCGGCGCGGATTCGGCGTGCTCGATCGCCTCCTCGGTATCTACGGCGAAGACGCGGCCTCGGCGCGTGCCGAGCTGCGCGTGATGGTGCAAAGCGCGGTCGCTCGCGCGTGGCCGGAGGATGGCTCGCGCAGCGCTATCGGGCACGAGGCGCAGAGCGGACGCGCAGAGATCTTCTTGCAGACTATCCAGCGGCTCACGCCGCAGAATTCGCTGCAGACCGAGATTCGCGGCCAGGCGACGAGCATCGCGCTCGATCTCGCCCAGCGCCGCGCATTGCTCGTCGCGAACGCGCTCGACGGCGCGCCAACTGCCGCTCGTGGTCGTCGTCGTAGTTTGGTTGGTCGTGATCCTCTTCGGGTTCAGCTTGATCGCGCCGCGCGGTCCGATCGCACTGCTCGCGTTGCTCATAGCCGCCGCGTCCGTGTGCGGCGCCATCGTTCTACTGCTGGAGTTCTATCATCCGTTCGACGGCCCGCTGCGGATCTCGAGCGCGCCGATCCTTCAGGCGCTCGGCCCGCAGGGCAGCGACTGAGTCACGCTCTTCTTGGCGGGCGCCCAACCGGGCGCCCTTAGGCCCCGCCGGAAAGTCCGTGCGGAGCCGTACAGACGCTCGCGAAGTCCGCGCATAGGCTGACGTGCAGAGGGTCATTCGCCCTCGAAGTCTCGGGGAACCTATGAACGTCGTCACCTGGCTCGTCGCCGGCGGCTTGAGCGGCTGGGCCGCGAGCTACTACATGAGTACGCCACAACTTCCTGCGCTCGCCTTCAACATCGGCGTGGGAGTCGTCGGCGCGGCCATCGGCAGTTGGCTGTTCGGACCAGCACTCGGCGTCGCAAGCGGGATCGGGATTTTCGCAGTGATCGTGTCGGCGATCGGGTCGGCGCTGTTGCTGTTAGCGGTGCATTTCGTGCAGCGACGCAGGGCGAGCTAAGCACTCGGCGTCCAATTCAAAAGGTAAGTGAACAATGACCGGTAAACAGTTGCTATTTGCTCAGCGCGCTCGAGGCGAAATGCTCAAGGGCATTGACGTCTTGGCGAATGCGGTCAAGGAAACGTTGGGGCCCAAGGGGCGCAATGTCTTGATCGAAAGAGGCTTCGGCGCTCCGACAGTGACGAAGGACGGCGTGACCGTCGCGAAGGAAATATCGCTCGGAGACCGATTTCAGGACCTCGGTGCGCAAATGGTCAAGGAAGTCGCCTCGCACACGTCGGACACGGCGGGCGACGGAACCACGACAGCCACGGTGCTCGCGCAAGCCATCTTTCGGGAAGGCATCAGGGCCGTGAGCGCCGGCATGGACCCGATGGACCTCAAGCGCGGCCTCGACAAGGGCGTAACGGCAGCGATCGCGGCGCTGAAGAAGATCTCGAAGCCGTGCGAGGACGCGACCGGGATCGCGCAGGTTGGGACGATCTCCGCCAACGGCGACGTGTCGGTTGGCGAAATCATCGCGCGCGCCATGAAGCAAGTGGGCAAAGAGGGCGTCATCACCGTCGAGGAAGGTGCGTCGCTCGACAACGAGCTCGACTTCGTCGAAGGCATGCAGTTCGACCGAGGTTACTTGTCGCCGTACTTCATCAACAAACCGGAAACGATGTCCGTCGAGCTCGAGGAACCGCATGTCCTACTCTGCGAGAAGAAGCTGTCGAGCATCCGCGAGCTCCTGCCGGTGCTCGAAGGGATTGCCAAGAGCGGCAAGCCGCTGCTGATCGTTGCCGAGGACGTCGAAGGCGAGGCGCTGGCTGCGCTCGTCGTCAACCAATTGCGCGGCATCCTGAAAGTGGTCGCCGTGAAGTCGCCCGGCTTCGGCGATCGGCGCAAAGCCATGCTCGAGGATGTTGCAGTCCTCACGGCAAGCACGGTGATCTCAGAGGATGCCGGTTTGACGTTGGCGAAGGCGACGCTCGAGCAGCTCGGGACCGCCAAGAAGGTGCGCGTCACGAAAGAGCACACCACGATCGTCGATGGCGGCGGCAAGAAGAAGGCGATCGAGGGGCGCGTGCAGCAATTGCGGGCCGAGATCGAGAAGACGACCTCGGACTACGACCGCGAGAAGCTCGAGGAGCGACTCGCGAAGCTCGCCGGCGGCGTCGCCGTGATCAAGGTGGGTGCCGCCACCGAAGTCGAGATGAAAGAAAAAAAGGCACGCGTCGAAGACGCGTTGCACGCCACACGAGCCGCCGTAGAGGAAGGCATCGTGCCGGGCGGCGGAGTCGCACTGCTGCGCGGGCGCAAAGCGATCGCGGCCGTGACGACCGCCAACGCGGACCAGGCCGCCGGCGTACGGATCCTGCTGCGCGCCATCGAAGAGCCATTGCGCCAAATCGTCCGCAACGGCGGAGGAGATCCGGCCGTGGTGCTCGACAAAGTGCAGAGCGGCGTCGGCAACTTCGGCTTCAACGCAGCGACCGAGGAATACGGCGATCTCGTCGCGATGGGAATCATCGATCCGACCAAAGTGACGCGCCTCGCGTTGCAGAACGCCGCGTCCGTGGCTGGCCTGCTGTTGACCACCGAAGCCGCAGTCACGTCGCTGCCGAGCGGCGAAGCCGCCATGCCGGCGATGACCAACGGCATGGACGGGATGATGTGACGCGCCATCTTCAGCGTTGGGCGTTCCTAGTGCCGTGCGCGCTTGCGCTGCTCGCGTGCGCGTCGGCCAATCAGCGGCGTGCGACCGACCGCTACTTTGATCCCTACGTGATCACGTTGGACCTGCAAGCGGCGCGGCAGACGGACACGGCTTTCGCCCTCATCCGCGCCGCGTAGCCGGCGCCGCCGCCTGCGTGGTTTGCGGGCGCGTTTGCCCGTATACTACGCGCCGCCTGACGGCCCGGGCGCATGGACGCCGCAGCCGCCAGACCCCCTAAACGACTGGAAGATGAACCCGTGATTACGGCGTCGAACGTCACCGTGCAGTTCGGTGAGAAACCTTTGTTCGAGGACGTCTCCGTGAAGTTCGGAGACGGCCATCGCTACGGCCTGATCGGCGCGAACGGCTCGGGCAAGACCACGTTCATGAAGGTGCTCGGCGGCGAGCTCGAGCCCACGTACGGCAACGTGTCGATCGGGCCGCACCTGCGCGTCGGCAAGCTGCGCCAGGATCAGTTCGCGTTCGAAGAGTTCTCCGTGATCCACACCGTGATCATGGGCCACGAGAAGCTCTGGAAGGTGTTCCAGGAACGCGAGCGCCTCTATGCGCAACCGTCGATGACCGAAGCAGAAGGCCTGCGCGCCGCCGAGCTCGAGAGCGAGTTCGCGCAGCTCGACGGCTACTCCGCCGAGGCCGCGGCCGGCGAGCTGCTACTCGCGGTCGGCATTCCGGTCGAGCAGCACTACGGCCCGATGAGCGCCGTCGCGCCCGGCTGGAAGCTCCGCGTGCTGCTCGCGCAGGCGCTTGTTCGCAGACCCGGACATCATGTTGCTCGACGAGCCGACCAACAACCTCGACATCGACACGATCCGCTGGCTCGAAGGCGTGCTGAACGAGCGCAAGTGCACGATGATCATCATCTCGCACGACCGCCACTTCCTGAACACCGTCTGCACGCACATGGCGGACCTCGACTACGGCGAGCTCCGCGTGTTTCCGGGCAACTACGACGAGTACATGATCGCGGCGACGCAGGCGCGCGAGCGGATGCTCTCAAACAACGAGAAGAAGACGACAGCAAATAGCTGATTTGCAAGCGTTCGTTAGCCGCTTCTCGGCGAACGCATCGAAGTCGCGGCAGGCGACGTCGCGCGCGCGCCAGATCGAGAAGATCGAGCTCGAGGAGGTGAAGCCCTCGAGCCGCATGAGCCCCTACATCAAGTTCGAGCAAGAGAAGAAGCTGCATCGCCTGGCCGTGAGCATGAACAAGCTCTCGAAGAGCTTTGGCGAGCACAAGGTGTTCAAGGACGTGAGCTTGCACGTCGAGGCGGAGCAGCGCGTCGCGATCGTCGGCACGAACGGCATCGGCAAGACGACGCTGCTGCGCTGCATCATGGGCGAGCTCCAGGCCGAGCACGGCAAGGTGAAGTGGGCCGAGAACGCCGAGGTCGCCTACATGCCGCAGGACAACGCGGCGGCATTCGAGCAGCCCGTGACCGTGTTCGACTGGATGCGCGCGCGCGGCAAGCCGCGCGACGACGATCAGGCGATCCGCGCGACGCTCGGGCCGCCTACTCTTCAGCCGCGACGAGATGGCGAAGACCGTCGACAAGCTCTCGGGCGGCGAGCGCGGCCGCATGCTGTTCGGCGAGATCATGCTCAAGCGCCCGAACATCATCATCATGGACGAGCCGACGAACCACCTCGACATGGAGTCGATCGAGTCGCTGAACCTCGCGCTCGAGAACTACCCCGGCACCCTGATCTTCGTGAGCCACGACCGCGAGTTCGTGTCCTCGATCGCGACGCGGATCATCGAGCTCACGCCGAAGGGCATCATCGACTTCAGCGGCAACTACGACGACTACCTGCGCACCCGCGGCATCGCGATCGACTTGAAGCGCGCCGCGAGCCAGTAACGGCAGCGCCCGTTGGCAGACCCAGCCGCGCTGGGACTACCTCCGCGCCCGCACGTATCACCGCGGCCGACGCTCTTCGGCGTCTCGATAGCCGAACAAGCGCGCCGGCAGCAGTAGCACCGCGCGCAGCAGCGCGAACACCGCCTCGAACCCGATGCCGAGCAGCCGCAGCGGCAGCGAGATCAGCCAGATCACCGGCCAGAGGATCAGCGCGAGCAGCGCGAGCGGCCAGCAAACGACGAAAAGCAGGCACCAAATCAAGAAGGTGAGCATTTTTCGCTCCTGCTTACTTCTGGACGCGCTTCGCGCACGTCAGTTCAACCCGTCGGCCATAAAGCATTCGCGGCTGCGGACGCGACACGGCTAGGACTCGTCGCTCGCCAGCGAGAGGCCGCTCAAAGCGGGCTCGTTCGTGATTTCGCGCGTGACGAACGCCGGCGGCACGAAGTCGCGCGCCGCTCGTTCGCTCTCGAATTCGACCTCGAACACGGCCACGCCCGCGCGCGGGGCGACGTAGACATCCACAGATCCGCCTTCCAGTGCGTAGCGCCGCTTGCGCGTTCGGGTGCCCGGGAGCGAAGACAGAAGACCATACTCGCTTTCCGTCAGATAGAGGTTCGTGATCGGCTCAGTAAGCGGCGTGCGCTTGCCGTATTTCATGCCGAGCTTGAAGGTGCTCTCTTGGGCTCCTGAAATCTTCCGCAATCGCAGGCGCGAGCCGGCGATGTAGAGATCCTCGATCTCGCGGCACGGCGCGCCCGAGAGATCGACCCTGTCGAGATCCACGAGCCAGCGGCGCTCGATCTCGAGCAGAGAGTATTTCGGCACCTCAGTCATGAATCTGCCTTAACCACCGCGTAGCACAGGCAATCGCGCGGCGAATCGCTCACGTTCGGGTGAAGGATCCAACGGCGCAGCGTTCCCTCGCGCTGCATGCCGACGCTCTCGAGGAGCCGCGCCGACGCGACGTTGTCCACGTCGCAAACCGCCCAGACGCGGAAGATCTCCGGCTGCGCGAGCGCCCATTGGACGAGCGTACCGACCGCTTCGGTCATGAGACCTCGACGCCACAGACGCCGCGCCAGCACGTAACCGATGTCGACGGCGTGCCCATCGATTCGCGCCGTGAGCATCCCGGCGTACGAGCCGTCGGACTTCAGCCACAGGCCCCAGGGAAACGCGGTGCGCTTCTCCCAAGCTTCCTCGCAACGACGCAGGAATTGCTCGGTCTCGGCGACGCTCTGATGCGGCCGCCATATCATGTAGCGCGGCACCTCGGGATCGGACGTGTAGTTCGCGAACGCGAGCGGCGCGTCGGCGCGAGTCGGCTGCCGAAGGAGAGCCGGTCGGTCTCCCAATTCGCCGAACACGGCCCTCAGCTCAGAGTTCTTAATTGACACGGCGGCGCCAATGATGGTCGGATTCGGGCCGATGGAAAAGAAGCTTCCCGAGCGCCCCGAGCCCGAATCCGTCGACCGACGCAGCTTCCTGGCCGGCGCAGCCACGGGAGCGGCCGTGATGCTCGCGAAACAGGCCTCGGTGGCCGCAGCTCAAGAGGCCGCGCCGACTCAGGCGCGCGCCGAGCCTTCGGTCCAGGCCGGCAAGGCCGCGGGCCGCCCGGCGTCCGACTTCATGGTCGACGTCTTCAAGTCGCTCGGCATGGAGTACATGTTCTCGATGTGCGCCTCGAGCTTCATCGGCATCCACGAGTCGATCATGAACTACGCCGGCAACAAGCAATCCCGAGAGCGATCACCTGCACGCACGAAGAGATCTCCGTGGCGATGGCGAACGGCTACGCGAAGATCGAAGGCAAGCCGGTGCTCGTCTGCGCGCACGCGCACCGTCGGCGCGCAGCACGCGGCGATGGCGCTGTACGACGCGTGGTGCGACCGCGTGCCCGATCTATCTCGTGCTCGGCAACACGCAAGACGCCGCGAAGCGCGACGGCGAGGTGTTCTGGGTGCACAGCGCGCAGGATCCGTGCGGCGCTCGTCCGCGACATGACGAAGTGGGACGACAACCCGGTGTCGATCGCGCACTTCGCCGAGTCCGCGGTGCGCGCCTACAAGATCGCGATGACGCCGCCGATGGGGCCCGTCGCGCTCGTCGTCGACGATCACATGCAGGACGAGCAGGTGCCCGTCGACCTGCGCGTGCCGAGGGTCGCCGTACCGCACGCCGCCGGCGGGCGACTCGGGCGCCGTGGCGCGAGGTCGGCGAAGCTGCTCGTCGCGGCCGAGAATCCGGTGATCATCGCGAGCCGCGCGCGCGCGCACGCCCGCCGGGCTGAAGCTCTGGTCGAGCTCGCCGAGACGCTGCAGGCGGGCGTCGTCGATCGGCATCGCCGCATGAACTTCCCGACGCGGCATCCGCTGCGCGGCGGCGCGCCGGCTCAGGCCGACGTCGTGCTCGCGCTCGAGCACGGCGACATCTCGAACGTCGTCGCGCCAGGCGCGGCAGCGCAACGCGAAGGTGCATCAGCATCACCGTCGACGCATCTGTTCCAGCGCAGCAACTACCAGGACGTGCATGCGCTACGCCGAGGTCGACTGGCGATCGCGGCGGACGCCGAGGCGACGCTGCCGGCGCTGATCGAGGAGATCAAACGCCAGACGAGCGACGCACCGCCGAGAGGCGTTCCGGCAGCGCGGCGCGAAGATCGCCGAGGCGAACCGCAACACGTACGAGCGCGCGCAGCACCGAAGCGACCTACGGCTGGGACGCGAGCCCGGTCAGCACCGCGCGGCTCTCGATGGAGCTCTGGGCGCAGCTCAAGAACGAGGACTGGTCGTACGTCACGGGCTGGGTGAACTGGCCGCTGCGTCTCTGGAACTTCGACAAGCACTACCAGTACATCGGCCGCGCGGGCGCCGAGGGCGTCGGCTACTACGCGCCGGCCTCGGTCGGCGCGGCGCTCGCGAACAAGAAACACGGCCGGATCAGCGTGTCGATTCAGCCGGACGGCGACATGATGGTGGCGCCAGGCGCGCTCTGGACCGCGGCGCGCCATCAGATCCCGCTCCTGGTCGTCATGCAGAACAATCGCGCGTATCACCAGGAGGTGATGTGGTTCCAGCGCGAGGCGCTGCTTGCGCAACCGCAGCCTCGAGCTCGCGCACACGGGCTTCGGGCTCGGCGATCCGAACATCGACTTCGCGAAGATGGCGCAGAGCATGGGCGTCGGCGTCGTCGGGCCCGATCACGGATCCGAAGGATCTCGCCGGCGCGATTCGCCGCGGCGCTCGGAGTCGTGAAGAAGCGGCGAGCCGTACCTGATCGACGTCGTGACGCAGCCGCGATGAAGACCGACTTCTGCTCGCGACCGCTCTACTCTGCACGCTGACGGGCGTCGCGCACGCGCAGCATCGGCGAAATCGACGCGGCCGTCGGCGGCGAACGGCAAGGCCGTGTTCATGCGCGTCGGCTGCTACACGTGCCACGGCACCGTCGGCCAGGGCGGCGCCGGTGCGCGGCTCGCGCCGAACACGATGCCGCTCGCCGCGATGCAGGTCTGGGTTCGCGGCGGCGACGCCGGGTTGGTCGATCGCGCGCGGCATGCCCGCGTTCCCGACGACCGTGCTCTCGGACAACGAGCTCGCGGACGTGCAGGCGTATCTCGCGAGCCTACCGCCGCCGCCGAAGCCGGACGACATCGCGCTGCTCAGGCCGTAGAAGCCAGTTGCCGGTCCCCTATCCGCTCGCGCTTCAGCGGAAGCGCTTCCGGTACAGGTGCTGAGTTTTCTCGCGGACGTAGCCCAGTGCTTCGTAGAACGGGTGCGAGAGCTGCCGCGTCACGTTCGAGCGAACCGTCAGAGTCGCCGAGCCCTTGCGACTGGGCCCATTGCTCCGCGGCATCGACGAGCGCGCGTCCCGTCCCGCGTCTGCGCGCAGCGCCGTCCACGACGAGCCCCATTAGCTCCGCTCGGTCGGCGGTTTGCAGCGAAGTTCGGTGCTCGACGTGCATCCACCCGAGCAGCCGGTCGCCGCCCTGGTCAGCTACGAGCGATGAAATGGCGCGAGTCGGCTAGCAATCGATCGAGCGCGGCGCGCATCTCGTCGATCGACATCGAGATAACCGAGGTCGCCGGAAAGGCGCGCCATCTCCGCGGCGTCGGACGTCTGCGCACAACGGATTCCTGGGCGGCCCATGAGCTCGGTGTTACTGACGCACGAAAGACAATGCTATCGCGCCGGGCGCCTCGGTCAGCTCGTTCGAGCGCGCGCTTCGTCCTCGCGAAAACGCAGTGCGATGAGCTGAGAGCCGGCAGCCCGACGCCAGCTCTCGAACGACGGAGCCGATCGTCTCGACTATCCAGTCGCGATCGGGCAGGAGCGCTATCGCGCGGCAGCGCCAAGCGCCGCCGCCGCAGCGAGCTTGTGCTTCGCCTGCCAAGGGGGGCCGACCGATCGACCCATCTCTTGCAGAAAAGCGTCGATGTCTTCGCGGCCGGCCGCCGCCGCGGCGTCTTGGAACACGTGCTCGCTGTCGTACCACTTCACGGTCCAGCCCCGCGCGGCGGCCGCGTCGGCCAAAGCTTCGCGATACATGATGGAGTCAGCCATGGTCGCTGCGCGAGCATCGGCGATCCGCTCTTCGGTTGTCGGCGGGAAGCGGCGGGCACGCGCGCAGTGCGATCCCCGTGATCGCCAATGGCACAGTTGCGGCCAGCGCCTCGAGACCCTCGCGTGCGCCGTGCGCGGCGGCTTCGCGCACGCGCGCGACGAGCGCCACCGCGTCGGAGAGCGCCATCGGCCGGGCCCACGGGCTGGTGAGGTAACGACCCACTGCCCACGATCCCTCGTGGTGATACGGATGCGTCGGTAGGCCGGTCGTGAGGTCGACGCGGCGGCGGTCGAGGAGCTCACCGCTCGGCGCGAGCGTGACGAGCACCGCCGAGTTGCCGTGCTCGGCGACGCCGACGCATGCGCCTCGCCGCGTTCCCATAGGGTGCGGCTCAGCCGCGCGCCGAGCGGCGCCGAGTGCCGGTCGTCAATTTGCCGGCCGATGCTTTCTTCGCGGATCGCTCGGCGACCGACGCCATATTCAGCGCCACTGCTGACCGAATGAGCGCCTTCAACGCATTCTCGTCGATGCTGTCGCCTTCGCTAAAGTCGATCGCGCGTCGCGTATTGCCTTCGAGGCTCGAGTTGAAGAGGCCCGATGGATCATCGAGCGCGGCGCCTTTGGCAAACGTCGTCTTCACCGCGCTCTTATAGGTCTCGCCAGTGCAGATGATTCCCGCGTGCGACCACACGGGGACATTGCCCCACTTCCACTCCTCGACGACGTCGGGATCGGCCTCTTTGATGATCGCTCGAACGCGCGCGAGCGTCTCGCCGCGCCAGTCGTTGAGCTCTTTGATCTTCGCATCGATGAGCCGCGACGCCGAGTCCTTTCCGCCGCCTTCGATCTTCTTCGTGCTCGTTTTCTTCATTTCCTGTGCTCCCGAAACTCCATGCCTCTATCGAATTCGACAGCATCAGATCGCGAGTGTGCCCACGCCGTCACGCGCCGATCGTTGCCCCATAGACGATGCGTTCTTCCACCTGACGATAGGCTGCTCGTCCGATCCTCTCTCTGCGTCGGATCGGGAAACCCTCGAATCACGTCCGCGCATCCAATTAACTCGCCATTCTCGATAGATGCCGAGCAGGCCCCGTCCATCGATCGGCTTTCCGGTAACGCTACGCGCGGTCACGTGACGGAGCGCGCTGCGGCACGCCTAACCAGCGCGGCACCTCGCGCACATATCGCGTCCAAGCTTCGCCATGCGTCTTCGCGAGCCATGGCTCCTCACCGAAAACCACACGCAGGTGAAACGCCACGAGGACCGCCAGAGCATACGCACCCAACAGGGGCGAACGGAAGCCGATCGCCCATCCCAAAAGCACCATGACGACGGCAACGTACATGGGATTCCGTGAGAACCGATACAGTCCGGTCACCACGAGGTGTCGCGGCGGATCCCACGGCGCGAGAGTACCGCGGCCGGATACATAGAAGTCCCGGACGCACCACAGCAGCAGAACGACGCCGACCGCGAGCACCGCGAGACCCGAGGCGCGAAACGCGGCGTGGAGCGGCCGCGGCCAGATCAACAACGGCGGAGCGGCGAACGCAACCAGTCCGGGCAGTGCCAGGAACGCGAGCAGCGCGCGGAGGAAAAGCATTTTCGGCCCAGCCGCGCGACCCACGCGCGCGCTACGAAGCCGCCGGACTCGGCTCGCGGTCGAACGTGCCGATCTTGGTGAAGTAATCCGTCGTAGGACGCTGTGCGAGAAACGCGTCGACCTCGGCGACGAAGCGCGGGTCGAAGCCGATTCGACCGACGGTTTGCCACCATCTTCTGGTCCGCGGGATCCCGAGGTGCAGAGCGATCACCTCGTGATAAGCCATGTAGACATCGTGCCTGATGTGGCCGTCTCTTAGCTGCAGCCACTCCCACTCTCGCTGACGCATTGCAGCCAACAGGAAGTAGTGCACGACTCCGTGCTCCTCCTCGGTAAGCTGCCCCTTCTTCGTGAAGCAGTTACGCAATATCGGGTCGTTCTTCCAAACGTACAGCTCTTCGCACGCCTGCTCGACCATGTGCTGACGAGCTTGCGCCTTCGCGAGCATGTTCCCCTGGCGCACCTGGCGAGAGAGATAGATCAGCGTCACCAGAACGCCGATTGCAGCTAGCAGATTTGCAATCGACCCGAGATCGCCTATGGTCATTGGCGCGATACCTTGCAGTGAAACCGCGGCAAGCATACGGCAAACCCGCTGTTGCGCCGGGCCATCCTCCAGGCATGCACATTGCATAAGGCTCCAAGAGACAGGCGACACAGGAGCGGATGCAAATGAAAGTCATGACGTGCAGGGAATTAGGTGGGCCTTGTGATCACAAGCTATCCGCGTCGACGTGGGACGAAATGGTGAGGACCATGACCAAGCACGTCATGGAAAGACATCCGGAGACGGCAAAGCACATGGAGAAGATGCACAGCCAGGATCCGCGCAAGTGGGGTCGAGAGATGAAGCCGAAGTGGGAAGCGAAGACGGACGTCTAGCAGTTACCGTTGCTGGGCTCCCGCTGCCGCGGCGCGCTAAGGCGTCACTTTCCTCCCCAACGCCAACGCAGCGGACGTTCGCCCGTGGCGGCGACCACTGCGAGCAACGCCACTGTTAGAACCACGACGTACACCAGCAGAACTGGAGCGTTGCGCTGCGTCTTGAGGTAATAGATGCCTCCGAAGAGCAGAGCAAAATACGCGACGATCACGACCCAACCTTGCCACCGGGCCGGGAAACCCCAACCGAACCCGTAGCGCTTGGCTCCGAACCAAAATGCATTCATCGTCGCGTCTTCCGCTAGATGCAGTCGACACCGCTCGTACAGATGCTCCAGAGCCCGAAGAGTGGCAGAACGGCGATAACGACAACAGAGATCACGAGTATGCCGAGGTGGCGCGCTATCGGCGCATTAACCTGGGCCAGCAGGAGCGCCGCGGCGCTCAGAATCGCGAGCGGCACCCCTGCTATCCAAACGATGACAAGGAAATACGCGACGGGGCGCATCTGCATTGCGTACGAGAGCGGCTGGAGCGCGTAGTCGAGAACCACGAGCAAACCGCAAGTGGCAACGCCGATCAGCACGACCGCGCGAAACCACCCTCGCGCGGCGCAGAACAACGAGACTTCGGCGAATACCAGGGCGCCGACTAGTAGGGGCCACAGCAAAAGCACGACGCGCCAATACTCACTATCCAGCACGGTCATCTTCCCAACTCGGAAGCCGCTGCAGGTTCCGCACGCGAGGGAACCTTGTTGCTTGCGAGCAGCCAAGCCAGATAGGCGGCTGCGACGACATCATAGGCGAGGCAAAACAACGGCCACCAGACAGGCTCACCCGGATTCGCGTAAACGTGCAGATGTACTAAATCGAAGATGCCATGTGCCGCGAGCGCGGCCACGACAAGCCACAACGTGGACCTAAAGCCGACGAGCGCGAGGGCAACAAAGCCAATCGCTACGGCCGACTCGATGATGAGAACCTGCATCGAGCCGCCGATGACGGCAAAGAGCGCGTAGTACGATGCGATGACGATCGTCACAGCGGGATAGAACGCTCGATCACGGTCCAAGCCGCTAAGAGTGGCCATGCCACCGATGCCGAGAGCCAGAACCACGCCGACCACGACGCTCACGCTGCGCCCGTCCCACTCGCGCGCCGCGGCTCCGCGTCCGCCTGCCCCCGCAGGTCAGTCGTCAATCGAGAGTACTTCCACGTCGAAGCGCCATCCAGATGTCTGATGCGTAGTCGTGCGGTGGGACATGCTTGCGGCGGTTAGCGGTTCGCTTCGAGCGTGACTTCGTAGAGCGGAGCAACGTTTACCGATTCCCCGAGACACTCGCGCATAACGTCTTTGTGCTCGGCATCGATCTTGTGATGCGACGTAGCAAAGGCTTTCGACCCTCGCTCGAAGTCCTCGGCCTCCATGACGTATACGAGAAGTGGCCCCGTGTCGCCCGGAACTATGTACGCTTGCTCGGCGCGCACCGTCTCGCCGCGAAACGTCTCTCGAACCTCTTCCGCTCGCGAATTGAGCTCCGCTAACCACGCACGAAGCCGCTGCTCTTTTTCCGGACGGATGCGTCTTATCGAAACCTTGATCATGAGCGACCCCCGCAACAGAAAACCGTCGTTCCGGACGACCCGGGACGTGCGCGATCTACTCTTTTCGCGACAGCCGCATCTCGATTTGCGCCGCCCACTTGCCGACGAGAAACGAAAAGACGTCGAGCTGTGGCGGCGCGTTGGCGTTTCGTTCGCCGTAGGTAGCTATCGCCGGCCTAGTCACGTCATGTGGCATGCGCCAACACCTTTTGCATCACGATCTCGTCGCCGCGACGGGGCCCGACACGCTCGAAGCCCGCGCTGTTCAGCAGGGCCGCGGAGCGATAGTTCCGTTCCTTTAGCTCAGCCACAAAGGTGCGTACCCCGTAAGTTGCCGTGAGCTCGCTCAGCATAGCGCGCACGGCCGCGCTTCCAATTCCTTGCCGCCAAAACCGGCTCGAGAGCTCGTATGCAATCAGCGCTGTGCGATCACGCGTTATCGTCGCTTGGACATATCCTGCTAGCGCACCCGTTGGCAAGCGAATTACCCAATTGAGCAACTGCTGTGTCCCGTCCGGCGATGCGCGTGCCTCGAGCCTCTTGAAGCGCTCCTCGAGCCATGCCAATGACTGCGGAGGCGAGTTTTCGAACTCATAGATGGCGGGATCGCTGAGCACCTCGAACATTTCCGCCGCGTGCTCGACACGCTGCGGCTCGAGAACCAGTTGCCCGGCATTCAACGTGTTCATCCGATTGGGTTCATGGCATCGCAGCGCCGACTGTCGCGCGTACCGGAATCCCCGTGGGATCGAATCCCTCGAGGCAAAAGACGTTGATACCGAAGTAGTCGGGGGTGACTCGCTTCCTGTGAAAGGTATAGATCCCGCAGTTCCCGCAGAAGTGGTGCTGCGCCGTGTGCGTGTGGAAGCGATAGGTTCGTAGAACATCGATTCCGGAGACCAGTCGGAATGCCGTCTCGTGCACCTTCACCATCAGCGCGTTCTTCCGGCGGCAGATCGAGCAATCGCAAGTGGTTAGCTCCGGGAAGTCCGTGTCGATCTCGAAGCGAATCGAGCCGCAATGGCAAGAACCACGGTACGTATCCATTGGACGAGATCCCACGCAACGCCTCCTTACTTGCTCGGCGACTGCTTCACACGACACGCCATCCGTCACCCAACAGTTTCACCGATGCCCTGGACGGACCGCCGTCACGCGCGGTGCCCGCGAACTGAGCTTCCAGCACTCCTGAGCGCCTCCCCTTCACCATATCCAAGAGGTTTCGAGTGATGCCCTCGAGACTGACCTTCGCACGCCCGCTGGCCGAGGCATCGAGCTGGCCCGCATAGGAGCCTACACACAAGTACACGAAACGTTCGCCGGGGCGACCCTGGACCGCCGCGCCACGGAGCCGAAACGCGCCCGGAGACTCGCCCTCGACGACCTCCACTGAAAAGTCGAACGAGATGCGAGCTGCCGTGCTAGCACTGGGCTTTACCAGCTCGTCGCGTCCAAGCTGAAGTGCCCAAGAGATGTTCGGCGGCGGATCCACCACCGTAATGCGCAACGCAAACTTTTCGGTGGAGCCCTTGTTGGTGACTACTCGCAACGCTATGCCTCCCGCAGTCGTCGAAGATGTATGCACTGTCGCGTTCTTGCGGCGCGCATAGCGCGACCTATAGCCGATTCGTGACGAGAACCCGGCCCTTCGCCCCTACTGCCGTCCTGCCATCTTGACCTCTGATTCTCGGCCCCGCAACTCAACGATATCGCCCCGCAATTTTTCGTTCGGCGTGACCTTTACGACGAGCCATTCGAGAAGAATCGTTTCGTCCGCGTAAATCGCTCGGCGGAACCGTACCCAGAACTCCAGCCCCAGCATCGCTCCCTTCTTCGAAAAATGAGATGCGGTTAGCGCGAGCAGCAGAGCCGTAGTGTGAGGACCGCTGGCAGTCGGACGCCCGAACCGCGTGCTGGCGGCGAAGTCGGGATCATGATGTATCGGGTTGTTATCACCAGCCGCGTTTGCGAATGCGACCACTGCCGATGGCGTGAGTGATACAGCGGAAGAAAAGCGCTCTCGGGGATAAGCTCTCACACTTCAGCCGCTCTCATCGTCTTTATCGCGCAGCGGCTTCAGCTCCGCCGTGTGTGCATCCACCGGCGTTTGCTCACTATCCGCCCCTCGCGCATCTGCTTGCGCCAAACTCGAAACAGCATGATCGGTTGAATGTAAAGAGACTCCGCGACGTCCTGCACCGCTACGCCGCGCCCAGCTCACTCGATCTCACCGCCGTCGCTTTGAATCGATCGCTGTACTTGTTCGTCGTCCTCGGTCCTGGCTCTCGGCATCGCACACTCCTGAACTGCGTTAGTTCAGGGTGTCCATGTGACCGTAGGCACTATCCCGTCCGCTGCAACCGGTTGTTAGCCGGCACCGTGATGCCAGTGATCATGGCGTTCCCTCCGCTCTTGCCGGTAGTTGGTAACCTCTCAGACGAATACCGTCCGGGCCTTCAAAGAAGGTTGCTGCGTAGTCGCTTGCGTACTCTGGATACAACCTTGGTTCCGTGGCGTTGACTCCG
Source organism: uncultured Gammaproteobacteria bacterium (assembly GCA_963841645.1). Classification (GTDB taxonomy): domain Bacteria; phylum Pseudomonadota; class Gammaproteobacteria; order Steroidobacterales; family Rariloculaceae; genus FEN-1219. The sequence goes on along the minus strand of CAWJDS010000004.1, from coordinate 249,786 downwards.
AGGGCGCGAAGTTGATTCGCGACCGCGTAAACATCGGCCGCGGAATCGACACGCAGGCAAAAGTGATGCAGACCTGGAGAGTAAGGGTCGTGTTTCGCGGAGGCGCGGGACGGTCTTAGCACAAAGCCGAAATGTCGATTGAAGTACTGAATGTGCGGGTCGCCCGCGAGACTGAATTTGTTCTTGCGGAAGGCGAGGACATCGATCATGACCCGGTCGTAGAACCGTTCTGATGCCTCAAGATCAGACACGGTTACGTAGATGTGATCGATTCCGATGACCTCGGCCACGAGCGAGCTCCATTGGATGTCCGCCTAACAATAATTAGACGGCGTTTCGCCGCAACAGAAATACGGCGAATTGCCGTATAACGTGAATTTATCGCGCATATGTGATTGTTTCCAATAGAGCACGGGCGGAATTGGGCGTCAATTGCCGACCGGAGTTATGCAGCATGGAAGCTGCTCCAGGCTCTTGACCCTTCAGTCGCGATTCGGCGCACCGAGCGGAAAGTGGCCGCGATAAGGTCGCGCCTCGTCCACGGCGCGCGCGATCGCCGGACGAGCCAGTAGCCGCGCGCGATAAGCTCGCAGATTGCCAAACGCGCGCGGAATTTCGTGCGCCCAATCTGCATAGAAGAGTGACGGCGCGGCGGCGCAATCCGCGAGCGTGAAGTCGTCGCCGCACGCGCAGCCGCGACCGGCGAGGCGCTCGTCGAGCCACGCGTAAGTCTTCTCGAGCAGCCCGCGTGCCTCGAGCACGCCGTAAGCGTCGCGATCGGCCTCGGGACGGAGCTGGTTCACGACGATCTTCTGCATCGGCGTCATCACGTAATTGTCGAAGACGCGATCGAGCATCCGCACGTCAACGCCCGCGTCACCGTCGGGAATCAGACGAACGCGACCGGGATAGCGAATTTGCAGGTACTCGATGATCGTGGTGGCCTCGACGATCGTCCGCTCCCGATCCACGAGCACGGGAAAGCGCTTGAGCGGCCAAATCGCGGCGAGCTCCGCGTTCGCCGACGGCTCTTCGAGATTGCGGTAATCGAACGGCGTGTCGTTCTCATACAGCGCGATCAGCGCCTTCTGGCTGTAGGACGAGAACGGGTGCGAGTACAGCTTCAACATCCTTTTCTCCGGCCGCACGCCTGCCGCGCTATTCGAGCCCATCCGACTTGCGACTCATGCGCGAGCTCGCGACCCCGCTTCGAAGCTCGCGATCTCGCCCTCCGGCAGCCAGACGAACAATTCGTTCTGATCGAGGTCGCGTATCACGAGCGTCGGGTTGCCCCAATGCAGCACCGTCGTCTCGATGTGCTTCTCGTTGACATGTCGACGAAACGACTCGACCTGCTCGGGGTAGATCGCGATGAAGACACGGCCGTGGCCGGCGCGGTTTTCCGTCCATGGCTCGATCTGATTCAAGATCAGCTGGAAACCAAACAGGCTGACCTGAAATACGAACGCCTTGCCTTGCTCTTGGTGGTTCCAGTCCAACGAGAAACCCAACGTGTCGGTGTAGAAGCGCAGCGAACGTTCGGCGTCTTTGACGAAAAACACGGCTCTCGCGTCAAGATGATCCATGATCGTTGCCTTCGTTGTTTCGTGCCTCTCTGCCGAGCCGCCTTGTTCCATCGATCGATCCAACTCTTGCTACCATCCGCGCAAAGAAGGGTTGGCAAGAGATCGGTCCCCTCAGTTGCTATCGAGCGCTTTGAACAATCCGGTTTGACCCGTGAAGTGCTCGATGAATGATTGTTTCGCTTCGTTGTATTTCGCGCGGCCTTTCGGAGCCAAGAGCGACCGCCTGTTCCTTCATTCGCGTATACGCTACCCGCAGCGACTCGTGAGATCGCAACGCGTCGCGAAAGGCTAGGCTCGAACGCCACGCGTCACCCTCGAACTCGACGACGTGAACCAAATGCGTTCGTTCGGTGCGATCGCGACCGCGACCGAAAATGAAGTGCTCCGGAACGCCGGCGTTCTCGGCGTAGTCGTAACCGAGGCTCTCCAACGGACCTCGGCACTTGATCCAATCATCGAGTGGCTCGACGCCGACGAGAATGTCGATGATCGGCTTCGCACGTAAGCCCGCGACGGCCGTCGAGCCGTAGTGCTCGATGCCACGCGCAACGTCTCCTAGGGCTGCGTGAATGCGCGCTCGCTCGGCTTCAAACGCGAGCGGCCACTGTGGATCGTAATCCACGAGCCGGTTCACGCCATGCTTGAGACCTAGCATCTGGTATTGGCAGAGCCGCTCTCTGCAACCGGGTTGTTACGCGCTAACGCGACGCGCTTTGAACGGTTTCGACGACGAAGCGCAATTCCTCGCCGAGATACCGGCCCGAAACTTCCCAACATCCGGCGTTCGGAAAGTCGATGCCCGTCATCATCGCCCAGCCACCAAGGACTCGTGCTTCGCGTTGGTCGTTCCCAACACCACAGCGGTGGCTTGTGCTGCGATTCAATGGCTTCACAGTCACAGCGAGATTCGACTCCATGCCCGGTCTAAAACCGGCACTGCGCCAGATCAGTTTCACCGCGATGAGATTGCCGGGGGCGGTCGTGGGCCATACTCCGCCCGCCGGAAGCTGCACGGCGAAAGACTCGCTTCCGTACCAACGACTCAGCTCCGTGGGGCCGACGGTGCGCGGGCAAGCATCCTCAGCGAGACAGACCGAGCTGAGCGTGGCAGCCGTAAAAAGCAGACAAAAACAACAGCTTCTTCATGAGTCCTCACCTCCGACCTTACGGTCACGCGGCGAGCGTCGTCACGCCGCTCACGGAACGTCCGAATAGCAAACCCGACGTGCAATCTCCTCCATCGGCGGAACTCACGGACGTTGCTAACCGTTACACCGCGTCATTACCTCAAGGGCTGCGGCGGGAGTGAACGAGGCTCGAGCGAACGATCACGATCGACAGGAACCGGGGTCACCCCATCGAAATACTGTGCTACCGGGTGAACATCGAACTCCTCGGCCGCGCGAGACGTGACGATGTATCCGAGCATATCCGAGCAGCTCGCGAGCCAGACACCGTCCGCGCTTTCGTGGGCTGAGACCACGTCGGCGCAATAGAACCCGGCGCGGCGAATCGCGAACACCAACGTGCTGTTGCGGAACGTCTGCGATGCGCTTCGCAAATCGATCGAGGGTGCCTCCTGCACGGCATCGCTCCTATCCGCAACTGCGTCGCTCTGCATGGCGATGTCTCGCGTCGCAGCAGGGACGCGATCGGCCGGTTGAGCATGACTAGGCACTTCTTCACCTGGTCCGCGCTGACGCAGCAGAGTCAGCGATGCGAGCAGCAGAAGACCCACCAGCCCCGCGGTGAATGCGCTCCAATACTTCATTGGCCACTCAAGCGCCGAATGATCCGCTGTTTGTAAGTGCTCTGCAAACTCCGGTGCGCTGTGAACGTCGCAACAGTCGGGGAGACCTTCTCAGCCTACAGACGCCGCGAGCTCTTCGCTCCCAAGCTCTCGAGCAGCTTGATCGTCTCGGGGAACGGCTCGCTCCGCTCGTGCGGCGAGCTCGCCATGTCGACCGAAGTCACGCCGTTCTTGCCGACGAGGTCGACCCGCGCGCCTTTCGAGACGAGGTAGAGAATCATCTCGTTGTCGCCGCGCGCGGCCGCGTTATGGATCGGCGTGTAGCCCCGCGTGCTGATGGGCTCCGTCTTCTTGCTATCGCCGGCCTTCGCGTCCGTCTCGTTGACGTCCGCGTGCAGCTCCTCGACGAGGTAGCGAAGCGCCGGCATCCGCCCCGCCGGAGTCGTGGTCGCCGAGCTGTCGCGATAGCCCGCACCCGCAAGCACCATCAGCGGGCTCACGCCCTCGACCGTCTTGATCGCAGGATCCGCCCCGCGCGCGACGAGCAGCCGCATCGCGGCGACGTCGCCGGCTTCGGCGGCCCGCCAGAACGGCGTCGCGCCGGCGGGATCGATTCCTTCCGAGCCGAAGCCATAGCGCGTGTACCAAAGCGCCTTGCGCAAGCGCGCGTTCGGGTCCGCACCGCGGTCGAGCAGCGCTTTGATGAGATCGAGATAGCTCGTCTTCTGCTGGTGCGTGGCCGGCGGCTGCGGATACGGGGACATCGGCGCCCACTGTAAGTCGATCACCCGATAGAGCGGCGTCCCGCCCGCGGCGGTTGCGATCGTCGCGTCCGCGCCGCGCTCGAGCAGATGCATCGCGAGATCGAACTGGCCGTTGATCGTCGCGAGCATCAAGGGCGTCGTACCGTCGGCGCTCACCTGATTGATGTCGGCGCTTCGGTCGAGCAGCGCGTCGACCGCCTCAACGTTCCCTTGCCGTACCGCGTAGTGCAGCGCGGTGAGCCCGCCCATCGGCTCGGTCGTCGACGATGTCCGCACCTTCGTCGCCGTCGCGACGTCGGCGCCCTTCTCGACGAGCACCGGGATCACGTCGGCCTCGTTGGACGCCGCCGCGAACATCAACGGCGTCTGGCCGTAGGTCCTCTCCGCTGCGTTCGGGTTCGCGCCTCGCTCGATCAGTATGTGCACGACGTCGGGATTTCCGGACGCCGACGCGATCATCAACGGCGTGACGCCGTCGCCATTTGCCGCGTTGGCCTCCGCCTTGTTGTCGAGCAGCATGTAGACCATGACCGCATCGCCGCTCTGCGCCGCGAGCCACAGCGGCGTCACGGCGCTGAGCCGCGTCGCTGCGCGCACGTTCGCCCCCGCGTAGATGAGCGACCTCGCCGCCTCGACGTCCTGATTCGTTACGGCCCAGTGCAGCGCGGTCATGCCGTCACCCTGCGCCGCATTCACGTCCGCGCCGTGCTCGAGCAGCGAAAGGAGCTGGTCGCTATCGCCGCGCATCGCGGCGTCGGCCACCTCGGCACTCGGCCCGGCGCGCGCGACACTGCCGACGCAGATGGCGAGCACCGCGAGCACAGCAGCCAGCGTGCGTCGAACCCGGCTATCCGTCGTGACGAACATCTGCCTCCTTCCCACTTCAGCGCTGCGCCGCGACTGCCGCTTGCTTCAGCTGGAACGGCGCGCTCTCGACGATTCCGAGCACGAATGCCGAGAACTTGTTGCCGTCGGCCGCCGCGTCGCGGTCGATGTCGCGAATCGCGGGCATATCGTAGTACTCGACGCGCCGCCCTAGGGCATAGCCCAAGAGGTTCTCGGTGAACGTCGTGATGAACGCGTCTTGGTAACGCAGCAGCACCGTGCGCAGATCGCTGGGCCCCGAAACCGCCGTGCCGTCGAACAAGGTCGCATGCGCATCGACCGACGTGCCCGCATCGTTGATCCGCCATGTGCCCGTGACGTCGAAGTTCTCGAGCGCGAGGCCGAGCGGGTCGATGATCTCGTGGCACGACGCACAGGCAGAATCCGCGCGATGCGCCTCGAGCCGCTCACGTCCCGACAGCACGCGGCCATCCTTGACCGCATCCGTCTTCTCGAGCAGCGGCTCGTCCGGGGGCGGCGGCGGAGGCGGCACGCCGAGCAGCGTCTCGAGCACCCACTTGCCGCGCGCGGTCGGCGACGTGCGATCCGCGAGCGAGGTCATCATGAGGATGCTGCCCTGCCCCAGCAGGCCGAGCCGGTGCTCGTCCTCGATGACCACACGTCGGAACCGGTTGCCGAGCACGCCGGGGATTCTGTAGTGCGCTGCGAGCCGCTCGTCGACGAACGTGTAGTCGGCCGTCAGCAGGTCGAGCACGCTCGAGTCGTCACGCACGATGCTATCGAACAGAAGCTCCGTCTCGCGGCGCAACGAAAGCGCGAGCGTCCTGTCGTAGTTCGGGTAGAGCAAAGGATTGGGCGTCACCGCGTCGAGACGACCGAGGCCGAGCCACTCCGCCGCGAAGCGCGACGCGAGCGCGTCGGCGCGCGGGTCCGCGAGCATGCGCTTTACTTGGTTCTCGAGCTCGTCTTGCGCATGCAGCCGGCCCTCGCGCGCCGCGTCGAGCAATTCCTGATCCGGCAGCGAGCTCCAGAGGAAGAACGAGAGCCGCGAAGCGAGCTCCGCGTCGCTTATCCGATAGATCTCGCCCGGGGCCACGTCCGGTGGCTGCCGCTCGACGCGCAACACGAATTGCGGACTCGCCAGGATCGCTCGCAGCGCTGCGCGTATCCCGCTCTCGAAGTCGCCGCCCTCGCGGCCGTCCCAGTAGAACTTCACGAGGGCATCGACCTCCTCATCCTCGAGCGGACGCCGGTATGCTCGCTCCGCGAGCTCGCTGAGAATCGAGCGCGCGCACGGCTCCTGCTCCTCGGACTTCACGGGCCGGCAATGGAAGACACGCCGCCGACTCGGCGTATCGGAGACGTCCGTCGCGTCGAACGGACCCGTGACGTTCAAGTGCTGGAGGCGCGGCAACTGGAGCAGCTGCGGCATCGCGACCGCGTCGCCGACCGTGCTCTCGATCGACGCGACGAGGTCGTCGGGCACGCCCGATAGGTGCTGGAGGAACGCGGCGCTCACGCGTTGCGGGCCGGCTTTCACGAAGATCCTCGGCGTCTTGAGGTCGGTTCGGCCCGACGTCCTCGGATCGACCGCGAGCAACGCAACGCGCTCGCCGTCGATCGAGATCTCGACCTGCTCGTCGGGCGCACTGCCGCCGATCAGAGCGCCGTTCGGTGTCGCTTGCAGCCGCACGGTGAACGTGTACTGGCCATCGGCCGGGAAGCCGTGGAGCACGGAGACGCCGCCGCGCGTGCCGACCGGCGCGCCGTCGACGGCGCGCGTCTGCGAAGCCGCGCTCGACACGGCGTAGGTCACCGAGCTCGTCGGCGCGTTCGGCTCGCCGAGCGCGAGTGCCGCGACCCTGTCCGCGGCTCTCAGATACTCTTCCATGACGGCGGGCGAGAACGACTCGCCTTCGGCGACATCGGCAGAGCCGACCGGTATCGTATCCGGCGGCAACAGCGCGTTGCCGTCGACCTCGAGATCGAGCAGGTCATGCACGGCGCGCGCGTACTCGACGCGCGACAGACGTTGTGTCGAGCGCGTGCCGGCGACACGCTCGACGCTCCCATCGATTGCGTCCTCGAGCGACGCGCGCAGTGCGTGCTCCGCTGCGAAGTCGGGCCGCGGCTCGCCCGGCGGAGGCATCATCCCGGCGCGCAGCTTGCGGATCACCTTCTCCCACATCTGTGGGTCGCGCGCGACCTGCGCGAGGTCTGCGCCTTCGAGCGTGAGGTCGCCGGCGTGATCCTTGACGCTATGGCATTCGATGCAGTATCGATCGATGAGCTTGCGCTGCTCAGCGACGCTGAGCCGACCCGGCTTCGATCCGTGACACGCCGCGAGCAGCGCGCTCGCGCCGAGCAAGATCAGCATCGAGGTGCTCGCTCTCACGTTCCTGATCTACTTCCGGTTTTGCGCGCGGATCGCAGGTTCGGGCGAGTCTAGTCAGCGGCTCCGCCCGAGGCAACGAGTGAAAACCCTAGTCGCTCTATATCGGCCGGCGTAAGCTCCGGCGCTTCATCCACGAGCGGTGTCGAGGGTGCCATGACGCAGAAGAACCAAGCGACCGTCGACTCCGCGCTTCAGGAAGCGTTTGCCGGCAAATTGCTCGGACAATTCAGCGGCACGATGACCGTGCTGCTCGCCTCGCTCGGCGACCGTCTGGGTCTCTTCAAGGATCTCGCCGCACACGGGCCCGCAACGTCGGCGGAGCTCGCGAAGCGCACCGGCCTCAACGAGCGTTACCTGCGCGAGTGGCTCGGCGGCCTCGCGGCGGCCGGCTATCTGACCTACGACTCGGCCAGCCGCCGTTTCACATTGCCCGCCGAGCACGCGGCGGCCCTCGCACACGAAGGCGGGCCGATGTTCGTCGGCGGCATGCTCCAGCAACTCCCCGCCCTTGTCGGCGTGCTCGACGACGTCGCCGCCGCATTCAAGGCGGGCGGCGGCGTCCCGCAGAGCCGCTACGCGGCCGGGATGTGGGACGGCCTCGAACGCTTCACGGCCGGCTGGTTCGAGAACCTGCTGCTGCCGGTCTGGTTGCCCGCGATGCCGGACGTCAAAGCGCTTCTCGAGCGCGGCGCCGACGTCGCGGACGTCGGCTGCGGCCGCGGCCGCGCGCTCATCAAGCTCGCGGGCGCGTTCCCACGCTCGCGCTACGTCGGCTACGACAACTTCGGCCCCACGGTCGCGCGCGCCGCGGCGAACGCTCGCGAGGCCGGCGTCGGCAAGCTCGTGCGCTTCGAAGAGCGTGACGTCGCGAAGGGGTTGCCGGCCAAGTATCACGTGATTACGACGTTCGACGTCGTGCACGACGCCGTCGACCCGCTCGGATTGCTGAGGACGATCCGCAACAGCCTCCACCCGGACGGCGTCTACGTCTGCCTCGACATCAACTGCGGCGATACGCTCGACAAAAACCTGAACCCCTTCGGCGCGATGTTCCACGGGGTGAGCACGCTCTACTGCATGACCACGTCACTCGCGAACGGCGGCGCCGGGCTCGGCACGCTCGGTTTTCACGAGGCGAAGGTCCACGAGCTCTGCGAGAAGGCTGGGTTCAGCAGCGTGCGGCGAGTGCCGATCGAGAATCCGTTCAACAATCTCTACGAAGCGCGGCCCTGACACCGACGCGTGCGCGATGCCGGCGCGCGAGCGACTACTTGTGCGCCAGATATTTCGAAAGCGCGTCGAGCTCCGCGTCGCTGATCTCCGTCTTGCGGAAGAACGGCATCACCGACACGCCCGTGCGCACGATCGCACGCGTGAATTCCGGCGCGAGATCGGTGCGCTGCTCGAGCATCGCCGGCTTCACACCTTTATATAGCGCCTGGAGCGCGGCGGTACCCGGCTTGCCCGGGCCGTCGCCGTGACACGGCGCGCACCATTTGTCGAACACGGTTTTGCCGTCGCCCGGCTGCTGCGCATGCAGCGGCGCCGCGAGCGCGACACAACTGAGAACAGCGGCGGCGGCGAAATATGCTCGTTTCGTCACGTGAGTCGTCCTCATGCCTTGCGCAGATGTTTCGGCCAAATGCCGTAGCGGCCGGCCGAGAGAATCCCATTCGGATCCACCGCGTCCTTGAGCGTCTCGTGGAAACGCCGCAGCGCGTGATTGTTGAACGAGTACGTGTTCATCACCGCCTCCTGATACGCGGGCGGCGTGCGGTACTCGCCCCAACCGTGCTCGGCGCAGATCTTCACGATCTGTTCGAACTTCGCGCGATTCTTCTTGTTCGTCTCGACGTCTTTCGTGACGGGCAAGCCGAACAGGAAGATGAACGAGCGATTCCAGTACGTCGTCGGCAGGCTGAAGCCGACCGCGTTCAGCGGCAGATCGAGCTGCTTCGCTGCGTCGGCGAACACGCGATTCGCCTCGAAGATCGCCTCGCCCGAGCGCGGGATGATCGGCGAGAACCACATGTGGCCGGCGCCCGGGTTCGGGTTCGTCTCGGTGCGCGCGCCGATCGAGAACATCGTGAGGCTCGGGATGCCGAACTCCGGCAGCGTCGCGCTGCGCGAGCCCGCAGCCTGGTTGCGCGTGACGTCCTCGATCTCGGCGGGCGAGAGCGGAAACTTGTACATCTCGCCGTTCTCGAACGTCGCGCCCGGAATCGCCGAGAACTTCTCTTGGCAGTACTCCCAGTTCGCCTGGATCGTCTTCACCGGACCGTAGAACTTCACGGTGCAGCTCCAGTACCCGCTGCCCTGCTTCTTCGCGTACGCCTCGAGCTCCTCGGTCGACGCGTTGCGCGACAGCATGTCGCGAAGCTCGCTGCCGTACGGGTGAGAAGAATCCGCCGAGCAGCGGGCTGCCGAGCTGCGGCATGCCGTTCACGACGCCGCTGTTCTCGAGGTAGTTGAGAATGTCGACGAGCGGAATCAGGTCCTGGTGCTTCGGCACGCTCACCGTGCCCGTTAGATACGCGTCGGGCTCCGGCATGAGCCAGAAGCCCATCTTCGTGACGACGCCGAAGTTCGACTGCGAGAACAAGCCGTCGATCAACGGGCCCGCAGCCCGTACTTGTACTGCTGCCACGTCTTCGCGTTCGGCACCGCGCCCATGCCGGTGCGCAGAAGCTCGCCGTTCGCGAGCACCACTTCCATACCGCAGTGCGCATCGAAGTGATTGCGGAACTGCGTCATCGTATAGCCGCCGCCGTGATCGAGCGCGTTGCCGATCAGGCTGCCCCAGCCCGGATCCGGGCAGTCCATCCAGACCTTGAGCTTGTGCTCTTGGATGTAGCGGTAGAAATCGAAGTAGCTGACGCCGGGCTCGACGAGCGCGGACGCATTCTTCTCGCTGACTTCGAGAATGCGGTTCATGCGCTTCAAGTCGAGCACGACGCTGCCGGACAGGTTCGGCGCCGAGCCGCCGTAGCCCAGGTTCTTGCCGGTCGAGATCGTGTAGAGCGGAATCCGGTAGGTGTTCGCGATGCGCACCACCGCCTGCACCTCCTCCACCGTATACGGCGCAACGGCCGCCGACGCGGTCCTTTCCTCGGGCTCACCTTGGAACGGTGAGTACGCGTCGTGGTAGAGCGCGACGTCGGCGTCGCTCGTGAACACCCACTGCGAGCCGACCGCCTTTTCGAAGTCGCGCAGCGCGCGATCGAAGTTCGCCTGTGTCACACCGGGCGGTAGCGCCATGTTCGATCCCCTTTTGCAGAGCCGCCGCGCGGCGCTTAGCGACGCGTCCGCTGCGGACTTCGTCGTCGTAGTCGAGTCGTCGAGACTCGCTGGCGCGCGATTATGACCCGAATCTGATCGACCGGACAGATATAGCGAGCTCGCGGAACCAAGGTATCATGCCCACCCTATGGGTAGACGCAGACAAGTCAGCGACGAGCAGATCAGCCTCGCCGCGCGCGAAGTTTTCTTGGACCGCGGCCCGAAGGCGCCCGTCGCGATGGTCGCAAAGAAGCTCGGTGTCTCCACCGCGACGCTGTTCCAACGCACGGGCTCGAAGCAGCAGCTGATGCTGATGGCGCTGCAGCCCGAGACCACCGCGATCCGCGAGCTCGACCGCGGCGTGCTGACCGACACGCCGATCCGCGATCAGCTCACACGGATCCTCGTCGAGGTCAACGAATACCTCGGCACGATCATCGGCGGCTCGATCACGCTGCGCGCGGCGCGGATCGAAGCCCGAGCTGCCAGAGCCGACGCCGTACAAAGTGCGGGCGCTGCTCGAGCAATGGCTCGTGCAGGCGCACGAAGCGAAGCTGCTCGCGGTCGTCGATGCGCGGACCACGGCCGACGTTCTGATCGGCACGCTAGAGGCGCGCCACATCCACTCCTACATGCAGCAGCAACAACCGTCGTCGAAGCAGCATCGCGACTACATCCGCGCGCTGCTCGACGTCGTGTTCCCAGAGCGACGGTAGCGTCGCGTCGTTTCGCCGCTGTGCTTCACCGCCGCCGCTTCCCGCGCGGTCCAATCGCGACGTTTGAAAGACCGTTGCGTTGCGCCTAGAGCGCACGCCTGTTTCGTTCGTTTCAACCCTCAGGAGCCCCTGAATGACCGACCACAGAGAAGACACCATCGACGAATTGTTCGACCGAGGCCTAGCGGTGCGCCGTGAGGTCTTAGGACCGGAGTACGTCGACAACTCGTTGAAGTCCGCGAACGATTTCATGATGGCGTTCCAGCAGATCACGACCGAGTGGTGCTGGGGCTACGCGTGGACCCGCGAGGGCCTCGACCGAAAAACCCGCAGCCTGATCAACCTCGCGATGCTGACGGCGCTGAACCGCTCGCCGGAGGTGAAGCTGCATGTGCGCGGCGCGCTGAACAACGGCGTCACGATCGACGAGATCAAGGAAGTCTTGCTGCACGCGACGGTCTACTGCGGGATTCCCGCGGGCCTCGACGCGTTCAAGGCGGCGAACGAGGTTTTGAAAGAAGCCGGAGCGTTTTCAAAGAAGAGCTAACGCCGCCGCACTCCGACGGCGAGCGAGGGCGGCTATGGCCGCCCTCGCCGTGAGTCCTTTCGCGCTATCGGCGTGCTCGTACGAGCGCGCCGGTCTCTAACCCTTTAGAACGCCGCTTTGCTTCGCGATATGCGTCGCGATCGCATCCATCAGCGGCGGCGAAAGGCAATCGTACGGCTCGAGCTTGAGCTCTTTCAGCCGGCCGCGCACCGCGCCCATGTTCTGCGGGATCCGCGCCCGACTCGATGATCGACGAGACGAACGCCCCGAATTCAGGCGGCGCCCAGCCCGGTTCCGACGACAGCTCCGTGTGCACGAAGTCGAGCCCATAGAACGGATGCTTGTCATTGTCGATGCGCCCGTACATGTGCACACCGCAACCCGAGCACGCGTAGCGCTTGATCGTCGCTTTCGGATCGACAACCTTGAGCTTCGACTCGTTCGCGGTGACCTTGACCTTGTCGCGCGGAATCACCGCGACCTGAGAAAACAACGCGCCCGACGGCTTCCAGCACTTTGTGCAGCCGCAGACGTGGTTGTGCGCGACTTGTCCGCCGATCGACACGGTGACCTTCTGCGACGAGCACTGGCACGACAGCGTGCCGCCGGAGAATGTCTTCCCGGCCGGTTTCAAACCGTTGTCGACCGCGGGATGAATCGAGACCTTGGCCATTGTTGTTCTCCCCTCTTCTCGCGCGCTCGAGCCATTCCGCCGCGCGTACTGTTGAGACGCGCCGCGAGTATAGAAAGCGCGCGCCAGGCCGTGCAAGGTTGCGCGGCGGCGAGCCGCGAGAGCGTGCGCTAGCCGTCGAGCTCGCTGGGCGCTGCGCCAGGGTCGATCGAGTAGCCCGCGTTCGGCACGGTCTTGATCAGCCGCGGCGCGGCGGGGTCGTCCTCGACTTTCTGGCGCAGCCGGTGCACGAGCTGCTTGAGCAGCTGACGGTTGCCTCCCGCGCGGTTCCCCCAAACGTGCACGAGCAGGCGGTCGGTCGGCACGGTGCGTCCGCCGTGCGCGATCAGTAGCTGAAGGAAGCGAGCCTCGAGCGGCGTCAGGCGCACGTCGCCACGCGGCAAGCCGCGCAGCGTGAGCTCCGACGCGTCGAGCGCCAGGCGACCGAGCTCGACGACCTCCTCGGATTCGAGCCCGACGCGGCGCAGCAGCGCCTTCACTCGCGCGAGCAGGATCTTCGGGCTGAACGGCTTGCTCAGATAGTCGTCGGCGCCGATGCTGAGCGCGCGCACGACATCTTCTTCCTCGTTGCGCGCCGTCAGCATGATCAGCGGAATCTTGCTGCGCTCGCGTAGCTTACGTGCGAGGTCGAAGCCGTTGAGCTTCGGCAAGTTGATGTCGAGCACCGCGAGGTCGGGCTGCTCGCGCTGAAACGCGTCGAGCGCGGCGAGACCGTCGCCGGCTTGGACGACGAGAAAGCCGGCTTGCTGCAGCGCGAAACCCGTCACCGACAGCAGATCGGGATCATCGTCCACGAGCAAAATCTTCACGCGGGCGGCTCCTTCGGCAAGTGCACGGCCGCGTGCGTGCGCGAGTCGCCGGAGCGCTCGAGTGACACAGTGCCGCCGTGCCTCTCGACGATCGAGCGCACGATGAACAGGCCGAGTCCGAGCCCGCTCTCCTCCGGGTCCTCGCCACCCGAGCGATGGAACTGCTCGAACAAGCCGGTATCGTCGGGATCCCTCGGGCCGGGGCCTTCGTCGTCGACCCAGAAGTCGAGCCCGCCGTCCGCGGCCGCCTGCGCGCCGATCGTGATCGTGCTGTCGGCCGGGCCGAACTTGCTCGCGTTCGCGAGCAGATTCACGAGCACTTGCGTGAGCCGCTGTTGATCGCCGCGTATCACCGGCACGTCGTCCGCGAGCGCGAGTGCCACTTTTTGGCCCCGCTGCTCGAGCAACGGCCCGATCAAGTCCTGCGCCGCGCCGATCACGTCGTCGAACAGCACGTCTTGCTTGCGAATGCCGAGCTGGCCCGCCTCGATCCGCACGCTTTCGAGCAGGTTGTCGATCAGCCACGTCAATCGCTGCGTGCCGCGCTGCAGCGACGATACGAGCTGGCGCTGCCCGCCCTCGTCCATCGTGCCGATACCTTCGCTCAGGAGCTCGATCGACGCGAGCTGCGCCGCGAGCGGCGTGCGGAATTCGTGCGAGATGTTCGCGAGCACGGTGTCGCGCGTGCGGCGCACGGCCTCGAGCTCCGTCTCGTCGCGCAACACTTGCACCTGGATGCCATCGGCCGGTGCGGCGCTCGCAATCACGACGCGGCGCACGCTCTCGTCTGGGCCCGGCACCACCTGCTCGACCGCGCGCGCCGAGCCGTCGCGGCGCGCTTGCAGAATCGGGCACGCGTACTCGCACGGCCGCCGGCCGCTCGCGTCGCGCAGAGGACGCAGCACGTCGCCGCAGAACGCGCCGGTCACCTGGCTCGCCGAAACTTTGAGCAGGCGCTCGGCCTGCGGGTTGACGAAGCGAATCCGGCGCTGCTCGTCGACCGCGTAGACGCCCTCGATGATGCCGCCGAGCACGGCCTGCGCCTCGGTCTCGCGCCTGCGGAGCTCGCCCGTGAGATCGACGAGATTGCGCCGCATCTCATCGAGCGTGTTGCCGAGCACCGTGAGCTCCGTGCCGCCGCCGACCGGGATCGACGTCGCGAGGTCGCCGGAGCCGAGGCGCCGGGCAGCTTCCGTCAGGCCTGCCACGGCGCTGATCCAGTAACGGCCGACGAACACCGCGCTTCCGGTTGCGAGCGCCGCGATCACGAGCGCGACGATCAGCATTCGCTGCGTGCTGCGGCTGACGGGCGCGAGCACGACGTCGGCTTTGAGCAGAGCCTGAATCAGCGCAACCGTCTCGCCCGTGGGCGCTGCGATCGGCAAACTCGCGGCGTACGAGCCTAGCGCGCCGACGTACGCCGCGACGGGCTCGCCGCGCGACAGAGCGTCGGTGTTCAAGACCGCGAACGGGCCTTGCCCTGGCACGAACGAGCCATAGTCGACGATCCGAATCTCTACTCCCGCGCGCTCCGCGAGCTTCACCGCGAGCTTGTCGTTCATGCGCCGCACGGCGAGCACGCTGACACCTTCGCGATCCGCCACGGCCGCCGACGCGCCGACGAGTGCGGTCTGCGGCGCGGCGCCCGTCACGAGGAAGCGCTCGCCTTGCTCCGTCACCGCCGCGACCAGCGCCGGCCATTTGACGTCGCCGCTCGTACTCGCGATCACCTCGCCGCTTTGCACGATCGCACACGCATCGAGCGATGCGTTCTCGCAATACCGCGCGAGGTACGGCGGCAGGGCGTCGAGGACCGAGCCGCTCAGAAGTCGTTGCAGCGGCGGGCGCTCGCCGAGGATCCGGGCCGCCGACAACACGTCCTCGGCGGTCTGCCGGAGACCCTCGCGTGCGGCCGATACCCCGAGCTCGACGCGCGTGAGCGCCTGTGCCTCGGCCTGCGAGCGCAGCGAGCGGACGCCGACGACGAGCATCGAGGCCACCGCGAGCGTCACGAGCAAGCCCGTGACGATCGCGAGTCGTCCGGCAAGACCCGGCATGCCGAGCTTGATGCGGTTTGCGAGCCAGCCGGCAAAACCCGGCATGCCGAGCTTCACGCGGTTCGCGAGCCGGCCGGCGAAACCCGGCATTGCGAGCTTCATGCGGGCTGGCGCGGCAGCACGACGCGGCGGCGGCGCGCGCCGAAGGCCTCGACGATCGTCTTGGCGATCAGGGTGACGAGAGCTAGCAGCATCAACAACGAGGCCACCGCAAATGCACCGACGAGATCATACTCGTCGTAGAGCACCTGCGCTTGGAGCGGCATGGTGTTCGTGAGGCCGCGAATATGGCCGGACACCACGGCGACAGCGCCGAACTCGCCCATCGCGCGCGCGTTGCAGAGGATCACGCCGTACAAGAGGCCCCAGCGGATGCTCGGCAGCGTGACGCGGAAGAACGTCATCCAACCGCCCGCTCCGAGACTCACGGCGGCCTCCTCCGCTTCGCGGCCTTGCAGTTGCATGATCGGGATCAGCTCGCGCGCGACGTACGGGAACGTGACGAGCAACGTCGCGAGCACGATGCCCGGCAGCGCGAACACGATCTGGATGTCGTTGTCGCGCAGCCACGGCCCGAACCACCCCTGTGCGCCGAACAAGAGCACGAACACGAGGCCCGCGATCACCGGAGAGACCGAGAACGGCAAGTCGATCAGCGTGATCAAGATCTGCTTGCCGCGAAAATCGAACTTCGCGATCGCCCACGCGGCCGCGACCCCGAAGATCGTATTGACCGGCACGACGATCGCCGCGGTGATCAGCGTCAACCGAATCGCCGCGAACGTGTCGTGCTGCCGCAGAGCGCGCAGGTAGACGTCGAAGCCCTTCGAGAACGCGTAGCCGAGCACCGACGCGACCGGCACGAGCAGGATCACGGTCAGGAACAGCAGCGAGATTGCGATCAGCGTGACGCGCAAGATGCGGCTCAGCGGATCCGTGCGCTCTCGGACAGCACTGTGGCCCGGGCCCGCCATCAGCGCCTCCCCGACACTCGGCGCAAGCGCCAGCCGTTGATCGCGTTGATCGTGAACAGCATCAAGAACGACACGCAGAGCATCACGAGGCCGATCGCGGCGGCGCCGACATAGTCGAATTGCTCGAGCTTGATCACGATCAAGAGCGGAGTGATCTCGGTCTTCATCGGCAGATTGCCCGCGATGAAGATTACGGAACCGTACTCGCCGACGGACGCGCGCGAGCGCGAGCGTGAAGCCGGTCGCGAGCGACGGCAGCACGGTCGGCAAGATCACTCGGCGAAACACCGTCCAGCGGCTCGCGCCGAGCGACTCGGCGGCTTCCTCGAGGCTGACGTCGACCTCCTCGAGCGCGGGCTGCACCGAGCGAACCACGAACGGCACCCCGATCAGCGTGAGCGCAATAACTACGCCGAGCCAGGTATAGGCCACCTTGATGCCGAGCGTCCCGAGCCATGCGCCGATCCAGCCCTGCGGTCCGAACACGGTCGCGAGCGCGATGCCCGACACCGCGGTCGGAAGCGCGAAAGGGAGGTCGATCAGCGAGTCGACGACGCGGCGGCCCGGGAAGCGGTAGCGAACGAGCGTCCACGCAATGATGAAGCCGAACACGGCGTTGATGGTCGCCGCGACGAGCGACGCGCTGAAGGTGAGCCGGTACGACGCAAGAGCTCGCGGCTCGGTCGCGATCCGCCAGAACTCCGGCAGCGGCAAGCTCGCGCCCTTCATCACGAGCGCGGCCATCGGTACGAGCACGATCACCGCGAGGAACATGCCGGAGAAACCGAGCGTCAGCCCGAAGCCCGGCAGCACGCTGGGGCTCACCCAACCTCTAGCCGCCGCCATGGTTCAACCCCTAGCAGCGTGCGCGTTGCACGAGCCGATCATCGCGACGATCCCGACGCCTCGGCGGAGAAGATTCGATCGTAGACGCCGCCGTCATTGAAGTGGTGCGTCTGCGCCTCGCGCCAGCCGCCGAACACGTCGTCGATCGTGAACATCCGGATTTTCGGGAACCGGTCTGCGTACTTCGCCGCGACGCTCTGATCGCGCGGACGGAAGAAATTGCGCGCGATGATGTCCTGCCCTTCCGGCGTGTACAGGAACTCGAGGTAAGCCTGCGCAACGCCGCGCGTGCCATGCCGGTCGACGACCGCGTCCACGAGCGCGACGGGCGGCTCGGCGAGAACGCTCACCGACGGCGTAACGATCTCTAGCGCGTCGGGACCGAGCTGCGCGATCGAGAGCAGCGCCTCGTTCTCCCAGGCGAGAAGCACGTCGCCGATGCCGCGCTGCACGAAAGTGTTCGTCGCTGCGCGCGCGCCCGTATCCTGCACCGGCACGTGGTGATAGACATCGCGGACGAACGCCTCTGCTTCGGCCTGCGCCTTGTCGATCTCGGCTTTGGGCGCGTCGACAAGCTTGCCGAGATCGCCGCCGAGCGCGCGCTCGAGAGCGAAACCCCACGCCGCGAGGTAGTTCCAGCGCGCACCGCCCGAGGTCTTCGGGTTCGGCGTGATGATCTGCACGCCGTCGGCGAGCAAATCGGGCCAGTCGTGGATCTGCTTCGGGTTGCCCTTGCGCACCAAGAACACGATCGTCGACGTGTAGGGCGAGCTGTTATCGGGCAACCGCGACTGCCAATTCGCCGGCAACCGGTGGCTGTTCAATTGGATGTTGTCGATGTCCCACGCAAGCGCGAGCGTCACGACGTCGGCGTCGAGCCCATCGATCACCGCGCGCGCCTGGCTGCCCGAGCCGCTGTGCGACATCCGCACGCTGACGCTTTGTCCGGTCGTCGCCTGCCACTTCGCGGCGAACTTGTCGTTGACCTCTCGATAGAGCTCGCGAGTCGGGTCGTACGACACGTTCAGGAGCTGGATCTCTTTCCCCGCCGACGCGCCGTCGCCGCTCCCGCCGCAGCCCGACACCGCGAGCAGCACGGAGAACACGAACGCTGTTGCAAGCTTGCGCAGCACGGAGTTACGAAAAGCTCAGAGCGCCCAGGCGGCCGCGAACGCGGGCGGCGTGACGACGTTCTGGAGCCCCTGCTCGTCGCGGCCGCTCACGAACAGCACCGCGGCCGGCGGCGCCGTGCGCAGGAGCTCGCGCAGATCGTCGACGAGGTCGCTGCAGCGCTCGGGCGACGTGAGGCCGATCACGAGCAGCGTCGGCTCGTCGGAGGACGCGAGCCGGTCGCGAATCACGTCGCTGATGGGGCCGCGGAAAGTCTCGGTGCGAATGTCGAGACCGTGCAGACGCAGCGAGGCGTTGCGCAGATCGAGCAAGTCCCGGTAGCAGCCGCCGCTCTCCGACTTCTCCTCGTCGCGAACCAGCATCGCGACGTCGATCGTCAGATGACGCGCCAGGCTCGCAGCAGCCGCGAGCGCCGCGTCGCGGCCGGACGACGACGGCTCGACATAGATCAGCATCCGCTCGACCTCGACTTGGCCGTCGCCGATCGCGAGCACCTGGCGCGCACCGCGCTCGAGCAGGCCGAGAGGCGCCGACAAATCCGCCCCGCGATCCATTGCGACGACGGGCAGGCCGCGCACCTCCTCGCGCCGTCCGTCCACCGCGTCGTACGACAGCGCCTCGATATGCATGCGCTCGGAGAGCTCGCGCACGATCGGCGTGGCCGCGAGCTGCTGCGCGGTACGCGAGACACCGCCGACGACGCGCAGGCTGCTGATCGGCGTCGGCAACGTGTGCATCCGCTTGAAACCGACGAATACTTGTTGGCCGACCGTGAGCGGCAAGAGCTCGACATCCGGCGCCGTGCGCGACGCTTCGATCGACAGCGTCGGCGCGCCCGGGCGCTGTGCGCTCGCGAGCGTCGGGCTCGCCGCGACTTCGATCCTCAGCCGCTCGATCGCGCCGACGAACTGCAGTCTCGACCACTTTCCCGCTGCCGACGATCGGCACCATGAGCTCGTCGCGGTGCTCGGCGAGCACGACGTCCTCCGGACGTACGACGACGGCTGCTTCGTCGCCGCTGCGCAGCGACCTCGACCAGCGGTTCACCTCGAAGTACGACTCGCCCAGTTGGACGTCGCGATAGCCATATGGCCCGAGCATCAAATTGGCGGCGCCGAGGAACGTCGCGACGAACCGCGTGCCGGGCCGCTGGTAGAGCGCGCGCGGCTCCCCGACTTCCTGGAGGCGGCCGCGATCCATCACGCCGATCCGGTCCGCCATGCTGAATGCTTCTTCTTGATCGTGCGTGACGAGGATGGTCGTGATCCCGACCGCGCGCTGGATCTCACGGATCGCGCGCCGCAGCTCCTCACGAATTTTCGCGTCGAGCGCGCCGAACGGCTCGTCGAGCAACAGCACGCGGGGCTGATGCGCGAGAGCTCGTGCGAGCGCTACGCGCTGTTGTTGGCCGCCCGACAGCTCGCTCGGCAACCGTTGGTCGTAGCCGTCGAGCGAGACGAGCTTCAGCAGCTCGGCGCGCCGCTTGCGTCGCTCTGCGCCACGAACTCGGCGCGCGCGCAGCGCGAACTCGATGTTGTCCGCCACGGTCATGTGCCGGAACAGCGCGTAGTTCTGAAACACGAAGCCGACCTCGCGCTCCTTCGCGCCGAGGCTCGTCACGTCGCGCCCGTGCAGCACGATGCGGCCGTGATCGATGGTGGTTAGGCCCGCGATCGCGCGCAGCAGCGTGCTCTTGCCGCTGCCCGAGGGTCCGAGCAGCACGAACAGCTCGCCGTCGGCGATGTTGACGGTCACGTCGTTGACCGCCGGCGCGTCGCCGTACTCCTTGGAAACCTGCTCGAGCAGAATCGACATGGGCCGCACAACCTGTGTGGGTGGGGCGTTGGCGGCATGGTAAAGAGCGCGGCCGTTATTGTCGGTCTCCGCCCGGTTACGTACAGGTGACATTTCGGTCTGCGCGGCTCGCGCAAGACCTCTGCGTTGCCAACGTAACCATCTGATCTAAATAGGGTCCGTCGAAAAGAGAAATGCCGCGGCGCCGTCCCTGGCGCCGCGGCGCTGCACCGGCCTATTCGAACGAGTAGCGGACGGTGACACCGTACGTTTTCGGGTCGCCGAGCACGGCCGCGTACTGACCCGCGTTGCCGCCCGCGACGAGCAGCTGCTCGATGTAGTTCTCGTCGGTCAAGTTTCGCGCCCAGAGGTAGCCCGACCACTTCGACGCGCGGAAGCCGACGCGCGCGTTCACGATCGAATAGCCGTCGATCCAGAGGTACTTCGACGGCGTCGGGCTCGAGGAAAACTCGGAACGGTGGTAGTAGTCGAGGCCACCGAAGATCTGGCCGCCGCCGAACGCGTGCAGCGGGAAAGTGACCTCACCGCCGAGCGACGCGCCCCACTTCGAGATGCCGGGCAGCGGCTGGCCGGAGATGTCCTTCGAGGTCGCGGCTCCACCTGTCTCCTCGAGCGGCACCGGCGCGTCGCGGAACGACACGTACTTGCCATCCGTGTACGCAAGCGCGCCGCGCAGCAAGAAGTGCGTGCCGATGCCTACGGTCCCGTCGAACTCGGCGCCCTGCACGCGAACCTTCTCGGCGTTCGCGAGATAGCCGCGATTCACGCCGAGCTGCCCATTCTGGACCTGGGTTTGATAATCCTTAACCTCGGTATCGAAGATCGCGAAATTTGCGCTCGATCGCGGCGTGGGCGTCGTCTTCACGCCGAGCTCGACGTTGCGGACGTCCTCGGGCTTCACGACCGCCGATGCAAGGATTGGATTGTTGTTCGCGTCGGTCGGTAGGCCACCGACGTTCATGCCGACCGGCTTGAATGCCGTCGCATACGTCGCATACGCGTTGACCTTCTGGTTCGCCCTGAACTGGAACGTGAGCTGGCCCGACGTGTTGGTGTCGTCGACATCGGCCTTGAACGCTTGCGGCGTATAGACCTGTGCCTTCAGAGCGAGCAACGCCGGGTCGGTGGTCTGCAGGCCGCCGTAAGTCACGCGGTTGTAGTCGACACTCTTCTTGTCGTAGTTGAACCGCAAGCCGGGCACGAGGCTGAAGCGGTCCGTAACGCGCCACTCGATCTGGCCGTACAGGGCCTCGCTCGTGTTGTCGGTCGAGACCGTGGTCGCGATACCGTAGCCGTCGAGTAGACCTGGGGTCTGCCATAGCGGCGACAGAGAGCTCTGCGAGAAGCGCCATTGCGCCGAGCCAGCTTGCTCGAGCTGCACGGGATCGCTTTGAATCGTCTGGCCGAATGCGAACAGGCCGAACGTTCCGCTGAGACGCGACGAGAAATCGCCCGACCAGCGGACCTCCTGCGACCATTGATCCTGCTTCGAGGTGCCCTGCGACAACGTCAGCACCGGCAGAGCGGTGAAATCGCGGTCGTTCGACGGATCCCAAGTCCAGAACCGCCAAGCGGTCGTCGACGTGAGCTTGCCTTTTCCGAGCTCGACGTCGACGTTCACCGAGGCGCCACCAAGCGTGCTCTGCGACTGCCACGGCGTGTCGGTGTCCGTGACGCGATTGAACGGATTCAGGCTCACCGGCGTGTAGCCGAGATCCGCCACGATCGCGTTGAACTGCCGATATCCGGGACGCAACGTCGGCGCAACGCCCGCGAGCACCTGCGCGTAGCCGTTCGGGTCCTGCTTCGTGTAGTCGATCGACGCCGTGACGTCGATCTTGTCGGACGGCGTGAACAAGAGTTGCGCGCGAACGCCTTGATTGTCGAGCGTGTTGATCCACTCGTTCGTGCGCACGTTGTAGACGTTGCCGTCGCGTTGCGTGCTCGAGAACGAGATGCGCCCCGCGAGCTTTTCGCCGAGCGGCCCCGAGAACGAGCCCTTGGCCTGGACGAAATCCTCGTTTCCGTAGCCGAGCTCGAACGTGGCATCCGGCGTAAACGACGGCTTGCGAGTCGTTACGACGATCGCGCCGGCCGTGGTGTTCTTGCCGAACAGCGTGCCCTGCGGCCCACGCAGGACCTCGAGCCGGTCGACATCGATGAAGTCGAGCGCTTGCGCGGCGGGCCGCGCGTAGTAGACGCCGTCGACGTAAAATCCGACGCCGCCCTCGATGCCGTCGTTCGTGAGCCCGAACGTCGTGCCGAGGCCGCGGATATTGACGGCGGTGTTGCGCGGATTGGACGAATAGAGCTGCACCGTCGGGACGAGCTCCTTGATGCGATTCACGTTGAACGCGCCGACGTCGCTGATCAGCTGCCCGCTCACGACCGACACCGGAATGGGCACGTCCTGCGCCGCCTCGTCGCGTCGTCTCGCGCTGACCGTGACCTCCTCGATCGGACCCGCGGCGCTGCTCCCATCCTCCTGCGCTGCGGCGGGCGCCTGAATCTCCGCGGCGCCGACGCCGATCGCGGTCAGCGCCGCGACGCCAGCACCTTCGTCAACACCGGCGCCTTGGATGCCACCGTTCCCTTCGCGATCGAGCTCATCGAGACTTCTCCCTCTGCTTGCGTGTCCCGCACGCGCGCCGACGCCTGCGGCGCCGCGCGTTCTCACTACCGAAGCAGCGCATCGTATTGACGGTGGGTATCGGCGTCGGTCTTTTCCGGGTCACGCGGCGGTTTATTCGCGGTGACAATGCGGTAACAGCGGCGTGTAACTGACTTGGAACCTCGATACGACTGACACCGCAACCGGCGCGCGCCTAGCCTGCGATCTTTCACGGTTGGAGACGAACACATGGGAATGCAGAGCTTTCGTGGCGCGGGCGGCGGCGGAGCCTTTAGCACGCCGGTCGCGAGAATCGTTTCGGATCCGTTCGGCGAGTACGAGCTCGCGCCGCTCGCGCAGGACGTGCTCACCGAGCGAGAGCAACGTGTCGAACGCATGCTCGTCGGCGTCGCGACCGCCGTTTGGATCGGGATCGGCGCGCTTCTCGTCGCCTGGATGGTCTAGGCCGAGCGAGCTGATCTCAAGGAGCCGCGCGCGTCGGGACGGAACCGGTAGCCCAGGCCGACCTCGGTCAAGAAGTAGCGCGGTCTGCGCGGATCGGGCTCGAGCTTCTCGCGCAGGTTCTTCATGCAGACGCGCAGCGCTGCGCGTATCCGCGTCGCGAGCGGGCCCCCAGACTTCGCGCAGCAGCTGCGCTTGGCGCACGATCATGCCGGCGTGGCGCACGAAGCTCTCGAGCAGACGGAACTCGAGCGGCGTGAGATGCACATCGCCACTCGGCCGCCGCGCCTCGCGCCGCTCGAGATCCACGTCGACGTCTCCGATCCGAATCTTCGTCGTCTCGCCCCCGCCGCGGACGCCGCGGCGCAACCCGGCGCGCACGCGCGCGAGCAGCTCCGCCGCGCTGAACGGCTTGCTCACGTAGTCGTCCGCTCCCGCATCGAGCGCCGCGATCTTCTGGCTCTCGAGCGTGCGCGCGGACAGCACGATCATCGGGCACCGGCGACCACTCGCGCACGCGTCGGATCACTTCGAGCCCGTCGCCGTCGGGCAGCCCGAGGTCGACGATCAGCAGGTCGGGCTTGTGCGAGCGCGCCTCGATCTCGGCGCGCTCGGCCGTCTCCGCCTCGATCACTCGATAGTGCTCGCGCCTCGAGCAGCACGCGGAGCACGTGCCGGATTCCGGGCTCGTCCTCGACGACGAGGACCTGATGCATCGCCTGCGTCACGCGCGCGGCTCCGCGATCGGCAGCGTGAGCTCGAAGCGGGTGCCGCGCTCGGGCCGGCGCCGCGCCTCGATCGTGCCGCCGTGCGCGCGCACGATCGCGCGGCAAATCGCGAGGCCGAGCCCCGCGCCGACGACCGTCGCCTCGCGCTCGCCGCGCCGGAACTTCTCGAACAAGTCCGCGGGGTCGCCCGGCGGCAAGCCCGGGCCCGTCGTCGTCGACCGTCACGCGCACGAACGGTCCGTCGCTCGCCGCGGAGATCTGGACGTGCGTGCCGCGCGGCGTGTACTTCGCCGCGTTGTCGAACAGATTGCCGAACACCTGCACGACGAGCGGCGCGTCGACGAAGCAGCGCCGGCAGATCGCTCGGGATCCGGACCTCGACGGGATGCTCCGCGAGCCGACCCTCGTACTGGTGCAGCGCGGCGCCGACGAGGTCGTCGAGATGCTCCGGCTCGCGGCGCAGCGCGACCTCGCCCGCGTCGAGGCGCGTGAGATCGAGCACGTTCGAAACGAGCTCGGACATCTCGCGCGCCTTCGTCTCGATCGAGCTGCGCGAGCGCGCACGCGCGTCGCTTCGTCGAGGCTCGCGCCGCGCGTCGCGAGCGTGCTGCCGGCGCCGGCCATCACCGCAAGCGGCGTGCGCAGGTCGTGCGAGATCGACGCGAGCAGCGTGTTGCGCAAGCTCTCGGCCTCGGCCGCGACGCGCGCCCCTTCCGCCGCCTCCGCGAGCCGCGCGCGCTCCACGGCGAGTGCGATCTGGCCTGCGAACGTCTCGAGCAAGTGGCGCTGCTCGGGCAGCAGCACGCGCCGGCGATTCGTCCGGTAGAACCGCGAGCACGCCGAGCGTCTCGCGGCCCGTCGCTGAGCGGCAGGTACAGCGCGGGCGCGGCCGGCAACGTGTCGGAGCCGAGGCCCGCGCGCTGGCCGTGATCGGCGACCCACTGGGCGACCGCGAGATCCGCGCCGCGGAAGGAACCCTCCATCGGGATGCTCCCGCGGGTACTCGAGCTTACCGCTCGCGTTCGGGAACAGCACGGTCGCGCGGCATTCGAAACACCTCGGCCACGTGCTTGACCGCGACGCGCGCCATGCTCGCGGTGCCGCGCGTGCCGGCGAGCTCGCGGCTCATCGCGTAGAGCAGCGCCGTGCGCCGCTCGCGCGCGCCGGCGACGCGCGTCTGCTGCCGCACGCTCGACATCAGCGTGCGCGATCACGAGCCCGATCGTGAGCATGACGCCGAACGTGATCGACGTACTGAGCGTCCGAGACGGCGAACGTGAAGCGCGGCGGCACGAAGAAGAAATCGAAGAACAGGACGTTGAGCAACGTCGTGAGCACCGACGGCCGGCGACCGAGCCTCAAGCCCGCGATCGTCGTGCCGAGCAGGTACACCATCACGATGTTCGCGGCCTCGAAAGGCGGATACAGGAGCAACATCATCCAAGCGAGCGCCGTGCACGCGATCGAGATCCCGGCCGCCCATGCGTAGCGCTTGCGGCGCGGCGGCTGCGTCGGCTCCGCGACCGTGCCGCGAGTCGGCTCGCCGCGACCCGTCGGCGTGGCGCCCGTCGGCCGACCGCGATCGTGACGACGTCGAAGCCGCGCGCGCGCCGCTGCGAGCTCCGTCGCCGTCGAGCGGCGGAGCAGCGCGCGAATCCCGCGGCGCTTCGGCGCACCGACGAGCACGCGCGTCGCCTTGCGCGTGCTGCGCGTACTCGGCGATGGTCGTGCCCGCGGTCGGCCCGTCCAGCGTCACGGTCTCGGCACCGAGCGATTCGGCGAGACGCAGCAGGTCGATCCGGCGATTGCGCTCCTTCTCCGACAACCGCTGCAGCCACGGCGTCTCGACGTAGACGACGTCCAATCGGCCGAGAGCGCGTCGGCCATGCGCTTGCCCGCGCGCACGAGCTGCTCGGCCTGCTCGTCCGGCCCGATCGCGACGAGCAGCTGCTCGCGCGCGAGCCACTCGCGCGACGTCCGGTCGTGCGCGAGCGATGTCCGCGCCGCGGCCTCGACTCGGCTCGTCATCCGGCGCAGCGCGAGCTCGCGCAGCGCGATCAGGTTCGGCAGGCGGAAGAACCGGTCGACCGCGCTCGCGCACCTCGTCCGGCATGTAGACCTTGCCGGCCTTGAGCCGCGCGAGCAGATCGTCGGGCGGCAGGTCGATCAGCTCGACCTCGTCGGCCTCGTCGAACACGTGGTCCGGCAGCGTCTCGCTGCTGCCGCACGCCGGTGATCTGCGCGACGAGGTCGTTCAGGCTTTCGAGGTGCTGGACGTTGACCGTCGTCCAGACGTTGATGCCCGCCTCGAGCAGCTCCTCGACGTCCTGCCAGCGCTTCGGATGACGCGGCAGCGGGCTCGCCGCCGACGAGATTCGAGTGCGCGAGCTCGTCGACGAGCAGGATCGCCGGTCGGCGCGCGAGCGCGGCGTCGAGATCGAACTCGCGGCGTACGATCCCGCGATACTGGATCGCGAGCGTCGGGATCGCCTCCAGGCCTTCCATGCAGCCGCTCGGTCTCGACGCGGCCGTGCGGCTCGATGTAGCCGATCACGACCTCGACACCGGCGGCCTTCACCGTGCGCGCGGCCGCGAGCATCGCGTAGGTCTTGCCGACGCCCGCGGTCGCGCCGAAGAAGATTCGAAGCTTGCCGCGCCGCGCGCGCGCCTCCTCGGCTCGGACGCGCGCGAGTAGCTCGTCCGGGTCGGGGCGATACTCGACGACCATTTAGCGCTGCATTCTAGCGCTTGGGCACGCTACTTGAGCGAGCGTCCAGCGCGAGATTGAGCTCGAGCACGTTCACGCGCGGCTCGCCGAGCACGCCGAACGTGCGTCCTTCGGTGGCCTTCGCGACGAGCGTCCGGACCGCATCCGCGCTCACGCCGCGCTCGCGCGCGACGCGCGCGACTTGGTACTCGGCCGCGGCCGGCGAGATGTGCGGATCGAGCCCGCTGCCCGACGCCGTCACGAGATCGACCGGGATCGGCGCGCGATTGCCCGGATCCGCCGCTCGCAGCGCGGCGATTCGGTCGCTGACCGCCATCTCGAGGGCCGGGTTGGTCGGCCCCTGGTTCGAGCCGCTCGAGGCCGCGCCGTTGTACGGTTGAGGGCTCGTCGCCGACGGCCGGCTCCAGAAGTACTTCGCGCCCGAGAACGGCTGGCCGATCAGGTGCGATCCGACGGCGCGGCCGCCGACCTCGATCACGCTGCCGTTCGACGCGGTCGTGGAACGCGAGCGTGCCGATCAGCGTCGTGACGGCGGGATAGACGACGCCGGTCAGCGAGCGTGAGGACCACGAACACGATCAGCGCCGAGCGAAGTTCTGTTGCCATGGGCGTTGAATCCTCCGCTTCGAGCGCGTTACGCGAGCCCGACGACCGTGAGCAGCATGTCGATGATCTTGATGCCGACGAACGGCACGATGACGCCGCCGACGCCGTAGATCAGCAGATTGCGGCGCAGCAGCACCGCCGCCGACGCCGCGCGCGTCTTGACGCCGCGCAGCGCGAGCGGCACGAGCGCGACGATGATCAGCGCGTTGAAGATCACCGCCGACATGATCGCGCTCTCGGGGCTCGTGAGCCGCATGACGTTGAGCGCACCGAGCGCCGGATAGGTCGTCGCGAACGCGGCCGGGATGATCGCGAAGTACTTCGAGACGTCGTTCGCGACCGAGAACGTCGTCAGCGCGCCGCGCGTCACGAGCATCTGCTTGCCGACGTCGACGACCTCGATCAGCTTCGTCGGATTGGAGTCGAGGTCGACCATGTTGCCGGCCTCTTTCGCGGCCTGCGTGCCGGTATTCATCGCGACCGCGACGTCGGCCTGCGCGAGCGCGGGCGCGTCGTTCGTGCCGTCGCCGCACATCGCGACGAGCCGGCCCTCGGCCTGGTTCTTGCGGATCAGCTCGAGCTTCGTCTCCGGCGTCGCCTCGGCGAGGAACTCGTCGACGCCGGCCTCGGCGGCGATCGCGGCGGCGGTCAGCCGGTTGTCGCCCGTGACCATGATCGTCTTGATGCCCATCTCGCGGAGCTCCGCGAACCGCTCGCGAATGCCGCCCTTCACGATGTCGCGCAGCTCGATCACGCCGAGCACGCGTGCGCCGTTGCCGGCCTCCGCCACGACGAGCGGCGTCGCGCCCGCGCGCGCGATCTTGTCGACGGTCTCGCCGACTGTCGCCGGCCACGTGCCGCCCTCGGCCTCGACGAACTTCTTGATCGCGTCGGCCGCGCCCTTGCGCAGGCGGCGGCCTTCGACGTCGACGCCGCTCATCCGCGTTTGCGCGGAGAACTTGTGGAACGTGTGCGCGACCGTCGAGACGTCGCGGCCGCGCAATTGAAACTGCTGCTTCGCGAGCACGACGATCGAGCGTCCCTCCGGCGTCTCGTCGGCGAGCGACGCGAGCTGCGCCGCGTCCGCGAGCTCGCGCGCGTCGATCCGCGGCGCGGGATGGAACGCCGTCGCGTGACGGTCGCCGAGCGTGATCGTGCCGGTCTTGTCGAGCAGCAGCACGTCGACGTCGCCAGCCGCCTCGACCGCGCGGCCCGACGTCGCGATCACGTTCGCGCGCACCATCCGGTCCATGCCCGCGATGCCGATCGCCGACAGCAGCGCGCCGATCGTCGTCGGGATCAGGCACACGAGCAGCGCCACGAGCACGGTGGCGGTCACGACCGAGCCCTGACCCGCCGCGCGCGACGGCGATAGTGCGAGTACGGCGACAGCGTCGCGGTCGCCAGCAGGAACACGATCGTCATCATCGCGAGCAGGATCGACAGCGCGATCTCGTTCGGCGTGCGGCCGCGCTTCGCGCCTTCGACGAGCGCGATCATGCGGTCGAGGAAGCCCTCGCCCTCGCGGCTCGTGACACTGCACGACGAGCCAGTCGGACAGCACCTTCGTGCCGCCCGTGACGGACGAGAAGTCGCCGCCGGCCTCGCGCAGCACCGGCGCCGACTCGCCCGTGACCGCGCTCTCGTTCACCGACGCGACGCCCTCGACGACCTCGCCGTCGGCCGGGATGATGTCGTTCGCCTGCACGAGCACGAGGTCGCCGCGCTTGAGCGCGCTCGCCTCGACGGTCTGATGGTCGTCGCGGTTGCGGCCGAGCAGCCGCTTCGCGTGCACGTGCTGGCGCATCGAGCGCAGCGTCGCGGCCTGCGCCTTGCCGCGGCCCTCGGCGACCGCCTCGGCGAAGTTCGCGAACAGCACCGTGAGCCAGAGCCAGGCCGAGATCGCGAGCACGAACACCGGATGGCCTTCTCCGGAGACGAGCCCGAACAGCGGCCGCGACGCCGATCAGCGTCGTGTAGATGCTGCCGAGGAACACGACGAACATCACCGGGTTGCGGAACTGCACGCGCGGGTGCAGCTTCGCGAACGAGTCGCGGATCGCGGCCGAGACGATCGGCCGCGTCAGGAAGTTCATCGGTCGCTCGACGCGCAGCGCTGTGGCGTTCATGCTCAACCTCTTCCGATCATTTGCAGGTGCTCGACGATCGGCCCGAGCGCGAGCGCGGGCACGAACGTGAGCGCGCCGACCATCAGCACGACGCCGACGAGCCACGCGATGAACAGCGGCGTGTGCGTCGGCAACGTGCCGGCGGTGACCGCCGTCGCTCGCTTGGCCGCGAGGCTGCCCGCGATCGCGAGCACCGGGATCATCAGCCAGTAGCGCGACAGCCACATCGCGATGCCGAGCGCCAGTGTTGTAGAACGGCGTGTTCGCCGAGAGCCCCGCGAACGCGCTGCCGTTGTTGTTGCCGGCCGACGAGAACGCGTACAGGATCTCGGAGAACCCGTGCACGGCCGGATTCGCGATGCCCGCGACGCCGGCCGGCGTCGACGCTCGCGATCGCGGTGCCGACCAGCACGACCAACGGCGGCACGAGGATCGCGAGCGACGCCATCTTGATCTCGAACGACTCGAGCTTCTTGCCGAGGTACTCGGGCGTGCGCCCGACCATGAGCCCCGCGATGAACACCGCGACGATCGCGAACATCAGCATGCCGTAGAGCCCGCTGCCGACGCCGCCGAACACGACCTCGCCGAGCTGCATGAGCCACATCGGGATCAAGCCCGCCGAGCGGCGTGAACGAGTCGTGCATCGAATTCACGGAGCCGTTCGAGGCCGACGTCGTCGCGACGGCCCAGAGCGCCGAGTTCGTGATGCCGAACCGCGTCTCCTTGCCTTCCATGTTGCCGCCGGCTTGCAGCGTCGGACGCGCTCGTGTCGAGCGCCGAGCGCCGCGAGCTTCGGATTGCCCGACTGCTCGGCCGCGACGTCGCCGACGACGAGCGGCACGAAGATCACGAGCATCGCGGCGAGCAGAGCCCAGCCCTGGCGCGTGTCCCTGACCATGCGTCCGAACGTGTAGCAGAGCGCCGCGCCGATCAGCAGGATCGAGAGCACCTCGAGGAAGTTCGAGAGCGGCGTCGGATTCTCGTACGGATGCGCCGAGTTGACGTTGAAGAAGCCGCCGCCGTTCGTGCCGAGCTGCTTGATCGCGATCTGGCTCGCGGCCGGGCCGAGCGGCAAGCGTCTGCTCCTTGAACTCGGTCGACTTCGTGACGGCTTTGCCGGCCGCGTCGACGACCGGATCGCCCGCGTCGTCCTTGACCGGCACGTCGGCCGTGACCGGCTCGACGAGCTCGACGCTCTTGTACGGCGCGAACGTCTGCACGACGCCCTGCGACATCAGCACGACCGCGAGCAGCAGCGACAGCGGCAGCAGGATGTAGACGCGTCGAGCGCGTGAGGTCGACCCAGAAGTTGCCGATCGTCTTCGCTTGCCGGCGCGCGAAGCCGCGGATCAGCGCGACGAGCACGGCCATGCCCGACGCGGCCGAGACGAAGTTCTGCACGCCGAGGCCGAGCATCTGCGTCAGATAGCTCATCGTCGACTCGCCGCCGTAGCCCTGCCAGTTCGTGTTCGTCGCGAAGCTCACGGCCGTGTTGAACGACGAGTCGGGGCTCACGGCCGCCATGTCCGCCGGGTTCAGCGGCAGCACGCCCTGCAGCCGCTGCAGCAGATAGACGAAGACGAAGCCGATGAGGTTGAAGAGCAGCACGCCGAGCGCGTAGCGCTTCCAGTCGACCTCGCTCTGCTCGTCGATGCCCGCGATCCGTAGATCGAGCCGCTCGACGCGGTCGCAGCACCGGAGACAGGAACGTGCGCCGGCCCTCGTACACGTTGGCCATGAAGATGCCGAGCGGCTTCGCGAGCGCGACGAGCACCGACGACGTACAGCGCGACCTGCAACAGCGCTTGCGCGGTCATTCGAACTTCTCCGGATAGAGCAGCGCGACGAACAGATAGATCGCGACCGCGATCGACAAGACGACGCCGATCCATTCCATCGGCGCTCATCGCTTCTTCTCCAACGCATCGACGAGCGCGAGGAACAGCCACGTTGCCGCGCTCAACACGACGAGCAATCCGAGCACCAGAGCTTCCATGGGCGACACCCTATCGAAAGGACGCGACGCCGACGATATTGGACCTTCGCGTGTAAGCGCACGCGTTAGGAAAACGCTCCCGCCCGCGTCGGCGTCCGACACGCGGTGATACGCAGCTCGAGCCGCGCGACGAGGTCGGCTAGCGCGCCTTACCGAATAGCACGAGCCATTTCTCGCGCCAGCCGAGGCGGTCGTCGGAGAGTGCGTCGAGGAAGTCCGCGAGGCGCTTCGAGCGCGCGATCGTGAACACCGTGATGAGGCCGGTCGCGACGAGCGTGAACACGAACAGGCTCACGCGCCACCACAACGGTTTGTCGGCCTCGGCGATCACGTTCATGCCGAGGAAGCCCGTCGCGATCGTGCCGATCATCGCGACGATCGTGACGACCGTGAGCCGCAAGATGGTATTGGACTGCCGGCGCAGCGCGTCGGAATCGAGGTAGCCGTTCATGTCCATCATTTCCTGGCGCATCTCGTCGTAGAGCACCTCGATGCCGAGGTGGTGTCGCAGCTTCTCGAACACGCTGCGCGCGAAGTCCTGGTTCGACACTTCGTGGTACCAGTAGCGATGCGTGAAGCGCAGGAAGATCTCCATTGCTTGACGAATCGCACGC
Source organism: uncultured Gammaproteobacteria bacterium (assembly GCA_963841645.1). GTDB lineage: Bacteria > Pseudomonadota > Gammaproteobacteria > Steroidobacterales > Rariloculaceae > FEN-1219. The sequence continues at coordinate 217,703 of CAWJDS010000004.1, read as the reverse complement.
TTGAACGACTTCACGGACTCGGTGTCGCCGATCTCGAGGCGATTCATCGCGACCGCGAGCTGGTCGGACATCGACAAGAGCGCCGCGCGATGGAAGTGCGCGATCAGGAACAACAGAAGATATTGATGCCGGAACTGACCCAGCACGCCCGTCTCGGGGCCGTTGAAGAACGGATCGCCGTGCCGCCCGACCATCCCGAGCACGCGGCCCGGAGACCACGAACCGCGTGTCGGCTCGCGGCCGATTCCAGTAGCGATCCTCGCAGTAGTCCTTCTCGAATGTCGCGAGCGATTGCTCCGAGTACGGCGGCACGTCGCGCTCGCCGGGCTGCGTCGCGAGCGCGAGGCGCACGAAGTCCGCGCGCGACAGCGCCTTCGGGTCGTCGACCGCGAGGTAGGCCAAGAACGGCATCCGGTAGTACTCGAGCGGCCGGAAGCGTAGCGACCCGATCTCGAGCGAGTCGGCCGGCAGCAGCGGCTCGAGCAAGTATTCCCAGTGCGCAGCGAGCCGCGCGGTCCGATGGCGTGCGACGTGCTCGAGATAGCGGCGCTTCTCGCCGTAGTCCGAGACCGCGCGCACGGCCCCCTGCGCATCGAGCCATTCGACGCGTCGCGGGCAATTCGCGCCCTCGCCCGTGTCGTCCCAGAAGCCGGGATACGCGCGGCCGAAGCGGAACATCGTGTCCTGCGCGCGCTCGAGCGGGATGTCGTCGATGTAGATCTCGAACGCGAGCAGCATGATGTCCGCGTCGAGGAAGAAATAGAGATCGACATGGCCGACGTTGAACGTGAGCGACGAGCCGTCGCTGTAGGTGATCACGACCTTGCGGATATCGTTGCGCCGATAGATCCGCAGGCTCGGCTCGCCCTTCGCGCCGCGCCGGGTCGATGCCGACCTTCGAGCCGTACAGGAACCGCTGGACGAACGGCAGGAACGTCACGAACTCGCGGTACGAGCGCTCGCGGAAGTCCTCGGGGTCGCAGTGGAACTCCTCGATCACCTCGCGCCACGCGTTGTCGCGCTCGATCGCTCCGAGCGCCTCCCAGTGCCTCTGGAGCTTGCCGGTCTCCTTTTCCGGAACGAGCAACAGCGGCCAGAGCACGGTCTGGCGGAAATGACGGACGAGCACTGGATTCGTTTCCACGTCGCGCAACGAGGTGAGTTTTTTTCGGGGCGGCCGGGCCGATTGCGCGCGTAAGCCTAGCCGTTTTCGTGCACAACTGCGACGCGCGATGCACGCTCGCGGCCGCACCGAACCGGCTCGTCTTTGCCAACGGCGCGAGCGGCCCGCTATCCTGCTCGGACATTCGCCGGGGGCGACGCGGAGCCAACATGACGGACTATGTAACACACGGCGGTATCAAGGTCGCGAAGGAGCTCGACGACCTCGTGCGCGACGAGATCGCGCCCGGGACCGGCGTCGATCCCGCGAAAGTCTGGTCGCTGCTCGATGGGATCGTCCGCGAGCTCGGTCCGCGCAACCGAGCGCTGCTCGAGAAACGCAACGCGTTCCAAGCGCGCATCGACGGCTGGCTGGGCGAGCGTCGCGGCAAGCCGATCGATCCGCGCGAGTCACGCGCGTTCCTCGCCGAGATCGGCTACCTCGTACCCGCCGGCGCCGCGTTCAAGGTGACGACGGCGAACGTCGATGCCGAGATCGGCACGCTCGCCGGCCCGCAGCTCGTCGTGCCGGTCGACAATCCGCGCTACGCGCTCAACGCCGCGAATGCGCGCTGGGGCAGTCTCTACGACGCGCTTTACGGGACCAACGTGATCGCCGAGGACGGCGGCGCGGAGAAGGGCAAGAGCTACAACCCGGTCCGCGGCGCGCGCGTGATCGAGTACGCGAGCCGGTTCCTCGACGACGCGGTGCCGCTCGCGACCGGCTCGTGGCTCGACCTCACGAGCCTCGCGCTCGAGAACGGCGCGCTCGTCGTGACGCGCGAGGGCGATCTCACGACCGAGCTACGCGACCCGACGCAGTTCGCCGGTTATCGCAAGCAAGACGGACGACTGTCGAACGTGCTGCTTCGCCACAACGGACTGCACATCGACATCGCGATCGATCCGAAGGACCCGATCGGCAAGCGTCATCCCGCGGGCGTCAAAGACGTCGTGCTCGAGAGCGCGGTCTCCACGATCATGGACTGCGAAGACTCGGTCGCGGCCGTCGACGCCGCGGACAAAGTCGTCATCTACCGAAATTGGGCCGGCATCATGCGCGGCACGCTCACCGCGTCGTTTCGCAAAGGCGGGTCGACGCTGAATCGGCATCTGAACCCGGACCGCGAATACACCGCGCCGGACGGCACGCGGCTCACGCTGCCCGGCCGCAGCCTGCTGCTCGTGAGGCACGTCGGCGCGCACATGCTCACGGACGCCGTGACCGACGCGGCGGGCAAGCCGATACCGGAGACGTTCCTCGACTGCGTGATCACGACGCTCGGCGCGCTGCACGACCTCAAGGGGAACGGCAAGCTACGCAACAGCCGCACGGGCAGCCTCTACATCGTGAAGCCGAAGCAGCACGGCCCCGAGGAGGTCGCGCTGTCGGTCGATCTCTTCGCGGCCGTCGAGCGCGGGCTCGGCCTGCCCGCGAACACGCTGAAGATCGGCATCATGGACGAGGAGCGCCGCACGACCGTGAATCTAAAAGAATGCATCCGCGCGGCCCGCGAGCGGCTCATCTTCATCAACACGGGCTTCCTCGACCGCACCGGCGACGAGTTGCATACGCACATGCAAGCGGGTCCCGTAATTCCGAAGCCCGAGATCAAGGGCGCGCGCTGGATCGCCGCATACGAGGATTGGAACGTGCAGGTCGGCCTCGAGCTTGGCCTGCCCGGACACGCGCAAATCGGCAAGGGCATGTGGGCGATGCCGGACGAGATGCGTGCCATGCTCGACTCGAAGGGCGCGCACCCCAAAGCCGGCGCGAGCTGCGCGTGGGTGCCGTCGCCGACGGCCGCGACGCTGCACGCGATTCACTATCATCAGGTCGACGTCGCAGCCCGGCAGCGCGAGATCGCCGGCCGCGGCGCGACCGACGAGTTGCTGGTCGGGATCCTGACTCCGCCGCTGCTGAACCGCGAGCTCAAGCGCGATGAGATCCAGCGCGAGCTCGACAACAACGCGCAAGGAATACTCGGCTACGTCGTGCGCTGGGTCGAGCACGGCGTCGGTTGCTCGAAGGTGCCTGACATCAACGACGTCGGGCTGATGGAGGACCGCGCGACGCTGCGCATCTCATCGCAGCACATCGCGAATTGGCTGCATCACGGCATCGTCGATCGGGCGCAGGTCGTCGAAACGTTGCAACGAATGGCGCAAGTCGTCGACCGGCAGAACGCCGGCGATCCCGCGTATCGCAACATGGCGCCGGATTTCGACCGCAGCGTCGCGTTCCAGGCGGCGCTCGACCTCGTGTTCAACGGGCTAGAAGAGCCGAACGGCTACACCGAGCACACTCTCACGCGCCGACGGCGCGAGTTCAAGGCGAGGCGCTGAGCGAAGCAGCAGCAGTCTCCGGCGCCGGCTCGGCGACCTGCTGAGACGGCGTTTCCGTCTGCGACGTGATCTCCGGCGGTTGCGACTCCGGCGGCGGCGAAGCCGGCGGCTCCTGCTGCACCGGCGGCTGCACCGGGGGCGGCGGCGCCGATTGGGATTGAGGTTGCGGCGCTTTGCGCGCCGGGCGAGGCGCGGTGCCTTGAACCCGCCAGACCGAGTTGCCGACGTCGTCCGCAACGAGCAACGCGCCTGCGCGGTCGATCGCGACGCCAACCGGGCGCCCCTGCGCATCGCCCTCGTTGTTCACGAAATCCGTCAGCACATCCTCGGCGGGACCGGACGGCTTGCCCTTCGAAAACGGCACGAAGATCACCTTGTAGCCGCTGAGCGGCTTGCGGTTCCACGACCCGTGCTGGCCAATGAACGCGCCGTTCATATAGTGGTCGGGCAAAGCGCCGTCGCGAGCCTTATAGAAAGCGAGCCCGAGCGACGCCGTATGCGCCCCGAGCGCGTAGTCCGGAACGATCGCTCTCGCGACGAGATCCGGGCGCGCCGGCTTCACACGCTCGTCGACGTGCGGGCCGTAGTAGCTGTAGGGCCAGCCATAGAAGCCGCCGTCGCGGACCGATGTCAGGAAGTCGGGCACGAGATCGTTGCCGAGCAAATCGCGCTCGTTGACCACGGTCCAGAGCTCGCCCGTTTCCGGTTGCCACGCGAGACCGTTCGGATTGCGGAGCCCCGTCGCGAACACGCGCATCTGCCGCGTGCGCGGGTCGACCTCGAGAATCGACGCGCGATAGAGCTCCTTGTCGAGCCCGTTCTCTCCGACGTTGCTGTTCGAGCCGACGGTTACGTAGAGACGCGATCCGTCGGGGCTCGCGATCAGATTCTTCGTCCAATGGTGATTGATCGCGCCCGCCGGCAGCTCGAAGACCGGCTCACCGGGCTCGATCAGCTGCGTGGAGCCGGTCGCGTATTGAAAGTGAAGCACCGCGTCGGTGTTCGCGACGTACAAGTCGCGGCCGACGAGCGCCATCCCGAACGGCGAATGCAGGTGGTCGATGAAAGGCATCTTGGTCTCGGCGACACCGTCGCCGTCGGCGTCGCGCAGCAGCGTAATCCGGTCGGCGCTCGCGACCTTGCCACCCGCCCGCTTCTGCACGAACCCCGCGACCAAGCCCGACACGCCTCGCCCGTCCTCGGGCCGTTCCGGCCCGTTCGTCTCGGCGACGAGCACGTCGCCGTTCGGCAGCACGTACAGCCAACGCGGATGGGCAAGACCCGTCGCGAATGCGTGGACGCTGAGGCCTTCGGCCGGCGTCGGCGTCACGGCGTCGGGCCAGCCGATCGCCGGCGCGACACGCACGGTGGGAATGACTGTGGGCGACGGCTCGGGCAGCGCCGGGCTCGGGCCCGTCGCCGTTCCACCGGGCACGGCGGCATCGCCGACGCATCCGGCCGTTGCGATGAGTGCGACCAAAGCAGGCAGCCAAGCGATCCTTGGCACGGGCTGTCCCTCCTGAAGACGACGCCGCCTCACGACCGGAGTGACGCGTCTAAACTGATCGACAAACCGGGGCGCAGAAGGTTCGACACCGGGCACTTTTTTTCGGCCTCGGTCGCATACTGCTTGAACGCGGCGTCGGTCATGCCCGGAACCTGCCCCTCCGTCTCGAGGTGCATCTTGCCGATCACGCCGTTCTCGAGCGAGATCGTGGCCCGCGTCGAGATCTGCAGCGGGCGATGGCCCTGCGTACTCAAGTAGTTGGCGAAGGCCATGCTGAAACACGCGGCGTGCGCCGCGGCGATCAGCTCCTCGGGGTTCGTGCCGCGTGCGTTCTCGAAACGGGTCGCATAGCTGAACGGGGTATCGCGCAGAACGCCGCTCGTGGCCGTGATCGTGCCGTTACCGGTTTTGAGCTCGCCGCGCCAAACCGCCGAGGCTATGCGCTGAATCGCCGCCATGCCGAAATCCCTCTTCTTTTGTAGAGACTATCTCCGGAGCGTGCTCTTGTGCGCTCGAAAAGAAAAGCCGCCAAAGCGCTCATCCGGCGCTCCGATTTCACTTGATCGCGGAGCTCGCTCGGGCGAGGCCTGTTCGTTCTAACCGGCGGGACGCAAGAGGCCTCGAGCCCAGAAATAGAAAGCCCGGCACGAGGCCGGGCTTAAGCGAGTTTGGGAAGTCTCGAAGGGGTAGAGAAATCACCAAACCCGACCATCTTGCCTCAGTCCGCCAGACGTCGCGAGGCTAGCAAAGATGATGGTGGCGGAGGCAACAGCGTGCTCAGGGGACGAGCTTCACCGCGCCTCGCATTCTCTGTGCGCGCCCCCTACACTCCCCCGCCTTTGAGACGACCGGCCGCGATGCAACGAAGCGAAGAACGGATTCTCACGACTCACGTCGGCAGCTTGATCAGGCCGCCCGAGCTCGGCGCCGAGCACGCCGGGCGGCCGGACCGCAAGGTCGCGGACGCGTGCCTACGCGAGGCTGTAACCGAAGTCGTCGCCCGCCAAGCGCGAATCGGGCTCGACATCATCAACGACGGCGAGTACGGCAAGTCGAGCTGGGCGAATTACATTTTGGAGCGCGTCGACGGCTTCGAGATACGGTCCAACCAACTGCAACCCGTCGAATGGCTCGGCCGCGATCGAGACCGGTTCGCGGACTTCTTCGCACGGGAGATGCCTTACGCGCTGACGGGCATGCCGGCCCAGGTATGCGTCGGCCCGATCGCGTACCGCGACAACGGCGCGCTTGCGCGCGCGATCGCGGATCTCAAGCACGCACTCGCAGCCGCGCGCGCGAAGGAGGCGTTCATGACGGTCGTCGCGCCCGCGAGCGCGGCGTACAACGGCGTGAACGAATACTACGCCTCGGACCACGACTACGTGTTCGCGCTCGCCGACGCGCTGCGCGCGGAATACCGGGCCGTGCACGACGCCGGGCTCGTGCTGCAGGTCGACGATGCGGTGCTCGCAAACATGTACGACGCGCTCGTGCAGAAGAGCCCCGAACGCTATCGCGAGTGGGCTCAGCTTCGCGTCGACGCGCTGAATCACGCGCTGCGCGGCATTCCGCCGGATCGCGTGCGCTACCACGTCTGCTTCGGCAGCTGGCACGTGCCGCACGTCGCGGACGCGCCGCTCGCAGAGATCGTAGACCTCGTTCTTCAGGTCAACGCACAGGCGTACTCGATCGAGGCGGCGAACGTGCGCCACGAGCACGAGTGGCGCGTCTGGGAGAAAGTGAAGCTACCGCGCGGGGAAGATTCTGATCCCGGGAGTCGTGACGCATCACACCGTATCCGTGGAGCATCCGCGGCTCGTCGCCGATCGCATCGTGCGCTTCGCGCGGCTCGTCGGCCGCGAAAACGTGATCGCCGGAACGGACTGTGGGTTCTCGCAGACGAACGATATCGAGCGCGTCCATCCGTCCGTGATGTGGGCGAAGCTCGAGGCGCTCGTCGAGGGAGCGCGGCTCGCGAGCGCGGAGCTGTTCTAGCGTCAGTTCGTCTTGATCAGTTCGTCTTTTTGGCGAGACGCGGCTTGCTCACGCTCGGGTCCGCCTCGTCGCGCAGCTCCCGAACCTTCGCGATGGCCTGATCGTTGTACGGAACGAAGATCAACACGCGCAGCGTCGGAAAGCCTTCCGGCACGTACGACGAATGCTCGAACGTGATGCCGCCGAGCGCCGGATGGTTCGCGACCGCCTCGGAGCGCCCGAGCACTTCAGGGTTGTTCCAGAGCTTGCGGAAGATCGGGCAGTGCTCGTCGAGCTCTTCGATCAGCTGCTCGAACGACGGATCGTCCGGCGTCTGACTGTAGTCGACGCGGAACTTCGATAGCACGCGCCGCGCCATCGCCTCATAAGCCGCCTGGTCGCTCTGATAGCCTTTGTCGTCGATCAGTAGGATCCGGAGCAGGTTGCGTTGGTCGGGCGGCAGCTGCTCGTAGTGACGAAACACTTGCGTCGCGAGTCGATTCCACGCGATGACATCCCAGCGCGCAGTCAACACGAGCGCGGGCACCCCGAGCGCCTCGATCATGCGCGAGAGCGTCGGGCTTACCTCCGTCATGCGCGACGGCGTCGGCGGCGCCGGCCGGTGCTGCACGAGCGCGAACAAGTATTCGCGCTCGTCGGGGGTCATGCGCAGCGTCGAGCAGACGCGCTCGAGCACGTCGGCCGACACCTGGATCTTGCGGCCCTGCTCCAGCCACGTGTACCAGGTCACGCTAACCCCGGCGAGCGCCGCGACGTCCTCGCGCCGCAGGCCCGGAGTCCGACGGCGGTTGGTGTCGGGGAGACCGACTTGAGAGGGTGACAGGCGCGCGCGGCAGCCTTTGAGGAAGTCGATGAGCTGTCGACGTTGCGTTTCCATAGCGAGTCAGGGTCCCAAAATGTTTCTGGCCTAGACGAAGCGTGCGCATTCTTGGCTGCGCCGCGCCGTTTGACCATAGTTTTGCGGTTGATAGTACACCAGCTGCCGCGACGGCCACGCTTCGAACCGAACGGTTTGGTATACTCCGCGGCCTGCGACGCACTCGGTCTGCGCTTGCAAGAGCCCGGCCCTTCCGGCCACGGCCTCAACCCCGACCCGATCGACCCACTGACCGTTGCCGGAGCGAAGCTCCGAGCCGGGCCGATCGCTGGAGCATTCAATCCATGTCCTTCGATTCTCTCGGCCTCTCGGCCGCGTTGCTGCGCGGCGTCGCGGAGCAAGGTTATTCAGAGCCCACGCCGATCCAGGCGCGCGTCATCCCGGTCGTCTTGGCGGGCCGCGACGTGCTCGGCCGGCGCGCAGACGGGCACCGGCAAGACCGCGGGCTTCACGCTGCCGCTGCTGCAGCGCCTATCCGCCTCGGCGCCGAGCGAGGGCCGGCGGCGCATCCGCGCGCTGATCCTCACGCCGACGCGCGAGCTCGCGGCGCAGGTCGAGGACAGCGTGCGGCGTTACGGCAAATACGTGCCGCTGCGCTCAGCCGTCGTGTTCGGCGGCGTGAGCATCAACCCGCAGATCTCTCTCCTGCGGCGCGGCGTCGACGTGCTGGTCGCGACGCCGGGACGGCTCCTCGATCACGCGTCGCAGCGCAACGTCGATCTCGGCGGCGTCGAGATCTTCGTGCTCGACGAGGCGGACCGGATGCTCGACATGGGATTCCTGCCCGACATCCGCCGCGTCATCGCGTTGCTGCCGGCGAAGCGCCAGAACCTGCTCTTCTCGGCCACGTTCCCCGACGACATCCGCAGGCTCGCGGGCAAGCTGCTCGACGATCCGGCGAGCATCGAGGTCGCCGCGCCGCAACGCGACGGCCGAGCGGATCGAGCAGCTCGTGTATCACGTCGAGAAGTCGAGCAAACGAGCGCGTGCTCTCGCACTTGATCTCCAAGGGCGACTGGCGCCAGGTGCTCGTGTTCACGCGCACGAAGCACGGCGCGAACCGCCTCGCCGAGCAGCTCGAGAGCGACGCGCTCACGGCGGCCGCGATCCACGGCAACAAGAGCCAGGCAGCACGAACGCGCGCGCTCGCGGACTTCAAGAGCCGGCCGAGTGCGCGTGCTCGTCGCGACGGACATCGCCTCGCGTGGCCTCGACATCGACCAGCTGCCGCACGTCGTGAACTACGAGCTGCCCGAAGTGCCGGAGTACTACGTGCATCGCATTGGTCGCACGGGACGCGCGGGACGCGAAGGCGCGGCGGTATCGCTCGTGAGCGGCGCCGAACGCCCGCTGCTCAAGGCGATCGAGCGGCTCGTCGGTCAGCAGATCCGGGTCGAGGCGACGCCGGACGCACCGGCCCGCCCGGATGTCGGCGCGGCACGGGAACCCCGGACGAGGGGGCGACGTCAGGACGTCACGGCCACGATGTCGCGCGCGACGGACCGCACGCGGACCGGCCGCGGCACGGCGACGCGGGACGGCGTGACTATGTCAACAACGAACGCCACACGCCGTACGCCGATCGCGGCGGCCGCGGACCCGCGCCGAACCCGGAGCACGGCCGTCGGGACCGGCCGGCCGGCCACGGGCAACCGGGCGCGCACGCGTCGCAGCCGCAGCACGGGCGGCCGCGCAGCAACTCGCGAGCCGCTCGACGTCGGGCAGCCAGAGCGGCGCGACAGCCCTGAGCACGCGCCGCGCCGCCGGGCGTCGCCATCGGTCTCAACAGCGACATCATGTCATGCCTGACGTATATTAATGGGCCGTTTGCGGGGGCGTCTGAGCCATCCCGAGGAGAAGCAAATGCCGTTGGTCAATCTGAAGCCCGTACTGCGTGAAGCGAAAGCCAAAGGCTACGCCGTCGCGGCGTTCAACCCCGTCGACTACGCGTCGATGAAGGCGATGGTCAAGGCGGCCGAGGAGCTCGAACGCGCCGGTCATCATTCAAAGCTCCGCGAAGACCATCAAGTACTACGGCCACAAGGCCATCATCGGCTGGATGCGCGAAATCGCCGGCGACTCCCCGGTCCCCGTCGTCCTGCACCTCGACCATGGCAAAGACCTCGAGATGATCAAGAAGTGCGTCGAGATGGGCTGGACCTCGGTCATGATCGACTGGTCCGACAAGCCGTTCGACGATGAACCTCGACCAGACGCGCAAGGTCGTCGACATTGCGACCAAGGCCGGCATCGGCGTCGAAGCCGAGATCGGCGAGATCCACGGCGTCGAGGACGACATGGTCGTCGACGCGGATGCACTACACCGATCCCGCAGAAGCCGAGAAGTTCTGCCGCGAGCTCGACCTCGCCGCGTTCGCGGCGGCGATCGGCACGGCGCACGGCTACTACAAGGGCGAGCCCGACGTGGAGTTCGACTTGATCGGCGAGATCAACCGCCGCACCAAGACGCCGATGGCGCTGCACGGCGGCACCGGGCCTCTCCGACGAGATCATTCAGAAGTGCATCAAGCTCGGCTGCGCGAAGATCAACATCTCGACCAACCTGAAGCACGTGTTCATCGACAGCTTCGTCGACTATCACAAGGCCAAGACCGACGGACTACGAGCCGCTGCGCGTGCTCGGCGCGCAATACGAAGCGCTGAAGCAGCTGTTCAAGGAGAAGATCAGCCAGTTCGGCGGCACGAACCGCGCCAACGAGCTGCTCTCGAAGGTCGCCTGAGCGCGCTCGACTCGCTAATGAAGGCGCTGATCTTCGATTGCGACGGTGTGCTCGTCGACACCGAGCGAGACGGCCATCGCGTCGCGTTCAACCGCGCGTTCGAGGCCGCTGGCATCGACGCCGAATGGGACGTCGATCTCTACGGCGAGCTGCTCAAGATCGCCGGCGGCAAGGAGCGGATGACGCCACTACTTCGACGAGGCGCGGCTGGCCCGACAGGCCAGACGGCCGACGACGTTGATTCCCGAGCTCCACAAGCGCAAGACCGCGATCTTCACCGGCGCTGATCGCGAGCGGCAGCCTGCCGCTGCGACCCGGCATCACGCGCATCGTCGACGAGGCGCACGCGGCCGGCATCCGGCTCGGCGTCTGCACGACGTCGGACCCGAAAGTCGATCGACGGCGTGCTCGACCTCTTCGGTGCGAGAGCGTAAGGCGTGGTTCGAGATCGTGCTCGCGGGCGACGTCGTGACGAAGAAGAAGCCGGACCCGGAGATCTACAATCTCGCGAAGCAGCGCCTCGGGCTCGACGGCGCGGAGTGCGTCGTGATCGAGGACAGCCGCAACGGACTGCTCGCAGCGCTCGGCGCCGGCATGCCGACGCTGATCACGACGAGCACCTACACGCGCGACGAGGACTTCGACGAGGCGCGGCGAAGGTCGTGCCCGAGCTCGGCGACCCGCCGAACGTGCGCGTCACGCTCAAGGATCTGAAGGCGATCTCGGCACAGCGCGCGGCCTAGCCGACCGCCGGCGTCGTCGACCCGAGCATAATCGACAATCATCGGAGAGAGAGCAGAAACATGAAAGAAATCACGCTGGCGGACATCGAGACGGCGATCAAGATCGGTCGCCGCCACGGCGCTGAAGAACGAGCAGTACTTCTGCGAGCTCGACTCCTTCGCCGGCGACGCCGACTTCGGCGTCTCGCTCGCGAGCGGGCTTCCGCGTCGTCGAGCAGGATTGGAAGGATCTCGACCGAAGCTCGATCGGCGCGTTCCTGCTGAAGATCAGCATGATCATCACGAAGCAACGTCGGCGGCTGCTCGGGCCCGATCTGGGGCACGGGCTTCATGCGCGCCGGCGCGCTGAGCAAGGACCGCACGAGCATCACGCTCGAGGATCTCGACAAGATGCTCACGGCGGCCATCGAGGGCATCCAGAAACGCGGCGGCGCGCAACTGGGCGACAAGACGCTGCTCGACTGCGTGATCCCGATCCGCGACATCGTGCACGACGGCGCGGCCAAGGACGCCGACCCGCGCGACGTGCTGCGCCAGGCCACGCAGACCGCGAACGAGGCGATCGAGCGCACGAAGCCGTGGGTCGCGAAGCGCGGCCGGCAGCAGTTCACGGGCGACCGCAGCGCGAACACGCCGGATCCCGGCATCGTCGCGATCGCGACGATGCTGAACGACATCTGCACCGAGTTCGGCGTGCAGGCGCCGAGCCAAGGCCCACTGATCAACCGCTCCAACCCGGGGGAATCACAATGAAGAAGTTCGTCAACGATCCCGCGAAGTTCGTTCCGGAGATGCTCGAGGGCATCGCGCTCGCGAATCCCGGCAAGCTCAAGTACGAGCCGAAGTACAACATCATCTATCGCGCCGACCGGCCGAAGAAGGATCGCGTGTCCGTGATCCAGGGCTCGGGCAGCGGCCACGAGCCCGCGCACGTGATGGCCGTCGGTCCCGGCATGCTCGACGCCGCCTCGCCCGGCAACGTGTTCGCCGCGCCGCCGATCGAGTACTGCCTCGAGTGCATCAAGCTCATGAACTCGCCGAAGGGCGTGCTCGTGCTTGATCAACAACTACCAGGGCGACCGGATGAACTGGGACATGGCCATCGAGATGGCCCAGGCCGAAGGCATCGACGTGAAGTCGTTCATCATCGACGACGACGTCGCGGTGCAGAACAGCTCGTACACGATCGGCCGCCGCGGCGTGGCCGGCAACTTCTTCGTGATCAAGGCCTGCGGCGCCGCCGCCGAGCAAGGCGCGAGCCTCGACGACCTGCTCAAGCTCGCGACGAAGGTCAACGCGAACGTGCGCTCGATGGGCGTCGCGCTGACCTCGTGCACTCCGCCCGCCAAGGGCAAGCCGATCTTCGAGATCGGCGACGACGAGATGGAGGTCGGCGTCGGCATCCACGGCGAGCCGGGCCGCCGCCGCGACAAGCTGAAGCCCGCCGACGCGATCGTCGACGAGATCTTCGACGCGGTGTCGAAGGACTTGCCGTTCAAGAAGGGCGACCGCGTCGCGCTGATGATCAACGGCCTCGGCGGCACGCCGCCGAGCGAGCTCTACGTGCTGTATCGCAAGGCCGCGCTGCGCAGCAAGGACGCTCGGGCTCGAGATCGTGCGCAACTACGTCGGCAACTACTGCACGTCGCTCGAGATGGCCGGCGCGTCGCTGACGCTGCTGAAGCTCGACAAGGAAATCGAGGATCTGCTGGCCGCTCCGGCGGAGATCGCAGTCCGGGTGTTTTGAGCGGCGCTAGAATCAAGCTGCTCGCCCTCGACCTCGACGGCACGCTCGTCGACTCGGCTCCCGATATCGCGCACTGCCTCGGCGTGGCGCTCGAGGCCGTTGGCTTCGACGCGCCCGGCGAGGCGCGCACGCGCACTTGGATCGGCGACGGGATCGAGACCGTCATCGCGCGCGCGCTTGCGGCGGCCGACGCAGAGCACGCGGGCCGCGGCGCGCCGCGCGCCGCGCGCGCAGCCGCCGATCGGCAGGCGACCGTGCTTGCGGCGTTCACGGCGTGCTATCGGAGCAACCTGTTCGTGCGCACCGAGCTCTATCCCACGGTCGAAGCCACTCTCGACGCCTTGCGCGCGCGCGGCATTCGGCTCTGCTGCATAACGAACAAGCGGCACGCGTTTTCCGAAGCGCTGCTGCGAGAGGCCGGCCTGCGAGATCGTTTCGAGCTCGTGCTCGGGGGCGACAGCCTGCCGGAAAAGAAGCCGAGCCCGCTGCCGCTTAACGTCGCGGCGGAGACGCTCGGTGTCCCGCCCGCGTCAGCGACCCTCGTCGGCGACTCGCCGCAAGACCTGCGCGCCGCACGCGCCGCCGGCTTCGGCTTCGTCTTCGCGGACTATGGCTACGGCAAGGTGGATGCCGCGGAGCTCGGCTCGTCGCCGCGGATCGCACGGTTTGCCGAGATCGAGTCGCTGATCGACTGAGCGGCGCGGTCGCGCAGCGCCCTATTCGCCCCCCGATTCGGGACGACGTGGCGCCGCCGGCGCGCTTCTGCCCTGGCGGCTTCGTGGCGTCGGCGCGCTCCTGCGCCCGCGCCGCGCTCAACATGTTCGCGAGACCGTAGTTGCCTTCGTGGCACGCGTACTCATAGATCTCGTAGCCCGGCTTCGATGTCGAGATTCAGCCGCACCGTCCACGGCCGCGTGTAGATCACGGGATCGTTCACCGTGAGCTCGTAGCGAACCGTGTGCGCGTCGACGCGCGTGAGCCGCTCGACGAGCTTCGCCTGTGCGCTCTGAAGCGCACCGTTGCCGAAACCGCCGACACCCGTGCGCTGATTCAAGTTGGTCGTCTCGATGACGAGCGTCTCGCCCTCGAAGTGGCCGCGCGAGTCGCCCATCCACTCGCGCACGCCGGCGCCGACGTGCGGCCGCCCGGTGAGTGGAATCACGCGCGCCTCGTGGATCATCTCGTTCTGGATGACCACGTATCCCGGCGCTTGCTCGATCTTCGTGCCGTTGCCGTAGATCGCCGGCAGAACCGATCCCGCGACGCCGCGGCTGATGCAGCGATCGTAGTTGCTGAAGTCCTTGTACGACGCCGGCAAGCCGCGGTTGCGCTGTGCGCGCCGCTCGGCCGCGAGCTTCTCGCCGTCCGGCGTCAGCGCCGGGATCCGGCCGTCCGGCGGGTCGACGACGAGCGACGTCGCGTGCGAAGGATTCGCTGGCCGCTCGAGCCAGTGGCGCGGCGCATTATTGGCGGCGGAGTCCTCGCCGAACTCGCTCTCGGGCAGCTTGTTCTGGTCCTTCGCGACTTGGACGTCGTTCGCGGACACGCGCGCGGCATATTCCTCGTCCGTGAGCTCGGCACGAGTGCCGAACTGTGTCGGGCGCTCGAGCGGAACGCCGATCGAGTTGTCGGTCGTGTACGTGCCTTGAAGGTCCGGATCGCCCCAGGGCGTGCGCTTGCCGGCGCCGAACGCGCTAACAGCTGCCTAGCGCGAGCGCGCAGACGACGATCGAGCCGAGCTTGCGTTGCATAACCACCTCCTGCAGACGACATCGTTCAGCATAGGACGCGCCGCCGTGCTCGACTAGCGCGCTCGACAAACCTTCGCATGCCCGCGTTTTTCCGCCCTGGTAGTATCGTCGCCCATCATTCGCAGCCTCGGCGGGGGAAATCATGCTCGGGTTTACGACCATCGCGCGCGGTGGCGCATCGCTTCGATCGGGGACTCTCGCGCCGCTCGCTTTCGCCGCCTGCATGCTCGCGGGCTGCGCGCCTGCGACCCCGCCGCCGTCGGCCGCGAAGGCGACACCCGGCCAGTTCGACTTCGAGGGCTGGGACCAAAACGGCGGCGGCGTCGACTCGTCGCAGTACTCCTCGCTCAAGGAGATCGACAAGACGCAACGTCGGGCGTCTCACGGTCGCGTGGACCTATCCGTCGGACGAGGCGTATCTCTTCAATCCGCTCATCGTCAACGGGACGATGTACGTGCTCGCGAAGAAGCGCTCGATCGTCGCGCTCGACGCGGCCACGGGCAAAGAGAAGTGGGTCCACCAGAACGAGGGCGCGGTCGGCGCCCGCGGTATGAGCTACTGGCAGAGCGCCGACGGATCGGAGGAGCGGCTGCTGTACGTCAACGCCGGCTTCCTGACCGCCATCGACGCGAAGACCGGCGACACGATCGAGAGCTTCGGCGACAAGGGCCGCGTCGACTTGCGCGTCGGCCTCGACATGGATCTCGACAACGTACGCCTGCAGCCCACGAGCAATCCGGGCCGCGTGTTTCAGGATCTCATCATCATGTCGCTGCCCGCGGGCGGCGCGGGCTACGCGTCCTCGCCGGCGGACATCCACGCTTACAACGTGCGCACGGGCGCGCTCACGTGGGTCTTTCACACGGTGCCGCATCCCGGCGAGCCCGGCGCCGAGACGTGGCCCGCCGCAGGACTCGGCAAGTACGGCGGCGTGCACAACTGGAGCGAGTCGACGATCGACGTCGAGACCGGCAACGATCTACATCCCGACCGGCACCGCGCGCTACGACTTCTACGGCGCGAACCGCGAGGGCGCGAACCTCTATGGCAACAGCCTGCTCGCGCTCGACGCGCGCAGCGGCAAGCTGCTCTGGCACTTCCAGGCGATCCATCACGATCTGTGGGACTACGACTTTCCGACCGCGCCGAAGCTGCTCACGGTCCAGCACGACGGCGTCGACGGTGCCGATCGTCGCTCAGCCGAGCAAGCAAGGCTTCGTCTACGTGTTCAACCGGATCACGGGCGCGCCGCTCTGGCCGATCGAAGAGCGCCCCGTGCCGCAGAGCGACGTGCCGGGTGAGAAGAGCTGGCCGACGCAGCCGTTCCCGACCGCGCCGCCGCCGTTCGCGCGCCAGTCGTTCACCGAGAAAGACATCAATCCGTATATCTCGGAAGAAGATCAGGCGAAGGTTCGCGAGCTTCTGAAGAGCTCGCGCAACGAGGGCCTCTACACGCCGCCGAGCCTGCAAGGAACGATTCAGATGCCGGGCCACAACGGCGGCGCGAATTGGGGCAGCTCCGCGGTCGATCCGCGCAACGGGCGCCTCTTCGTCGTCTCGAAGGAGCTGCCGGTCTACGACAAGCTGCGCGTGCCGGAGTCCGTGACCGGGCCCGGCGGCGGAGCGGGTGGCGGTGGACCACCGGGCGGCGCGCAATCGGCCGCCTCCGCTGCCGCCGCCGAACGCGGGCGAAGGGTTCGTCCCGTACGTCGCGCCGGTCGACTTCATGATCCAACCGAGCACCGGGTTGTCCGCGATCGGACCGCCGTGGTCGCAGATCACGGCGTACGACCTCAACAAGGGCACGATCCTATGGCAAGTGCCGGACGGCGAGGTCAGCAAGCTCGCGCCCGTGACGGGCACCGGCAGCCACGCGCCGCGCGGCGGCCCCGTGGCAACGGGCGGCGGGGTGCTGTTCGTCGGCACGTCGTCGGACCGCACGTTCCGCGCCTACGATTCCGACACGGGCAAGGTGCTCTGGTCGCGTGAGTTGCCGGCCGCGCAAGAGGGTGTGCCGGCGGTCTACTCGGCCGGCGGCCGCGAGTACGTCGCGATCGCGGTCGGCGGCAACGGGCTCTTCAGCCAGAACCTGAAGCAGCCCGAGCCCGGCCCCGCGGAGTACATCGTGTTCGCGCTCAGCGCCACGCCGAAGTAACGACGAGCGGTCGTTCGGCGGCGACGAGCGGCGCAGACCCGATCGGCGGTAGCCCGGAGCCGACGACCGACCTTCGCGCGTCGCGCGCCGACGCGTACGCTCTTTCGCACGTTGGCGATGGAGCATCGTGATGCAACGGTCGACGACGAACGAAGCGTATAGCGGAGGCTCGCGGGATGCCTCGAACCTGCGCTTTCGCGAGCAGACTCGCGAGGACGCGGCTGAGGAACGAGACGACACGACACTCGAGTTCGAGGGCCGCATTCGCCTGTCGTACGACGACGAGCTCAAGTGCGATCCGTACAACCGGACCGGACGCCTCACGCGCGGGAAGCGCTGAAGCGATTTCAGGGCAGCGCGTGGCCCTGCTTCACCCAGACCTTGTCGATCAGCGCGAGCCGCGCCGGCGTCGGTAGCTTCTCCGACGCACGATCCGCATCGAGGATCATGCCGTCCTGACCGTTGCCGACGGCGTGCGCGCTCCACTTCGGCAGACCCGGCCCGTTCGGGTCGCCCGTCTTCGCGAAGTTCGTCCAGTACGACGACATCTCGTCCGCGACCTTCTTGTCCGGCGCGGACTTAGCCGATACTTCCGCAACGCTGCTGTCCGGGAACAAGTGCAGCTGGCCGAGATTGTTGAACACGTACGGCACCTCGGCCGCGTGCGCGGCCGGGAACGTCGGCTTCCCGTCAGTCGCCGGCGGGTTCTGCGCGAAGAAATAGAGATACGCCTTGTTGCCCTTCTTGACTTGATAGTCGGCGTAGAGCCGCATGTGCCAGAACGTGCCGTCGGCCGTGCTCTCGATGTTCGAGCGCGCGGCCTCTTCGTCGGTAGCATGCGGGTAGAGCTTCAGGAACTCGTCGGCGAGATCGCCCCAACGCATCCGCGCTCCGGCCTCGAACTGCTGAGCGGTTGCGCCGCGACCGAACGAGAGCTCCTCCTTGTTGGAGCCGACGAGCACGTCGACGGCATTCTGCTTGCCGGCTGCGAACGTCGCTGAAGGATCCTCGGGGATCACCCAGCCGTCGACGATCATGCATCCGGGGCAGCCGCCGCTGCGAAGCTTCGCGGTCACGTCCGCCGCGGACATTGCGCGCAGCTCGGCCGCGGTGCTCACGCCGGCGTCGGTCGCCGCCTTGACGCCCCTCTCCTCGGCTTGCGCGCGCGTGCGTCATGCCGGGCGCCATGCCGAGCCCCATCCACGCGCCGCTCTCCGAGATCGCGCGCTTGAACAAGCCCTTCGACTCGGGCGACGCGACCAGCGACGCGATCGCCATCGCGCCCGCCGACTGGCCGAACACGGTCACGTTGTTCGGGTCGCCGCCGAACGCCGCGATGTTGTTCTTCACCCAACGCGCCGACGCGAGCATGTCCATGAGGCCGTAGTTGCCGGACGCCTTGTGCGGCGACTCGGCCGTGAGCGCCGGGTGCGTGAAGAAGCCGAATGCGCCGAGCCGGTAATTCATCGTGACGACGACGACGCCCTTCTTCGCGAGCGCGGTGCCGTCGTAGAGCGGCACAGAGCCGCCGCCTTCGGTGAACGCGCCGCCGAACCACCAGATCATCACGGGCCGCTTCTCGCTCGCGGACGCGGCGCCGGTCCAGACGTTCAGATAGAGGCAGTCCTCGCTCGTCGGCGGGGAGCCTGCCATGTTCGCGATGTTGAGCCTAGCTTGCGGGCCGCTCGACGGCCCCGGCGGCTGGATGCAGACGTTGCCGTATTTGCTCGCGTCGCGCACGCCGCTCCACTTCGCGACCGGCTGCGGCGCCGTCCAACGCAACGCGCCGACGGGCGGCGCGGCGAACGGGATGCCCTTGAACGCGCGAATACCCGGCGCGGATTCGACGCTGCCGCCGATCTCGCCCGAGTCGAGCTTCAGCGGCTCCTTCAGCGCCGCGTTCGCGGACAACGAGACGGCGGCGGCGAGCGCCAGTGCGAGACAACCGACACCGGCGCGGCCGGCACGCTGCGCGGGACTCATTTCTTCTTCCCGGCGGCGGATTGCGTCTTCTTCTCGGCGTTCGCGGCTTGCGCGCGCTCGTAGCGCGAGGTCGTGATGTAGTTGCGCACCGCGGTGTTGTCCTCGTTGCACGCGTACTCGAAGAACTTGTAGCTCGAATCACGCTCCATCGGATAACCGGCGGTCCACGCGGACGTGAGCACCTCCGGATCCTCGACGTGCATCGTGTACTCCATCGTGTCGTCGCCGGTGCGCGTGAAGCGCTCCGTGATCTTCATGTTGGTCGTCGTCGGCGTGTCGCCGCGCGGCGAGCCCGGAATGCCGACGTTGGTCATGCCGCCGAGCCCGTTGAAGTTCGTCGTCTCGACGACGAGCGTGTTGCCTTCCCAGTGACCGCGCGACTCGCCCATCCATTGCTTGACCGCGGGGTCGAGCTGCGCGCGGCCGTCCACCGGCACGATCCGCGCTTCGTGGATCATCTCGAGCCGGATCACGACGTAGCCCGGCGCCTGGATGATCTGAATCCCGTTGTTGTAGTTGAACGGGAACATCGACGGCGGCAGCCCGCGCGTGATGCAACGATCCCAAGTGTCGAAGTCCGTCGGCTTCTCGAATACTTTGCCGCTCCAGCTGCTGCTCATCTTCGATGCGAGCTCTTTGCCGCGCTCGGTGAGCTCGGGGAATTGGCCGTTCGCGGGCTCGCGCATCAACGACGTGAGACGCGCGGCCTCGTTGTGATGGCTCGCCTCGGCCCAGTGGCCCATGCCCATCTTGTTGCTCTTGATCTCGTCTTCGTAGCGCTTGTCGCGAGCCGCGAGCGCTTGCTCGGTCTTCGCGTACTCCTCGTCCGTGAGGTAGCAGGCGATCGCCGTACTTGAGCGTGCCGTCCGGATTCTTCGGGCGCTGGAACGGCGTGCTGATCAAATTGATGATCGGCCACATGCCCTGGATGTCGGGATCGCCCCAGGCCGTCGTCGGTTGTTTCCACGCACCGCCCTGAGCGGCCGCGGAGCCGGCGGCTCCGGTTGCGGGAGCATTGGCGGAAGGTGATTGACCGCAAGACGCCAACGCAACCGCGGTTGCGACCAATCCCAACGCAAGAATTCGCTGAGTCATGTCCGACCTCCATTGCACGCATGCAAGCCACGCGGCGAGGCGCGGGAGCACGCGATCGATTCTACGAAACGCAAGGGGAAGTCACCGCCCGCGGTGTTCGCGCAGTCTCGAGCCCCCTTCGCGCTCAAATCGAGTATACGTATACGGTCCGTTCCCGGGAACGGTCTCGGCGGCGTGACGGCATCGCAAAAGCGTCGACTCGCCGCTCGGATGACGACCGCGAGGCCGTGCGGGTGTATCGTACGCAACCCAGAACGCGGCTTGAGCGCGCACCGGGGGAGAATCGATGCAACGCAGTTGGATGATCGTCGCGGCGATGGCTGCGAGCGTGGCGGCCTGCGGGCCCAATACATCGCAGCAACCGGCGGCTTCGGCCACGGCGAAGAGCAGCACGCCACCGACGAGCGACGGTGTCGCTCCGGGCGATTGGCCGCTGATCAACCGCACGCTCGCCGCGAATCGCTATTCACCGTTGACCGACATCAATGCGGGCAACGTGAGAAATCTTGAGACATCGTGGACGTTCCAGCTCGGCGGGAACTCGACCGCGGTGCCGATCGTCGTCGGCGGAGTGATGTACGTGCCGAGCCGAGATCGCATCGTCGCGCTCGACGGCGACACGGGCGCGACGGTCTGGACGTACGTGCTGCCATCGTCCACTCCGCCGTCTGGCTCCGCACCGGGACCAGGCCCCGGCGGCCCGGGTGGCCCTGGCGGCGGCGGTCCCACGGCGTCGACGCGCGGCGTGAGCTACTGGCCCGGCGACGGCACGCTCGCGCCCCGGATCCTGTTCATGAGCCGCGCGAATCTCATCGCGCTCGATGCGGCAACCGGCAAACCGTCTGCTGGCTTCGGCACCGACGGCGCGGCCGACGTCGGCGTTTCGTACGGCGGCACGCCGACGATCTATCGCAACATCGCGATCATCGGCGCGGCGAGCGGTGAAGTGCCGCAAGGTCCGCCCGGTAATCCGCGCGCGTTCGACGTGCGGACGGGCGCGAAGGTCTGGGAATTTCAGACAGTCCCAAAGGCGGGCGAGCCGTTCAACGAGACGTGGGGCGACGGCTGGAAAGATCGCGGCGGCACGAACATGTGGGCGTTCGCGGCGCCGATCGACGCCGAGCGCGGAATCGCGTACTCTGCCGATCGCCGGTCCCGCGGCGAACTATTACGGCGGCGATCGTCCCGGCAACGACGTGTTCGGTAACTCGATCGTCGCGGTGGAAGCGGCCACCGGCAAATACCTGTGGCACTTCCAAACCGTGCATCACGATCTCTGGGACACCGACATGCCGTCGGGCGGCGCGTTGTTCGAGTTCGTGCAGAACGGGCAGCGTGTGCCCGCGATCGCGCAGGTCGGCAAGTCGAGCTTCTTCTATGTGCTGAATCGGCAGACGGGCGAGCCGTTGATCCCGGTCGAGGAGAAGCCCGTGCCGAAAGGCGACGTGCCGACCGAGTGGTACTCGCCGACGCAACCGATTCCCGTGCGCCCGCCGCCGCTCGCGCGCGCGAGCTTCAGCGAAGCCGATCTCGTGACGGCCGACGACACGACGCCCGAGCACGCGGAAGCGTGCCGGGACTTGATGAAGCGCAGCGGCGGCTTCTACAACGCCGGGCCGTTCACACCGTTCGGCTACAAGGCGCCCGA
This sequence comes from uncultured Gammaproteobacteria bacterium, assembly GCA_963841645.1. GTDB lineage: Bacteria > Pseudomonadota > Gammaproteobacteria > Steroidobacterales > Rariloculaceae > FEN-1219. Next base: position 195,953 of record CAWJDS010000004.1, on the reverse strand, counting down.
CGCACCGCCGAAGTCGTATATCCAGTTCCCGGGCGGCACCGGCGGCGTCAACTGGGGCGGCGTCGCGGCGGATCCTACGACCGGCATCTTCTACGCCGCGTCGCACGACAACGCGCTCGTCGGTTGGGTGCAGGACAAAGATCCGAACGTCACGTACAGCTTCGAGGCGGTCGGCTCCAAGCAGCCGTACGACCGCGCGAGCATCGACGGCGTCGGCCCGTTCCACACGTTCGCCGCGCCGCTATCCGGCAAGTACGACGAGCGCAACCGGCCCGTCGGCCCGAGCGCGCCGTGTCAGCGTCCGCCGTGGGGCCGCTTGCTCGCGGTCAACGCGAACACGGGTGAGATCCTCTGGCAATCGACGCTCGGTCTCGATGAGAACTTGCCGGCGGGCAAGCAGCTCGTCGGCAATCCGGGCAGCGCGGGCCCGAGCGTGACGGCCGGCGGCCTCGTATTCGTCGGCTCCACGAGCGACAAGCGGTTCCGAGCCTTCGACGCGAAGGACGGGAAGGAGCTCTGGACGCAGACGCTCGGTAACAACGGCAATGCGAACCCTATGAGCTATGCCGGCAAGAGCGGCAAGCAGCACGTCGCGATCGTTGCAGGCGATACCGTCAACGTGTTCGGCCTGCGCTAGCGCGGATGACTGACTAGCCCAGCTTCACTATTATTCGCCCGGCGGGAAAGGAAGGGGATTCGAATGCACTACGGAATCAGGTCTTGGGGCATCGCGCTTGCCGCTGTCGCAGTAGTCGCGGCGGTGCCGAGCTTCGCGCAGGGCCAAGCAGCGGCCAAGCCGGCGGCGCGTCCGGCACGCATTGCGGGCCAGCCGAACTTGAACGGCGTCTGGCAAGCGATGGGCACGGCGGACTGGAACCTCGAGGCGCATTCGGCACAGAAGATCGAGGGCTTCTACCGGCTCGGCTCGCTCGCCGCGATCCCAGCCGGACAAAGCGTCGTCGACGGCGACGGCAAGATTCCGTACAAGCCCGAGGCGCTCGCGAAGCGCAACGAGAATCGCGCCAAGTGGCCCGAGAGCGACCCGGAAGTGAAGTGCTACCTGCCCGGCATTCCGCGCGCCACGTACATGCCGTATCCGTTTCAGATCATCCAAGGCGGCGGCGACATCCTGTTCGCGTACGAATACGACAGCGCGAACCGAGAGGTGTACATGAGCAACCACCAGGAGCCGCCGGTCGACACCTGGATGGGATGGTCGAACGGCCACTGGGAAGGCGACACGCTCGTGATCGAGACGAACGGGCTTCAACGACCTCGACGTGGCTCGACCGCGCGGGCGAACTATCACAGCGGCTCGATGAAGGTCACGGAGCGGCTTCACTCTCGAAGGCGAGAATACGATTCGCTACTCCGCGACGATCGACGACCCTGAAGTTTTCTCACGGCCGTGGACGATCAGCATGCCGCTTTACCGGCACCTCGAGCCGAACGCCGAGATACTGGAGTTCAAGTGTGTGCCGTTCGTCGAAGAGTTGCTTTACAAGGATCTGGAACAATCTCACTGACACTCGGTAGCTACGTATGACGACCCGCTTGCAGAGCGGCTAAACTAGCGCCAATCAGGTGGCTTCAACGCAGGTTTCTGAAGGAGAGATTGCGATGCGAACGAAACTCATCGGCTTGATTGCGGGGGGCGGCCTCATGCTGTCAGCCGCCGCTCCGGTGCTCGCGCATCACTCGTTCGCGGCGGAGTTCGACGCGAACCAGCCCGTCAAGCTCGAAGGCACGGTCAAGGAGTTCCGCTGGGTGAACCCGCACTCCTGGCTGATCGTCAACGTGGCGAAGCCGGACGGCACCATGGAGGAATGGGACGTCGAGGGCGGCGCGCCGAGCGCGTTGCTGCGCCGCGGCTGGACCAAGGACACGCTGCCGCCCGGCACGAAGGTGGTCGTCGAAGGCTTCATGGCGAAGGACGGGTCGCATCGTGCGAACGCGCGCGACATCACCTTCCCGGACGGTAAGAAGCTGTTCATCGGCTCCTCGGGCACCGGCGCGCCGGACGAGCGTACCGAGAAATAGCTCGAGCCGCGGACGAACGACGACCGGGGGCCTCGAGCCCCCGGTTCTTTTTGGTTCTCCCGCACGGCTCACCGGTCCGTGAGAGGCCCGCTCGAGTCACCAGGGCTGTCGAAATAGCGCGCGCCCGGTACGACCCAGTCAGAGCGCGCTCAAGCTCAGGCGTACACAGCTCAGCGCCTAGTCAAATTCAATCGACTTGCCTGATCAATCTCGAAGCAACATGTAAAGTTCGGCACCGCGGCGCCGCGCGTCTCGATTTCGATCTGACCGCCTCCGCCTCGTCATCGGCTCTACGCCGACGCGACGCTGAAGCGTCGCTAGCGCTTGCGGCGAGCGAGCCACGCGGGCGGTGCCGGTCCGCCGGTCGCCCAATCGAGCAGCTCGACCGTATGCGCGACCGGCATATCCGCTCCCGCCGCAAGCTGCGCGATACAGCCGATGTTGCCGGTCGCGACGATGTCCGCGCCGGCGCGTGCAATGTTCGCGAGCTTGCGCTCGCGCAAGCGCGTGGCGATCTCGGGCTGCAGGATGTTGTACGTCCCGGCCGACCCGCAGCACAAATGCCCTTCCCCGATCTCGCGCACGACGAACCCGGCCTGTCGCAGCAGCGCGCGCGGCGGCTCGTCGATCTTCTGGCCATGCTGCATCGAGCACGCCGAGTGGTACGCGACCGTGACGCGCGACGGCTCGCGCGCGGGCGGTAAGCCGATTTCTGCGAGCAGCTCCGTGACGTCGCGCGCTCGCGCGCTCGCGTCCGCGGCCTGGACTGCGAGCGGATGATTGCGGAACAGATGCCCGTAATCCTTCGCGTGCGTACCGCAGCCCGACGCGTTCGCGACGAGCGCGTCGAGACCGCCGCCGCGCCGCTCGGCGTCGCACTTGCTCGAGCACGCGCACGCCGAATTCGAGCGTGTCGCGCTCTCGCCCGAGATGATGCGCGAGGGAGCCGCAGCAGCCCGAGATCGTCACCACCTCGCAGCCCGCGCGCGTGAGAAGGCGGATCGTCGCCGCGTTGATCGACGGCTCGAGGACGGTTTGCACGCAGCCGGTCAGCAAGCCGATGCGCGCGCGGCGCTCGCCGTGCGCGGCAAACACGCGTCGGCCGTCGTTCGCGCCGTGGAGCTTCGCGTCGTCCTGCCGTGCGCGCTCGAATTTGTGCCGGTGCCGGCGGCGCTTGCCGGCCGCGAGCGCGCCGGCACGAGCTCGAGCATCGCGCGCACGCGCGCCGGCAACAGCGCGCGCGAACGGCCGCGCGAGCGGCACGAGCGCGAGCGCCGCGGCGAACCGGCGCGGATACGGCAGCACCGCGGCCAGCGACGCGCGCAGCGCGCGCTCGAGCAGCGGCCGCGATACGTCTTCTCGACGTGCACGCGCGCGTGATCGATCAGGTGCTGGTAGTGGACGCCCGACGGGCACGTCGTCATGCACGCGAGACACGAAAGGCAGCGATCGAGATGCGACACGACCTCCGCGCTGGCCGGCCGGTCGTTCTCGAGCATCTCCTTGATCAAATAGATCCGGCCGCGCGGGCTGTCGAGCTCGTCTCCGAGCAGCACGTACGTCGGACAGGTCGCAGTGCAGAACCCGCAGTGCACGCACTTGCGCAGGATCGGCTCGCTCGCGGCGACGTCCGGATCTTGCAACTGCGCGGCGGTGAAGCGCGTCTGCATGGCTTCTTCGACGCTGCGCTCAGCCGAGCCGGCCCGGGCTCAGACGGCCGGCGGGATCGAACGCGTGCTTCACGCGCTCGCGAGCAGCGCGAGCGCCGGCGGCTGCGGATGGAACACCGCGTTCGCGGCGCGCGCGTCGCGCGGCGCCTTGAACAACGTCGCATGGCCTTCGCGCAGCGCGCCGCGCACGCGCGCAGCGTCGACGGACGAGAACGCGGCCCAGATCAAGCCGCCGCCCCAGTCGAGCAGATAGCGGTCGGGCGCGAGCGCCGCGAGCACGCGCGGCGCGTCCGTCGGCGGCACGGAGATTCGCCAAACGACGGGCCACGGCGCGAGCACGACCGCGCCGCCGATCGCGGCCCAGAGCGCGCGCGATTCGTCCGCACCGAGCGTCGCGATCTCTCCACGCGCCGGCGTCCCGGCGCGCCGGCGGTACGCGCCTCGGCGCCCACGACGCCGCGCAGCAACGCGCGCGAGCGCAGCCTCGCGCGCGTCGACCGATGCGGCGAAGCCCTCGAGCCGCAGCACGCAGCCACGCTCGGCGTCGAACGCCGCCGCCGACACGTCGTGCGGCGAGCCGAGCGCGGCGCTCATCACGAGCAAGGCGTCGTCGGCCGTCGCGCTCGGCACGACGAGCGTGCGCTCGGTCTCGGGCTGCGGCGTCACACGCAGCGTGACCGCAGTGAGCACCGCGAGCGTGCCCCACGAGCCCGCGAGCAGCTTCGGCACGTCGTAGCCCGTCACATTCTTCACGACGCGGCCGCCGGCTTTGAAACGCTCGCCGCGTCCCGTGACGGCCTCGCAGCCGAGGAAATGATCACGCGCCGCGCCGGCCGACACGCGTCGCGATCCCGCGAGGTTCGCCGCGAGCACTCCGCCGATCGTGCGCGGCCGAGCGACGCCGAGCAACGCGCCGAAGTCCGGCGGCTCGAACGCGAGGCGCTGCGCGCGCGCCGCAAGCTCCCGCTCGATCGCGGCCAGCGGAGTCCCGCGCGAGCGCGGTCAGCACGAGCTCCTCCGGCTCGTATGCGACGATGCCGTCGAGCGCGTCGAGCGCGAGGATGTCCGCGTCGACCTCGCGCCCGACGCCGCGTAGCGAGCCGCCGCCAACCGGCTCGAGCGCGCGCGGATGCGTCGCGACGATCTCGGCGACGTCGGCCGCGTCGCGCGGCCGCAGCGCTCGCGTTGCGACGGCGCCCGGTGCGGTTGTGCTCGCAGTGCTCAAAATCTAGGCAGGTCCGGAAAACGCTCGGCCCCGGAGTGCACGTGCTCGCGTCCCTGCTCCGCGCACCGGCGCAACGTCGGGAACACCTTGCCCGGGTTGAAGCGCACATCGGGATCGAACGCGTGCTTGATGCGGTGCTGCACTTCGAGGTCGGACGTCCGCGAACTGGTACGTCATCAGGTCGCGCTTCTCGATTCCGACGCCGTGCTCGCCCGTGAGCACGCCGCCGATGTCGACGCAGAGCTTGAGGATCTCGGTGCCGAACGCCTCGGCGCGATCGAGTCTCGCCCGGCACGTTCGCGTCGTAGAGAATCAAGGGATGCAGATTGCCGTCGCCCGCGTGGAACACATTCGCGACGCGCAGCCGAAAGCGCTCCGACATCTCGGCGATCGCGCCGAGCACGCGCGGCAGCTCGCGGCGCGGAATCGTGCCGTCCATGCAGTAGTAGTCCGGGCTGATCCGGCCGACGGCCGGGAACGCCGCCTTGCGGCCGGCCCAGAACGCGAGCCGCTCGCGTTCACTGGTCGACGCGCGCTCGTACTTCGCGCCGTTTGCGCGCGCGATGGTCGCGACGCGCTCGACGAGCAAGTCGACCTCGACCGCGGGCCCGTCGAGCTCGACGATCAAAAGCGCCGCGACGTCGAGCGGATAGCCGACGCCGACGAACGCTTCGGCCGCGTGGATCGCGGGCGCGTCCATCATCTCCATGCCGGCGGGCGTGATCCCGGCTGCGATGATCGCCGCGACGCACGCGCCTGCGGATTCCACGGCATCGAACCCGATCAGCAGCGCGCGCGCCGTCTCCGGCCGCCGCAGGATCCGCACCGTGACCTCGGTGACGATCCCGAGCAGCCCCTCGGAGCCGACGATGAGACCGAGCAAGATCGTAGCCGCCGCTGTCGAGGTGCTTGCCGCCGAGCCGAACGACGTCGCCGTCGGGCGTTACGAGCTCGACGCCGAGCACGTTGTTCGTCGTGAGGCCGTACTTCAGGCAATGCACCCCGCCCGAATTCTCGGCGACGTTGCCGCCGATCGTGCACGCGATCTGGCTCGACGGATCGGGCGCGTAGTAGAAGCCTTCGGCCGCGACTGCGTGGCTGATCGCGAGGTTCGTGACGCCGGATTGCGCGACGACGCAGCGGTTCGCGTAGTCGACGTCGAGTATTCGATTGAACTTACCGAGGCCCACGACGATTGCGTCGGCCGCGGGTATCGCACCGCCCGACAGCGAAGTGCCCGCGCCGCGCGGCACGACCTTCACGCCCTCGCGCGCGGCGTAGCGCAGGATCGCGGCGACTTCGGCCGTCGACTCCGGCAGCGCGACGGCCAGCGGCCGCTGCCGGTACGCCGTCAGCGCATCGGTCTCGTAAGCCGCGAGCCGGACGTCGTCGTCGATGACGTTGCCTTTGCGCACGAGCCCGCGGAGCGCGCGCACGATCTCGGCGCGGCGCGCGACGAGCGCGGCGTCGGGTGTCGGCAGGCAGATCATGGCCGCGATTAGACACCAAAAGCAGCCGCGCCGGATACGCGCGTCGGCGCTTATCAACACGCACGAGAGCGGCCATACTGCGCGCGCCGCCGGCCGCGCCGGCGCTTCAGCGGAACGAGCCATGGAACCCATCGCCACGATCAAAGCCCTCGCGAGCGTGATCCAGCTTGCCGTCGCGCCCGTGTTCCTGCTCGCCGGCATCGCGGGCTTGCTGAACGTGCTGTCGCAGCGGCTCGCGCGGATCATCGACCGCGCGCGCGTCATCGAGCGGCGAATCCCGCAGGCGAAAAGCGACAAGCAACGCGAGCTACTGCACGCCGAGACGTCCACGCTCTGGACGCGCATCGCTCTGATCAACTGGGCGATCAGGCTCTGCGTGAGCAGCGCGCTGATCGTCTGCGTCGTGATCGTTGCGCTGTTCGTCGGCGACTTCGTCGCGTTCAACATCGCAGCGCTGATCGCGATCCTGTTCGTCATCGCGATGCTGCTGATCATCGTCGGTCTCGTGTTCCTGCTGCGCGAGATCAGCGTCGTCGACTCGGCACATGCGCGCCGGCATCGAGATCGCGCTCGAGAGCTCGGATCCCGCACAGCCGGGCGGCTGAGCGCTACCGCGAAACCTCGTAGATCGTCGTCGGCAGGTGGAGCTGGAACCCGTAGTCGGCCCGCTCACCGGCGTCGACGAGCCCATCCGCGACGGCGCGCTGCCACGCCTCGTCGAAGTACGCTTGCTTCGGCGGCGTGCTGTCTTCGCCGGCAAGATGAATCTCGTAGCGAACGATGACCTTGGAGTCCCTGCAGCGATCGATGACGACGTTCACGGCGATCCTCCATCTTCCTGGTAGCCGGTTCTGATTGGCCCGCCGTCTATGCCGAGCCACCGCGCGACGCGCTTGCGCCACGGCGGCACGTCGAGCGCGATGAACATCAGGCCGAGCGGCGCCATCCAGAAGCCCAGAATCGGCAAGACGATGCCGAGCACGCCCGCAACGATCAGCACGAGACCGGCGAGCGAGCGAACCCCGGGCGGCAGCTTCATCGCATACCTGTAGAGCGGCTGCAGCTTGGCGCGCCAGTCGACGTTGCGGAGGCTTTGCAGGCGACTCATGCGCCGACTGCATGCTCGCTCGGCGTGACGACCGAGCCCCGCTGGCACGCGACCGCCTGCGTGATTTCGGCGCCGAACAGCAATATCAGCGCCACGTAGTAAACCCAAACCATGAAGATCACGACCGAGCCGGCCGCGCCGAACGACGACGCGATTGAAGCCTGCCCCAGGTATTGGCCGATGATGTGCTTGCCCAACGTGACGAGGATCGCAGTGATGAATCCGCCGAGCCACGTGTCGCGCCACGGGACCTCGGCGTCGGGCAGATACCTGAACATCAACGCGATCAGCAACGTCGACAAACCGAGCGACATCGAGAGGTCGAGCCACTGCCAGAAGATCGCGGCCCCCTCCATCCGCTGGTCGAGATACGTATGCAGCGAGCCGAGCACCGCGCTGGTCAGCAGAGAGACCATCAATAGGAAGCCGATTACGATCACGATCGCGAACGACAGCAAGCGCTGTCGAATGAAGCTCATGATTGCGTTGCCAGGCACGGCTTTGACGCGCCAGACGACATTCAGTGCGTGCTGCAGCTGCGCGAACACCGTAGTCGCACCGAACAACGTGAGTACCGTCCCAAGCAGCAGCGACCACAGGCTCGCCTCTTGGCTCTTGGTGTGATCGATCACGGTTTGGGCTAGGGCCGCGGCTTCGGGGCCCGTGAGCCTGCTCATCTGATCGACGAGCTCCATGCGCACGTCGCCGTAGGCGAAGAAGGCGCCGGCGAACGAGACCGCGACCAGCAGCAACGGTGCGATCGACAAAAGCGAGTAGTACGCGAGCGCAGCGCCGAGCGTGAACGCTTCGTCGTCGGAAAACCGCAGCACCGCCTGCGAAAGCACGGACCAAATGGCTCTCACAGGTCTCGGGTGAGCAAGGTCCGTGCCACTCAGAGCCGACGACGGCTCGCCTAGACAAGTCCTAGGCCGGTGAATGACGCGCGGCACACGAGAGCCACGCGCCCGGAAGTTGGTGGCACGTGGCTTGCACTGTCTTTCGGCCAAAGTGTCAGAGCCGCCATTGGGCCTAACAACGTCCGCGCGTGTGCATGTCCCAGAGAAATAGACGACTCATCGTCCTCGCAGCGATCGTCGCTGTCTTGCTTGGCCTGCGCGCCGCGACGCCCTACGCGATCAAGCGCTACGTCAACCGGGAGCTCGCGAACATGGGCGACTACCGCGGTCATGTCGAGCGGGTCAACGTCTTCCTCTGGCGAGGCGGTTACGCGCTGCGCGACGTCGAGATCGTCAAGATCGCGTCGAAGAAGGAAGTGCCGTTTGCGAAGATCCCGCAGATGGACGTCACGCTGCAATGGAACGCCTTGCTCCACGGCCGTGCCGTCGGCGAAGCTCCTGATGCACGACCCGGTCCTCAACTTCGTGCGGTCCGAGTCCGATGAGAGCTCGCAGCTCGGCACCGGCACGAACTGGCCCGCACAGATCCGGAATCTGTTTCCGTTTCGGCTGAACCTCGTCGAGGCCACGAACGGCCTGATGACTTTCCAAGCTCCGGGCATTCAACAGAACGACGTGCTCACGATGCGGGACACCCACCTCTTGCTGCGCAACCTCACGAACGTGCAGCGCAAGAACGAGAATGCGTTCGCCGAAATCGACCTCGACGGCCGAGTCATGGGAAACGCGCCCGTGAAGCTCACCGGCAAGATCGACCCCAACGCGGAGACGCCGACGTTCGACATCGACTTGTCTCTCGAAGGCGCGAAGCTCGTCGACGTGAACCCGTGGCTGCGCAGATTTCTCAAGGTCGACGCGGCGGCCGGCTCGTTCTCGATGTACTCGGAGCTCGCCGCCGCCAAGGGCCACTTCGAAGGCTACGTAAAACCGTTCCTCGAGCATCCGAAGATTACGAGCGTGAAAGAAGAAACGTCCGGACCCTTCCAAAAAGCCTGGGCAGCGCTCGTCGCATTGGCGGCGAAGATCTTCGAGAACCGGGAAGAGAAACAGGTCGCGACGAAGATCCCCGTGCGCGGCGACATCGAGGACCCGAAGGCCGGCATTCTCCCCGCGATCGTGAACTTGGGGCGAAACGCGTTCGTCGCCGCATTCTCCCATTCGCTCGAAGACTCGATCACGCTGAGCGACCGTGACTCCACCGTCAAAGTGCAGTGCCCGGAAGCCGAGAAGAAGTCGAAGTCGAAGAAGAAGCAGAAGAAAAACGCCTGCTGAGCCTTTCGATCTCGATAGTGGGCGCAGGCCGACGGCCGCCGCGGTCGCCGGCGGAGCTAGTTCGCGTCATTGCCCGACGCTTCCTCGAGTCGCAAAGAAGCGAGCACAAAGAAAACGAGCGCCGCGTATCCCGCGACGCCCGTTTCCTTGTCGAGAATTGGCTGAGGAACCTCAGGCTGGACCGGGGTTCAGCTTGTCACTCGGCCAAAACTTCACGCCCGTAACATCCACCTGCGCGATCACGCCCTTGTCCGTTAGGTGGTAGACCGCCACGCCATTGTTGAACTTGGCGACCTGTCCCGCGCCGTTGTGGCCGGCCGCAGCTTGCGCCGAAGCCGCCGCGCTCCACGCGCCCTCGACGAACTTGTCGTAGATCTCCTTGTTCTCGAACAGGATCACGAGCTTGTACTTCTCGAGGCCCGCGCCGAGACCGACGCCGCCCTCGCCCATGTGCATGTACACGGGATCGCTGCCGGTCTTCCTCGTCGCGACGCCCGTACCACCGGCGCCGGTGACGATGAGGCCACCCTTGGTCGTGTCGAATACGGCGCGACCATATGCCTTACTGAGGAGATCGCTCGCGTTCGCGTCCTTGCTCAACACCGCGAGCGTGTCTTTCGACATCTTCATGATCTCCGCGCGGTGCTCGGCACGCTCGCTGTCGCTGAGCTTCGCGCCGTCGTCGTGATCAGGATGCTGCGCGAACGCCGTGGCAGCGGCGATCGTCACCAACAGAGCCGAAACAGACTTATAGAACACGTTCATTTCCTCTCTCCTCGTGTGGCTAGGCACACGAAGGAGCAAGTTCTATGCCACGAATTTGGCTTGCTCAGGCGACGCGCGGCCCTGGCGGCCCGCAGATTTGCTCGGTTGATTCGATCTTTCGATAGCCGCGCGCGGGTCATTGCGACGCGGCGTGGAACCGCATTCCTGTATTTCCCTATTTGTGACGAACAATTTGGAATGTGGACTCGTCGAAACAGAGCTAGGCACGAGGCCGTCGAAGCAGAGCGTGGTACGGGACTTGCACCGCGGACAGCGGCGATTCACCACGCGGCAGATCTTCAAGGAGGACCGGCAATGAGACCAGCGATCAAAGGTCTTCTCGCGGCTTTCGCACTCTCATCGATGTTCGGCGCAGCGTCGGCCCAGCAGGCTGATCAAACGAACTTCTTGGCGGATGCGATTCGCGGCAGCGTGGCCGAGGCCAAGCTCGGGCAACTCGCCGCGGAGCGCGCCCAGTCTCTGCGAGGTCCGCCAGTACGGCGAGATGCTGAGGAAAGATCACACGCAGTCGTTGCAGAAAGCCAGCGGCCTCGCGAACGAGATAGGCGTCCCGGCCTCGAGCGAGCTCAGCGCACGGCAGCAGAAGCAATTCGAATCGCTGCAGAAACTCTCGGGCGAAGAATTCGATACGACTTTCCTGAGCCAAATGGTTCGCGACCATCAAGAGAACATCGCCAAGTTCAGCGCAGAAGCGCAAAACGGCTCCAACCCCGAGGTCATGGCGTTCGCGAAGGAAACCCTGCCGACGCTGCAGGCGCATCTCGAGCACGCGCAATCCGTCCAGTCGGACCTGGCGGCCGCGGCGCACCGCGCGCACTCCGGCGAGTCCTCCTCTGGCGCTGCGCCTTCGCCGCCCTTGGGGAGCCAAGTGCCCGTCGGTCAACCCGGCCCTTCGCGCGACTCCGGCGCGAGCGATCATCGCTGATCCGGCAGACCGAGCTCCATCGCGAGGAACCTGAGGAGCTTTCGTGACGGCGCGAGCGATGTGGAAAGCGGAGGTCGATATCGACGACGTCCGGATTCCGGTGAAGCTCTACGCGGCCGTCGCAGACGCGAGCGTTCACTTTCGCTTGCTGCATGCGAAGGATCACGCACCGGTCAAGCAGCAGATGATTGATCCTGAAACGCAGGAGCCCGTCGCTCCAGAGCTCATTCGGCGTGCGATCGAGGTCGACCGCGGCACGTACGTCGTGATCAAGCCGGAGGAGCAAGCCGCGCTCGAGCCGAAGGCGTCGCGCGCGATCGCCGTCGAGCGTGTCGTGAGCGCCGATAAGATCGACGAGCGATGGTTCGACCGGCCGTATTACCTCGGTCCAGACGGCGACGACGATGCCTACTTCGGACTCGCGCGCGCGCTCGAGAAGAATTCCTGGATCGCGGTTGCGCACTGGACCATGCGCAAGAAGAGCTACGCTGGCGCGCTCTACGGCAGCGACGGCTACTTGCTGCTCGACACGTTGCGCAACACGCAGGACGTCGTAGAGATCGAGTCGGTTCGCCCGCCCGCCGAAGGCGCGCCCGACCCGCGCGAGATCAAGCTCGCGGAGCAGCTCATCGGCACCCTCGAGGATCGGTTCGACGCGACCGCGTACAAGGACGAATACCGCGAGCAGGTGCTCGCCATGCTCGAAGCGAAGTCGCGCGGCAAGGTCGTCCGATTCCCGAAGGCCGCGCGCCGCAAGCCGACGGACTCGTTGCTGCGCGACCTCCAAGCGAGCCTGAAGAGCGGACCGGAGGGCGAGCGGTGGCCGCTAAGAAGCGCGGCACGCATGCTCGTCGCTCGCCGCGCTCGAACGAGCGGCGTGACGAGCCCGAGCGCCCAGCGCGCGACAGCGGCGAAGGCGCTGCCGCGGAGCCCGCTCGCTCGCACGGGCATGGTCCGCGCGCGTTTTGGAGCGGCACGATCACGTTCGGCCTCGTGAGCGTGCCGATCGACCTCTATCCCGCCGTGCGCGCTCGCCGCGCGCCATTGCGGATGCTCGGTCCCGAGGGCCGGCTCCTCCAACGGCGCTACTACTGCTCCGCCGACGACGAAGCGCTCTCGAACGACGAGATCGTGCGCGGCTACGAACGGCCCGACGGCAGCTTCACGATCGTCGCGGACGACGAGCTCGACGCGCTCGCGCCGCGCAAGTCGCGCGACATCGACTTGCAACGCTTCGTCAGCCGCGACGAGATCCCGCCGAAGCTGCTCGAGCGGCCCTATGTGCTCGCGCCCGCGGGAGACTCGACGAAGGCCTATCGCTTGCTCGCGCACACCATGGAGCGGTCGCGGCGCGCGGGCATCGCGACGTTCGTCATGCGCGGCAAGGAATATCTCGCCGCGATCTTCGCGGAAGGCGGCCTGCTGCGCGCGGCGACGATGCGGTTCATCGACGAGCTGCGTACACCCGATTCGATCGGCTTGCCGCGCGCGCCGAATCCGCCGCCGACGGCCAGCTCCATCGAGCTCGCGCTCGCGAAGCTCAAAGCGAACGACCTCGACCGCGAAGCGCTCCAAGACGACTACACGGATGCGTTGCTCGCGCTCGCCGAAAAGAAGCGAGCCGAGAACCGCGACGTCGTCGAGGTCGAAGAGCGGACCGCCGACGACGAGGAAGAGTCGGCCGACGTGATCGACATCATGAGCGTGCTCAAGCAGCGCATGGGCGCGGCGCGCGCGCCGCGCCGCGAAAGTGACGGCAAGCGTTCCGATCACGCGACGAGCGAACGGCGCGCCTCCTCGAAATCCGCCCACGGGTCGCGCTCACGTCGGCGCACGAGCGACGGCACGTCGAGCAGACCGTAACGCGGCGCCGATTTCGGCGCCGCGATCGAGCTCCTCCCATTCGATCGGCAACGCGACAGGCGCGCCGGCGCGCGCGCGCGGCGAATAGGAGGCAATCGCCGTCGCCTCGCGGTCGTTGCGCAGATAGTCGATGAAGATCTTGCCGCCGCGCTGGCTCTTGGCCATCGACGCCGTGAAACGCCGCGGATCCTCGCGCACGATCTCGTTGACGACGGCGCGAGCGAACTTCTTCACGGAAGGCCACTTGGGACCCGGCACGACCGGCACGACGACGTGCAGTCCTTTGCCGCCCGTGAGACGAAGGAACGCGCGAAGGCCCAAGCCCTCGAGATGCTCTTTGATGAGAAAAGCGGCTGCGACGACGGCGCTTCCATTCGACGTCCTCGGCCGGATCGAGGTCGAACACGATGATGTCGGGCTGCTCGATATGCTCCGCACGCGATCCCCAGACGTGCAGCTCGAGCGCGCTGATCTGCACGAGACCGAGCAGCGCGGGCAACCCGTCGACCATCGCGTACGGCTCCTCGTCCGCCCTGACTGCGATCCGCGCGACCGCGTCGGGAACCCCGATGCCGACGTGCTTTTGATAGAAGCACTGCTTTCCATAGCCCTCGGGGCAACGCAGCAGCGTGAGCGGCCGCTGCTCGATGAAAGGCAACGCGTGCGGCGCAACCTCCTCCCAGTAGCGAGCGAGTTGCCGTTTCGTGATGCCGGGATCGGGGAACAACACCTTGTCCGGGCTCGTGAGCTTGACGGCCTGCGGCGGATGGCGCGCGTGCGTCTCGCGGCTTCACGTCCGCCGCACGCTCCGCGACGACGTCGTCCGCCGGCTTGTCCTCGCGTAGCCCGTGAAACACGGGGTGGCGCAAGCGGCCGTCGGCTGTCCATTCGCCGAACGAGATCTCCGCCACGAGCTCGGGCGTCACCCAGTGCGCGCCCGCTTTCGGCGCGGACGCGGAATCGAATGCCGCTTTGCGCGTTTCGAGCTTCGCGAGCCGCTTCTTAGCGTGCGGAGCGAGAGCTCGTCGAACCCGGTGCCGACCTTACCTGCATAGCGCAGCGTGCCGCCACGCGATTCGCGCACGCCGAGCAGCAGCGCGCCGAATCCCGTGCGTGATCCGGCCGGGTCCGTGTAACCGACGATCACGAACTCCTGCCGTTGCAGGCACTTCACTTTCAACCAGCTGCGCGTGCGCTTCTCGCGATACGGATCGTCCGCACGCTTCGAGACGATGCCTTCGAGCCCGAGCCGACATACCTCGCGCAGGAAGACGTCGCCGCGTTCTTCGACGTGCTCGCCGTAGCGCAGCACGATCGCCCTGCCCGTCGAGCAGCGCTCTCAGCAGCGTCTTGCGATCGCGGAGCGGTGCGCCGCGCAGATCCCAGCCGTCGAGATGCAGCAGATCGAACGCCACGAAGACGATCGACGAATCGGCGCCGGCGATTGCGTTTTGCAGGCGCTGGAAGTCCGTGAGGCCTCGCCGGTCGAAAACGACGCTTCGCCGTCGAGCAGCGCGGCGCGGCACGGAAGCTCGCTGCGCGGCCTTCGCGACTCCGGGGAAGCGATCCGTCCAGTCGTTGCCGCGTCTCGTGACGAGCTCGACGTGCCCGCCGTCGACCCGGCACAGCAGTCGATAGCCGTCGAGCTTCGGCTCGTGCAGCCAGTCCGTGCCCTCGGGTGGCTCGCTCACGAGCGTCGCGAGCTGCGGGGCGACGCGGCTCGGCAATGAGCCGCGCTTCGCGCCGCGCACTGCCTCGACATCGGCCGACGACAGGCGCTTCTTCGCGCCGCCGCGCGGCGCCGCGCTAGCCGAGCGCGTGCGCTTCTTCCGCGATGCGGCTTCGCGCGCGCCTTTGTCCGAGCGTTTGATCAACAGCCAATTCTCCGCCCGCTTGCGCGCCGTCGCGCTGCGCCATGCGCACGAGCGTCCAGCGTCCGCGCAGCCGCTCGCCGTGCAGCTCGAAGTCGAGCTTGCCGTCCGCGAGCCCGCGGTCGGGATCGGCGAGCGGCTGCCAATGGCCTCGGTCCCAGATCACCACCGTGCCGCGCCGTACTCGGGCTCCGGAATCTCGCCTTCGAACGTCGCGTACTCGAGCGGATGATCCTCGGTCCGGACGGCGAGGCGGCGGTCCTTCGGATCGTAGCTCGGTTCCTTCGGAACCGCCCAGCTCTTCAGCACGCCGTCGTGCTCGAGCCTGAAGTCGTAGTGGAGTCGCGTCGCGTCGTGCCTCTGGACGACGAACTGCAGCTTGCTCCGAGCTCGCCGTCTCCCTCCACGAGGCTCGGGCGTGCGCCGGAAGTCGCGCTTGCGCTGGTACGTATCGAGTTGCGTCGGCATACGTCGACTTCGCTCCGAGGTCGTACCTAGCCTCGCAACTTTCGCCGGCCGCGTAACGGCACCATTCGGCCCATTGTCGAATTCACATTGCGTCGGCGACGAGCAGAGCGACGGGGAAGCGCGCGAACAGCTCGGCGACGCGCACGCCTGCGCCCTCCTCGACCGTATGCGACTGTTCCGAGAAGACGTCGCGATACGCACCCGCCGGCAGCGCGACGGTCGTGTCGAGCCAATCGAATGACGCGAACGCGGTTCCTGCATTGCGCGGCAGCGTCGCGAACCAGCGGCCTACGACAGCGACCACAAGAGAGGAGGCGTGGCGGCGCGCGAGCGCGCAGAGATGGTCGGCTCGCGGTCCGTGCGGCTCGATCGACGCATACGAACCGAGCTCGAACACCTCGGGGCGCTCCGCGCGCAAGCGCAGCGCGCGCCAGGTCGCATAGAGCTTCGCGCGCCCGTCCACGAGATTCGCGAGCATGTCGTCCAAGAGCGCGGGAACGCGCGCGGAGTCCGCCGCGGCATGCTCGATTTGCTCGAGCAGCGCCGCGCGGCGCGGGTAGTCGACCGGGCGCCTGTTGTCCGGATCGACGAGGCTGAAGTCCCAGACCTCGTTGCCTTGATAGATGTCCGGGACGCCGGGGCTCGTGAGCTTGAGCAACGTTTGGCCGAGGCTGTTCAGAAATCCCGGCAATGCGATCGACCCGACGAACTCGTCGAGATCGTCTAGGAACGGATTGCGCTGGGCGTCGTTCAGAACTTCGCTCACGAATGTGCTCACGAGCTCTTCGTACCGCTCGCTCGGCTTTGCCCAAGACGTGTTGACCTTCGCCTCGCGCAGCGCCTTGATCATGTAGTCCGATATGCGCGAGCGGTACTCGGCCATCGCCGCCGCGCGATCGGCGACCGGCCACGACCCGACCAGCGTCTGATAGAACAGGTACTCCTCCGACCGCGACGGCACGGGCCGTCCGCCGACGCGCCCCCGCCTCGCGCGGTTGAAGCGCCGCCACTTCGCGATCCGCGTCTCCCAATCGAACGGGATCTCCGAGAGCACGTTGAGCCGCGCGCGCACGTCCTCGCTGCGCTTGCTGTCGTGCGTCGACGTGCCGAGCATCGAGTGCGGCCAGTGCCGGAGGCGCAGCGCGCTTTGCCGGTGGAACGCCGCCGGCGTGATCCCGAAGCGGCGCGGATCCGAGCCGACGTCGTTCAGCGAGAGCAGCCGCACGTAGCGGTAGAAGCACGTGTCCTCGAGCGCCTTCGCCATCACGGGTCCGGTGACCTGCTGGAACTTGCCCGCGAACTCGGCCGCGCGCGCTCGGTATCCCGCGTCGGCGTCGTCGGCCGTCTGCCCGAGCAGCAGCGTCCGCACGAAATCGAGCAACCCGTCGTCGCGGTTGCCGTAGCTCTCGCGCGCCTTCTCGACGGCCCATTCGATGTGGCGCAGGTCCTGCCGGCCGACGTGCTCGGGCGTCACGTAGCTTCGATACACGGGAAACGCGGAGACGAGCTCGAGCAGCACGGCGCGAATCTCGTTCAGTGTGAAGTCGCGCGTCTCGAGCCGCGATTCGGCGAGGCGGTACAGCAAGTTCGCGAGCAACGTGAGCTCGCTCGAGAGGTGGAACGCGAGGATCTGCTGCTTGCACTCGTGGAGCATCGACTCGAACGATTCGCGCTCGCCCGTGAATCCGCGATAGACGCGGTCGAAGTCCCGCTCCGCGGGCCGGAAAACGAACACGCCGTTCACGACGTTCGCAAAGTCGTAACCGGTGGTCCCTTGGACGGGCCAACCGCGCGGCAAGTGCTCGTGACTGGCGAGGATCTTCTCGACGACGATGTAGAGCTCCGGGCGGCCGATCTCGCGCCAAGCGCGCGCGGACCCACTCGAGGTAGCCACGCGGATCGTAAAGCCCGTCGGGATGGTCGATGCGCCAGCCGTGGATCCGGCCCTCGGCCGTCCACTCGAGCAGTTTGCGGTGCGTCGCCTCGAGCACGTCCACGTTCTGCAGTACGCAGCCCCGCGAGGTCGTTGATGTCGAAGAATCGCCGGTAGTTGATCTCGTCGGCCGCGACCCGCCAGTACGCGAGCCGGTAAGCCTGCCGCTCGAGCAGCTCGTGCAGCCGTTCGTAGCTCGAGCGATCGCCGGCCACGCCATTGAGCGCGGCGACGCTGCGGCGCAAGTGCTCGGCGACGCCTGGCGAGCGCGCGGCGAGCTCCGCGAGCCGCCTCTTCGCCACGACGGTCTCGTCGTGCCGCGCCTGGCGCTCCGCCGCGCCCGTTGAGCCATGCGGCGGAAGAGCCTGTAACGCGCGCATCACGCTCTCGATCTCGATGGCCGCCGTGCGCTCCGCGCCGCTGCTCGCCGGCATCGCGTCGCGGCCTGGATCGAAGACGCTCGGGTACGTCGCCGGGTCGAGCGGAAACCAATGCTCGAAGTAGCGCACACCGACTTCGCCCCGCGCTTCGTCGAGCTGCGAGCACGAGATCGCCCGCGAGCAGCACGTTGCCGTATTGATCGCCGAGCACGGGCACCAGCACCTTGTCCTTGAGCTTCGGCGTCACCGGGCGCCAATCGATGTCGAAATAGTCGGCGAAGCGCGACGCTTGGCCGTGCTCGAGCACGCTGAGCCACCAGCGACCGTCGGCGCCCATGATCCCGATGTGGTTCGGCACGACGTCGGCGATCTGGCCCATGTCGTGCTCCGCGAGTCGCGCGCAGAGCGCGTCGTAGTCCGCGGGCTCGCCGAGCTCGGGGTTCAGCTTCGAGTGATCCGTGACGTCGTAGCCGTGCTCGCTGCCGGGCCGCGTCTTCAAGTACGGCGAGAAGTAGCAGTGACTCACGCCGAGCCGCGCGAGGTACGGAACGAGATCGGCCGCGGCCCGAAAACCGAAGTTGCGGTTCAGCTGCAACCGATAGGTCGCGCGCGGGACGGCCCGCACGCTCATCCGCGCTCCAACGTCCAGCACACGTACCATGGCGGCAGCGTCGCGTCCGCGCGCGGCGTTCAGACGTGCAGGCGAGCGGCTCGCCCGGCGCCTTCCGATGACGCGCAGCTCGACGTCGTCCAGATTCGCGACGACGTGCAAGCCGCGCGCCGTCGGCGAGTCGCCAGCTCGCTTCGAGCGCGCGCTCGCCGAGCAGGCTGCCGCGCTCGGCGCGCGCCGGCAGCCGCGGAAAGAGCACGGAGCGCCGTAGGCCGAGCCACGCGCGCGATGCGCGCGAGCGCGGTCGCATGCGGCTCGCGCTGCGTCGCGGTCCAGTCGAGCACGGCGGTGCCCGCGTCTCGGCCGCGATCGGCGACGGCAAAGGCGGCGGCTCGGCGTCGCCTCAGTGAGCGGCCGACTCGCGCCGGCGTCCTTCCTCCACGGCCGCGCCGAGCTCGCCGCTGAAGTCGCAGAAGAACGGGAACAGGCTCGGCGCGCGGAACTCGTCGCCCATGAACAGCAGGATCGGCGTCGGCAGCAGCGCGAGCAGCAGCTCTGCCGCGAGCATCCGCTCGGGCGCGATCAGCATCCAGAGCCGCTTGCCGTCCGGCCGGTTGCCGATCTGGTCGTGATTCTGGAAGAAGCTCACGAACGCTTCCGGCGGCAGCTGCGCGCTCGGCTCGCCGCGCGGAGCACTCGCGGTAGCGCGAATGCTCGCCTTGATACGCGAACCCCTCGAGCAGCGAGCGCAACAGCTGCGCGGCTGGCCGATCGTAGTCTTGATAGTAGCCGCGCGTGTCACCCGCGAGCAGCACGTGCAGCGCATGATGGAAGTCGTCGTTCCACTGCGCCGTGTAGGCGCGCGGCTCGCCATCCGCGCCGCGGCGCAAGTAGCGCGCCGCGTTGTCGTCGTTCTCGAGCACGAGATGCACCGCACGACCGAAGTCGTGCGAACGGACGTCCGCTGCGAGTGCGTCGAGGAAGCTCGGGTTCGAGTCGTCGGCGATCGCGTGCACCGCGTCGAGCCGCAGCCCGTCGAAGTGGTATTCCTCGAGCCAGTAGAGCGCGTTGTGAATGAAGAACCGGCGCACGATCTCGCTCGAGTCGTCGTCGAAGTTGAGTCCGCTGCCCCACGGCGTGTGGTGGCGATCCGTGAAGAACTGCGGCGCGTAGAGATGCAGATAGTTTCCTTCCGGGCCGAAGTGGTTGTAGACGACGTCGAGCAGAACCATGAGCCCGCGCGCGTGCGCGTCCTGCACGAAGCGCTTGAGCTCCTCGGGCCTTCCGTAGCGGTGCTCGGGCGCAAACGGCAGCACGCCGTCATAGCCCCAGTTGCGCGTGCCGGGCGTGTCGGCAAGCGGCATCAGCTCGATCGCCGTGACGCCGAGCGTCGGCAAGATAGTCGAGGCGAGCGCGCGCCGCGGCGTATGTGCCCTCGGGCGTGAACGTGCCGACGTGCAGCTCGTAGATCACGGCCTCGCGCCACGGCCGCCCGCGCCACTGCTCGTCGCGTCCACTCGAACGCGTTCGGGTCGACGACCTCGCTCGGCGCGTGCACGTCTTCGGGATTGAAGCGCGACGCGGGATCGGGCACGAGCAGATCGCGGCCGTCGAACGAGAATGCGTAGCGCGAGCCCGCGCGCGCGGACTCGTCGACGCGCACGAAGAAGCCGTCCGCCGCCGCGCTCCATCGGCAAGTCGTGGCCGTCGAGATGCAGGCGTGCGTCGGCCGCGCCGGGCGCCCAGATCGCGAAGCGCACGCCGCGCTCCGCGAGCTCGGCGCCGAACGGCATCGCATGCCGGCTCTTCATCGCTGCTCGCGAATCAGGAGCGCGAGCGAGCGGCCGCCGATCACGTAGCGCTCGCTCTGCTCGTCCGAAGCATTCCGGGTGTCCAAGTCGCGGCCCGTGTCGATGAGCGCGCGCCAACCCGTGCTCTCGGGCAGCCGGAACTCGATGCTCTCGTGGTAAGCATTCAGCAGTAACAGGAAATCGGCGTCCGTGATCGGCTCCCCGCGCGGCCCCACTTCCTCGAAGCCTGCGGCGTAAAATCTCGCGCCGACGCAGCGCGCGACCGGGTCGCTCCAGTTCTCCGCCGACAACTCCACACCGTCGGGGTTCAGCCACTGGAGGTCTTGGCCGCGCAGACTCTTACCCTGGAAGTAGCGCCGCCGCCGGAAGGTCGGATGCTCGCGCCGCACGCGCAACAGCTCGGCCGTGAATGCGATCAGACCCTCGTCGACGTTCGCCCAGTCGATCCACGAGAGCTCGTTGTCCTGGCAATAGGTGTTGTTGTTGCCCTTCTGCGTGCGGCCGAGCTCGTCGCCGGCGAGCAGCATCGGCACGCCTTGGGACAGGATCAGGCTCGCGAGAAAATTGCGCTTCTGGCGCGCGCGCAGGGCGTTCACCTCCGCGTCGTCGGTCGGGCCTTCGGCGCCGCAGTTCCAGCTGTTGTTGTTGCTCTCGCCGTCGCGGTTCTCGTCGAGGTTCGCCTCGTTGTGCTTCTCGTTGTAGCTCACGAGATCGTGCAGCGTGAAGCCGTCGTGAGCGGTCACGAAGTTCACGCTCGCGGACGGCAGGCGGCCGTTCGTCTCGTAGAGATCCGCGGAGCCCGTGAGCCGGTACGCGAAGTCTCCGAGCGTGCCCTCGTCGCCCTTCCAGTAGCGACGCACCGTATCCCGGTAACGCCCGTTCCACTCCGTCCAGCCTACGGGGAAGTTGCCGACTTGGTAACCGCCCTCGCCGAGGTCCCACGGCTCTGCGATCAGCTTCACCTGCGACAGCAGCGGATCCTGGTGAATGATGTCGAAGAACGCGCCGAGACGGTCCACGTCGTGCAGCTCGCGCGCGAGCGCCGCGGCAAGGTCGAACCGGAAGCCGTCCACGTGCATCTCGGTGACCCAGTACCGCAGGCTGTCCATGATCAGCTGCAACACGCGCGGGTGCATCATGTTCAGCGTGTTGCCGCAGCCCGTGTAGTCCGTGTAATAGCGCGCGTCCTGCGGCGACAGGCGGTAATACGCGGCGTTGTCGATGCCGCGGAAGCTCAACGTCGGCCCGAGCTGGTTGCCTTCCGCCGTGTGGTTGTAGACGACGTCGAGGATCACCTCGATGCCGTACGAGTGGAGGCGGCGAACCATCGTCTTCACTTCGTTCATGTGGCCCGTCGCCGCGTAGCGCGTCTCGGGCGCGAAGAACCCGATCGTGTTGTAGCCCCAATAGTTCCTGAGGCCGCGCTCGACGAGATGCCGATCGTCGACGAAGGCGTGGATCGGCATGAGCTCGACCGCCGTAACGCCGAGCCTACGCAAGTGGTCGATCGCGGGCTGGCTCGCGACACCCGCGTACGTCCCGCGCAGGTGCTCCGCGATGTCTGGATGCGAGCGCGTGAATCCTTTCACGTGCAGCTCGTAGATCACGGTTTCGCCCCACGGCGTGCGCGGCGGCCGATCGTCGCCCCAGCTGAACGCGGGATCGATCACCTCGCAGCGCAGCATCTGCGCGGCGTTGTTGCGCCGGTCGAACGACAAATCCGCTCGCGGGCTGCCGATCCGATAGCCGAAATGCTGATTGCTCCACTTCAGCTCGCCGCGGATCGACTTCGCGTACGGATCGAGCAGCAGCTTGTTCGGATTGAAGCGATGCCCCTGCTCCGGCGCATATGGCCCGTGCACGCGGTAGCCATAACGCAGACCGGGCCGCGCTTCGGGCAGATAGCAATGCCAGACCTGGTGCGTTCGCTCGGGCATCCGCACGCGCGTCTCGGCGTGCCGCAAATCGGCGTCGTACAAGGCAGAGCTCGACGCGCTCCGCGTGCTCCGAGAACAACGCGAAGTTCACGCCCTCGCCGTCCCAGGTCGCGCCGAGCGGGTAGGGCCGGCCGGGCCAAACGCGCGTGTAACGATCGATCACGCGATCTTGCGAACGACGTGCGGCGACGACGGCAGCGACGACGAAGTCACGAGCATCACGCCATGCGGAGACACATAGTGGCCCTGCTCGGGGCCGAAGCAGGCGCCGAGCGAAATCCGTGGAGCAACGCGGCAGTTGGAGTCGACGACGACGCGATCGAGCACGCATCCGTCACCGACCTGAGCACCCGGCAGCAGCACGGAGTCGCTGACCACCGCGCCGCGGCCGACACGGCAGCCGTTCGACAACACGGAGCGACGCACACTGCCCGCGATGGTGCAGCCCGGGCTCACGACCGCGGCCTCGACTCGCGCGTCGGCGCGAATCTGTGCCGGAGCGAGCGGCGTGTGGTGCGTGAACACCGGCCAATCCTGATCCTCGAGCACGCGCGGCGGCGGATCGTCGACGAGCTCCATGTGCGCGCTCCAATAGCGATCGATCGTGCCGACGTCCCGCCAGTACCCCGGCACGCCCTCGGACCGGAATAGATATGCGAACACGCGCGCGTCCCCTGTCGACGCCGGCACGAGGTCGCGCGCGATGTCGAGCTGCATCGAGCGGCGATGCCACTCCGGCAGCCGCTCGAACAGGAACGCGGCGTCGAACACATAGACGCCCATCGGCACGAGCGCGAGCCCATCGCTCGACGCGGCGTCGCGCACCGCGCGTGGGCCGATCCGCTCGATCCGCCGGTCACCGCAGAGCTCTGCGTCGTGGTGCTCCGCCGCCGCCGCGAGCGGCATCTCGACGCACGACACGGTGACGTCGGCGCCGGCCGCGACGTGCTCTTCGAGCAGCGCGGCGTAATCGAGCGAGTAGATTTGGTCGCCCGCCAGCACGAGCACATGCTTCGGCTCGGCCCCTTCGATGAGGTCCAGGTTCTGATAAAGCGCGTCGACGGTGCCGGCGTACCAGCGCTCGCCGTCGCGCTGCTGCGCGGGCCACACCTCGATGTACTCGCCGATCTCGCGGTGCAGGAATCCCCAGCCGCTGTGCACATGGCGAATCAATGACTGGGACTTGTACTGGGTCAACACCGCGATCCGGCGCAGCTGCGAGTTGACGCAGTTCGAGAGCGTGAAGTCGATGGCTCGATAGCGGCCGCCGAACGGGACGGCGGCCTTGGTTTGGCCGGCGGTCAGTCGGCCCAGCCGGCTCCCGGCGCCGCCCGCGAGCACGAGTGCCATCGCCTCGTCCGTCCATTGCCGTCCGCTTCGGTCGAGAGGGCCCGACGCAAACATGGGTCCTGATCACTTCCAAAAAACCAAGTCGAAAACGCAACCTTTGCAATGTGCGAGCGCGTCTCGCCAAGACTTCACCCGCCTGGCGGCCGCTCACGGTCAATAGCAAGCGTTTAGTAGCAAGCGCTGTGCCAGACGCCGCGATCCCCTTCGAGTGGCTGCCCGGGGTCACGGCACGGTCGGCTGTTGGGCCCGCCCGTCGAGTCGCAGGCTCGCGACGAGCGGCAGATGGTCCGAGACGTGCTCCACGTCGTTCAGCGTCGCGGCCGTGACGAGATCGAGCGGCGCGCTGAAGCAAATTCTGTCGAGCGGCAGCAGAGGGAAGCGCGACGGGTAGGTCGCGAGGGGCGGCGTCACTGCGAGCGAGCGGGATAGCAGGTGCCGATTCAATCGCCGCGGAAAGTCGTTGAAGTCCCCGAGCACGATCAGCGGACCTGCTGCGATCGTCTCGATTCGCTCGCGCAGCCGGGCGAACTGCCTGCGGCGCTCGAACGGCAAGAGGCCAAGATGGACGGCAATCACGATCACACGCGCGCCGGGAACTTGGATTGCGCCGACGATCGCCTTGCGCGGCTCGCTCCAACGCATCGACAGGTCGATCTCGCCGAGCGACTCGATGGGCCAACGGCTCAGCACGATGTGGCCGTAATGCCCGTCCTTCGCCGTCAGCGTGCGCGCGGACACGGTCGTCCAGCCGAATAGGTCGCCGAAATAGGAGAACGGGTCGTGCGCGGCCGCCCGCGTGCGGCTGTCGATTTCTTGCAGCGCGGAGATGTCGGGCTGCGCGGCCTCGAGCACGCGCGCGACGCGGTTTGGATCGCGGACGCCGTCGCGGCCCACGCAGCCGTGCACGTTCCAAGTCAACACGCGGATCGTCGGCGCGCTCTGGCTCATTTCCTCGTGCGGCGATTCATCGCGCGCTGCAGACCGAGAACCACCGCGATCCAAAGCAAGACCGCTGCGATCACGAGTGCGACATTCGTGGGCGTCGGATTCGTCCAGAGCTCGGCCGCCCGTCCTCCGACGATTGCGAACGCCGCGATCCCGGGCAACATTCCTATGGCGGTGCCGACGATGAAGTCGCGGTACGTCAGCCCGGAAGCGCCGATCAGCATGTTCACGAGCGTGAACGGCACGATCGGCACTTTACGGATCAGCGCGACCGCAATGATGCCGCGGCGCTCGAGTCGGCGCTCGAGCAGCTGCGCGCGCCGGCCGAGCCAACGCCGCAACGGCCTCCGCCCGATCTTGCGGCCGAGCCAGAATGTGATGCTCGCCGCCATTAGCGTGCCGAGCGCCGCGCAGGCGAAGCCGAGCCAGGGACCGAGCGCCAGCACGGTGGCGCCGATCAGCACGAGTATCGGGAACGACACGATGCTGCCGACCGCGAACGCGAGCAGTACGATGGGCACGCCCCAAGAGCTGCCGCGCAGCGCCGCGAGCGCGGAGGTCGCGCGCTCGACGAAGCCCGAGCCTCCGGACGGCAGATAGCGCAGCAGAGCGACAGCCGCGAGAACGAGCACGGCCGCTGCAGTCATCCCGAGCGTCCACTTGAGCAGCGGGCGTCCGCGCACCGGATCGAGACGCTGCGCGATTCGCTCCGCCGTCACGGCGCTCTCAGGATCGCCGAGCTCGATCAGGATCTCGCTCGGCTCCGCATCCTCGCGTTCGACAGGGGCCACGTCGCGCGCGCGCTGCGTGTCACGGCCTCGTGAGCCGGGGCCGCTACGCTGCGCGGCCGCGAGCGCCGCGACCACGGGCTTGCCCGACGCGAGCGCGCGCTCCACGTCTTTCGGCTCGAGCCCCCAATGCTCGGCGACCAGGCGATTGCGAACGCCTGCGATTGCGGCACGCTGCGCCGCCGAGCGAGCCTCTAGCCCAAGGTCGCACTCGGTGTCGAAGCCCATTGAGCGATTGGCGAGGTTCGACGAGCCGACCCTCAGGAACGCGTCGTCGATGATCAGGACCTTTGAATGGATGTGGATCGAATACGTCCCGTCCGCGTGCTTGTTGGCGGGCGCGTACTCCTCGTCGCCCGGGAGGCCGCGGGCGAACGGATACAGGAAATGGATACGCCGGCCCAGGTCGTCCTCGTCGAACGCGGCCATGAAGAGTTGTCGCCCGACGCCCATGGTTTCGGCCTCGAGCCAGCCGCGCGGCTCGCGCGACGTGATCACGATCACCTCGAGCGCGCGATTCACTCGCATGCGCGCCACGAGCGCCGCCGCGACGACCCGCGCCGTGACGTACTGATTCTCGATGTAGACGAGCCGCTCGGCGCGGGAGATCGCCTCGACGATCGAGCGCTCGCCCTCGCGAATCTCGTCTTCCTTCGCTTCGACCGCGCCGACCGTGCGGATGACGCCGACATCGGCATCCACGAAAACCGGCTCGACGCGGCGCGGCCATGCGTCGCCGCGAGGCCCGGGCGGCGGCAACCGGCCGCCTCCCGCGGTCTCCCAGCGCTCGCGCGCGCGCTGCCCGACAGCCGCGGCCGCGTCGCCGTCGACGACCATCTGCACGTCGTGAACCGGAATGTAGGGACGATTCTGCGGATCACAGCGCCGCGGTTCGACCGGACGGTGCTCGGGCGTGTCCCAGCGCCGCAAGGTGAGATCGATGCCGCCGCAGTAAGCCACCGCGTCGTCGATCACGACGATCTTCTCGTGGTGAGCGGCGCCGAGCGGCAACCGGTTGTCGAGCCGAACCTCGACTCGCCGGCGCTTTCGCCAGCCAAACATCCAGCGCGGGAAAAGCTCGCGCTGCGCGGCAAAGACCAGCGAATGGTCCCAGAGCAGGATTCGGATCTCGAGCTTGCGCTTATGCCTGAGCATACGACGCAGCAGCTTGCCGAGCTCCGTCGTCGAACGCTCCGTGCTGCCGTCCTCGCCGCGCAGGCAGGTGCGGCTATGCAGCTCCCAGCCGAGGATGAAGATCGAGCGCTCCGCGCGCAGCAACGACTCGCGTAACGCGCCGAAATATTCCGCCGCGTCGATCAATACGGCGGCGCGCGGCGCGCGCACCTTGCGCCAACACGTGTCTCCCTCGACGAGAAAGGACGAGGCAGACTCGTGCGCCTTCGCGGATCCGCGAATCATCGCGCGCGTTTGTGCACCCCGCTAGGCGGGCAACCGGCGCACTTGGCTCGCGCCCCTGTTCGCGAGAACGTCGTGGAATGACCAGTACAGCAGTCGCGGCGACAGCGTCTCCCGAGCCGTTGCAGAGTCCGCGTCGTGATCGTCGGCTACGACTCTCGTCCAAACGTCGGGATCCGTGACGACGACCCCGATCAGCTGCCTCTTTTCAACCACGAGGGTCACGCCGATGTCCTCGTCGCGCATCTTGCGCGCGATCTCGGAGATGGCGGTGGCCGGACTCACGACCGTAACGTTCGGTGTCATGACCTGTTTACTGTGCATAGCTCCCTCTCCTCAAGCTGATACAGCGCGAAGAATGCAAGCCATGTGCCAGCGCCAGCCCTTCAGCCGACAGCCTCCTTGCTTCGAGCCTCGGCGACTGCAGCGCGAATTCCGTCGAGCAGGCTCGCGAATGATTTCTCGAACGCGCGCACACCCTCGCGCTCGAGCGTATCGGTCACATCGGCGTAGTCGACACCGGCCTTCGCGAAGCGCTCGAGCACGCGCTGCGCGTCGTCGGCGCCTTCCTCGAGCGCATTGCGCACGCGGCCATGCTGCTGGAAGGCACGCAGCGTCTTCTCGGGCATCGTGTTCACGGTGTCGGGGCCGATCAGCTCCTCGACGTACTTCACGTCCGAGTAGGCCGGGTTCTTCGTCGAGGTCGACGCCCAGAGACAGCGCTGCGTGGACGCGCCCTTCGCTTCGAGGGTTCTCCAGCGTTCGCCCGAGAAGACTTGGCCGTAGCGCCGGTACGCGAGCTTCGCGTTCGCGACCGCGAGCGTGCCTTTGAGATCGTCCTGACCCCCGAGCTCCCCGAGCCGTCGATCCGCCTCGGTGTCGACGCGCGATACGAAGAAGCTCGCGACCGAGAACACCTGCGAAGGATCGCCGCCCGCGGCGACGAGCCGCTCGAGCCCCCGAACGTACGCCTCGGCGACCTCCGTGTAGCGTTGCAGCGAAAAGATCAGAGTCACGTTGATCGACTTGCCGCTCGCGATCATTTCCTCGATCGCAGGCACACCTTGTTTCGTAGCGGGGATCTTCACGAACAGGTTCGGACGATCGATCAACGCGTGCAGCCGCACGGCAGCGGCCGTCGTCGCGATCGTGTCATAGGCGATCGTCGGATCGACCTCCATCGAAACGAAGCCGTCGCGGTTCCTAGACCTCGCGCCATCCACGCCATCCGCGGCCGCGCCGCGGTCGAACACCGGCCGCAGCACGGCGCACGCGTCGCTGACGTCGCGTGCCGCCAGCCGTAGAAAGATCTCCTTGGGGTCCTGCGTCTCGCCGGCCTCCTCGCTGAGCTGGTCCTCGTAGCCGTTGCCGGCCGACATCGCCTCTTGGAAGATCGTCGGGTTCGATGTCACGCCGACGACGGCGTCGTCGTGCACGAGCCGCTCGAGCTGGCCGGACTGCACGAGGTCGCGCGACAGGTAGTCGATCCAGACGCTCTGTCCCGCCTCGGCAAGCTGCTGCAATGGCTTCTTCATCTCCAGTCCCTCCTCTTTTCGTCCTTTGTCCTGTTGTCGTCCTTTGCTTCCCCGCGCTTCGGTTCCTTCCCGTCGGCCGGCGCAGTGCACTGCGAGCGCTGCCGTGCCGGACCATGGGCCTTCACGAGATTGAACGCGGTATTGATGAGTCCGATGTGCGAAAAGCCCTGCGGAAAGTTGCCGACCAGGCGCCGCGCGTCAACGTCGTATTCCTCGGAGAGAAGACCGAGATCGTTGCGAACCTTCAGCAACCGCTCGAACAGCGCGCCCGCTTCATCGAACCGGCCAAGCATCACGTAAACATCGGCAAGCCAATACGTGCACGCGATGAACGCGCCTTCCTGCACGTGGTCCTCGCTGTCTCTCGAGTAGCGCAGCACGAGACCGTCGTGCATCAGCTCCTCTTCAATGGCGGCTACGGTACCGGTCACATGCGGGTCGTTCGCGGCCAGGAAGCCGACCTGCGGAATCAACAGCAGAGCCGCGTCGAGGCCTTGGCCCCCGTAATACTGCACGAAGGCGCCGCGCCGCTCGTCGAATCCGTGCGCGAGAATGTCTTCGCGGATCTGCTCGCGGATCTCTCGCCAACGATCGACCGGACCGTCGAGCTCGAACCGCTCGCAGCTCTTCACGGCGCGGTCGAACGCGACCCAACTCATGAGGCGCGAGTGTGTGAAGTCACGCTCGGGCCCCCGCGTCTCCCAGATCCCGTGGTCGGGCTTGTCCCACACGCCTTCCAAGTGCTCGAGCAGCGTCTTTTGCAAGCGCCACGCTTCGTCGAGCGGACTCAACTGCGCCTCGCGCGCTGCATGCAGCACGTCCATGAGCTCGCCATAGACATCGACCTGGACCTGCTTGGCCGCGAGGTTACCGACGCGCACAGGCCTGCTCCGCTCGTAGCCGTCGAGCCAATTCAGCTCGTGCTCCGGGAGCCAGCGGTCCCCGGCGATCCCGTACATGATCCGCAGCTGCGCCGGGTGGCCGGCCGCTGCGCGCAGAAGCCAGAGCCGCCACGCCTCTGCCTCGTCGCGGTAGCCGGCGTTCAGAAGCGCGTAAAGCGTGAACGTCGAGTCTCGGATCCAGCAGTAGCGGTAGTCCCAGTTGCGGTCGCCACCGAGTTGCTCGGGTAACGACGTCGTGGGCGCGGCCACGATGCCGCCGGTCGGCGCAAACGTGAGCAGCTTCAGCGTGATTAGCGACCGGACCACGGCGTCACGCCATTCGCGGTTGTCGAATTCGAAGACGCCGCGCTTCGTCCATTCGCGCCACGCTGACAAGGTTCGGTCGAGGCTCTCTTGCCGATCCGGCACGAAATGCGGCGTCTTATGAGAGACGTGATACGACAACGTGAACGGCACGCTATCGCCTTTGCGAACGGTGAACTCCGAGCAGGTGGTCATTTCGCGACCTTCGAGCGGCGCGTTCGTGTGCAGCTCCACGGCGTCCGGCCCCGCGACTGCGCTCAGCCCATAGTCTCGACGGCGTACCCACGGCACGACATGCCCATAGCCGAACCGCAGGATCAGCTCCATGCGCATCGGCATCTCGCCGCGGATTCCGCGCACGATGCGGACGACGTCGACCTTCTCCTCGTCATCCGTGAGCGGCATGAAGTCGATGAGCGCGACCTCTCCGCGTTCGCCAGCGAAGCGAGTCTCGAGCACGGCAGTATCGTCGTGGTAGCGCCGACTGACGCGGCATTCGCAGCTCGGCGCAATCAGCCAACGCCCATTCTCTCGCCCGCCGAGTAGCGCGGCGAAGCACGCGGCCGAATCGAAACGCGGTAGGCACAGCCAGTCGATCGAGCCGTCACGGCCAACGAGCGCGGCTGAGATCATGTTGCCGATGAGTCCGTAATCCTCGAGCGGCTTCGAAGCCGGTTCTGCGTTCGACATGGCCGCATGAGTGCAAGCGATGTGCCAATCGGCTTCGCAATTCGATCCACACGTGGCTCACACCAATCGTTGCGATCAAATCCAAGAAAATTCGAGGCCTAACGGCCGCTATGCATACAGCCTATGCGCGCGAGCGCATGGCCCGGTTGTTGCATTGACGTCACCAGGAAAACGGAGGTGCGACCATGATCATGAGTAAGCCAGTGTGTCTCTCGTTAGTCGTCGCGGCGCTCGTCGTAGTCGGCGGTTGCGCGACGACCAATACCACGGCGGCCAACGCGCGCTACGCGAAGTTGCCGACCGGAGTGACGTTGCTCAACACGGATACGGGTCGGTGCTCGGGGTCGGTCCAAGTGCGCGAAGAGCAAAGCGGCAAAGTACACGAGCAGCAACTCGTGCTCGCGCCGGGCGAGAACGCGACGTTTCCAGTCGACGTTCGGGACGGCGATCGTCTCTCATGGAGCTGCGTCGGCGACACGCGCTCCGGCGATACGCGCTCCGTAACGAGCACCCGTGTCGACTGCCCGGACGCAACCTCCCACGTCCGGATCTCGCGCCGCGCCGAGGGCTCCGACCTCACGCTCGAGTGCTACGGCCGTCGGTCGAGCCGCTCTTAGCGGCCGATCGAGGAGAGTCGTAATCGTCGCGCGGCCCACGTAGGCCGCGCGACCAGCGAAGGAGGACGACATGGGAATTGGCAAACGCAATGAGACGGCGCCCGACGGCCCGCCGCGGGAGCCTGTGGATCTCCCGCCTCGTCGCGACCCGACCTTGCCGGATCCAAAGCCGCTCGACGATCCGAGCCTGCTGCCCGATCCGAAACCGCTCGATAACCCGCGTCCGAGCAAGCCGCGAAACACCATGCTGCTGCCGATCGACACGGAAATCGAGCGGTTGCTCGCGTTGCGCTAGCTCGCTGCGGAGCTAGAGCGCTTCGGACGCACGGTAGTGAAGTAAGAAGGTAAGAAGGAAGGAGGATTTGGCCATGCTGTATTACGCATTGATCTTCTTGATCGTCGCGCTGGTCGCAGGGGTGCTCGGCTTCTCTGGCATAGCGGGAATCTCTGCGAACATCGCCTGGATCTTGTTCGTCGTTAGCTTGGTGTTGGCGCTGGTCTTCTTCGTCCGCGGAAGAAGCGCGCCGCGGATCTGAAGACGCCTAGGTGGCGCCGCGCTCGCGGCGCCTCTCTTCCGTCGCAAATCTAAGGAGGGACTGCGATGACTGCTTGCGCGCATACGGGTTGTTCCTGCGAGGTCGAAGGCCCGAAGGCTTTCGTCCAAGACGGAGAGACTTACTGCAGCAGCGGCTGCGCGGCCGGTGAAGGCTGCGAGCACACCGACTGCAACTGCACGACGCAGCAGTCGGAACGCGAGCCGAGGAACCGATCGACGACGACCGTCTGACGGTTTTGTCCCGATCTCGATTGCTTGGATCGGTGGTTCTCTCGACGCCCGCCGCTGTTGTCAGTTCTTGATCTCGATTCCCGGTTTCTGCAACGACGTGAGCGACGATGGCCACTGCCGCGACGCCTTTTTGGAAGACAATCGCGGACGCTCCGAGCGCAGCTGTGGCATGAGCCTTGCTTCATGTTGGCTATCGAAATCACAGGAGGCAATGACATGAAACCCAAGAACCTTTACGCGCTGACATTGACGTCCGCCGCGATGCTGTGCGGAACGGGGACGGTCGCGTGGGCTCAGGACCACGATAGCGGTCCAGCGACGACGACACACTCCGGCGCGCGCAATACTTCGAATGGCGTGCGCGCATCGAAGCTCGTCGGTGCAACGGTGAAGAACAAAGCGGGCGACTCGATCGGCGAAATCAGCGATCTACTCGTCTCACCGGGCGCCAGCATAACGACGGCGATCGTCTCGGTCGGCGGCGTGCTCGGAATCGGCGAGAAGAAGATCGCCGTCCCATACAAGAGCTTCTCCGTATCGCCCGACGGCAAGACGCTCTATCTCGACATGACCGCAGATCAACTGAAGTCGATGCCGGCCTACACGGATGACGGCGAATTGCGTCAGAAGACCTCGCAGAATAGTCCGCCCGAGCACGCTACGACGTCGTCATCGGCTTTAACCGCCTCCGCGGCGACTGCGACCGCCTCCACGGCGAAGACCCCGCACGTGCTGAAGGCGACGGAGCAACCCGCGAGCGCACTGATCGGCGCGGAGGTCGTCGACCGAGCAGACGCGAAGGTCGGAAAGATCAAGGACGTGATCGTTTCGACCAGCGGCGGGCGCCAGGCGCAAGCCGTGCTGACCGTCGGCGGCGGCATCGGGAACATCGGCGGCCGGGAGATCGCCGTGCCGCTCGACAACCTCACGATCCAACGCGGCGGCGAGAACCCCAAGCATGAGCCGAAACGTGTGCAGGCAAACCTCACCGTAAGCGAGCTCGCGGCGCTACCGGAGTTCAAGTACGAGTGATCGGCCGGACCGGACCGTCCGCGTCGGCAATCGCCGCCGCGCGGACTGGCCGGATTGACCCGAGCGGGCACGCACGCCTAGACGTGCGTGCCCTTTTTCTCTTCTCGCATCGGCCAAGGCCGCGGCGTAAGCTCGCGCAGCGATCCCCACTGAGACGTGTATCCCGGCGATGCTGCGAGGCCTCCGACGCTTCTTGATCCTGCTCCATCGCTACCTCGGCATCCCGCTGAGCTTCCTGTTCGTCGTCTGGTTCGCATCGGGCATCGCAATGATCTATGTCGGCGGGATGCCGTCCTTGAGTCCCGAGCAGCGGCTCGAGCATCTGCCGGAGCTCGACCTCGCGGCAGTGCGGATCACGCCGGCCGCGGCCGCGAAGCGCGCGGCCGACGACTCGCCGGCGACGATCACGCTACGCACCGTGCTTGGCCGGCCCGCCTACTCGATCGACGGCGAGACGGTGTTCGCGGACGACGGCGCATCGCTTGCGCCACTCGAGCGCGAAACCGCGCGGGAAGTCGCAGCCAAGTTCAGCGGCGCGCCCCTGAGCTCCGTGCGGTTCGTGCGCACCGTCGAGCGCCCGGACCAGTGGACGCTGCTGCTCGGCCGCGAGCTGCCGCTAGAGAAGTTCGCGGTCGACGACGGGCGCGGCACGGAAGTCTACGTGTCCCCTACGACGGCCATGGTCGCGCTCGCGACGACCGCGCGTACGCGCGCCTTCGCGTGGATTGCGACGATTCCCCATTGGTTCTACTTCACGAGCCTGCGCACGAATCAGCAGCTTTGGACGCGGACAGTGGTATGGTCCGCGGAGCTCGGCTGCGTACTCGCGGCGCTCGGCCTCGTGCTCGGCGTCGTGCAGTTCCGAAAGTCGACGCCGTTCAGCTTCGCGAAGTCGATTCGCTACCAGGGTTGGATGCGGTGGCATTACATCCTCGGCGCGTTCTTCGGCGTATTCGCGCTGACATGGGTGTTCAGCGGTCTGCTGTCGATGGAGCCGTTCGAATGGACGAACGCCGAGGGCCTGCGCATACGCCCAAGCGCCTTCACGGGCGGTCCTATCGACGTCTCGCAATTCGGGACGTTTGACACGGCTGCCTGGGGCGCGCTGCGCGGCGGCCGCGCGCTGAAGGAGATCGAGCTCAAACGGATCCAGGATCAGCCCTACTACCTCGCACGCTATACGTCGGCGCCCCTACCGGAAGCGAAGCGCGAGCGGCTGCACCAGCCTTACGACGTCGCCGGG
Source organism: uncultured Gammaproteobacteria bacterium (assembly GCA_963841645.1). Taxonomy (GTDB): domain Bacteria; phylum Pseudomonadota; class Gammaproteobacteria; order Steroidobacterales; family Rariloculaceae; genus FEN-1219. Next base: position 162,039 of record CAWJDS010000004.1, on the reverse strand, counting down.
CGAGCGCAGCCCGAATCAGAGCTCATCGACGCAACGACGCTCGCGCCGCGGCGCGAGCCGTTCAGCGTGGAGTCGCTGCTCGAGCGGTTGAAAGCCGCGGTGCCGGGCAACTCGATCGTGGCGCAGGAACTGCTCGACGACTACGACTCCTATTACTATTCGCGAAATCGGGAGGCGCCGTTGCCGGTGCTGCGCGTGAAGTTCGCGGATCCGCTCGAGACCTGGGTCTACGTCGATCCCAGAGAGAGCGAGCTGCTCGCGACCGTGCATCGACTGAACCGCGTCGAGCGCTGGCTTTATAACGGCTTGCATAGCCTCGACTTCGCGTTTTGGTATTCGAAGCGGCCGCTTTGGGACATCGGCATGATCCTTCTCTGCGCCGGCGCGCTCGCTTCGAGCGCGATCGGCCTGTGCCTCGGGGTGAAACGTTTGTGGCGCGACGTCGCGCGACTCGTGAGCGGCCCGCCGCGGCGCACGCTGTTTCGGGGCGCGGAATCCGCGCGCCGTTGAACGGGAGGGAAACGAAGATGCATGGATCGCTGCGAGACGCATTCGCCGATGCGCGCGAGCTGCCGCTCCGATTGACGTTCACCATGGCGCTGGTCGCGAGCGGACTCTGCTCGTGCACGACGCTGGGCTCGAACAGCGACCCGCTCAACGTGAGCGTCGCGGGCGTCGAGCCGCTCGATGGTGAAGGGTTCGAGCTGCGGCTCGCGGTCAAGGTTCGGATCCAGAATCCGAACGACGCACCGGTCGAATACAACGGCGTAGCGCTCACGCTCGAGTTGAACGGCAAGAAGTTCGGTACCGGAGTGAGCGACGAGACCGGCACGGTCCCGCGCTATGGCGAGACCGTCGTCACGCTTCCGGTCACGGTCGGTCCTTTCAACATGGCGCGCCAAGTCCTCGGCTTCCTGAATAGCGGGGACATCAAAGCCGTGGACTACGCCGTCCACGGCAAGCTCGAGGGCGGGCTGTTCGGAACGAAGCGCTTCTCGGACGAGGGAAGGTTCGAGATGCCCACCTCCGCTGCGGGGCCGAATTGACACCAGGCTCCGTCCTCGTCGCCGCCGGCATTTTCTCGAGCCGAATCGCGGGGCTCGTGCGCGAGCGCGTGATGGCAACCTACTTCGGAACGGGCCTGCACGCCGACGTCCTCGGCGCGGGCCTCCGGCTGCCGAATGTGCTCCAGAACCTCCTCGGCGAAGGCACCCTGAGCGCATCGTTCATCCCCGTCTACTCCGAGCTGCTCGGCCAAGGCAGGACGAAAGAAGCCGGCCGCGTGGCGGGCGCAATGTTCGGCCTGCTGCTCGCCGTCGCGGGCACGATCGCTCTGCTCGGGGTCTTGCTCGCGCCGCTGCTCGTCGACGTGTTCCTGCCGGGATTCGAGGACCAACGGCGCGAGCTCATGATCGAAATCGTGCGGATCCTGTTTCCGATGACGGGCGTCCTCGTGCTGTCCGCTTGGGCGCTCGGAATCCTGAATAGTCACCGGCACTTCTTCCTGCCCTACTTCGCGCCCGTGCTCTGGAACGCGGCGATCATCGGCGCGCTCGTGGCATTCGCAGGACGCCTAAACCTCGACGCGCTGCTGATGGCTGCCGCGTGGGGCGGGCTCGCGGGCGGACTTCTCCAGTTCCTCGTCCAGCTGCCCGCAGTGCTGCGCCTCGATCGAGAGATCCGTATCGGCCATGGCCGCGACCTTCCGCCGTTCCAAGAGGCCCTGCGCAACGCGGGTCCCGCGATACTCGGACGTGGCGTCGTACAGCTCTCGTCTTACATCGACCTCTTCCTCGGCAGCCTGCTCGCGATTGGCGCCGTCGCACGACTGCGGTACGCGCAAACACTCTACGTACTGCCCGTGAGCCTGTTCGGCGCGAGCACCGCGGCCGCCGAGTTGCCGGAGCTCGCGCGCGAGCGTTCCGGCGACCACGAGGCGCTGCGCGCGCGCGTGGTCGCCGCGGTACGCCGCGTGTCGTTCTTCGTTGTCCCGAGCTTCGTCGCGTTCGTGGTGCTCGGCGACGTGCTGGTCGCAGGCATCTATCGCGCCGGGGCGTTCGGTGCCGGCGACGTCACGATCGTCTGGCTGACGCTGGCCGCGTATGGCTTCGGGCTACTCGCATCGACGACGACGCGCGTTTATCAGTCCGCGTTCTTCGCGCTGCGCGACACCAAAACGCCGGCGCGCGTCGCAGGCCTGCGAATGGTTGCGTCTGCGATCGCGGGCTTCGCGTTGATGCTGCAGTTCGAGCCGATCGCGCTCGCCGGGATAAGAGTTCCCGGCGGCATCTTCTCGCATTGGCAGATAGCCGGCGCACCGCTCGGACCCGTCGGCCTCGCGGTCGGCGCCACGCTCGGCGCGTGGCTCGAGTGGACGCTGCTCCACGCGAGCCTTGCGAAGCGGATCGGCGACTGCGGCGCCGGAGCCTCGCGGCTCGCAAAGACGTTCGGCGCGGCGCTCGTCGCGACGGCGGCGGGCTATGCCGCGAAGCTCGCGGTGTCGGGCCTGCATCCTTTGCTCGTCGCAGTCATCGTTGTTGCCGCGTTTGGCGCGATCTATTTCGTGGTTGCGCGAGCGCTCAAGCTCGAGGAAGCGAGTGCCGCGCTCGCCGCGCTCGCTCGGCGAGCGAGACGCTGAGAGGTAGGGGGTCCGCGCGTCCCGTTCGACGTCCGACGGTCATTCGCCGTCGAGGACCGGCTCGACGCCCTTCCAGATCTCGATCCGGCGGTCGAAACCCGCGAAGGCAGTCGCCGAGTACAACGCCCCGGGCGTGAGGTCGCGCGCGTCGAGCACGTGCTCCGCGCGCAGATGCTTGAACAGCCCGTACTTCTCCGCGAGCGGCTTGAAGCTCGCTCTCCCCTCTCCCCAGAGGCCGTTGTAAAACAGCATCGACAACTCGTACGACGACAGCAGCGCGCGCGCGAAGTTTGCGAGCCGCGTGCGCTGTTCGAGCGGCAGCTCGGCCATGTCGATGAACGTGAAGAGATGATTGATCAGCCGATAGTAAACGCCGAGCTCGTAGCCCCAGTCCGCATCGAGCTTCTTCATCAGCGAGACGTACAGTTCGACGTTGGGCGCGTCGCGCGTGCCTACATCGTGAAGGTGCGGCGACTTGAGCACGTGCTGGAACATCGCTCGAAACGCGTCGCGTCCATGCACTTCGTCGACCGACGCGGACGCGGACGCGAGCCCGAGCGGGGTGACACGCGTGCGCTCGTAACGCAAGTCGTGGACGATCTCGTTCACGCGCTCGATCAGCCCCGTGAACGCCGTCATCAAGGTCTCGATTCCGCGCGCGCGTCTCTCTTCGGCAACCTGGATCCGGTTCTCGTAGAGCGACACGAGCACGACGATGAAGCTCGCGAACGCGAGAATCGGGCCCAGCACGCCGCCCAGGTAGTCGCCGAAGACGCCCCAGTCCGCGGGGCGCTCGCTGAAGCCGCCAGGAAACCTATAGAAATAGAGACCGGCCAGCAGCAGCCAGCCACCCACGCCGACGATCAGCGCGACGTACAGGTACCTCCGGAACAGCCGCCGCCGCTCCTTCTCTAAATCGGGTGACTTGGGGAAGCGTCGCACGTCGATTAGCCTCTCGCTGCGTGCTAAGGATCACGAAAGCGCGCCGCACGTCAACCACAGGTCGACGTGCCGACGCGTCATCCCGCCGGCACGGGCCGCTGGCGGTAGAACGACGCGAGCTGCTCGTAAACGCGCGGATATTCCTCCGCGAAGCGCTCCGGTACGTCGAAGAACATCTCGCTGCAGACCGCGAAGAATTCTGCCGGATCCTCGGCGCCGTAAGGATCGAGCCACGGCTCCTCGTCGCGATCGAGCTGATCGAGCAGGCTCTCGTAGGCTTCGTCGAAGGCCGCGGTCCATTCCGGCAATCGCATGTCGGCGTGCAGGGGCGGCACGCCGTCGACCTCGCCGTTCAGCATGTCGATCTTGTGCGCGAGCTCGTGAACCACGACGTTGTAGCCCTCGCCCTTTCCGCTCTGCTCGACCTCGCTCCAGGCGAGCAGAACGGGCCCTTGCTGCCATGCCTCGCCGCTCAATAGGTCGTCGCCCGTGTGCACGACGCCATCGTCGTCGACAACCTCGCGGTCGCGCACGAGGAACTCGTCTGGATAGAGCACGATCGAGGTGAAGGTCGCGTAGCTGTCGAGCCCGAGGTTCAGGATCGGCACAGACCCGAGCACCGCGACGCGCACGCGCATCTCGTCGGTGACCGTGAAACCTCTTGCGGGCTCGAAGCGCTTCTCGTGCAGGAACAGCAGCGCGAGCTCGCGCAGACGCGCGAGATCCGCGTCCGACAGGCGACCGAGCGCCGGGCTTGCGGCCAGCGCGCCGCGCCAGAGCGAATCCGGGATCGATTCGTTCGCGAGAACGCGCTTGCGCCGCCAGCTCTTGAACAAGCTCGCCTACTCGGCCGCCCCGACGCGGCGCCGCCCGACCGCGATCAAGCGAGGTGCTGCTTGAAGAACGCGATCGTTCGGTCCCACGCGAGATTCGCGGCCTTCTCGTCGTACCGCGGCGTCGAGTTGTTGTGGAAACCGTGCTGAGTGCCTTCGTACATGTACATCTGGTACGGCACCTTGGCAGCCTTGAGCGCAGCCTCGTACTCGGGCCACATGCCGTTGATCCGCTCGTCCATGCCGGCGTAGTTGATCAGCAGCGGCGCCTTGATCTTCGCGACGTCGGCCGCGGCGGGCGCCGCGCCGTAGTACGGCACGCCCGCGTTCAAGTCCGCGCCGATCGCGACGGCGAGGTTGTTCACCATGCCGCCGCCCCAGCAGAACCCGGTCGCACCGAGCTTGGCTGTCGAAAGCTCGTGCTTCTTGAGCCACAACGCACTGTTGACCATGTCCTGGCGGAGCTTCGCTTGGTCGAGACCCGCCTGCAGAGTGCGACCGTCGTCGTCGTTACCGGGATAGCCGCCGGCGGGCGCCAGCCCGTCGGGCGCGAGCGCGACGAAACCTGCAACGGCCACGCGACGTGCGACGTCCTCTACGTACGGATTGAGACCGCGGTTCTCGTGGATCACGAGCACAGACGGAAACTTGCCGGCGCCGCTCGGTTGCACGAGGTAGCCGCGCATCTTGCCCGAGTTGCCGCCGGGCGACGGATAGTCGACGTATTTCGCCTTGATGCGCGAGTCCGTGAACGAAATCGTCTGCGCGTCTGCGTAGCGCGGAAACAGCGACTGCGCCATCGCGAGCGCGGAAATGCCGCCGATCACGAGCGCGCTCGCACGCGCCAGGAATTCGCGGCGGTCGATCCGGCCGTGGCAGTACTCGTCGTAGAGGTCGTAGACGCGTTGATCGACGTGCTTCTGCGGGACTTGCGGTTGCGCGGACATGCGGTTCTCCGGTGTCGGGCGGAGGCTCATTGTGCGCAACTGCGCGCTCGTTCGCGACTCCACGAAACCGAACAGGGGCGCGACCTCACATCGGCGGCTTTACGCCGTTCGTCTCGGCTATCACCGCGACCGCCGCCGCACCGCCGCCTTGCTGTGGAATCGCGAGCACGAAGACCGTCGCGCCCGGCTTCAGCAGCTCGCGATTGCCCTGGGTGAGCGCGACGATCGCAGTCTTCGGAGTCACGTCGACGTCGGTCTCGCCGTCTGCGTATTTCACGTGGAGCGTGCGGCTGCCGGTGCCCGACGTGTTGCCCGTTACCGCGCCGTTCGTCATCGAGCTTTCGGGCAGATCCCACGCGTAGTGTCCTTCGCCCGCGCCGCGCATCGCTTCCGGAAAGATGTGGATCTCGGTCGCTTGCCAACGGCCGGCAGAGTTCTTCACGGCCGTCGCACCGACGAACGTGTTCTCGCCGATATCACGTACCGTCTTCGCCTGGAGCCCGTTGATGCCGGTGCGATCGGAGATGTCGACAGCCACAACGCCGTTCGACTTGGTCGCGATCGACAGCTTCCCGCCTTCGACCGACTGGACCGTGCCGCGGATGCGGAACGGCTGCGCAGGCTGGGACGGCGGCTGGGCGCTGGCCGCGAGCGCGAGCACGGCGGCAGCGAACAGGACTACGATCGACGCTTTCATGGGCCGCTCCGGCGGTTGGGCAGCTCAATTTACCGCGCGCACGGTCGGACGGGAATGTCTTGGTGTCGCTGGGCGATGTCGCTCTAGCGCGGCGCCGGCAAGGCGTCTCAGGGCCCGCCAACGCAGGCGCCGCCGTCGGCTCCGCCGCGAGGTCGGCGCCGGCGATTGCTTCAGAACGTGTGCCGGAAGCCGACGTGCACCTCGTTGTCCAGTTCGCGATTCCCCGATACCGCCTCCGATACGGTGTCTACCTCGAGGTGGCGGAAGCCGACGAACGCGAAACTGCCGCCGGAGCCGACGCGAGTCTGCAAGTCGATCGCATAGTCCCTGATGTTGTTGGCGATGCCGAACGTCAAGATGTCCGGTGCGTAAAATGCGCTGAGGCGCAGCGATGACCGGTGCTTTTCACTGAAGAACCATTCGGCCTGGCCGCCGAGACCAACGCCAAGCGTGTCCTCGTTCTGCTGGTTCAAGAATGCAGCGAACACGCGCGTGCCGACCGAGACTTCGATCTCTCGCTTGTGCGCCTGGTCGCCGAGGTACATCAGCGCGTCGAAAATGCCGACCAAATCGCGCTGCTCGTTATAGAGGATGCCCGCGCCCGCTTGCACGGCGCCGGAGCCTTCAATCCGCAGCTCTCGGTAGTACTGCACGTCGATCGTCTTGCCGCTCACGTACGCTTCGATGGATTGGTTTACGCTGTGCACGCGGTCGGCGACAGGCTGTTCCTGCTGCCCGAAGGCCGGCAGTGATATCGGCACCGCGAACGCAGCGACGGCGGCCCCGATCCACGAGCGTCGCTGCCAGCCGCGACAAACCCTTGTTCCTGAACCTGCTTGCGCTTCCATAGAATCATCCTTGGCCCGATTGGGCAGACCGCCGCGTCGAGCGATCGTTCGTCGATCGCAACAAAGCCCGGGCGACATCGAGCAAGTTGCGTGCCATTGACGAGCGCCGTCGCGGATGCGCTTGTAGCGGGATGGACACCCCAAAACCGTTTGCGCTTTTTGGAAACTGACCGATCGTGGGTCGCGCGCGACGCCGCGATCAGCTCGCGTGCTTTGCCGCCAGCACGCCGCGGACGAGCTCGAGGTCGCTGATGAAGCGCTGCATCTCCGCAGCACGCGCCCGGTCGCCGGGCAGGCGCAGCAGCGCGGACGGATGGATCGTCGCCATCACATACGGCGCAAGCGCGGAAGGAATGAACTTGCCGCGTTCCTCCGAGACGCGAAACGCGCGGCCGAGCAGCGCTTGGGACGCCGTAGCTCCTAGGCATACGAGCACGAGCGGCCGCACGAGCTCGATCTCTTTCCTTAGCCATGGACGGCAGGCGTCGATCTCCGCCGGAGTCGGACGCCGATGGAGCCGGCGCTTCCCGCGTGGCTCCCATTTGAAGTGCTTCACCGCGTTCGTCACGTACGCGTCGCCGCGTTCGACGCCCGCGGCCTCGAGCGCGCGATCGAGCAGCCGGCCGGCGGGCCCGACGAAAGGTCGCCCGGCTCGGTCTTCCTGATCGCCGGGAACCTCGCCAACGAGCATGACGCGCGCCTCGCGAGGACCTTCGCCGAAGACCGTCTGCGTGGCCGCTTGCCACAATGAGCAGCCGCGACAACGCGCCGCCCCGGCGCGCGCGGCGCTCAACGAATTGTCCTCCGGCACAAACTCGGCAGCCGATCGCTTCTGCGCTCGCATCGCTGCTCCGCCAATCTAGGCGACGACCATGGGTCCTCCACGATCTGTGCCAACCGGCAGGTGTTTCTAAACCGCCGCTGGCACATCGCTTGCAGCGCTGTGGCCATGCAACCTGCGCCCACCCCGCTTCTTTCGTCTATCTGATCCGTGGCGAGTCTCGCGTGGTGGCAGCGGGGCGTCATTTACCAGATCGTCGTTCCTTCGTTTCGCGATTCCAACGGCGACGGATTGGGCGATCTCCACGGCATCATCGAGAAGCTCGACTATTTGCGCTGGCTCGGCGTCAACGGCATCTGGTTGACGCCGTTCTACCGTTCGCCGCTGCAAGAGCTCGGCTACGACGTGGCCGATCACCGCGATATCGACCCGCGCTTCGGCACGCTCGCCGACTTCGACCGGCTCCTAGACGAAGCGCACCGCCTCGACCTGCGCGTACTACTCGACTGGGTCGGCAATCACACGGCGGCGGAGCACGCGTGGTTCAAGGAGTCGCGTTCGAACCGCGACAATCCGAAACGCGATTGGTACCTTTGGCGCGACGCGAAACCGGACGGTTCCCCGCCGAACAACTGGATCAGCGTGTTCGGCGGCAGCGCGTGGGAATGGGACGCGACGACGCGACAGTTCTACCTTCACACCTTCCTGGATACGCAACCCGACTTGAACTGGCGCAACCCGCAGGTCGCGGACGCGATGCACGCGACGCTACGCTTCTGGCTCGATCGCGGCGTGGACGGCTTCAGGCTCGACGCGCCTTCGCTGATGCTCAAAGACAAGCAATTCCGCGACAACCCGCCGAATCCGAATTACAAGCAGGGCGACTTGCCCGACAGCAAGCTGATCCCGCGCTATACGCGCAATCAACCTGGGATGCACTTCCTGATTGCGAACCTGCGCGCTGCCGTCGACGCGGCGGCACCGGGAAGCGTGCTGCTCGGCGAGTTCTATCTGCCATTCAACGAGCTCGTGATGTTCTACGGCCGCAAGCGGCCCGAGCTGCACCTGCCGCTGAATCTCGCGCTGACCTACACGGAGTGGAATGCCGATGCGATCGGCAAGGCGATCGAGGCGTATCAGCGCGCGGTTCCACCCAATGCCTGGCCGACGACGACGGCTGAAACGCACGATCAATCGCGGATCGCGATGCGGACACGAGGCGCTCAGGCTCGAGTGGCTGCGATGCTGTTGCTCACGCAGCGCGGCACGCCGACGATTTACTACGGCGAGGAAATCGGCATGCGCGGCGTGCCGATCCCGCGCCAGCAGGCACGAGACCCGCAGGGCCGGCGCACCGGCCGCAACCGCGACCCCGAGCGCACCCCGATGCAATGGAACGGCGAGCAGCACGCCGGGTTCTCGAGCCACGAGCCCTGGCTACCCGTCGAAGAGGACTTCAGCAGCGTCAACGTCGCCGCACAGAGCGCCGATCCGAAATCGATGTTGAGCCTACATCGCGCGCTGATCGCACTGCGCGCACGAGAGCCCGTGCTCTTGGGCGGCGCGCAAACGCCGGTCGTGCGCGAGCGCCCGTTGCTCGCGTACCGCCGCGAGGGCGACGGCCGCGTGCTGGTGATCCTGCTGAACTTCGGGCACGAGCCTAGGCGCTGCGAAGTCGAACGCGGACGCGCGGGACACGTGCTGTTGTCGACGTTCCTGGACCGCGCCGAAGAGCGAACCGGCGACTCGATCGACCTGCGCGCGGACGAAGGCGTGGTGGTCGCGCTCGATTGACCGCTGGCAAGCCGACGCGCTTCGAGCCGCTACTGCCCGCGCGTCTTCACCCACGCACGCAGCACCTCAGCCACGCTCCACGCTTGCGCGATGCAGCCACGCGGCGCGTAGGGCGCTTCCGCGTCGAAGATTTCACTGATCGAGCCGACACCGGCCTCGCTCAAGTGCTCGGAGAACGCGCCGAGAAAGCTGCGCGCCGTGTCGCGTTCCGCCGGATGCGCTTTGACCCACGCGTCGACGAATGGGCCGATGAGCCACGCCCAGACCGTGCCTTGGTGGTAGGCCGCGTCGCGCGAATGGATGTCGCCGTCGTAGCGAGCCTGGTAGTCGGGTGAGTCCGGCGACAGCGAGCGCAACCCGAACGGCGTGAGCAGCTTTGCTCGAACGACGTCGAGCGTGCGCTGCCAGCGCGGCTCGTCAAGCACCGCATGCGGCAACGAGATCGCAAGCACCTGGTTCGGGCGGCACGACGCGTCGTCGCCGTGCTCGCCGTCGACGACGTCGTAGAGACATCCCGCCGCCTCGTTCCAGAACTTACGATTGAAGGACTCGCGCGTGCGCCGCGCGACGGCGGCCCAGCGTTCGGCGCCCTCGCCGTCGCCGGTCGTGCGTAACCACTCCAAGAGGACGCAGAGCGCGTTGTACCAGAGCGCATTGATCTCGACCGCTTTCCCTCGTCGCGGCGTCACGACCCAGTCGCCGACCTTCGCGTCCATCCAGGTCAGCTGGTAGCCCTCCGCACCCTGACGCAGCAGCGAGTCCGACTCGTCGACGGCGATGCCGAACCGGGTGCCTCGCACATGGTGCTCCGCGACAGCCACGAGTGGTTCGAGCAGAGTCTCGAGCAAACTCCAATCGTTCGTCTTCGCAAGATAGCGATCGATCGCGTGGAAGAGCCACAGCGTCGCGTCCGCCGTGTGATATAGCCCCTCTCGCTCGCCCTCGGGAAATAGGTTCGGTAGCAGGCCGTCGCGCAAACTGTGCGCGAAGGTCCGCAGCACATTGGCCGCTTCGTGCTCGCGACCCGTGATAAGCGTGAGCCCTTCGAGGCTGATCATCGTGTCGCGGCCCCAGTCGGTGAACCAGTGATAGCCCGCGATCACCGTGCGGCCTTCGACACCGGCGGCGGCCGAACGCGCGGCATCGGCCGACCGCGACACTGGCTTGACGATGAATTGGTCCGCGGCCAGAACGAGCTCCGGGCCGAGACCGGCGCGAGCGGCAGGAACGGCCGCTCCTACGAGGCGCGTTCGCCGCTCTTGCTCGGCGTCGAGAGCGGCCGCGGGCTCGAGCGCCGTGATGACGTCCCACGGTTCCGTCGATGCGATCAGCGCGACCGGCTCATCGCGAGCGACGACCGCAAAGGCTTGGCCGATCGCAAAGCGCATGCCACTCGGCTCGTAGCCGCGGGCCTTCTCCCATCCGTACGTGATCTCGGGCAGGTCGCGGCGGCGCTCCTCGAGCCGGGCCTCGCGACCGAGCACGCGAAGACGCAAATGCGGCAGGTCGAGCACCGAGATCTCGTAACCCCACTGGGTGTCCGCTAGAACGAATGCCCCAGGCAGCGGCGTGTCCACGGGTGCGTCGTGCGAGCGGTTGTGCACGACGACCGCGAAATCGAGCGCCAGCCGCGCGCCACCACTGAGCAACCGATAGATGACGTGCACCGTATTCTGCGCATGCGGCATCACGACGCGCTTCTCGAGCTCGAACGCCTCGTGCTCGTAGCGCCACACCGGCAGACCGTTCTCGAGACGGAAGTCGCAAAGAAGACCGGCGTCTTCGTCGCACAGCGACGCCCGCCCGCCACTCGGCAGTACGACCTCCGCCACGAAATCGACCAGCAGCACGCGTCGGCCGAATGGCGGCGGCAAACCGGCGACCAGCAACGCGTGGTAGCGGCGCGCAGGCACGCCGCCGATGGTTCCAGACGCGTAACCGCCGAGCCCATTCGTCACGAGGAACTCCCGCGCGAGAGCAGCGCGTTTCGCGGCGTGATCGAGATCGCGAATACCGATGGTACGAATCACTTCTGCCGTCATGCTCGTCACGTCCTGCAACGTCTATGCGGCAGCAACTTGCATGCCACTCGCTCTCATCCACCGGAAGCGCCTCGATCACTATCGGAAGCGAGCGCAGGAATACCAGCACCGCGCGCCCGGCTCGCGCGATCCACGCCCAGCGCCGGCGTGCCCACGAGCGCGATGCTGAGCCATACACCGGCGGTGAAGTACAACGTGAGCCATGGGATGTCCTCGCGCCACGCCGCGACGAGCGGCGTCGGCACGCATCGGCGCAGCACCTCTGCCATTCCGATCGCGAGCGGTAACGCCGTCGCGCCGCTCGCGTGCCAGCGCTGCAGATACATCGGCACGTCGACGGCCACCATGAACACCAAATAGCCGGCAACGACCGCGATGATGACGGCGATCATCCGACGCCGTCGCACGTCTGCGCCCTCGAGCAGCGCGGCAAGGGCCACGAGGACGAGCGCCGCGCCGAGCGTCCACAACGAGTTCTCGATCGCGTGCAGCAAATTGTTACGCGTCAGCACGCCGAGCCAGGACACGATCTCGGCTGCGACGCCGAGCGGCAACAGCGCGCGATGCGCTTGCGCGACGATGGGCCCATCTTGACCTTCCGCGGCTTCTCGCAAGAGCAGAGCCCATTGCGCGACGAATGCGAGCTCCGCGATCGTGGCGACGCCGCGCCCCACGGCGACGCGCGAAAGCAGTGTGTCGTGGAGGCATATCCGCTGCACGTCGAGCATCGGCAGCGCGGATCGGAACGCGCAACCGAGCAGGTAAATCGCGGACAAGCCGAGCATCGCCTTACGCGTCGCGAAGACTTTCGGTGGTAACACTGCGGCGCGTCTTTGCAAACGGTGCCGGGCCGAGATCCAAGCCGCCACATTGATGATCGCGAACGCGCACAGCGCCGCGTTCCAGACCGTCAACTCGATGGGCATCAGCCGCGACGCCTCTGGGCGGCCGCTTCTCGAGCCGAAATCGCGGCCGCCCGGCGCGCCGGCATGCTGCGCGTCGCGAGCTTTCCGGCGAGCGAGATCGCGTCGTACGGCGCGCGCACCTTGATGTCATTGTCGAAATAGACGAATACGTCGCGGTGGGTGCGCCGCGCTGCAGGCGTTGCGCCGATGGTGCGCGCGTGCGTGGGTTCTTGCCCGTCGAGCCACGCGTCGATCTTGTCGGCCCAGGTCTCGAGCACCGCGCTCGTGTAGCCGCTCTCGTAGAGCTTCGCGTCGCCGTGGAGCCGCACGTACACGAAGTCTGCGGTGACGTCTTCGAGCAGAGGCCACTTGCCGGCCGTATCGGCGACGACGAGCGCGATCTTGTGCTTGCGCAGCAACTCGACGAACGCCGGCGTCACGAAGCTCGCGTGGCGCACTTCGAGCGCGTGCCTGAACCTACTTCGCGGATCGACATCGAGTCGGGTCCGGCCATCGACGCGCGCGTCGTGAAGGCGCGCACGCGCGGCAGCCTCCTCCGCGGTGCGCGGCAATAGCTCGAAGAAGCTCGCAAGCCTGTCCGCGTCGAACGCCATCGTGGGCGGCAGTTGCCAAAGGAAAGGGCCGATTTTCTCGCGCAGCGCGAACACGCCGGACGCGAGCAGGTTTGCGAGCGCGCTCTCGACGCCTTGGAGACGAAGCATGTGGGTGATGTAGCGGGAGCCCTTGATCGCAAAGAGGAACCCGGGCGGGACCGACGCATACCAGCGCTCGTAGCTTTCCGGGCGCTGGAGCGAATAGAAGGTGCCATTGAGCTCGATCGAGTCGAAGCGCTCAGCGGCGAACGCGAGCTCCCGGTGCTGCGGTAAACCCGGGGGATAGAAGTCGCCGCGCCACGGCTCGTAACGCCAACCCGAGATGCCGATGCGAGCGCCACGGACTCGCCGAGGCGGGCGCTGGCTCGCCGCACGCTCCGTGGACCGTCGCATCCGTCTCCCCGATCTCCTCTTTCGACAATCGTGAAGCAATTCTTGCGCCATGGAGCCCGCGGAACGTCGACGCTCGAGGTTACATAACGTAAGGGTCTCTCATTACCCGAGCGAATTTGCGAGAATCCAACCGACACGGATGAAAACAACGGCGGCCCGGCGCAGCTCTTGCAAGGAGCGGTCGGGCTGGCAACGAAGCTGAAGGTGGTTGACGTAAGAAGCCGCCGCAGCATCGTCGCTAACGCCATAAGCAACAACAGGGGTCCTGCCGATGCGGAAGCTGCGCAAAGCGCCGGCAGAGCGCGCGCCTTGAGCCTTCGGTTAGCCACGCTCAATTTGGCGGCGGGCGCTCTATTAGCGGCCTGGGCGGTACCCGCGTACGCGGCGCCCCCCAAGGCGGTCGACGACGCCTATTCCACGTCGCGCGGTGTGTCCCTCGTCACAATCGCGGCGAACGGGGTGCTCGCGAACGACTCCGATCAGGACAAAGACCCCATCACGGCCCAGCTCGCGCGCGCTCCGACCCACGGCACGCTCATTCTGAACCCGAACGGCTCCTTCACCTACATTCCGAACGGCGACTTTAGCGGCACGGACAGCTTCCAATACCGCGCGCGCGACGCTTCGAGCAACAGCAATACCGCGACGGTGACTATCACGATCACCTCGCCCAACGTCGCGCCGGTCGCCGCCAACGACAGCTACAACGCTACCGAGGACACGACCCTCAACGTATCGTCGGGTAACGGTGTTCTACACAACGATACGGACGCGAACGGCGATCCGCTCACCGCCGCACTCGTCGGCAACGTCTCGCATGGAACGCTCTCGCTCAGTGCGAACGGCTCATTCACGTACACCCCGGCCGCGAACTATTCTGGCCCCGACTCTTTCACTTACCGCGCAAGCGACGGCTCTCTCACCAGCAACACGGCGACGGTCACGATCGCCGTCGCGGCCGTCAACGACCCGCCCGTCGCCGCCAACGATTCATACAGCACGCCTAGGGGCACGACGCTGTCGGTGAACGCGGCAAGCGGCGTGCTCGCGAACGACACCGATCCCGAAAGCCCATCCTTGACGGCCGTTCTCGCGTCGAATCCCGCGCACGGAACCCTGGCTCTGAGCCCGACCGGCGCGTTCACGTACACTCCGGCCGCGAATTACACCGGTCCCGACACCTTCACGTACCGCGCGAACGACGGCGCTCTCAACAGCAACACAGCGACCGTCTCGATCACCGTCACGACGGTCAATAGCGCGCCGGTCGCGGTCAACGACGCGTACAGCACACCCAAAGCCACGCCGCTCACGGTGAACGCGGCAAGCGGCGTGCTCGCGAACGACACGGATCCCGACGGCAACCCGCTGACGGCGGCGCTCGCGTCGAATCCGGCCCACGGGACGGTCGCTCTGAGCCCGAACGGCTCGTTCCTATACGTGCCGGCCGCGGGTTACACGGGTCCGGACGCCTTCACGTACCGCGCGAGCGACGGCTCCCTCTCCAGCAACACGGCGACGGTCTCGATCAATGTCACCACCGTCAATGGCCCGCCAACCGCGGCCAACGACACCTACACGACGCCCGAGGATGCACCGCTCAACGTGCCGGCCAAAGGCGTGCTCGCGAACGACTCCGATCCCGACGGCGACTCGCTGACGGCCGTCCTCGTCGCGAACGCGACCCACGGCACGCTCGTTCTGAGCCCGAACGGCTCGTTCACCTACACTCCGACCGCGGACTACACCGGCCCCGATGCCTTTTCTTATCGCGCAAACGACGGCTCTCTGAACAGCAACACGGCGACCGTCAGCATCACCGTCACGCCGATCGACCACGCGCCCGTCGCGGCCGATGACACGTACAGCACCACCGAGGACATAGCGCTCGTCGTCGATGCTACGAAAGGCGTGCTCGCGAACGACACCGATCGTGACAAGGACCCGATGACCGCGGCTGTCGTCACGAATCCGGCGCACGGCACGCTGGTCCTCAACGCGAGCGGCGCGTTCTCGTACACGCCGGTTCAGGGCTACAGCGGCCCCGACACTTTCACTTACCACACGGGCGACGGCACTCTCACGAGCAGCCCGGCGACCGTCACGATCACGATCACGCGCGCCCCACGCGTCGACCTCGCGGTCACGCTCAGCGCCGCGCCGAACCCCGTCGTGCTCGGCGCGACTGCAACCTGGACCTTCGCGATCAAGAACAATGCAGCCGCCGTCGACGTTCCGGGCGTCACGCTCACGGCGACGTTCGCGGGCGAGGTGCCGTTCCAGTTCGATGCGCCGTCGGATCCGGGCTGCACGTTCAGCGTCGTGGGCAGTGCAACGCAACTCTCTTGTACGCTCGGGTCGGTTGCGGGAGGCATGACCCGCAACTTGGCTCTGACGGGCCACGGCGGCTTCGCGGGCGACGTGTTCGCGAACGCCAAGGTCGCGGTCGCGGGGCCCGTGCCGATCGACGAGACGCCGGCGAACGACACGACCACGACGGCGCTCAGCGTCGCGCAGCGCGTGAGCGGCGGCCCCGCGCAGACGATCCCCGGGATCGACGCGCGCGCGATCGTCGCGGGCGACTTCAACGGCGACGGCATCGTAGACCTCGCAGTGGCGACCGGGCCTGCGCAGGGCACCGCGGTGTTCATCAGCATCACCGATCCCGCGAACACCAGCCGGCGGATGCTCGCGAGCACGCCGATTACGCTCGGCGACCCTTCGCCGAGCCGCGCGATCGCGGTCGGGGACTTCAACTCCGATCACAACCTCGACATCGTGACGGCCGGAGGCGCGGGCGTCCCGAGCCGGATCTACATGAACGCGGGCCAAGCGGCGTTCACGGGCGCCAACGTCGGGGACGTGGCCGACGACAGCTACGCGGTGGCGGTCGGGGATGTGAACGGCGACGGATTGCCCGACCTCGTGTTCGCGAACAACGGGCCGACGAGCGTGTACCTGAACCGCGGCTCGGGCGTCTTCGAGCTCGCAGCGAAGCTCGGCACCGCGAACAGCCGCGGCGCCGTGCTCGCCGATCTCTTCGGCGGCCTGCTGCCGGAGCTCGTGCTCGCCAACGCGAGTGGCGATGCCACCGTGTACCGCAACACCGCGGGCGTCTTCACCCTCGAGCTCACGCTGCCGACCGGACCCACGACCTCGGTCGTGGTTGCAGACTTCAACGGCGATCAGCGCCCCGACCTCGTCTTCGGGCGCGACACGTCCACGCTGCCCGCGACCCCGAGCGGTGAGGTGTGGCTCAACACCTCGACAACCGCCGGCAGCTTCTTCCTCTCCGATCAGCTCGGCGCCTCGCTCAACTCCGCCGTCGCCGCCGCCGACATCGACTTGAACGGCAGCACCGACATCATCGTCGTCAACAAGACGGGTGCGCACCAGGTCTACGCCAACTCAGGCACCTCGAGCGGCACGTTCAATCTCTTCCCGCAGCAGCTCGCCCTGCCCGGCGCGCTCGCGGTCGCGACCGGCAAGTTCAGCGTCGATGATCGACTCGACGTCGCGCTCGCGGGCCCCGGCGGCATCGCGATCTTCTACAACGACGGCGCGGGCAACCTCGGCGGCGGCGACCTGACCCCGCCCACGATCACGCTCAAAGGTGCCGCCTCCGTCACCCTTACAGTCGGCGACACCTACACCGACACCGGCGCAACCGCCAGCGACGCGCTCGACGGCGATCTCACCACCAAGATCGTCACGACCAACCCCGTGAACACCGCCCAGGTCGGCGACTACACCGTCACCTACAACGTGAAGGACACCTCGGGTAATGCGGCCACCCCCGCGACCCGCACCGTCACCGTCAAAGCGGTCGGCGGCTCCACCGGCGGCGGCGGCGCGACGGGGCTCGAGTTCGTCCTGGGGCTCGCTTTGGCTATCATTGCGGCACGACTAGATCGGCGAGCGCGAGGGCGGCAGTGGTGACGACCTTCTCCTCGTAGATACCTGTCGAGCCCGGCCTCTCTCGAGAGCCGCGCTCGCGAAAGGGGGAATCGGGATGCGTATTCGCACACTGGCCGCGCACGTCGCCGTCGCGGTGGCGGCGTTTTCGACGCTCACCGCACGCGCGCACCACAGCTTCGCGCCGCACTTCGACGCGAGCAAACCGATCAGCATTTCGGGCACGATCACCGAGTTCGAGGCGCGCAATCCGCACAGCTACCTGCACGTCGCCGCGATCGATGAGAACGGCAAGACGCAGGAATACGTCTGCGAGTCGCACGGCGTAACTCAGCTCACCCGCAACGGCATCACGCCCGAGATGCTCAAGACCGGTACTCAGGTCCGCGTGCAGGGATCCCTGTCGCGACACAGCGAATACATGTGCTTCTTCGACCACGTCGAGCTCGCCGACGGCCGCGTGCTCGACGTGAACGGCCCGACGGGGGCACAGACGCGCGCGGTCGCGGCGCTGCCGAGGCGTGTGGACGTCTTTGGAACCTGGCTGCTTGCGCCGATACCGAACCGCAGCACGAGCGGCCCTCAGCCGATGATTCAGTCGCTCACGCCGGCGGGACTGAAAGCCGTCGCCGCGTACGACCCGTTCAAGGACGATCCGACGTTCCGCTGCGATCCCGTCGCGATCCGCCGTGTCTGGGGTGCGCCCGCCACGCCGCTCGAAATCGTGAAGCAAGGATCGGACATCGTGCTGCACCACGAGTGGATGGACGTGCGCCGCATCGTGCACATGGACACGAAGGAGCACCCGAAGGACGGGCCTCGCACGTCGCTCGGCCATTCGATCGGCCACTTCGAGGGCGATACGCTCGTGATCGAAACCGGCGAACTATTCCGCCGGCGTGCTGAACCAATACGTCGAGCAGCCGGGCCAGCCGACCAAGGGCTTGTTGCACTCCGCGGCGCTCACGTCGGTCGAGCGGCTGCACGTCGACGCCGCGCGGCAGCGCCTCGTGGTCGAGATCGATCTGACGGACCCCGAGTTCTTCACTCGGCCGTTCGACCGCGCAACCTACGAGTACGCCGCGTCGGACCTCGCGATTCAGCCCTTCAACTGCTCACCCGAGGGCGTGAGCGGCGCGCTGCGCAAGTAGAGCGGCAGTGGCATAGAACTTGCTCCCCGTGATCGACCCCAACGAAAGGAGTGCAGCCATGTCGACCCTATTATCCGCACGCGATCTCCAAGGCAACGAGATATACGATCGGCAGGGAAACAAGCTCGGCACCATCGAGGACTCTGATGCTCGACCTCGATTCGTCTCGCGTGCAGTACGCGGTGCTCGCGTTTGGGACCCCGTTAGGTCACGCGACGAAGCATTTTGCTGTTCCGGTCGCCGCGCTCGCGCTCGACAGCGAAAACGAGTGCTTCGTGATCAGTGCGTCGAAAGAACGGCTCGATGGCGCCGAGGGTTTCGACGTCGACACACCGCCCGAGGCACCCGACGGTCTATTCAGCGAGGGCGCGCCCGAACCGTCACAACTTGGCGGCGGGTCGCGGTGAGCGACCCCACTTGAACCGCCGGTTGCCGCGGCGCACCGAGTTGACGAAGACCAGTGCGCTGACGAAGATCAGCACCACAATGCCGACCGCGAGCGAAATCCAAAACGCAATACTTCCGCTGGCTTCCATGTCGATCTAATCAGCAAGTTCCGTGCCCGGCTCCGCTCGCGATCGGCGAGCCTGTTACCCGCTGCCAAACGCGACATTTCGACGACGCGATTCCAAACTCTGGAATCGCGCCCGCACACAGGTCGCCCCCGGCAATGAAGCCCAGGCAATGGGCCGTACTACCGTTTCGCGTGAGACTTGCCCTCTTCTTCCGCGCGCTCAGCGGCCTCGCGTTCTTCCTGAGTCAAGGTGCGCGCCTTCTCCTCGCGCTCTTCCTCGGTCGTGCTCGTCGACAGTTTTTCGAACGCCCTCGCGGTAACGGCGATCCGCTTCACGATTGCCTTCGCCCTGGTTCTCGCGCTCTTTGGTGTGCTCTGCCATAACGCCTCCTAAATGGTGAATACTCGCCAATGCAAGGCGAGTGCCACCGTTCCGAAGACCGCTTCGGCGACGACGTCGCGTTCACCGGCACGAGCCGGTTCGTCCGGTACCATTCGCTTAGCCGTTTCGAGCGGGATCCCGCCATGAAACCACGTCAAGCTCGGCGATTGGTTTGCGCCATGAACGCGCGCTCCGAGAGCGGCCCACTCGGGCTGCGCAAGTCGTTCGCGCTATTCGTCGTCGCCGCGACCGTCGGCTTCGTCATCGACGCGGGCGTGGTGACGCTTCTCGTGCGGTGGCTCGCGTGGGGGCCGTGGCAGGGCCGATTCGTGTCGTTCCCGCTCGCGGTCACGGCAACGTGGTGGCTGAATCGTCGTTACGCTTTTCGCGGCACGGGTGGCCGCGACGGCCGCGTCGAGTACGCGGCGTATTGGGCCATCCAGCTCGCGGGCGCGATCGTGAACTTCGGCATCTACGGCCTGTGCCTACATTTCGCGCCCGCGCTCGCGGCGTTTCCGTTCGTGCCCGTAGCGATCGGCGGTCTCGCCGCGATGCTGTTCAACTTCGCCGTCGCCAAGAGCACGGTGTATCGCGCGGCACGAACGCATTGAACAGAAGACGCGCGCACGCAACGCGTCGATTCAACCTAACGTCGAACGCATGCACGCACGATGTATTGCGTGAGCCAACAGACTTCACACGCTGACCACGGCTGCGACGAATTAAGTCACGCAGTGCGTGTGACATGCGTCGCGGAGTCATCGTCCACTCGAACCTTCGTGATTGCCGACACGGCAGTTTCGCGCCGACGTCGCTACGCTGCATTCAAATCGTTTTTGAGGTGAATGCATGCGTCGTTCGCGAGGCATTGCGTTGATGGAGCTCGTCTGTGCGATCGGCGTCGTAGCCGTGGTCGCGTCCGTCAGCGTTTCGGGCGTCAACGCGTACGAGAATCGCGCGCGAGCCGCGCGCGCGATCGGCGATATCGGCACGATCAGCGTGCAGCTGTATCGCTGGCAGTCGAATACTCGAAAGTTTCCCGAGACGCTCGCCGAGGCGGGCTTGAGCGGATTCGTCGACCCGTGGGGCCACCCCTATCGATACGTCAACGTCGCGACCGCCAAGAGCGGCGACGTTCGCCACGATCGAAATTCGAGGCCGCTCAATAACGACTTCGACCTCTACAGCATGGGACCCGATGGGGACACCGGGACCCAGCTAAACGAAGACAAAACCTACGACGACATCGTCCGCGCCAACAACGGACAATTCATCGGCGCCGCAGAAGACTTGCTGCGTTAGCCGAGCAACCGCTCCGCGATCTGCACGGCGTTCAACGCCGCGCCCTTCAACAGCTGATCGCCGGCCGAGAAGATCGAGATCGATCGTCCCGTCGAGTCGCTGAGATCGCGGCGGATGCGACCGACCAGGATGTCGTCCTTCCCGGATGCGTCGACCGGCATCGGGAAGTAGTTATGCTCGATGTCATCGACGACTTTCACGCCCGGCGCCGCCGATAGGATTTCGCGTACTTCGTCCGGCGAGGTCGGCTTCTCGCACTCGAACGTAACCGACACGCAGTGCGCGCGCAGCACCGGGATCCGGATGCAGGTCACGCCGATCGCCAGCTCTGGATCGCCGAAGATCTTGCGAGTCTCGTTGATGACCTTCGTCTCTTCCTCGTTGTGCAGCGTCGCGGGATCGACCTTCGTGTTGTGGCTGAACGCGTTGAACGCATACGGATGCGGCAGCACCTTCGGCGTGAACTTCTTGCCGTCGAGATACGCACGCGTCGACTCGCGGAGCTCCTCCATCGCGGCCGCGCCCGCGCCGGACGCGGCCTGGTACGTCGAGATGATCAGCCGCTTGATCCGGTTCTTTCGATGGATCGGCCACAGCGGCGTGATCGAGATGATCGCCGAGCAATTCGGGTTCGCAATGATGCCTTTGTGCGTCGCGATCTTTTCCGGATTGATCTCGGGCACGACGAGCGGCACGGTCGGATCCATTCGGTAAGCGGACGAGTTGTCGACGATGACCGTGCCGGCGTCGAGCGCCGCCTTCGCGAACTTCTTCGTCGTCGAGCTTCCGGCCGAGAACAGGCCGATCTGCACACCGGCGAAGCTCTTGTCGGTGAGCTCCTCCACCTGCAGCGGCTTGCCGCGAAAATCGAGCGACTTGCCGGCCGAGCGCGCCGACGCGAACAGCCGGAGCTCCGACAGCGGAAACTTGCGCTGCTCGAGGCAGCGGATCAGCTCGACGCCGACGGCGCCGGTCGCGCCGACGACGGCGACCACGGGATTCGAGAGCTTCTTGGCGACCATTGAGCGATTCTCCATAAACGAAAAGGCCCCGTCGGTGTCCGGCGAGGCCTCTCTTGATTGCTACGCGGTTCGAGTTGAATCAGCGCGCGTGCACCGAGAGCGCCTTGCCTTGGCGTCCTTTTTTGCCGGTGCTTTTGCGCGTCGAGCGGTTCACGGCGCGCACCTTAGCTGAGTCTCCCAAGAAGGTAAAGCAACGACGTTCACGTTGCCCCGTTGCTCGGCGCCACGCATCTCGCGACAGCCAGCGTGCCGCCGTGGCTCAACGCTCGGGCACCGCCTGTTAACATCGTTCCGTCCGAGACCGAGGGTCCGACGATGATCGAACGCGGTTGGATGCTTTGCGGTGTCGCTGCCGTCTCGCTGCTCGCGGGCTGCGGCGGAGCGACGACGTCCGGCTCGACCCCCTCGGCGACCGGCGCATGGACCGCTCCGCGCACCGCCTGGGGCGACCCTGACCTGCAGGGCATGTGGCCGATCGACAAGCTCAACGGCACGCCGCTGCAACGGCCCGAGTCGTTCGGCGAGCGCGCGCAGCTCAATGACGACGAGTACGCGGAGCGGGTCAAGCGGCTCAAAGGCCTCAACGCGCGCTACGACGACGAGATCAAGAACAACAAGATGGGCATAGGCCACTGGGCCGAGATGGGCCAACCGAATCGCCTCACGTCGCTGATCGTCGAGCCCGCGAACGGCCGCCTGCCCGCGCTCACCCCCGAAGGCGAGCGCCGGTCCGCGGCGATGACGAGCAGCTGGTCGAACATTCCGTTCGACAAAGTCTCCGACTTCAACGCGCTCGACCGCTGCATCACGCGCGGGCTGCCCGCCTCGATGTTCCCGTTCATGTACAACAGCGGCATCGAGATCGTGCAAGCGCCGGGCTATGTCGTGATCCGCCTCGAGCTGATCCACGAGACGCGGATCGTGCCGCTCGACGGCCGCCCGCCGCTCGACCCCGCAATCGAGCAGTGGCTCGGCGAGTCGCGCGGCCGCTTCGACGGCGACACGCTCGTGATCGAGACGACGAACTTCAACGGCGGGAGCCCGATGACGATCGTGGGACCCGGCGGCAAGCCGGTTCCCACGAGCGAGCAGCTGCGCATCGTCGAGCGGCTCCGCCGCACGGGCGCGGCGACGATCGACTACGAGATCGCGGTCGAGGACCCCGTCGTGCTCACGCGCCCGTGGAAGGCTGCGTTCCCGCTCGAGCTCGACCCGAAGTACCGCTTCTTCGAGTACGCGTGCCACGAGGACAACTCGGCGGTGCGCAACTTCATCGAGACGTCGCGCTACGAGCGAGCGCACGCCGCGCGTCAGCGCTGAACGCTCGAACCGCAACGCCGCGCCGCTCCGTTGCTGGATCGCAGCGCATGAGCAAATTTCACGTCTAGTCGTTCTCCCGGGTTATCATCCGATTCGCGCGCGCACGCGTGCACCATTCGCGAGCACGCGAATTCGGCGACGCCGCGCTCGCGCACTCTCTCAATCGAGTTTTGTGATCGCGCTCTGAGCGCGGATGCGCGCGTCTTGATATTGAAAGCGCTCAGGCTGCCGAGCACAACGTGAAAACCGCCATTCACCGGCGGTTCGCACGCGCGTATGGCCTCGAGCAAGACGCGGGAGCGCGGATCGAGCTCGAAATAGAGCCGACCGTGCGCTGATCCCGCGCTTTGAGGTTACATAATCCGGCGACGGTACCCGGCGGCGCACGGCGCACCGTCCACTCGGGCGCAATCGACATGGCACCGTGAGATTAGCGGCTCGCGCTCTTCTTCCAGTGTGATTCAATTCGGGAAGCGTCGCTCGCGAAACGCTATTCTCACCACGCTTGGGAAGCGCCCAAGCGCAGAACAGTCGAATGACGCCCGAGACACCCGACAACGCTCGCCCCACGCCCCAGAGCCGGCCGCTGCGCGACACGGCGGACGCCGAGGCGATCGCACGCCTCGAGCAGGCGCTCGCGGCCGAGACCCGTATTTCCGCGGCTTTGCGCGCCGGGCTCGACGAGCTACGCGCCAAGGTCGAGCAGCTCGAGACCACCTTCGCGGAGCGCCTCGAAGCGGCTACACGCAGCCGCCAGACAGCCGAAACCAAGCTCGCTGATCAGCAACAGCGGCTCTCGGCGCTCGGCACCGGCCGCGAGGAGACGATGCGCCGGCTCGCCGACACGCGTGCGGAGCTCGCACGCGTGCGGACCGAGCGCGACGATCTGCTCAAGAAGCTCGATCGCGTCGAGGACATGCAAACCTCTACCCTCGCGCTCACCGACGAACAACAAGTCGAGGAGCCGACCATCCATCCGCTGCCGTCGATGGACGAGCTGATGGCGGGTCTCGACAAGCTCGAATCCGCAACCGGCGGCTCGCAACCGGCCGGCGGCCATTTGCTCGCGCGCGTCACGCTGGATGAACAGGATGCAGCGCGAGATGATCGCCCCGGAGCTCGTATTCCCCGATGGCGAGTACGGCGACGACGATGAGGGCGAGGCGGCGGCGCTCGACGCCGCGCGCGAACCGATCTCGCGCGTGCTCGTGTACCTCGACGCGCAGCAGCCGATCAAATATCCGCTCTACAAGCCCGTCATGACGATCGGCCGCTCCGAAAAAGCCGACATCCACGTGTCGGACGACTTCATCAGTCGCGTCCACGCGCGCCTCTTGTCGACGAAAGACGGCGTCGTCGTCGAGGACGTCGCGAGCAGGAACGGGATCAAGGTGAACTCGAAACAGACCGAGCGTCAGATCCTGCACCACGGCGACGTGCTCGGCATCGGCAAGGTGCGCTTCACGTTCATCGATACGAGCCTGGCCGCCGACTGACGGCCCCTACGCGCTCTGAGCGGCGGTCCGTTCGCTTCGCTCACTTCGGCCGTCCCTTGAACCCCTGCGACTCCATCGGCAGCGTGTAGATCGTCATCGCGGTGTTGCGAATCAGCTCGGTGGTCGCCCACGCCTTGCCGTCCGGTCCGATCGCGCCCATCTGCGGGACGTAGAGCGTCTTCTTGTCGGGACCCGAGAACGCGAGCGTGATCGGCCGGCGCGGCGTCGGGATCAGGCCGAGGTGCTCGCCGCGCGGTGACAGCACGTGCACACCCTTCGCCGCGGTCACGTAAAGCCGCCCGTCGGAGTCGACGGCCATGCCGTCGCCGCCGTCGTCGCCGTCGAGCGTCCCGAAGTCGCGGCGATTCGACGTGCTGCCGTCTGCCTTCACGTCGAACGCGAGCACGCTCGTGTTGTTGGTCACGTAGAACGTCTTCTGATCCGGCGAGAGCATGAGGCCGTTCGGCCGGATGTTCTCGACTACGCCCAAGACGCCACCCTTGGAGTCGACGTAGTAAGCGCCGCCGCCAACCGTGAAGTACGCGCCGCCCTTGCCGTCGGCGACGAGGTCGTTCAGACGGCCGAACGGCGCGCCGTTCGCGAAGCTCGTCGCGAGCACCCTGCGCTCGGGCAGGAGTTGCACGATCCGCGGCAGCTCGTTGCAGCCCGGCAGCTCCGAGTTCAGAGGCTCGGTGCAGGTGCGCTCGACGCCGAACAGCCGGCCCTGGTTGTCGAGCGATACCGAGCCGATCCCGTGGCTGAACGGTATCAACGTCCATTCCTTGCCGCTCGGGTCGAGCCTCTTCACGGAATCGCTCTGCTCTTGCGCGAAGATCACCCCGCCGTCCGACGTGCCGCCGATGCCGTCGGCCGTCTTGAAGTCCGCCCAGACGATCTGCCACTTCGCGCCGGCGGCGACGACGCCGGGAATCGCCGCGACGTTCGCCTCTCTCTCGCCGGGCAACAGCACCTGCGCGAGCGTGCCGCGAGCGGCAAGCAGCGACGCGACCGCCAATGAGACCGCAACGACGAACCTCATGATTCACTCCTCCGCCGGAAAATTCGCGACAGTCTAGTGCCCGCCCCCGCGGCCGCGCTACACATAACCTCGGGCTCGCCGACGCGGGCGCAATGCGCCGCTATGCTAGAGTTGTGGCGGCCCCGAGGCGGAGTCGGCCTCGGCGATTTACCTGAAGGGGGATGCATGCGCGGACTCAGAATCATCGTGCTCGTCGCGGCAACCGTGCTCGTCGCGCAGGCTGCGCTCGGCCAAACCGCGGACGAGCGGCGCGAGAAGCTCAAGAACATGATTCCGAAGCACGAGGGGTACCTCGGCGCGCTCGCGCCCGAGAATCTCAACAAGAAGCGCCCCGCGCCGCCGTTCAATCTCACCGGCACGTGGTTCGTCGATCTCAGCGAGGGGTTCGGGAAGTTCATGTACGGCCCGCCGTATCCCGAGTTCATCGGCCAGGCGAAGCTCGACTTCGAGGAAGGCCAAAAGGCGCGCCAGGAGCGCAAGCCCTATCGCGACGCGATCGGCCAGTGCTTCCCGGCCGGTATCCCCATGCTGATGACGCGCGTCTGGCCGATCATGATGGTGCAGCTACCGACCGTGATCTACATGGTTTCCAATTTCAATAACGGGTTCCGCCAGATATTTCTTGACGGGCGCGATTATTCCGACCCTCACAAGATCATCTACACTTATAACGGCGAGTCGATCGGCCACTTTGAGAAAGACACGCTGGTCGTGGACACCCAGTACATCGAGACCTACAACCACTACATCGACAGCGGGATACCGATCTCCGAGAAGTTCCACATGCAGGAGCGGATCCGGCTGCTCGAGAAAGGCGAGGTGCTCGAGATCGAGCACATCATGACGGACCCCGTGAACTGGGTCGGCGAGTGGAAGAACACGAAGCGCTGGCTGCGGGTGGATCACACGGACATCGGCGAGGTCGAATGTCTGCCGGATTTGAACGACAACCTACCGAGCACTCAGGCCGGCAAGGCCGGTCTCACGAAGTGAGGTACGAACGATGAGCACGATGCGTTCTTTCATGTTGGCGAGCGTTGCGGCGGCAGGCCTCGTCAGCGTCGGTCCCGCGATCGCGCACCACTCGACCGCCGCGTTCGACACGGGCCAAGTCGTGAAGATCGAGGGCACGATCACGCAGTTCCGCTGGATCAACCCGCACGCGTCGATCAAGATCGACGGCGGCGCGGGCGAAGGGTCTCTGGACGATCGAGATGACCGCGCCGAACGTGCTGATCAACGACGGCTGGACACGCGACGCGCTCCAGATCGGCGACAAGGTCACGATCTACGCGAACCCGCTGCGCAATGCGGTCACGTTGAACGACGGCAGCACGGGCGGCTTGTACGTCGGCGTCGTGCTCGCGAACGGCAGCACGCTCGGCCGCACCGACGGCAAGGGCGCGGGCACGAGCAACTAGCGGGCCGCTAGCGCGGCGAATTGTCTTTCCATCGACTCCACGCGCTCGAGGTACGCGCGCACGTCGTGCGTACCGCAGCGCTGGCCTGGCGCCGGCGCAAAGCCGCGCCGTACGAACGGGCCCGCAACGCCGGGCCCACAAAGGTGAATGAGCGCCGCGAGCCGCTGCTTGTCGCGGAGCGCCGGCGCCTGCTGGCGGCTCCGCAATGCCTCGCCGACGCGCCGGTCTAGGTACGCGGACGTGAGCTCGATCGCGTCCGAAGGCACCGTCCGCATGTAGAGCGAGTTGAACCAGCAGCCGCGCAGCGAGTACCAAGGCGCGTCGTCGCTCGCGACCTTGTGGTCGTGGATGCAATGGTGACGCGCCTCGGCGAACGTGCCATCGGTGATCTGGTACATGCCGACGGCGCTCGAGGCCGGTCGATAGATCTCGAACGGCGCGGTCGTGAACGCGAGTCGCCAGTACGTGCGCACGATCGGGTTGCCCGAGCCTTCGACTTGCGCGAGCGCCGCGAGCAAGGTCGGCGTCATCACCGGCGTGGAATGCTCGCGGAACAGCGCGCCATACGCGGTCCACGTACGCGCGGGATCCTTGTAGAAGCTGCCGCTGAGCGGAAAGAAGAGCTCCGTCGGCTTGCGGTAGACCTGGTACACCCAGTTCACGCCGATCGACACGACGGCGAGAACGAGCACCGCAGCGACGACCTTCACCCAGCCCGGAGTCCAGCGCAGCACACGATGCCAGCGCCGCTTCCGCACGCTCGCGAGCCAGCGTGCGACGCGCGACCGTCGCTTGCGCTTACGGGCCTTCCTTCCGACGCTGCGCTCCATGCCCGCGCATCCTACCGCACGGCGCTCGCGCGCCATGCAATCGGCTATGCTCTGCGCCGGTTAGACGGAGAACATCGCGATGCGTCGGCTGACTTGGTTTCCGGCTCTCGTCATCGGCCTCGGCACGTACTACGCCGCGCACGCGCAGACGACGCCGGCACGCGCGCTGCTCGAGCAATCGGCCGCGGCGATGGGCGGGCTCGACCGCTTGCGCTCGCTCGACAACGTCGTGCTCACCGGCTTCGGCTTGTATCAAGGGCAACTCGGCGGCGGCGACCTGTCGCCCGACGCGCGCGCGCCGCACAAGTATCAAGTCGCGACCGACGCGCAGCGCGCATTCGACCTGAAAAACAAACGCGCGCTCGTCCAAGATCGGCGCGCATCGCTCTTTCCGTTCGCCGCGGCCGCCAACCCGAACCGCAACCAGCAGCTGCAGACCGGCGTCGCGATGCTCGATCACCCGCTGACGGCGCTGCTTGCCGCGCTCGACTCCGCGACGAAGCTCGGCGCCGTCACGATCGAGAACGGCAAGCCCGTCGTCGAGTTCTCGGTCGACGCCGGGCCGCCGCTCAGGCTCGCGCTCGACCCCGCGACGCACTTGCCGGCCTGGGTGCGCTGGATCAGCGCGAGCGACACGCTCGGCGACGTGACGAACACCGCGTACTTCACGGGCTATCTGCCGTTCGACGGCGTGCAGCTTCCGACCGGCATCACGACCGCGATCGATTGGCGCAACATCACGACGTCGGAGTTCCAGGTCGATTCCTATCAGCTGAACGCGAAGAACCTGCCGGCGTTCCCGCCGCCGCGCACTCCGCCGCCGACACCGACCGCGGAATCGAGCAAGATCGCCGACGGCGTCTGGGACGTGCGCTACCGCGGCGACGCCGGCGCGGTGATCGAATTCAAGGACCATCTCACGATGTTCGAGGCGTACGCGAGCGAGGCCGCGACCTTCGCGCGGCTCGACCTCGCGAACACGCTCGTGCCGGGCAAGAAGGTCACCGAGGTGATCGTCTCGCATCACCACTTCGATCACTCGGGCGGGCTCCGCGCCGCGGTCGCGCGCGGCCTCACGATCATCTCGCGCCGCGCGAACGAAGAGATCTTCCGCGAAATGGTCGCGCGGCCCGCGCCGAATTTTCCCGGACGCGCTCGCGCGCTCGCCGCAGCCGCTCAAGTTCGTGCCCGTAGACGAGCACCTCGCGCTCGACGACGGCTCGATGCGTGTCGACGTCTATCACGTGCTCGGCCATCTGCACATGGCCGAGGCCGTGTTCGCGTACATCCCCGAGCGGCGGATCTTGCTCGAAGGCGACTTCACGACGTTCAACTGGGACTACAACTGGTGGGGCGGCGCGTATCTCGACAACGTCGAGCACTACGGGCTCGATCCCGCGATCAACATCCCGGTGCACGGCAAGGTGACGACTTTCAAGGACACCGTCGCGACCATCGAGAAGCAGGTTGCGACCGCGAAGAAGTACTGCGCGACGAGCGCGAAGGCCGGCGTCTATCCCGCGGGGTGTCCGGTGCAGTATTCGCGCGACGCGGCGCGCTGACGTGCGCTAGAAGCCGCCGCCGGTCCTGAATCCGCCGCCGCCGAAGCCGCCGCCCGAGCCGAAACCGCCGCCGCCGAAGCCGCCGCCACGCGGTCCGCCGCCACCACCGCCGAAGCCTCCACCGCCCCAAGGCCCAGGGCCCGGGAAGCGCGGGAAGCGGCCGCTGCCGAAGCGCGGATCGACGCCGAGATTGCGGTAACGCTGCTGTTTCGTGAGCGCGTCCCAGAGATCCGGCACGGCGAGCGTGCCCGAGAGCAGCTGGCCGAGCAGCGCGCCGATCAGCGCGCCGTTCACGAACTCGGAGCTCACCGCGTCGAAGCGGTGCTCCTTGAAG
Source organism: uncultured Gammaproteobacteria bacterium (assembly GCA_963841645.1). Lineage (GTDB taxonomy): Bacteria > Pseudomonadota > Gammaproteobacteria > Steroidobacterales > Rariloculaceae > FEN-1219. Next base: position 132,317 of record CAWJDS010000004.1, on the reverse strand, counting down.
CGCTTGCGGACTTCCTCGAGCTTCTCCGTGCGGTCGCTATGCGCGTCGTGCAACGCTCTGTAGCGGTTCGACTCGTCCTGTAGCCGCGGCATCTCCGTGCGGATCACGGTGAGCTGATCGACCGCCGCGTCGTCCTCGGGCGTCGGCGTGCGGCTCGCGCGCTCGCGCAGCGTGCGCATCTGCTCGCCGCGCAGCGCGTCGGAAAGAACCCGCGTGCACTCGCGCGAGATGTCGTCCTGCCCGGCGGCGAACGCGGCCCGCTTGTCGACGAGCGCGTGAACCGCGGCTTCTTGGTCCGCGATCTTCTTGTCGAGCGCCGCGAGCGCGTCGGCGGCCGCCGCGAGCGCGCGCCGACGCTCCGGGACTCCGGCCGCGGCTGCGGCCGCGCTCTCGAGCGCGCGCACGGCCGCGATGTCCTCGTCGGCCGAGCGCCCGCATCCGTTTCGAGTGCTCGTCGAAGCGCGCGGGCAGCTCGTTCAACATCCAATAGTCCTGGCGCAGCGGCTCGAAATCGTCGACGCGCGCAACCCAGCCGTCGAGCATCCGCGCAAGCGGGCCCGCGCGGTAGCGCGACGTCCCGTAGCCGCGCGACCAGAGGTACGCGAACAGCGGATCGGCCTCGTACGGCTTGCCCTTATCGGTCCGATCCGTGTGCGAGGCCCGCGCTTTCTCCTCGGAGGTGCTCGCGACGCGGTCCGACGCGTGCGCCTTCTCGAGCTGCGCGCCGTACGCCGCGTCCGCCGCGAGATTCTTCTGCGCAGCGGCCTCGGCCGCGCCGACGTCTTTCTCCGCCGCGTCGACGACGGCGTGCTGCGCCGCGCGCTCCTGCTCGAGCTTCGCGAGCGCGTCCTGCTCGCGTGCCGAGCTCGACGCCGACCGCGGCCTGCGCGTCGCCGCGCTTCGCGAGGAGCTCCTTCACGCGCGTGCCGGTCTCGTCGAGCGCATCGGCGACCGCCGCTCTCGATCTCGCGCAGCCGAATCCGCGCGAGCACGCTCAACACGCCGAGCTCGGCCTGGCGCTGCTTCTCGAGCTCGGTGGTCGAGCGCTCGAGCGCGCGTCGCGACCGCTTCGAGCTCGCGGCGCGTGCCGTCGAGCATCCGCTCGATCATGCCGAGCACGTCGCCGCCGGTCACTGTCTTCTCAACCATGGTCTGCTACCACTTCGTGATCGCGGCGCCCGTCGTCGCCACGGAGTACTCTGGGTCGAGCTCGCCGCGGCGCTTCGCGCCGACGACGTCCTGCTCGATGATGCCGTCGTCGCGCTTGTCGGCCGCGACGCGTTCGTAGGTGGCCTCGTCGACGCGCAGCCCCCACCTTCTAACCGGGGCCGTGCGTCCCGTTCTCCTCGTTGCGGATCGGAATCGTGAGCGGCTCGCCGTTCGGCGCGATCGCCTCGACGATCAAGTAGTAGTTGCGCGCCCGACGGGTTCTCGGCCGACTGGCGCCAGACGCCGCTGCGCTCGCCGGGCCGCGACACGATCCGAAGCTGGTACTGCTGCTCGAGCCGCCCCTCGAGGCCGCGCAGCTCGCCGACCGCGGCGCCGGCCCCGCCGAAGTCGCGGTGCGCGAGCGCGACCTGGCCCGCGCTCAACGTTTCCTTCGCCTGCCCGAGCGCCTTCGGATCCTGGGTCTCGCTCACGATCACCTGGTACGCGCTCTGAAGCTCACCCGGGAGCGTCTCCGCCGCCCGCGTCTGCGGCCAAACGACCAGCAGCTCGAACGCGAGAGCCGCGACGCGCGACGAGCGCCACCGCACCGCCAACCCACTTGCCCCAACGCCCGCGGCTCACATAGAGCGTCGCGAGCGACCGGCCGAAGCTCGGCGCCGGGCGCGACGTAGAGGAACCGCTCCTCGCGTAGCGCGCTCACGCCTTGCGCGAGCACGTCGTCCGTCACGGCGATGCCCTGCCCGGTGTAGATCTCCCGCAGCCGGAGGAGCAGCCGCTGATCGCGATCTCCAGCCTCGACCTCGCGCTCGAGCATGAGCTCGCGGTGGCGCAGCGTGTCGACCACGTCCATCGCGAGCATGAGCTCGTTGAGCGGCTCGGCCTCGGCCGTGCCGACCGGCATCGCAAGCTCGGGCTTCTTGACGACGACTTGGTTCATCGAACGGCCGACCGCCTCCGCACCATCACGACGCCGATCGCGGCGGCTCTACGGCGAGCGCGTTGCCGCTCTGCGACGAGGCGCGCGAGCCGCTGCTTGCCGGTTTCCACGGCCTCGCGGATCTCGGCCGCGTTGCGCGTGCTGAGCGTGCGCATCTCGTCGATGATCTCGCGCGAGCGCTCCTGGTAGTTCACGACGGACGCGACGAGCTTCTTCACCGCGTCGGCCCGGATGGTCGGGCCGTAGCCGGCCTTGAGCGCCGCCTCCTGGACCTTGCCGCCGATCTCGGCGAGATCCTCGAGGCTCCTGCTCACGCCCTCCTTCATCGCGTCGAGCGTGCGCGTGCTCTCGCTCAAGCCCAGCAAGCCCGTGAACGAGGCGCTGAGCGCGGTCAGCACCGTCTCGTTGGTGCCGAAGAACGACACGGCCTGCTTGTAGACGCGGTCCTTCGCGTTCGTGGTCTGCACGAGCCGGCCCATCACGACTTCCGACGTGTTGTAGCCGACCGTCATGTTGTCCGAGAGGTCCTTGCAGATCTGATAGCGGTCCTCGGCGAACTGCACCGCGCGCAACATCTCGTCACGCGCGAGCTCGAGCCTCGCGCGCGCGACGAGGTCGTCGGCCGGCGCCTGCTCCACCGCTTGCACCGCCTTCTCGAGCTCCTGCCTTCTGCGCCTGGAGCTTCTGCTCGGCCGTCTTGAGCACCTGGAGCGCGAGGATCTCGGCTTCCTTCAGCGCGCCGCGGAAGTCCTGATAGGCCGTGAGGATCGTGTGCTCGCGCTCGATCTGGTCGTTCGTGTCCTTCGCGACGTCGAGGTACACCTTCTTGATCTTGTCGAAGCGCGCCGGGATGTCGCCGCGCGTGGCCTTCATCCACGTGTTCTGGAGCCGCTCCCAGCTGTTGATCTTGCCGTCCTCGAGCTGCTCGACCATGGTCTTGGCGTCGTCGCGGATGGTGTTGAACGCGTCCGTGACCTTCGTGTAGCGGTCGCTGAGCCCCATGCCCGAGACCTGCTCGCGCACGACCTGGTTGAACAGAGAGACCTGGTTCAGCGTGCGCGCGATCGCAACCACCTTGTCCTGATCGAGATCGGACACACGATTCAACAAAACGACGATCGGCGCTTCCTCCGTCTTCTCGGGCACGAGCCCGAGGTCGCGGAGCTTGAGCATGGCTTTGTCGAGATATTGGATGGACGTGGACATAGGGATGCCTCGTTTCAGTCTTCGACCGTTCAAATCCGGATTGCGACCATAAGTTACGGGGCGCTCGGGTGCAAAGGACGCGGCACCGTGTAACGCGCCGATCGTTTGCGAGATTCGTGCCATTCCAGAGACCGCGATCTAGGCCGCTGCGGCCGGCTCGGCCGGTGGGCTTTTGGCCAATGCTTGCGAGATTTCGCTACGCCTTGACGGTTCCGCTCCAACGGCCTGGGCCAGGCCGCGCGCCGCGCCTGGCCAGGGTGCAAGCGGTCTTTTTCCGCCTGACACCTTTCGAAATCACCCGAAATCTATATAGTGCCGGCTTCGCCCGGGCCACCCCGCCCCGGTGACACCTTATTTAACGGGACGCGATCATGGCCAGGAAGAAGGACCTAAAGCTCTACCGCAACATCGGGATCATTGCCCACATTGACGCGGGCAAGACCACGACCACCGAGCGGGTGCTCTATTACACGGGCAAGAAGCACAACATCATCGAGGTCCACGACACGAAGGACATGAAGGCCAGCACGACGACCGACTACCTCGAGCAAGAGCGCAAGCGCGGCATCACGATCCAGAGCGCGGCCGTCACGGCCGAGTGGAAGGGCTACCAGATCAACATCATCGACACGCCGGGGCATGTCGACTTCACGATCGAGGTGAACCGCAGCCTGCGCGTGCTCGACGGCGCGGTCGTCGTATTCGATGGCGTCGCGGGCGTCGAGCCCCAGACCGAGACCAACTGGCGTCTCGCGAACCAGTACAACGTGCCGCGCCTTTGCTACATCAACAAGATGGACCGCATCGGCGCGAACTTCGAGAAGTGCGTGACGGGCATCAAGCAGCGGCTGGGCGTGATCGCACTGATCTGCCACGTGCCGTTCGGCAGCTCCGACGAATTCGTCGGCATGGCCGATCTCGTCGCCGAACGTCGGCTACATCTGGGACTCCGACGACAAGGACGCGAAGTGGGAGACGGTCCCGCTAGACCAGATCGGCGACCGTTTCAAGTTCGCGTCGACGAAAGACAGCGAATGGGTCAAGCGGATCCCCGAGCTGCGCCAGGAGCTGCTCGAGCACGCGCTCGCGATGGACGAGGAGGCGTTTCTCGAGTTCGTCGAATCCGGCAAGTTCGATCCCGCGGTGCTCAAGAAGTGCATCCGCAAGGGCACGATCACCGGTGCGTTCGTGCCGGTGCTCTGCGGCTCGTCGTTCAAGCACAAGGGCGTGCAGCAGATGCTCGACGCCGTCGTCGACTACCTGCCCTATCCAGGCGAGAACGGCGGCATCTCGATCGTCGATGAGCACGGCAAGGCGATCGGCACAGCAAGAGGTCAAGGACGATGCTCCGGCGCGCGCGCTCGCGTTCAAGGTCATCAACGACCAGTTCGGCACGCTCACGTTCGTACGCATCTACTCCGGCGTGATCAAGAAGGGCGACACGCTGCAGAACGTCACGCGCGGTAAGCGCGAGCGCATCGGCCGCATGGTCGAGATCCACGCCGCGGACACCGAGGACATCGACGAGGCTCGCGCGGGCGACATCTGCGCGTTCGTGTCGATGAAGGAGACCGAGACCGGCGACTCGCTGTCCGACATGGATCATCCGGCGTTGCTCGAGCGCATGCGCTTCCCGGACCCCGTGATCAGCGTGGCCGTCGAGCCGAAGTCGCGCGCCGACGTCGACAAGATGTCGACCGCGCTCTACAAGATGGTGAAGGCCGACCCGTCGCTGCGGCTCGAGGTCGACCAGGAGACCGGCCAGACGCTGCTCCGCGGCATGGGCGAGCTGCACCTCGAGGTCACGATCGACCGCATGCGCACCGAGCTCGGCGTCGAGGCCAACATGGGCCGGCCGCGCGTGAGCTTCCGCGAGGCGTTCGGCCGCACCGTCGAGCACATCTACACGCACAAGAAGCAGACCGGCGGCTCCGGCCAGTTCGCCGAAGTGAAGATGATCTTCGAGCCGCTCGCCGGCGGGACCGGCGTCGAGTTCTCCGACGAGGTCGTCGGCGGCCGCATCCCGCGCGAGTACATCCCGTGCCGTCGAGAAGGCGATCGAGAGCGAGCACAAGCGCGGCCAGATCGCGGGCTACGAGGTCGTCGACTTCCGCGCGCGACTTCTCGACGGCAAGTACCACGACGTCGACTCGTCCGCGCTCGCGTTCGAGATCGCGGGCCGCGCGTGCTTCCGCGAGGCGCACCGGGCGAGCAACCCGAAGCTGCTCGAGCCGATCATGAAAATCGAGGTCGTGAGCGAGGCCGAGTTCCTCGGCACGATCATCGGCGACATCAACCGGCGCCGCGGCCAGGTCACGGACCAAGGCCAGAAAGGCCCGCAAGTGACCGTCGTGGGCTTCGTGCCGCTGTCCGAGATGTTCGGCTACATCAACTTCCTGCGTTCGAGCACGAGCGGCCGCGGCACGTTCACGATGGAGTTCGACCACTACGCCGAAGTGCCGGCGGGCCTCGTCGACAAGCTCATGGAGAAGGAGGCGTGACCGCCGCGCGCGAGCGCGCGCTGATCGCGGTCGTCGACGGTCTCGAGGCGGAGCTGCGCAGGATGCGGCTCTGGGAGCCCGTTCCTCCGAGCCAGGAGCTGCTCGCGAGCCCGCAGCCGTTCTGCGTCGACACTCTCGCGCTGTCGCAGTGGCTCCAGTGGATGCTGATCCCGCGGATGCGCAAGATCTTCGCGGGCGACGGCGAGTTGCCCACCGCGAGCGCGATCCATCCGTACGCCGAGGACTGCTTCGAGCACCTCGACGACCCGAGCAACCTGCTGCTCCTGATCGAGCGCTTCGACGGGCTGATCCGCGGCGAGCCCGTCGCGATCGCGCACTATCGTGCGCTAGAGATCACGCACTAGAACGCCCGGCGTCACGTCAGCACACGCTTCTTCGCGCGCAAGTAGGACGCGAGCCCGACCGATCGAGCAGCTCCGGGAACCGCGCGTGCTCGCGCACGCGCCTCCAGAACCGGGAACCAGAGCCAGGACGACAGCTTCTCGCACCCGAACGGACGCGGGTCGTCTGCGAGGCTCCGAAGACACCCGAGAACTCGGCTATGGCGTCACGCAACAGCGCGCGCGGCGCGCACGCTTGACTATTGGTAAGTATTTACTTACTGTAAGTCATGGCTAACGCTTCACGTGCCCTCGCCGCCCTCGCCGACCCGACTCGGCGCGAAATCTTCGAAAGGCTCGCGCGCTCCCCGAGCGCGGTCGGGGAGCTCGCGAGCGAGCTCCCCGTGAGCCGGCCTGCGGTATCGCAGCATCTGAAGGTATTGAAGGACGCTGGCCTCGTGGTGCACCGGACGCACGGCACGCGCAACGTCTACGAAGTCGATCCGAACGGTCTCGGCGCGCTGCGCGCCTGGCTCGATCAGTTCTGGGCCGACGCGCTCGAGTCGTTCAAGGCCGAGGTCGAGAAGGACGAGCCGCCACACCCACCACGTCACGGCGGCGCGCAACCGAGCGCGTCGCCGCCCCAAACGCCCGCACCCAACCCAAAGCAACGCAACAAGGAGAATCAGAAATGAGCGACTTCATCGTCCATGGATTTCCCGGCAGCCCATTCACGCGCAGCGTGCTCGTCGCGCTCGAAGAGAAGCGGTGCCCCGTATCGTGTCGAGGCGCTCACGCCCGGCGCGCAGCGCACGCCAGAGTATCAACGTCTGCATCCGTTCGGACGCGTGCCCGCGATCCAGCATGGCGACTTTCATCTGTACGAGACGCAGGCGATCCTGCGCTACATCGACGCGACGTTCGCGGGCCGCGCGCTCCAGCCTCGCGAGCCGCGAGCGATCGGAAGGATGAACCAGGTGATCGGCATCAACGATTGGTATCTGTTCCCGCGGGTCGCGCGCGTGATCGTGTTCGAGCGCATCGTCGGCCCCGTGCTCTTCGGCAAGAAGCCCGACGAGGCCGCGATCGCCGCGGCGCTGCCCGAGGCGCGACTCTGCCTCGGCGAGATCGATCGGCTGCTCGGCGACCAGAAGCACCTCGCGGGCGACGAATTCTCGCTCGCCGATGTGCTGCTCGCGCCGCAACTCTACTATCTCGCTGCGACGCCCGAAGGCGCGTCGATCCTCGAGGGCACCGCGCTCCTCGCGTGGCTCGAGCGCGTCAGCGAGCGTGCGAGCATGCAGGCGACGCTTCCGCCCGAGCCGCTGCGCAAGGCGGCCTGACGCTTCGATCACATCGAGAGGAGACTTCGACTATGGCCGATAGCTCGGCTCGTATGGGCCCGAAAAGGACGATCAAGCCCGCGCCCGTGCGCCGCTCGATCGAGGTCAACGCGCCGCAGGCGAAGGCGTTCGAGGTGTTCGCCCGCAAGACGAGCGCGTGGTGGCCGAAGAGCCACCACGTCGGCAAGTCCGCGCTCGTCGAGGCGATCATCGAGCCGAAGGTGAACGGCCGCTGGTACGAGCGCGGTGAGGACGGCAGCGAATGCGAGTGGGGCCGCGTGCTCGCTTGGAATCCGCCAGACGGGCTCACGCTCGCCTGGCAGCTCAACGCCGCGTTCAAGTTCGATCCCGCGCTCGTGACCGAGGTCGAGGTGAAGTTCGTGCCGCTCGCTGCCAACCGCACGCGCGTCGAGCTCGAGCATCGGAACCTCGAGCGCTTCGGCGACGACGCCGAGAAGGTCAGCGGCCAGGTCGGCGCGGACGGCGGCTGGACGGCGATCCTCAAGAGCTACGCCGCGACTGCCGACGCGGGGTAGCGCGACGACCCGTGAATCGAGCGAGCTAGCTCGCGAGCCACTCCGGCCGCGAGCGAAGCTTGACGCGCGCGCCGCTCGCGGGATGCGCGAACGACAGCGCGGCGGCGTGCAGCAGGTATCCGCCCTCGCCCGGCGGCGCGTCGCTCTTCGGCGTGCCACCGGGCCCGAACAGCGGATCGCCGACGATCGGCGCGCCCGCTGCGGCGAGGTGGATCCGAATCTGATCCGGTCGGCCCGTGATCGGCTGAGCGGCGACGAGCGCCCGCTCTGTCCGCGGGCCGGTGGAACCGCACGCATCCTCGTCAGCTGCCTCGTCGTCCCCCACGTCGCGGCCGGCCGGCTCGCGGCGCAGCACGCGCACACGCGTGAGCGAGGCCTTGCCCTGCTCCGCCGCCGCGAAGATCTGCAACGGCCCATGTGCGAGGCGCGCGATCGGCTGGCGCGCCGCGAACGAGTCAGGCAGCCGCTGCCCTTCGACCCACGCGAGATAAGTCTTCACGAGCGTGAGCTCGCGGAACTGACGCGCGAGCGACGAGCGCGCGTCGGCAGTCTTGCCGAACGCGATCAGCCCCGAGGTGCCGCGACCGAGCCGATGGGCGGGAGCGGCCGCGGCGCGCGTGACGTCGCTCGAACGCACGAGCTCGAGCAGAGTGCGCGCCTTGAAGGGGCCGGCGGGCAGCACCTGTAAGCCGGCGGGCTTGACGACGACGAGCACGTGCTCGTCCTCGAACGCGACGTCGAAACGCTCCGGGGCCTCGGGCTCGCGCCACGGCGGGCGGTGGAATTCGAGCTCGTCGCCGGCCCAAACCTTGTCGCCAGCCGCAACCCGTCGACCGTTCACGAGCACTCGCCCGACCTCGATCGACTCACGCCATGCCGCTTCGTCGGAGTGTCGGAAGCGCGCGACGTGGTAAGCGAGCACGGTGTCGCCCGCATCCAAATCTCCGACGCGGCTGCGATAGACGTAGCCTCGATTCGCGTTTTGCATCCGCCCATCCTACCGCGCCGCGGCCGCGCCGACGGTGCGGTTGATGCGAAGAGCCGCCGCTGTTGGCTCCGCAAGACTGCGTGCGAGCGCGAAATGCTCTAGATTGCGCGCAGCGCTTACTCAGGAGGTCGGCACCATGGCAGCGGTCGAGGTATTCGCGGCGAGAACGGAGGTGGTCGGAATCGGCATCGGATTACTCGCGGCGCTCACGTTGCTCTCGTCACCCATCGCGCACGCGCAGAAGACCGCCGACATCGGCTTCAAGAGCGTCGGCCGCGGCGCGCCGCTCGCAGCGGCGATTCCCGGCGACACGCCCGCGAACCCCGCGAAGCTCGAGGATTATCCCGAGAGCAACCTCGTCGTCGGCGCGTTCCGGCCGAAGCGGGTTGGACGCGACGGCAAGCCCGTCCAAATCGACTATGGCTCGGCTTGGAACGGCGCCGCGCCGAAGGGCGTGAAGCCGCTCGCGGTCGATCTCTTCACGTCCAAGGACTTCTACCAGGACCGCGCGCTCTGGACCGACAAGCGCTATTTCCGCTGCAACAGCCCGTGGGCGATCGAGGCCCAGCGCGGCTCGTACGCCGGCATCGCCTCGATCGGCAGCGACCCGCCGCGCTCGGCGGCCTGGGGCTATTGCGACAAGGACTACCCGCGCTCGGCGATCGTGAGCCCCTACCCGTTCAAGACCGCGCAAGAGCATTACGAGGCGCTGCTCGCGGAGACGAAGACGCGCGGCGGGCCGACACAGCACTCGAACGCGACGGTGCCCGATTGGTCGGGCCGCTACGTGTGGCCGCGGGGCCAGAACTGGTACGCCGAGATGTACTACAACCAGATGACGACGATCTTGTCGCTGCTGACGCCCGAGTATCAGACGCGGATGGTGCAGTACGCGTATCACGTCTCCGTCACCGGCGCGCCGAATTGGCCCGCGCAGTACTGCTGGCCCGAAGGCTTCATGCGGCGTTGGCACTATCACGCCGTCACGAACCAGCCGCACTCGATCGTCGTGACTCCGAAGTTCGTTCAGATCATGGAGGGCGACGCGGATAACTTCGTCACGCACGTGAACATCGGCCGCACGTTCAACATGAGCGGAGCCGTGCCGCGCCTCGGTGCCGACGTGCCACGCTGGTACGGCGAGACGGTCGGCTTCTGGGACAAGGACACGCTGATCACGTGGACGTCGAACATCCAGGGCTGGATGGTGCACGGCAACTTCGAGTTCTCGAACAAGCTCCAGACGATCGAGATCTACACGCCGAATCGCGACGCCGCCGGCAAGGTGATCGGCATCAATCACGAAGGGATCTTCTACGACCCCGACGCGCTCGTGGAGCCGATCCGGATGGTGCGCAACCTCGACAAGGTGAGCGAGGTCGAGGAAGGCGACCCCTACCAGTTCATCGAGTGCGTGCCGTCGATCTTCCCCGTGAACGGCAAGGCGACGCCCGTGTCACCGGGCACGACGATCCCATACAAGGTGCCGGACATGTTCGGCCGCCCGTGGGCCGCGATCTACGAGGAATATCACGAGCAAGGCATGAAGCGGCCCGAAAGCGACGATATCTTCAACTTCAACAAGTAGCGTCGGCTGCCGGCCCCGTTGGACGCGGCCTGCGTGAGTGCGCTCGCCGCGGTCACGCCGCGTCGCGGGTCGGGTCGCTCGCTCGCCGGGGAACCGGCGCCGACGGCTTACCGACCTTGGCGCCCGTCAACAACGCGCAAGAGTTCGCAGCGACGGACGCGACGAACATCGTGAAGGCCATCGGCCGCAGCGTGCCGTCGAAGAACACGCCCGACACCGCGCCGAACGCGGCGCCGGTCGAGAACAGCAGCGTCGTGTAGAGCGACGATGCACTGCCCGCGAGCCGGTCGTAGTTGCGGATGAACTGCGACGAGCCCGAAGGGCCCGTGAGTCCGAACGCCGCGACGATCAGCGAGACCGGCGCAACGACGTACCAAATCGAGCCCGCACCCGCGAGCACGACCGCCGTGAGCGAGACGACGCCGGTCGCCTGAAGGCCCAGCCCGAGGCGGAAGAACGTCGGAGCGTTCGACGAATTCAGGCGCCGCATGCTGAACAGATTGGTGCAGATCAGGCCGATCACGGCGACGCTGAAGTACAGCGGAAATCGCGACGCGGGCACACCGAAGTAGTCGATGTACGCGAACGAGGAGTTCGTGATGAACGTCATGAACACGCTCGCGCTGAGCGCCATGGTGACCGCGTATGTGATCGGCCGCAGGCCGTCGGGGTTCTTGCGCGACACCACCTGCGCGCACTGCCGCAGCGTCGTGACGACGGAGAGCTTGCGCCAATCGCCCGGACGGGTCTCCGGCACCATCGTGGCGTACACGACCGCGAGCGTCCCCGCGTACGCAGCCTGGAAGAAGAAAATCGCGGGCCAGCCGAAGCGCAACAGCGTCGCGCCGATCGTAGGCGCGATCACGGGTGACGCGAGCATCACGAGCGTCACCATCGCCATCCGCCGGCCGAGCTCGTCGACGTGATAGACGTCGCGCACGATCGCCATGCAAATCACGGTCGAAAAGCCGCCGCCGATCGCCTGCACGAAGCGCAGCCATTGAACCTCATCGGCCGTGGTCGAGAACGCTATCGCGAGCGATGCGAGCGTGAAGATAGCCAGGCCGAACAGGCCCACGCGTTTTCGGCCGATCTGATCCGAGAAGGCTCCGCCGAAGAACTGGCCGACCCCGTAGCCGACGAGGTACATGCTGATCGTGTTGTTGACCCGCACGATCCCGACATGGAAAGCCTCGGACATCGCGGGCATCGCGGGCAAATAGGCGTCGAGGGAGAGTGGACCGATCGCCACGAGCGCGCCGACGAAGAGGATGAGATAGCGCGCCACATGCGGCGGCACCGCGCCGCGCGCGGGCTTCCTGGGGAGGCCGATTCATGGTGTACGGACTAACTCCGTTGGCAATCCAAGGGGGAGATTGTACGGTAACGGCCGGTCATCGCCCGTGAAGGTTTCTCGATTCGCGACGACATCACGGGGCACGGGGGAATCATGAGAAGAAGCACGGACCGGATCCTCACGACTCACGCCGGCAGCTTGCCGCGGCCGCAGTCACTGATCGACGCGTACCGCGCCGGCCAAGACGCGGGCGAGCGCGGGCTGATCGCCGACGGCGAGACGCGGCTGAGAGACGCCGTTGCCGTGGTCGTCGCAGAGCAAGCGCGCTGCGGCGTCGACGTGGTCAACGACGGCGAGTTCGGCAAGCCGATGACGGAAGACACCGACTACGGCGCTTGGGCCACCTACATCTATGGCCGTGTGAGCGGCTACGAGCTGCGCGAAAGAACGAATCCGGGCGGCGTATTGATGGAGATCTTCGGTCGGTGCAAGGATCGCGTCGACTTCGCGTCGTTCTATGCGGCGGGGCTCGACGGCACTGCGGGGCCGCGCCGCCGCCCTCGGCCGCTGCCCGGCCAACGTCGGCCCCATCAAGTACACCGGGCAAGCATTGATCCAGCGCGACATCGGCGAACTTCAAGGCGGCGCTCGCGGGCCAGGATGTCGCCGACGCGTTCATGACGGCAGCGTTCACGGGCGTGCAAGTCGGCCCGACCGACTACTACAAGACGCGCGACGAGCAGGCAATCGCAATTGCGGAGGCGATGCGCGAGGAATACCGAGCGATCGTCGCGTCTGGGCTCAACGTGCAGATCGACGATCCGTTGCTCGTGAATGTCTACGAGATGGAGCACTCGCTCAGCGGCGATCTCGCGGGCTTCCGGCGTTGGGCCGAGCGGCACGTCGAGCTCTTGAATCACGCGCTCGACGGCATTCCAGAGGACAAGATCCGCTATCACCTCTGCTGGGGCAGCTGGGTCGGCCCGCACAGCACCGACTTGCCGCTGCGCGAAGTCATCGACCTGCTCGTGAAGATCAAGGCGAGCCAGTACTCGTTCGAGGCCGCGAATCCTCAGCACGAGCACGAGTGGAAGGTCTGGGAAGGCCGCGTGCTGCCCGAGGGCCGCGCCGTGATCCCGGGCGTCGTGACGCACAAGACGAACATCCTCGAGCATCCCGAGACAGTCGCGGACCGGATCGTGCGGTACGCGAACGTCGTCGGCAAAGAGAACGTGATCGCGGGCACGGACTGCGGCCTCGGCGGCCGAATGAATCCGCAGCTCGCGTGGGCGAAGCTGCGCGCGCTCGCGGCGGGCGCAGAGCTCGCAAACCGCGAGCTGTGGTGACGCCGCGTTGTTGTTACGACTTGGGGGGACTAGAACGATGTATGCGAACCTAGCAGCGCGCTCGCGCGCGCTCGCGATGTCTCTCGCCGCCGCGGCGGCGCTCTCGATCGGCTCTTACGCATCGGCGCAGTCGAGCGCCGGGCGCGGCGCGCCCGACCCGCTGCCCGCGCAGTGGATCGTCGGCTCCGAAGGCAAAGGCCTGTACGCCGGCGCCGGCGTACCGCCGGGCTATGCGCCGATCTTCGCGGCGCGCGAAGGCGCGACGCCCGCTGGCGTCACGCCGCTGCCGCACGACATCTTCTCGACCAAGGACTTCTACAAGGATCGCGAGCTCTGGACCGACCCGCGCTACTACCGCTGCAACTCTCCCGTCGGCCTCGAGCAGATCTGGGGTGCGTACGAGGTGCCGCTGATCGGCAGCGATCCGCCGCGCACGGCCGCGTGGGGCTTCTGCGACCGCGACTATCCGCGCAAAGAGATCGTGAGCCCTTACCCGTTCAGGTCGGCGAAGGATCACTACGCCGCGTTGCTCCAAGAGGCGCGCGCGCGCGGTGGCCCGACGTATACACGCAGCGACGCTGCCGGACTGGAGCGGCCAATACCATCGCGAACCGCGCGAAGACCGCGACCTGGTACTACGGCGCGATCGCTGCAGATCCCGACCTATCTGTCGCTGCTCACGCCCGAGTACCAGCAGCGCCTCGTGCAGGAGATGTATCACTACTCGGGCAGCAACGCGCCGCAGTGGCCGGGCTCGTACTGCTGGCCCGAGGGCTTCATGCGCCGCCTCGCGCAGTACGGCGGCGGCCGGATCAACCTCGTCGTGACGCCCGATCTCGTGCTCGACATGCGCAACGCGGCGAAGACGCTGGTCACGCAGATCCACATCGGCCGCGAGTTCAAGCAAGACGGCAGCGGTCCGCCGCACCTCGGGCCCGACGTGCCGCAGTGGTACGGCGAAACGATCGGTTTCTGGGACGGCGAGGCGCTTGATCAGCTGGACCTCGAACATCCAGGGCTGGATCAACCACGGCGGCTCGGAGTTCAGCAACAAGCTCCAGTCGATCGAGATCTACACGCCGCGCAAGGACGCGGGCGGCAAGCTCGTCGGCATGAAGCACGAGATCGTGCTCTACGACGACGACGCGTTCGTCGACCCGGTGCGGATCGTGCGAGAGCTGGGACCGGCTCGGCCGGCTCAACGAGAACGACCCGCTCGTGATCATGGAATGCATCCCGCAGATCTTCCCCGTAAAGGGCCTCGCGACGCCGGTCGGGCCCGGCACGAAGTTCGAGTACACGTTCCTCGACGTGCTTGGGCGGCCCTGGGCGCAGATCTGGGAGGAGTACCACGAGAAGGGCATGTCGCCGCCCGAGAAGGAGGACATTTTTTCCTTTCCGAACAATGGCAAATAGTAGATTCCTCGTGTGTTATCTAGCCTTGCATCAAACATGACAGATGCTGTCGCGAAGCGCGCGTAGCGTAGGAAGCCCTTAACGCACGAGGAGCACGAGCATGGCCAAGACAACGAGCGGAGCCCGCAAGCACGTCGGCAGCTGTCATTGCGGCGCGGTCAAGTTCGAGGCGAGCGTCGACGCCGCCTCCGGCACCGCCTGCAACTGCTCGGTCTGCACGAAGGTCGGTTCCATCGGAACGATCGTTCGACCCGACGCGTTCACGCTGCTCTCCGGAGAGCGTAACCTCACCGCCTACGAGTGGGGCGGCAAGACGGCGAAGCGCTACTTCTGCAAGACCTGCGGCGTCACGTGCTTCAGCCGCGGGCACCTCGAGCAGCTCGGCGGCGATTACGTGGCGTTGAACCTGAACGCGTTCGACGACATCGATCCGGCCGAGGTGAAAGTCGGCTACTGGGACGGCCGGCACAACAACTGGCACGCCGGGATGCGCGACAAGCCGTGGCCGATCTCGCCGTGACGCGGGAGACGAAAAGATGACGAAGTTCTCGGTGAACCGCATGGGCCTCGCGCTCGGCTTAGGTCTGGCGCTCGGCGCGCTCGACGCGTCGGCGAGCGTGGTCGAGAGGAGCATGCGCGTCGCGAACACCGACGTGCGCTACAAGCTCGTGCTGCCGGATGGCTACGACGCGACGAAAGCCTACCCCGGCATCATCGTGCTCGGCGGCGGGCCGCAGACGATGGAGGTCGTCGACCGCACGATCGACCGCAACTTCCGCGCGGAGGCCGAGCGGCGCGGCTACATCGTGATCGCGCCGGCCGCGCCCGGCGGCGACCTGTTTTTCGAGGGCGGCGAGCGGATCTTCCCGGAGTTCCTCAAGACGGCGCTGACCTACTACAAGATCGCCGACGGCAAGTTTCACATCGCGGGCCCGTCGAACGGCGGGATCGCCGCCTTGCATGTCGCGGCCGCGAATCCCGACTATTTCCTCTCGGTCACGGCGTTCCCGGGCTACATGTGGGAGCCGTCGAACAAGAAGCTGCTCGCGATCGCGAAGATGTGCGTGTACTTGTATGTCGGCGAGAACGACGAGTACCGCTGGCACGACGAGATGAAGCGCGAGGCGGAGTTCCTGTCCTCGCGCGGCACGGTCGCGAAGTACAGCGTCGAGAAGGGTCAACCGCACCGGATCGAGACGCTCGCGGGCGCGAACGCGTCACGGCTCTTCGACGGCTTCGAGGCGGTGAAAAACGGCTGTAGCCGTTGACCGCGCGCCCAAGCTCCGCCGGGCCGGCGCGCGCCCACGCGAGCCACGCGGGGCGGCTCAGCGCAGGAAGCGGCTCCAGCCGTTGCTCGACATGTACGGCAGCCGGTAGCCGATCGCCTCCTGCTCGTGGATCTTGTAGTCCTCGATCTTCGTGATGTGCACCGCCGGGAAATCGAACGGCTCGTAGTTCATCTGCCGCGTGCTCACGTTGCCGTCCTTGTCCACCACCTGGATGTCCTTCGTCTTGAACTCGTGCCGGAACTCCGAGAGCGCGAAGACGAGCCCCGTGACGGGGTCCGCGATCCAGACGCGCCGTAGATCGATGCCCGTGATGTAGCTCAGTGCGTGCGAGTTCATGTTGTCGACGCAGCTCGGCCGCGGTTGGCCGTTGAAGCCAGGGCCCTTCCCTCCCGCCGTGATCATGCCGTTCTCGTGCCGCTCGCAGTCGTCGGCGAACAGCGTGAGGTCGGCGTTGCTGTTCGTGATCGCGTCGTAATAGGACGCCGCGATGATCAGCATGAGCTCGCGCGGGATCCGCTTGTTCGGCGGCAACGTCGCGAGCAGGTCCGGACGCGGCGTCTCGAGATTCGCGAGCACGTTCGCGTTCAAGTTGCGCGCGACATAGTGCTCGGCCTCGGTGATCTTGCCGTCCTCAACCTTGAGCCTGAGCGCGAGCTGGTTCGACATGTCGCCCGTTTGGATCACGCCGAGGAAGCCGACCTGGCGCGAGACGGGATCGGGCACGTAGATCCTGTAAGTCTTCGACGCGCCCGTCGCGTTGGTCCAAAGGCCTCCTTGGCCGATTGGGAACGCTTCGGCGTTCTCGGTGAACTTGACGTTCGCAGCGAACGGCGCGGCCTTCGCGTCGTGCTTGAGCATCGCGTCGACGTACTTGTCGACGATTCCCTTGAGGCAGTCGCGATCGCACGGACCCGGCTTGTCCCCGAGCCGCGCCTGACCCGCAGCCGAGCCCGCGAGCACGACGAACGAGAAGCCGACGAAGCAGCGGCGAACGAGTGTT
The DNA here is from genome assembly GCA_963841645.1 of uncultured Gammaproteobacteria bacterium. Lineage (GTDB taxonomy): Bacteria > Pseudomonadota > Gammaproteobacteria > Steroidobacterales > Rariloculaceae > FEN-1219. Next base: position 115,359 of record CAWJDS010000004.1, on the reverse strand, counting down.
CTTGTCATTTTGCGTTCCCCCCAGTAGACGCGATGGCGCCCTACGAACCATGGTACAGCAGCACCCGAATCGCGCGGGCGCAGTTGACGATCCGCCTCGCGGCGCCCATATCAGAGCCCAACGCCGAATTCGCCGTACGAAGGAGCCCGACCATGTCCGAGCATCACGCCAAAATCGAGTGGCGGCGCAGCAGCGCCGACTTCACCTATCAGACGTACAACCGCGCCCACGAGTGGAGGTTCACGGCTGCGACCGTACCGGGCTCCGCCGCGAAGGAATATCGCGGCGACCCGGAGCGCGTGAACCCCGAGGAAGCGCTCGTCGCGGCGCTATCCTCGTGCCACATGCTCACGTTCCTCGCGGTCGCGGCAAAGCGAAAGTTATCGCTCGATTCATACGAGGATGACGCGGTCGGCGTGCTCGAGAAGAACGCAGCGGGCAAGCTCGCGATCACGCGCGTCACTTTGAGGCCGAAGATCGCGTGGTCCGCGGGCGTCACCGTCTCGGCCGAGGACCTCGAGAAGATGCACCACGACGCGCACGAGGGCTGCTTCGTCGCGAACTCGGTGAAGACCGAGGTCAGCGTGGAGCCGCGCGACTGACGAACGCTACTTCGGCGGGTCGAGCGTCGAAGTGTCCCAGTGCTCGTCGGCGCGGCCGTCGACGATCCGCCACTGGTCGTAGGAGATGCTCGTGTATTTCGCGCCGGGCTTGCGCGGATCGTCGTATTCGGCGCGGAACACGATGCCGACGATGTTGCCGCTCGTGAGCACGGTGACGACGGGCATCGTGAGCTTGCCGCAGGTCGGTGTTCGCGGCGGCGGACCGAAGTACTTGATCACGTTCGCACGGCCCGATGTCACGTTCGGGTTGTGCTGCAAGTAGCGCTCTGTGAGGTACTTGTCGGCCTCGTCCCAGTGATTGCACTGCAAGAGCTCACGCAGGATGTGCAGCACCGCCTGCTTGTTCGCGTTGAGCGTCGGATTCGGATCCGTGAACAACGCCTCGGGATCGGCGGCCGCTACGACCGGCTCTTGGGCGGCGGCCGGCGCACTCACCGCGGCCGTTGCACCGAGAGCTACGAAAATGAGAGCGGTCTTGATCGGCGTCATGTGATTCTCACCTCGACGTAGCGCTCAGCGGCTACCGCCCGAGACCGGCGCCGCGCCAAAGTTTCTTCGTTGATAGGTCCAGCTCGCGTCGCGGCACAAGCCGCAGTCGTCACCGACGAACCGGCGCGCTGCACCCGCGTCGCCGCGCAATCGCCAGTCGAGCCAGCTGACGGCCACGGACGCCGCGGCGCCGCCGTTCGGTTCCTGGAACGTGCCGCCGTGGCCCACCGGCAAGTTCGCGACGGCTACCGGCACTCCTACGATGCGCTCGAAGTCGTCCATGCCGTTCTTGTAGGCGATGTCGGGCGGGCCGCCGAGGATGTAGATGACGGGGCTGTGGAAGTTCGCGAGCGCAGCCTTCGTCAAATCCATGCCCGGGATCGTAGTGTTGGGCCCTTCGTTCAGCACGCCGGTGTTGTGCATCACGACGGTCTTCACGCGCGGATCTTTCGCCACCGCGAGCGCCTGTAGACCGCCGCAGCTCCAGCCCGACAGAGCGACTTGCTTCGCATCGATGCGCCCGAAGTACGGGCTGCCCGAGCGCTGGTTCTCGGCGAGCGCCCAATCGAGCGCGGCGGTGAGATCCGCGGCGACGGTGCGCGCCGGCAGCGGCTGACCCGGCTGCGCTGCGGGGCGCGGCTCGGCGGGCGGCGCGCCCGGCCCGCTCAGGATTCGGCCGCTCGCGATCACGAGATAGCCGTGCGACGCGATCTCGAGCAGATGAAACCGGCTGCTTGCGCCGTCGTCGGAGCAGCCGCCGTTGCCCCACGCGACGACGCCGAGCTTCTCGGCGCCCAGCGCGGCGAGGTTCGCGGGCCGATAGATCACGTGCTTCGGCAGCGACGCGACCTCCTCCTTCATCGCGGCGAATCGGCCCGTTCCTGACGGGTCCGGAAGCTTGTTGTTCTCGGCGATCTGCCGCTGCGCGGCCTCGCTCAGCGCCGGCGGCGGTTGCCCCGGCGGCTGCGCGGCCGCGATCGCCGTCGCGAGCAGTCGGAAACGACCGCCGCGGCGCGCAGCGCGAGCGTGATTCGATTTCGTGTCATCGCCGTTACCCTCGTCAATCCGGTTCGAACATGTGGGCCTGGTACGGAAATCCGTTCATCGCGAGCCGGCACGAGCGTAGGCCAGGCGTGCCGCCGAAACTCGCGAGGTGCCACGTCTGGCGCGGCACGTAGACGACGTCGCCGGGCTCGGCCTCGAACTCGGGCAAACCTTCGATCTTGTAGCGGATCTTGCCGAGCATGATGAGCCAGAACTCGGAGCCTTCCTCGTGGTAGTGGCCCTTGTTGCCCGGCTGCGGCGCCTGATAGTTGCCGATGATGATGTTCGCGAAGCTGCGGTCGTCGCTCACGAATGCGCCGCCACGCTCCTCGCCCGACACCACCTTCGCGAAGTCGAGCACCGGCCGGTTATCGGCGTCGAGCGTGCCGCGACCGCCGAGCACGCTCGTCGGGACGTAGTCGAAGCCCGACAGCGGTGCCGGCTTCTCGTCGAGCGGATAGAGCTTGCGCGCGCGCGCGACGTTCACCTCGAAACGCAGCGCGGGCGTGTCGCCGACGTTCTCGATCTGGTAGAGCGTTCGAAACGGCACCTGGACCATGAAGCCCTTCGTCGCGACGACGGGCTCGCGCCCTTCGACCGTGAACTTCAGCGAGCCGGATTGCACGATCCACCACTCGCGCGTGTCGCCGTTCATTTGCCGCGGCGTCTTCTGCTTCGGACCCATCGAGATCCACTGCGCGAACAGGCTCTCGTCGTCGACGACCGTCTCCGCCCAGTCCGCCTTGCCTTCGTGCCGCGCGAGCACGTCGGCGAGCTTCGTGTGCGGCCGATGCACGCCGGTCCAACCCGGGGCCTTCGCCTTCGGCGACAGAACCATCAACGGCGCCTCTTGAATCACGCGCGGCGGTGACTGCGGCGCGCCGCCGCTCGTTTGGCCGAAGCACGTCGCCGCGCCGGCGAGCGCCGCGCCTACGATCACAATGGCTGCCGTGAGCGCGTTGGCTACTCGCATTGGAAGCTCGCCGCAGACTCGAGATCGCCCGTGCCGCGATAGCGCGCGACTTTCGGCCACTCGCAGAGCGGCCGCGAGCGCGTCTTGCTCCAGTCCGCGGGCAGCTCCGCGTTGTTCGCGCGCGCTTCGGCCGTGACCACGCCCGGCGCCTTCTTGTGCTCGACCCAATCGACGAGCACGTTGAACAGATCGAACCGATCGGTCGCAGGGCCGCCGCTGCAATGGTTCATGCTCGGCACCGAGTAGAAGCGCGCGAACCCGCTCGCGTTGCCGCCGTTGTTCGAGCGCAGCTTCTCGAACCAGTCGATCGTCGCCTGGACCGAGAACGCGCCGTCGCTCGCACCGTGATAGACGATGAGCTTGCCGCCCCGGCCTTCAGCTCCGCGAGCTTCGGCTTGCGCCAGTCTGTCGGCGCCATGAAGTCCATCGCCGACACGGGATATGCCTTCGTCGTCGCCGTGATCTTCGGAGCGTCGCGGTCGAAGTCGAAGCCGCGGAGGTATCCGAGCAGCCCTTGCGGAGTGCCGGCAACCTGGGTTGGCGGCGTCGTGAACACCTGCGCGAGCGAGCCGGCGCCGAGCACCGCGATCAACGGCAGCCCGTCGAAGCCCGGAATCGGGCTCTCGAGCTTCCAGCCGCGCCAGTCGTTGCCGCCTAACCCCGCGTCGAACGGCCACGAGGCGTAAAGAGGCCGCCCGCTCTTGTCGGTCGGCCCCCCGAACGAGCGCTTGAGCGCAGCGACCTGCTTCGGCGCGAGGCACTGGCCGGCGTTGTCCGTGCCGCACGCGAGCTTGTCGACGTCGAACGTCTTCTGACACGCCGCGAGCGCGCCGACGATGCCGTCCTTCGCGCCGTCGAGCGCGTCGCACTGCGCGAGCACGGCGCTCGCGACGAGCTTCATATCGTCGCGCGAGAACGCGTGCTTGGGGTCGTTGTCCGCCTGCCCGAAGCTCTGGATGTCCCAGGCATGTTGGAGCGCGGCTTGCGGCAGGTTGAAGCCAGGATCGCCCGCGAGGAAGCCGTCGAACTCCCGCGTGAGCCGCGTCGCGCCCACCATCGCGTGCCGGCCGCCGTTCGAGCAGCCGACCATGTACGAGTACTCGGGCCTGCGGCCGTAGTAGCGCTCGATGATGGTCTTCGCGAGCGGCGTGAGCGTGACGTTCGCGGTGTAACCGTAGTCGAGGCGCGCCTGCTCGTCGAAGCCGAAGAGATTGCCGCCGACGAGGCCCGCATCGCGGTTCGCTTGGCCGTCGTGACCGGAGTCGGAGCTCAACACCGCGTAGCCGCGCGCGAGCGCGTTGTCGGGCTGATTGCCGCCGAGGCCGCCGTACGCCGGGACGACGGCGCCGTCGTTGCCGCCGTTCACCTGATCGAAGTAGCGGCCGTTCCAGCGCTCGGGGAGCCGCATCTCGAAGCCGATCGCGTACGGCTTGCCGTCCGACCCTAAGCGCTCGTTGACCGCGCCGCGCAGCACGCAGTGCGGTCCGGCGCGCGCGTCGTCCTTCACGGCCGACGCCGAGACGATCCGCGTCTTCGGTAGGCCGAGCTTCTCGAAGCTCGCCGCGTCGCACGTCATCGCAGGCTGCGCGTGACCGGGCGTGGCCGAGAGCAGCACCCCGCCGACCAGAACAGCCCCGAGCGCGCCGCAACGGCGCCGCGCCCGCCATAATTGCCTCATCGCAAGCCTCCCCCCGACCACTGTCGCAACGTAGTCGCTTGCACGCGGCGCGGCAAGCCCGCAAGCCTTGCGATCGCCCCTCAGGTCTGGCCCACTACTAGCACCGCGTGTCCAACCCCCACGATCTGGAGCGAGCGATGAGCGTCTATCTCCCGGAGTCGATGCAGCAGCTGTACGCGAAGCGACGTCAGGAAGCGCTGCAGCTCACGCGCCGCGGTTTCATCAAGCTCACGGGCGTCGCGGGCGGCGGGTTCGTGCTCGCGTTGTCGCTAGGGCCCGCGGCCGAGAAAGCGTTCGCTCAAGTTGAGCCCGCAACCGACGCGAATCTGAATCCGTACGTCCAAATCCGCGCCGACGGCAAAGTCGTGCTGTTCGCGAAGAACCCCGACGTCGGCCAAGGCGTGAAGACCTCGCTGCCGCTGATCGTGGCCGAGGAGCTCGACGCCGACTGGGACAAGGTCGAGGTGCGGCAGTCGATCATCAGCGCGGAGCTCTACGGACTGCAGCTCGCGGGCGGCTCGACGTCGATCCCGATGAACTTCGACACGCTGCGCCGCGCGGGCGCGACCGCGCGCGCGATGCTCGTCGCGGCCGCGGCGAAAACTTGGAACTGCCGGCCGCCGAGCTGACCACCGAGAAGAGCGTCGTGCGGCACGCGAAGAGCGGCCGCAGCGCGACGTATGGCGAGCTCGCCGCTGTGGCCGCGACGATGCCCGTGCCGAGCGCCGACAGCGTCGCGCTGAAGCCGAAGGCCGCGTACCGCTTGCTCGGCAAGCGGATCACCGGCGTCGACAACGACACGATCGTGCGCGGCAAGCCGCTCTACAGCATCGATCAGCGCGTGCCCGGCATGCTCTACGCGACGTTCACGAAGGCGCCCGCGATTGGCGGCCGCGCCGTGTCCGCGAACCTCGATCACGTCCGCACGCTGCCGGGCGTGAAGCACGCGTTCATCCTCGGCGAGCAAGGCACGCCGGTCGTCTTCGATCTCTCGGGTGCGCCGGCCGTCGCCTCCGGCGTCGCGATCGTCGCGACGACGACCTGGTCCGCGTTCCAGGCGAAGAAGGCGCTCCAAGTGCAATGGGACGAGAGCAACGCGTCGCACGACAGCTGGACCGCGGCCGTCACGGAAGCCAAGCGACTCGCGACGCAGCCGCCCGCGCAAGTGCTCGGCCAAGGCGGCAACGTCGACGCGGCGTTCGTAGCCGGCCGCACGGTCGAGGGGATGTACGGCTATCACTACGTCTCGCACGCGGACCTCGAGCCGCAGAACTGCACGGCCTGGCACAAGGGCGACAGCGTCGAGATCTGGGCGCCGACGCAAACGCCGCAGGCGGCCGTCGACGCAATCGCGAAGCTCGCGGGGCTGCCGAAGGACAAGGTGCTGCTCCACCAGCTGCGCGGCGGCGGCGGATTCGGCCGCCGGCTCGCAAACGACAGCGTCTGCGAAGCCGTTCTTATTTCCAAGCAGGCCGGCAACTTACCGGTGAAAGTTCAGTGGATGCGTGAAGACGACATGGCGTTCGACTACTACCGCGCCGGCGGCTTCCAATCGTTCAAGGCATCGGTCGACAAGCAAGGCAAGCTCTCGGGCTGGCAGAACCACTTCATCACGTTCTCGATGGACGGCACGACGCCGGTGTCCTCGGGGAACATCGACAAGGCCGAGTTTCCGGCGAACGTGCTGGCGAATCAGCGCATGGTGCAGTCGCTGATCGCGTCGAAGATCCCGACGGGTCCGTGGCGCGCGCCGGGCAGCAACGTGATCGCGTTCTGCGTGCAGAGCTTCTTGAACGAGTGCGCGGTAGCCGCGAACCGCGATCACGTCGAGTTCCTGGTCGAGCTCATGGGCGAGCCGCGCAAGCTGCCGCCGGATCCGTTCGGCGGCGTGTTCAACACCGGGCGCGCGGTCGCCGTGATCAAATCGGTCGCGCAGAGATCGGGTTGGGGCCGCAAGATGCCGGCCGGCCGAGGGCTCGGGCTCGCGTTCCACTTCAGCCACCAAGGGCACTTCGCCGAGGTCGCGGATGTGAGCGTCGACGCGAACAAGAAAATCACCGTGCACAAGGTCTGGGTGGTCGCTGACATCGGCCCGATCGTGAACCTGAGCAGCGCCGAGAATCAGTGCCAGGGATCGGTCGTCGACGCGGTCTCGACCGCTACGGGCCTCAAGATCACGTTCGAGAACGGCCGCGTCGAGCAGTCGAACTTCGACAAGTACCCGCTACTGCGGATCGACAAAGCGCCGGAAGTCGACGTGCACTTCCTCGACACCGATTACCCGCCGACGGGGTGCGGCGAGCCCGCGTTCCCGCCGGTCGCGCCCGCGATCGCGAACGCGATCTTCGCGGCTACCAAGCAGCGGCCGCGCACGCTGCCGTTCAGCGTCGAGGGGTACAGCATCTAGCGTCGAAGCTGGAGTTCCCGCGCTCGTCTTGGCGTCGCGCTAGCCATGTCTCGAGACCTCGGGGTCTGACCTTTTCATACTCGAGATACTCGAGCGAGACGCGAAGGTCTAATCGACCTTGAAGAAGCGAATGACGACCTCGTTCGGGAACCGCTCGCCGACGCCGACGAAAAGGCTCGTCGTGAGCCATTGGAGTTCGGCCGCCGACGTCTCGAACCTCGGCTGCGTCCGAAAGTAGACGAGCTTCGGATCGACGACCTGCCCCGAGAGCAGCTTCTGCATGACGTCGGGTGCTGCGGTCCGAATGCCCGGGTTCTGCACGTAGACGATCTCGCCCTTGTTAGTTTGGATCGTGTAGCGCGTATCGAGCTCGGTGAAGCCGTCCGGTTGGATGACCTGCCAATCGGCTCCGCCAGCAGTCACGGTGCCGTTCAGCATCGGACCGCTGACAGTGCCGCCTTCGATCGGCACGATGCGCCGCCGCCCGTGCTTGACCTGTCCGACTTCGATCGGAGCGGCGACTCGCGCGCGCAGCTCAAAAGCGAACACGAGACGCGGCGGCGCCGGCTCGGTCAATGCGGAGGTTGACTGCGCGGACGCCGTCAACGAAATACCAATGACCGCAGCGAGCGCGCACAGATCGGCGGCGAGGCTCCGGACGGATAATCGGCTCATCGCTCGCGATAGTAACCCCGAAACGACTCCGCCCAAACGTGAACGGTGTTCGCGGCGTCGTGACGCCGCTGTCAGGAAGACGGTCGCAACCTCTTGTGTCGTGACCTTCCCCAAAGACCCAAGATGGGACAAGGCAGCCCTGCCTGCGGCTCTTCGACTCATGGTCGGCGCCAAGCGGCTGCGAATCACCGAGTGCATGAAGGCGGCGCGGACTGCTCCTGAGCCGCCGCCGTCGAATATGCGGGCGACGCGCGGAGAGGTTAGCCTCCTCTGGGCTATAAGTGCCCCCGGGACAACAACGTCTAGTCGCCCCAACCATAGCGTCCTTCCGGCTGTCCTGAACGTTTGCGGTCAAGAGCCTTTTGAAACCCTTGCAGAACGTCTGTCCGTTTCAGAAAGCTACGCTTCTGCTAGTTTCTTGCCATGGCAGCGCGGGCCCGACAGACTCTGGGGCAACCATCCCGACGACCCGTTGCATCGGACATGAAGCTGCAGCCAACCCTCTCCCGCCGCACTCTGCTGGCGCGCGGCGCGCTTGCGCTCGGCTCAGCTGCGCTGCCGGCGCTCGACGCCCGGGCGCTAAGTATCGGCCCCGTAATGGCGGCGCTTAGCGCGTACATGTCCGCAGCCAAAGATCGCGCGTTACCGCCCGAAGTTGTCGAGCGAGCCAAGCACCACATCCTCGATACGCTGGCCGCCATGCTCTCCGGCTCTGAGCTGCCGCCGGGCCGCTCGGCGCTCGCCCTGGCACGCGCAGAGGCTGGACGGGCGGCGTGCACAGTCATCGGCTCGAACGTGCTCACGGGGCCGATGGAGGCTGCGCTCGTCAACGGCGTGCTCGCGCACGCGGATGAGACGGATGATTCGCACGGCGCGTCGCAGTCGCATCCGGGCGCGTCGATCGTACCGGCCGCGCTGGCTCTCGGCGAATCGCTTGGCGTGAGCGGCGCGAACTACCTGCGCGCGGTGGTGCTCGGTTACGACGTAGGGACGCGGCTTACGATCGCACTCGGCGGCGTGGCGTTTCGCAACGAGACGCAGCGCAGCACGCACGCTTTCGCCGGCACATTTGGCTCCGCGGCAGCGGCCGGCGTCGTGGCCGCGCTATCGGCGGAGCAGATGCGCTGGGCGCTCGACTACGCGTCGCAACAAGCGGCGGGCTACGCCGTGTGGGGCCGCGATACGGACCACATCGAGAAAGCGTTTGTCTTCGGCGGTATGCCAGCGAGAAACGGCGTGACGGCGGCGCTGCTGGTGCGCGCCGGTTGGAACGGTGTAGACGACGTGTTTTCGGGCGCGGACAACTTCTTTGCCGTGAACGCGCCGCAGGGCGACCCCGCCGAGCTCGTGCGCGAACTCGGCACGCGCTACGAGGTGGCGAACACCGACATCAAGAAATGGTCGGTGGGCACGCCAATCCAGGCGGCGCTCGACGCGATCGAGAACTTGCGCGCACAGCGCGCGTTTAGCGCAGAGCAGGTGACGAGCGTGGTGGTGCGGCTCGCCCCCACAGTGGGGGCCGTTGTCGACAATCGCGACATACCGGACATCTGCTTGCAGCACATGCTGGCCGTCATGCTGCTCGACGGCACGGCCTCGTTCCGCGCCGCTCACGACCAGGCGCGCATGCAAGATGCCGCCGTGCTGCGCCAGCGGGCGAAGGTGCGTTACGTGCCGGATGAAGCGCTCGCAGCGCTGTTGCCTGTGCGCGTGGCCCTCGTCGAGGTCACCTTAGCCGACGGGACAAAGCTCGCGGATCGCGTGGAAGCCGTGCGCGGCACGGTACGCAACCCCATGCCGCGCGGCGAAGTCGTGGCCAAAGCGCGGGACCTGATCGCCCCCGTGCTCGGGGCCGGCACGGTCGAGAACCTGATCGATGCGGTGCTAACGCTCGAGGCGCTGCCCGACATCCGCGCGCTCCGACCGCTGTTGCAGCGCGCTTGAGTGGCGAGCCTCCATTGCGCGGCGCTACTCGGAGCGCCGATTCCGCTTGTGTCCAGCTACAAAGCGCTTGCAGACGCAGCCGCGGCGAGGTCTCTTTCGCTAGAAGCATCAATTCGCATGCGCGTCTGCGGGTGGGTGTGCCGACAGCCTCGCTAGATGCGACATCGCGGCAAACAAGCAAGCACAAGGCACGAACAACACTCCCTAAATCAGGTGTGCATGGGACACCTCGGCGATCGCATGTATCGGGATCTTCCCCCGAGCTCACCTTGCACACCCATGGACCGAGACCGTCAACGCGGGGCCGCGCAGCGCTTCGAAGCGGCGCGACTCTCGGTCACGCGCGCATCCGGTTTCACTGAGCCCGCTTTCGCTAGCTCGTCGAACGCCACCTGCTGCAGCGCGCCAGCCTGCGCGCGCGAGAGCCCGAGCTCGAACGCGGAGCATTCGGTGTCGCCCAGTAAGCGCGGGTCGCGGCCCGTCAGCGCGCCGAAGATCACGAGGGCCTCGAGGTAGTAGCCGTACGTGCTGCCGTGATAGTGGTCGTAAGTCCAAAGATCCAGCTCGCCAGCCTCGACGCCGTCGTACGGATTGGAATCCGCTACGCCGGTCTGCATTGCGCGGAGCCAGGCTTCGCCGACGGGAATCACGGCCTTCGCGGCGGCTGCGCGCGCGGCCGAGTCGTACGCCGTGCGCAGGTCCCGCGCCATCGCCTCGATCGGCTGGCCGGCCCACGCGCCGTCCTTCGGATACGTCTGATCCGCGCGCGACCAGGTCGCCATGAGATAGATCGCGACGCCCGGGTTCTTCGTGCGCAGCAAGTCCGCCATCTGCTTGCTCGTGGCCACGAGCTTGGCCGGGTCGCGCGGCTTCTGGGCGTCGAGCGTGCTATAGCCGTGCATGACGACTGCGTCCCAGCCGCGCTTGCCGATCGCGGCGCTCTTCTCCGCGAGATGGAAGTCGAGCCCCGCGCCGCCACGCGTCTCGAGCCACACGTCGTAATCGAGGCCGGCCTGGTCGGCGAACGACTTGAACAAAGCGGGCACGCCGCCGACGCCCTCGCCGTTCAAGTCGGTCACCGTCGCGGCCCGATAGAAGTGGACGGGCGAGCCCTGCGCGTAGGTGAAGCTGTTGCCGATGAACAGCACGCTCGTGCGAGATTGCGCAGCGACGAGATTTGACGCGAAGATCATCGAGCACACGATCACGGTGGCTGCGAGTTTCATGAGCACTCCCAAAAACCGTCGAGACCCAGACGGCGCTGAATTGAACCGCGGTTCCGGCTCGATTCCAAGGGGCGCGGAGTGCCCGACCGCTCCGAGCGCGCCCGCGCACTCAGAGTACGACGCACTACCGGATGTGCGCGACGGGCTGACCCGCGAGGGGCGTGTGGTCCTCTACGTGCTCCATGAAACGCAGCGCGAGCGCCGGACACCTGCTCTTCCAGGAGAAATCGAAGCGCGTGAGCCGCGATAAGAGCGTCGTCGTCAGCTCCGCCTTTGGCTGCTTTCCCGAAAATAGTTAATGAGAAAGTCCACTTCGGCGGGCATGCAGCGCCCGTCCGTTTATCTTCTGATTGCGGCCGTTCAGCACGCGCTGATCAGAGTGAACGCGAACGTCTCAGAACGGCCAGAACCCGTCGTCCGGATTACTTATCGGAATCCTCGCAGACGAGTATCTGGAAGCGAGACTTTTCATCGAATGCCTCTCCTGCATGACCACCATATCGAGCAGCGATACGCAGGCCATTGCACCGAACAAGTGCTTCAAGCTCTCTTGGAAAGTACATCTTGAGATCCAGCGACCCGACCAGATCGGGCTGACCGGCGACTTTGCGGATAGTCGTCGTTCTCATGATCTGAGTCGTAGACTCATAGTGGGACCGTGCCATAACACGCACTCGACCCTGTCCCTCGGGACTGTCGTATTCATCCAGCACGTACTCCTCTTCAGCGTTTCGGAGGAGAGCATTCAAATTTGGAACAAAGACATCGATAACGAACACCCCTCCGGGTTGAAGGTGTCTTTTCACGCTGCTGATACAGCCCTCGAAGTCTTCTGGCGTGTGTAAGTGCCCCAAATTATTTGAGGGTAGGAAGATCAGAGCGAACCTCTCGTTGAGGTCGAAGCTCCGCATATCGCCCTCTATCCAGTGCACATCGTCGTTCTTGCTTGCCGCGAACTGCAGAAGTGCTGGTGAGTGATCCAGGCCCGCAACGGAAAACCCCGCCTCAGCAAGCGGAATGGAAAGTTTGCCGGTCCCGCATCCGAGTTCGAGAATAGGACCGCCGCTGATCCTTGCCTGAGATAGCCAGAACTCGACGTAACCCCGCCGAACAGGCGGTCGTAATGCGCCCCGTCTCGATATATTGCGTCTATCTCACGCACGGATGTCCAAAACGGCGAAGGTCGCCTTCGGGTCGGTTGCGGCCGGTCGCTTCGAGTCTACGCAGATCTCAGCGCGAGTGGCCATTTAGGAGTGCACTCCAGTCGTTCCCGCGCATGTGGTCGCGACCGAATCATTGGGCCGCGTTCGGCCAACAGGAGACATCGACAATCTAGTCGTCGATCTTCGTTTGCTCGCGGATGGGTACGTTCATGAGCCTGAGCGAGCCGGGGCCAGCGTGGGCTGGACCACATGACGCGGCCGCCGATGTTGCCGACGTTGAGGAGAAACGAGACCCAGAGATCCCGTTGCTCGATAGCTTTCTCGAGCCAGTCCGCCGCCTCGTCGAGGTTGCCCGCGCCGAGAGCCACCAGTGCTAGCCCGAAGGGCGCACCGAATGCAGTGCCCGGCCGCAACTGATCAACCAGCGCGTTCGACCGTTGGATCTGACCGGCGCGCGCTAGCACACCAGCGAGCTGCCCGATCGCCCAAGGTAGCTGCGGGTGGCGACCGTACGCGATCTCCGCGAAGGCAAGGGACTCGGGAATCGTGCCTCGGGCCAGATGATTGCCGCTCAGGACGACAGCCGCAATGCTCGAACCTATGCCCACGTCCAAGTCGACGACTTCCTCGTAGACCTCGTCGGCCTCCGCATCTCTGCGAGCGGCTCGAAGTGCAACGGCCAACGCCCACACGATATACCCGTTCAGCGGATCCTCGGCGCGCGCAAGTGACATCTGCTCCATGGCTTCCTGTGCCCGACCGGCGTGCGCGAGAAAGAAGTTCACACGCTGGTAGCGCACATCCATCGAACCAGGTCCGCGCGCGAAGGCCAGCCGAAAGCGACGATCCGCCTCCGCCCAGTCGTAGTCGTACATCGCGGCCAGACAGCCCATGAGGCCGTGGCCTTCCGCAAGCGAGGGGTCGAGACGCAATGCGTCTTCCGCGTGCTTCCTGACCAATGGCACTGCGTCGTGGGCAGACATGAGCTGGGTGACATAGAGGGTAAAGAAGTGGCGGCCGAGCGCGACGTGGGCCATGACGAACTCCGGGTCCAGGGAAACGGCCTGATCGAGAAGGTGCTTCGAGCGTGTGAGTCCCTCCGGTGTCGACTTCTTGAAGTGGTAGTCGGCTTTGAGGAACGCATCGTAGGCCGCGACGCTCTGCGTAGGTTTTCGTGTTTCGCTTGGTTGCTGGCCGATCGTGACGCGGAGCGCGGCCGCGATAGCCTCGGCGATTTCGTCCTGGACGGCGAAGACATCGGACAATTCCCGATCGTACCGCTTCGACCACAGATGGCTCCCATCCGAAGCGGCGATCAATTGCGCCATCACACGAATCCGATTGCCGGCCTTGCGGACACTCCCCTCGAGAACGGATGCGACATCGAGTATCTCGGCGATGCGGCGGATATCTTCCTGCTTTCCCTTGAACGCGAACGCAGACGTCCGGGCAATTACCTTCAAACCTGGAATCTGTGTCAGCGCGTTGAGAATCTCCTCGCTGAGGCCGTCACTGAAATACTCGTTCTCGGGATCGGCGCTCAGGTTCGCAAACGGCAGCACGGCAACCGACGGGCGGTGGCCCTTCGTTCCAGGGCTTCCCACGGCTTTCAGAGCATCCTCAAGCTCGGTTCGCGCATCGCAGATGTCGTGAAGTCGTCGCTTGGCATCCTTGTCCAGGCACCGTCGTATCACATGCCGGACGGCTGCCGGTGTCGCTGTCGGCAGCTCCTCCAGGTTGGGCTCACGTTCGAGTGTCGCTATCGTCGTGTCAGCGGCGCTCGGACCGGTAAATGCCCTCTCCCCCGTTAACATTTCGTAGAGCACACAACCGAAAGCCCAGATGTCGGTGCGCTCGTCCACCGGTGCGCCGCGGGCCTGTTCCGGGCTCATATAGTTCACGGTGCCTATTACCGCTCCCCGCGTCAGCCCGGTACGCACGGCCGTGAGCGTTTGGCTCACGTCGCCCACTCCGGGAGCGGTGACAAGCTTGGCTATGCCAAAGTCCAGCAACTTCACGCCGCCCGCAGTGAGCGTTACGTTGCCAGGTTTGAAGTCGCGGTGGACGATGCCTCGTTCATGGGCCGCTTCCAGCGCATCTGCCATTTCGATCGCGTAACGCAGTGCTTGTTCAAGGGGCAGAGCACCCTGCGTTAGTCGCTGCGCCAGCGTCTCGCCTTCCAGGTATTCCATCACCAGAAAGTCGACGCCGTCATGGCAGCCGATGTCGTGCAGCGTGCAAATACGCGGATGGTTCAGGCTCGAGATCGCCTTCGCTTCGCGCTCGAAGCACTGCCGCAGCTCTGGGTCCGAAGCAATCTGAGAGGACAGGGTTTTGATGGCGACGGTGCGGGCCAGGCGCGTGTCGGTAGCCTTGTAAACCTCGCCCATGCCACCGACGCCGACCAGGGCGGTGACGGCGTACGGCCCGAGCCGTGTGCCGGCTGCAAAGGCCATTGCTAGTCTGGGCCCCACACGACAGACATTCGCGACGCCTTGTTATCGGTTCTTATCCGACGATTCTAACCATGGAAGTGGCCGCATTACGACCGGCCGCAATGGGTCGATTGCGGTCACTCGAATTCTAGACTCGAAGACCGCTACAACGCCTCATTCGAACTCGTAAAGCGCGAACGTCGTATCCCGCGTCGCGTCGACACGCAGTTTGCACGTGCCCCACCCGCTCGGCAGGGTCCAATCCACTCCCGCCCGGTACTCGATTGGCGCGCTGCCCTGATCGCAGTCGAGCTGGAGTTTGCGGATCTCTCCAGAAACGTCCCCGATCGTGAAGGTGCGGTGCGTCAGCGGGTGACTCCACGGTTCGAGACTCACCCGCACGTCGAACATCCGTTGCGCGCCGAACGGCAAGCCGTCGGGGCCGGGCATCACTTGGCGCCAGAGGGTCCTGGGAGGCCCAGCTCCCATTGCTTCGGCGTAGGCGCGCTGCGCATCTGCCAGACGAACGACGATCTGGTACAGCTGTTCGTCCTCGGCAGCAAGACGCCGCATCTCTTCTTTGAGAAGGTGCTGCATGCGGAGCTGCTCGGCGGCGTACTGCTGCGGGATGCTCCCAGGCTCACCTCGCCACTCTCCCAAGAGCGCTTTACCGTAATTCGAATCTTGTTCGCGCCAGGAGTTGGACACGCAGATGCGCGCCGGTATGTGAGTGTCGATCCTCGACTCCATCCGACAATGGATGTCGAAGCGATCGTCGCTTTCGATCTCGTTGAAGCGCTCGTAGACCGCATCTTCCGCGCGAAGGAGCTGGCGTCTCAGCTCATCGATTCGACCGAGAACGATGATCTCGTCCGGGGCGGTCGTTGCAGTGGCCGCCTGACCGGCGTCGGTCTCGCCGCCGACGGCAACGCTGCGCAGCGCGGCCGCCCCCAATAGCACGGTAACGATCGCAGCTTTTCGGAATGTAGCCGGCATGCGGCCCAGTTGGCGGGCGATTTCATAAGTACCGAAGCGCGTGTCGGCTGCGAGAGCCATGGTCAGTCCGAGCCCCAGCGGAAAGATATCCGGGGTCACGATATTCTTGTTGTGCTCGGATTGCACTTGGATGGGAATGAATTCTCCCTATCAACGAACGACCTTAATGGGTCGGTTGCAGCCGGTTCGCGTTGAGTCGACGCCGATCTCAGCGCGAGTGGCCGTTCAGGAGTGCACTCGAGTCGTACCCGATCGTGCCGACCGAATCGTCGGGCAAGCGTTCGGCCAGAAGCGGTCACTCGACTGATGTCTCAGTTCCTCGGCACGAGCCGCTTCAGCTTGTCGAATCTTCAGTGCGTTATTATCTTCGCTTCTGGATTCCAATTCTGGAGGAGCGTGATCGGCGTCGCCGGCGCTCGTCCAGCTCCGTGTTGATGAGAAAGCGCCCGTCGGGAGCGACGTTGTACTGCCGGCCCTGTTGCGCGTCCACGCCGCCGCCGGAGATGTGTGTGCGGAAAAGCACTTCGGGCGCGCCCGGTGCGAGCGTCGCCCCGGTGACGGTGATCGGCGCCGCCATCATCGCGCCTGCCGGATTCAGGTAGTACAGCTCCTTGCCGTCGCGTCGCCAGACGGCGAAACGATGCCGCCCGCCGTCGACACCTGCCACTGGCCGGCCCGCCGGCGCTCGTTCCCGTCGCGCCGGGCGGAACAAACGGCCGCACGTAGATCTCCGTCCGCCCCGATTCGTTCGACTGGTAGGCCACCCACTGGCCGTCCGGCGAGAACGCACCATAGGCCTCGCGGAAGGGAGTCTTCAGAAACACCGACGGCGTAGCGATCGCCCTCCATCGGCAGCACCCAGAGGTCGGCGTTCGTCTGCGGGTCGATGCTCATGATACAGCAGGAAGCGACCGTCCGCCGACCAGCTGGTGGGGGTCTTGGTCTGGTCGGAGACCAAGAGCCGCTCCTCCGCGTCCGCCGCGGTCAGAGCTTCTGGTAGAGGTCACCCGAACCCGTCCTGTTCGAGCGGAACACGATCCGCGTGCCGTCGGGCGACCACTTCGGAAAGTCGTCGCGATGTCGCATCGAACGTGAACCGGCTCGTGCGCGCGCCGTCCAGCAGCCAGAGGTCGCGGTTGCCCTGCACCGTGCGGGCCACGACCACGCGACGGCCGTCGGGGGACACTCGGCGAAGTTGCAGAGCGTTGCTGTCCGGGTCGCCGACGGTGCCCCGCGCCGTGCCCGACCGGTCGACCCAGGTCAGTTGCCGCTCGGCTGCTCGCGCCTGTCCGGTAGGCCACCAGCCCGGTCGCCGCCACCGAGACGGCGCTTCGACAGTGAAAATCGACCGCCACCCCGTCGGCCACCGTCACCGGCTCGCCCGTGAGCGCGGCCTTCGCGAGATCCAGACGCTGGGCCACGAGCGTGCCCGCCCGCACCCACAGCAGCCACCCCGGCGGGCAGATACACTCCGGCGCCGTCGGCGGGCGTCAGCCGGGTCGGAGCGCTGCCGTCGAGCGCGCCGAGGTAGATCCCGGCCGCGTCTGGTGCCGCCGAGCGCGTAGAACAGAAACCGGCGGCCGTCGGGCAGAAAATGCGGCCCGAGATGGCCGGCCTGCTGCGGGCCGAGCGTCGTCACCGCGACCGCCGCGCCCCCGGTGGCGGACACGCGCATCAAGGGCGCTCGCGTGCTCGGCGCAAACACGATGACGCCGTCCGCGTTCCACGTCCCGCCGCCAGCCGTTGCTAGCCGGAGCCAGGGTCTGCGGCGCGCCGCCGCCGAGATCGAGCCGCTTCAGCGCGCCGTCGGCGAAGAAGCCGATGGAGCGGCCATCGGGCGACCAGAAGGGCCACTCGCTCCCTCGGTGCCCGCCAGCGGCTGCGCCGTCGTCGTCGCGAGCGACCGCAACCACAGACGGGACGCGCCGTCACCGGAGGCCACGAAGACGATCTGCCGGCCGTCGGGCGAGAGTGCAAACGAGGCGGGTTCGTTCGGTGGCGGGCGTGACGATGTCGATGCGCGTCTCGAGTGGCGTTGGGAGCGGCGTTTCGCGCAGATGCCGCAGCGCGGGAATGGCGAGTGCGACGGCCGCGAGCGCCGCAACCGCAGCCGTCATCCAGGCCAAGCGTCCGCGGCGTGTTGTCGCCGTAGTCGACGATGCGGTCTGGGTCGAGGCCGTCTCGAACGCGCCTTCCAGCGCAAGCTTGACGTCGCGGATATGCGAGATGCGCTTCCTTTGATCCTTCTCTAGGCAAAACTTGATCGCGTGGCGCACGGCCGGCGAGATCGTGTGCGGTAGCGCGCGCAGATCCGTGTCCCGTTCGAGCACGCGCGCGAGTGTCGTCGTGAGGTCCTCGTCCGCGAACGCCGCCTTCCCCGTCAGCATCTCGTAGAGCAGGCACCGAAAGCCCAGATGTCGGTGCGCTTGTCGATCGGTTTACCGCGTGCCTGCTCGGGACTCATGTAGGCCGCCGTGCCGAGCAGGACTCCGGCCTCGGTCATAGCGGGCGTGGTCAAAGCTGGCGTTTGCGCCCCACTGATCGCTCGGGCGTTGAGCGCCTTGGCGATGCCGAAGTCGAGCACCTTGACCGTGCCGTCGGGCCGCAGCTTGATGTTCGCGGGCTTCAGATCGCGATGCACGATGCCGTGTTCGTGCGCGGCTTCGAGCGCATCGGCGATCTGCATCGCGATGTTCAGCGCTTCATCGACTGGGATCGGCCCCTGCATGAGCCGATGAGCGAGCGTCGACCCTTCGACGAGCTCCATGACGAGGGCCGTCGTTCCATCGCGCCGCTCCAGACCAAAGATTTGGCCGATGTTTGGGTGATTGAGCGACGCGAGCGTTTTCGCTTCTCGCTCGAAGCGTGCGATGCGATCGACGTCCGCGGCAAACGAGTCCGGCAGCACCTTGAGGGCCACGTCGCGGCCGAGCGTCGTGTCCCTCGCGCGGTACACCTCGCCCATGCCGCCGACGCCGATGAGGCCGGTGATCTCATAAACGCCGAGGCGCGTCCCGGCTGCAAGGGTCATGGTTATCTTGCGCCCGACCCGACGGATGGTCGGGTTTCCCTATTCCTGGTTCTTATACGTCAATTCTTGCGAGCGGGCGCGTTTTTACTATGAACGAACGTCCCAACGGGTCGATATCGGACACCTGCTCAGACTGACATTAGCCAGTCACGAACGTCTGCTTTCGGGCGTAACACAGACATTGAACGCTCTACCGCGCTGCTTCTGCTGGAGCGCTCTTCAGGGCCACCGTTGGCGCCGGATACGCGCTACCCACCGGCCCAGTGAATTCTTCCGTCTTGCCATCCGCGTAGTACTGCACGAACTTCCACACGAGAGGTTCGGCTTGCTTCGGATTGATACCCAGCATCCCGAACTCAACGAATTCGTAGGGTGCGATAGTGCCGGTCCACGTGGCACCCACAATCTGACCGTCCGCGTTCTTGTGAATATCGACTTTCCAGCCTGTCTTGAACTCGAAGTCGTAGATCTTGAGCGCACTCGGAAACTCGCCTTCGATTCGGATCGTCGCGACCTGCTTCTCGTTGGGCACGCGCATCGTGTACTTCTCACGCACCCCGGCGGTCGACTCTGCGGGAAAAATTCTGATATGCGCCGAGGCGACCTCAGCGAACACCCACAGGCACGCGCCAGCGAACAACGTGAAGAATTTCGTTCTGCTCTTCATGACCGTGTCCCCCTAGTTGTGAAGTCCAATCAGTTCCGAATCCTAAGAAACATCACGCGCCGGTGATGCTCTCATGGATTCATGCTCACGTTGCGGTCGCGAGATATCGTCGGCCCGAGTCGTGCGAAGGGCGCCGTGTGCGTATTTGCGCCGACTCGAGCAGCCAATCCACAGCGAAGCGAATCCGGGATGCGAGCCCGATAGGGTTGGTATCCGCGAACGCGTTTATCTGCAAATTCGATGCTCGCCGAGGATGCTGAGATTGACTACCGGCGGGACGAAATCAGGGCGTCGGAGCAGTCCCTGCGCGAGATGAAAGAAGAATACTCCCGGACAAATATCCAAACGCCGAGCCTTAGTCGCGCGGTCCGATGGAGTATCAGGATCTACTCCATGGCGAGATCGACTTTCTGATGTCACTTCTTGAACTGGCTGACAAAACAGCTTGCTGGTTGCGGATAGTAATTTCAAAGGCCCGGTTCGGCGAGGATCCTCTACTCGCCGCCGACGGGTCCTTGCGACCGGAGGTTGAAACAATTATCGATGCCCTCCGCACCCGGGAGAACGCGCTCGCGTAACCGAATTCAGATGGAAAGGTTGAGGGTCCACAGATCACCACGTGGGAGGCCGTCTTTCCCACGTCGTCGCCTGCTCATAGGCACGAGCCAGGCGCAGAACTTGCGCTTCTGCCCACGGTGGTCCGCTGAGTTGCAGGCCGATGGGCAAGCCCTCGCGCGTAAAACCGCACGGGATGCTGATGGTTGGAAGGCCATAGACGTCAAATGGGACCGTGTTTCTGACGAGCGGCGAAAGCTGTTTCTTTTGGATCATCTCCAGCTCTACTCGCCCGGCTTCGGGGATGGTTGCTGGCGGAATCGCCATCGTCGGCGTCGCGAGCAAGTCCACCGAGGCAAAGACCTTCTTCACCTCGCGCCTCAACCGTTCAATCGAATGGATTGCCTCGATATAGGCGGCTGCACTCACCTCAGCGGTTCCGCGCAGACGCAGCAACGTTTCTTCTTGATAAAGCTCAGGGCTCCGGGCCATGTATTGCGCGTGGTACGCATAGATTTCGGCGCCCGTCGGAGCCACGGGCAGCATGGTCAGCTCGGGGAGTTCGATGTCTTGTGTGCTCTGCGCAAACTGGCCGAGCACCGCGAGCGCCTGCTGAACCACCGTCTCGATATCCGGATCGAGCTGGTCGTAAAACAGGCGACGGGGCACTCCCAGACGGACCCGCACCTTGCGAGAACCGAGTGCTTCCGCGTAATTAGGCACGGGCATATCAGCGCTACTGATATCGTCTGGATCGTACTCGGCAAGCGGCTGCAGCAGAAGTGCCGAGTCGGCAACCGAGCGTGTCAATAACCCGACATGATCGAGGGATGGTCGAAGCGGGATCACCCCTCGGTTGCTGATCCGACCGTAAGTTGGTTTGAAACCCACCACACCGCAAAACGCCGCCGGTATCCGAACCGAACCCGCCGTATCCGTTCCGATGGCCCCATAGCACAAGCCCGCCGCAACGGCGGCAGCGGCCCCGCCGGATGAGCCACCCGCGATGTGATCCGGCTGCCAAGGATTATGCACGGGTCCAAAGTGGCTAGTGATGGAGGTGCCGCCAAAGGCGAACTCGTGCATGTTGAGCTTGCCTAAAATTAGGCTGCCAGCGGCCTTCAACTGGCGGACCACCTCCGCATCCTGCGCCGGAATACGATCGGCAAAAAGGGCGCTTCCCGCGGTCGTCCGCATTCCCGCAGTGTCGATATTGTCTTTTAGGGCGATAGGAATTCCGTGTAACGGGCCGCGCCATTTCCCGCGCTGCAATTCCGCTTCCGCTGCGCGAGCCTGCGCCAGCGATCCGTCCGCATCGATGGTAATAAACGCGTTCAGGACCGGATTCAGACGCTCAATCCGGTTCAGACATTCTTGAACCAGCTCCACCGGCGAAACGGACTTCTTGCGCACCAACTCGGATAGCCTTTCGAGCGAAAGACCGGCCAGGTCGCTTGAGAGTCCAAACGCTAACTTGCCCGCAAGCATTCCACCTCCGACGAGGCTAAGCTCCAGGAATTCCCTGCGAGCCAACTTGCCACCCTCAGCGCCTTTCATGGGTGTCTGGCCAGAAACAGAGTCGAACATGTTTGCCTCGGAATTTGTTTCTCGTCCTCTAGTAAACCGATACCTTCTACTCGGCTCCTATTCAAAGAGGTCGTTTTCGCAAGGCGTTGTGCAAGTTTGCGGACCCTCTGCTGATCACAGCGTCATAGTCTTCGCCCTCGCGCACCGTCGTGGCCCTTAACCAAATCGCGCAGAACTTTCGTCAGGGCGGGCGGCCTTCGGACTCCGTGGATTTGGAGACCCCGACCGTTTAGTCATGATTCGGCGTAGCGAACAAGCGCCTCGAAACCGCCCTCACTCACGATTTAGATATTGCTGTAGCCGGACTGCGGCGCCGAGCAGTCTCGCATCCTGTCCGACATCGGCGGTCAGCTGCAATCCAAGGGGCAACCCGGTGGCAACCGGCATCGGAACGGAGACAGCCGGCGTGCCCAGCGCCGTCCATGGCGCATTCATCCGCGCATCGCCGGTGGTGGACAGGCCGACCGGCGCCTCTCCGACCGCCGCGGGTGTCAGGATCACCGGTGTGGACCTGAAGATCGCCGCCATCTTCGTGCGGCAATCCGCAATGTAGCGTCTGGCGGCGTCGTATTGCGACGTGGGTATCTTCAAGCCATCGCGAACCAGCGCGATCAACGCTTGATCCAGCCGGTCACCGAGCTCCTCCACCCGCGCTTGATGGGATCGGGCACCTTCGTAGTTCTCCAACGTGATGTTCGCCTGATTGAGCTCCTCGAGCATGTCGACGATATCGATCGGCTTGATATCGACGCCCGATCGGCGAAGCGACGCCACGCTCTGCCGGAAGGCATTCGCCATCTCGGGATCGCACTCGGGCACTGGTTCGGGGACACCGTATGTCAGCTGCTCATCGCGGCCGGCGGGATATCCCAGTGATTTCCAGAGCGCGAGCATGTCTTCTGGCTTGTGGGTGAAGAAGCCGAGCGTGTCCAAGCTCCGGCTCATGACGAGGACGCCTTCCATCGGAAGGAGGTCGTACGTCGGCTTGAACCCGGTGACGCCACAAAAGGATGCCGGTCGGATGATCGAGCCTCGCGTCTGTTCACCGATCGTGAAGGGCACCATGTCCGCGGCAACGGCGGCTGCTGAGCCGCTCGAGCTGCCGCCCGCCGTATGCCCCAGATCGCGCGGGTTCCGTGTCGCTCCCGGCGTCCGATATGCGAACGCGGTCGTGACGGTCTTGCCGAGCAGAATAGCCCCCCGTTTTCGCAGCTGCCGGATGATCGCGGCATCCTCCGTGCCGACGCGGCCCTTGTAGGCGGGCGAGCCGTATTCGGTCGCCATGCCCTTCGTCTCGACGATGTCCTTCACGCCGAAAGGGATATCCGAGAGCGGCCCGTCCGTGGTGGGCCTCTCAGGCTGCACGTGCACCCACGCATGGATTGAGGGTTCGAGCTCCCGGATGCGTTGCAGGCATTCGTTCAGTCCGCGCTTCCGCCCGTCGCGATCAGCGCGCAGCCATTCGCCCAACGTCACGATGCGAGTCGACTCTGCCGCTGCCGCGAGGCGGGACGAAAATCCCGCCAATCCGAGCACACCGGCGCCGGCTCCCGTGCTAATGAAATCACGCCTCGTGAAGCTCATGTCCGGATCGCCCTTTTCGTCGTGCCCGCGGTTCAGCGACCTGATCGTCAGCCTGTCGTCGAAAACGCGAGTCCCCCCGGTCGAGCTAAAACGCTACTTCGATCGGTGAGTCCCTCGGCCGGGTTCCTGGGCGCGCAGCTCGACAGGCCGGCCGTGCGGCGTCTCGCGATAGGCCTCCGCCCACTCGTCCTTGCGCGTGGCGAGCGCTTGCGTGTCGGTGAGCCCTTTGCTCGTGACCAGCTGCTCGAGCGCGGCCAGCCAGTGCTCATAGTAGCGAGATCCATCGTCGGGCTCGCCGCGAACAACCGCGGCCTGAAGCTGCGCCCCTAGCGCGGCAGTCCACTCGCGCCACGAGAAGTGGCCTGCCTCCGAGAGCCGGACAGCAAGCGCAAAGGCCTGCGCTTGCCAGGGTTCGGCGAACGCCGCAGCGCTTTTCCGCTCAGGCACGCTCAAGGTAGTCGTCGAAGAGATCGAGGTGCACGGAGTCACGCGCCGATGCCGCTTCGCCCCAGAGCTCACGCGCCGCGAAACGAACCGAGTAGACGTGCTGGCGCTTTTCGCCGAGCCCGTGCGCGGTCGTATCCGGGAAGTTATAGACGCCGTGATCGCGCACGATGACGCCTCGCTTCGCACGCGCATATCGAGGTAGACGCGTGTGCCCAAGCGGGTTCATGTTGAGCGCGCGCACCTGCTGACCGACGCTGAACTTCGGTTTCACCGCCGGTTCGTTGGCAGAGCGGATTCCACGGTTGAGGACGCCCGCTGCTCTCGCCGGGTCCAGTGCAGGCGTTGCGCGAGCCGAGCCCGACGCTGCGCGACCCGTGCGGAGCTCCTCCTCGGTGATCATCGCGTGCGTCAAGGGTTGGCCGACGACGGTCGCGACAAACCATCGTTCGTAATAGCTCATGCGCAGATAGGCGTCCTGCGGCAACCGCTCGATCGCGTGCCGGTCGCCGTCGATCGTCCACAAGCGCCAGGCTCTGAGCGCGCGGTTCATCGCCCAAACGCGGCCTTCCCACGGCTCATGGAATACCGGCTCATCCTTCTCGTAGCGGATCGGCCCCATGCCCTGCATGCCGCCGATGTCGTGCACACCGTTCACGCGGGCGCCTCCGCACCCGGTAGCGTCGGCCTCGCGACGCCGACGATCGCGTCACGCGTCACGAGCGCTGCGAGTTCCTGCTCCGTCAGCTGCTCGGCTCCCACAGGGCGCTCCGGGATCACGAGATAACGCAACTCGGCGGTGCTGTCCCATACGCGGATTTCGACGTCGTCTTTGAGCTCGGTGCCGAACTCGCGCAGGACGCCTCGCGGATCGATCACGGCGCGTGATCGGTACGCGTTCGACTTGTACCACGTCGGCGGCAACCCCAGGAACGTCCACGGATAGCACGAGCACAGCGTGCAGACGACGAGGTTGTGGACCCGCGCAGTGTTCTCGAGGGCGATCACGTGCTCCGCCTCGCCCCTCGTGTACCCGAGCTCGGCGATCGCGGCGGGGGCATTCGCGAGCAACCGCCTCTTGTACGCCGGATCCACCCATGCGCGCGCGACGAGGCGCGCGCCGTTGTGCGGTCCGACCTTGCTCTCGATCGTCTCGATGAGCACGTCGAGAGCCGCCGGATCGACCAGCCCTTTCTCGACGAGTAGGGATTCGAGCGCCTTGACGCGCAACGTCAGATCCGACGGCACGGCCTGGTGGTCGTGATCGTCAGCGTCTTGCGAATGTGCATGCTGCCCTGCGCTCGCAGCCGCGGCGCCGACAGCAGCATTTTGAAGGAAACTTCGGCGATCCACATTGAGATCCTCGAAACCCGCGCCGCCGACTCTGCGCGCATTCAGCACGTGCCGCAACGCCGTTTCGGCCATCAGGAAAAAGGACGCGTATCTGTTGTCGAGAAGTTGTGGTGGGCAGGGCCGGAATCGAACCATCGGCACGCGGATTTTCACCCGCGACTCGTCTCGCGTAGGGGTTTGACTCCCCCTAGGTGTTCTCGGGAGAGTTCGCTCTGCTGTGCCTGCGCGCCCGACGGGCTTACGTTTTGATTGCGGCCGTTCAGCTCGTGACGGTCGGGGTCAAAGCGAACGTCTCAGAACGGCCAGAAACGGTCGCACGATACTCGGGATCCGATGTGGACTTCGTGGTCTCGAACTTCGCCTTAATCGCCACGAATCTTGCTCAAAGCTTCAGCGAAACGTGGCTCGTTCAGTAAGGGGTCATTCGTGAAATTCATCCTAAGATTCACCAGCGCGTAGAACCCCTCATCGATCTCATGGTTTCGCGCCTTCTCGGCCGCCGTTGCGAGCCACTCAAGCGCTTTGTCGTTTTCTCAGATATCGAGAGAGGTTTACCTTTCACTCTTAACAGGCTGATTTTGCATAAATACCTCAACCACATCGGCCGATACCCTCCCAAGACAGCTCGTTCAGCGCTCGGTCAAGCTCGTTCGAGCGTCACCGATGCCGCAGCGCCTCCGTGATCCCCTGCACCAGGTCGAGCGGCACCGGGAACACGATCGTATGCGAGTTCTTCTCGCCCGAGATCTCGGTCAACGTCTGCAGATAGCGCAGCTGCATGGCCTGCGGGTGAGCCGCGAGCACGGCTGCCGCTTCGGATAGCCGCTGAGACGCCTGGAACTCGCCTTCGGCGTGGATTACCTTCGCACGCCGCGCGCGCTCGGCCTCGGCCTGCGCGGCGATCGCGCGGATCATGCTCTCATCGACATCGACATGCTTGATCTCGACGTTCAGCACCTTGATGCCCCAGGCCGCCGTGGATTGGTCGAGGATCGTCTGCACGTCGGCGTTGAGCTTCTCGCGTTCGGCAAGCATGTCGTCGAGCTCGTGCCGGCCTAGCACGGAGCGCAGCGTGGTCTGTGCGAGCTGACTCGTCGCTTCGACGCGGTTTTGCACCTGGATGATCGCCTTCTCGGGGTCAATCACGCGGAAGTACAGCACGGCGTTGACCTTCACGGAGACGTTGTCGCGCGAGATCACGTCCTGCGGCGGCACGTCCATCACGATCGTCCGCAAGTCCACGCGCACCATTCGCTGCAACGCCGGAATCACGATGATGAGGCCCGGGCCTTTCACGCCGCTGAACCGGCCGAGCTGGAAGATCACGCCACGCTCGTACTCGTTCAGGATCTTGATCGCGCTGAACAGGAACAACGCGACGACGATGATCAGAAACAAGACCGGCCCGAATTCCGCCATGACGTTTCCTCAAGTTTGACGCGTGGCGCGCGGCTCGACACGCAGGACCAAATCGGTGACCGCGGTGACTCGTAGACCATCGCCCTTGCGCACGGGCATGGACGTGATCGCGCGCCAGCGCTCACCCTGCACGCGCACCGCGCCCTCGCGGTCGAAGTCCTCGAGCGCGACCGGCGTGGATTGCAGCAGCGCGTTTGTGCCGCTCACGACCGGCAGCCGCCGCGATCTCATCGCCATCCACATCGTGCCGAGCAGCGCGAGCGCCGCGGTCGCGGAAATCACCACGAGCATCGGCGTGGACAATCCGTAGCCCGGCACGTCCGTGTCGATAAGGATCACGGAGCCGAACACGAACGCCGCGATGCCGCCGAAACCGAGCGCGCCGAAACCCGGCACGAACAGCTCCGCGCTCATCAGCACGATGCCGAGCACGATGAGCGCGAGCCCCGCGTAGTTCACGGGCAGCAGCTGAAACGCGTACAGCGCAAGCAGCAGCGCGATCCCGCCGACGACGCCGGGCAGCACGGCACCCGGGCTGTAACCTTCGAAGATGAGTCCGTAGATCCCGATCAACATCAATAGATAGGCAACCGTCGGGTTCGTGATGACCGCGAGCAGCTGCGTGCGCCAGTCGGGATCGACGCGCTGGTAGACGAGCCCCTCGGTTTCGAGCGTGCGCTCGCCGCTCGCAGTGGTCACGCGCCGACCGTCGATCTGCGCGAGCAAGTCGTCGAGGTCGGTGGCGATCACGTCGATCACGCCGGCCTCGAGCGCGGCTCGAGCGCTCAAGCTCTCGGCCGAGCGCACGGCACGCTCCGCCCAGTCCGCGTTACGGCCGCGCTGCTCCGCAAGGCTGCGGATATAGGCGGCGGCGTCGTTGATCGCTTTGCGTTCCTCGGCGGTTTGGGGCGCGGGCGCGCGCGGCGCTGCGTGGCCGCCGGGCGCGGGGCGCGGAGCTTCGTCGGCGGGCGCTTCGTCGCCACCGGCCGGGCGGTCGGCGTCGCCGGCGTTCGGCTCGGGCGCCGGCGCGCCGCCGATCGACACCGGTGTGGCGGCACCCACGTTCGTGCCGGGTGCCATCGCGGCCACGTGGCTCGCATAGAGGATGTAGGTGCCCGCGCTCGCGGCGCGCGCTCCCGGCGGCGAGACATACGTCGCGACCGGCACCGGCGAGGCCAGGATCGCGCGGATGATGTCGCGCATCGACGTGTCGAGGCCACCCGGCGTGTCCATCTCGATCACGACCAACGCGCTGCCCCGGTCGGCGGCCCTCTCGATGCCACGCTCGACGTAGTTGCTCGTCGCCGGGCCGATCGCACCGTGGATGGTGAGCAGCGTCGCGGTGCGGGCGGAGGGAGCGCTGGCGGGCCGATCGGGTTCCTGCGCGGCAAGGCCCGATGCCAGCGCGACGGGCGGCAGCAAACGCAAAAGCCAGGCGAGCACGGCCGGCATAATGGCGAGATAGTAACAGGACTCGCGGCCGATGCCGGGCCTCGGTGTCCGGTGTCGGCTGACCCTTGAATTTCGACAAGTGCCGGCAGACGTCGTGCGGCCGCCTAGGACTTTAGTCGAGTCATTCTTCCGGATGCGATCGCGACCGAATCGTGGGACCGCGTTCGGCCAGGAGCGGCTGTAACGACCAGCCTCCGCTGCGCGTCACGCGGCAGGAGACGGATCAACGGTTCGAGTAATCCGGTGCACTGATATCTTCAGAGCTGGGATTGCGGCGCTAAGTCGAAACGCCTTCAGATCCCCTTCGCTCTCGAAGGCAACGACGCCGAAAAGGCTGTCTTCAGTGATGTGGGTGCGGATCCAGTGCATCCGCACGCCTACAGCTGCCATGGCGGCCACAACACTGCGAGCGTGACGAGCGACTTGATCGTCATCGCCAGCGTCAAAGCCGGGTTGGATCGGACGTTGCGTCAATACCTCGATCATGGTGACTTCCTCCCTCTTCGCCTTACTTTGTCTCTACCCCAACGCAGGCAAAGAGGGTGACGTACGTCGCTCTCATGGGGACCACCTCCCAAAAAGGCTAAGGCCACAACGGCTGCTCCGGGCCAGATCAAATCTCCTATTTCGACCGAGTGGTCACGGCGGCGCTTCGTGATCGATCTCCCACGGTATTCCAAATCGGTCAACGAAGAGCGCGAAATGCGTTGACCAAAACGATTTCTGAAGGCTGACCTGTACGGTGCCACCCTGGGACAAACTGCTAAAGATGCGAGCTGCGTCTTCAGGCTCCCGGATGTGCATCGACACGTAGAACCCCTCGGGCCGCCGGTACTGAGCGGGCAGATGGTCGGTGCCGTGCATGACATCATTCCCCACCTTCAGGCTCGCGAAGATGACTTTCTGTTGCCAGTTCGGTGGCATCTGTGAACCCAACGGTGAATCCGCGTACTTTCGCATCCCAAGAGCGGTCCCGCCGAGGATCTGGGAATAGAGTTCGAATGCTTCCTCGCAGTCGCCTGCAAAGGTCAGGTGCTGAGCTAATCTCATCGTCGGATCTCCACGGCCTGCGATCGACCTAAGTTTTGTTGGCCGCCGAACACATCCCTAATTGGTCGTCGGGTCTTCGTGAGTTCTAACAGATATTCAACGGACACCGGCGTCCGGATGTATTCAATATGCCGACAGCCTTGTGGCGACCGTCGGCTGCCGTGTTTGGCGTTTCATCCGGGCCCGAGATTTCTTGACCAATATATCGGACGGGTAATGACCGCTTCGGGTCGGTTGCGGTCGGTCACCTTGATTCTATGCCGCTTATAGAATGAGCGGCCGTTAGGAGTGCACTCGAGTCGTCTCGCCGCTTGCGGTCGCGGCCGAATCATCGGGCCGCGTTCGGCCAGGAGCCGTCGGAATCGCCCGCCTAGCGAGTGTTAGGCCTCAGCGATAGCCGCAATGGAGACCTTCAGGCCAGGAATACGCGCGGGTAACTTCGCGCCCTGACGAGCTGGTGGATTGGAAGGGAACCACTTCAGCCACTCCTCGTTCATGCCGGCGAAGTCGTCTTCGTCAGCGAGCACGATTGTGACGCTGACGATTTTGTCCAAGGAACTGCCCGCTGCTTCAAGAATGGCTTCGATGTTGGTCAGGCACTGTCGGGTTTGCTCCTGGACGGTGATGCCCTTCATGGCACCTGTGACGGGATCAGTTGGGGCGGTGCCTGACACGAACACCAGCCCGGCCGCTTTGACCGCTTGACTGTACGTCGGCGGCGGCTTCGCCGCATTTGGCGTGAAGACGATTCGACGGGCCATTTGATTCCTAGAGTGCGTCAAACGAAAACGTTGCTGAGGCGTACGCTCGCGTGGAGCGGAAGGTTTCCACTCGCGTACGCGGAACTATACGACAAGAGTCCCTCTGGGGTCGTAGAGCATCGGATACCCGAGCGGCGAAACGAACGTCGCCTTTGGGTCGATAGCGGCCGATGAGTAGCGGCGCTGAGCTTGGCTATCGAGCGACCGCTGTGAAACTTAAGACGGCCATTGGTTTCAGTTACTCGGCAGGCCTCGCTTCCAACTCAGACAGCCACGTAGCGTGGTTCGATTTCCACACTCCCAAAAAGAGCCGATTGGTAGCGTGCCCAACTCCCGGAAACACCAGACGTTCCGAGTTAGGCACTTCTCGATAGAGCCGTTCCACGATCTGATGCTCGTCCGGCGCATCTCTCTCGCCCAAAAGCAAGAGCGTAGGCAAGCGTATCTCTGACAGCCTGTCCACCGCCCCGAGAGGCAGCTTATGGAAACCGCGGGAGAGTCACGCCCGCCATAGCAAACGCGTCGCTCACAAGATCCCACGCTCCGCGAAGACTCGCGATTGTTTGAATGCCCTGAGCGAGCCCGCCGAGTAGCATCGAAATTTTGCGCCGGTTCGGCTTTTCAGCCTTCGCTGCTTCGATCACTTCACCAGCAATCTCGCTTATTTCCCCGCGAGCGTCGGCGGACATTTCGGTGTTCTGTTCGATTGCTCGGTGTAATTCCTCAAGAGCGTGAATAAGTCGCGCACGATCGGCGGGATCGGAAAACGACACGTTTGCGGTCGCGTAGTCGCCCGTTTGCACGGAGCCGACCGGGCCGTAGAAGTTGAAGGGCGGTGTCGGCGCACCGGGGGCGAGTCTCTCTGACGCTTCGGCAGATCGCTTCAGGGTGTCGACGTATTCCTGTATGTCGATATCGAGCCGGTCGATCGCCTCACGTTCGCAAGTGGCAAGCTCATCAGCTACAGACTGGGCTAGTTTTGCTTCGGTGCCCATACCGCGGATGCTGATCGTGACCGAAGCCGCGACTATTGATTGCACGTTCCTCGCTTGCCTGCCGACGTGTCCTCGGATTTCCTCTCTGAGATCTTCGAGCGTACTTTCCGCAAGTTGGCCGCTCATCGAGCTGTAGGACCGCAGAACCGCGTCTCTAACGATCGTCGCGCGCACACGCAACTCGTTTGCACCCAAGCCGGCGGCTGCTCTTACGGCGTTGCCTGACCTGAGCAAGCCGCGTGCGTTCAGCCGATTCTGTTCAGCCTGTAGCGCTTCCTTTAGCGCCCGCCCTCGCGGCGCAGTTTCAGCGGCGATGTACGCATTGATGCGAGCGTGAATATTGTCGTCAAGCATGGTCGTCAGCCCGCCCAACCCCGTGGGCTCGGCTCCGCGGAGGATAGGCCCGGATGTGTCAAAATCAAAAAAAGGAAGGCCGCACCCGTCGCCGAGCGCGGCCCCGCTTATTGTGCCGAATGCCCGTCTTTAGGCTGATGGTCGGGCGTCGCGCTCGATTAGCTCCGCGACCCGTGCGGCGTGCTTGTCCGAGTCGAAATTGCCCGTAACCACAGCGAGGATATCCGCCTCATTTAAACCCCTGCGCGCCAGATCGTTAAGCATTTCGTGCGTCACTTCTAACCGGATAGGCAGCTTGGTATCGAACATATCGCCCTCCCTCCCCGCTCTCGTTTTTATCGTTGCATGCTCCTACGCGTGTATAGGCTAACAAAGAAAATGGAAAGGGCCGCTCAGGGTTTCCCCCAATTGGCGCGCTTATCGCGTCGCCGACCGCAAGCCGGAATGGTCCAGACGGTTGGACAATGCGCCCCAGTGTCGGCAAAGGTCTCGGCGACACGTGAAGTGATGGCGACGGCGAATTGAGCAAATCGCCTCACCACGACCATTGGATGAGACACTTTGCAGCGCTTCCTCCCGTCAGTGCGCGCCCGATCTAGCTAGCGCCCGAACGACACTGAGCGTTTCGACGGGGATTCGGCCGTAACGCACCGGACGCGCCTGCAATGCGCTAACGCCGTCGAGGTACCCACGCCGGCGCGCCTTCCTCGGCGGCGTTGTCCGTCAGCACGCGCAGATCGGAGCCGTCGGGATGAATCACCGCGATCTCCCCGTACGGCTGGAAGTTGAGCGGCGTCAGAATCGATTCGTCCTTGAAACCGCCGCGCGCCGTCGCGAACGCGATCCACTCGCCGTCCGGTGAAAAGCTCGAGTGCGCATCGTTGCCGGGTGCGTCGGTCAAACGCTTGAGGCCCGTACCGTCGGGGTGAATCGACGTAGACGTCGTAGTTGCCGTCGCGCAGGCTCGTGAAGCTGATCCAGTCGCCGCGCGGCGACCAAGTCGGGAACGTCGCGAGCTCCGAGCCGGTATCGAGCGAGCGGGTCTCTCCGGTTGCGACGTTCAGGATCGCGAGACCGCGGCGGGCACCCTTCGCGTAGCGGTACGCGATGAGCTTGCCGTCGGGGGACCAGGTCGGGCTGCCGGAGTTCTCGTCCGGGCTGGTCAGTGCACGCAGACCGGTGCCGTCGGGGTGGATCAGCATCAGGCGCGTCGGCGTGGGATTCGGACCTTCGAAGAACGCTCCGTACCCGAACGCGATCCATTCGCCATCCGGCGACCACGTGGTTCCGCTCGCCTGCTTCTGCACGTCTTCGAGTATGAGTTTCCCGTTCGATCCGTCGGAGTCGGCGACCGTCAGACCGTTCGTACCCGTTACGACCAACGAAACCTCACAGACGAGACGCTCGCCATTCGGAGAGAAGGAACATGCCGACCGCCGCAGAATTCGTCCGCTGCAACGCGAACAGCGGATCGCGCGCTGCGCCACTGCTGCACGCCGGGATCGATCTTCAAGTCGTGGCTGGACTCGACTTCGCGGTGGAAGACCATCTTGCCGAGCGCCGGCGACCAGTCCGGCGCGGCGAAGACGTCCGACGAGTTCTCCGACTCGCCGACGACGATGGACGGTCGCAGTCCTAGGCGCTCATAAGCAACTCGTCCGTCGGCGAGCCCACGCGGAAACGCTTTCGGTCCCGGCCCCGCGCTCACCGTGGCGCGCGCTCCCGTCCGAACGTCGACCGAGAGAATCTGCGTGGTTGCCGCGTCCGCGCGAAAGGTGCCCGCTCCGCACGCGTCTTGGAAGGCTGCGTCATAGAACAAAAGCGTGGAGCCGCCGCCCGACCACCGTGGCGTACCGGCAAGACGCTCCGCGTCGCTGACGCGGCGCAAACCGGAGCCGTCCGGATGCACGATGTAGACACTCGTGCCCTGTATGCGCACGAACGACGGCATTGCCCCCGGCGGCGCACCGCCCATGCACGGGGCAGCCGTGCGATCGCGGTCCGACGAAAAGGCAATCCACTGGCCGTCCGCCGACCAGGATGGCCTGAACTCACCCGTAGCGCTGTTCGTGAGATTCCGTAGTTCGTGGGTCGCCAAGTCGAGCGTCCAGATGTCCGCCTGCCCACTGCGCGTCGACACGAACACGATCGACTTCGCGTCGGGCGAAAACGCCGCCTGATCGTCGAACGCGTCGCCGTCCGTAAGCTGCTCAAGACCTGAGCCGTCCGCGTGAACGCGGAAGATCTTCGTCGGACCCGAGCGCTGCGAAGTGAAGACGATCCATTGCCCGTCCGCCGAGAACGAGGCGTTCGAGTCGAGGCCGGCGTGAGCAACGAGCGCCCTCGCGTTGCGGCCGTCCGAATCCGCAATGAAGATGTCCGTATTGAACGGCGCGCTGCTGCCAAACGAAACCGTGTACGCGGGCTGCGCTTCCGACCGAAGCGGCGACAGCACGAGGATAGCGAGCGTCAGAATCGCGCCGTTTTCGAATCTCAAGCCATCCCCCTTGTCGAAATGCCAGAGCACGAGCAGCGACCGCCGAGCCTTGCCATCCTACCGTCGCGCGGCGTTTCCTGCGCAACTAAGGACACGAAGGTCTCGCGTTCGGTGGTTGTGTCGCAACACTGAGCGAGAGGCAACTTCAACCGCACACCCTGCAGCAGCGTAGGATGGTTGTGCGATCTGCGATCGCGGAGAAGAGCCAGCTTGCGCAGCCCTTCGATGAAGGCTCCCGCGACAGGTCCTGGATAATGCAGCGGAGCAAGACTCCGCACTGCGGTCGCTACTGCGGCAGCGCGAACACGTACAGCGCGTGGCCCGCGGTTCGGCGGCTGGATCTCCGGCGTGATGATCGACGGCACGCCGCGCGGGCTGCCGCCGCCGAGTCCCGTGCCGACCGCGACGTATTGCCGCCCGTCGACCTCGAACGTGATCGGGAAGCCCTGCACGGACGTCGCGAGCCGCGTCTCCCAGAGCACCTTGCCGTTGCGCACGTCGACGGCCTTGAAGCTGCGATCGAGATCGCCGACGAACGCGACGCCGCCGCCCGTCGACAGCACGCCCGTCAGGAACGACGCGCGCTGCTGCGAGCGACCACGTCTCCTTGAACGTGTCGACGTCGAACGCGCCGAGCTTGCCGACGTTGCCGTTCGTGCCCGGCATCGTGTAGTAGCGACGGTCGGCGCCGCCACCGCTGCCGCCGCCCGGCTTCTGCTCGATGGCCTGCGCGCGCAGCGACATGCAGCTCTGCGACAGCGGGATGATCACTTGGCGCGACGGCTGGTGAAAGCTCATCGGGTGCCAGTTCTTGCCGCCCGCGGTGCTCGGGCACGCGTCGACCCACTCGCCGACCTTCGCGTCGATGATGTCCTGGCGATAGCGCGGCGTGCCCTTCTCGCGATCGAAGCTCGCCCAGACGTTCTGGAACACGGTCTCGACGTGATCGAGGTACGCGCCGGTCTTGCGGTCGTGCTTCCAGAGCACGCCGTCCTTGCCGACCGAGAGCACCCACTTGTCGCGGCCGGGCCCGTCGATCAGCACGCGCTCGAACACGACGTCGAGATCGAACGCCTCGCCCGGCGCGTGCGAGAAGTACCACGCGAGCTTGCCCGTCGACGCATCGAGCGCGAGCGTCGAGCTCGAGTAGAGCGCGACGTCCGTGCCCTTCATGCCGCGGCTCGCGGGCATCCAGGGCTTCGCCTGCGTCGTGCCCCAGTACGTGAGGTTGAGATCGGGGTCGTAGCTGCCGGTGATCCAGCTCTCCGCGCCCGCGCGATAGAGATCCGGCAGGTCGCCCCAGCTGTCGCCGCCCGGCTCGCCGCTCGAGCGCGACCGTGCGGAAGCGCCACTTCTGCGCGCCGGTCTCGCGGGTCGTACGCGCTGATGAAGCACTTGTTGTTCTCGTAGACCGTGCACGTGCCCATGCCCTGGATCAGCAAGCCGTTCGCGACGAGCGGTCCGCTGTTGGTCGCGTAGACGTCCGGCATCTTCACGTTCCAGATCGTCTCGCCGGTGCGCGCGTCGAGCGCGACGAGGTGCGCCTCCTGCGGGCGCACGGCCCACTCCTCGTCGCTCTGGAAGATCAGCTTGTTGCCGTAGAGCGCGATGCCGCGCGGCGCGATGTCGGCGCCGACGTGGTGCTCCCAGATCAGATTGCCCGGTGCGCGCGTCGAGCGCCTGGATGATGCCGCCCGTGTTCGCGAGGTACATCGTGCCGTTGTAGACGATCGGCGCGGGCTGATTCGTGCCGCCGTCGTGCATCGGCCAGATCCACGCGAGCTGCGAGCAGCTTCGCGTTGTCCGCGGTGACTTGCGTCGAGCGGGCTGTAGCTCGTCGCGCTGTAGTCGTGGCGCAGCATGAGCCAGTCCTTGTCGGACGGGTTGCGCAGCGTCGCGTCGGTGACCGGCACGAAGTTCTTCGACCGTGCCGTGCACGATGACGCCGGTCGGCTCGGCGGCCTTCGCGGCGGCCGCTGGGCCTTGCGGCGCTCCTTGCGTCGGGCTTTGCGCCGCGCTCGCCGCCGACGCTGCGACCGCGAGCGCGACCTGCGGGTTGAGGCCGGTGCCGATCCGCGCCGGCGTCGCGGCGGTGAGCGGCTGCGCGCCCGGCTTGCCGCCGTTCGACTGCAGGACGTACGCGATCACGCCGAGGTACTCGCTTTCCGCGAGCGCGCCGGGGCGATCGGGCGGCATCGTCGCGCCGCGCCTGAGCGAGCAGCTCGGCGGCGGTCTTGCTCGCCCCACTTCGCGACGAACTCGGGACCCGCGAGGATCGCGCTCGGCAGTTGGCGCAGCGTCGGCCCGTGGCACTGCGCGCAGTTCTGTCTCGAACGTCGCGCGGCCGGCGGCGGCCTGCTCGTTCGTGAACGCGAACGCGGATCCCGCAGCGCACACGAGAGCCACGGCCATGGTCGAGCGCGCAAGCGATCCTGGCGTTCATCGATTCGACCCCTCGCTCGCGAGCCAACCGAACAGCGTAGCGTGATCGGGCGGCACGCCTTTCTCGGAATAGATCTGCAGATAGAGCCGGCCGGCTTTCAGCGCCTCGACTTGCTCGGCGCTCAAGCGAACGTCGCCCGCAATGCTGCCGTTCGCGGCGCCCGTCACCCGAAGATCGCCGATCGCGGCGCCCCCGCCGGGGCCGCGCGCGCCCTTCGCGACACCGAGATGCAGTCGCGCCGCGGTGGCCTTCGCCGGCAGGCCCTCGAACGAGCCCATGATCGAGAGCTTCGAGCCGGACAGCGTCGCAGTGACCTTGCCCTCGCCCGCGACGTCGTTGCGCTCGGCGCCGCCGATCGGCACCCAGCCGAGCGCCGCCGTGAACGTCCCGTCGGCCGCCGCGAGCGCGCCCGAGGCCGCGATCGCCGCGTCACCGCGCCCAGCCGCGAATCATCCCGACACGTCGTACGCCCATGGTTTCGATCCCCCTGCTTCCCCATGCTCGCCCGGAATGCGAGCGCCCGGCAAGTATAAGACGACTCGGGGTTGGAGCATCGGGTGGGCCGCGTACCCGCTCGTTCAACCGATGTCCCTATCAACCTCGGGCGCGAGCGCGCTTATGATGTGCCGGCTCGCGCTCTCGTCGAACAACTCCTAGGGGGATGTCCATGAACGTTCGTCGCATCGTGCTGCCCGCTCTTCTCGCGCTCGCGGCGTTCGCCGCTCAGGCCCAGGAGCCGAAGTGGATCGGCAGCTGGGGCGCCTCGCCGCTGCCGCCGAGCCCGGGCGCGGGTCCGTTCCCCGCAACTCCGAGCTTCAACGACCAAACGGTGCGCCAGATCGTGCGCCTCAGCGTCGGCGGCTCGCGCGTGCGTCTACGGCTCACGAACGAGTACGGCGCAAAGGCGCTGACGATCGGCGCGGCGCGCGTCGCGCTCACCGACGGCGTCGACAAGCTCAAGGTTGGCAGCGAGAAAGTGGTGACGTTCGACGGCCGCACATCGGCGACGATTCCGGCCGGCGCGCCGCTCGTGAGCGACCCGATCGACCTCAACGTAACGGATCTCGCGACGTTGTCGGTGAGCCTGTACCTCAAGGGCGAGACGGGCCCGTGCACTTGCCACGCGACGGGCATGCAAGACGCCTATGTCGCGCGCGGCGATCACACGCAGGGCACGTTCGCGGCCGAGCAAACGATGCAGATGCGCGCGTACTTGTCGGGCGTCGAGGTGCTCACGCCGAACGCGCAAGCCATCGTCGTGCTCGGCGACTCGATCAGCGACGGCGTCGGCTCGACGCCGGGCGCGAATCGCCGTTGGCCCGATCTCTTCGCCGAGCGGCTCAACGCGCGCAAGTCGGGCACGCGATTCGGCGTCGTGAATCAAGGCATCAGCGGCAACCAAGTGCTCAGCGACGGCGCGGGCCAAAGCGCGCTCGCGCGCCTCGACCGCGACGTGCTGTCCGTGCCGGGCGCGAGCTACGTGATCGTGTTCGAGGGCGTCAACGATCTTGGGCTCGGCTACGGCAAGCTCGAGGGGCCGCTCGCGTCGATCATGCCGCCGCCCGCGATCAAGCCGACGCGCGACGCGATGGTCGCGGGCTACCGGCAGGTCATCGCGCGCGCGCACGCCAAGGGGCTCAAGATCTACGGCGCGACGATCGCGCCGTACGAGGGCGCGGCGTACTACTCGAGCGACGGCAACGCCGTGCGGCAGCAGATCAACGATTGGATCCGCACGAGCAAGGAATTCGACGGCGTGCTCGACTTCGACGCGGCGTTCCGCGATCCCGCGAAGCCGACGCAGATGAAAGACGCGTTCCAGGCCGGCGATCACCTGCACGGCAGCGACGCGGGCTATCGCGCGGTCGCGGACTCGATCGACCTCGCGCTGTTCCGCTAACGACGCGACGCGGATGCGCGTGCCGCCGCTACGGCGGCACGTCTGTTCACGCCCGGGCGAGCGTGCGCCGATCATCCAGCACGCGGCGACGAAGCGCACCTCGTCGCCGTCGACGTACGGATCGAACGCGGGCAGCACGGCCTCGGTGATCCGCGCACGAGTCTGCGCATCGGCAGCGCGCAACGCTCGGCCGATCGGACCGATCCGCGTCAGGTAGCCGACGAGATCGCTCTTCGCGAACGTGCAGACGACGTCGAGCGGTCGAAGGTCGATCTCGGCCCAACCGCTCCGCTCGAGGATGCCTCGGACCCGGCGCGAATCGGCGAACGCGAACTGCCCCGGCGCATCGGCGCGCCGCGGAGGAATGTGCGGCAGAAACGGCGCGGCCGCACGCTCCGCCGCCGTCATGAACGGATTCTCGTCCGCGCCGCGCCATGCGACGAGCGCGAGGTCGCCGCCACGGCGCACGGCGGTGCGCAGATTCGCAAAGGCACGCACGGGGTCCGCGAAGAACATCACGCCGAACCGCGAGACGATCGTGTCGAAGCATCCCGGCTCGAACGCATGCGTCTCTGCGTCCGCGCGGACGAAGACCGCAGGTAGTCGCTCGCGCTCGGCGCGTGCGCTTGCGAGCGAGAGCATCGGCTCGGAGATGTCGACGCCGACGCAAGTTCCGCCGCGTAGCGCGCGCGCGAGCGCGAGCGTCGTCGCTCCGGTGCCGCAGCCGACGTCGAGCACACTGCGCGCGCCGCGTGCGAGAACCGTCTCGACCAAGAGCTCCTCGAACGGACTGAATAGTCGGTCGAGCGGCTCCTGAGCCTCGACCCAAGTGAGCCCCGCCGCGCCGTTCCAGAGCGCGGCCTGATCTTCTTCGCTTTGCTGCGTGGCAGTCATCTCTCTTCCCTCCGGGTTGCGTTCTAAACCTCGATACTGCACTCTGCCACTTCAAGTCGACTTGAAGTCAAGGCATGAGAGATCTGGACATCGGCGAGGTCGCACAGCGAGCCGGCGTGCCGGCCTCGACGCTGCGCTACTACGAGGAGAAGGGGCTGATCGCCTCCACCGGGCGGCGCGGCTTGCGCCGCCTATTCGCCGGCGGGGTCGTCGAGCGTCTCGCGCTGATCGCGCTCGGGCGCGCGGCGGGCTTCTCACTCGACGAGATCGCGCGGATGTTCGCGCCGGACGGGAGGCCGCGGATCGACCGGCAAATGCTTGCGGCTAAAGCCGACGAGCTCGACAAGAAGATCCGCGAGCTCACGGCGATGCGCGACGGCCTCCGGCACGCCGCGGCTTGCAAGGCGCCGAGCCACATGGAATGCCCGACGTTTCGGCGCCTCTTGAGCGCCGCGTCGCAGGGCGCGCTGACCGAGACGCGAGCTCGGCGCCTCCGCTATTGAGCTCGGTCGGCGAGCAATGATATCGACCGACTTAAACGCGCGGCGCGCACGCGGTGAGCGTGCGCGCCGCGCTTCCAACGTAGCTTTTTCGGCGAGCGGCGGTCCGGGTCTACTCGAAGTCGTAGCTGAACGAGAGACCGTAGGTTCGCGGGGCGCCGAAGTTGCCGTAGTAGCCCAAGGTCTTTTCGTTCGCGGGATCGCGCCGGTAGACATACTCGTTATCGAGCAGATTGCGCGCCCACAACGCGACCTGCATCGAGCTGCCCTTGCCCACTTTGAAGTCGGACAGCACGAAACGGCTATTCAGCAGGAACGCGGCGTCGTTCGTGACCGGCGTCTGGTCGAACGTCTGCGTCGCGTCGGCGTAGCTCGCATCGAAGTGCATCCTGAACGACAAGCTCTTCATCGGCGTTTGATAGTCGATGCCTAGATTGGCGGCGTTCTTCGGCGTGAACACGATGAACACGGGCTGGACGACGTTCG
The DNA here is from genome assembly GCA_963841645.1 of uncultured Gammaproteobacteria bacterium. Classification (GTDB taxonomy): domain Bacteria; phylum Pseudomonadota; class Gammaproteobacteria; order Steroidobacterales; family Rariloculaceae; genus FEN-1219. The sequence continues at coordinate 75,734 of CAWJDS010000004.1, read as the reverse complement.
TGAACGGATTCAGCGTCGGCGGAACGTGCGTATACGTGTACGCGTAGGAGCTCGTAAACGTCACCGACTCCGACGCGCGCCAAGTCGACTCGAGCTCGACGCCGTGGATCTCCGTGGTGCCCGGAGCGTTCATCGTCTCGAGCGTGTTGCGCGTCGAACCGCCCGTTTGCGGCGTCACGAGGCTGAAGTCGATCTGACTGCCGGTGCGGTTCATCGTGTACGCCGCGACGTTGAAGCGCACGTTGTGGTCGAAGAGCTCGGTCTTGGCACCGATCTCATACGAGTCCGTCTCTTCCGGCCCGAACGAGCGATAGGTCAGCGAGCGCGAGCTCGCGCCTCCCGCTCGATAACCCGTCGAGTACTTGGCGTACAGATTGACGTTCTGGCCCACGTTCCAAGCCAGCGTCACGAGCGGATCGAAGTGATCGTCGGTCTCGTCGAAGGTGAAGTTCGTGGGCGCATTGTTGACCATGAACAGCGTGCCGCTTTTCTCGTCGTGCGTGAAACGGCCGCCGAGCGTCAGGTGCAGCTTGTCGTCCCGGATGTTGATGATGCCTTGACCGTAAGCCGCGTAGCTCTGGGCGTGGGCGATGCTCGCCCGGTCGAGTGAGCGGCTGCCGGGCAAGGTCGGCGTCGGGTCGAGGATCGTGTAGGCCGTGCCGTCCGCGTTCCACTTGTTCGTGCTCGGCGTCGCGGCGTCGTCCTGTGCCGCTTCCTTGAAGTAATACAAGCCGCCGACGTAGTCGACGCGCCCGGCGGTTCCGACGGCCTGGAACTCCTGGCTCTGCTGATCTTGATCGAGATCCGCGAGACTGTAGCGGCTGAACGCGCCATTGGCAGCGAAGACCGGAACGCGGTGCGCGCCGCCGGAGTTGTCCCACTGCGTTGCGGTCACGGTTCGGTATGACGTAATCGAGCGCAGCTCGACGGCATCGAACGCCTTCCATGACATGCGCAGAGTGTGGCCGGCCGTCTCGTCGACGCTCACCTGCTGCGGGACGCCGATGTCCGCGTCGTCCATCCGCGCCGTTCCCTCGACGGTCACGATCGACGGCAGCGGGCGAATCTGGTTCGCGGGCAACGTGCCCGACGCCGGGCCGACCGTAAGACCGAGCGGGTTGTAGTTCAGCAGCTGGCTATAGAACGGCGTGTTCTTGTCCTTGCCCGTATCGTACGAGTAGTCCAACGTGAAAGTGTCGGACGCTTCCCAGCGCATTGCGGCACGAAGTCCCGTGCGATCGAAGTAGTACCAGCCGGTGCTACCGGGCAGCGGGTCCTTCGTGGTCGCATCCTGATACTGCGACACGCCGTCGATCTTGAACGCGACATTGCCTACCTTCGGAAGATCGAGGTGCAGGTCGAAGTTGTGGCCGTCGAAGTTGCCTACGCCGGCGTTCAGGCGCACGCCGAACTCGCCCGTCGGCGCCTTGGAAACCAAGCTCACGGCGCCGCCTTCGGTGTTGCGCCCGAACAGCGTGCCCTGGGGCCCTTTCAAAACCTCGATGTGGTCGACGTCGAGCAACGCGGCATTGAGACCGTGCTGGCGTGCGAGATACACGCCGTCGACATATATGCCAACACCCTGCTCGCGAGCCGGCTGATTGGCGTCGAGCGGCACGATGCCGCGAATGCCGACCGTCAGCGCCGACTGGCGCGCTTCGAAAGTCGCGATGCGGAGGCTCGGAACGCTACCGTCGGCGAGGTCGAGCAAGCTCTGCACGTGGCGATCCTCGAGCGCGACGTCGTCGAGCACGGTGATGGCGATTGCAGTGTCCTGGAGGTTTGTTTCGCGCTTCGTGGCAACGACCACGATCTCTTCTAGACCTTTCTGCTCGCCGGCGACCGCTTTGGCGGCGCCTTCGCTCTGAGCATAGATCGGTGCGGCGGCCAGTCCTCCACCCAGGACGGCGCCGACGGCGAGATAGACCCGACTCTTTATGGCCATTGCGTTGTGCTCCCCTGATTTAGGCATTGCGTTGTGCTCCCCTGATTTAGCCAATCCCCCCGGCAGGCTAAGGTTCGCAACATAGAGAAGGAGCGCTGCACATTAGTTACCGCGGCGTTTCACTTTCGTTACGACCGCGCACGGCTACGACGATCGATCGACGAAACGACGCCGCGCTCGCCGCCCGAAGTCGGGACGCGCGATTAGCGCCCGGTCTCGCGAACGGGCGATCCCTCAAGACGAAGACCTGCTTTAGCGCGGCGGCAGAAGCGCGGGCCGGTCCGGTGGTGAGCGCTGGTCGGTCGCCGTCATCGACGTGCCGACCATCACTGCGTATTCGGAGGCCTCTGAGTGCCCGATGTGTTCTGGTTGTTCTGTGCGCCACCGCCCCGGAAGGCCGACTGGAGCAGGTGCGTGAGCGTATGCACGTAGCGCAACTTGCCGTTCTCGATCCGGAACAGGTGCGTGTCCGCGGAGCCGCTGCCGCCGTTCGGGCCGCCGGCGCCGAACGTGCAGAACACGACGATCGACCCCGTGACCTCGTCGACGACGAAGCGCCGGTTTGCGATGTTCACGCCGCTCGGCACGCCGACCTCGCAGCTGTCGGACGGCGAGCCTTTGCCCGTGTACGCGCCGCCCTCGGTGCGCTGACACGGGAAACCCCACGGCACGAGATCGATCTTGCCCTCGAGGAACGCGTCGAGGTACGCGTTCGCGGCGCCGACGAGCGTAGCGCGCGTATCGCGCTTCGCGGCGGGGATCGGATCCCAGTTCTCCATCGACGAATACTTCAGATACGCGTCCGCGTTGAAGAGCCAATAGCCGGTCGTCGTCCAGATGATCTCGATCTCGGCGATCTTGTCGTGATTCACGCGGAGCCGCGTGCCGAGCACGTACGGGTTCTCCTTGTCCGTCACGATCGACTCGGTGAACGCCTGACAAGTCGAGGCATCCAGCAGGCTGCGATGATGGTCGATCTTCAGCGCCTTGTGGATGAGCCCCGTGTCGATATCGACGGCAACCGCGTTCTCGTAGTAGCCGAGACCCTTCGCGAGCGGCAAACCGGACGTGTCGCCCTTCGCTTGCGCGTCGAGATACAGATTGACCGCGCGCTGGAGCCCGCCGCGCGCGCACGAGACTTGTGCGAAGCCGGTCGCGGGCACGGCCAGCACGGCGGCGAGCACGATCCATCCGAGCTTGTGACTCATCTTGTAACCCCCATTGTGTGGCTCCCCAAGAATTCTAGACGAGCGCGAGCCCACAGCGCAGGCCGTGTAAAGTACCGGGACGGGGCGTTTCGGCCGTGTGGGGGACAATTCGATGCGGATCTCTCTAGCGCTTGGGTCGCTAGCGGCGCTCGTCGCCATGCTCGCGCCGCACGCGGGCGCCGCGCAGCGCGCGCCCGCGCTCGCACCCGCGTTCTCGGCGAAAGAGCTCACGGCCTCGCCTACCGACAGCTGGATCACGAACGGCGGCAATGTCTACAACCAGCGCTATTCGCCGCTCACGCGGATCAACCGCGACAACGTCGCGCAACTCAAGCCGCAGTGGCGTACGCATCTCAATGGGTCCGGGACCGAGAGCAAGTATTCGGGACAAGCCCAGCCGCTCGTCTACGACGGGGTGATTTACGTGCCGACCGGCGCGAACGACGTGTTCGCACTCGACGTCGAGACCGGCAAGATCCTCTGGACTTACCAAGCCCATCTCGACGCGGGCATCACGGTCGTCTGCTGCGGCTGGATGAGCCGAGGTGTTGCTCTGGGCGACGGCAAGATCTACGCGGGCCAGCTCGACGGCAAGCTCGTCGCGCTCGATCAGCGCACCGGAGCTGTCGTCTGGTCGGTGCAAGCGGAGACGAACGCGGACGGCTTCAGCATCACGACCGCGCCGCTCTACTACGACGGCCTCGTGATCACGGGCTTCGCGGGCGGCGACCGCGGCGAGCCGCGGCCGCGTGAAGGCATTCGACGCGACGCACCGGCAAGCTCGCTTGGACGTTCTACACGATCCCGGGTCCCGGCGAGCTCGGGCACGACACATGGCCCACCGACAACGACACGTGGGAGTACGGCGGCGCGGCCGTCTGGCAGACGCCCGCCGTCGATCCGAGCCTGGGGCTCGTCTATTTCTCGACGGGCAATCCGGGCCCCGACTTGAACGGCTCCGTGCGCCGCGGCGACAACCTGTTCAGCGTCTCGATGCTTGCGATCGACGCGAAGACCGGCAAATACCGCTGGCACTTCCAGCAGGTGCATCACGATCTCTGGGACTACGACTCGCCGAATCCCGTGATCCTGTTCGACGCGGTCTACGACGGCAAGGCGCGCAAAGGGATCGCCGAGGTCGGCAAGACCGGCTTCGTCTACATCCTCGATCGTGAGACCGGCAAGCCGCTCGTCGGCATCGAGGAGCGCGCAGTGCCGCAGGAGCCGCGCCAGGCGACGGCCGCGACGCAGCCCTATCCGATCGGCGAGCCGGTCGTGCCGCACGAGGTCGACATCGTGCCCGAGGGCTTCGAGCTCGTGAACAACGGCCGCATCTTCACGCCGTTCTGGGACAAGCCGGTGATCGTGAAGCCGCTCGGCACCGGCGGCGCGAACTGGCCGCCGAGCTCCTACGATCCCGAGACGAATCTTTTCTACGTGTGCGCGAACGACGGCGCGGCCGCCTACTCGACGCGCGAAGGTGGCGTCGAGTGGGAGATGCCGAAGCCCGGCACGCGCTACTTCGGCGGCGAGTACACGCGCTCGGGCGCACAGCGGCGCGGCATCTTCGCCGCCGTGGATCTGAAGACGAACCGTCTCGCGTGGCGCCAGCAGTGGAACGAGATGTGCTACGCGGGCTCGATCGTCACGCGCGGCGGACTCGTGTTCATCGGCCGCACCGACGGCCGCCTGACGGCGCTCGACAAAGCGACCGGCAAGCTGCTCTGGGAGTTCGAGACCGACGCCGGGCTCCACGCACCGGTGACGACCTTCGAGCGCAACGGCAAGCAGTACGTCGTCGCGCTATCGGCGGGCTCGTTCTTCCCGGGCACGAAGCACGGCGACAGTGTGTGGCTGTTTTCCCTCGACGGCGGCGCTGCGCTGCCGAGCGGCGGCGAGCGCGCCGAGCTCAGCGGCACAGCGTCGGATGCTCTGAAGCACTGAGCCGCCGTCGGCGCTCTGTGCTCAATACGTCGCAGTGAAGCGACTAAAAGCGACCAGTTGCCTGCACGGCGGCAACGTCGGTGTCGCCGAGGTTCGCGTGCGCGTGCTGACGCCCCAGCACGAATCGTAGGCCGACGTTACGCGAAACGAACCAGGTCGCAGCGACGTCCCACGCGCAATCCAGCGTGCTCGAATCGTCCCAACCCGCGTAGCCGAGCTCTCACGCCGAGCTTGCGCGACGGAAACAGCTCGGCGGCGAAGGAGTAAATGAGGTACCGATCGAGGCCGATCTCCGTCGTATGCGCGGGCACCTTGATGACCGGCGGTCTTAAGAAGACGACTCCCGGTGGGAAGAGAGACGACGGTAGGGAGAAGTCGAACGATCCCGAGTGAATGACGGCCTGTCCGCTCGAGTCCGCCACGGAGCCAGCGAGCGTGTACGTCAAGGAACGGAAGCGCCGCATGTGCAGCACACTCAACGTTGCCGTATCTCGGGTTTGACCTATGCTCTGCGGCACGACCGCCGCGCAGAACACTAAGTTGACGCAGGCGATGCCAGTCCCTTGCGTCTCGTCGACTGCGCGGTCGAGCGACAGGTCGAGCGTGGTCGCCGCGCCGAGATAGCGGCCCGCAAAGACACTCGCGCCGTGCCTCTCAGCGTCCATGAGTAGACCGCCCGGATCGATGGCGCGGTTGGTCTGCGCGTAGCGCCCGCCCGCATACCATTTCTTCGCGGGCAGCACGTACCGGCCGCTCACGGCGTACGTGACCGCCTCGGAAACGATGCTTGGAAACGCCGATCCGCCCGACGGATTGACGATTTGGGTCGTCTGCCGATCGCGACCGATCGACGCCGCGATGCGCGTCTCCGGATCGAGGAACGACGCGAGCGCTAACGGACCTCTGGTGTCGTCGACGCCGGCGAAGTTGTATGTCGCGGTGATCGCGGCTTGACCGGCCTCGAGCAGCGGATCGAGATCCGCTTGGCCCGCGAGGCCGGACAACTCCCACGCGTATTCGTTAGCGCGCGCGCTCGTACCAGCGATTAGACATATTGAGATGAGGAGAAATGTTCTTCTTATTAATGAGCACATGACCTCGCAGACGATAGCCGAGCGCGTCGCGACGCGTCTATTGCGATGCTACATAGCGTGGCGAGAAGTCGCGTGTCGGGGCGGCTAACGAACGTGCGTCGCGAAGAAATACGCGAAGCCGAGAACGAAGTTACGCGTCCTTCTCCGCGGCGATCTGGCGCAGCGCCTGCTCGAACACCTCATGCGGCTGGCCGCCCGAGATCAAGTGCTTGCGATTGATGATCACGGCTGGCACACCGTTGATGCCGAGCTCTTGCCAGAATCGCTCGGCCTGGCGAACCTGCTCGGCGTACTCGCCGCGCTCGAGCACCTCGCGCGCGCGCACGACGGGCAGCCCCACCTTGCCCGCGAGCTCGAGCAGCACGTCGTGCGCGCCGGGATTCCGGCCCTGGCCGTGATACGCGGTCAGAAGCGCGTGCTTCAGCGCGCGCTGAGTGCCCGGAGCGCCTTCGGCGTCGGCCCAGAACAGCAGCCGATGCGCGTCGAACGTGTTCCAGATATGCGTGCGCGGCCCGAACTCGAAGCCCTCGGCGGCGCCGCGCTCGACGATGCGCGCACGATTCGCCTTCATCTGCTCCGCGCTCACGCCGTATTTGGTCGTGAAATACTCCGCCGCGTCCGCGCCTTCGGGAGCCATCGTCGGATTGAGCTCGAACGGCTGCACGTGCAGCTCGACCTGGCCGATGTCGCCGCCGACGTGCTCGAGCGCGCGCTCGAGCGAATTCAACCCAATCGCGCACCACGGGCACGCGACGTCGGACACGAAGTCGATCCGCATCGGAGCTTGCGGAGACGCCGAGCTCACTTCTTCGCCTTCTTCTCGACCTCGGCCGCGAGATCGATGAACACCTTCGCGTACTTCGCGTTGTCGAGCTGCGCCATCGCGAAATGGCCGCCGCCCTTCAGGCCGCGATCGGGCAGATAGACGTAGCTCGCGTCCGCACCAGCCTGCTGCCAGACGGACGCCTGGCACTTCAGCGCGTCGAGATTCGCGAGCCCCTTCTCGGAGCCGACGACGATGATCGGCAAGTGCGCATAGTTCACGAGCTTGCTCGGCTTGTCGCCTTGCATCGGGCAGCCGCCGTGATCGACCGCCGTAAACGTGCTCGGCAGCGCAGGCTCGGTCTTCCAGCTCGAAATGACGGGTGGCGCGTTGTTGAAGCCCGGCGCGGCCGGATTGGCGAGCGCCGCCTCGAACGCAACGATGCCGATCACCTTCTTCGGGTTCAGGTCCGGCACGCGGAACGTGCTGCCGCCGCCCGCGGAGTGTGGCAGCAGAATCGCCGGACCGATCTCATCGAGCAGCGCGGAGATCTTCTGCGACGCGACGACGTCGCCGCAGTACGGCGCCGTGGTCGAGCTCGCGGTCCAGCCGATGACGGCGGGGTTCGTCGGCGTCGGTGCACCGCCGGGCCACACCGTCGCGTCGGAGGTCGAGAGCCGCGAGATCAGCGTGCTATTCGCGACGCCGACCTTGCCGTCGCGACAGCTCGGGTTGCTCTGCGAGCGGCCGTGGCCCGGCCGGTCGACGACGTAGACGTCCCAGCCGTCCGCGACGAAGTAGTCGGCCCAGCCGTCGCGTCCGTCGGGCGTTTGCAGCCAATCGGTGCCCTGCCCGCCGCCGCCGTGGATCATCACGAGCGGATACGCATGCTTGCGTTCGGCCGGCAGCATGTACTGCACGAACATCGCGTTGCTCACGTTGACCGAGCCGTTCTCGCCGGGCTCCGTCGTGTAGCCGACGTACTTCGCGCCGAGGTCGCGCAGCACGAGCTTGCCCGCCTCGCCGCCGGCGAAAGCCGGCGTCGCCGAAATGACGGTCGCACCCGCGACCGCGCCCATGAGCAGATACGAAAGCTTGTTCATTATTTGGAATCCCCGCTTTGATCGCGGGCCGACACCTCGTCGGCCTCGACGGTTTTCAAATTCTACCGTAGCGAACGCGCGCGACGTGCGCGCGCGTAGCGTGCGGCAGGTGGCCATGATGCCAGCCTATTACCAGCCGAGGCCGAGCTTGAGCGCGAGCATCGTCGCCGTGCCGACGACGATCGTGCCGAGAATGCCGCGCTGCCACCAGAAGTAGACCGTGCCGGCGAGCGCCGCGAACAGTCTGGGGTTTCGCCAACCATCGATAAGCGTGCCGTCCGCAAGCAAGACCTCCGGCGCGATCACTGCGGCGAGCGCCGCGAGCGGCGCGTAGCGGAGCCCGCGGTTCGCCCAGGCCGGCAGCGGCCATTCCCGCTCGGAGAGCAGAAAGAAGCCGCGCGTGATCACGGTGATCGCCGTCAGTCCGATGATTGCGACGAGCGCGTGCGCGGACGACATCAGCGCCGCGCCTCGGCTGCGACGGGCCAGCCGCGGTCGAGCAGCACGCCGGCCGCAACGCCGGCCACGATCGCGACGACGACGTTGAGCTTGAGCGGCAACGCGGACGCCGCGACGGCCGCGACCGCGGCGACGATTCCAGCGACCCAGCTGTTGCGCCCCGACAGCGTCGAGTACGCGAGACCGAGCAAAGCGAGCACGCCCGCGAAGCCGAGCTCCCATTCCGTCGGCACGCGATCGCCGAGTGCGATGCCGATCAGCGACGGGATCTGCCAGCTGAACCAGCTCCACGCGATGCTGCCGAGCAAGTATGGTCGCTGCTCCGGCGAGGGCTTTGGATCCGGGAAGCGGCGCACGAACAGCACGTAGTTGAGGTCGGCGGTGAGGTACGTGAGCGTGAGCCGCTGCACGCGCGGCAGATGACCGAAGTACTTTCGCCAGTGCGCGCTGAAGATCACGAACCGCAAATTCATACAGGACGCCGTCGCCCAGATCACCCAGAGCGGCGCGCCCGCGGTGATCAACGGTAACGCGGCGAGCTGCGCGCTGCCCGCGTAGACGAAGACGCTCATGAGCACCGCGAGCGGCACCGTCAAGCCGCTCTTGACCATCGCGACACCCGTGACGAGCGCCCACGCGGAGATGCCGAACGACGGCCCGGCAATCTCGCGCATGCCGCGCAGAAACTCTTCGCGTGCGTTCACGACGGTCCGTTCTATGCGACAGCCTTCGCCTGTTCCACGACGGCGTGTTGATACGGCGCCGGGTCCGACGGCACGAGCGGCGTGTTGATGTAGCGCTCGTGAACCGCGGCGTCGAGGCTGTCGAGATAGAGGTCGCGCGCGATCGCGGACACGAGCCGCGGGTGGTCCACCATGCTCGGCACGTCGCCGACCGGTATGCCGAAGCTCAGCTCGCCGGCGAGATTGAAGCAATGGATGTTGCGCAAGTATTCGGCGCCCGTCGGCTCGCGCGGCAAGAACTCGAAGCCCGCGCCGAGATATGGATGCCGGCCGCCGCCCGCGTTCTCCTCGCCGGCCGCCGGCTTATAGCGATCGCTCCAGAGCGCGATCTTGTCGTGGATCCGCGCGAGCTCGGGCTGTGCCGCGAGATCGATCCGGTAGCCCGTGCCCGCGATCAGGTGATCGAAGCGCATCGTCTTGCCGCCGGCCTTCGCGGTGACCTTGCCGTGGCCCGCGAGCGCCGCGTCGGTCAGCGACGTGTTCATATGGATATGGAAATTCTTGAACGCGACGGCGCGCTCGAGCGAATCGATCGGCACCGACGCGACGCGACGCTCGCCGAGCAGGAAGTTTCGCCAACGCATCGCGTCGGGCAGCTCGTACGAGAGCTCGAGCACGTTCGGATAGCCGCGGTCGACCGGCGGCACGGGCGGCGCGGGGCGCCGTGCCCGCGGGTTGGCCTTGATACTCGATGTACGGCCGGCGGTTGAACATGTGCACTTCGGCCGCCCCGGCCTCGAGCGAGACGCCCGCGGCGTCGAACGCGTTCGAGCCCGCGCCGATCACGCCGACGACCTTGCCGCGCAGCGTGTCGAGCGGGATCTGGCCCGTCGAATGCGTCCAGACGCGCGTGCGGCAACGCGCGGAGCACGTCCGGGATCTCCGGGCCGCCCGCGCCTCCGTAGCCGTTCGCGAGCACGAGCTTGCGCGTCGTCTCGACGCGCTGCGCGCCGTCGGACTCCAAGTGCAAGCGCAGCAAGTCGCCCTGCGGCTCGATTTCGACGAGACGCGTGCGGTAGCGAACCTTCGTGTCCGTCGTCTGCTGGAACCAGGTCAAGTAGTCGGCCCACGCGAGGCGTGGAATCCGGTCGAGCGCGTCGAACGCCGCGGGGCCGTTCAACGTCTCGTACCACGCGCGGAAGCTCAGCGCGACGTTGCCGCCTTCAGGCCCCGGCGCCATCGTCTTCGGCGTGCGCAGCTGATGCATGCGTGCGACCGTGCGCCAGATGCCGGCCTGACCGGGCTCGGCGCGATCGATCACGTCGACCTTGCCGACGCCTTTGCGCTTGAGGCGCGTACGCGATCGACAAGCCGCTATGGCCGCCGCCGACGATCACGACGTTGTGATCTGCGCCGGCGCGCGCGCGCACCCAATCGGCGGGTTCGCGTCCGGCCCAGCGCAGCACGCGGCCCGTCTGCTGCGTCGAGCTCCTTGCTCGCCTCGGCCGAGGCGGGTGCGGTAGAGGCACCGACCGGTTCGGATGGCGTTTGCGCGAGCACGGCGGGTGCGGTCAAGCCGCCGACGGCGAGCGCTGCAGCGCCGCGGAAAAGACTCCGGCGGTCGATTCGATTCAGAGGGCCATCACGTTCGTCGATCATCTCGGTCGTTCCTTGGTCTTCTCGCGGCGAATCGGCAACGCCGGCGCGCGCGTCTGTCACACGATACGGATTGCAGCGGCGGCGCTAACGCGGCGGCAAGCGTGCCGGACGGTCCGGCGGCAGATGTTGGTCGATCGTCGTGAGCACCATGCCGACCATCACGTAGTCGCCCATCACGGTCACGAGCTCGACGACGCCCTTCTTGCCGAAGAGCTTCACGGCTTGCGCGTAGAGATCCGAGTCGACTTTGTGCTTGCGCATGAGGTCGCGCGCCGAGCTTGATGATCAGTGTCTCCTCGGGGCTCAAGCCCTTCGGCTCGCGGTTGTACTTGATCGTGTCGATCACCTCTTGCGGCGCGCCCAAGCGCAGTGCCGCGGGCTCGTGCGACGAGTACTCGTACTGCTGCTCGATCTCCCACGTCGCGACGCAGATTGCGACCTCCGTGTGCCGAGGGCTCAAGTCACCGTTGTAGCGCAGGAAGCCGTTCAGCTCGTTGATCGGCGCCGCGATCTTTGGGCTATACAGCGACATCGGCACGGGACCGGTCGCCGGCGGGGGCTTTTCGCCGACGATCTTGTCGTAGATCGCCTTGCCCTCGTCGTCGAGGTCAGCGCGCTTGAGCGGCGGCAGGCGCGTGAGCGATACGGGATCGATGTCCGGCGGCAGCGTCGCGCCCGCGGAGCTCGCCCCGGCGGGTTTCTGGGCCGGCGCGGGCTGCTGAGCGAACGCCGAGCACGAGAGCGACAGCGCCGCAATCAGGGCGGCGACGAGCGTGATGCGCATGCTGTGTTCATCCTCTTTTGTTTTCGAAGCTTGCAGGGAGGCCCGCGGCGCGAGACATGGCGGCCGCGCGGCCAGTCGTTTTGTTGGTCTTCCCCGCAAGCGAACGCCGGCAGCATAGCCGCGTTCGGCGCCCGCGTCTCGGTGTCGGGCGGACGTCCATCGAGGCACGGCGGGCGATTGTCACCCGCAGTACCTGATCCGCTCATGTCGTCCAGGAATGTAGACAGTCGACCGGGATGAGTCGTCTTGCGCAGCCGTGACACGCCGCGGGGGCCCGCGCTGCGCTCAGCCGGAGGTCCGGCGCGAGCGAAGGCGCTCGCGCCGGATCGATGGACTGAAGGCCGACGTTAGCGGTCCTGGCCGAAGTTGAAGAGGCTCGTGAGGTCGCCGATCGATGGCCCGGAGGCCGTGCGCTGCGACCGCAGTTCCGACGGCCTCGGATTCGGCAGGTTGTCGCGGCTGCGCCGCGAGACGGTCGGCAGATCCCAGTTGCGCTCGATGAACTTCAGCAGCGACACGTGATCGTAGTAGGTGTGATCGACGAAGCCCTGCTTCGCGAACGGCGACACCACGATCATCGGGATGCGCGTGCCATCGCCGAAGAAGTCGACCGCCTGGATGTAGCCCGAGTCGTAGTAGCCGCCGCCTTCATCCGTCGTGATGAAGATCGCGGTCGAGCGCCAGAGCTCTGGATTGGTCTTCACCTGGTCGATCAGATCCTGCAGGAACATCTCGTACTGATCCGTCGTCGAATCCGCCGGATGTCCGGCCAGCGACTCGAACGGTCGCACGAACGACACCGCGGGCAAGCGTGCCGCGTGCACGTCCTTCAGGAACGCGCCGTAGTTCTGCAGCTTCGCCTCCTCCGACGGCGTTCTTCATGATGCTCGAGTAGCCGGTCAGCGGATCGCAGATGCCGCAATACGAATGGAACAGCAGCGGCACGCCGTCGACGTTGGTCGTGAACACCGTCGCGTCGTCGCCGCGATCGCCGCTGTAGTACTTCCAGGACACGTCATGCTTCGTCATCACGTCGGCGATCGTCGGCGATGCTCTGCGGCGGCAGCGTGAACTGCTCGGCGCCGAGCGTCCGCGGAGGGCGCTCGTCTGGTTCCAGAACATGTTGTAGTTGTTGACCAGGTAGTAGTGGCCCGGCGCGCAGTTGTTCCGGTGCACGCCCTGCTGCGCGCAGCTGGCGATTCACCGACGCGACGCCGGGCTGCGAGCGTCCGCGCAGTTCACGTACGAGCCGCCGCCGTAGCCGTCCTGCGTGTAGTAGTTGTTCGTGCCGGCGACCGGATCCGGATTCTCGATCTGGTTGTCGAACGGCACGCGGGGCTGCCGTCGAGGCGACCGGTGTTGGTGAAGAACGCGGCGTCGCCCGTGACCAGCGCCTGGAAATTCGCGCCGGTGCCGCCCATGACGGCCTGGTGATAGTTGTCGCTCATCGCATACGTGTCGGCGAGAGACTTGAAGATCGGCGCGTCGCCGGCGCTGCGCGTGGCCCTTGGCGTCGACGAACGGATTCATGTTGTAGAAGCCCATCGAGATCGCGCCTTCCTTGGGATTGAAGCCGCCCGGCCGGCGGCGGCGCGCCGTTCGAGCCCGTGCCGATGGTCTCTTCGACCCACACGAACTTGTCGTGCTTGCCGCCGTCGACGTCCTGCCACATCTGGAAGAAGCGGTGCACCGGGTCGCCGGTGTACGCCGCATACGGAACGTACTTGCTGATCTGGAACGGACCGTTCGGCAGGTTCGCCGGGAAGCGCGTGTCCGGAACGCCCTGCGGCAATCCGATCCCGTAGGTCGTATAAGGCTGCGGCAGATGCGTCGTAGCGCCGGTCGACGCCGTCACCGCGTCGTAGGTATCCATCGGTGTCGGTGCCGATCAGCTGCTGGCCGCGCGCGAAGTCGCGGCCCTGGCGAGCCGTCCGCATTGACGATGCCCTTGGTAAGCAGGTTGTCGATGTGCTGCCCGGCCTGCGGCTGGTAGGTGCCGAACAGATTGTCGAAGGTGTGGTTCTCGCCGACGACGATGATCACGTGCTTGATCGGCGTGGTGGTTCCGCGTCTCGGCGGATCGCCGTACACCGCGTTGGTCGTGAAGAGTGTCAGCGACGTCGCGAGAATCGGAGCAGCACGGAGCAAAGAACGAGCTGAAACGTTCATGCAACTTCTCCTTGTTTTGAGTTTGCGAAAAGAGGACACAAGGAGTTTTTGCGCGCGCGATGACCGCGCGATGAAGCGTTCGAGTCGCTTTCGTGAATGATCGGTAATCGCGTAGTGCGATCGGACTATCGTGTCGATCGCGGTCGAGATCGAGTACCTTGCGGCGAGGGAGACGTCACGCCAGCTGCTGCGAGCCCACGACAGCTCAGTCCGGGACGTACGCGATCTGCATGCTGCGGTACGCGCCGTCGAGGAACTCGGACGGGTCGCCGAGCTCCGACTCGTACTTCTTCAGCGGGTTGCGCGCGACGACGTCCTCGGCGCCGAGCCCCATGTTCATGTAGCCGATCATCGTCTCGAACAGCTCGTCGTAGATGTCGCGCTGATGCAGCACGTCGCGGCCCGTGAGCATCCGACCCTGCGCCGGCACGACGCGGGTATCGGGCTTCACGATGCCGGCGAGCCGCTCGAGCGCCCGCACGCGGCCGCCGTACCACGCGCCGTTGCGCCAGTCGAGCAGCGGCCACCTCTCGCCCGAGACGACGCCACCCGCGGCGAGCACGTTGAGCTGCGGGAAGTGGACGAACAGATCGCCGTCCGTGTGCGCCGCCGGCAGGTAACCGTAGTCGATCTTCTGGCCCGCGAACTCGAGCGAGCCGTCGCCGCGCGTGGTCTTGTTCGGCCTCGCCTGCTTCGGGCAGCGGCTCGCGCGCACGGTCGAACGAATCCGCGTACACGGAATGGCTCAAGAAGAGCTTCGTCTTCTCGGTCGCGAAGATCGTGCCGCCCGCGCGGCCGACGATTTCGTTTGCGCCGATCTGATCGAGATGCCAGTGCGTGTTGACCAGCATCGCGACGCGCTCGTCGTGCGTCGCCGCGAGCGCCGCGCGCACGAGCGCGTCTGCGCTCGAAGCCGGCCCGCCGTCGACCATCAGCGCGCCGTCGGCGCCGTGCAGCGCGAGCACGTTGCAGTCCGCGACTTGCAGGAGCGCGAGCCCGCCGAGATCGGTGGTGGTGATGGCGGCAGGATTTGGCGCGGCGGCGTCCGGCGCGGCGCCGCGTGCGGCCGCAGGCTCCTGAGAGCGAGCCACGAACGAAGGCAACAGCGCGGCGCCGAGCGTCGCGGCGCCCGCGCGCAGCAGGCGTCGCCGCTCGAGCCGATGTTGGTTAGCCGCTCGTGTGCTTGTAGACCGGGTCATGAACGACCGGCTCGCCGATCGGCGGGATATCCGTCCAGAGCCCTTGCGGAGGGCCGAGCACCGGCCAAACGGGATCCTTCGGCATCAGCACGGTGGCCCCGAGCTTGCGCAGCAGCGCCGCTTCCTCGTCGTACTTCGGCGTCTGATTCGCCATGAACGGCATGAAGCCGCGCGACTGCGTGTAGTCGAGCGCGGTGAGGCCGTCCTGGTCCTTGAGGTTCATGTCGATGCCGAAGGACGCGAGCTGCTCGATCACCTTCTTGTAGCGCTTGCGCACCGCGTAGTGCAGCGCCGAGCCGCCGCGAACCTCTTCCATGTGCACGACGAGCGCGACCACGTTCACGTCGGTGCCGGCATCGTGCAAGGTCTTGATGAGCTCGAGCGCGTCCCTTCTCCGGCGCGCGTCCCGCGAGCACCGCGTGGATCGGCGTCTGCCGATCCGCCATGTAGACCGTTGCGTCGGCGCCGTTCTCGAGCAGCAGCTTCACGACCTCCTTGTCGTCGTTCGCGGCCGCGCGGATCAGCGGCGTCGAGCCGCGCGTCAACGTCGACGTGCCGCCGCGCACATTCGCGGGCTTGAAGAAGAGCTGCATGTTCGGATTCGCGTGGTGCTCGAGCAGGAGACGCACGATGTCGATGCCCTTCGTCTCGTTCGGCGCGTCGATCGACGCGTGGCCGCCGTCGATTCGCTGCCGCTGGCCGATCGCGCTGAACAGCGGCGCCTCGCCGAAGATGTCCCACTGATCGACGTCGGCGCCCGCCTCGATGAGGCGCTTCGCGAGATCCCAGTTCGCATTCATGATCGCGACCTGCAGCGGCGACACGCCGTCCGGGTCCGGCAGATCGATGTCCGCGCCGTGCTTCAGCAGCATGTCGACGCACGCGATGCAGTTCTCGCGCGCGGCGTAGAGCAGCGGCGTGAACCCGCCGCTGTCGAGGCTCTTCGGCCGGCCCTCGGCCGTGACGTGCCGCTGGTAGTCGCGTCGGCGTCGAACGCGCGTCGATGCTCGCACCGTGCGTGACCAAGAGCTCGATCATCTCGGGATGCCGTCGCGCCGACGCCCACATGAGCGCGGTCTGGCCGCCGAAGCTCTCGCGCGCGTCGACGGTCGCGCCGTGCTCGAGCAGCGCCTTCGCGGCCGCGACGTTGCCGGTGCGCGCGACGGCCATCAGCGCCGTCTGGCCGTCTTGATTCGGCGAGTCCGCGTTCGCTCCGGACGCGAGCAGCAGGTTCAGGATCTCGGTGTTCGCGACCTCGGCCGCGAGGCTCATCGGCGACGCGCCGTACTCGTTCGCGAGATTCGGGTCGGCGCCGTCGTCGAGCAGCCGGCGTACCTCTGCGACGTCGCCTTTGTAGATGGCCCACTGCAGCGGCGTGCTGCCGTCGGCGTTGCGATGATTCACGTCCGCGGCGGCCGCCGGCGGCGCGTCGACGCGCGCGGCCAAGATCATGAGCGCGGTCAGCACCAACAACGCGGCTGGGCCGAAGACCTTAGCAAGCATCGTCAGACTTCTGAGAAGGGCCCGGTGCTGTCGCCGAACTTCTCGTATTCCTTCGCCGGAATGCCGGCGCGCTCGAGCAGCGTGACGAGAACGTTCGCGTGCGGAGTGTCCTGCTTGTAGTGCACGTGCTGGTTGCCCTTCACGCCGCCGCCGCGACCGATGATCGCCTGCGGCAGCGGATCGCAATTGTGCGCGTCGCTGTTCGCCATGTTGCTGCCGAACAGGATCAACGAGTGATCGAGCAGCGAGCCGTTGCCGTCCGGCGTATCGGCGAGCCGCTGCGCGAACTTCGCGAACACCTGCGTGTGGTAGTTCTGGATCAGGCGCAGATTCGCGATGCGCTCCGGGAAACCGCCCCAATGCGACGTCGGGTGGAACGCCTCGTGGACGCCCAGGTTGGGGTACGTCCGCATGCTCGCCTCTTCCACCATCTTCATCGTGACGACGTTCGTACGGCTCGTCTGCCATGCGAGCGCGAACATCTCGAACTGCACGTCGAGCAGCTCGCCGAAATCGTCCGGCGCGCCGATCGGCGCCTCGGGAAGATTCGTGAGCGACTCGTTGCTCGCCGTGAGCTTCTGCACGCGCTTCTCGACCTCGCGCACCGAATCCAAGTAGTTGCCGACCTTCGCGCGGTCGCCCGCGTCGAGCGTGCGGCTCAGGCTCGCGGTCGACTCCTGCACGTAGTCGAGCAAGCTCGTGGTCGTGCCGAGGATCTGCTGGCGCTCCTCTTTCGTCGCGCCCTGGCCGAACATCGAGAGAAACACCTTGCGCGGGTTGCCCTCCATCGGCAGCGGCTGATCGGGCCGGCGGAACGAGATCATGCCGCCCGGCTCGCCGCAGATTTCCATCGACGGCAGCGTGACGTCCTTCGTGAGATAGCGTGCCGCGATCTGGTCGGCCGTGACGCCGACGCCGCTGCCGCTCTTGCGTAGCCGCGGGTGCACGCCGTTCAGCCACGTCTCTTCGATGTTGCCGTGGGGGACGCCACCCTCGCCCGCTTGGTTGCGCAGCCCGCTGACCACGGTGACGTAGTCGCGCAGCGGCTCGAGCGGCTTCAGGATGTACGGGAAGTCGGGATTCTTGCCGACGACTTTCGGCTGCCATTGGTCTTGCAGCGCGCCGTGCGGGAAGTAGACGAAGCCGAGCCTCGTGGCAGGCGCCGCGGCCGTCTCGGCGAGCGCCGTGCCGGCCGGGATCATCGCGTCCAGGAGCGGCAGCGCGATCGCCGCGCCGGCGCCCTTGAGCACCGTGCGGCGAGAAAGATGCTTGCGGGTCAGGTACATGGCAAGCGCGCCCTCGTGGGTCTAAGCCTTGAAGTTTACCGCAAAGGGCGGCGCCAAATCTGGAGAAACTTCAAAGCTCGGGCGCCCGGAGCCAAGGCGCGCCGCGGTGCCAGACCGAGGCCCCGGGGCACAGCGCTGGTGCGATCTCGCGAATGCGAGGGGCCGCGATTAAGTCCAGCGTGCTGCGCGCTTTCAGCGCGGGTGCTCGCGCAGCCCTTCCGCGCACGCGAACTCACGGAGCTGGTCGTTCGGGTACGCCGCTTTTCGATATCGACGAACGGCATGCCACGGCTCGGTAAGCGCTTCCGGGTCGTTCACCGTGATCTCGTCCTCGAGCACGCCCGACTCGACGAATCGAATGCGCTCATGGACCGTCATCTTCGCGCTGTGCGGGGACGAGCCGTCGATGAAGGACTTCTCCGTGAGCGCGACGGTGTCCACGACGAGCGTGCCGCCTTCCCAGTGACCCGTCGAATAGCCCGCGTAGGTCGGATCGTCGAGCACCTGCTTCGACGGCTTGCGGCCGTCGAGGTAGACGCGCCGCAGCGCGTCCTGATGCTCGCTGAAGAACGTGATCTTCTGCTCGTCCTGCATGATCTCCATGCCGTAAGCCGCGCTCATCATTGCGGGCATGCCGGGCGGCAGGCAGTTCGCGATGTTGTCGTACTCGTACGAGCCCGAGATCCGCGACTTCGCGATCACGTTCCACTTCGCGAGGTACTCCGGCGTGAGCTTCGGCGCGTCGGGGCCGCGGCCCTGCGAGCCGTCCGCGGTCGGGGACGAGCGCGTGGGCGGAGGCAGTGGCTCGCCCGGCCGCGGCGGCGGCGGGCGCGGGCCGCCTTCCCCCTGCGCGGGGTAGTACACGCCCGCGAAGCTCGGTCGATCGGCCGTCGACGGCTTAGCCGCGGCGGCGGTCGGTGCGATGTCGGCGGCCGCCTCACGATTGAAGTCCGGCGTATTGCCGAGCACCGTGCCGTCCGCCATCGTCACGCGCGCGATGATGCCGGTCGGGCCGCCGTTCTTCGCGGGGCTCGCGTGCACGGTGACCTTGTCGCCGGGCTTGAGAATCGTCGCGCTCCAGCCCGCGCGGCCGAGGATGCCCGGCGGCCGGCCCTCGATTGCCCACTCCTGATCCTTGCCGTTCGCGTCCTTGACGATCAGATAGAGCCACGTGTGTGGATTCATCCAGCGCCATTCCTTGACGGTGCCGGTCAGCGTGATGATCTTGTCGACTTGGTAGGCCGAGTTGCTGTGGTGCGCGAGCGCCGGAAGCGACGGCTATCGCGAGCACCGCGGCGGCCAGGAGCTCGATGCGCTTACGCATGCGGCGTGCCTCCATCATTGGGTGGTTTCGGGCGCCGCGGGCGCGCCGGTGCCCGGCGAGGTGATGAACAGCCGCCTGCCGTCGGGCAGCGTGACGTCGCGGCCGTTCGCCGTGTTCGAGCCGTTGCGATGGCGGTAGCCGAAGACGACGACCTCGGTGCCGGGCGCTATCGAGTCGCGCGTCATCCCGCGGCGCACGAGCGTGTTCGGGCTCCCGGCTTCGATCATCCATTTCTCGACCGTGCCGTCGTCGCGCTTGACGTCCAGATGAATGAACGCGTGCGGATTGATCCATTCGACGCTGCTCGATCGTGCCGCGCAGCGTGATGGGCTGGCTCGCGTCGAACTCGGTCGAAAACGCGTGGTGCGCGGCCGCGGTTCCGGCCAGCGCCAGCCACGCGCCCGCGAGCGTCGCGCCGAGCACGATCTTCGCCTCTCTTCGTATCTTCACTTGCTTGCCCCCCGCCGCTCGCTTCTCTTCCTCGCGGACCGCCGACAGCAATCCCTTGAGACCGTAGTTGCCCTCATGGCACGCGTACTCGACGAGCTCTCCGTTTTGCGGATGCATGAAGAGCTCGACGGTCCACGGTGCCGTGAACACGGGGTCGTACACGGTCGCGCGATAGCGGATCTGATCGGGCGCGGTGCGCGTGAATTGCTCGACGACCCTGAACTTGTCGCTCATCAAGGAGTCGAGCATCTGGACGCCGTAGAAGTGCCGATTCGTCTTCTGGTTCGTCGTCTCGACGACCAGCGTGTCGCCTTCCCAGTGGCCGCGCGAATCGCCGACCCACTGCGTCACGCGGCTCGGGAAGTGCGGGCGGCCGTCGATCGGGATGATCCGGACCTCGTGGTTGAGCTCGGCCATGATCGTCACATAGTCGCGGCGTCTGCACGATGTAGTAATTGTTGTTGTAGGGCTCGGGAAACATCGGCGCTTTGCCGCCGCCGAACACGATGCACCGCTCGGTGAGATAGCGATCCTCGGGAGTGTCGGCCGGATGCTCCTTCGCGTACGCCTGGTCGCGATCGAATTGGCGCTGCGCGTCAGGCGTGAACGGCGGAACGCGTCCGTTCTTCGGATCGACGATCAGCGAAGTGCGCCGCGTCGGCACGATGTCGTTGCCGCGATCCATCCACGCGTCGTTGTACGATCCGACGTTGCCGCGTCTGCTTGTCCGCTTCGATGTTCTCGTCGCCGCTTACGGCCGCGAGCCGCTTGCGGACGTACGCCTTGGCCTCGTCCGGCGTGAAGAACTCCTTGTCCTTGAGCTCGGCCGGCCGCTGCAGCGGCGTGAGCGTCGCATTCGACCACGTGCCCTGGAGATCGGGGGCGCCCCACGGCGTGCGCGACGTCTGCGCGTCCGCGGCCGCGCCGGCGAGCGCCAGCGGCAGCGCAATCGAGAAGAGAAACCGCGATCTCATTGTTCCGCTCCTCGTCACTTCGGCCGCTTGTAGAACTCGCCATAGAGCAGCTCTTCGGTGAACGGAACGCACTTGAACTCCATCAGATGCGCGTGGGGGTCGGGATTTCTGAGCAGCCGAAAGTGCATGGACCACGATCGAGAGAAAGTCTTCGGGTCCTCGAGCGTCGCCGAGTAGTCGATCGCATCCGGCCCCGCGAACTTGTAGCGCTCGACGACGTGGAGCGCCGCGCTCGCGTGATTGCCGGCTCGATCGAGCCAGGCCTGCCCGTTGAAGCCGCTCACGTCGACGACGAGCGTGTCGCCGTCCCAGCGCGCGTTCGACACGCCCATCCAGCTGTCGATGGCCGACGGCTGCGGCTTGCCGAGGTTCACGATGCGCGCGGCGCCCGCGAACTGATACGCAATCAGCAGTCGGCCGTCCGAATGAAAGATCTGCAGCGGGTACGGCATGTAGTTCGCGCGCGGCACGCCCGGCATGTAGCACTTGAGCTCGGGGTCGTCCTTGAACCGGTTTTCGTAGTTGCGCCGTTGCTGCTCGGCTGCGGCCGGGAGGTACGGAATCTCGTCGCCGTCGACGATTCCGTAGCCCGGCGGCGTCGCGAGCAGCGCGCCGTATTCCGTCGGGCCCGCGCTCGCGCCGTGCGTGAGCACGTTCCAGTTCGCGGTGGTCAGCGCCTGCCACACGCCGCTGAAATTCGGCTTGCCGTTCGCGAGCCGCGGCACGTCGGTCTGACGCGCGCTCTGCGCGTACGCGTTCGCGCAGAGCAAGACGCACGCGGCGAGAATCGCCAATGTCGGTCGCATCGTCGATCGCATCGTGTCGCTCTCAATTCTTCGCGGGCTCGATCCGCAGTATCGAGCCGTTCGGCGTGAGCTTCGTGCTGCCCGGGCCCGACTGCTGGTCGCGCTCGACCGCGAGATACAGGTAACCGTCCGGGCCTTGCCGCACGTCGCGCACGCGCGCGTCGAGCTCGAGCAGCATCGACTCGCGCCGTTCGAGCTGCGGCGGCGGCTGATCGAACGCGACGCGCAGGAGCTGCTGGCCGCTCAGCGCGCCGATGAAATAGTGGCCGCGCCAGAGCGGGAACTTGTCGCCGTCGTAGATCATGAGGCTCGACGGGCTGATCGCCGGCACCCAGAACATCGCGGGGTTGTCCATGCCGGGCCGCGACCACGGCTGATCCGACGCGAGATGCCCCGTGTAGATCTTGCCGAGCGTCACGAGCGGCCAGCCGTAGTTGTGACCCGGAACGAGCTGGTTCAGCTCGTCGCCGCCCATCGGCCCGATCTCGGTGGCCCAGAGCTCGCCGGTTCGCGGATGCCACGCGAGCCCCTGCACGTTGCGATGGCCGTACGTGTAGATCTCGGGTCTCGCGTCCTTGCGGCCGACGAACGGATTGTCCGCGGCCGCGGTGCCGTCGTCGCGGAGACGCAGAACCTTGCCGACGTGGGAGCTCAGATCCTGCGCCTTCATTCGCCAGCTCGGATCGTCGGTGGTGTTGCCCGCGTCGCGGTCGCCGACCGTGAGATAGAAGAGCCGGTCCGGCCCGACCTCGAGCCGGCCCGCCGTCGCGCCCGTGCCCCACGCGTCGGCGACGAAGAGCTCCTCGACGCCCGTGAGCGATTTGCCGTCGAAGCGGCCGCGCGCGAGCGCGACCGTCGTGTCGCCGCCGGCGCGCTATTTCACGTACGAGAAGTAGAGCAGCCGATTGCGCGCGAAGTCCGGATGCAGCACGACGGAGTTCATGCTGCGCGCGTTGAGCGCGTCGGCGGGCCAGCCCGCGATCGGTGTCGGATCGAGCTTGCCGCCGCGCACGATCCGCAGGTTTCCGGGTAGCTCGGTCACGAGCATGTCGGTGCCGCCCGGCAAAAACGTGATATGCCACGGCCGCACGAGCCCGTACGCGACCGTGACGACGTGAATCCGCACGAGCTCGCCGGCGGGGCAGCCGCCGTGCTTCGAGCCGTTCGCGGAGCACGGGCCGGGCGTGTAGGTGTCGAAGGTCCAGCTCGCGTTCTCTTCGCCCGCGCGCGCGAAGGGCGCGACGAAGAGCAGCGCGGCAACCGCGAGTATCGCCGATCGAAGCCGAGGCATCCCCCCTCCCCGTCGAGATCGTCGTTGTCGAACGACCATAGGCGAACGCGTTCGGCGGCGTCAAGAACGCCACGGACACCACCCAGTCGGCGGTCGTTGACTCACCGTTGGAACGGACGTAGGTTTTCGATCGCGCTGCGACACGCTCGTGATTAACCGAACACACAACAAGCGAGCGGCGGTCGATCGACACGCCTGCCGGTACGACGCAGCGAGGGGACGTCATGAAAGCTCGTTGGCTAGCTCCCGCGCCTCTGCTGCTGCTGCTGCGTGCGTGCAAGGCTGCACGCCGAGCACTTCACCCGGCGTCGGCGGCCGCCGCTCCGACGCCGGCGGCGCCGGACCCGCTCGTGTTCGACACCTGGGTGCCGGGGTCGTGCTCGCCGAACGGTCAGCCGCAAGGCCAGTGCCCGCCCGGCGAGCTGTTCCGCGTGCGGCTCGTGCCCGTCGCGGAAGGCCTGAGGAGCCCGCGCCACATCGCGTTCACGCCGGACGGCGATTTACTGATCACGGAGCTCGCGGAGCCGGCCGGTGATCCCGCGGGCGGTAATCAGGCGGTCCAGGGGAAACCGGGCCACGTGCGGATCGTGCACGGCGGCGTGCTCGCACCCGCGCCGCTCGCGGGTTGGCCGACGCCGAGCATCGACGCCGGCGCGTTGTGGTCGGTCGCCGTGCACCCGCAGTTCGCGGCGAACCACTTCGTGTACCTCTACTACGTGAAGAAAGGCGCGGACGGCATGCTCACGCGTGCGCTCGCGCGCGCGCGGCTCGACGGCGACGTCGCTGCTCGACGTGCAGGAGCTGTTCGTCGCCGACGCCTGGATTCCGGGCGGGCCGATGGCGGGCCGCGCGGTGTTCGGGCCCGACGGCACGATCTATCTCACGGTGAACGATCACTTCGAGCACGACTTCAAGAACGGCGGCGGCGAGCCGTTGCTCGCGCAGCAGCTCGACAACGACATCGGCAAGGTGTTGCGCGTCCGCGATGACGGCAGCATTCCCGCAGACAACCCGTTCGTCGGGCGCAAGGATGCGAAGCCGGAGATCTTCACGTACGGGCAACGCAACGTGACCGACTTCTCGTGGCATCCCGAGTCGGGCGAGCTCTGGACGACCGAGATCGCGCCGATGGGCGGCGACGAGATCAACGTGCTGCACGCGGGCCACAACTACGGTTGGCCGCTCGTGTCGCTCGGCAAGAACTACAACCAGAAAGAGCTCAACGACGACCACTGGTACCGGCCCGGCATGGACATGCCCGTGATGTTCTGGACGCCGTCGATCAGCCCGTCGACGCTCGTCTGGTATACCGGCGACAAGCTCGCGCCGTGGAAGGGGCATCTCTTCGTCGGCGCATTGAACGGACAGACGCTCGTGCGCGTGGCGTTCGATCAACCGATGCCACAAGCCGAACGGCGCGACTCGCTGTTCATGTCGCTCGGCAGGCGTTGGCGCCACGTGATACAGGGGCCGGACGGCTATCTCTACGCTCTCACGGAGAAGCGCACGCTCGGCGGAAAACCGGACCCGAGCGATGCGACGAGCGGCGTCGTGTACCGCATCGAGCCCGCGGGCTAGTCCTTCGCCACCTAGGGCTGCAGCGACGCCTGCGTCTGCTGGGCGGGGGACGTCTGCGTGACGCCCTCGACTTCGCGCTTGCTGAACTGATCGCTCGACACTATGCCGAGCACGAGCGACTGGAAGCGATAGTTGTCCTTCGCGGCGTCGCGCACGATCGCGCGCACCGTCGGCATGTCGCGCCAGTCCGTCTGCCGGCCGAGCGCGAACGTCATCAAGTTCTCGGTGAACGCGCGAACGAACTGCTCGGGATGGCTGCTGAGCGCGCGGCGCAGGTCGTTTGCGTTCTGCACCTTCGTGCCGTCCGGCAGCACACCGGTCGCGTCGATCGGCGTGTGCGTGTCGGGATCGTCGCTGCGGTACTGGCCCACCGCGCTGAAGTTCTCGAGCGCGAAGCCGAGCGGGTCCATCACGCCGTGGCACGCGAAGCAGGTCGGGTTCTTGCGGTGCTCTTCGAGCCGCGCGCGCAGCGTCTTCGGCACCTCGCCGCGCTTGTTGTCCTGCAGCGTCGGCACGAGCGCCGGCGGCACAGGGCGCTTTGCGCCGAGGATCGTCTCGAGTATCCACGCGCCGCGCAGCACGGGCGAGGTCCGGTTCGGATACGCCGTGAGCATCTCGATCGCGCCCTTGCCGAGCAAGCCATAGCGAGCTTCGTCCTTGAGCTCCACCTTCCGAAAGCTCGCGCCCTTCACGTTCTCGATGCCGTAATGCATCGCGAGGCGCTCGTTCAGGAACGTGTAGTTCGCGGTCATGAGCTTCATCACGCTCTGATCGCTGCGCAGCACGCTGTCGATGAAGAGCCCGAGCTCCTCCTTGAGCATGTTGCGCGGGTCGAGCAGGCCGCTCGCCTGCGGAAACTGCGCGCGGTCCGGCACGATCGTGTCGAGCTTCTCGAGGCCGAGCCACTGGAACGCAAAGTCGTCGACGAGAGACTTCGCGCGATCGTCCGCGAGCATGCGCTCGACCTGGTCCGCGAGCACCCGCGGCTCGTGGAGGCGCTGCTGCTCGGCGACCTTCAGCAGCTCGTCGTCGGGCACGCTGCTCCACAGGAAGAACGAGAGTCGCGAGGCGAGCTCGAGGTCGCTCAGCGCGACCGATCCCGACCCCTGACCCGATTCCGCGCGATAGATGAAGCTCGGGCTCGCGAGGATCGCAGATAGCGCATCGCGCACGCCGGCCTCGAAGCCGCCTTCGCGGCTGCCCGCGTCGTAGAACGCCATCAGCGCGCTCAAGTCCGCCTGCTCGAGCGGCCGGCGGAACGCGCGCTCGGCGAGGTTCGTGACGATCTCGGTCGCGCACGAGCGCGCCGGAACTTCGGTCGGTTGGCAGATGAAGATCTTCGCGCGGCTCGCCGACTCGCTCATACCCGTGACGGTGAGCGGGCCGCGGATCTGGATCGCGTGCGCGGCCTGAATTCGTTCTTGCCCGCCCTCGAGCGCGACGGTGCGGATTCGCTCGTCGCTCTCGGCGAAGCTTCGGTGCAAGAACGTGACGGCGAGCTTGTGCTGGCCGGCCGTCGCGTGGAAGCGGATCTTGCGCAGCCGGTTGTTGATGCGCTCGACTGCGGGATCGAGCGTCTGGTCGATCGCCTTGTGATCTTCCTCGCCGCCGATGTTCGTGCGGTAGAGCTCCTCGCCATCGAGCAGCACGATGACGGTATTCTCGAACTCCATCCGCGGCACTTCGCGCGCGAGCGCCATGTCGCCGATCGTGAGCTCGTACTCGCCATCGGCCGGGAAGTCGTGCTGGACGACCATGCCGCCGCGCGTGCCGAACGGCATGCCGGGGAGGTACTCCTGTTGGCGACCCGTGCCCGGCGCACCTTGCGGCGGCAGCGAGATCACCATCGCGGCCGGGTCGCCGTACGTGGTCGCGATCGGCAACGCCTTCGCGTCGCCGACGGCTTCTTGCGCGATCGCGCGCGCGGCGTCGATGTACTGCGTGACGAACGAGGGCGACACCTGGAGCGCGTCGGCGTCGTTGTCGAAGCGGCCCTTCACGTTGTCCTGCGGCAGCCACTCCGACGGATCCACGTCGAGCGCGAGCAAGTCGCGGATCGCGTGCGCGTACTCGCGGCGATTCAAGCGATGCAGCGCGACGCGGCCCGGTGCCGGCGGCGTCTTGTCCGCGGCCGTGTCGATCTCGGTCTCGAGCCAGCCCACGAGCCCGGCTACGGTCTGCGCGTCGGGACGCGGCTCGCCTGCGGGCGGCATCAAACCGCTGCGCAGTTTCCTAATCGCCGCTTCCCACGTCTCGGCGTTCGCCGCGACATGGTCCGGAGAGAGGTTCTCGAACGACCGGCCCCCCGCTTGCTCGGCAAAGCTGTGACACTCGAAGCAGTACTTCTTGACGACCGCCCACTCCTGCTGCCTCGACGGCGCTTGAGAATGGCTGTGCCAGACGAACGCGCCGGCGCCCGCCGCGGCTACGACGCCGAGGAGAGCGACGGGGATGACGAGCTTGCGCGCGATGGCCGTACTCCGTATTCAGTAGCTATGCGATCGGCCGGCGACCGCGGCTGGGGCCACTCCTCTATATAGAGGTTCGCCGGCTCGAGGGCAGTCCTTGATTTTCCGGGGACTTGGCGGCCTTGTCGAGCGCCCCGGCCGCACTCGGCGCTTGGGGTACGTTAAGTTTTATCGCGGCGGCCGCCGAATCCGCGACTCGAGCCCGACGACTATTCGGTCCGTGGCGCCTTCAGGTCTCGCCCGTTCTGATGCAGCGTGAGCGCCGTCACCTTGCCGGCGGCGTCGCGCTCGAAGTCGAGCTGCGCATCGACGACCTTGTAGAAGAAGTGATCGGGCTTGTCCGCGTAGACGGGTAGCGCAGGCTGCCCCGTGAGCTGCGCGTTGAGCTGGGCACCGTCCCTCGCGACCGTGAACACGAGCTGCGGCGCGAGCTGATACTTGCCGACGTATGCGTCGAGCTGCTCCGCCGTGAGCGCGAGCTGAGCGACCGGCGGCGCGACGGACTTGCCGTCCGCGCCAAGCCGGTCCGCGCGCACGTTCTGACCGTTCTGGTGCAGCGTGAGCGCCACGATCTTGCCGTCCGTGCCGCGTTCGAACGAGACCTGCGCGTCCACCACCATCGCGAAGAACTTATCAGCCTCGTAGGCATAGAGCGGCAGCGCGTTCTGGCCGGTGAGCTGCACGTAGAGGCCGTTGCTCGGATGCGTCACCGTGAAGAGTGCCTGAGGCGTGATCGCGTACTGGCCGACGAGCTCGTCGAGCTTCTCCGGCGCGAGCGTGATCTGCGTATAGGTCTTCGGCAACGGAGCGGATGCATCCAAGAGATGGAAGCCGACTTCGTCGACCGGTCGGTTGCCCGTGTTCGAAAGGATCACGACGCCGCGCTTGCCGTCGTCCGTGAAGCCGATGAAGCTCATGAAGCCGCCGGTGCCGCCGTTGTGCCAGCGGCCGCTGCCGCTCGGCGTCGTCATCCACGCGAGCCCGATCCGCATCTTGGCGTCCGGCCCCATGTCCGCGCGCAGCTCGTGAGCCATCGCGAGAGCGCGGCTCAGCGCGCCCGCCGACGTGTTGGCCGAGGCAGCCATGTTCGCACGCAGGTACGCGAGCATGTCCGTCGGCCGTGCTGTTGATCGCGCCCGCTCCCGCGAACGCGTCAAACGCCCAGTGATGCACTGGCATGCCGCCCGGTCCGTAGCCCTGCGCCGACCGACGCTCGAGCGCCGCGGTGAGCACCGTGTCCGTGCTCGTCATGCCGAGCGGCACGAAGATCCGGGCCTTCACGAGGTCGCGGTACGACATGCCCGTCTCGCGGCCGAGAATCTCGGCGAGCAGCCCGAAGCCGAAGTTCGAGTACTCGTACGCGGCGCCAGGCGCACGGGCCGGCTTCATCGTGCTCACCGCCTCCCAGAGCTTCTTCTCGTCGAAATCCGTGTACGGGTCGGCGGGATTCGCGGGCGTAAAATTCGCGGGCATCCGCGGCAAACCCGAACGCTGCGTCGCGATGTCGCCGAGCTCGATCGGCCGATCGCCGACCTGGGCGAGCGGCACGCCCTCGGGTAGGTACTTCTGCACGGGATCGGCGAGCTTCAACTTGCCGCCGAGGACCTCCTCGGCGAGCAGCGCGGCCGTGAACGTCTTCGTGATCGAGCCGATCTCGAACACCGTGCCCTCATCGGGCGGCTTGCCGGTCTCCTTCGACGCGACGCCGAAGCCGCGGATCGCCGTGTCGTTGCCGTCGACGTAACCGACGACCACGCCGACGAGCTGTCCGTTCGCGACGGCTTGCTCGAGATAGCGCGCCGTGTCGGCCGGCAGCTCGGCGGCCGACGCACCGAGCGCCGCGAGCGCACCGAGCGCAGCGACCGTGCCGGCAGTTCGCCCCTGCATATAGCACCCCCTCGCGCCGCCAATGTACGCCGATGTGGACGAACGAGCATAAACGACGGACCGCTCGCCATTCCTCGGTGCCAAGCCGAGCGGCATAGTGCGGCTCGAGGGTGCGTAGGAGAACGCGAATGAAGTTCATGGTCATGCTTAAGGGAGAACGGTTTTGCGAGCCGAGGTCCGTGAGCCGGTCCTTGGAGATGGCGCGCTACAACCGCGCCCTCGTCGAAGCTGGAGTCCTGCTTGCCGCGGAGGAGCTTCATCCGAGCGCCCACGGCGCACGCGTCGAGGGGTCGAAGGGCAAGCCGGCCGTCGTGCATGGCGCGTTCGCCGAGCCCGGCGGCGTCACTGCGGGATTCTGGATCTTGAATGTGGCGTCGCTCGGCGATGCGGTCGAGTGGGGCAAACGTTGCCCGTTGGTGCAGCGCGCCGATGCGAAGCTCGTGATCCGCCAGCTCTACGACTTCGGCGATTTCGGCGCGGCGGCGTCGCCAAGTCTGGAAGAACGCGAGCCGCTCGTCGCCGCCTGAAGGGCCGCTCCGCACCGCCTAGCGTGTCAGCTCATCTCGCCGGCGTGGCAGCGTGGTTGTCAGCGCCGGCGAGTTGAGCGCTCCCGCGGCGGCGCACGGCGCCCGGCGACGTGGTGACCACTCGCTTGAATGCGCGGCTGAACGCTGCCTTCGATCGATAACCCAACCGCTCCGCCACCTCGGCAACCGGCGTGCCGTTCTGACGCAAAGACTCGAGCGCGACGTGCATCCGCCAACGGGTTAGGTAGTGCATCATCGGCTCACCGACGAGCTCGGTGAAGCGCGCCGCGAATGCCGAGCGCGACATCGCGACCTCGCGAGCAACCTCGGCGAGAGTCCACGCGCGGCCCGGATCCTGGTGGATCAGCGCGATCGCGCGGCCGATCTTCGGGTCCTGCAGCGCAGCGATCCAACCGGTTCGCACCGGGGGATAAGCCTGGATCCAGGAGCGAATGGCCTGGATCGCGAGCACGTCGCCGAGCCTCGTGAGCACGGCCTCGTGTCCCGGCTCCAGGGCCCGCGCTTCGGCCGCGATCAGGCGCAGCGTGCTTTGCATCCAATCCATCTGCGGCGAGCCGGAGACGTCGATCACCATCGCGGCCGGCAATGCCTCGACGAGCGTGCGCGCCATCTGATCCGCGAAGCGCACGGCGCCGCAGAACAGCGTGGTGCGCTCGCCGCCTTCGCCATAGCGCAAGATCTCGTAGCGGCTGTTCACCTTTTCGCGCGCGAGCCGGCTCACGTCCTGCGTCGGCACGTCGGGCGCGCTGCGCAGACGGTGCACGCAGTTCCTCGGCAACAGAGCGAGCATCCCGTGGCGCAGCATCTGGCGCTCACCGTCTTCTCCGACCTCGAGCCACGCGGCGCCCTCGAGAACGATGTGGAACCACATGTGCCCCGGCATGCTCGGAACGGTGAGGCCCCACGGCGCGCAGAGCTCCGACCGGCAATAGAACGTGCCGCTCATCCGCAAGAAGCGCAGCGCCTGGCCTAGCGTGTCGGGCGTCTGGCGAGGCTCGGGTAGCGTTTGCATACACCCGGAGTCTAGGTTCGCGGTCATCGTGCGTCCATCGGTCTGGACGCAGGAGCACAAATCACGGACGTGGAGTCACCGCACGACGCGCGTGCTCGCTTTCGCCGTGCTCGCCCCGGAGCCGCTCGATGAACGCGCGAGCCGCGGGACCCGGTGGAGAGTCCTTTCGAAACACCGCCTTCATCGGCATGAGCATCGGCCGCGGCGCGTCCGCGACACGGATCGTAACGAGCGCGCCGGCGTCGAGATCCGCCTGCACGATATGCAGCGGCATGTGGCCCCAGCCCAGGCCGGCGCGCAGGAACGCGTGCTTAGCGCCGAGATCGGCGAGCCGCCAGGTCAGAGGCGAGAGCACCGAATACTCGCGGCCCGCCGAGAGCGTCGTGCGGTCGGTCAGCACGAGCTGCACGTGCTTCGCGATCGTCGGCAGCGGAGATCGTCGCGACGGCTCGCGCCGAGCTCGTGGCTCGAAGCGACCACCGTCACGAACGGCACGTCGAGCAACGGCTCGGCTCTGAGCTCGTCCGGCACGATCGGCAGCGAGCCGATCACACCCACGTTGCAGGTGCCGTCGAGCACGGGCTTGATCACGCCGCCGAGCGCCTCGACATAGACGCGCAGCGCCGTGTGCGGGAATAGCTTGCGCGACTCGGCTCGCGGCACCCGTCAGTCGTTCGAGCGGATACATCACGTCCACGGCTACCGCGAGCTCGGGCTCGAGACCTTCGTGCATCGCGCGCGCCCGCGCCTTGAGCGCGTCGGTCGCGTCCGCCACCGCGCGCGCGTCGACGAGCAGGCTGCGGCCCTCGTCCGTGACTCGAGGATAGCGGCCCGAGCGATCGAACAGCGTCACGCCGAGCTGACCTTCGAGATTCGCGAGCGTCTGGCTCACGACCGACTGCGCGCGACGCAGCTTGCGGCCGGCCGCCGAGAAGCTGCCCTCGTCCGCCGCGGCGATGAACGTACGGAGCTGATCCAGCGTGACGCCGTCGAGCATATCTATCTCCTTTGACGATGGATTCAATCGAAAAATATAGGCTTTTCAGATGGATCGGCTAGGCCCTATCTTGGCTGGCACTCAAGCAGGAGGAGGACTTCACATGAGCCAGACAGCAACGATGACGCGCCTCCGCGAGCGCGGCTTGAACGTCCCGCCGCCGGCGGCTCGGCGCCGTGCGCCAGATCGTGTTTCGCACCGCGGGGCGCAAGCGCGGCCCGATCGCGCGGCTCGCGAGCCCGTCCGACGTCGGCGAGATGATCAAGCCGTTCGTCTTCCTCGATCGCGCCGAGGTCCCGTTCACCGGGCAGGAATTCATGGGCATCCATCCGCACTCGGGCATCGCGACGTTGACGACCGTGCTCGCGGGCGGCTTGGCCTACGAGGACACCACCGGCAAGAAAGGCGAAGTGCGCGAGGGCGGACTCGAGTGGATGAGCGCCGGCAACGGCGTGTGGCACGACGGCGGCGCGCTCGAAGGCAAGCCGCTGCGCGTGTTCCAGCTCTGGGTCGCGCTGCCCGCGTCCGAGGAAAACGGCCCGGCGGAGAGCCAGTACATCGCGCCCGAGGACGTGCAGGAAGACGGACCGGTGCGCGTGGTCCTCGGTCGTTACGGCCGCGCTCGCAGCGTGATCCGTGCGCCCGAAGGCATCGACTACTTCCACGTTCGGCTGAAGGACGGCGAAACGTGGCGCTACACGCCGCCGGCCGGGTACGACGTCGCTTGGCTCGCCGTCGACGAAGGCCGCCTGCACGCGCCGCAGCGCGTCGACGCCGGCGAGCTCGCGGTGTTCGCGGAGTCCGAGGAAGCGGTCGAGGTCCGCGCCGACGGCGACACGTCGTTCGTGTTCGGCAGCGCGATCAAGCACCCGCACCCGCTCGTGCTCGGCGACTACTCGGTGCACACGAGCGCGCAGGCGCTCGCGCGCGGCGAAGCCGAGATCGTGCGCATCGGCGAGCGCTTGCGCGCCAGCGGCCGCATCTGACGGATTTCAATCGACAGTCAAACGACCAACGGTTCACATTCATTCAGGAGACTCGCCATGAATACCGCTCACAACGTGTTGCATCGGAATGCGCAGTCCGTCGAGAAGACGCCCCGCAGGGTCGAGCCAGGCCGCGTCGGCCGTCGCGCGTAACGTGTCCGAGGTCGCGGGCCGCGTGCTGCTCGCGTCGCTGTTTGTCGTCTCGGGCGTCGGCAAGATCGGCGCCTACGCCGCGACCGCGGGCTACATGAACGCCGTGGGCGTTCCCGCTGCTCTTCTGCCGCTCGTGATCGCGACCGAGGTGCTCGGCGGCCTCGCGATCATCGCGGGCTGGCAGACGCGGGTCACCGCGCTCCTGCTCGCCGGGTTCACGCTGCTTTCGGCGCTGCTGTTCCACAACAACTTCGCCGATCAAATCCAGACGGTGATGTTCTTGAAGAACGTGTCGATAACGGGCGGGTTCCTGCTACTCGCCGCCAACGGCGCCGGGCCGCTGAGCGTCGACGGCCGCAAGCGGCGCTAAGGCGCGGCGCGGGGCGCGGGTCGACGTCTCACAGGATCTTGATCTCGACGACGTCGTCGATCGGCTCGTAGCCGACGCGCGCGTACACCGCGTTCGAGACCGGATTCGCGATGTCGGTGTACAAGAAGCAGCTGCGGCGACCGGAGTCGAGCAACTGAGCGCTCAACGTCGCCACCGCGGTGCTCGCGTAACCGCGGTTGCGAAACTGCGGCGGCGTGTAGACGGCGCCGATGCCGCTGGTGTTCGCGGTATCGCGCACCGCGCTCACCATGCAGCGCGGCTCGCCGTCCACCCAGATGTGCAGGCGTTGCTGCTCGATGAGCCGCTCGGCCGCGTCGGCACCGAGGTGCCGCGCGCGCGTGTCGCGGATGAATCCGGCCATCCAAGCGCGCGCCACCGGCCCGTCGGGCGGGAGCGCCGGGCGCAGCGCGCCCCTAGCGGGAGCGCTCGGAAACGTCACGCGGGTCAGCGAATGCAGCCGCTGGCGCTGCTCGAGCCACCATTTGCCGCCGAACCGCGCGGTCCAAGCGTCGGCGAACGCGGTCGCCGTCGGCTCGGGGCCTGCGACGCCGGGGAGATTCAGATAGGTCTCGCGTAGGCTCGCGACGAGCGGCTCGATCGCCGCCGCGGGCAACGCGGTCACGCCGACCTGATGCGGCGGCGTCCGAAACGCGCAGCCGACCAACGACGCGTCGTCCGCGGCCGCAGCATCGGCCGAGTCGTCCTCGACCGTCGCCCAATAGATCGGCTGGCGGTAGCGATGCGCGCCACGGAGCACCTGGTCCGCGATCCCGAGCAGCAAGCCGTAGCGCTGCTCGGCGCGCAGCAGCCACGGCTCCGCGCGAGCGAGGAAGGCGCGCACGTCGGAGTATGTTCGGACGCGGATCACGGCCGCAGTGTAAACCGACTGGTGGCTGGCCACGCCGATCGGGCGGCCGCCTGACTCGGCGGCCGCTCCTTGTGTCGGCCCCCGATGCGCTGTTTATTGCCGCTGGAAAGTTTGCGGATCCCTGTCGACTCGGTCGTAGAACTCTCCCAAGTCGCCGACAACGTTCTTTTTTGTCAGCGAGCGGAATTTCGCCGCTCGGTCCGCCATCCCGCGCTGAACGTACAACGCATACAGATCCCGTGGCTCCGAAGAGCTGAAGTATCTCGGCCGGCACCGCTCGCCGGGTATTCCAGTATGTCGAGCACGCTGTTGAATCGGCCGTCGTCGTACCTGCTCGATGGGCTCGCCGTTGCACGTAGGAGAAGAGCCGATCCCAACTCGCCGCCCAAGGAACCAGTCCGCCCCAAAAATGCTCGGGCTGCTTCTGCTTCTTGATGATCTCGCCCAACTCGTCGACGTAGGCTGCTGTATCGTCGCGGCCAACGCGTTGACGAACAGCACATGGAACTCATGGTGATCGATGTTGGCGCGCAGGACGTCGCCGCTGTCGCGTGGTGAAAACGACAACAAGCTCATCGCAGCGGCGCTCTGGACGTTCGGCGGGGTGTCGGAGAGCATCTTGCCGAGCAGCGGAATCAACTCTTTTGAATTGTCCGAACCCAATCGCGTGCGCCACGCCGATCCGCACTTCTTGTTGCGGATCGGCGGCGAGGCGGATCAGCGGCTCCATCGCCGTCTCGGTCTTGAAGTCGGCCAACAACACGGCCGCCGATTGACGCACGAGCGGCTCGGCGTCGGTCGTCCAACTCAACACGTGCGGAAGAATCGCCGGCTCTTCGGCGTGCCCAAGCGCGCGAATCGCTAGTGCGCGTGTCGTGGCCGGTCCCGGGCGATCGGCGAGCGCTACGATCTCCTTCCAATAGAGCTTGGCGGCGGGATTCCGCCGCGTCCCGTCTTTCGTCGCGAGGCCGGGCACGGCTCGCGGCTCCTCTCGTCCGGCACGCGCCAACGCTGAGCTTCGGATAGGTAGGGGTTGTCTGAACCGCACCGATTTCGCGGCCGCGAGCGCGACATCGTTGTCTGGGCTCGACAGGAGCGGCTCGACGCGCGCGAGCACTTCCAAGCGGTCGAACTCCCGTTGACGTTCGAACTCGGGGCCACCACCGCTGAGGCGATCGAGATGCGCGAGACCATATTTCACGTCGTCCGGTCGTCGGGCTCTTTAACAGGCCGGTCAACTCCGCAAAGATCACGTCCTCTCACCGCTCGCACCTGTCCGCGGCTCGGTGCTCGCGGCGAGAACGACGCACTGGTCCGCCGGAAATCGAAGCGCCTTCCACAGTTGACGAAAGACGGTTCGGTCGTTCGTCGCCGCCGCAAACAAAACGTACGTTCGTCCGCGCTCGAGACCATACGTCTGCGGGACGTACGGCAACGACGGCCCGTCGGCGAAGTGCCGAAACCCGATCTCCGTGATTGCGGCGTCGCCCTTATAAGTCGCCAACACTTTGAGCTGGGTCTGGACCGGCGCGTAGCCGGGCACACCGTCGAACCAGGGGTCGGCAAGCGGCTTAGAATCGAGGACCGTGACCTTGCCGACGAAATCCGCTTCGCGAACGAGCTCATCGAACGGCGGGGCTCTGGCCGACCACAAACGCCCCGGCTGAGCCATTCACCAAGCACGCCGCCGCCAGCAGACGAAGCCGAGAACGACGCTCGGATCATGGGTGCTCCAGCTCGAGACCTCGGGAAACGCGCGAACGCGACAGGATCCTAGCACTACGCGTGCTACGAAAGACGGGTCCCGGCGACCGACTTTGAACTCGCAACGCCTTTGTTCTAGTGTCTGCTCATCAGCTGCCCGCGAACCTCGGGGTATGTCATGAGCATCTTCGCTACGCGTCAACGGCGCCACCCACGAGGTGGACGTCGAGCCGTCCACTCCTCTTCTATACGTGCTGCGCAACGACCTCGGCCTGCACGGCCCGCGCTTCGGCTGCGGGCTCGCGCAGTGCGGCGCGTGCACCGTGATCATCGACGGCGTCGCGATGCGCTCGTGCATCACGCCGACCTCCGCCGCGCGCGGCGAGATCACGACGCTCGAAGGCCTCGCGAAAGACGGCAAGCTGCATCCGCTCCAGCAAGCGTGGATCGACGAGCAGGTGCCGCAGTGCGGCTACTGCCAGAACGGTCAGATCATGACGGCTAAGGCGATGCTCGACAAAAATCCGCATCCGACCGACGCCGAAATCCGCGACGGCATGGAAGGCATCCTGTGTCGCTGCATGACGTACTACCGAATTCAGGCCGCGATCAAACGCGTCGCGCACGGCGCGACGGCAGCGACCGCGAAGGAAGGTGCCAAATGAGCGCCGCGCCCTACACGCCGAAGACGAGCACGCTCGAGCTCCCGAAAGCGATCGAGGACGCGCTGCGCCGAGCGAATCCGGCGGTGTCGCGCCGGAGTTTCCTCGCGTCGTCGGGCGCGTTGGTCGTGAGCATCAGCGTCGGCGCAATCCCTGGCGGCCGCGCGCTCGCGCAAGTCGCGAACGCTGGCGCCGGCGCCGGCCCCTATCCCGACCCCGACTTCCGCCAGCTCGACACCTGGATCGTGATCCACCCGGACAACACCGCGACCTTCTTCGTCGGCAAAACCGACGGCGGTCAAGGCACCGGCACCGCGTTCCGTCAGCTCATGAGCGACGAGCTCGACATCGCATACGACATGACGCGGCTCGTGATGGGCCGCACCGACACGACGCCCGACCAGGGCGGCTCCGGCGGCTCCGACGCGATCGAGGTCGACGGCTGGCCCGCGCGCCGCGTCGCGGCCGAGGCGCGGCGCGTGCTGCTCGAGCTCGCGTCCGAGCGCCTGCACGCGCCGGTCGGATCAGCTCGCGGTGCACAACGCGACGGTCTCGCTGAAGTCGGACGCGAAGAAGTCGGTCACCTACGCCGAGCTCGTCGGCGGCAAGCGCTTCGACGTCGCGCTCACGGGGCGCAACGTCGACGCGACGACCGGCACGGCGAGCGTGAAGCCCGTGAACGAGATGCGCGTCATCGGCAAGCCGATCGAGCGCTACGACATTCCCGGCAAGGTCGACGGCTCGCTCACGTGGGCCGTCGACGCGAAAGTCCCCGGCATGCTGCACGCGCGCAACGTGAAGCCCCCGGTCGCGGGCGCGCGGCTCCGAAGCATCGACGAGTCGTCGGTCGCGAACGTGCCGGGGCTCGTGCAAGGTCGTGAGCCGCGGCAACTACGTCGCGGTGGTGTGCGAGCGCGAGGAGCATGCGATCCAGGCGTCGCGGCAGCTGAAGTGCGACTGGGCGCCGCCCGCCGAGGCGCCGTTCCCGTCGTCCGAGCGACTCTTCGATTACATCCGCGGCGCGCAGCCCACGTCGAGCGGCGCGCCGGAAGTCACCGGCGATCCCGATGCGGGGCTCGCGGGCGCCGCGCGCGTGATCGAGGCGAACTACGAGGTACCGTTCCAAGGCCACACCGCGATCGGCCCCGCGCACGCGCTCGCGGACCCGTCGAACGATCAGCTCACGATCTATACGAACGACATGAAGTCGTACGGCTTGCGTAACGGCGTCGCGAAGTTCCTCGACCTGCCGCGCGAGAAAGTGCGCGTCGTCTACATGGACGGCCCGCAGGTCTACGGCCGCACGGCGGCCGACGATGTCGGTTTCGAGGCCGCGTTCCTCGCGCACGAGCTCGGCCGGCCGGTCCGCGTGCAGTGGATGCGCCACGAGGAGACCGCGTGGGACACGAAAGGCCCCGCGTACACGTTCAAGCTGCGCGGCGGGCTCGACGCGAAAGGCAA
Source organism: uncultured Gammaproteobacteria bacterium (assembly GCA_963841645.1). Classification (GTDB taxonomy): domain Bacteria; phylum Pseudomonadota; class Gammaproteobacteria; order Steroidobacterales; family Rariloculaceae; genus FEN-1219. Next base: position 38,375 of record CAWJDS010000004.1, on the reverse strand, counting down.
CCTCGTCGCGCTCGACTACGACGCGCGCGCAATCGACTACAACCACGTCGGCTACAACGTGCCCGACACCGTGCTGATCGCGCAGCTCATGGGCAAGCGGCTCGAGAAGCCGGATCCGGGCCGCGCCGAGACGCCGTCCGTGATGTACGCGATCCCGCATCGGCGCATGACAGGCGAGCGTCGTGAGCTTGCCGCTGATCTGGGAGACGCCGCTGCGCACCGGCAACCTGCGCGACCCGAACGGTCCGCAGGTGACGTTCGCGTTCGAGTCGTTCATCGACGAGCTCGCGGAGGCCGCGAAAGCCGATCCCGTGAAGTTCCGGCTCGACATGATCGCGGCGAGCGACGAGGACAAGTCGTTCCGACGCGCGCGCTCGCTCGCGGTCGTGCGCGCGGCCGCCGACAAGTTCGGCTGGGACGCGCGGCCTTCGCCGTCGCGCGGCAAAGCCAAGGGCGCGGTGCTAACCGGCCGCGGCATCGCGTACACGTATCGCAACAACACGATCGTCGCGACGATCGCCGAGGTCGACGTGAACCGCGAGACGGGCCGCGTCTGGGTGAAGCGGCTCGTCTGCGCGCACGACTGCGGGCTCACGGTGAACCCGCTCGGCCTCCAGCGCACGATCGAGTGCGGCATGCTGCACGGCTTGAGCCGCGCGCTCTGGGAAGAGGTGCAGTTCGACGCCGAGAAGGTCACGAGCGTCGACTGGGCCACGCACCCGAGCCTGCGGCACTCCGACACGCCGGAGCGCATCGACGTCGTGCTCGTGAACGGCGACCCGAACCCGTCGCGTCCGGATCTGCCGCACTACGGCGCGGGCGAGGCGAGCCACAAGCCGATGATCGCCGCGGTCGCGAACGCGATTCACGACGCGACGGGCGTGCGCCTGCGGCGCGCGCCGTTCCGCAAGGAGCGCGTGCTCGCGGCGCTGAACGCGGCGAAAACTTAGCCGGTCGCGCCGTGTCGCGGCGCCAAAGGGGCGGGAGTTGTCGTCGCTCAGGGCCGCCCGGTCGCAAACTCGAGCAGCACGAGATCTCCGCCGGATTCCGATGCGTCCGCCGAGTACAGCAGCTCGCGTCCGCTCGGGGCCACCGTGAGACCGAAGCTCGTGCTGCGGGGCGCGGGCGCGATGTCGCGCGCAGCGCCGCGAGCGTAGTCGAAGAAGCGAAACGCGCGCGGCCGCCCGTCCGCGCCGCAGCCGAGATAGAAGAACCCGTCGGCCACGGGCGCGATGCCGCCGAGCGACGGCAGATAGTCCTCGACGAGCCGCTCCTCGGGATTGTCGGCCGGTACGCCCGCGAGCGCGCGCGCAAAGACCCCGCGTTCCGAAGACTTCGCGTAGAGCAGGCGCCGCCCGTCCGCGCTTTCGATCGCGGAATCGCCCTCGAACAAACGCTCCCTCACACCGTCCGCGACGCGTATGCGCAGGAGGTAATCGACGGTCCCGACGTCCATGGAATACACGTAGCGACCGTCCGAGGACCAGCCGCCCGGACAGCAGCCGCTCGCTAGCAAGACCGGACGGCCTTCGTCCAGGTTCACGGTATAAATGAGCCGTTCGTGGCTCGGCGCCGACGCGTGGAACGCGATCCGCTTGCTGTCCGGCGACCAACGCGGATAGCCGGTGACATACGCATCGAGATCGGACAGCTGGCGTGGGCTCGAGCCGTCGGCGTGCGCAACCCAGAGCGCGGTCTTGCCGCTCCGACTGCTGATGAAAGCGAGCTCGCGGCCGTCCGGAGAAAAGTTCGGGTGACGCTCGATCGAGGTCGACTTGGCCCGCGCGAGCGGAGGCCCGATCGCCGCGTGCGTCGACGGATCGAGCGGCAGAGCCCAAATGTCGACGTCCGTCGGGCGATTCACGGCGACGGCGCGCGGCTTCCCGTCGTGCGCGCCGAGCGACACCGTCTTGCTACCCGCCATGCTCGGCGGCAGCGTGTAGACCACCTTGACGCCGCCGCCGACGCGCCATTCCTTGATCTGGCCCGCCGCCATGAAACGAAGGCGTTCGCCATCCGCGGACCAGGCAAGCGAGTGAATCATTTCCGGTCCGACGCCCGGCAGCGGCGTCGGCGGTCCCTCCGGCGCGTAGCCACGGCCGAGCGTCTGCACCATCAGCGTCGGCAACCGCTCGCCGAGGTGGTAGCGCGTGAACGCGAACCGTCGGCCGTCGCGCGAGAACGCCGGCGAGGTGTCGTAATCCCGGGAGTCCCGCGCCAATGGCCAAAGACGCACCGCCCCCGACTCGAGATCGAGGAGGTGAAACGCGTAGCTCTGTCCCTCCCCGGACGCCTCGCAACTGAGTCGTGAACAACAGCGCCTTGCCGTCGGGCGTCCACGCGAGCATCGGATAGCCGTCGACTGAAATCCAGTACGCGCTCGCGGACGTCACCGTGCGCTCGGGCGCCGCCGAGCGCCGGAACGATGACGACGTCGAACCGGGACTGATCGAAGTGGCGGAGGAATGCGATTCGCTCACCGTCGGGAGACCAGACCGGGTTGGAGTCGAGGCCCTCGGCTGCTCTCGTCAGCTCGAGCGGCGCGCCCGTGCTCACCTGCTGCACGTAAATGTCGCTGTGGCCGTACCGCGTATCCCATGAAAACGCTACCCGCGAGCCGTCGGGCGACAGAGCGGGAGTCCCTTCGTCGCCGGGATACGTGGTCACGGGCTCGATTCGGTCGACCTCGCCGAGCGCGGTGCCGTCCGTGCCGGAGCGATGGGCGAGGCCGAATGCTCCGATCGCACCCGTCGCAAGCAGCGCCGCGCCCACGGCGAGCGCGCGCATGAAGATGCCGCGCCGACGCTCGCTCCGGTCTCGGTACCCGGTCGTTCGGCATTGCCGGCGCCGAAGTGCCGACGTCGGCCGGCGCGACGCGGACGGGCGTGACGAACTGATAGCCGCGGCCTGCCACCGTGACGACGTGGCCGCTGCCGATCGCGCGGCGCAACGCCGCGATAGCCTGGTTGAGGTTGTTGTCCTCGACCACGCGCGGGGCCAGAGAGTCTCGATCAACGTGCGAACGATCGACGAGATCGCCCGCGTGCTCCACGAGGTAGACCAACGCGTCGAAGGCCTTCGCCGTGAGCTTCACGGGCGCGCCCTGCGCGTCGATCAGCAGTCGGCGCGAGGGTTCCAATCGGAACCCCGCGAATGTGTAGCGCTCGTGAGAATCCGACCCGGGCATACCGGAGGCGCCGTCTCTTTTTCTGAGGATTCACGCCCTTTCATAAGGGCGCCGTTCGTTTTCACGCGCTCCGTCGATTTATACCAACAAAGGTCGGCTCGTAACAGCCCGCCTTCTCGTCAACCAAAAAGGAGCAATGAAAATGAGAATCTTCCCGCGAAAGAATCAGCCCGTGCTGGCTTACGTCTTGGGTTTCGGCTTGGTTGCGCTCGCCGGTCAGGCCAACGCCGGCTGTCTGAGCGGCCTCGCCGCAAGTGCGCTCCGAGCAAGTCGTCGACGCCCTCTGCGCCCCCGAGCTCGCCCCCGCTCATCCAAGCCGCCTATCGGCTGGACCCACCGTCGGCGCCGAAATTCTTGCGCGCCTCGGATCGGAACGACGGCGGCGACGACAACGAGCCTATCGTCGGATTGTGGCAGTTCGTGTTGAACGGCGGCATGGACTTTGGGACGCAAGCGTGGCATTCGGACGGAACGGAGCTCATGTTTTCCGCCGGGCGTGATCCCGCGAAAGGCGACGTCTGCCAAGGAGTATGGCGAAAGATCGGCCCGCGGACCTATACGCTCAATCACATTGCGATGGGTTACGACGATGGGTTCCCGGGTCCCCTCTATCGTGTCCACATTCATGCGACCGTGAAAGTCGACCGCGTCGGCAAGTCGTTCTCCGGGACCTTCGACGCACTCGTGTGCATCAACGATACGACCCACCCGTTTCAGGAGGACCCCAATACCTGCATAACGCCGCCGAAAGGATCCATCAGCGGCGCATTGGTCCAACCGGACTGACCGCCCGCTGCGCCGCCGCGCCGGTCGCGGCGGCGCAGCGATCCCCGCGCGCCCGTGCGGCGCGCGAACTTCAGCGCGTCCATTCGAACCTGCTCGTGGTTGCGCACGTAATCGCGCTCGTCCGCGACCTTCGTGCACCGGCGTCTAGGGGATAGACTGGCTCGCACGTCGGCTGGATCTGATCGACAGCGAACCGCCTCAGCAGACCGAAGAGCTACGCAGACTAGCCGCAACGGCGTCGCGTGACGGCGGGCCTCGGGAGCCGATGTGACTCACGCCGGATGCTGTATCGTGCTGATGATGAAATCGGCTGCAAGGTCGAAGCGCCGATTGGCCGCCGCGATCGGCGACACGCGCGCCACGCAGGCCGCGCAACATCTCATCGCGTGCGCGCGCGAGGATCTCGAGAGCTGGCCGGGGCCGGTGTGTCTGGCGCCCGCCGATGACGAGGAGGCCGCGGCACTCGAGCCCGCGAGCGTCGATGCTCTCGTCGTGCAGCGCGGCGACAACCTCGGCGAGCGGATCAACCACGTGAACGCGGCGCTCATCGACCGGGGTCTCGAGCGGCAGCTCTACGTCGGTATCGACTGTCCAGCCATCGACCTCGGCTACCTCGAGCGCGCCGCCGCGGCGCTGGTCGACCGCGACGTCGTCTTCGGACCCGCGGTCGACGGCGGCGTGGTGCTCATGGGCGTGCGCGGCCGTTGGCCGGATCTTTCGGGTCTGCCGTGGAGCACGGACGCACTGTACGGCGCCCTCGAAGCAGGTTGCGCGCGTGCCGGAGCGCGGGCCGCCGTGCTCGAACCGCTGCGCGACGTCGACACGCTCGAGGACCTCCGCGCGCTGCGCACGGCGCTCGACGGCGACTCGCGCCCGGCGCGCCGCGCGCTGAGCCGATGGCTCGCGCAGCAGCCGGATCTGCGAGAGGCATGACGGCTCCGCGCGCACTCCTGCTCGTGCTCCTGGTCGCCGCGATCGTCGCGGTGGCCGCGGGATTGCCGCTGACGCGCTGGCTCGCGGACGGCGCCGCCTGGGCCGAGCATCACCCGCGCGGAGCCGGCGCGCTGTTCGTCGCCGTGTACACGGTCGCAGCCGTGCTCGCCGTGCCCGGGACGCTGCTGACGCTCGGTGCGGGATTCACGTTCGGCCTGGTGCTCGGTGTCGTGCTCGTTTCCGCCGGCAGCGTGCTCGGCGCGATCGCCGCGTTCCTGCTCGGGCGATTCGTCGCGCGCGGTTGGGTTGCGCGGCGGATCGCAGATTCGCCGCGTTGGCGCGCGCTCGATTCCGCGACTCGGCACGACGCGTTCACCCTCGTGCTGCTCGCGCGATTGTCGCCGCTCTTGCCGTACAACATGCTGAACTACGTGTTCGGTCTCACGGACGTGCGGTTGCGCGACTACGCGCTCGCGAGCTGGGTCGGCATGCTGCCGGCGACCGTGCTGTACGTGTACATCGGCTCGCTCGCGAAGAATGTCGCGGCACTCACGAGCGGCCATCTCGATGCGTGGTTGGCCCTCGCGCGCGCTGCTTCTCGGCGGCCTCATCGCGACGGTCGGGTTTACGCTCCTGATCACGCAGCGAGCGACGCGTGCGTTGCGGCACCGCCTCGAGGCCGACGACGGCGCGACGCGGGAGCGCGCGGCGGAATGACAGGCGCGCGTTGCGGTCGTGATTCCCGTGCTCGGAGACGAAGCGGAGCTCGCCGCGACTGCTGCCGCTGTTGCGGCTGCAGCAGCCCGCCGAGATCGTCGTCGTGTCCGGGCGCGGCGATGCGCGCGCGGCGACGCTGTGCCGCGAGCACGCGTGCTCGTATCTCGAGGCGGCCGCCAACCGCGGCGTCCAACTCGACGTGGGCGCGAGAGCGGCCACCGCACCGGTGCTCTGGTTCCTGCACGCGGACGCCGCGCCGCCGGCCGACGCGCTGGATGCGATCGATGCCGCGCTTCGAAGCGGCGCCGAGAGCGGCTGCTTTCGGTTCGCGTTCCAGGGCCCGGCGACCTGGTACAAGCGCTTGCTCGCGCTGCTGATCGCCTTGCGCGTCCGCTGTGGCGGCATGGTCTACGGCGATCAGGCCATTTTCGTCCGTCGCGACGTCTACTTCGAATGCGGTGGGTTCGCGCCGCAGCCTCTGTTCGAGGAGGCGCGGCTAGTCGCGCAGCCTGCGGGCGCGCGGCACGTTTCGGGTCTTGCCGCGGGCGATCGGCGTGGCCACGCGCCGCTGGGAGCGCGATGGTTGGTGGCGGCGCACGTTCCACAACCGCTGGCTCGCGCTCCGCTTCATGCTCGGCGGGCGGCCGGACGCGCTGGCCGCGAGCTACCGGCGGCTGCTAGGCTCGCAGGCGGAGCGCAAGCCATGAATGCGAAGCTCGACGCATCACGATCGACCGCGGCGGCCGCTCCGATCGGCTACATACAACCGCATGCGCTGCGCGAGCTCTGGTTCCATACGGGCACCGCGTGCAATCTCGCGTGTCCGTTTTGTCTCGAGGGATCGAAGCCCGGCGACCGCCGGCTCGACCGCATTACGCTCGCGGATGCGCAGCCGTTCATCGACGAGGCCGTCGCGATCGGCGTCGAGCAATTCTCTTTCACCGGCGGCGAGCCGTTCATCGTCAAAGGCTTCGTCGACATCCTGAAGTACGCTTCGCGCTTCCGTCCGTGCCTCGTGCTCACGAACGGCACGGACCCCGTATTGAAGCGCTTGCGCCAGATCGCCGAGCTGCGCTCGCAGCCGCACCCGGTCGCGTTCCGCGTGAGCATCGACTATGCCGATCGCGCGCGGCACGACTCCGGCCGGGGCGCCGGGAGCTTCGACAAGTCGTGGTCCGCCGTCGCAGCGCTGCTCGAGCTCGGCTTCAGGGTATCGGTGGCGCGGCAAATCGAGAAAGGCGAGGACGCGGTGTCCGTGCAGAAGGCTTTCGCGGCGCTGTTCGCGGCTCACGGCCTGCCGCCGACCACGACGCTCGTCGGGTTTCCGGACTTCGGCTTGCCGGGCGCGCATCCGACGGTGCCGACGGTCACCGAGCACTGCATGACCACGTATCAGTCCGAGGAGACGCGCCGCGCGTTCATGTGCGCGTTCTCGAAGATGGTCATCAAGAAGGGCGGCCGCATGCGCGTTTACGCGTGCACGCTCGTCGACGACGACGACTCGTACGACCTCGGCGCCACCTTGACCGAAACCCTGCCGAAACGCGTGACGCTCCGCCATCACCGCTGCTATAGCTGCTTCGCGTACGGCTCTTCCTGCAGCGAGATCGCCCGTTGATCCGCCGGAACCGCTATAAGAATCGCGCGCGCGGCGTTACGATCGGGGAAGGCTCCGGCCGAATCGAGGAGATGCACGATGGATCGTGAACCGAAATTGGCCTCCGGCACTCCCCCGCCGCTCTGGGCGGCCGCCGGCGCGCTCAGTCGCCGATCGTTTCTCGTCGCCGGGTCGGCAGCCGCCGCCGCCGCGTTGTCGTCCCGCGCCGCGTTCGCCGCGCAGGACTACAGCGACTTCAGGAGCGTCCCCACGCAGTACATCGCCGCGTTGACCAGCCCGGACGCGAGGTCCGGAAACGACGCGCAAACATGGGGATTGTGGCGCCAGGACCCCGGCCCGCGCGGGGTTCAGCTCCGGGATTACGAGCGATTGAAGGCGGCCGGCGGCGTTGCCCCCGCGCAGTGGACGTTCGACGACCGGGCTTGGTGGCTCGAGGAGCACGGCTTGATCATGGAGCAGCCGGAGTTCCCTCTGCCTCCAGGCCGGTACATGGTCACGGGCGGCCGCGCGGCCACGACCGTCCTAACCGTCGACCCCAAGGGCAAGGACGGTGCGCAACGCTGGGCTCTCGACGATGCAACGGTCTACGACGTGACCCACTTGCGCTGCCGCTCCGCGCTTTACACGCCGGCGAGCGCCGGATCGTGCTCGCCGGCGAAAGCGCAGACGGCCGCGTTTCCGGTGCGCCCCGGCGCGCCGATGCCGCCCGTCGACGGCTGCCACAAGCAGGACTACGCCGTGCTCATCGTGATCGGCGTCGCCGTGCGGAAGAGCTGAGCCGCGCGGGTGCGACGCCCGCGCACAAGTCGACAAGGGCTCGGTCACGCGCGCCAGGTGTCGCCCGTCCAGCCGTCGAGGTCGTAGTCGGCGAGGCAGCGGTCGACGAGCTCGACGCACTTGTCGAGCGCGCCGGTGCGCCGCGCGAACTTCAGCGCGTCCATCCGGACCTGCTCGTGGTTGCCGGCGTAGTTGCGCTCGTAGAGCTCGTGGCGGCCGCCGAACTCGGTGCCGATCGCGTCCCAGACGAGCTTGAAGAGCTTGATGCGCTCGACCGCCGAGGCGCCCGTGCCGCGGTAGTAGCGATCGATCAGCGGGCGAAGCGCCGGGTTCAACAGGTCCTCGCGTCCCGACGGCGCGACGATCGGCGCCCCGCCGAGCACGTTCTCGAAGATCTCCTTCACGGCCGGCCACGCGGACGTCGACGAACATGCGCAGCGTTGCGGCGTAGTCGGCGCGCGGGATCACCGAGCCGCCCGGGCCCGGCTGCGGCTCCGCCGCCATCGCCGTCGTCATCGCCCAGAGCAGCGTGCGCCAGGCGACGACCTCGCCGAGCGCGGCCTGCACGCCGCGGAACTCGTCGTGCCGTTCATCTCGAGCCCGCGCGCGAGCAGACCCGGTCATGAAGTCGAGCTTCACGGCGAGCCGCGTGCCCGACTGCAGGTTGTAGCGGTTGAAGAATCCCGACGCGGGATAGAACGCGTTCGCGCGCTCGACGTCGCGGTAGACGAGGAAGTTCTCCCACGGGATGAACGCTTCGTCGAACACGAGCACCGCGTCGTTTTCGTCGAAGCGGCTCGAGAGCGGATGGTCGAACGGGCTGTGCGCGCTCTGCTCGTACGACGCGCGGCACAGGAGGCGGCTCCCGGGCGTGTCGAGCGGCGCGATGAACACCAGCGCGTAGTCCTCGGCCTTGCCGGCCTCGAGCGTCACGGCAGCTGTTCTGCGCGACGAACGTCGCGTGCGTGAGCGCGGAGCCCGTCGCGAGCATCTTCGCGCCGCTCACGATCGCACCCGCGTCCGTCTCGCGCACCACGTGCAGGTACACGTCCGCGACCTCGTGCACGGGCTTGTTGCGATCGACCGGCGGATTGACGAGCACGTGGTTGAGGAACAGCGCCTTCGCGGCGTACCGCCGATACCACCGCCGCGCGTTCTCGTCGAACGGCGCGTAGAACTCCGGATTCGCGCCGAGCGTCGCCATGAACGCCGCCTTGTAGTCCGGCGTACGGCCCATGAAGCCGTACGAGAGCCGCGCCCAGTGCGCGATCGCCTCGCGCGCATCGAGCAGCTCCGCCGCCGACCAGCTCGGCGCGAAGAACTTGTGCGTGCGAATGCCGAGGCGGTCCACCGTCGTGAGCTGCTCGCGCGTGGCCGGATCGTGCAGCGCGTCGTAGAGCCGCGCGATCGAGCGCGCCGAGTTGCGAAACGCGGGATGCTCGGTGACGTCGCCGACGCGCTCGCCGTAGAGATAGACCTCGCGGCCGTCTCTGAGGCTTAGGAGGTACTCCTCGCCCGTCATGAGCTCGTCGGTGACGGCTCGCGGCTCGCTCATCGTTCTCTCCGTCGTGCAAACGCCGCCGGGCTGCGCGTCATTCCCAGCCCGTTGGCGATCCGTACGGCACGAAGATGCCGAGCGCTTCCACCTCGTGGATCTCGCCGCCCGTGATCTTGAAGATGTGCGCGGCCGGCAAGTCGTACGGGTCGCGCTTCTCCTGCCACATCACGTGCGAGCCGTCGGCCGCGATCATGAGCTGTGGGCCGAGTTTCATCGACTGGCGGAAATGCGAGAGGCCCATCGCGAGCCCTTGCACAGGTGCGCCGCGATTGCGGCGAGGTACGTGTCCGCGATGCCGATGAGACAGCCTCGATCGCACGCCGGCGCGGCCGGCTGCCGACCGGTGCATGCGGTGACGATCAAGGCCACGGCCGCGGCCCTGGTGAGCTTGCGCAAGATTCCCCTCCCGGTTGCGCCGCCCACTCCTCGCCCCGGCCAGGTGGCGCCGCGCGCCACCTTTCTACGCCCTCGCTCGCGGGGGCGCAATCGCCGCGCTCGCGCGCCGCTGCGCAGTCGCCCGGCCGCGAGCGCGCGACCGGGCGTGGCTGCCGTGTTGCTATGCGGTCTTCAACAGGTTCTTGAACATTCCGGGCTGATAGCTGCCGCCCTCGATTCGGAACGCGACGTTGAGCCGATTGAAGCTATTGATCGCGACCACGGCGAGCGTCAGCGCCGCGAGCTCCTGCTCGTCGAACTGCTCGGCCACCTCGGCGTAGACCTCGTCCGGCACGTGGCCCTCGGTGACGCGCGTCACGGCCTCCGTCCATGCGAGCGCCGCGCGTTCGCGGTCGCTGTAGGCCGACGTCTCTCGCCACGCCTCGAGCATGTAGAGCCGCTGCTCCTTCTCACCGGCCGCGCGCGCGTCCTTGCTGTGCATGTCGAGGCAGAACGCACAACCGTTGATCTGCGACGCGCGCATTCTCACGAGGTTGAGCAGCGCGTGCTCGAGACCGGACGCCTCGACCGGCGCGTTCAACGCGATCAACGGGCGCAGGATCTGCGGGGACACTTTCGTGTAATCGATACGAGCTGTCATTGCTTCCTCCTTGTTTGCTTAGGTTCGACTACAAGACGAACGACGCGCGCCTCCTGTGACTGCGTCGTTCACTGCGCCGAGTGCGAGTGCGGATCGCCCCGGTGAGGGCGATCCGCAAGCTTCACGCGGCGAAGTTTCTCGGGGTTCAGCACGTTGTAGACCCCGACGATCTGCGTTCCATCGATGAGCAGCGACACCACAGAAAGCAGCCGCCCCGCAATCACGAGCGCCACGCCGGGCTCACGATTCACGGTGATCCTGCGCAGCTCGAGGGCCGTGCCCGCCGGCCGCAACACGCCGAGCAGGAAACGCGCGACGCTCGCGCCGCCGCGAACCACTTTGTGCGCGGCCTTTGCCTTCCCGCCGCCGTCGGAAGTGAGCGTCGCCTCGTTCGCGAACAGCGCGACGAGCGCGTCGTGATCGCGGAGCTCGACGGCCCGAATGAACGCGTCCACGAGCCGCTCACGGGCCACCTGGCTCACGCACGCACGCGGCCGCTCGTCGCGCACGCGACGTCGTGCGCGGCTGACGATCTGCCGGCACGCCTCTTCGCTCTTGTCGAGCGCGGCCGCGATCTCGGCGTACTCGGCCTCGAACACGTCGTGCAGCAGGAACGCCGCCCGCTCCTCGGGCGCGAGCCGCTCGAGAAGGGTGAGGAACGCGACGGACAAGTCTTCGGCGAGCTCGGCCGCGGCGTCCGCCGCGGGCTCGTCCTCGACGAGCGGCTCGGGTAGCCACGGGCCGACATAGGCGTCGCGCTCTGCGCGGCGCTGCCGCAGGCGGTCGATGCAGAGGCGAGTGGTTGTCGTCACGAGCCAAGCCTGCGGCGCGCGCACGTCGTCGGTTGCGCGGCGACGTGCCAGCGCAGGTACGCCTCCTGGACCATGTCGTCTGCGTCGGCGCGCGACCCGAGCATCCGGTACGCCACGCCCCAGAGGCGGCCGCGATGCTCCTCGAACGCCGCTCCGCGCCCCGCGGGATCTGCGGTTTGCACGCTCCATGCTCTCTAGACGTTCGGTCGATGCAGGTTTGTGACAGCGCGAAGCCGCGCATGTTTCCGCGGAAGCGTCCGCCGTGCGCGGACGCCCAAGCGCGACGACGCCGAAGCGCTACGACCCCGAAGCGCTACGAAGGATAGTGGTTGAACGTGTAGTCCGCGATCACGCGCTCCTCGACGCCGTCGACGGCGACGAGTCGCACGCGCTGCCGCTCGTTGCGCAGCGTGCGGAGGAACGCGACGCTCGGCACCATCGTCACGCCGCCAGCCGCGGGGTCGAACGCGACGTCGTTCACGCGCATCGACCCAGCCGCCGAGTCTTCCACCAAGAGATCGAGCCGGCGCACGTCGCGCAACGGCGCGCGCATGTGCGCGACGACGAGGTCGTCCTCCGGCGTCACCGTGCAATTCACGCTGCCGCCGGGCTCGAGGTGGTACTCGCGCACGTGCAGGCCCGAGTCCTTGAGCCTGCGGATGAACGCGGCTGGCAGCACAAAGCCGAAGTCGCCGCGCAGCAGCTCGTTGCGGATTGCGGCGCCGAGGGAGGCGATCGTCCGGAGCCGCTCGCTGCACGCGGCACACGCGAACAGGTGCTCGTCGAGGCGGCTTTCTTGGCTCCCATCGAGCTCGTGGAGCCAGTACGCGAGCAGCTCCTGCGTCGAAGCGGGCGTTGTGCACGATGCGCGCGTCATGCATCGCCTCCCAGCGGTTTCCATGCAGCCGCGCAGCCGCTCGAGGCCGCGATGACGGATCACGCGCACGTTGCCGGCCGAGAGGCCGAGCTCCGCCGCGACCGCATCCGCGGAACGGTCGTCGTAGAACGTCAGCACGAGCACGGCGCGCTCGCGCTCCGGCAACGCCGAGAGGCAGCGGCCGAGCCGCTTCGTGTCGAGCGGCTCCGGCGCCTCCTCGTCTGCAGGCGTGAGATCGACCGGAAATGCCTCGAGGATCCGGACGCGCCGGCGGCCGCTGCGCCGCCCGTCGATCACCATCTGCCGCGCCGTGCCGAGCACGAACGACGCGACCTGCTCGGGATCTCGAACGGCCCCGTCGCGCAGCTTTTGGAGCACCATCACGAGCACGTCCTGCATGAGATCGGCGGCCGCGGCCTCGCTGCGCAGGTGCTTGAGGCCATAGAGCCTTATCCTTGGACCCAAGCGCCGGCAGATTTCGGCCTCTGCGGCGGTGTCGCGCGCAGGCGCGCAGCCGATGATCCGGCGTGCGAGCGCCGCGTCGTCGTTCGCGTCCAGAGCCTCGAAGCCCATGGGCGGAGCATACGAAATGGCGCGTTCGAGCGAAAACATGCTGGGAGGTGTAACGACCCGGCCGCTCGTTACACATCCCAAGCACTTTCAACCTCGGAGGAGCTCATGATCACGAACCAACAGTCCGGCACCCGCATCGACGAGATCGCCGCGGGCATCTTCCGCATCAACACCCCGGTCGCGCTGCCCGGCGACATGGCGAGTTCAACTTCAACCAGTATCTGATCGTCGACGAGGCGCCGATGGTGTTCCACACGGGGCTCCGGGGACTCTTTCCGCTCGTGAGCGAGGCGATCCGCGCCGTGATGCCGATCGAGAAGCTCCGTTACGTCGGGCTCTCGCATTTCGAGGCCGACGAGTGCGGCGCGTTGAACTCGTTCCTTGGGCGTAGCGCCGAACGCGGTCCCGGTCTGCAGCCAGCTCGCCGCGATGGTCTCCGTCGGCGACTTCGCCGACCGCGCGCCGCGCGGGCTCGCCGACGGCGAGGAGCTCTCGCTCGGGTCGCACAAGATCCGCTGGTTCGACACCCCGCACGTGCCGCACGCGTGGGAGTGCGGGCTCATGATGGACGTCACGACGCGCACGTTCTTCTGCGGCGACCTGTTCACGCAGGGCGGCTCGGGCGAGGTCGCGCTCACCGAGTCCGACATCCTCGGGCCGAGCGAGGCGTTCCGTAAGCCGATGGACTATTACGCGCACACGCCGCAGACGCGCGCGACGCTCGAGCGCCTCGCGCGCGAGGCGCCGACGACGCTGGCGGTGATGCACGGCAGCGCGTGGCGCGGCGACGGCGCTCGCCTGCTCGCGAGCTCGCGCCGTGCTCGGCTCGCTCGGCGCGCGAGCCCGCCGCCTGAAGATCGGCCGCATCGCACGCGGCGGCGCATCACGACGCATGCGTCCCGGGGGACGCCAAGACACCGTCCCTGGGGCTCGACGCCGCACATCCCTGTGCGGCGACGCCCCCGGGACGCACGCGTCGTGCTGCGCCGCCGCCTCTCGCGGATCGCGTGGCGAGCGAGCGGTCGCGCGTCGACGCTGGCCGCGGCGAGTGATTGTCTAGCGGCGCGGCGCGCGCTTGGGGCGACGGACGGCCCTGACCTTGCCGCTGCTGCCGCCGCCGCAGTAGAAGCGGTCGGCACCGTCGGATTCGAGGCCGGAGCACGCCGTGCCGGTCGGCATCTCTAGGCGCTCGAGCTCCTCGCCCGACTGCGGGTCGACACGCCGGAGCTCGCCCACGCCGTCGTCCCAAACGCCGTGCCAGAGCTCTCCGTCGACCCACGTCACTCCCGTGACGAATCGCTTCGACTCGATCGTCCGCAGGATCCTGCCCGTCTCGGGATCGATCTGGTGAATCTTGCGAGCGCGATACTCGCCAACCCAGAGCGCGCCTTCGGCCCAGGTCAGACCCGAGTCTCCGCCGTTACCGGGAGCCGGAATCGTCGCGATCACGCGCCCGCTCTTCGGGTCGATTTTTTGAATCCGGTCTTCGCCGATCTGATAAAGATACCGGCCGTCAAACGCGGTGCCCGCGTGCGCCGCGACATCGATCGAGCGCACCAGCTCGCCCGTGGCAGGGTCGAGCGCGTGGAGCTTGTCTCCGGCCGCGAACCAGATGTAAGCGCCGTCGAACGTCACGCCGTTCACGCGCTCGACACCGGGGAACGGTCCGTACTCGCGAACGATTTCCGCAGTGGCTTTAGTCATGGCGCCATCCTAGTCACCGGGCAGCGGACCTGGGAGTAACAATGTCGTCGCGATTCCCGGCATCGGCGGCGTGATCCAGCGGCGCGCGCGGCCAGAACCTATCGGCTGCGCCTTTCCCGAGGCAGCGAGGGAATCGAGCGCGCGTTGCACGCTGCGCTGACTCGCCGCGAGCGCGACCGAAAGTGCGGAGCTCGACCACGACTCTCCGTCAGCTAGGAGCGCAAGCACGGTCGCGTGCTTCTCCTCGACGGGCCGCGCGAGCACGAAGAGCTCGCGCGTGTGCCGCGGCGTCAGCTCGAAACCGCGTGACGTCGCGCTGACCTCCGCGAGCACGCGCAGCGCTTTGCGCAAACGCCCGATCTCCACGCGCAGCCGTGCGCGATACGATTCGTCGGCTCGCTTCGCGCGAAACACGCGCGCGACGAGCGCGTCCCGCGACACGTCCGAAGGCCACGCCTCTGCGAGCGCTCGCGCAAGCGCGAAGAGCACCGGCCGCGATGCGAGCGATACGAGCGTTCGAGAACCGCGCACGACGTAGCGGCACGCGTCGATCACGACCGCGTCGGTCTTGAGCAGCGCCTCGACCTCATGGAGCTTGAGCAGCCGCTCTTCGCCGCGCGCGATCAGCCGCGCCGCCGGCGCCTGCAGGGTAAGGGCGGCGCTCTTTACCTCTACCATCAGCGCAGCGATGCCGGCGTCATGGGCCGCGCGCTCGGCCCGCGCGAGCGCGGCGCCCGCCTCCGTCGTTCGGAGTCTGTGCAGCGCGATGCCCGCCACGACGAGCTCGTGCGCGGCGCGCAACGCGGGTGCAAACGACGCGGGCTCGAGCTCCTCGAGGACCTTCTCCGCTTCGTCTACGCGCCCGATCAACAGCAGTCGACGCGCGCGGAGAAGCAGCGCGTGGGCCGCGTTCGCATGGTCGCCGTGCTGCTCGAGTGTCGAGCGTGCCGCCTCGAGCGCCGTCGCGGGCCAGCCGAGATCGCGCGACACGAGCGCGATCTCGGCTTCGGCGACTACGCAGCGCGCCCGCGCCACCGCTTCTCGCGAGCCGAACGCCCGCGCCGCGCGCCTCAACAACGCCTTCGCTCGCGCGAGCTCGCCGAGCTGCGCCATCGCGATACCGCGCAGCGCGAGCGCGGGTGGATCGTCGCGCAATGCGACGCGCTTCAGCGCGCCGAGCGGATCACCCGCGGCGAGCGCGCGCGCCGCCGCCGTGATCAGCGAATCCATCGAAATCCCGACACACTTGTCACTCCCGTCGTTCGAGACAGCGCGACTAACTTACCGCACGGCCGGCGTCTACACGCCGCGTCGAAACGGGGCGTCGCAACAACGCGCGCTCTGAACCCGCACCTCAAGGAGAAACGCAAATGCCGGACATCCTGCACAGAGTCGAAATCAAGGCTTCGCCGAAGGACACCTACCGCGCGCTGACCACCGTCGACGGTCTAGCCGGTTGGTGGACGACCAACACGAAGGGCGGCGCCGGCGACATCGACGGCATCGTCGAGTTTCGCTTCGGCGAGCGCGGCGGCTTCGACATGAAAGTGCTCGAGCTCGAGCCCGGGAAGCGTGTGCTGTGGAGAGTCGTCGACGGCCCCGACGAATGGATCGGCACCAAGGTGAGCTTCGATCTCACGAGTAGCGGAGAGTTTACGGCCGTGCTGTTCAAGCACGAAGGCTGGAAGCGGCCGGTCGAGTTCATGCACCACTGCAGCACGAAATGGGCGATGTTCCTGATGAGCCTGAAGTCGCTCGGGGAGACGGGCAAAGGCGACCCGCACCCGCACGACATCCACATCACGTGCCGCGACGACTGACTGCGCGCTCGCGACCCGGCTGATCATCGCATGCGGCGGCGCATCACGACGCATGCGTCCCGGGGGACGCGCAAGACACCGATCCCTGCGGCTCGACGCCGCACATCCCTGTGCGGCGACGCCCCCGGGACGCACGCGTCGCGATGCGCCGCCGCCTCTAGCGGAGCGAGCACGAGCTCACGGGCAGCACACGGCAGTCAGCGGAGCTGGCTGTCCTTGCTGCCCCGCCGGTTGTATCCGCTGAAGACGCGCACTTCTTTGTCCGCTTCTTCTTGGCATTTGACGCACAGCTGCACGCCGGGCAGCGCCTCGCGACGCGCCTCGGGGATCGGCTCCGCGCACTCGCGGCAATGCATGGCGCTCGGACCCTGCGGGATCCGGCTCTGCGCGCGGCGCACGCCGTCCTTCACGGTGTCGTCGATCTGCTCTTGAACCGCGCCTTCCCGCGCCCAGCCCGTAGCCATATTCGATTGCTCCGCTCTGATTACTCTATGAGAACCACGCCGCGTGAGATGGTTCCTGCGCCGCCGACCTAACGGATCGCCAAAGGGTTGCCGGGTGAGCCGGTCGCGCCCTTGAGCTTGAGCGGCGCGAAGAAGAACGCGAACTCGTAGACGCGATCGCGCGCGAGCTCCTCGGTCGCGAGGTTCTCGAAGATGTAGATGCCGTTGCGCGGGATCAGCAGCTGATGCACCGGGAACTGGAGCTGCGGATTCGGATTCGGCACGACCTCCATCGACCACGTGTCGGCGCCGATCATCACGACCTCGCGCTCGACGAGATAGCGCGCGGCCTCGAGGCCGATGCCCGGCGCGCTCGCGCCGAACTTCGCGTTGTCGACCATCCAGAGCGTGCCCCAACCCGAGTGCACGAGCACGACGTCGCCCGAATGGATCTCCGTCCCCTGCTTGCGCAACGCGCCTTGAAGGTCCGCGAGCGTGATCTCGTAGCCGCCATCGAGCCGCTCGACGCCCTTGTAGCCCGCGACGTCCACGAGCACGCCGCGAGTCGCGATCGCGCCCACGTTCTCGACGCCGAGCTTCTGTAGTCCCTCGGCCTTCGCGAAATCGAGCCGGTTGTTGCCGTTGTAGAAGAGATCGCCGATGCCGATGTGGCCGAGCCCGTCGAACTGCGTGCCGATCTGGCCGAGCTCGCCGCTCACGAGCTCGTCGTGATAGATCATCTTGTTCGAGCCGAGCGGGCCGAACGCCTGCGGAATGCGCAGACTGAAGTGGCGAGTACCGAAGATCGGCATCGCGCTCTCGTACGCACGGCCAAGCTGATAGACATTGCCCTTCGTGATCATGCTCTTCGCCTCGAGCACTTTCGCGGGCGTGATTCGGTTCGCGGCACCGCGCTGATCCGCCGCGCCCCAGCGCGATGGAAACCAGTTGTCGCCCTGGCCGAGCGCGAGACCGGCCGCTGCAACACCGAGAACGACGACGAACGAGACGATCACGAGTCGAGCGCGCATCGATTTTCCCCCAAAGAAACCGACAGGTCGCGCCGTACGCCGCGGCGCCGAGCAACGGGTACTCTAAGCCGCCGGAGTCTCGGGCGTCACCGAACGTGCTGCGGGCGCCGCCCCGGTCGCGTGCGACCGTACCCAAATAGCCTCATGCGGGCGGCCTGCGCCGATGGCTATCCGCCGACCGCGTCGCGTCCTGGTGACGGACGCTTTCTTGCGGCAGACGATGAGCAACTGGTCCGCGCGATTGTCACCCGAAGTCGACAAATCCGCTCATGATTGTCCCAGCATGTGGCATCGCACCGGGGACACCCCTACGCTCGCGCCGCGCGACCAGTCAGTCGCGTCCTGGTGAAGGACCCTTTCTTGGGGGCAGACAAGGAGTACGTGGTCCGCGCGATTGTCACCCGAAGTGACAAATCCGCTTATATCGTCCAGGCATGTGACAATCGGCCGGGAACCCCCCACGCTCGAGCGCAAGAAGAGCGACCGATCAACGACACCAATGCCATGCGGCCCGGCTGCGTCGATGGCTATCCGCGCGACCCGTCGCTCGCGATCTGGTGACGGAGCTTTCTTAGCGGTGGGCGATGAGTAGGTGGTCCGCGCGATTGTCACCCGAAGTGACAGATCCGCTATCTTGTCCAGGCATGTGAGGTCGCCGAGTCCGCTGTAGCCCGGCAGCGCGCGGATCAACGGCGTCGACTCCGTGAACAACACGGACATCAAGCCGCTCGACGCGGAAGCGGGTTTCATCCGTTCGCGGCGAGCTGCCAAGGCCAGATAGACGCCGGCTTCTATCGCCAAGTCGGGCGGTTGCGCGAGTCGCGCGTGCTCCTGGCCGATCGCTCCGGGGCATCGTCGTGATCGCGAACGCGATCGATCACCCTGGCGCCGCGGAGGAGATCGACGTGAACGGCGTCGGCGCGATCGCGATGCCGGAAGCGTTCCGCCCGCCGAGCACGTCTACCTGCAAGTCGCCGTGATCTCGGTTCGCGGCGGACGTATCGCGCAGGTCGAGACGATCGAACGCCCGGTGTTCTACGGCATGAGCCTCGGCTGGAGCGGCTAGGCGCTCGTGGCGCTGATCGACCGCCGCCGACATAGAATTGCGGGATGAACAAGAAGACTCACGCGCTCCTCGCAACGGCCGTCGCGCTCGGAGCCGGCTCCGCGCTCGCGCACCACTCGTTCGCGATGTTCGATCAGTCGCAAACGATCACGCTCAAGGGCGAGATCACGGATTTCCGCTGGACGAATCCGCACGTCTTCATCGAGATCGACGTGAAGAACGACGCGGGCTCCGCCGACGAGTGGAGCATCGAGATGACGAGCCCCGAGCACCTGTCACGCGCCGGCTGGCGTCCCAGCACGCTGAAGCCCGGCGACCCGGTCACGCTGAACATCCATCCGATGCGCGACGGCGTGAAAGGCGGCCAATACCTCTCGGGCACGGGTCCGAGCGGGCCGCTGCTCGGCGCGGCGCCGCAACAGCCGGGGGCGGTGAAGTGAGCCCAAGGAGATCGGCGCGTTACGCCGCAGCAGCCGGGAGCAGCGAAGTGAGCCCGCGGAGATCGGCGCGCCACGCTGCGGCTCTGCTCGTCGCGTCCGCCGCAACCGCGAGCGCGTTCGCGCAATCGCCCCCGAAATTGCCGGACTGGAGCGGCCAATGGGAGAACGTCGGCGCGACGCCGAGCCCCGACGGCGGTTTCTACGAGCCGCTCGACCAGGTGCTCAAAGAGCTCGAGTGGTCGCCCCCGAGCAAGCCCGAGGTGCAGGCCGCCGTCGACAAGATCGCCGCGGCGCAGCGCAAAGCGATGGACGCGATGCGCAAAGGAATCGATCCGGGCGGCGCGGTGACGGCCTGCAGCTTCGGCTATCCCGCGCTGATGATCGAGTCGCCGCTGATGTTCGAGATCCTGCCGACGCCGAAAGAGACCGCGCTGATCTTCTCGAGCCGCGAGATCCGGCACGTCTACACCGACGGGCGCGAGCACCCCGGCAAGGACGACCTCTGGCCGACGCCATGGGGCGACTCGGTCGGCCACTGGGAGGGCGACACGCTCGTGATCGACACGGTCGCCGTGAAATCGGCATTCCCCGGCCGCGAGGGAATCTCGGTGAACGCGTTCGGCGGTATCGAGGAGATGCAGACCGTCGCGCTCCTCTCCCCCGACGCGCGCTTCGTCGAGCGGATCCGGATGCTCGACAAGGACCACCTCGAGGATCGGATCACGATCGTCGATCCGAAGAACCTCACGAAGCCTTGGGATTTGCGCCGTACCTATCAGCGCGTCACGCACATCCACCGGATGGTCTACGAGGACTGCGAGGGCGAGGAGCGCAATCCGATCGTCGACGGCAAGTTCACGTTGACGCCCGCGCCGCAGTGAGCCGCAAGACTAGACGCAAGCGCGCCGATGGCGCGATCGAGCAGCGCACCGAGTCCGAAGCGGTCGAGGAGCTCGGCGAGCGCGAGGCCGCGGCCGAGCTAGCGCGCCTCGCCGCCGAGATCGCGAAACACGACCGCGCCTACTACCAAGACGACGCGCCGACGATCTCGGACGCCGACTACGACGCGCTGCGCCAGCGCAACGCCGCGATCGAGGCGCGCTTTCCTGCGCTGATTCGCCAAGACAGCCCGTCGAAACGGCTCGGCGCCGCGCCTTCCGACAAGTTCGCGAAGGTGCGACACCGCGTGGCGATGCTGTCGCTCGACAACGCGTTCGCGGACGACGACATCACGGGCTTCGTCGACCGGATTCGCCGCTTCCTCGGGCTGCCGGCGGAGGAGCAGATCACGATGACGGCCGAGCCGAAGATCGACGGGCTCTCGTCGTCGCTGCGCTACGAGCGCGGCCGCTTCGTGCTCGGCGCGACGCGCGGCGACGGCTCCGAGGGCGAGGACGTCACGCGCAACCTGATGACGCTCGACGACATCCCTAAGCACGTGCGCGGCATGCCCGACGTGTTCGAGGTGCGCGGCGAGGTGTACATGAGCCACGCCGACTTCACCGCGATGAACGAGCGCCAAGCGGCTGCGGGCAAGCCGCTGTTCGCGAATCCGCGCAACGCCGCGGCCGGCTCGCTGCGCCAGCTCGACCCCGAGATCACGCGCCGGCGCCCGCTGCGCTTCTTCGCGTACACCTGGGGCGAGGTGTCGGAGCTGCCCGGCGCGCGGCAGAGCGAGATCTATGCGGCGCTCAAGAGCTGGGGCTTCCCGACGAACCCGCTCTGGCGGCTCTGCGACACGGCCGACGAGCTGCTCGCGTTCTACCACGAGATCGAGCGCCAACGCGCCGATCTCGACTACGACATCGACGGCGTCGTCTACAAGGTCGATCGGCTCGATTGGCAGGAACGGCTCGGCTTCGTCTCGCGCGCGCCGCGCTGGGCGATCGCGCACAAGTTTCCGCCGCAGCAAGCGCAGACCGTGCTCCAGGACATCGATATCCAGGTCGGCCGCACCGGCGTGCTCACGCCCGTGGCGAAGCTCAAGCCGATCACGGTCGGCGGCGTGGTCGTCTCGAACGCGACGCTGCACAACGAGGAGGAGATCGCGCGCAAGGACGTGCGGATCGGCGACACGGTGGTCGTGCAGCGCGCAGGCGACGTGATCCCGCAGATCGTGCGCGTGATCGTCGAGCGCCGGCCGCGCGGCGCGAAACCGTACGTCTTTCCCGATCGCTGCCCGGCGTGCGGCAGCCATGCCGTGCGCGAGGTCGACGAGAAGACCGGCAAGGCCGAGGCCGCGCGCCGCTGCACGGGCGGGCTGATCTGCCCCGCGCAAGCGGTCGAGCGCCTGAAGCACTTCGTCTCGCGCCACGCGTTCGACATCGAAGGTTTGGGTGCGACGTATCTCGAGACGCTGTACGAGGAAGGGCTGCTCAAGGATCCGTCCGACATCTTTCGCTTGCCCGAGCGTGCGGACGAGGTCGATCGCGTGCTGAAGAAGCGCCGCCAGGAGCTCAGCGAGCTGCGCGCCGAGGCCAAGGACGCCGCCGGCGACGCGTCGGCGAAGAAGACCGCCGCGAAGAAGAGCAAGGCGAAGGACGAAGGCAAGCTGATTCAGAACCTGATGGCCGCGATCGAGGCGCGCCGTGAGATCGGGCTCGACCGGTTCATCTTCGCGCTCGGCATCCCGCATGTCGGCGAGACGACCGCGCGTCTGCTCGCGCGCAACTTCGGCACACTCGATGAGCTCAGGAAGTCGATGAAAGGCGAGCATGCGCTCGAGGATCTCGATGCGATCGGCGGCATTGGCGAGACGATGGCGAACGAGATCGTCGAGTTCTTTCGCGAGCCTCACAACATCGACGTTGTCGATCGACTCACTGGGAAAGTGACGGCGACGCCGCTCGAGCGGGTCAAGGCGGACTCGCCGGTGTCCGGCAAGACCGTCGTGTTCACGGGCACGCTCGAGAAGATGACGCGCAACGAGGCCAAGGCGCGCGCGGAGTCGCTCGGCGCGAAGGTTGCGGGCTCGGTCTCGGCGAAGACGGACATCGTGGTCGCGGGGCCCGGCGCGGGGTCGAAGCTCAAGCAGGCGCAGGCGCTCGGCGTGCAGGTGCTCGACGAAGACGGCTGGCTAGCGCTGATCGGCAAGACATGACGACGGCCAGTGCGAATATCCGCCGCGCGACGCGCGAAGACTTGCCGCGCATCGGCGCGCTCGGCGCGCTGCTCGTCGAAACACACCATGCATTCGACCCGCAGCGTTTCCTCGGCGCGACGCGCGGAACGCTGCACGGCTACGCGTCCTTCATTGGCTCGCAGCTCGACGAGCCCGACGCCGCGATCTTCGTCGCGGAGCAAAGCGCCGAGGTGATCGGCTACGCGTACGTTGCGCTCGAATCCTACGATTACATGTCGCTGCGTGGGCCCGCCGGGATCCTGCACGACATCATCGTCGATCCCTCGTCTCGCGGCCGAGGCGTCGGGCGCCAGCTTCTCGAGGCGGTGCTCGCCTATTTGAAGTCGCGCGGCGCGCCGCAAGTCGTGTTGTCGACGGCCGTCAAGAACGAAGCCGCGCAGCGGCTCTTCGCGAGCGTCGGCTTTCGCAGCACGATGATCGAGATGACGCGCGAGCTCTAGCGCGAATGCGCGGCGGCCCCGAGCGAGGCCGCCGCGCGTTAGAACGACAAGACGACTGGCCGAGCGGCGTCGAGCCCCCTCTGACCAGCGGGCCGCTTACTTCTTCAGCTCGCCCATCAAGCGTGTCGCCGCCGCGTTCTTCGGATCGATCGCGAGCGCTTTACCGAGGCTAGCGATCGCGGCTGGAATGTCCTTCTTCGCCTCTTGCGCCTGCGCGAGCGCGACGTAAGTCGGCGCCGACTGCGGGAACTTCTGCAGGCCCAAGTTCAAGAACTGGATCGCCTCGTCGGTGCGCGTCATCCTCAGCGGCGTCGCGGTCGCAATCAGGCCCTGATCGGTGAAGTCGTATGCCTGGGCGCCGTAGTACTTCGCCTTGAGCTCGTCGTATTGCGCGGCCGCGGCCGGGAAGCCCTTCTCCGCGGACGTCTTCGCGAGAATCTCGCCGATCTGCTTCGGCTCGGGCACGCCGCGATGGCACGTGATGCAGCCGATCCGCGTGGTCTCCTTCGGGTCCGTGCCGAGGGCCTTCGGCAACTGCGCGTTGAGGTCCGTGGCGACCTTCATCATCGCCCGCGCCATGTCTTTCTCTTTCTTGTCGTCCGACGCAAAGTCGGGCGGCTGGCCCTGATTGATGACGTGGCAGAAGTTGCAGCCGACGCCGAGCGCGGCCGTGAAGTTCTGCATCACCGCGACGACCTGCTCGCGCGACCAATCCTTCGGCAGCACCTTGAGATTCTTCGGCTTTTCAGGCTGCGCGGGCGCCTGCGCGAACGCGGCTCCCGCAACGAGCAGCAGCGCTGCGGCCGCCACGCCGTAGCGGCCAAGAGCGAATACCCTAGACATAGCTATCTCCCCCACCCCGTGTTGTTACTGTTCGATTCGTTCGCCTCAGCGGCCGGATCCCGGTGCTCGGCCTGCGTACTGTAGCGCGCGGCGGCCCGTCGTGGCACTGCCCCGTGCAGCTCACGCACGGACTGGGTCGTCAGCCGGTGACGGCCCCGGCGCGGACGGCGGCGCCGACCCGGGTCGACCGGGATCGACGAACCGCACGCGCGGCACGCGCCGCGCGCGAGAAGCGCGCGGCGAGCTTGCGGCACAGCACGTAGAACAGCGGCGTGAACACCAGGCCGAACACGGTCACGCCGATCATCCCGAAGAACACCGCCACGCCGAGCGCCTGGCGCAGCTCCGAGCCCGGCCCGCTGCCGAACGCGAGCGGGATCACGCCGAAGATGAACGCGGCCGAGGTCATCAGAATGGGTCGCAAGCGCGTATTCGCGGCCGCGATCGCGGCGTCGACGGCGTCGAGAGCCCGTGCTCCTCGCCCTGGCGCGCGAACTCGACGATCAGGATCGCGTTCTTCGCCGCGAGGCCGATCAGCACCACCATGCCGATCTGCGTGAGGATGTTGTTGTCGAGCCCGCGCAGGTTCACGCCCAGCATCGCGGCCAGCAGGCACATCGGCACGATCAGGATCACGGCGAGCGGCAGCGTCAGGCTCTCGTAGAGCGCCGCGAGGAAGATGAACACGAACACCACGCCGAGCGCGAACGCGAGCGCGCCGGCGTCGCCCGACACCTGCTGCTGGTACGCGATGTCCGTCCACTCGAACGTCATGCCGGAGGGCAGCGTCGTCGCGCGCGATGCGTTCCATCGCGGCCATCGCCTCGCCCGATGAATGGCCCGGCGCCGTGTCGCCCTGGATGTCCGCGGCCGGATACAGGTTGTAGCGCAGCACGCGATACGGCGCGGTCGCGGGCACGCAGCGTCGCGACCGCGTTGAGCGGCACCATCGCGCCGGACGTCGAGCGCGTCTTGAGCTGCCCGACCCACTCCTCGTCCTGGCGATAGCTCGCGTCGCCCTGCGCGATCACCTGGAAGGTATGGCCGAGCAGCTTGATGTTGTTGACGTACGTGCCGGCGAGATACGTCTGCAGCGTCGCGAACACGTTGCGCACCGGCACGCCGAGCATCTCGGCCTTGTCGCGATCGACGACGGCGTCGAGCGTCGGGTTGCGCGTGTTGAAGTTGCTGAACGCCTGCGCGATGGCCGGATCCTTCAGCGCCGCCTCCGTGAGCTGCTGCACGGCTTCCTCGAGCGCGCGGTAGCCCGAGCCCGCCGCGGTCCTCGACCATCATGCGGAAGCCGCCGGCGTTGCCCAGGCCGCGCACCGACGCCGGATTCGCGACGCGGATCTCGCGCCGCCGTGATGCCGGCGAGCCGCTTGCGCAGCTCAGCGGAGATCACGCAGCGACTGAGCCCTTCGGCAAGCGCTCCTCGAACGGGTCGAAGATGGCCCAGATCTGGCCGGCGTTCGTCGCGTTGCTGAAGCTGATGCCATCCATGCCCGCGTACACGGATGCGGACGACACGCCGGGCGTGCCGAGCACGATCGGAATGACCTGCTGCACGATGGCGTCCGTGCGCGCGAGGCTCGTGCCGGGCGGCATCGTGAGCGAGACCGCGACGTTGTTCTGGTCCTGCGCGGGGACGAAGCCGCGCGGCGTGTCGATGCACGCGCCAGACCGTGAGCGCCACGCAGGCCCGCATACAGCGCCATCAGCAGCGCGCGGTGGCGCAGCAGCACGCGCCGGTGAAGCTCGCGTAGCCGCCCGAGAGGCGCTCGAGCCAGCTGTTGGCGCTTTCGCGCGAGCGCGTGCAGCCGCGCGCCGATGCGGGTGCGCGACGGCGTGGCGTCGTGCGGGAGTCAGGATCACGGCCGCGAGCGCCGGCGACAGCGTCAGCGACACCAGCAGCGAGATCACGGTGGCCGACGCGATGGTCAGCGCGAACTGCTTGTAGAACTGCCCGGCGATGCCGCCCATGAACGCCGTCGGCACGAACACGGCCACGAGCACGAGCGCGATGCCGATCAGCGCGCCGCCGCACTTCGTCCATCGTGAGGTGCGCGGCCTCGCGCGGCGCCATGCCGGCGCGCATGTGCCGCTCGGCGTTCTCGACCACGACGATGGCGTCGTCGACCACGATGCCGATCGACAGCACCAGCGCCGAACATCGACAGATTGTTCAGCGAGAAGCCGAACAGCCGACATGACCGCCAGCGTGCCGATCAGCGACACCGGGATCGCGAGCAGCGGAATCATCGCCGTGCGCCAGCGCTGCAGGAACAGCATCACGACGATGACGGCGAGGATCATGGCCTCGAACAGCGTGTCGCTGCACGGCCTCGACCGCGGCGCGCGTGAACGCGACGGGGTTGAAGATGATCTCGTAGGCGACGCCAGGCGGGAACTGCGTCTTGAGCTCCTCCATCGTGTTGCGGATGTTGTCCCAGGTCTCGAGCGCATTGGTGTTCGGCGCCTGCTTCACGCTCGAGAGCGACACCGCGGGCTCGAGGCTCTTGTAGGCGTTGATGGCGTAGTTCTGCGCGCCGAGCTCCACGCGCGCGACGTCGCCGATGCGCGTGACGCGCCCCTGCGCGTCGCGCTTGATGATCGCGTCCGCGAACTCCTCGGGCGTATCGAGCCGGCCCTGCGCGCGGATGTTGAGCTGGTACGCGGCCGGGATTGTCGTTGAACGGCGGCGAGCCGATCGCGCCGCCCGCGACCTGCAGGTTGTTGTTGCGCAGCGCGGCGACGATCTCGCTGCACCGTGAGGTCGCGCGCGGCCGCGCGTGTCCGGATCGATCCACACGCGCATCGCGTAGTCGCGCGCGGCGTTGACGCTCACGTCGCCGACGCCCGGCGTGCGCAGCAGGCGCTCGCGCACCTGCAGGCTCGCGTAGTTCGCGATGTACTTGCGGTCCACGCTGCGAGTCGGACGTGAACATGTGCACGATCAGCAGGTGTCGGTCGATGCCCTTGCGCACCGTGATGCCCGAGGTCGCGCACTTCCTGCGGCAGCTGCGGCAGCACCGACTGGATGCGGTTCTGCACGTCGACCTGCGCGATGTCGACGTTCGTGCCGTTCTTGAACGTCACCGTGATCGACATGCGCCCCTCGCCCGTCGACGAGGACGACATGTACAGCATGTTCGGTGATGCCGTTGATCTGCTGCTCGAGCGGCGCGGCCACGCGTGTCCGCGATCTCCTCGGCGGTGGCGCCCGGATACAGCGCGTTGCACCGACACCGTGGGCGGCGCGATCTGCGGATACTGATCGACCGGCAGCGTGAGATACGAGATGAGCCCGGTCAGCGTGATGACCACCGACACGGCGGCCGCGAAGATCGGCCGGTCGATGAAGAAGTGCGAGAAGCGCATCGCTCGGCGCTCAGTGCGCCGTCGCCCGGCGCGGGCAGCTGCCGCTCGGAGCTTCGGCGGGCACGTCGACCGTGCGCGGCAGCGACAGCGTGCTGTTCTCGCCGCGCGACACGCCGGTCGGGAACGCAGCTCACCACGCCTTCCTTCACCGTGACCTTGCGTCCGGGCCGCGCGCGCTGCACGCCGCTGATGATCACGCGATCGCTGCGGCGTCGAGGCCTTCGCGGATCACGCGCAGGCCGTCGATCAGTCGCCCGGGCGTCGACGACCTTCTGGCCGACCACGCCCTCGCGCGTCGACCACGTACACGACCTGGCGCGTCTGGTCCGTGACGATCGGCCTGGTCCGGCACGAGCAGCGCGTCGAACGGCTGCCGATCGCGAACAGACGCATCTGGCCGAACATGCCGGGCGAGATGAAGCCGTCGGGATTGTCGACCACGGCGCGCAAGCGGATCGTGCCGGAGCTGCGGTCGAGCGCGTTGTCGAGGAAGTCGACGCGGCCCTTCCAGCGATACTCGGTCTCGTCCTGCAGCCGGATCTCGACGTGGCTCGCTGCGCGCGCCGCCCGACTCGCGCTTGTACTTGAGCAGCGCGGACTCCGGCGCGTCGAACACGAAGCGGATCGGATTCTCGCTGACGATCGTCGTGAGCAGCGTCGTGTCCGCCGTCACGATGTTGCCCGACGGCGAGCCGCCGATACGACGCGCGGCCCGCGATCGGCGCCGTCACGCGCGTGAACGAGAGGTTCAGCTCCTGCGTCTGCACGGTCGCCTCGGCGCGCCGCGAGATCCGCCGCGGCCTGCAGCTGCGCCGCCATGCGCACCTCGGCTGTCGGCCTCGCTCACGAGCTTCGATTTGCGACCAGCGCCTCCGCGCGCTTGAGCTCCGCGTCGGCATTGGCGAGCTGCGCCCGCGCGCCCGCGACCTGCGCCTTCGCGTGCGCGAGCTGCGCCGCATACGGCCGCGGGTCGATGACGAACAGCAGCTCGCCCTGCTTCACGACCTGGCCGTCGTCGAAAGTTCACGGACTGGATCGCGCCCGAGACGCGCGGCCGCACCTCGACGGAGTCCACGGGCTCGAAGCGGCCGGAATAGTCGTCCCAGTCGGCCACGCGCTCGGACAGCGGCGTCGCGACTTCCACGGTCGGCGCCGTGTCGGGCGGCGGCGCGGGCTTGCTGCACGCGGCGCACAGCGCACCGACGAATGCGGGCAGCGAAGCGATCGTCCTGGTTCTCATTGTTCGACACACCGGCGCGAGAGGCGCAACAATAGCAGCCCGCCGCCGCCTCTGGCGACGCGCGCGAGGCTCGGCATGTCGAGTTTTGCTAAGGTACTTCGGGTTCTGTCATAGCCACCGCTGCCCTTGACGAACACCCGCGACACTCAGAACGCCACCGACGCCGGCTCACGCGCCGCGCCGAGCGTCGATCTCGAGCCCGGCACGCGGCTCGGTCATTACCGCATCGACGCGCTGCTCGGCCGCGGCGGCAGCGGGACGGTCTATCGCGGCTTCGACACGAAGCTCAACCGGCCCGTCGCGATCAAGTTCCTGAGCGACGCAGTCGCCGACGACGACGCGCAACGCCGCTTTAGGCAAGAAGCGTGCGACGGCGTCGTCGCTCCAGCACCCGCACATCGTCACGGTGTACGACGTCGGCGAGCACGGCGGCCGCCAGTACATCGTGAGCGAGCTCGTCGACGGCGGCACGCTCGAGGACTGGACGCGCGCGGCGAAGCGCAGTTGGCGCCAGTGCACCGAGCTCGTCACGGGCGTCGCCGACGCGCTCGCCGCCGCGCACGCGGCCGGCGTGCTGCATCGCGACGTGAAGCCCGGCAACATCCTGATCGACGGCAACGGCTACGCGAAGCTCGCGGACTTCGGGCTCGCGAAGCTCGTGCGCGGCTGGACCGACGCGCGCGGCGGCGCGAGCGCCGACTCGCAGCACACGCGCGCGGGCCTCGTCGTCGGCACGGTCGCGTACATGTCGCCGGAGCAAGCGACGGGTCAGCCGCTCGACGCGCGCAGCGACGTGTTCTCGTTCGGCATCGTGCTCTACGAGCTGCTCGCGGGCCGGCGGCCGTTCGACGCGAAGAACGATCTCGAGCTCCTGAAGTCGATCGCGCACGCGACGCCCGCGCCGTTGCCCGAGCACGTGCCGGAGCTCGCTGCGCAACGCGGTCGACAAGGCGCTCGAGAAGGAGCCGGCCGACCGCTATCAGACGATGCAGGATCTCGTCGCGGACTTGCGGCGCGCGACGCGCAAGACGGGAGCGCAGACTGCGGTCGCGCCAGTCGAGAAGCGGCGGCGCCGCGCGCGTCGCGTGGCTCGTCGGCGAGGCTGCGGTCTGGATCGCCGTCGGCGCCGTCGTCGCGGTCGGCGCGCTGCGCTGGGGACTCCAGAAGGCACCGCCGCATCTCGAAGCGGATGCAATTCACGATCCCGGCGCCCGGCTACCAGATCAACGGGCTCGCGATCTCGCCCGACGGGACGCGGATCGCGTACGCGAGCACCGCGAGCGGCACGCGGCAGATCTGGCTGCGGCCGATCGACGCGCTCGAGGCGCGTGCACTGCCCGGCACGGAGGGCGCGCGCGCCACGTTCTGGTCGCCGGATAGCCGCTATCTCGCGTTCGGCGCGGACGGCCAGCTCAAGAAGCTCGACGTAAACGGCGGCCCCGCGCAGACGATCGTGGACCTGCCGCCGAATCTCAACGGCGGCACGTGGAGCGCGAACGGCACGATCGTCTACAACGCGACGGCCACGACGTTCGGCCTCGCGGCCACGAGCGGCGGCGACAAGCGGTCGTGGCCTGCGCAGCCCAAAGCCGACGACGCGCCGCGCGTGTTGCCGGAGAAGCTGCCCGACGGCGATCACTTCTTATATGTGAGCCCCGCGCTGCCGCTCGGCTCGAGCGGACGCACGCTGTTCGTCGGCTCGCTCTCGACCGGCAAGTCTTCTCGGCTCGCGGACTTCCCGGTCGGCGACGACGTGGTGCCGAACAACCTGACCGCGACGACAATCGCGTACGCGGACGGATACGTTCTGTATCTCCTTTCCGGCAACGGCGGGACGTTGTCCGCGCTGCCGTTCGACGCCACCGCGCTCGCCGTGCGCGGCGCGCCGTTCCCGGTCGCCGAGCACGTCGCGGAGTTCTCGGTCTCCGGACACGGTGTGCTCGTCTATCGCGAGCTCGATCTGCAGCGGCCGCGAGCAGCGCGTGCTGGCACAGCTCCCGAGCATCGCCTCGTCTGGGTCGATCGCCGCGGCGAGCGCATCGCCGACGTGCCGGCGCCGCCGGGTTACCGATTCCCGTCGCTGTCGCCGGACGGCACGAAAATCGCCGTACGTGCTCCGCCGCAGAACGGACTCGGCGACATCTGGACGCTCGACGTCGCGCGCGGCACATCCACGCGCCTCACGTTCGACGACGCGGAGGACGGCGCCCCGTCTGGTCCCCCGACGGCGCGCAGCTCGCGTTCAACTCCGGTCGCAAAGCCGCGCTAAAGCGAACTCCCGAACGCGCTCTTTCGACGCGCGGCGAACGGCGCCGGCGCCGACGAGCTGCTGCTGTCGCCGGCGCCCCGACAACGAGATATTGGTCCCGCACGATTGGACGCCCGACGGCCGCCCGCTGCTGTTCGCTCGCAGCACGGTCACCACGCGAGAGCGCGTCGATCTTTGGACGCTCGAGCTCGACGGCGAGCGCGTCGCTCGCCCGCTCGTCGAATCGCCGGCGCGCAAGGGACCCGCCTGTTTGTCGCCGAACGGGCGCTGGCTCGCGTATGCCACGGACGAGTCGAAGCGCATCGAGATCGTCGTCCAGCCGTTCCCCGACGTCGGCCGCGGTAAGTGGCAGGTCAGCATGCACGGCGGCGCGGAGCCGCGCTGGCGCAGCGACGGCCGTGAGCTCTACTACTTGGCGCCGAACAACGACCTGATGGCCGTCGACGTCGATACGACCGGCGACGTGTTCACGAGTGGCATTCCGCGCCCGCTGTTCGCGACCGGCGTCCCGACATCCCGCCCGCTGACGCGCCGGACAGCCACTACGACGTCGCCCCCGACGGTCAGAGGTTCCTGCTCAACGTGCCGGCCGGGTCCCGTCGGCTCGCGAAATCGACCGCGACGCAGCCGGCCGCGCCACGCAGCCAGCGTGGGCGCTTCGGCGGCGGGACCGGCCACCGCGCCGCCGCCGTCGCGCCGGACCTGCCGCTGCACGTGATCGTCAACTGGACCGCTGGGCTGCCGCGCCAATGATGCGCAACGATCGGAGCAGACGCGTCGGGGGAGCGCCGGCCCGGTGCGCGAGCGCAGCCTGCGCGGCCGCGAGCCGCGCGACCGGCACGCGGAACGGCGAGCACGACACGTAGTCGAGCCCGAGCTGCTCGCACTTGCCGATCGACTCGGGATCGCCGCCGTGCTCGCCGCAGATGCCGAGCTGGAGCGACGGCTTCGTCGCGCGTCCCTTGCCTACCGCGATGCGCATCAGGTCCACGACCGCGTCGTCGAGCGTCTGGAACGGATTCGCGGGCAGCACCTTCTCCTCGACGTACTTGAGCAGAAAGCTGCGCTCGGCCGCGTCGCGGCAATAGCCGAACGTCATCTGCGTGAGGTCGTTCGTGCCGAAGCTGAAGAAGTCGGCCGAGCGCGCGATCTCGTCGGCCGTGAGCGCGCCGCGAGGCACTTCGATCATCGTGCCGAACGTGTACTCGACGCTCACGCCCGCGCGGCGCTCGACTTCGCGCGCCTCGGCTTCGAGCAGCTCGCGCGTACGCTCGAGCTCGTTCACGTGGCCGACGAGCGGGATCATGATCTTCGCGATAGGCCGGCCGCCCGCGCGCTGCACCGCGATCGCGGCGTTCAGCACCGCACGCGTCTGCATCTTCACGAAGTCCGGCACCATGAGCCCGAGCCGACAGCCGCGCAGCCCGAGCATCGGGTTCTGCTCGTGCAGCGATCGGATCGCCGCGAGCAGCCGCGCGTCCTGGTCGTTCGCCGTGCCGAGCGCCTCGGTGCGTACTACCTTCTCGAGCTGCTCCTCGAGGTTCGGCAGGAACTCGTGCAGCGGCGGATCGAGGAGTCTAATCACGACCGGCAGACCGTCCATCGCGTCGAACAGGCCCTCGAAATCGCTCTGCTGCAGCCGCTCGAGCTCGCCGAGCGCGGCCGTGAACGTCGAGCAAGCGATGGATTCCTCGCGGGTCGGAGGCTGGCCCGCGGCGCGCGCGGCCTTCGCGCGCATCGCGAGCGGCGCGGCGAGAATCGCGCGCCGCACGATCGGCAGCCGATCGCCCTCGCGGAACATATGTTCCGTGCGGCAGAGGCCGATGCCCTGCGCTCCGTAGATGCGCGCTTGCATCGCTTCCTCGGGCTTGTCCGCGTTCGTCCAGATCTCTAGGCGCCGGAATTCGTCGGCCCAGCTCAACAGCGTGTGCAGCGCGGGCTGGTCCTCGAAGCGCGCGGACACCGTCGGGACTTCGCCGACGAACACTTCGCCGCTGCCGCCATCCACGCTGAGCCAGTCGCCTTCGCCGATCTCGAGACCGTCTCGATCGAGCGCGCGCGCTTCGCGGCCGCGTCGACCACGAGCTCGGCGCAGCCCGCGACGCACGGCTTGCCGATCTGGCGCGCGACGACCGCCGCGTGCGACGTCGCGCCGCCGCGCGCCGTGAAAATCGCTTCCGCGACGGCCATCCCGTGGAAGTCGTCCGGCGACGTCTCGACGCGCACGAGCACGACGCGCTCGCCGCGCTCGGTCCACGCGACCGCGTCGTCGGCCGTGAACACCGCACGCCCGACCGCCGCGCCAGGCGATGCGTTCAAGCCCTTCGCGAGCCGTTGCGCCGCGGCGCGTGCCTTCTCGTCGAACTGATCGCGCAGAAGCTGCTCGATCTGCGCCGGCGTCACGCGCGTGACGGCCTCCTCGCGCGTGATGATGCCTTCGTTCGCGAGGTCGACCGCGATTCTTACCGCGGCTGCCGCGGTGCGCTTCGCTGCGCGCGTCTGGAGCATGTAGAGACGGCCGCGCTCGATCGTGAACTCGATGTCCTGCACGTCTCGATAGTGGCGCTCGAGTCGGCCCGCGATCCGCACCAGCTCCGCGTAGACTTTGGGCATCGCGCGCTCGAGCTCCGCGATCTTCGGGGCCGTGCGGATGCCCGCGACGACGTCCTCGCCCTGCGCGTTCGTGAGGTACTCGCCGTAGAGCGCGTTCCCGCCCGTGTTCGGGCAGCGCGTGAAAGCCACGCCCGTGCCCGAGTCGTCGCCGCGATTGCCGAACACCATCGCGACGACGTTCACCGCGGTGCCGAGGTCGTCGGGAATCTTGTGGAACTTGCGGTAGTCGCACGCGCGCTGGCCGAACCAGCTCTTGAACACGGCGACGATCGCGAGCTCGAGCTGCACGACGGGATCGCTCGGGAATTCGCGGCCCGTCTCCGCGCTTACGATCGCGCGGTAGTCGGCGACGAGGTCGCGCAACGCGGCGGCGTCGAGCTCGACGTCTTGGTGTGCACCGGCGCGGTGCTTCGCGAGCCTCGAGCGCCTCGTCGAAGCGCTCGCCCGGCACGCCGAGCACGATCCGGCCGAACATCTGGATGAAGCGCCGATACGCGTCCCAGCCGAAGCGCTCGTCGTTCGTGAGCGCGACGAGCCCTTGCAGCGTCGCGTCGTTGAGGCCGAGATTGAGGACGGTGTCCATCATCCCCGGCATCGACAGCTTCGCGCCCGAGCGCACGCTCACGAGTAGCGGGTTCTCGGGGGAGCCGAAGCGCTTGTTGCTCTTGCGCTCGAGCGCGGCGATCGCGGCGGTCACGTCGTCGAGCAGCCCTTCGGGCAAGCGCTCGCCGTTCGCGAAGTAGTCGTTGCAGGCTTCGGTCGTGATCGTGAAACCGGGCGGCACGCAGAGCCCGGCTTTCGTCATCTCGGCGAGTCCGGCGCCTTTGCCGCCGAGAAGATCGCGCATCGACCCGTCGCCGTCGGCGTGTCCGTCGCCCCACGCGTAGAGGTAGCGTTTCGTCGCGCGGTGCGCGCGGCTGATGAACGGCGGCGACGACGGCTCTCGCATGACCCGATCTCCCATCGGCTTCTAACGGTTGTTTGCGTTTTACGTAACGCAGCAGGGACGCGAAAAAGCTCCGGTCTTTGATTGGAGCCTCTGCAGGATTCGTGCCGATCGGCGATTTCGGTGCTGCCGGCTCGGCCCGGGTCGGTTCAATTCGGAAATGGGAAGGTTGCCCCGAGAACGAGTGTAATGCGGCATCGACGGTGCGTCGACGGGCCGGACAGCGAGGTAAGGGCCCACTACGCCGTGCTGGAGCGACGCCGTCGCCTTCTTTGCACGAGCAGGGCTCGTTGTAGCGCACCCGTGTCGAAACCCGCGAACAGCAGGGGCTAGCGGATGGTGGGGAATCATCGACGGTTTGCGCGATCATGTCGCAGCGACGACTCTACGCTGCGACAAAGCGGTTCATTCGGCGCCGCGATTCTCGTGTTCGGAAAGATGATTTCAGATTTCGGAATCGAACCAATGCGTACTTCGGCCGCCGTCAGTGGAGTGAGGTCAGTGGAGTGACGAGGGTGGTCCGCCGTGATTGTCACCCCATGTTACAAATCTGCTTATATCGTCCGTGCATGTGACAATCGCGCGGGAGTGATACGCGCGATAGGCCGAGGGAGAGTTCAGTTTCCCTGCGTCGGGGATGCACGGACCTTTGCGGAGAACGTCCGCGGCGATCGCCGTCACTTAGCCGGCGCGAGCGACCTACGTGCCTTCGCGGCCCTCGCGGTCACTTGGCCGGCAGTCCGAGCGCCTTCCTGAGCTCCGGTGCGGTCATCACTTTCACGTACGTCGGCGTGTCGACGTCGAAGAGCTTCGCGCTCGACAGCGGCCCGACCATCACCGGCTCGAAGCCCGCGTCGCGCACGAGCTGACTCGTGACCGAGACCGCGTTCGCATCGTCGCCGGCGACCGCGACCGCGACGGGCTCGCCGGCGCGATGCGCTTGGCTGCGCAGATCCGTATAGATAATGGAGTTGAACGCCCGCACGAGATGCGCACCGGGCAGATACTTCGGATTCGCGATGCCGGTCGTCTCCTTGCGCGCCTGCTCGGCCATTGGGCCGTCGCGGTCGGGATAGGGATTCGTGAGATCGATCACCGTCTTGCCGACGGTCTCCGACTTGATCTCGTCGCTGATCTCGGGCCATTTGCCGTACGGCATCGCGATCAGCACCACCGGTCCGAAGGCCGCGGCCTCCCGCACGGTGCCGACATGCACCTTCGGGCCGATCGCCTGCGCCTGCCCTTTGAGCTCCTCGGGATGGCGCGACGAGATCATCACTTCGTGGCCGGCCTTCGCCCAGAGCTCGGCGAGCGTGCCGCCCATCTTGCCGGCGCCGACGATGCCGATCTTCGTGGGCTCCGCCGCCGCGCCGGTCCGAGCCGGCAAACCGACGCCGACCAGCAGCAAGCCGCCGCACACCGCCGCGAGGCCGGCGCGGATCAGACCCAGAAATCGTCGGCGTCCAATTGAAGAGTGGCTACCCATACGTGTGCACCGGACTGACCGTTGATTGGTGAGTATCGGCGCGCTCCGCGAGCGTTTCAATTCGTGCCGAGTCCGCGTTCACCCGTGCGGGTGCTTGTGGATCGGATCGACCCAGTACACGGCCTCGGGCTGCTCGGCCGGCGTGATGTCGAGGTTCACGACCACGGCCTCGTTATCGCTGCGGACGAGCACGCACTCGAGCGGCTCCGACGTGCTCGCGTTGATCTCTTGATGCGGCACATAAGGCGGCACGTAGATGAAGTCGCCCGCCTCCGCCTCCGCGACGAACTCGAGCCGCTCGCCCCAGCGCATCCGCGCCTTACCGCGCACCACGTAGATCACGCTCTCGAGCGGACCGTGGTGATGCGCACCCGTCTTCGCGTTCGGATGGATCGTGACGGTGCCGGCCCAGATCTTCTGGGCGCCGACTCGCGCGTGATTTATGGCGGCCTCGCGGTGCATTCCCGGCGTCTGCGCGGTGTTCGGATCGAGCTGGTCGCGCTTGATCACGCGAACGCCGCGGGTGCGCCAGTCCTCAGGCTCGCTAACTCGAGTGGTCACGCTAGGTTACCGTCTATAGCTCGCGCCGAATCGCATCAGGATCGATGGCTGGTCTGGACCAAAAAATACCAGAAACACCCGATGTCCGAACGCTTGGCGAGCGTACATCCTTCATATGAGGGGAATACTTTCGGATTGGGCATGGAAACCCGAAGAGCGCAAGCCAACGGGCGGAAGGAACAGACCTTACGGATGGGGAGACAGGCATGCTTGAGCGACGCGACTCCAACGAGATGAGCTTCTCTGACGTTCAGTGCCGTCTGCGGGAGCTCGGCTACTACGAAGATCTCTTGGGAGAGGGGCCAAGGCGAGCGACGCTCGCCGCGTTGGAACGATTCCAGCGGGAACGCGGCCTCGAAGTCACGCGCCGGGCAGACCCGCGAACCGCTCACGCGCTGCGCGACTCAGCTAGCCTTAGCCTCTAGACAGACAGCCCGCGCAGAGTTCGCCATCCGAGCGGGTGGCCTCTACTCCGTCGCCTTCTGGGCCTCGCGCGGCACGCTCGCCCACAAGCAGCTCGCCCGTGCTCGCGAGCTTCACCGACGCTGCGTTCGCGAGGTTCAAGCCGTTCTTCGAGCCGTAGCCTTCGACGTAGATCACGTCGCCCATGTTCACGCGGCCGCGCGCCCAGCCGCGGCGCATCAAGTCGTTGATGCCGACGAGCTCGACGCCCCAGTTCTGAACGTTGCCCTTGTCGTCCTTTGCGTCGATGAACACCCACGCGTGCGGATTGGTCCACTCGAGCTTCGTGACCGCGCCCGTCAACTTGACCGGCCGGTTGATATCGAACTCGGCCGCGAAGGAGTGATGCGACGAAGCCGGCACGGCCGCGAGCAGCGACGCTGCGCCGACGAAACTTAAGAAGAGAGCTTTCACGATCGGGCCCCTCGCTTACGTATGATCACGACCCCAAGGGATGGAATACCATGGCGCAAAACGTGGCGCCAATCTTGGGGGGATGCGGCATGACACGGCTACTCACAACGATAATTCTTTTGACGTCCGCTCTGCCCGCATCGGCGCAGTGGCTGTCACTCCAAACACCGGGCATACCGCGAACCGCTGACGGCAAACCGAATCTCACCGCACCGGCACCGCGCACCGCCGCCGGCAAACCCGATCTCACGGGCCTCTGGCGCGGCGCCGGCGGACGCAACGAGCTGCGCGACGCAAGCAAGATCCAGCAGTGGGCGAAGGATCTGATGGCCGAGCGCGAGCGCAACTTCTACCGCGACGGCCCGCAGTTTCAATGCCTGCCGAGCGGCCCCGCGCAAATCGCGGGCGGCATGCGTCAGATCGTGCAAAGCACGGGCGTGATCGCGGTCCTGAACGGCGACCTCACCTACCGGCAGATCTTCACGGACGGCCGCAAGCTCGAGGACGATCCGCTGCCGATCTGGATGGGCTACTCCGTCGGCCGCTGGGACGGCGACACGCTCGTCGTCGAAAGCAACGGGTACAACGACAAGACTTGGCTGCACGGCGAGGGCTTGGGACACACCGAGAAGCTGCGCATCACGGAGCGCTACAAGCGCCCCGACTTCGGGCACGTCCAGCTCGAGATCACGTACGATGATCCGGGCACGTTCACGTCGCCGGTGCACGCATCGGTGAACCTCGAATACGTGACCGACGACCAGCTGCTCGAGTACGTTTGCAGCGAGGCGACCGAGGGCGTCACGAAGCACTGGGTCGGCGACAAGACCGCGGACGCTGCAGCCAAGGCGATCACCCTGTCGCCCGACATCCTCAAGAAGTACGTCGGCACGTATCGCGGCTACTGGCTCGACAACCTCACGACGCTCGTCGTGACGCTCGAAGACAACGGGCTCGCCGTCGTGAGAAACGGCAGCAAGAAGTCGCCGCTGCTCGCACAGTCCGAGACCACGTTCTTGTGCCCGAACTGCCAGTGGGGCCAGCCGTACATCTTCAGCACCGAGGGCGGCGGGCCGGCGCCACAGGTGTCCGAGATTCAGGTGTCGGGCGCGTGGATCTTCAAGCGCGTGCAGTGAGGTCGCGTTCGCGGAGTTATAGACTCACGCCCGATCACCCTCTCCTGCGCGCCGCGTAACGTCC
>CAWJDS010000003.1:0-395653 GCA_963841645.1 uncultured Gammaproteobacteria bacterium | reverse complement strand
AACGGGGCCCGTCTCGTATCAGTAGAGTCTCGACGTTCAGATTAGCTGTCCTAGGTTCGACGGCATCGGTCGCTTATGACACATGCGTGCCGCGCCCTCTTCGAGCGCCGCCCGGCCGGCGCTGCTCAGCGACGAGCGCTATTCAGTCGGGATGGGCTCGCTGTTAGCCTACGTGAAAGCGGGCTCGGACAAAACGACGATTAGCGACAACGGAACCATTCTCGTCATCGGCCACGGGGAATTCTCGGGCACTCAAAAGAGCCTCGTAGCGGCCCTGAGACGTCGAGGACATCACATCATCGAAGAACAACACAGTCTTCGGCGGCTTCCGCTGCGCTACGTCTACCTTCTGCTGATGACGGCGCAAGCGCTATGGATTTACGGGCTCAAGTTTCGAACCTATATATCTAACACGCCCGTCGCCAACTGGGTTCGTTCGAAGGCTGACCAAGCCGTTGCCGATCGCCATGAGCACATCGACGCGGTCCTTTCGCTGGCCGCGGTCAGTCTCAATTTCCACGGCAAGAGACGTCGGAACGTCCGTTACGCGATTCTCACCGACCACGTGAACCTGTTGTCAAAACGGTCGCCAGACTTTGGCTACGATGCCCCCGAACGGGGAGTAGCAGACGTATGGAATCGAGTGGAGGGCGCAGTGCTCCGCGCGCAGGACTACAACTTCGTCATGGGACGTTTCGTCAAGGAGTCGATGGTTCGGGACTACTGTGTCGATTCAGCAAAGGTCGTGGTCGTCGGCGCAGGACCGAATGTCAATGTGGATGCTGAACGCGACGGAATCTCAAAGGACTATTCGCAGAAGAATGTGCTGTTCGTAGGACTCGATGCGCACCGTAAGGGGCTTCCGGTGCTGCTGCGTGCTTTCGCGCGGGTCATCGATCGGTTTCCGGAGGCCAAATTGCACATTGCAGGAGTGGATGGCGCTAACGGCAACGGAATCGTCTACCACGGCACGGTAACCGGCGAACCCCTTAAAGAATTGTTCTACGGCGCCCAGGTGTTTGTTCTTCCGTCGTTTCGCGAGCCTTTCGGCATCGTGTTGTTGGAAGCCATGTGGGCAAAGACCGCCTGTATCGGCACGAAGGTGGGGGCGATGTCGGAGATCATCACCGAGGGCGAAACCGGCTACCTCGTAGACCCCGGGAATCCCGACATGCTTGCCGAAAGACTCATTGCCTTGCTCGGCCATCCCGAACGGCTTCGGAGGTTGGCGGAAAACGGATATCGAGCCGCGAAGGAGCGTTTTAGTTGGGACCGAGCCGCAACGATCATTTCGACTTGCCTGCTCGAGGGCGCCCCCATCGAGCTCATTGAGAGGGGTGTCGACGCGCGACGACTCGTCGATTCGATGCAAGCCGAAACACAGTGAACATCCGGAATCGGAAACACGCATGCCCGCTGCGCAATCCACGCGTACCCTGGTGATTGGCATCGAGGCCGCCGAGCTCAGGCTCGTCGAGAAGTGGGCGAGCGAGGGCTCACTGCCGTTCCTGGCCTCGATGTTGCGCAACTGTCCGCTGGTAACTCTGCATACGCCCCTGCACGTGCTGCAGGTCGCGGTCTGGCCGAGTCTGCTCACCGGCGTCTCGGCGGGCCGGCTCGGCAGGTACGTGCTCTGGAGCCAGATCCGCAGTGGCTCATACGACATGCGTGCGCCGCTCCCCGTGCCGGGCTCGCTGCGGGGCTATCAGGAATTCCTCGCCGACCACGGTATCGGCTGCGCGCTCGCCGACATACCGGGCGACGTCCGGATGCCCGGCAACCGTGGAATGCAAGTCGTCGATTGGGGCACTGAGTTCCATTTCGCTGATTGTGAGACCGAGCCACGCGAGCTCGCGGCGCGAATCGCTCGGGAAGTCGGTTCCTACCCGATCGCGCCATTCCGGCTGTCTGGCGATTCGCAACCTGAGCACCTAGAGCTCGCGAAACTGCTCGACCAAGCGGTGCAACGCAAAGCTGAGCTCACGCGCTGGCTACTCGAGCAGCCCGGCGTCGGACATGTCGTCAGCGTGTTCAGCGAGATGCATAAGGCCGCGCACTGGTTTTGGAAGTATATGGATACCAATCATGTCGACCACGAAGGCAGTCCGCCCGCGCTGCGCGACTCGATCAGGCGCGTCTATGAAGGCGTGGACCGCGAGCTCGCGGCGCTTGCCGCTCGGCTCGGACCACGGGACAACCTTGTCGTGTTCTCCGAGCAAGGCATGCAGGCAAATTACCGCGGGGACCACCTCGCCGAGCCTTTCCTGGAGGCACTAGGGCTACTCGTGCGCAACGTCGCATTGCCGCCGCCGCTGCCCGACGGTGTGTTCCCACGCGGCAGCGATAGCCGGGGCGCGCCTGCGGGCAAACCCTCGGGTCTGCGGCGAGCGCTCAAGGCGACGAGAGCGCGAATTCCGGAGGCGCTGAAGGCATCGCTCAGGCCTCTTTTCAGAAGGCGCGGCAACATCGACTGGCTTCGGACTCGCGTTTTTCGACTCCCGACCGACCGCAACACTTACTTCCGCGTCAACCTGCGCGGCCGCGAACCGCTTGGCTGCGTCGAACCAGGAGCGGAGTACGAGGCGCTGCTCGACCGACTCGAAACGGAGCTGCGCGCGCTCCGTAATGCCGTGACGGGAGCGCCTGCCGTCGTCGAAGTGTTCAGAATGCGCGAAATCTTCCCTGGAGAGCGCGCCGACGACTTGCCCGATCTTGCCGTGGAATGGGCCGCCGACGCGCCGATCGACTCGCTGCAGTCCGACTCAGTTGGCACGATATCGCTCGCCGTGCGTGAGCTGCGTTCGGGCAACCACCGTCCGGAGGGTTTCTTGCTTGCGAGCGGGCCCGCATTCGTTGCGGGCGCATCGCGCCTCACGGGCGACATACTGCAGATCCCTGCAACGCTCCTTGGCACTCACAGCGTGCCGCAACCCGACCAGTTTGAGCGCGGTCCGCTACCGATCCTCGCACGCTAGACGGCGCGTCTGAGTCAGGCGACTCGTTTTCCGCAACCCAAAACGAACTGCGACCGCCCTGCGGTCACCGCACAGCGGTCATTTCAAGCGAACCTCGCACGGCGAACTGTTGTTTCCGTGAACGCCGTCGTTGAACGCCGAGCGGTATGTCGCCGACGCTTGGCGTAACCGAATCGCCCGGGAGTCTCCGCCCGCATGATGGCTCGTCTCGCGTGCTTGTTGCTGCTCACAGGGGCCGTGTGCACGCCGGCCTCCGCCCAAAATGGCCAAGTCGTAGGCAACCTCGTTGACGCCCTAGCTGGTGTCGATCGCGATGCCGCGTACCGTGATGGGCAACAGCAACGTACCGATCTCGACCTTGCTCGCGCGAACGCTGAACGGGCTCGTGCGACCGCCGAGCTGGCTCGAACCGAGGAAGAAAACCGGCGAACGGACGAACGCTTTCGGACGACGCTCGCAAGTCACTGGGAAGGCGCGGGGCTGTCTGCCGACGAGGCACGTTCTGTCGCCGCCGCGTGGCAGTGGACAGGGCAAGAGTACGCGCTTATGGACAACGTCCGGCGCAACGGGCTCGAAGCTACGGCACGCGACATTGGTGAGGCTTACCGAGCCGAGAACTACCTTCTCGCCAATCAGCTCTTGCTCGCCTATGTCATCGTGTACAGCGAAGTCAACGCCGCGAACGCGGGGCAGCGCCGATAACACTGACCACATAAGATTGAGTCTCTGAGATGGGGCGATCGCGCGGCTGTTGCGCCGGCGGTTCGGTCCTGCTTCACGGCCGCCGCGATAGAATCGTCGGCGCATGCCAAGCACCGCCGACGAATCGCAGCTTCTCCACGAGTGTCACGAGCGCGCCATCGACGTTCTGAAGCGCAACTCGACGCCGGCCGGCGTGCGAGCCGCGGCGCCGACCGAGCGCGCGAAGAAGCGTGATTACACCGCGATCTTCGGCCGCGACGCCGCGATCAGCGCGCTCGGCATGGCGCTCTCCGGCGATCCGGCGCTCGAGCGCGCGGCCATCACGAGCCTCGACACGCTAGCCGCCCATCAAGCGTCGAACGGCCAGATTCCGAAATTCGTCGCTCCGGAACGCCGCGAGGCGGATTTCTGGTACCTCGGCTGCATCGACGCCACGCTGTGGTGGCTCATCGCGCTCGTCCTGCTCGACGAATGGTCTGCCGAGCGCAATCGGCCGAGCCGCCTGCTTCGGCGTTATCGGCGCGAGGTCGCGCGCGCGCTGCAATGGCTTGGCGCGCAGGAGCATCAGCGGTTCTTCCTGCTCCAGCAGAACGAGGCGAGCGATTGGGCCGACATCATGCCGCGCTCGGGCTTCGTGCTATACACGAACGCGCTCTGGTACCGCGTGAAGCGATTCTTCGACCTACCGAACGCGGCGGCGACCCGCGAGAACTTCAACGGGCTGTTCCATCCGTTCTCGGCTCGGCTCCCCGAATACCGGCGCGCGCGGCTGCTCAACGAATACGTCATGAAGCGCGCGCACAACCGCGACCTATATCTGAGCTTCGTGAACTTCGCTTCCTTCGGCCAGGAGGGCGACGTTTTCGGCAACGTGCTCGCGGTCTTGAGTGGAGCGCTCGGGCCGAGCGCGTGCCGCCGGACGATCGACGCGCTGCTCGCGAGCGGAGTACACGAGCCGTATCCCGTTCGCGCCGTCGTGCGGCCGATCCGCAAGCAAAGCGCGCTCTGGCGGCCGTACATGGCGCGCCACCGTCAGAACTCGGCGTGGCAGTACCACAACGGCGGCATCTGGCCGATGATCGGCGGGTTTTGGATCGCGGCGCTCGCGCGCCACGGGCGAAAACGCGTTGCGCGCGCCGAGCTCGTGAAGCTCGCGCGCGCGTGTGCGCTCGACGAGTGGGCGTTCGCCGAATGGCTGCACGGACGTACGTCAGCTCCACGTGGCATGGAAGGGCAGTCGTGGAACGCCGCGGCGTTCCTCTTCGCGGAGCACGCCGTTGCCGCGACGCAAGCACTCAAGCGCAACGTTCCACCCTCGAGCCGCTGCAACACGCCGTGATCTTCACGGCGCCGCTGCTGCGCTCGCAGCTCGAGCGCGGATTCATCTGATGGGCTGTCGTCGAGTGCGTGAGGCTGCGCCGTTGACTGCAGCGAAGGCGGATCGCAACGTCTTTCAAACTCCTGCGGCGGCTTCCTCCTTGCGCCGCTGCCGCTCCTCCGCAAGCAGCCGCTCATCCTCGATGAGATCCAGCACCGCCACTACGTCAACTTCGACGCGGTCGTGCTCGAAGCGGCCCGTGAGCGGCGATTCCGGCTGTAGTTGGCCCGCCTCGTAGAGCTTCCAGATCTCGTGGGCATACTCGGTTGCCAGAAGCTCCGGCGCAGCGCGGCCGAAAGCTTCGCGCATGTTGTTGACGTCGCGCTCGAGCATACGGAACGCGTTGTTGTTGCCAGCCGCGTTCACGGCTTGCGGCAAGTCGATGATCACCGGACCTGCAGACCCCAGTAGCACGTTGAACTCGGACAGATCGCCGTGGATGAGTCCCGCGCAGAGCATGCGGACGATCTGCGCAATCATGAACGCGTGCCATGGCCGAGCCTCGTCCGGTGTGAGCTCGACGTCGTTCAGTCGGGGGGCCGGATTGCCATCGGCATCGCACACTACTTCCATCAGCAGTACGCCGTCGAACA
The DNA here is from genome assembly GCA_963841645.1 of uncultured Gammaproteobacteria bacterium. Taxonomy (GTDB): domain Bacteria; phylum Pseudomonadota; class Gammaproteobacteria; order Steroidobacterales; family Rariloculaceae; genus FEN-1219. The sequence continues at coordinate 390,005 of CAWJDS010000003.1, read as the reverse complement.
CACCGTAGGGTTGCGGCACACGCACACCTGCGGCGACGAGTCGGTAGAGCGCCTCGACCTCGGCGTTCTTCCACTCCGTTTCCTGCACGCTGCGACCGTACCGACCGCCCTTACCCATGGCGCGAGCGTCGCGGCTGCCGCGTACCTTCCTCCCTTCCTGGTAGTGCGCAAGCTTGTGGAAGCCGCGCTGCTCAGCCTCCTTGTATACCTTTGCGCAGCGGATGTTCGGACCACACGCCACGAGGTAGACGGATGCCTCTTTGCCGCTTTTCAGCCGCCGCACGACGTGGTCGATGATGCCGTCGTCGATCAGCGGCTGCAGGCCCTTAGGTATTTTCATGGGACAGCAGTGTAGGGGCATTCGCGGCGGCGCGTGCGAACGTCTGTCCAGACACGCCAAGCCGAGCGCGCACAAGACGTCGTTTCAGGCGAATGCGCCTATCGCCGCGCACGCGAGCGAGCGAAGAGTCGTGCGCTTACGGCAGCGGCGGCATTCCAAAGTGCTCGCGAATCTCGGGCCGTGCCGCGTCGAGGGTCCCGATGATCAGGTCCTGAAGGCGTTCAATGCCTTCGGCGCGGTCCTTGACCGGCTCGTCGAGCCACACAGCACCAGAAGTCAGGGGATCGGGCTTGCTGAAGACGATCGTGTACATCGCGAGGTGCACGATCGCTATGACGTCGTCGCCGCCCGACGCGCTGACCTTTTTCGCGAAAGTCCGCATGTCCGCAAGCACGGCGGGAGGGACCTCGTCCTTGACGGCACCGAGCGACGAGCCCGGCCCTATCGCGGCGGGGCGCACCATCAGCACGGTCTTCACGCCCTTCGCGGTCAGCGTCTTGACGAACGCGCGGTTTTGAACGTCGTCGACCTTCGGCACGAGGTCGTAGCTCGTGACTGCGTTGTATTGGTGCTCGCGCGCCTTCGCGACCAGGCCGCGCTCGAACTCCTCGCGCAGTTTCGGATCGTCGGTTAGCGCGACGATCGCGGCCTTGTGCGCAAAGAGCTTCTGCGGCTTCTGTTGCGATGAAGCGGTGCCCGTCAGTGCGAACGCCGCGCACGCCGCCACTAATGCGAATCTAGCTCTGATCATCGAAAGCCTCCGATGTACGACAGACTCCCAATAGGTCACGGTCACGACGTCGCCGCTGCGCCTGGCTTTCATCCGCCCAGCGCGATCGTGAGGCCGACCAGTACTGCGCCGATGACGACCATGACGATGCCAGTCAGCCACCGGCTGTACTCCGCCACGCGGCCATAGGCATAGCCGGCCACGAACAGCAGGACGATGGCTATAGCGTTGGAAACACGCATGGCCCGTCCGACATCGCCCATGAAAATGAACGGGACCGCTACTGGAAACGTGGTCGCGAATACCCAGAGGAAAACCCCGAGACCGCCGAGCCACTCGGACTTGCCGAGCCGCGGCCGCAACGGCGGCTCGGGCATCTGCACCAGTTTCTGACGCACCTTCTCGTATTCCGAGGGACCCAGCGCGTCGGCGACAACGGGCGGTAGCGCCGCTGCGATGACGCGATGAGCGGCGTCCGGGCTCGAAGCCTTGCGCACCGCCCGCAGAGCGCGAATGTCGCGTGCCTGTTCGCTCAGGCAATCCATGAAATACAGAATCCCGTCGATGATCCCCCAGGCAATGTTGCACCCAAGGGCGCCGATGAGCATCGTGCGCACCTCAGAACGACCGGCGTCCGCGACGCTCAGCGAACCCGTGAAGGTGAGCACCATGATCAGGCCGAAGAGCACTTCCGCGATGCGCTCGCTCGGCTCGAGCGCGCGCTTGGATGCTGGTGTGGATTCGTCCGACATAGAGGCAATTCCTGGATTGTCCGTGCGGTTGTATCGATGACTGGCCGTTTCAGGCGCCTGCGGGCGGCAACAGATATAGCGTCATGGCGAAAACCAGATAGACCATCAACACCAGCACGCCGACGAACCAAGCCGAGCGTCCGCTGCTTGTGACCAGCGAGGTCGTGAGGGTTGCGATGAACATCATCGCCACGGCGCCCGGCCAGAAATGCAAGTCCATCGGCGCCGGCCCGACGAAATAGCTCACGAACACCAGCACGGGTGCAATGAAAAGCGCGATCTGGGAGGCGCTGCCGAGCGCGATGCCGACGCTCAGATCCAGCCGGTTCTTGCGCGCTCCGGAAAAGGCGGTGGGCATCGCCGACGCACCGCCGACCAGCGCGACGATGATGAAGCCGACGAACGCGGGCGTCATGCCGAACGCCTCCGCCGCTTTCTGCACCGACTCGACGAAGATCTCGCTGACGACGGAGACCAGCACGGTAACGGCGGCGAGTGTCGCCAGCGCGAGGCCCAACGGCCAGGGCTCTTCTCCGCCGCCTTCCGAGTGTTTGGTGCTGCCAAGAAAGTCGCGATGCGTCTTGAGCGTGAACAACATCCCCAGTCCATAGGTGACGATCAGAATCACCGCCAGACCCAAGCTCAAATTCTGGCTGAAGGCCGTGTGAGCGGCGGAGTCGACTTGCGCGATCGCCGACGGCATCAGCAGCGCGATCGTCGCCACAAAGAGCAGCCCCGCCTGCACGCGGGCGCTCATCCGATTGTATTCCTGCGTGTGATGCTTGAGGCCGCCGAACAAGAACGACGCCCCCAGGATGAACAGCGTGTTGGTGACAATCGGACCGGCAATGGACGCCTTCACCAGCATGTATTGCCCGGCGCGCAATGCAGACAGAGCGATGATCAGCTCCGCCAGATTTCCGAGTGTCGCGTTCAACAGACCGCCGACTGAATCTCCGGTCTTCGCGGCGACGGATTCGGTCGCATGACTCAGCAGCACCGTTAGCGGGACGATCGCCAATACGGACAACACGAAGAGCAGCGTCTGCGCCTCGGGCTTTAGTCTTGCCACGATGAAGACCACCGGCACGAACACCAGCAGCCAGAGCAACGGACTGTCACGAATGTCTTTGATTAGAGGGTTCATTGTTATCCGTTCTGTGGCATACCCGTAGCACGTCAACAGGCCGAGCGAGGCGGTTGCGTCAGAAGAATGGCTTGATCACGCGATCCAGCAACTGCTGCAGCGAAACCATCGTCAGGGTCAGAGGCAACAGCGGCACCAGGGTGACCGCCGTCAATTCCAGCATAGCTCTGAGCGTAAACGGCGCCGCCCTCATGCTCTGCAGCGATTCGAAGCTGTTGCCCAGGTCAGCCAACGACTGGATGTCAGCGCTGCCGACGAAAGGCTCGTCCGCCGGCGCGCCGCCGCGCAGCCACTTGTGCTCGAACTCACGCACGTAGCGTTGCGCCAACGTGCCGTACTCGTACAGCCCCGCGCGCTTCAAGGCTGCGAGTCTCGGACTGAACACCAACAGAGGCCCGAAGACGGCGAACACCATCAGGGCGACCAGCCCGACGATCTCCATCTTGAAGTCGGGCAGCTTCGCGTCCGCGAAGAAGATTCGGTCGGCAATCATCCCGGCGAGCACCGCGCCTTGGGCGAGCAAGAACGGCGCGAACGCCTTGCCGACCAGCGCGAGGAAGCCCAGTCCGCCGGCGCGGTCCGGATGCGTCGGCACCAGCTGCAGCTCGATACGCGAAACCTGCCAGAGGAAACGCACCCAGATGAAGATCCGAAAATACCATCGCAAGAAAAGGAACTGGAAGAGCGGCCAGCTTACGCCACCAAGCCACCAGCCAGCCCAGGACAACCGTAACTCTCCATCCGCCGGCACGCCATACCAGCTGGGCACGGCGAGCGCCATCTGCGAGCGCCAGACAAACCCCACCCCTACGACGTAGACGAGCGCGATTAACAACACCTCGGCCGCGACCGAGTTGCGCAAGCGCATCGCCGAGGAAATGGCCGCGTCGAACTTCGCGCGGCCCGAGTTCGGGATCAGGCCACGCGTTACGAACTGCCCCACGATCGGCGGAATCCTCTGATGAACGACGAGCTCCGTCAGGATCAAGAGCGGCACCGCGAGCAGCAGGCGTACGTGCAAGTCCACGTCGTAGAGGAAGGGCAGCTTTACGGCGCCACCCCACGCGTGTCCCTCCGCCACCGACAAGAGCAGCAGCGGCAACCAGGCCAAGAGCGTAATCACGACGATGCGCCGCCGCGCCAGCTGAAGACCGTCCCCAACCAGTCGCGTCCGCAACCAGAGCTGATAGAGCGGCCCGCCGAGGACCAGCGAGAAACTTACCGGTTCTTTCGATCGCCGTTCGTCGCTGCCGACCAGGGGTGTGCTCATGCTTTGGCGAGCTCCTGCAGGGTTGTCATCGCTGCGTCCCAGCAAAGAGGGGCGCCCGAGTGTACATCGCCGCACCCACCGTCAATGCACACTCTGGTATTCGACACAGCAACTCAACGGGCTCGACCGAGGCAGTTGCGGTGGTGACTTTGCAGCCTCGCCGTCATCTGCCCAGGAAAGCGAAAGCTCGGAAAAAAGAGGCCCACATCGAGCTCCACCGGCCCATGTCGCGCTTTGCATCGCAGGTGGGCGGCGGCGTTTTCGCGTCACCGGCTGCCGTCACGCCAGCTGCTTTCATTTCCTCGACTAGGATGGACGCGCCGAGACCGCATGAACGCACCGCCAGGGCGAATGCACACTCGATCACATGGAGAATCTCCTCGCGCGTCGCACCCGCTGCGAGCGCTGCGCGTACGTGACGACGCGTCTCGGCTTCGTCGAGATTCGGGCTGGCGCACTCTAGCGCCAGGGAGATCAGCTCGACTTCTTTGAGCGGAAGCACGCCGCTGCGCCACTCGTTCGTGCCGGCCTTCAGTAACAGCGCCGCTCCCTCCGGATCCCATTCCTGGAGCTTGTCGAGGGACGAACCCCACGGATTTGCAGTCGATTTCTTTTCTACTGTTGTGTTGCTCATGCGTTTGCCCCAGAGGCGCCACAAATCCGCGCCTCCCAACGTCACCCGCTCGGCGCTACTCATCGTTCGGCTTCTCTAATGGGTTGTTTGAAGTTCGGACGCCCCTTCTGCGACCCTGGGGGGGTGGGGAGGTCAAGTCGCAGAAGGGGACTTCGAAAACCGGGTGGCTGCTAAAGCGTCTACGCAGCGCATCGTGCGAATACAGCGAGCGCATGGTTGCTTGTCCTTAGTCAGCAGGGTTGCGCGCATCGGAGAAAGGGATGAATCGTTGGCCGGCGAGAATCGCGTCCACGGCCGGCAGCAAATCGGTGGCGATCGCGCGCTTGAGAACGATCCCGTCCGCGCCTGCTGCGACCGCCGAGCGTAGAACGCTTGGTTCGTCGTGGACGCTCAGCAGAAGCACCTTCGCTCCCGGAGCCCGCACGCGCAGCTCGCGTAATAGGCCCGCGACATCGCCGGCACCGAGAGAAAGATCCACGACCACCACGGCCGGACGGAGCAACCCAGCGCCTTCGATCAGCGAATTTTCGTCGGCCACCAGAAAGACGCTGCTGAAAGTCGTTTCGAGCAGGCCGCGGATGCTTTCGCTCAGACCGTGATGACGGTCCGCCAGCAAAACGCAATCCGAAAGTCGTTTGCTCATCGCACGCTTCGCACACGCCAGGTCGTCCTCGGGGTTTTCGCGCAGTGCGCGGGGACGAGCTGAAGGGTGACGCAAGCGCGCCCGCCCGGTACCTCGTAAATTTTCGGGGGCGGCGGGCGGAATCTACGAGGGTAAAGCCGACCTCAGGCTTCGACGATGCCGTTCTTGATCGCGAAGTGGATCAGATCGCTGCTGGTTTTGGCGCCCAGCGTTTCCATCATCCGGTATTTGTGAAACTCGACCGTGCGTTGCGAGATATTGAGCTTCTGCGCCATCTGCTTGGCCGAGAGTCCCTCAGCGAGCAGACGCAGAATCTCCCGCTGGCGCAGCGTGAGTGCTGCCGCCTGGTCGACGACCTGCGCCGGGCCGCGCCGCATCGCATCCAGCACTTCACCTGCCAATATCGGTGTGATGAATGTGCGGCCCTCGAGCGCAGCCCGCACCGCCATGATCAGCTCATCCGGCGCGGAGTGTTTCAGGACGAAGCCGTACGCACCGGCCTCGAGAGCCCTGCGTGCATAGACGACATCCCGGTGCATCGTCAGGAAAATCAGCCGCACGCCCGGATCGATTTTCTTCAACTCCCCCAGGGCCTCGATCCCGTTCAGATCGGGCATCGTGATGTCCGACACTATGACATCGGGCCGTAGCTTCTTCGTGGCAGCGATCAGCGCACGTCCATCCTCGACGACGCCGACGAGGTCGAACTCGGCGCTCAGGATGTTCTTCAACCCTTCTGCGACGAGGCGGTGGTCGTCGGCGAGCAGCACGCGTGCGCGGCTCATTTCGAGACCACCGCTAGGGGGACCCACGCGAGCACCGTAGTGCCATGCCCTCGGGCGCTGTCGATATCAACCTCGCCCTTGAGCAGGTTCACCCGCTCCCTGATGCTTGCGAGCCCGAGGCTCGGCCGCTCGGCGTGTCTGCCCGTGTCGAAGCCGGTGCCGTTGTCGCTAACCGCCAGCTGCAGTCCGCCATCCAACGGCGAGACGGAAACTTCGGCGGAGCTCGCCCCGGCATGTCGGACCACGTTGCGCAGCGCCTCCTGTGCGACACGGAACAAGCACAGCGCCGTGTCCTGAGGCAGCTTCTGTGGGACCTCGCTCGCGTTGAATTGCACGATGACTGCCCCAGACCGGGTAACGCGGTCGCATTCGGCTTTCAGCGCGTCGACGAGACCGAGATCCTCGATGACGGAAGGGTGCAACCGATACGACAGCGCATGGACATCCTCGCTCAGTTTTATGAGTCCGTCACGGATCGAACGAGTTGCCTCGTCGGCAGATGCTCGGTGCGGAGCGTCCAATCGGGTTGCGTCGATCGCCAGCGCCGCCAACCGTTGCGTGACATCGTCATGCAGCTCACGCGCGACTCTGCGTCGCTCGTTCTCGTGCACCATTAATAGTCTTCCGCTCAACGAGGCCGTTTCACGTTCAGCGCGACGACGCCGGAGCCGCTGCGAGACTAGCCCGGCGATCAACGCGCTCTGCAGCAGCACGATCGTGACACCCGCCGCCAAGTACCATCGGTATCGCTCCCAGACCGTTGGTTCGCGGAATAGCACTTCGCTGCCGAATGGCAGGTTGGCCTCCCGGATACCCCATCGGCGCAACTCCTTCCAGTTGTAGACCGGCGTTCCCGGGCCCACCGGCGGCGTCTTGATGGCGCCCGGCGACTCGCCGTGCAAAACGCGGATCGCAACACCAGCGGCGCTGCGACCGAGCTCCTGATCGGAGACGAGCCGGCCACCCACGACACCCCGGTCGACGTTGGAGGCATAAACTCCGAAGACGGGCGCATTGGCCGCATCGTGAATATCCTGGAGGCCGCGCGTCAGGGGACGCGGAATTCCCGCAGCGTCCAGAATCAGTACTGCATACAGAACTGCAGAATGCGGTGGCAATTCGGCGACGCGCTGCTTCATCTCTTCGAAGGTCAGTTGATCGAACCAGATGAACTCGATCCGGTGCATGAAAGGCTGGAACTCGCGACTCGACTCCTCTTTCCAGAATTTCTCCAACGGCGAGGTACCGACGACCACGGCCACGTGGGCTGTCTCCGGCAGGACGTCGAGTATGTTCTGGACGAACCCCTGCACGTCGAGGCGGCTCGCAACCACGGTGTCTTCGTCCGTCAGTGCATACCTTCCGAGGGTTCGATCGTCCACCGCCGTATACACCGTCGGAATGTCCGGAAAGAGACGTTGACGCTGGCGCTGCGTAAAACTCGATGCGAGGCCGCCGATCGGCACTATCAGATCCGGCTTTCGGCCCACCAGAAGGGCCTTTAGATAATCGGCAAAGGGCTCGTCTTCCAGGGAGTCCCCGGCTCCGGTGGTCGCGAGAGAAACCTCGACAAGATCCACGGACTCCCCGAGTCTCTCGGTCAGCTCGTCCCGGAAGGTCGATGCAAGATCGCTGTAGGGAGCGAAGTCCTGGCCGTAGGAGTGCAAGAGCAGCACGCGCTTAGGTGCGGCCGCCGCCGAAACGTCGAAGGCGGTCAGCAGCACCAGCCCCGTGATAGCCCATAGCGGCCCGAAGTATCCTCGCAGCGCACTCACAGCCGAATCCGTAATGTCACGCCATACGTGCGCGGTGCCGACATGAAGGACTGGTAGCTCGCGTCGTTGAAGAGATTCAGAACTGAGTCGATCTGTGTCAGTTTTTCGTCCAGCAGGTTATCCACCCAAAGCGCACATTCGTATCGCTCGCCGATCCTTGCACCGACACGCATTTCGACATTGAAACGTGGCTCCTGGATCAGCCGAGGATCAGCCGAGTAGCTCGTGTCGTATTGGTCGTTCCACGACACATCGAGTCGCCCGAACAGTTTCCCCCAGCTCACGGACCGCTCGTGCTGCACTGATGCGTTCACCATCCATGGCGGCGCATCGATTGGATGTTCGCCGGTCAGGCCACAGGAGCCCGGGACGCTGCCATCTGAAGCACGGCCTGGATAACACACGCCGCTCGTGTTCGAAGCATAGACGAGATCGGCGAAGGACACCGCGAGATCAAGCGTAGTTCCGGCACCGAGAATCGCCGAGCCTTCGAGCTCCGCACCTTGGAGCTCCACGCGGTCGACGTTGCCGACCAAGAATTGTGCGGAAACAAATGCAGCATCCTGATAGTCATGGTACTCAGTGCGGAACGCGGCGACCCTTCCGCGCACCCGCCCATTAGCAAAGGACGCGCGCGCACCGATCTCAAAGTGGTCGATGGTTTCGTCACCGAACTCGCGCGCAGAAAGCGGCGCGTTGCCAAATCCGATATTGAAACCGCCTGACTTTCCGCCCCGGGCGACCGTTAAGTACGTCATCAGATCTTTGTTGATGCGGTACTGCGGTGTCAGCGACCAGGTGAGGTAATCGGTGTCGCGCGAAACGGTGCCGTTGACCGGTGCGCCGTTCGGACTCACCGAAGGCGTCAGCACGTTCGAGATCAGCGATGCGCCCGGCAGCGTCACCGAGTTGTTGATCGAAGCCCGCTTTTCTTCAGTTTGCCAACGCAGGTCGCCCGTGAGGGATAGACGTTCGCCAAACGCCCATGTGACCTCTCCGAACGCGCTGTAATAATCGGTGTCCAGTCCGGAATCGAGAATACCTAGCTGACCCGGCAGCGCCAACGGCACGCGAAGCAGTTGCTGCCACAGGGGGATGAATGCAAGCGAGCCGTTCGGGCCGAACATCGGGCGCTCGCCTCCCCCGCCCCGATGGTACTCGTTCGCATAGTACGAGACCCCTGCGAGCCAGATGAGGCGCGCCGTGTCGGCCGAAGCCAGCCGCAGTTCCTGCTGTACGCTCGTGCCCTGTTCGCTGTCGTGAAGAAAGAGCAACGGCGTAAAGAGCTGCGCCAGATCATCATCGCTGCGCTGGTCGCGGTAGCGATCCCAACCGGTCAACGAACTGAGCGTCCAGCCGTTTGCCAGCTGGTAACTAAGATTGGCTGTCAAATCAGCCGCCTTCAGATCGAGCTGGTTGGTCGCGACCGAGCAAGTGGTTCTGTTATGTGGAACGTTGTCAGGACACGGAGCCACCGAATACTGTTGTTGCAACAGTGTGGCCACGGTCGTCGAGGGAGCTCCCGGCGCGAAATACACATCAGACTCGCCCTGCGCGTCCCGTTCCTGCAGATAACCTGCGAGGAAGCGCAGCTCGACGCGCTCGTTCGGCGACCATAACAACTGACCCCGCGCTGTGGCTCGCGCAAGGTCGTTGCCTTCGGGCCCTCCCGGCAGCGCATTCTTGAATGAGGGGCCCTGACCCGAATAGGCTGCCGCAACGCTGCCGCCGAGTGTTTCCGAGAGCGGGCCGCTGACGCCGATCTGCGCTCTGCCCATCCCCGCCGATCTCGCGGAATCGACGACTCCGCCGGTGAATTCGGCGTCTCCCCTAAACTGTTTTTCGGGCCTGCGCGTGTAGATCGAGACCACGCCGGCAGAAACGCTCCTGCCATACAGGGAGCTCTGCGGTCCGCTCAGGACTTCGATGTGATCCACATCGAGCAAATCGCCAGTGCCGAGCAGCGAGCGCGACCGATAAGCACCATCGACGAACAGTCCGACGGCCGGTTCGAAGGTCGGGATGTTTCCCAGGCTGCCGACGCGGCGAATCCGCAGCGTCGTCGTAACCGGACTGACGCTGCGTTGCATATCCAGCGTGGGCATGGACTTCGCCACGCCTTCGATGTCATGGATACCTGCATTGGCAAGATCGATGTCCGTCAGCGTCGACACGGACATCGGCACATCCTGCAGCGGCGCGGCGCGTTTTTGCGCGTACACCACTACGGTATCGAGCGTTCCTTGCTCTTGTGCGACTGCTGTCGTCTCGGCGATAACGATGAGGGCAAGAACCGCCGAGCAAACACGCCGCCCTTCACGCATGCAGGTCGGGCCTTCGTTTTCTTGTGACCGCGATCGGGAACTGTGCGCTCCGCTACCATAGTGAGTCAACGAGAGGGAATGAGCCGGGCTCTCGGATGCGCCGAGGAAACGCGAGCGCGACCGAGAGGCTGCGGCTATCGCGCGGGAAAGGCTTCGATCGCTTTCAGTCGATCCGCCTCACCTCGGCGCAAGCGGCCGTTCCCAATCGAGCCGCTGCACCTGCAGCAGTGGATGCGGCTCGGTGCCCAGCACAACGACCAGCCTAAGACCATCCGTGTAATAAGGATCGTCGGTGAGATTCTGGCGAGGGTTCGCCGAAGTCGATTCTCCGACGCCCTTCACATAGCCAAACCGTTCAACCAAACCCGTCAACAGCAGATCCTGCAAGAGGTACTCCCGCTCCTGGTCCACGTGCGCACTGATCCGATGTGTCGTGAAGGACCACGACTTGGTCGTCAGTTTCACGCCGACGTCGCGACTGATCTGGCCGACCCATACCCTCCGACCTTCCAACGTGAACGGCGCCAGCCACAACCGCAAATGATTACGCTGACTCACCGTGCTACGCGCCTTTTGGAACGCCACATCCTGGTAGCGGCGAAAAAGGTATAGCGGGCTGACCGGCGCCGTGTCGTATTGCGAACGCAGTAGGAATGCTTTTGTCATTCGCCAGGTGCTGCCGGTATCAACCGGTTCGTTTAGACGCCAGCCGCGTGCGCTGAAGGCAAAGAGCGCGTCCACGCCGTTGCCCACGATAATCAGATTCAGGGGATCGCCATCGGCGCTTTGGTCCTCGTTCGTCACGCAGCAGTGCAAATCTTCGAGTTTTGTTCGCAACTGCTCCAAGGTGACGTCTTGAATCGTGTCGGGCGGATATAGCCCGCTGAAGTCCACCCGCTGCACGGCGTATTGGATGCCGGCGACCGGCACGACGAACCTAAAGGGCACGATGCGCTTGCCGCCCCCGAGCCCGAGATTCACGAGCTTCAAGCCGCCATCCTCGTGGCTGTAAACGAATCCGGACGCGGTATCGTGTGCCGCCACGTAGTAAGGCATGTTATTGCCCTGAAATGCCGCGTCCACTAGATCATTGGTTCGACTCGACAGCCAGCCGTGGAGGCGCTGCGCAATCTCCTGCGGGGCGTAGTAAGCCGGGTCAGTCAGGATCGGCAAGAAGAGGACGGGGTCATCGCTCTCGTTCCGAACCTGTATCCAGATCGGCTGGGCGTCCGCGTCGGCGGTCGATCCGCCGAAGAAGCGCTGCGACTCCTCATCCGTCAACACGCTCGCGCGCACCACGATCCCCTGATGCTCCTGAGTGAGCGCGCGATCGATAAAAGCCCCAGCGCCCGAAGCGTCAGGGACACTCGGTCCACAACCCGCCAACGGGATCAACACCATGACCGCCAAAAGGACGCGCCGAATTAGCGCCTCAGCATTGCCACTCATTGCCTAGTCTCCGCGTCTGGACGGCGATTGAAGGTGATCAAATAAGACGCTCTACGGTACCGCTGAGGTCACTGTTCGGTCGTGTGGAAGAACCGCCGACGATCGCTCTCGAAATAATAGAGCTTCGCCACCTCGATTCGCTTCGCGAGGAAACTGCACGCGAGGATCGCCGCCTAGCGTGCCGATCAGCGGACCGACCCAATAGATCCACCATCCCTGCCAAACCCCGGAGATGATCGCCGGACCGAAGCTGCGAGCGGGATTGGTGCTGGTGCCGGATATCGGCGCCTCGACGTACACCATGATTGCGTAGAGAAACGGAAACATCGCCGGCGTGAACGGACGGAGTCTTCGAAACCCGAGACACAGGCAGAGACCGGCGACCATGGCGAACGTCGTGATCGCTTCACCCAGCAAGACAGTCCGCAGCGCATAGCCTTCGCCGGGCAGCGTCGCGCCGAACGCCACGCTCCGGCCCATCGCCCCCCACGCCAGGAGCGGCAGGCAGCCGACGGTCGCACCGGCCAGCTGCGCGCAGACGTAGCCGAGCGCGACTCCGTGAATCGAGCTTGCCCATCAGCCAGAACCCCAGGGTGACGACGGGGTTGATGTGCGCCCCGCTTTCCCTTCCGACCGGGGACAGCGCAATGAGCGCGCCGGTCGTGCCGAACAGAAAGCCCGTGATCAGCCGCCGCAGTCCTTCATCCGGCACCGCGCGCGCGACGGGGCTGCCGGCACCGAACATCAAGATGACCAGCGACAAGCCGACCAGCACGAGCAACGCGGTACCGACGAACTCGGCGACGAGCGGCTGCCACGGAAGGCGTGCGTCGCTGCGAGTCATTCATCCTGTGCGGTCCATGAGCGAGCTACGTCTACGCCTCGGCGAACTGGATGACCACTTTGATGTCGTCCGGCTGCCGCTCCAGAGCGTGCTCGAAGTCCTCCGGCCGCTCGCGTCGCGTGACCAAGCGCGCGAGCCAGGATCGATCCGCGCGGGCCAGGGCTTCAGCGCCCTTGTACCAGTGCCGTTTGTTGGCGTTGACGCTGCCGACGACCACGTTGTTGCGCAGCACCATTTCGGCCGCGACGTCCGCCGCGGCGACTCCGGCCGAGATGCCGCCGCTGCCGACGCCGGTGAGACAGATGATGCCACCCGCGCCGATGCTCCGAAGCGAGTCGGCGATGACCTGCCCGACGCCCGGTGCACTCGACGATGATGTCCGGCTCGAATCCGATCTTGGTGACGGCCCCCGTGTGATAAGTCGCGCCGAGATCGCGCACGAGCTGCGGCTTCGGTCCCGAGTCCGCTCGGTCGAGCACGTGGACGTCTCAAGCCCGCGCTGCTTGCCGAGCAGCGCGGCGAGCAGGCCGATCGGCCCCGCGCCGGTCACGAGCACGGTCCGCGGCTCCCATAACGCGCGCTGGCCCACCGCGACGATCTGCTCCCACGCCTTGGCAACCACCGTCGCAGGTTCGAGCAGCACGCCAAGCAAGCCGAGCGAGCGGATCGACCTTCACGACGTACTCGGGCTCGATTCGCCAGCGCTCCGACATGAATCCGTGGATCTGCTTGATGCCGCGCTCCGTGTACTGGCCGTTGCGGCACATGTCCCACTCGCCGACCGCGCAGTTGGGGCACGGAACGGGGTCGGGCCGGCGCACGATTCCGACGACGAGGTCGCCCTTGCTTGAGCCCGCCGTCGGGCCGGGATCCACGACGCGGCCGAGGGATTCGTGGCCCAGCACGAGACGCGTCTGACCGGACGGAGCCCAGCCGTACTTGCCCTCCGACGATCTCGACATCGGTACCGCACACGCCGACGGCGACGGCTTCGACGAGCACCGAGCCCTCGCGCAGCTCCGGCTCCGCGATCTCCTCCAGCCGCGCGGTGCCGGGTTTCTTGGGTTCGACAGTGATTGCTTTCATAGATTGGATCTTGTAGTTGGGTGGATCGGAGTGAGCCTACGCGAGACTCATCTCGAACGCGTGGCACTGCCAAGGAGCCACGTCGAGGTAGAGCCCGCTCGATTGCAGGTCGTTCCCGTCGCGATCGTAGCGCGCCTCGCCGAGCAAATCCTAGCAGCCGCCACTGTCCGCCGGTCAGGTCAGAGAACGAGAGCCGAACGTAACACTGGCCGGGTTGCAGCGGAGTAATTCACGGCGACGAGCAGGCGCTCGCCGGCCGGCCCCTGCCAGGCCAAGCGATGAAACCGTCGAACGATCCGTTGCCGTCGCAGGCGGGAGCACATTCGAGCAGTTGCCATTGTCCGTCGCGGACGGCGGGCCGCCGCAGCACGGCGAGCAATCGCTCGTAGAACTGCGTCACGGCGCGGTTCACGGGCTCATCCGGGCCGCGGCCGAGGTGCGGCGAGATGCGTTTGACGTGCCCCTCGAACTGGCCTTGGTGGAAGAACCGCAGGCCCGGCGACAGGAACGTGATCACCGCCGCGGCCGCGTGCTGGCCCGGCGCGAACGTGGCCGCGGCGCGCGGCTCGTCGTGATTCTCCAGGAAACGCGCGAGCTTGTCCTGGTAGTCCAGTCCGGCGTGAAAGTGCTCGCGCACCGGCCGGGCGTGCCCTTCGCGAAGGCGGTCGTAGAGCCGCTTGTCGTAAGCGTAGTCGAATCCCTGCTGCTGGAGCGTCCATTCCAGGTCCCAATAGACCTCGGCCATGAAGCGGAAGTCCGGGACGCGCTCGCGCACGCGCTGCGTTGCGCTCGGCCAGAACGGCTGAGCCGCGATGCCCCAGGTCCGCTCGAAGACGTCCGGCAGGACCAGCATCGCCATGTCGCAGCGCACGCCGTCGCACTGACCGGCGATCTTCACCAGCTCGCCGATCATCGCTTCCTGCGTGGCCGGATTGCCGTAGTTGAGCTGCAGCGTGTCCGGCCAGCCGGGGAAGTAGGGATCGCGACCGTGCGCGAGCAGCACGTCGCCACGCTGGCGCTTCACCCAGGTGTAGTTTTGCGGCGCGCGCGCCAGGTCGAGCTCGGTGCCCGGGATGTAGTACTCCGGATGCTCCTCGACCCAGGGATGATCGAGGCCGGTGTGGTTCGGGACGAAGTCGAGCATCAGCCGCAGGCCGCGCTCGCGGAGCCGCTCGCGCAGGCGAGCCAGCGCCGCGTCGCCGCCGAGATCGCTGATGCACGGTGTAGCCGGTGATCGCGAATCCGGAGCCGGGGATGTCGTCCTCGCGCAGGTCCGGCAGCGTCTCCTGCGAACTCCTTTCGCCACTCCGGATTGGCTCCGCGAGATCTTCTGACCGGCCGATCCCGTCTGCCAGACGCTCAGGAGCCAGATCCAGTCGAAACCCATCTCCGCCAGGCGGTCGAGCTCGGCGTCGGGAATGTCATCGAGCGTCGCCGGCCGACCGAGCGTCCGGGACAGCGCCGTGAGCCAGACCCGGGTGTTGATCTGATAGAGCGACGGATAGCGCGGAGCCGGCATGACTTCTACTTTTTCGGGGCCGAACGTGCGGCCTTCTCGCCGTCGGCCGAGCGGCGTCTTCTCGACCGACGGTTTCGGCTGCGCGGGCGGCCTTCTCGACCGAGGCTTCTTGCCGCCCTTGAGGACTTCCGCGGGCGTGAGCGTCGCGAACATTTGCATCGCGCGAGCGATCACTCCCGACCAGCCGGTCTGGTGGCTCGCGCCGACGCCGAGCGCCGCTGTCGCCGTGGAAGTACTCGTAGAACTGGATGCAGTCGCGCCAATGCGGATCGTCTCGAATTTCTGCGCGCCGCCATTCACGGGCCGTCGGCCGTCCCCGTCGAGGAAGAAGATGCCCGCCAGGCGCCGCGTGATCTCCTCGGCCACCTGTACAGATTCATCAGCCGCCCGGAGCCCGTCGGACATTCCACCGTGAAGCTCGTCGCCGTAGTAGGCGTAGTACTGCAGCAGCGCCCGGATGATGAGCGCATTGACGGGCATCCAGATCGGGCCGCGCCAGTTCGAGTTGCCGCCGAACATGCCGCTGTCGCCTTCGCCCGGCACATACGCAACGCGATATTCCTGATCCCCGACCTGGAAGACGTACGGGTGATCGGCGTGGTATCGCGACAGCGCCCGGATGCCGTAGGGACTCAGGAACTCGTTTTCGTCGAGCATCTTGGCCAGCACGCGGCGGAGCTTGGTCTCGTCCAGAATCGACGCCGAGCCGCCGGCCCGCCGTGCCCGACCTTGTTCGGATCGTGGATGAAAGCCACAGCTCCGGGCGCGCCTCGAGAAACCGCGCGAATCGTTTCAGTGAGCTCGGGGTACTTTTCGCCGCAGCTCGCCCTCGAAGACCGTGACCGCGCACAAGGGCAGCAGCCCCACCATCGAGCGGACCTTCAGACGCTGCGGCTCGCCGTTCGGCAGCTGGAGCACGTCGTAGAAGAAGCCGTCCTCCTCGTCCCACATGCCGACGTTGCCGCCCCGGGTGGATCATCGCGGCGGCAATCGACACGAAGTGCTGGATGAATTTGCAGGTCATGTCCACGATAGGCCTCGTCGTGCAGCGCCAGCTCGGCGCGATCTCGAGCATGTTCAGGCTGAAGAGCGCCATCCACGCCGTGCCGTCGGCCTGCTCCAGATAGCCGCCGGTCGGCAGCGGCGAGCTGCGGTCGAACACGCCGATGTTGTCGAGCCCGAGGAACCCGCCCTCGAACGTGTTCTTGCCCGAGCGGTCCTTGCGGTTGACCCACCAGGTGAAGTTGAGCAGCAGCTTCTGGAAACAGCGCTCCAGCCAGACGGTATCGCCCTCGCCCGGTGCGCGCTTTTTCCAAGCTGATAGGTGAAGATCGTCGCCCAGGCGTGCACCGGCGGATTCACGTCGCCGAAGTTCCACTCGTAGGCCGGAATCTGCCCGTTCGGATGCAGGTAGTTCTCGCTCAGCATCAGCTCCAATTGCTGCTTGCCGAAATCGGGATCCACCAGCGTCAGCGGCAAGCACGTGGAAGGCGAGATCCCACGCCGCGTACCAGGGATACTCCCACTTGTCCGGCATCGAGATGACATCGGCGTTGTACATGTGATGCCACTGATCGTTGCGCGGCGCGGCTTTGCGCGACGGCTAGGTAGGGGCCGCTGCCGCGCTCCTTGAGCCAGCGGTTCACGTCGTAATAGAAGAACTGCTTCGACCACAGCATCCCGGCCAAGGCCTGGCGCATGACGCTGGCGGCGTCCGCATCGAGCGACGCCGGAATGACGGACGCATAGAACTCATCCGCCTCTTTCCGGCGCGTCTCCATGACCTCGTCGAAATGCTTGCCGAAGGCTCCGCTGCCCTTGCCGTAGCTCTCGCTCAAGGCGTTCGGCGCAACCGGCGTGAGTCGCAGGCGAACGATCGCGGACTTCCCGGGCGGCACGCTCAGCCGCTAGTGAGCGGCAACCTTCGTTCCGGTCTGCTGCGGATTCACGACATCGCGCTGTCCATGGACGACGTAGTTGTTGATGCCGTCCTTGACGAACGGGGTGCGATTCGGCACACCGACGAGCCGCTGCGTGTTGGTTTCGTTCTCCGTGAACAGCAATGAGGCCTCGGCCGTCGCAATAGAGATAGCGCTCGCCGAGCTCGTGCTCGACCGCCCGAACGACGCCCGGTTCTTGCCCGCGACCTGCTCGAGCACGGGCCGCGGGTTGTCGCGGCCCCAGGACCAGCGATTGCGAAACCAAAGCGTCGGCAGCACATGGAGGTCCGCGGTCTCCGGGCCCCGATTGTGGACGCGTGATCTGAACCAGGATGTCCTCGGGCGACTCCTTCGCGTATTCGACGAACACGTCGAAATACCGGTTCTGGTCGAAGACTCCCGTGTCGAGCAGCTCGTACTCGGGCTCGTGGCGATCTCGTGCGCGATTCGTGCTGACGATCTCGTCGTACGGATACGCGCGCTGCGGATACTTATAGAGATACTTCATGTACGAATGCGTCGGAGTGCTGTCGAGATAGAAGTAGCACTCCTTCACGTCCTCGCCGTGATTTCCCTCCGCGTTGGTGAGCCCGAAAAGCCGCTCCTTGATGATCGGATCCTTGCCGTTCCAGAGCGCGAGAGCGAAGCACAGGCGCTGCCGGTCGTCGCAGATGCCGGCCAGGCCGTCCTCGCCCCAGTGGTATGCGCGCGACCGCGCCTGGTCGTGGGTGAAGTAGTCCCAGGCGTTGCCGTTGTCGCTGTAGTCCTCGCGGACGGTGCCCCATTGCCGCTCGCTCAAGTAGGGACCCCATTTCTTCCACGGGCTCTGCGGTTCGCGGGCTTCCTCTAGACGTTGCGACTCGGCGTTCTTGGTCATGTTGTTTCGTCCCGGAAAATTGCGTTGCGCGATCGCGCCCGATGAGACTCATCTTTCATCAATGTAACTTCGTGGCCTTGCCGCGAAAGATCCAATACTTCCGCAGCGTGTAAACGGCGATCACGGGCAGCATCACGATGCCCGCGCCGAAGAATAGAAAGCTCAACGACGCCTCGGGCGCCGCGGCGTTCGCGATCGTGATCGAGTACGGAATCATGTACGGCCAGAACATGACGGCGAGCGTCGCGAACGAAGCGAAGAAGAACAACACCGTCGCTGCGAATGGCACGCCGTCGTAACGGCGGCGACGCGTTCCGCGCACGAGGCCGAGCAACGCGAGCACGCCGATCGCGGGAAACACGAGCCCCCAGCGCCGCTCGTGCCAGTGCCCTTTGGCGAGCTCGCTGTAGTCCAGCGTCAGTGTGACGGCGAAGCCGAGCACCACGAGCATGCCGCCTGCGAGCCACCGGATCCGCGCGTAGGCCCAGTCGCGCAAGTCGCCTTCGCTCTTCAACACGAGCCAGCCGGCGCCGAGCAGCGCATAGCCGAGCACGAGGCCGATTCCCGTCAACACCGGAAACGGCGCCAACCAATACAGGGAGTCGCCGGCGTACTGGCCATCTCGCACGGGCAATCCGCGCATGACGCCGCCGATCGCCGCCCCTTGGACGAACGCAACCACCGTCGAGCCGATGGAGAACCCGTAATCCCACACCTTGCGCATACGCACGCTGCGGTCGCGGTACTCGAACGCGACGCCGCGGAAGATCAGCCCAACGAGCAGCAGCAGCAGCGGAATGTAAAAGGCACCGAGGAATACTGCGTAGACGACCGGGAACCCGCCGAACAGCCCGACGCCGATCATCACGAGCCAGGTCTGGTTGCCGTCCCAAAACGGCGCGATCGAATTGATCATCCCGCTGCGATGGGCTTCATCGCGCGTCGTGCCGAACAGTATGCCGACACCGAGACCGAACCCGTCGAGGATCACGTAGATCAGGATCGCGAGCGCGACGACCGCGGCCCAAAACAACGCGAGGTTGCTAGCGTCCAAGCGGAGGCAGCTCGGCCGCGCTCGGCCCGTTGCGCAGCAGTTTGTAGATGTAGTAGACGCCGAACGGAATCACGATCGAGTAGACGAGCACGTAGCCGGCAAACGAGAACAGCACGTCGCCGCCCGTCAGCGAGGGCGTGATCGCGTCTTCGGTCCGCAGCAGCCCATAGATGACCCAGGGCTGGCGGCCGACCTCGGCCGTGAGCCAGCCCGCGATCACCGCGGCGAA
This sequence comes from uncultured Gammaproteobacteria bacterium, assembly GCA_963841645.1. Classification (GTDB taxonomy): domain Bacteria; phylum Pseudomonadota; class Gammaproteobacteria; order Steroidobacterales; family Rariloculaceae; genus FEN-1219. The sequence continues at coordinate 370,607 of CAWJDS010000003.1, read as the reverse complement.
GCCCGTCGGGAACGACAGGAAGCTGAGCCACAGAAACCAACGCGTCGTGTCGAGCTTACGGCAGAGGCGCAGCACGACTCCGAGCCACGACACCGCGAGCATCACGAGCCCGGCGCCGACCATGATCCGGAACGTGAAGAACGGGATCGCGACCGGCGGCCGATCTTGGCGCGGAAAGTCCTGGAGCCCCACTTCTCGCGAATCCCAAGTGCCGGTCGCGATGAAGCTACCGAGCTTCGGCACTTCGAGCGCCAGCCGATTGCGCTCCTGCGACTCGTCCGGGAGCGCAAACAACACCTCCGCCGCCGGTTGCTCGGTTTTCCAACGCGCTTCGATCGCCGCGAACTTCATCGGTTGATGCTCGTGAACGTAATCGCCGGTCCGATGGCCGACGAAGAGTTGCAGCGGCGTAAGAACGGCGACGAGCACCAGCCCCCAGTTCAGCATCACGCGCGCTTCGCACGGTGAACATCGCGCAGCACGTACCAGGCGCCCGTCGCGATGACGCACATGCCCGTCGTCAGGAACGCGCCGAGCAACGTGTGCGACCAGCGCACGCGTTGGATCGCGCCGGTCGTGATCGTCCACCAGTCGGCGGGAATGACCCGGCCGTCGACCATCGTGTAGCCGACCGGCACCTGCATCCAGCTGTTGTTCGCGAGAATCCAGAACGACGAGAACATCGTGCCGAGCGACACCATGCAGCAGGCGAGCAGATACGATCGCGGCGAGATGCGGCCGCGGCCGTACAGCATCACGCCGAAGGCCGTCGCTTCCAACATGAACGCGGTGAATCCCTCATAGCCGAGCAACGGTCCCTGGATCGAGCCCATCCGCTCGGACAACACGCCCCAGTTCGTGCCGAATTGGAACGCCATGACGATGCCCGTCACGACGCCCATGCCGAACGACACCGCGAACACCTTCAGCCAGAAATCGAACACGCGCCGGTAAACGGCGTTGGCGGTCGCGATATGCGCGGCTTCGAGCGCCGCCAACCAGGCCGCGATTCCGACGGTGAACGAGGGAAAAATGATGTGAAAGCTGACGACGAACGCAAACTGCGCGCGTGACAGGAAAACGGGATCCAAGTCCACTACTCGCGCCGCGGCGACAAGCCGACCGTTCCGACGAGTAGCGAGTCGGTCAAGTTACGGCCCCGTCTGCGCAACGGCGGCCGGAGCCCGCAGATTCCGGACAGGCGTAACTGCGGAAGAAGCACGACGGTTGCTCGATCATAGAACACTTCGCACACGGCAGGTCGTCCTCTGGGTTCGGCGAGCGCGCGGCCCACGATCCACAGAGTGTCGCAAGCGCACCCCGCCCGATAGCTCGTAAAGTTTCGAGGACGGCGGGCGGAATCTACTAGGGCAAGGTCCTCTTCAGTCTTCGACGATGCCGTTCTTGATGGTCTTCGCGCCCGGCGTTTCCATCATCCCGTATCCCCAGAGATCAATTAGTTAACGGCTTTTCCTGTCGCTGATTCGAGTGGTCGGTCTTCCCGCTTTAGCCGGAGGCAAATCCCGCCATAGGGCGGTTCGGCTGGTGCGCGCCGTACCGCTGTAAGACGCTCACCGCGGTTCGTCTTGTGGGACGAGGGACCTTGCGCTACAAACATCTAGCCGGGCGCACACCCAGCGGCGCGCATGACACCTCCGAACGTACGTTAGGTCGCCAAGGGGGATCGATGGCCATCGAGATCACGGTGAACGAACAAGTGCACCAAGTCGACGCGGCGCCCGACACACCCCTGCTCTACGTGCTCATGAACGAGCTCGACTTGCGCGGCCCCCGGTTCGGGTGCGGGCTCGCACAGTGCGGCTCGTGCTCGGTGCTTGTCGACGGCGTGGAAACACGCTCCTGCATTGCGCCGCTCAGCGCGATCGGCACGAAATCCGTGACGACGCTCGAGGGCCTGCCCAATTGGTTCGCGAAACAGCAGGGGCTCGCCAGCGTTCCGTCGCTCCATCCCGTGCAGCAAGCGTTCATCGACGAGCAGTCGATCCAGTGCGGGTATTGCTACAACGGTATGACGATCAAGGCGGCCGAGCTTCTGGCGCGCAACCCGCGGCCGAGTGACGACGAGATTCGCACCGCGATGAACGGGCACTTGTGCCGCTGCGGCACGTATCCGCGCATTCTCAAAGCCATCCGACGCGCCTCGCGCGAGGTGGCGAAATGAGCCACGAGTTTCGCACGGTCGTATTCCCGCGGCGCGATCTCCTGAAAGCCGGTGGCGCACTGCTCGTCGGGTTTGCGCTGCCGCTGCGCGCGGGCGCACAGGAGCCCGTCGGCGTCGCGCTGGCGCTCGGGCCCGGCCAGCCGGAACAAAAGCTGCTCGATTCGTGGCTCGCCATACACGCCGACAATACGGCGACGGTGTTTCACGGTCATGCCGAGCTCGGTCAGGGCGCCTCGACCGCGCTGCTGCAAATCGCCGCCGAGGAGCTCGACCTCTCGATGGAGCAGATGAATCTCACGCGCCTCTCGAGCGACCGGTCGCCGAACCAAGGCGGTACCGTAGCCAGCGCGGCCATCGCGCTCGGCGGCCCGCGCGTTCGCGCCGCTGCGGCCGAGGCGCGCGAAGCGCTGCTCACTCTCGCCGCGGCGCGGCTCGGCGCGCCCGTCGCGGAGCTCACGGTCGCCGCCGGAGTCGTGACCGTGCGCGGCGCGCCAACTCGTTCGGTCACGTACGGCGACCTGCTCGGCGATCGGCCGTTCAATCTGCCGTTCACCGGCAAGGCCCCCGTCAAAGCGCCGCGCGACTACAAGATCGTGGGCACCAACGTGCCGCGCAAAGACATCCCGGCGAAGGCGGCCGGAACGCACACGCACATGCAGCACATCCGCTGGCCCGGCATGTGGCATGGCCGCGTGGTGCGACCGCGCGGACAAGGCTCCTACGGCGACGGCGCGCGCGTCGTGAGCGTCGACGATCGTTCGATCAGCCACATTCCGCACGCGCGCGCCGTGCGCCGCGGCGATTTCGTCGGTGTCGTGGCGCCGAACGAATGGGACGCCGTGCGCGCCGCGCGAGAGCTGCGCGTCACGTGGGAGACGACGGCCACGTTGCCCGGTACCGCCGGGATGCACGCGCAGATGCGCAACTCCAAGACCGTGGATCGCGTCGTGCTCGAGACAGGCAACGTCGATGCGGCGTTGCGCAGTGCAGCGCATGTCGTCACGCAAAGCTACCGCGGCCCGTATCAGGCGCACGCGCCGTTCGCGCCGAACTGCGCGATCGCCGACGTCGGCAGCGTGCAGGCCGTCGTCATGTGCTCGACGCAGAACCTTTACGAGACGCGCGCCAAGGTTGCGAAGGTCACGGGCGTGCCCGAGGACCGTGTCAGTGTCGTCTACTACGAAAGCTCGGGTAGCTTCGGTCACAGCTGCTACGACGACGCGGCCGAAGCCGCGGCGATCATGTCGCGACTCATCTATAAGCCCGTGCGCGTGCAGTTCATGCGCGCCGACGAGCATGGCTGGGACAATTACGGCCCGGCGCACTTCGCCGAGGTGCGCTTGGGGCTAGATGCGGCCGGCAAAGTCGTCGCGTACCAATACGACGGTTGGCAGCACGGTTGGATGGTGGCGGAGACCTCCGAGCAGCTTGCGCTCGGCACACCGCCCGCAGAGACCACGGGCCCGATCGCCATGGAAATGAGCCCGCTCAACCTGGGCTCGATGTACGAAATCCCCAATCGGTTGCTCGTGAATCACCGCGTGCTCGGCATCCACGGATATCTCAAGGGTTCCAATCTGCGCTCCCCGCTCGATATTTCGTTTGCATTTGCGTCCGAGCAAACGATCGACGAGCTCGCCTATCTCGCGGGCGCGGATCCGTACGAGTTCCGGCGGAGGAACATCGCCGACGAGCGGTGGCTCGCCGTGCTCGATGCGGTTGCGAGTGCCTCGCACTGGCGACCGCGCAAAGCGGCCGCGAAGCCCTCGAAGGAGCGCGTCGTCACGGGTCGCGGTATCGCGCTCGGCACGCACACGTCGTCGTATGCCGCTGCCGTCGCCGAGATCGAGGTGAACCGCGACACGGGGCTCGTCGTTGCGAAGCACCTCTATGGCGCGCTCGATGCGGGTTTGGCGGTGAACCCCGCCTTCGTCGAGAACCAGATCACGGGCATGCTCGTGCAGGCGACGAGTCGCGTCCTCAAAGAGGAGGTGACGTTCGACAGCGCGAGCGTCACGAGCGTCGATTGGGCGAGCTACCCCATCCTGCGTTTCAGCGAATGTCCGGAAGTGACGCCGATCGTGGTGCAGCGGCTCGATCAGCCTTCGAGCGGCGGCGGCGAAGAGGTGTTGAGCCCGGCGGCGGCCGCGATCGCGAACGCGTTGTTCGACGCCACCGGCGTGCGCTTACGCGAATACCCGTTGACGCCGCAGCGCGTGCAAGCCGCGTTGCGCGGCGCGTGACGGTTCGACCGTCGAATCGGGGCAAATGACCACCCCACCGTGCCTCTCGGCGTCAACCAGAGCGGTAGCGTCGCTTCGGGGTCGTCAACCCTGACCGGGTAGCATCTCGACGGCGCGCGCCGCCACTGGCGAAAGGTGCAGCAGCTTCTTGGAGTGACATCGTTCGTCTCCCGGGGTGACCGCTCAGGCACTCACATGGCCGAGCTCGCTATTTGGCAGTCAGCTGGAATCGACATCGAGGCGGCTCGGGGCACCTGGTACAAATCCATCGGTCAGGGTATGGGAGCGGCACTGAATTTTGCGGCGGCGAGCGATGCCTATGTGCTGTCGGATCGCGCGACCTGGATCCGCTTCAGCAACAAGGCGGCGCTGGAGATTCTGGTCCAAGGAGACAAGCGGCTGATCAACCAGTACGGTGTGATGCTCGTTAACCCACAAAAGCACCCGAACGTGAGACAAGCGCTCGGGCAGCGGTTCATCGAGTATCTGATCTCGCCACGCGGCCAACGCGACATCGCGAACTACCGGATCGAAGGACAACAGCTGTTCTTTCCCAACGCCAGCGACCCGGACGCTTGACCGCTGCACGCTCTAGGCGCCCGCGCCTAGTCGAGACGCGGACCCGAGCGCGCGGCTAGCGGCCTTCGACGATCGGTTGGAGCCGCGCGATCTCACATACGGCGATCGAGTGCGCGACATGCAGCGCTGCGCGCTCGGAATCCGAGTGCTCGTGATTCTTGCCGAAGCCGCCTTCTTTCATCTCGAGCTTCTCCATACACCACTTCGCGGCCTGTTGTGCCGCGACTTGCAAGGGCTTGGCTTGCTCCGATTTCATTGCGCGCCTCCTGGGCTGTCCAACGCAACGTTGGACAGACATCCTGGCAGGCGGCGCCGCGAGTTACGCGCGCCCGAGTGGCAACTCTCGTCGCAATAGCGATATGCGCGTCACAGAAACCGGACGGGAGCGACGCCGGCGGCTCTAGCCGGCGATCGTGGCGCTCTTCGCTACGTCAGCTCCGCGCCGCACGCGACACGGACACGAGACGCCCGTCGAACCGCGTCGCGTTCAGAGCCGACGCGGCCGCGCGCGCTTCTGCCGTAGTGTTCATCTCGATGAAAGCGTAGCAGTGTGCGAGCTGCCCGGCGGGATCGCGCTTCAGCTTGACGGAAAGAACAGTTCCGAACTCGGCGAATGTTCTCGCGAGTGCCTCTTTGGTCGCCGCGGACGGCAGATTACTCACGTAAAGCGATGCGCTCAGGTGTGTTCCTTTTGATGGGGAGGCACCGGCGAGGTCCGGCTGAGCGCAGTGTGCGCGGATTAGCCGGGGTCTGCCTGGATTTCGCCCTGCAACCGATCTCCGGCTGCAGCAACACCGCGCGAGGCGGTGATTCGATTCGAGTCGACACAGGTGGGAGAACGCAATTGCTCCAGCGACACCAGTCGCCGTTGCTCTTCGTCCCAGAGCACGAGGCGAACGCCCCTGAGACTCTGAAGGAGTGTCACGCGCCCGACGTCCCCAAGCTCCCGGTGGTCGTTCAGAACCTCGGGCAGACGATAGAACGGGATCCGGCTCGAGAGATGATGCACGTTGTGCATTCCGATGTTGGCCGTGAACCAGCGGACAACGGTGGGCAGGTGGTAGTGCGAGCTTCCGTACAGCGCAGCGTCGTGGGCGCTCCAGTCTGCCCTCTGGCCCAGTACGTATCCTCGAATTGATGCTGCACGTAGAACAGCCAAACACCCGCGGCCGCCGCTATCAGCACGGTCGGCGGGTAGACCCAAAGGAACGGGCGCAGTCCTATCGCCGCGATCAGCAATGCCAGCGTGGCCACGATACCGAAATTCGTAGCCATCGTACTGAGCCACGGCCGCCACCCCTTCTTGATGAAGCCGAGCGGCAATCGATTGAACAGCAGGAACAAGAACGACGGCCCGATGCCAAACATAACGGCGGGATGTCGGTAAAGGCGATAACGAAGACGGCCCCACGGAGATCGAGCCAAGTATTCGGCGACGGTGAGCGTGAGCACGTCCCCGATGCCGCGCCGGTCGAGGTCTCCGGAGCTCGCATGATGAAAGACGTGGCTCGTGCGCCAGTGATCGTGCGGGGTAAGTGTCGCAATCCCAATCAGGCGGCCGACACAATCGTTGGCGCGCCGGCTCGGAAAGAACGAGCGATGCGCACAGTCGTGCTGAATCATGAACAACCGAACGAGGAAGCCCGCCGCAGGCAAGATCAGCAGGGCGTACAAGGGGAAAAGCTCGATCTCGATCGCCCAGATCATCGAATACACGCTCAACGCGAATCCCATCACCGTCACCGCGAGCTCGCGCGCACCGCGCACGCCGTTTGACTTCCTGTAAGGTCTGAGAGCGCGAGCCCACGCGACGGCGTCGAGCCTTGAATGTCGCGCGTTGCGCGGCGCTGAACGCACTCTTTCGGTCATCCGGTAACCTTGCAAGCGTCGAGTCGCAAAGGAGGCCCCCCGCGTACTCCGGGGTGTCACGACGAGGATAAATACGCGTTCGCCGCGGTTCTGTACGCTAGCGCACTCAGCTGCGCGAGGGCGTCACGGCGGCCGCCGGAGAAGCTCCGAAGAGCCGGCGCCATCCGCTACTGCCGAGGCAAGATCACGGTGCTCGATCGAAAGAAGCTCGAGCGGTTTTCATGTGAATGCTATTCGGTAGTCAAGAAGGAAACGGATGAAGGTACGCCCATCGCTCCCGCTTGCCGAGCCAACGGTCATCGCGTCTCCATCGATGATCGCCGGCGTCGCATTGGAGGTCGCGTAGAGCGGCCGGCGCATCGGGCGCCAGCCGGGCCGGCTCGGGCTCATGTCCCGACACCGGCTGCGTGACATCGGCCAGCCGCGCCTTCCGTTGGAGCATGCCTCGAACGCTCGATGCCTTGAGCACATCGCGATAGGGGCCGACCTGCGTGCTCAATCGACACTCCTTGGGGCCGCGTCGAAGTTACGCGGTGACGAGGAACCCGCTACGGCGACCGGCCACGACGCGTCGTCGCTCGCCAACCGCTCGTCGCGCACCTCCGCACGCAACGCGGGCACCTGCCGGCGCTTCTCGGTATCGAGGTTCCTCGCGCGTTGGCGGTAAAAGTCTCGAGCAAGATCTGCGGCGATGGCACGGCGCCGCTGCGTTCTACGCCGGCGGGCCGCTGCGATCCTCAGCATTTGGCTTGCTGCGCGACGTCGGCGGTATTGGAGTTTCGGGAGCGCATGGGTCCCCCAGGTTTGTGAGTCAGCCGACGTTAACGCGCACGCCCCGGGACGACCGTGCGCTTCCGCACTTTGGCGCACCTCGATTCGCGCATCGACGAGCCAGGAATCGCCGTCGCGTCGAACGGCTCGAAGGCATGTGATGACGTCGGTGGGCAGCCGTCCCGCCGCTCATTTCGGGCGTCGACCGAGCACACGGTCGTACGTCTCTCGATCGGTGGCATAGCAGCTGCAGGCTGCCTTCTCGAGCCCGAGCACGTCCACGATCTCGAGATCGCCGCGCGAGTAGCGGATGAGCTTGCGCCGTTTCAACGAAGCGGCTGCTCTTGTGACGCCCGCACGGCGCACGCCAAGCATGTGCGCGAGGAACTGGTGCGTGATGCGGAATTCGCGTGAATGCGCTCGATCCTTGGTCATCAGCAACCACCGAGCCAGCCGGGATTCCACGACGTGAAAACGTGTGCACCAGGCAGTCTGGGCGAGCTGCACGAACTGAACGTAGAGGTAACGATCGAACACATCGCGCAAGTTTTGGCTCGCAGCCACTTCGCGGCGGAAGGTCTTCGCGTCGACGCGCCAGGCGAGCCCACGGCCCTGGACCAAGGCGCGGAGCGGCGCAGCATCGACGCCGAGCAACAGCCAGTTACCGACCATGCCTTCGTTTCCGACGAGAGCCACCTCGAGCGCCGCGCTTCCGTCGTTGGCGCCCGGAGTCAAGAGCGAGACAAACCCGTCGATCGGGAAGTAAACGTGGCGAGCACGCTGCCCGTGCTCGAAGAGCGGGTCCGACAGAATGAGCGGGACGGGATCCTCCTGGGCCAATAGCTTGCGCAGCGCGCTGGCAGGCAGAGCGCTCAGCAAGAGATTGGTGTGCGGGGACGTCGTCATTCCAAACTCGTTGAAACAGTGCGGCTGCTGCAACCTAGTGCGCCGCACCAAGTCCGTCTGTGCGCTGCTGCACCCAGTCCCTGCGATGCAGTTGCCCGCTCCCTTCCAACGCGAGGCGGTCACGACCGGGTGACGACTTACGTTCGGTAGCGAACGGAGCGGATTACCCAGCCGCGCCAGAGTAACAACCGCCTCGACTTCAGCCGCGGCCGCGCAAACGTCCGAGACGGAAGACCACCGCGTCGAGCTCGCAGCAGTCACCGCCCTCGGGCCCAGCACACCAACGCACGGAGATGAACATGACCGAAGACGAGAAGCAAAAGCTCATGGAACACTACGGCATCACCGCCGAACAGCAGTCGGTGTACCACTACGCGGGTTTCCGGTACTCGAATCTCACGGATGCGCTGGACTACGCCGAGCGAAGCACGAGCCGCTCAAACGAGTCGCGCGCGGCAACGAAGCCCCGCTAGACGATAACGAATCCGAAACGGCGACGCTCCGATGAGCCCCGACCCGCGCCCGCGCGGTGTCGGCCTGCCGCACTTGCGTCCTTGCCCCGCGCGCGCCCCCCGCGTGTCCAGCGTTACTTCTTGTTCAAGTCTTCATCCGCCCAGAACTTCGTGCCCGAGACGTCGGCCGAAGCCATCAATCCCTTGTCGCTTAGCGTGTAGATGATCTGATCGTCGAAGAAATCCGACGCAACGCCGGCCGAGCCCTTACCGGCCGTGGCCTTGGCTGCCGCCGTGCTATCCCAGCCGCCCGAGATGAACTCCTTGAGCCGCTCCTTCGTTTGGAACAAGAACACCATGTCGAACTGTTCTGCGCCGAAACTGAGACCGGCGCCGGCCGCGCCCATCTTCATATAGGTGGTCTGCTTCATAGCCTTGTCGACGGCGACGCCTGACCCGCCGCTTCCGCTGACGAAGAAGCCCGCCTTGGTCACGCTGATGACGGCGTACCCGGCCGCCTTGTCATACAGCTTCTTCGAGCCGTCGACCTCTTTGAAAAGTTTCTGGAGCGCTGCGTCGGCACGGGTGCGCATTTCCGCCTTCTGCGTCTCCATCTTCTGCTGTTGCTTGTCTTGTGCAAACGCAGGTCCGGAACTGAAGACGGCGAGAGCCAAGGCACCGATGAGCAAGTTACGTCGAAACATGGCTGAGACCTCCTTAAGGTCGTTCGAAACAGATTAGCTCGCCTCTCTCGTGCACTCCGTACGTCAGCGTACAGACTCCGGTGATGGGTCTTACGTAGTGTTACGAAAGCGCAGCGCTCACACCATCGGCCGACTCTCCGGCGCGCCTATCGAATCCGGCTTTGCCCTCGGTGAACGTCTTCGACGTCGCTCGCGGCGATTTGAATCTGGTCTACTAGAGGAAGATTTCGAAATGAAAACGACATCCAAAGACGTAGTCGGCACCGACGCCGCCACAGTCCGGATCGTGAAGAGAATCCGCATGAACCGAACGCTGATTCTCACCGCTGCGGCATGGGCGGCGATCGGTTTTGCACCGGTGGCCACGCAGGCACAGGGCGTCGAGCGGTCCGAAGACATCGCGAGCTCCGGTGTGCTGAGTCAAATCTCGATGTTCAGCTACCGCGACGGACACAAGTCGGACTTGTTCCTTCACGGCACGCCGATCGCCGAAAACGCGAAAGGCAGTGCGCGGGTGGAATACCAGAAAGGCAACGCGCGGATCTCCGCGAAAGTGAAAGACCTGCCGAAGCCCGCATCGCTCGGCCCTTACACGACCTACGTGCTTTGGGCGCTCACGCCGGACGGCCGTGCATCGAACATGGGCGTGCTCGCAGGAGCCGAAGGCGGAAAAGGCGAGATAGATACTCAGTACAACGCATCGCAGTTCGCACTGGTCGTCACGGCCGAGCCGCACTTTGCAGTCTCGGTGCCGAGCACGATGATTGCGATGTACAACGTCGCCGACAACGTGGAAGGCGCCGCGCAGTCCAAGGTTACGACACTGACCGAGCGTGCCGACTACTCCAAGCTCACGGGTATCGCGATCGATAAGACCACTCCGGTCGAGGTCGTGCAGGCGCGCTACGCGGTCGCCATTGCGAAGAGCGCGGGCGCGGATCGCTTTGCAACGCAGTCCTATACGACGGCCACGCTGAAGCTGGCGGAGGCCGAGGCCGCACTGAAGGGCAACAACTCGCAACGCAAGACCGCTCCCGAGCTGGCTCGCGAGGCCGTGACCGCCGGTGAGGACGCGCGCCGCGCGGGAATGCTTGCATCCGCTGCGGCTGCCACCGAGGCACAGCGCCAAGCCGCGGCAGACGCCGCGGACAAAGCCTCACGCGAAGCCGCATCCGCTTCGGCCGAAGCGACGGTTGCCGCCGCAAACGCGTCCGCCCAGGCGACGGTCGTGGCCGCCCGGGCTGCCGACCAGGCGACGGCCGTTGCAGCCCAAACCGCTGCGGCCACAACGGTCGCCGCGACGCAACTCGCGACGGAGACGGAGCACGAAAAAGCCGCCGTGGCAGCGCGCCGCGACTTGCTCGGCCGGTTGAACGCAGCGCTCCCGACCCGCGAATCCGATCGCGGGCTGATCTCGGAGATCGGCGGAGTGCAGTTCGCAACGGGCACAGCAGACATCAATGTGTCGGCACGCGAGAACCTCGCGAAATTTTCGGGCATCGTTGCGTCTTATCCCGGCTTGCGGTTCAACATCGAGGGGCACACGGATAGCACCGGCAGCATCGCGACGAATAGCGAACTCTCGATGAAGCGCGCGATGGCCGTGCGCGATTACTTGATCTCGCGCGGCGTCCCGGCCTCGAGCATCAACGTGGCGGGGCTCGGCTCCGCCGCTCCCCTCGGCGACAACACGACGGTCGATGGGCGCGCGCGTAACCGCCGTGTCGAAATCGTGCTGACCGGAGGACTACTCGCCGCGAGATGAACATCGAGCGACGGGCGCAAGGACGGCGGGACGGCGCGATCGAGAGACCGCGCCGTTTTCTTTTTTCCAGACCACCGGCCGGCGCGACCGTCATCCATGCGCGGCGTAGTGATCTGGTCGAGTCGCAGAGTCGTCCGTCGCGAAAAGAGTTGTAGGTAATCGGAGTCTTACAGCGTAGGGTGAGTAGATGCCAGCTATACCGCACACAGTGCCGCACGACGGCTCGCGATGGCCGTTGCACGGAAGCGCCGCCTGCCCGGCGCCGGAAGCGCCCGCCGAAACGATCAGGGGCGCGATCTCGGTGGGATTCGTCGGCACCTACGGCCCACGCCGCTGCGGAATCGCCACTTTCACGGCAGACCTCGCTCTTTCGATCGATGGCGACGACCATCGTGCGCCGCCAATAGTGTTGGCCGTGACGGAGCCTTCGGGGCAGCACGAGTACCCCGACGAGGTCAAGTTCGAAATCAGACAGAACGTCAAAGCGGACTACATCCGTGCGGCGGAGTACGTCAACTTCAGCCACTTGGGCCTCGTCTGCATCCAGCACGAGTACGGCATATTCGGCGGCGAGGACGGCGGGTACATCCTCGACTTCGTCCGCGCGTTGCGAGTGCCCGTGGTTGTCACCCTTCACACTGTGCTGAAGCACCCTTCTCCGAACCAAAGGGCCATCGTGCGGAAGCTGTCCGAGCTCTGCTCGGAAATCGTGGTGATGAGCCGAATCGCAAGGGATTTACTCGAGAGCTCGTACGGCGTTGGCGGCTCGAAAGTGCAAATCATCCCGCACGGCATTCCCGTGATGGACGATCGAAGTGATCAACGCGCGCTCAAAGCCGAATTTGGCGTGGCCGGCCGAAGACTGCTGCTCACGTTCGGACTCTTGAGCGCCAACAAAGGCATCGAAACCGTGATTCGCGCACTGCCCGAGGTCGTCCGTCGTTTCCCCGATATCGTCTACTTCGTCGTCGGGGCCACTCACCCCGCCGTCGTGCGCCGCGATGGAGAAGCGTATCGGACGCTGCTCGAGCTCGAGGCGGAGAAGCTCGGCGTGCGGGAGCACGTCGTGTTTCGCGACCAATTCGTCTCCGCCGACGAGTTGCGCAAGTATCTCCAAGCAGCCGACGTGTTCGTGAGCCCTTACCTCAACGAGGCACAGGTGACGAGCGGCGCGCTGTCCTACGCGATGGGCGCGGGCGCCGCCGTCGTTTCCACTCCTTATTGGCATGCCGAAGAATTGCTCGGCGGACGGCCGCGGCTGCTTGTTTCCTTTCAGGGATCACGAAGCCTTGAGCAGGACGCTGGTCAAGCTGTTCGCCTCGCCAGACGGAGCTTCAGCGGGTGCGCGCCGCGGCCGCGGCGTACGCCCATTCGATGGCTTGGCCGCGGATCGGCGATGCCTACTTCAAGGTCTTCCGCGCCACCGCGCAGGCGGCCGAGCATGGACGCCCCGCGAGCAGTGTCGCGAAGGCGATAACGGTGAGCGCTTTGCCCGACCTGTGTCTCGATCACCTTCTGCGCATGACGGACGATACCGGCATCATCCAGCACGCGTCCTACAGCGTGCCCGCACGCAGCACGGGCTATTGCGTCGACGACAACGCGCGGGCGTTGATCGTGGCAGTGCAGGCGGATCGGGTACAGGGCGGAGCGGACACGCGCGCGCTCGTCACTCGCTATCTCAGCTACTTGCACGGATCCCAGCAACCTGACGGCAGTTTCCGGAACTTCATGAGTTACGAGCGTGTCGCTCGACACGAGCCGCGCATCCGACGACTGCATCGGGCGCGCGATTTGGGCGCTCGGCGTCACCGCGGCGCTCGCAGCGAACGACGGCTGCCGCCAGCTCGCTCGCGACATGCTTGCGCGCGCACTCCCCTATTCGCGCGAGGTCGGACCTCGCGGAACCGCTCTGGCTGTGCTCGGACTCGTGAATCTGCTCGGGGCGCGAGCCCGGTAAGGTGGAAGAGCGCCGGATGCTCGACAGCCTGGTCGCGAAGCTGTGCGATGCCTACCGCGCCAACGCAACGGACGATTGGCGCTGGTTCGAATCCACGCTGACTTACGACAATGCGATGCTTCCGCTCGCCCTCTTCGCCGCGTACTCCGTAACCGGCGACCGAACGACGCTTCGCTGCGCGCGCGAGTCGCTCGAGTTCCTCGAGGAAGTGTGCTTCGACGGCGATCAATTGCAACTCGTCGGCAACACGGGCTGGCACAGCGCCGGAGGCGAGAAGGCATGCGCCGACGAGCAGGCCATCGACGCGACCGCGCTCGTGCTCGCGTTCAGCTGCGCGTACTCCGTCACCAAGGACACGCACTACTTGCGCCGCATGCGCGAATCCTTCGCGTGGTTCCTCGGCGCCAACCGGCTGGGTCTGCCGCTGTACGATTTTTCCACGGGCGGCTGCCGCGATGGGATGGGCGTGGCGCACGTCAATCAGAACCAGGGCGCCGAGAGCACCGTCTGCTTTCTGATGGCCTTGCTCGAGATGCTAGAGGTCGACGGCGACGAATTCGAGCCCGTCGGTACGGACGACGTGCGCACCGACGCAAATGCAACCGATCCAAGTTAGGCGCACGCGGCATCGCTTGTTGCCGGACGCGCGCCGCGTGCTGGCCAAACAGTACCTTCCGGGCGACGACGTTGCGCTGCCGGGCGCATCGCGGGCGAATTTGTTGATGGCTCGAGTCCTTGCCATCCCCGAAGCGGAAGTCGAGGCCCTGAACGCCGATATCGCCCGGCACTTCGACGCGCGGCACCGCGACCTGATGCGCACGTTCGAGCTTCATTTCGAGGCGGTCGCGCATCACGTCCCTGATGCCGGTTCGATATCGGCGGAGCGGCGTCGACTGATTGGCGCCTATTTCACGCACGAGTACTCGACGGAAAGCGCGGCTGCTCTTCAACCCGTCAATCGTGCCGGCACCCGATCAGATGGGCCTGCCGAGCGGCGCGAAGCGCTTCGTCATGAGCCTTCGGGCGGTCGGCGAAGGCCATCTGTCGTCGATCGAATTTCGTTCCGGCGTTCTCGACGCCAATGGCGAGATCGGACTCGACGACCCAGGAACGTATCTGGTCGCGGGCGCTCGCGCCGCCCCGAGTCATTTCGAGAAGTCGCGTTTCAGCGTCAAACTGCAAGAGCTCGGCGCGAACAACGATTTGTCGGCCAGGGTGTTGAGCCGGGTCGGCGACCGGTTCACGCCCGACGAGCTCGAGGCGTCCTTGGTCGCACGCGAAGCACATGGCCCCGCCCCGGTGATTTGGTTCGAGACCGCCAAGATCATTCGCGCATTGGCTTCGTCGAACTACGTGACGACGTTCCCGGCAACCTCAAATCTCGGTGAGCGCGTCATCTTTCCGGCCGGCCCACACGAAACTCGCGGCATGGAAGATGCGCGCTTCGTCCTGTTCACGGAGAGCGACGGCAGCACGAAGTACTACGCTACCTACACGGCTTATGACGGATTCTCGATCTTGCCGCAGCTCATCGAGACCGAGGACTTCGTGCGCTTCACAGTTTCCACTCTGAACGGTGCGGCCGCGCAGAACAAAGGCATGGCGTTGTTCCCGCGCCGCATCGGCGGAAAGTACGTCATGCTCTCGCGACGAGATCGCGAGAACCTCCATCTCTCGACATCGAACGACGTGCATCTTTGGGACGACCTGGCCGAGTTGTATCGCCCGCGACGGCCTTGGGAGCTTCTGCAGGTCGGCAACTGCGGGTCGCCCATAGAAACGCCGGCGGGCTGGCTCGTGCTCACGCACGGCGTCGGTCCAATGCGCCGCTACGCGATCGGCGCGCTGCTCCTGGATCTCGAGCATCCGGAACGCGTGATCGGGCATTTGCCGGCCCCGCTCATCGAGCCAGACGAGAGTGAGCGAGAAGGCTACGTGCCGAACGTCTTGTACACTTGCGGCGCCCTGGTCCACGGTAGTGAGCTCGTGGTGCCCTACGGGTTCTCCGATTCCGGCATTGCGTTCGCGCAAGTGCCAATGGCCGATTTGCTGCAAGCTCTGCTCGGGCCAGCATCGACGCAAGCTTGAGCGATCGGCCGATCGCGCCCTGTAGGACCGACGTCCCGCTCGCCGCAGGGACGCTGTGCGTTAGCGTACGGAATCGCGTGCGCCGCGGGCGCATCATGCGTACCTGCAGGAAACAGAAGTGAAGGAAGACACATGAGCTATGTAATCGCGACAGGACTGCTCGCATCGAACTGTCTCGATGCAATGCAACGAGTTCTGCGGGGCGGATCACGCGACCATGAGGCGACGTCGAGGACCTGCGCAATAAACTGGTTGCCAGACTGGCGCCTTAACGAAACCCGATATGTCACATACACCTACCGCATCGCGTAGGAGCGACGCGAACAACGGTCCCGCGAATCCCACGATGGATCGGGTTGCTGCGACGCAGCAGGAAACGATCGATCGCATCGCAGACGAGGCAAATGACGTTCGACGCAGAGTGCGCGGCGTGGCGGCAAGTGCCGCGGTAACGGCGAAGCGCGCGCAGAATCGATTCGTCGAGGCGGTGGGTGAGAATCTGCGTAAAGCACGGTCGCACATAGAGCGTAACCCCCACGCGACCGTGGGTATTGCGTTTGCCGCCGGAGCACTCTTGGGCCGGTTCATTCGACGTTGACGCAGAGAAGGTCTTTCGGGTAGTCGAGCACGTAAACTCCCGCGCGTCGCACGACGAACCTTCGCCGGCAACGACTACTGAAGCGTCGCTTACTTCGAAGACTGTGCGAGCGCGTGGAAAGGATCGCCTCGAGGGATGTCCGAAAGGAGACGCTCGAATTCGGCCTTCACCACGGCGTAGCACTCGCACACGGTCTTTTCCAATCCCGGTCGGTCAAGCACGTCGATGCGGCCGCGGCTGTAGCGAATGAGTCCCGCGCGCTGCAGATTGCGAGCCGCCACCGTGACGCCTTCGCGGCGCACGCCCAGCATGTTCGCGATCAGCTCCTGCGTCATCGTCAACGAGCTCGACGACAGGCGGTCGAGGCTCAAGAGTAGCCAGCGGCACAATTGCTGCTCGATCGAATGATGTCGGTTGCACACGGCGGTTTGCGTCATTTGAGTGATCAGCGCTTGCGTGTAGCGCAGCAATAGGCGCAGGACCGGGCCGGCGCGGTTGAACTCTTCTTTCAACAACGGCGCTCTAAGACGATATCCGAACCCCGCGCTCTGAACGACGGCGCGGCTCGGCGTGGTCTCGCCGCCCATGAACAACGAGATGCCGAGAATTCCCTCGTTGCCGACCACGGCGATCTCCGCGGACGCTCCGTTCTCCAGAACGTAAAGCAACGAGATGATGGAAGTGGTCGGGAAATACACGTGGTCGAGCCGGCCGCCCGGCTCGTACAGAGCTTCGCCGAGCGACAAGTCGATGAGCTCCAGATGCGGAGACAGGCGCTGGAACTCCGCTGCGGGCATGGCGGCGAGAAGATAGTTTTGCGTTGGAGAATGAGCCGTCGACATCCGACACCGCGCGAGCTATGTTCGGAGCAGGCTACTGCATCGCAGCCCGCAATGCATTTTCCGTACGGAGAGAACCCGCAGCCGTGCTGCGGCACCGCGCGAGCGGACTACCGGCTCAAATCTCTTGCCCGAGGAGAACAGGAGTCCGCCGCCGACTAGGACGGCGATAACGCCGGCCAAGTCGGTGAAACTGGCCGTTTCGCTGTCGTGCACCGACGGATCGTTGGGCTCTACGCTGGCCTCATGAGTCTCCTGGGTATAGCTGGAGCGGCCATACAGCAACCCCAGTCCGCCGACCAGGATCAGCCCCAGCGCCAGAATCTTGATTTTCAAGTCGTCCTCCCCTTTTGAGTTGCGCCTTCACAGCCACCCCGCGCCGCCTCGTGTCGGATCCGGACGTGCAAGTTATGCCGAATGCCACTCCTCTTCTGTTCTTCACCGCACGTAAGGTGCGCCACCGTACCGACTCGTTGCGAAGGTTGGGATACCTTGCGCGCCGGACTGGTTTCGGGATTACGAAATGGGACTTGCAATGATACCGACGGTAGTGGTCGTGCTGCTTCCCGTGCCATGGGTCGAGTCTGACGTGACACGATCGGCTTGTGAATAGGAGTTGGCTCAACACCGTTCGGGCTGAACGCGGCGCGCTTCGCAGCGCTCCCGGCGTCCCGTCTGGAGGCTCGACGTCGATCGACCTGCCCTCGACTGACACGCAAACAGACGCAGTGCCAAACGTCGTGCTCGAGACTCTATCGGCTCGTCTCGATCGAAAGCACGAGCGCGCCCGCGCCCGGCGTCGGCGACAATTGGCTCTTGTACCGAATCGTTCGAGGCGCGAATGTCGTCACCGGTTACCGACGTGGCACTCGCGCGAGCGTCACCGTCGACGTCGAGAGAATCGTGGAGGGGCTCAACGAGCGCCTCTTCGTTCGGCCGCGACGAGTGCACATCAAGCTCGGCAAGGCAGCCCCACCTAAACCCCGCGCGCCTGCGCGCGACGAGGATGTCGTATGAACGTAACGGTCGGCTTCCGAACACTCTTTCTCTGCCGCTCACGTCGCGACGCGTTGCGCCGCGACGCTCGCGGTGACTCGTTGCGATTGGACCCGGCTCGGCCTGTGCGCAGACGCCGATTCCCGACCATGCGCACGCCCGTCCCTACGGCAGCGGCTGGACGTGCAATTACGGGTATCGGCAAACGAGCGGCGAATGTGCGGCGGTAGTCGTGCCTGCGCACGCCTATATCAGCTCGTCCGGCGACGCTTGGGAGTGCGATCGCTCTATATCGAAAGTCGGGCGACGGTTGCGTCGCGCTGGTCATCCCCGCGCACGCGTTCGCAGAGAGCACGAGCGGGCGCGGCTGGCGGTGCGAGGAGGCCTACCGCGAAAGCGACGGCAACTGCGTCGCGGTGCGCGTGCCGGCGAACGCGTACGCGACCGGTTCGTGGATAGGCGCCGGGTGGAAATGCGAGCGCGGTTTCGGGGAGATCGACGGCGCATGTGTCGCAGTGGTCGTACCGGTGAACGCGGCGCTCGACGAGTCCGGCACGCGCTGGCACTGCTACCGCGGTTTCGTCAAGACCGACGACAGATTGCACGCGTATCGAGGTTCCGGAGAACGGTTACCTCGATTCATCCGGCTCCGGCTGGCGCTGCGAGCGGGGCTTCGCGATCGTTGGCAAAACCTGCGTCCCGCTGAACACTCCGGCCAACGCCCATGTCAGCCTTATGGGGAGAAATTGGGTTTGCGACGAGAGCTACCACGAGGTCTCGGGCGCATGCATCGTGGACACGCCACGCGCGCGACCGTAGCCGGCTTGGCTTTTCCGCTTTAGCCCCCGATCGCGGCATTTAGTCGCGCGATCTCGCTGACGGCAATGGAATGCGTCACGTGCAGCGCCGAGCGCTCCATCTCCGAGTACGAGTATGCCTGTCCAGAACCTGCAACGCGTGACTCGAGCTTCTGGAGGCACCATGCAGCCGCCTGACGTGCGGCGTCGAGTAGTAGCTTTGCTTCATCGGGTCTCATCGTCTATCTCCGGTCCGTGTACGCTGGAGCGACCATCTTGTCACACAGCGAAAGCCGCGATGCGCTACTTGCACTCGACGACCTCGCGCCTCCGTTGGGCATCGAGAGTGCTGAAGCTCGTCGCCATCGGTCGGTCGAGCACTTTGAGCACTCTCGCTGTGTTACGCTCGAAACCATGAACGATACCGAGATCGAGAGAGCAATCAGACGCGCCGGCTACGACATTTGCTGGGAAGCCGACCCAAATGGCGGCGAGCCTCTGGTCTACGCGCTGCGCGATGGTAGACGTCACACGCGATCGCACGCCACGCTTCTCGCGCTGGCGGAATATCTCGGCCGTGTCGAGCGCCCGGCCCGATTCGTCGAGGACAGCGACGCGCTCGACAAGGCCATCGCAACTCACGCCGGAGAACGGAACCGTTTCGTGGTCCGGCGTGAGTCGTGCCGTGTCGCGCTCTTCGGACAGCACAAGTACGTGCAGCTCGTCAGCGTCGGACACGACGCACCCGCGATGTACGAGCTGCGGACCGACGGGCTTCGACGCATGAGCAAGAGCAATCTACCGCCGGAAGTCGTCGCCGCCTTCGCCGCACCGCGCGCCGACGCGTCCACGCGGCCGGTGTCAGCGACGCCGCGCTAAGCACCTCCGCTCTCCGTCGCGGGCTTCGTGCTCGCAGTCCGCGGCGAAGCGCGCCACGGAGCAACGTCAGACTCTCGCGGCTTCCGTCCTCGGCGATGCGTCGGCCGCGCGCGCTGGCGTCTGGAGCCGCCACATCACGAGTATCGCGATGCCAGCGCAGAGCTGCGGAACCGCCGTCACGAGGAACACGCCCGTCACGCCGAAACCGGCGGCAATCAACGCGCCACCGAGCGCAGGGCCCACCATCGATCCCGCGCGGCCGGCCGCGTGCGCCCAGCTGACGCCCGTCGCCCGCACCTGCGACGGATACGTGATCGACGCGAGCGCGTTGAGCCCGCTCAAGCCGCCGTTCGAGAAGTAACCGGACACGACGAACGCGATCATCGTCCACACGGAAGGCAGATCGAGGAACGCGATCGCCGCCATCGCGATCGACGCCGCCGCGAGATACACGGGCAGCACGCGCGTCGCGCCCAATCGATCCATCACGTACCCGCTCGTCAGCGTGCCGATCACGCCTGCGATACCCGGGAAGAACATGATCGAGGCGATCTGATCGAGCGATAGCCCGCCCGCGGTCAGCACCTGGTTGCGCCAGGTGCCCATCAAGTTGCTCACGATGAACGCCATGTGGAAACCGATCCACAGCAGCACCGTGGTCGCGGCGCGGCCATCGCGAAACAGCATCAGGATCGGCACCTTGCCGGCGCCAGCCTCCACGCCGCGCGCCACGAACGTCTCGTTGCCTGCGAGCGCGAGCGTGGAGTCGAGCCGGCGCAGCTGCAGCGGAATCCGCGGATCGTGGGGAGCTCGCCCGGCGAGGAACCGCAGCGACTCCGGCAAGCCGAAGTACAGAACCGCGACGAGCAACAACGGCAGCACGCCGCCGGCAACGAACGCGTATTCCCAGCCGTACGGCACGAGCCATTTGACCACGGGCGCGCCGATCACGGTGGTGCCCATCGTGAATCCCGCGAACGTGATCGACACGAACGTCGCGCGCACGCGCGTCGGCATGAGCTCGGAGACCAGCGCAATCGCGTTCGGGATCACGCCGCTCAGGAACACTCCGGTGACGAAGCGCAGCACGACGAACTCCGGCACCGTGCTCGCGAACGGCGCCACGAGCGTGAGCGCGCCAAACGCAGTGAGGCACGTCAACAGCGTCACCCGCCGGCCGTAGCGGTCCGCGATCGGCCCGACGACGAAGTTGCCGAGCAGCAAGCCGAACTGCTGCACCACGGCCACGATCGTCAACGCCGCCGGCGCAACGCCGAGGTCCTTCGCGAGGAACGGCAGGACGATGCCGACGAGGAAGATGTCGTAGCCGTCGACGATCATCGTGAAGATCAGCAGCACGACCGTCACGATGTGCACGCGGCCGATGTTGCGGCTGTCGAGGAACCGGTTGACGTCGAAGACGTTCGCTCCGGGCGTGCTCATGCGCGCGCGAGCTCCTCGGTGAGCTCGATCAGCTCGCGAGCGGCGTCGCTGCCTTCGGACCCGCCGAGCCGTTCGCAGCGAGTCGCGAGCGCCGCGAGTCGCGGGCCCGGATGCGAACCGCTCGCCGCGAACACGCGCTCGACCTTCGCCGTCAGATCCGCCCACGAGAGCGCGCGCGTGCCGCTGCCGGGCGGCGCGAGCACCTCCGCCGTCGCCGGCGCGCCAGCGCGCGGCTCGAGCGTCACGCGGCTGCCCCATGTTCTCGGGAACTGCGCGCCGAGACCCTCGTCCGCGCGCACCTCCACCTTCTGCATCAGCGCCGTGATGCGCGCGTCCTGCGGCAGCGTTTGGCGCACGGCGTCGTCCAGTGTTTCGGGAGCGAACGCGGCGAGCCCGAGCTGGTACTGCAGGCTCAGCATCGACTCGGTGCGATTGTTGGGCAACGCGGGCCGGTCGATCATTGCGCGATACACGGGCGGCACCGCGACGACGATCCGCTCGATCTCGTCGAGCGGCGGCAACTCGAGCTGTCGAAACGCGGCCACGCTCGCGAGCGCCTGCCGCGACGTGGGCCACGGCTTCGTGTCGACGCTCGCGACACGCCACGGCGCGCCGAGCTCGGCGCGGAATTCGGCGACGTCGAGCGTGGCGCCGAGCCGCTCCGCGAACGCCGCGAGACCGTCGAGATCCGCTTCGACACCGGCCGCCGAGGCGAGCGCCGCGTCGCAACCGTCGACCGCCGCGCAGCCGAGCGCGTAGTAGCGATACCCGAAACGCGCGAGGGCCGCGCGCGGAAGGTTGTCGGTGCGCGCCAACGCGAGCGCGAGCGCACGAGCCGTCGCCGCCGCGTCGAGCTCGAGCAACCGGGCCGTCGTCGCCGCAGCACCGAACGCGGCCGTCACGTACGTCGGCCACACGCCGCGATACAGCAGCGTGGCGCCGCCGATGGCGCGGCCGAGCCGCGTCATAGCTTCGTAGCCGGACACGACGGCGGAGAGCAGCGCGCCCTCGCCCACGGTCGGGCGCGCGGCCGCCATCGTCACGGCGACGGGAACGACGACGGCGCCGACCGTGGTGCACCCCGGCAGATCGATGTCGTCGACTTCCGTGCTGCGGGCCGCACCCGTGAGCAGCCGGCACGTCGGGCCGTTGCCATGGCCGCTCCGCGCGTAGCGCTCGAGCAGCCGGCCCTCCGGCGTGTGACGCCCGAGCGCGCCCGCCGCGAGGGCGTCGAGCACCCGCTGCCGCGTGGCGGTTTGCGCGGCCGCATCGATCGCCGCATAAGACACTGAAGCGAGCTGCGCCGCGAAATCGGCGAGCATGTCAGTCATCGACGCGCGCAGCGCCGAGCGGTGTAGCGCCCTGCGCACCAACGACCACCATCGCGCTCGCGAGAGACGCGTACGGCGCTTCGCCGACGTGCGCGCGCAACACGACGACGCTGCCGGCAACCAAGCGTTCCTGGCTGCGCGGCGCGATGGCGACACCTTCGGAGTGCGCGAGCCCGATCGTGCCGCCGAGACCGTACGCCAGCGCGGAGTCGACGACCGCGGGCGGCAGCGCGGCCACACCCGCCGCGGCCACGTCGCCGGCCGCTGCGCCGCCGCGAACCGCCGCCTGCATCGCGCGCACTGCGCGCTCCGCAGCGTCGTCGCGCGGCGCAGGCGCGGTGACCGCGGCCTCCGCCCAATATCCCTGATACTGCGCGGCGACCCAGAGCCTGAGCGGCGCGTGTCGGCCGTCGAGCCGCCCTTCCCACGGCCGCAGCTCCGGGCCGCCCATGCTCGCCAGCACCCGGACGTCGCGTGCTCTCTGCGCGCGCGCCGCGCGTTCGGCTTCGAGCATCGCGGCGCGGTTGTCGCCGCCGGCCGCGAACGCCGCAGCGCCCGCTCCCACCGCCGCCTCCACGATGCCGTGCGCGATCCGCATCGCGAGCAGCTCGCGCGGCCGTTTGACGGCGCGCAGCGCGCGCAACTGCGCATCGAATGGCACGAGCTCGAATCCCGCGAGCGCATCGCGAATCCGCGCCGCGACGCTGGGCGCGATGCCGGCGACGCCGGCGATTCCGATCCTTCCGCCCGCCACGCCGCGCGCCTTGAGCTCGCTCTGCAACAGCTCGAACGCTTTGCCCGCGCCCGGCACGATCGGCAGCCACGTCAGCGCGCGCATGAACGCGAGCTCGCGGCCGCCGCCGAAGCTCACGAATGCCGGCTCCCCTTCGAGCGGCACGACGAGCGCGCCGCCGGACTGCAGGCCCGACAGATAGGCCATGTCGGCGTAATCGACCATGACGCCGAGTAGGCTGTAGTTCACGACGACGAGCGCGCCGAGCTTCGCCTCGCGCAGCGCGCGTCGCACGCCTTCGACGCGCAGTGCGAACTCGTCGTCCGGCAGCACCGCGCGGTCCCACGACGAGTAGCCGCGCTTCAACACCGGTTCCATGCTGATCACGCCTGATCTCCTAACCCGATCTCTTAACCGATCGCTCCGAGCTCACCCATGCGGCTCGTGAGCGGCACTGCGCCGTCACGCGTGATGATCACGGGCTCGCCGCACATCAGGTACCCGGTTTCGGGAATGTATTGGTTCGGATGCATGACGAACACCATGTTCTCCTGCATGTAGTGCTCGTAGCCCGGCGCGATCTCGGGCTCCATCGATCCCAGCCCCATGCTGTGGCCGCGCGTGCGCATGAACGGCGGCTTCGTGTAGCGCTCGTAGCCGGCCGCCGAGATCGGCGCGTTGATCACGTTGACGATCTCGGTGACGGAGACGCCGGGCTTCGCCGCCCGCATGCCGGCCTCGAGCGCCGAGCGCAACAACGCGAATTTTTCGTACTGCAGCGGAGTAGGCGTGCCGAGCACGCAGCTCCTGCAAATCTGGATGAACTCGCCTTCGACGGCCGGCGTGATCTCGGCCAGGATCAGGTCGCCCTTCTCGAGCACGCGGTCGGTCGGGAAGTGTCCCGCCTGGTTGTGCTGCGAGGCCGACATCAGCTGGAAGTTGTCCTCCGCGCCCTGCTCGCGCATCGAGGTCTCGAGATTGGCCGCGAGCTCGTACTCGCGCATGCCGGGCTCGGTGGTTGCGAGCAGGTTGTCGTAGCCGCGCTCGGCGATCGCGACGCCGCGACGCGTGCAGTTCAGCGACCACTCGTCGCGGATCTTCGACGTGTCGACGATCAGCTTCTCGGCGCTCCGCGGCGCAGCACCGAGCATCGCCGGCCACGCGTCGGCGATCGCGCGCGGCTGAAGATTGCCGCCGGCCACGGCCACCTTGCCGGCGCGGAAACTGCGCGCTTTCAGCTCGGCTGCAACGGTGTCGAGGAACTGCTCCGGCGCCACCGCGCGAGACTCCATCGTCGCGCGCTCGCGATAGCGCGCGGCGTCCCACGACGGCGTCATCACGAGCAGCGGCTCGCCGCGCTGCGGCAAGATCACGGCGGTGTGCGGCCCGATCTGCTTGAACGCCGAGAGGTACCACGCCGGGTTCGTTCCGGTGAACGCGTGCAGGCCGGAGCCGTAGGCGATCAGAGCATCGAGATCGTTGGCCGCGAGCCACGCGCGCACGACGCCGTGGCGCCGCTCCACGCTGCGCGCCCGAATCGCGGCCTCGGCCGCGGTGAGATTTGCGGTCATGATTTCCCTCCCGCCGCGCGGCGTTCCTTCAACTGCGCGCGCAGCGTGCGCGTCGCGGACGCGTCGACCTCGCTCTCGTCGGCGCCTAGCACCACACCGTATAGCTCGCGCGCCTTGTCGGCCGACACGTAACCTTCCTGCACATCGCGCAGCACGCGCGTCGGATCGCGCTCGAGCGGCTCGCCCCAACCACCGCCGCCCGCCGTCATGTACAGCACCTCGGTGCCGGCCGGCCACGTCAGCGGCTGACTCGTCGGCAGATGGAATTCCTTTTCGCCGGGTCCTTTCACGAGCGTGGTTGCGGTGACGCCGCTGCCGCCGCCGAGCAACCCCCAGGGCGGACACGTCAGGCGGCCGCCGTCGCCGCCCGCCACGTTCACGCGGCCGTCCACGAGAGTTCTGATCCGCGTACGCACACCGAGCCCGCCGCGAAACGCGCCGGGGCCGCCCGAGTCCGGGCGCAGCGCGCGCTCTTCGACGACGACGGGGCCCTTCTGCTCCATGTTCTCGATCGGCGCGTTGCGCACGTCGCCCTGGCACACGGACATCGAAACGTCCTCGCCGTCGGCGTCGTGGCGCCCGCCCCAGCCGCCGGACTCGATGCTCATCAGCACGAAATCGCGATCGCGGGCACGGTCGCGGCCCGAGTACGACAGCGCCGCGCCGAGCGACCCGCTGTGCGCCGCCGGAATCCGGTCCGGGATCGCTGTCGCCAGCGCGAGCAGGATCGTGTCGACGACCGTCGGCAGCGGCATGCTCCAGCCCGCCATGAACGCGGGGTAGCGCGCCATCATCATGTTGCCTTCGGGGATGATGACCTTGAGCGCCGAGAACGCGCCCTCGTTCAACGGTTCGAGCGGCGTGGTGAGCGCCTTGTACGCGATGTACGCGCCCGCATACGTGCGCGAGTTCGCTCCGCCCTCGCGTTCCGGCGAGCAACCGGAGAGATCGATCGTCATGTCGCTGCCGCTAACGATGACCTTCACGCGGATGTCGTAGCCCTTGCCGCGCCAGTCGATGTAGCTCTCGGCCTCGTACGTGCCGTCCGGAATCTTCGCGACGGCCGCGCGGCACTTCTGCTCCGTCTCGGCGTAGAACCTGCGGATCGCCTCCTGCACCACGCTCTTGCCGTAACGGTCGATCAGCTCCACGAAGCGCCGCTCGCCGAGCCGGCACGCCGCGAGCTGCGAGCGCATGTCGCCCATCGCGTTGTCCGGGAAGCGGATGTTGTCGCGGATGAACGCGAGCATCTTCTGGTCGACGACGCCGCCTTCGTAGATCTTGAGCTGGTTGAACTGCAGCCCTTCGCTCCACGGATCGTAGGCGCGATTGCCGGCGCCGAAGCCGGTCGACAAGCCGCCGACGTCGACCCAGTGCGCGCGCACCATCGCGAACGCGACCAGCTCGTCGTCGTAGAAGATCGGCGCGTACACGACCACGTTGTTCAGATGCTGGCCGGCCGTGGCCTGGTGGTTGTGCAGCAGCACGTCGCCCGGCTTGAAGCCCGTCGCGGCCGTAGCGCGCGACGGCGTCCTTCACCACGACGCCGAGATCCGCGACGAAGTGCGACACGCCGCCGATGTTCTGCGAGATCAGCGAGCCGTCCGGATCGAGCAGCGCGGTGCAGTAGTCGCGCACCTCGTAGATCATCATGTTGTACGAGGTGCGCTGCAGGTCGACGCTCATCTCGTCGGAGATGGCCGGCAGCGCGTTGCGAATGACTTCGAGCGTGACCGGGTCGAGTGTGTTGCTCATCCGCCTAGCTCCGTCGCACCGTGACGATCAGCTCGCCGGTATCGGCCACGCGCAGCTCGTCACCGGGGAACAGCACCGTCGTCGACGCGTATTCCTCGATGACGGCCGGACCTTCTATCTCGGCGGCCGGCGTCAGCTTCTCGCGCCGGTAGACCGTGCAAGCCGTCGCACGCGCCGCATCGTCGAGATGAATCTGGCGCATGCCGACGCGCGCTTCGGCCGCGCCGCGCGGCAGCTTCGGGAACTCGATCTTCGGCCGCGCGCCGATCGCCGTGAGGCGCAGGTTCACGAGCTCGAGCGGCTCGTCGAGCGCGGCGTGGCCGAACCTGTGATCGTGGATCTCGCTGAAACGCCGCTGGATCGCCGCGCTGTCGCCGTTCCGGATGTCCGCCTCGGTGACGGGTATCTGCAACCAGAACTCCTGGCCCACGTAACGGAGATCGAGCCAATACTGGAAGCCGCGTGCTGCGGCGTCGACGCCCGCGTTGTCGAGCGTGGCGTGACCGTCGCGCAGGAGCTCGGCGAAGATCGCCGCGAGCGACGCGTAGTCCGCCTCGACCAGCCGCTTGTAGTACGTGCGCACGTAGTCCTGGCGCACGTCGGCCAGCAGCATGCCGAGGGCCGAGAAGTGCGCCGGCAGATTCGGCACGATCACCGTAGGAATCTGCAGCTCGCGCGCGATCTCGACGGCGTGCAGCGGGCCCGCGCCGCCGATCGCGACGAGCGCGAAGTCGCGCGGATCGTAGCCGCGCTCGACCGACACGCCGCGCACCGCGAGCGACATCTTGGCCACCGCGATCTTCACGATGCCGTGCGCGACCTCGGTGGCGTTCATCTTCAGCGGCGCGCAGAGCGTGGCTTCGAGGCCCCGGCGCGCGGCCTCGACGTCGAGTGGCATCTCGCCGCCGAGGAAGCTCGCGGCGCCGATGCGCCCGAGCACGACGTTCGCGTCCGTGACCGTCGGCAACTCGCCTCCGCGCCGATAGCAGATGGGGCCGGGATCGGAGCCCGCGCTCTGTGGGCCGAGCTTCAGCGCGCCGACTTCGTCGATCCACGCGATGCTGCCGCCGCCGGCGCCGACCTCCACGATGTCGACGACCGGGAACATCACGGGATGGCCGCTCGCATAGCCGCCGATGTGATAGCCCTGCGCGACCGACACCTCGTTGTCCTTGATGAGGCTGGTCTTGGCCGTCGTGCCGCCCATGTCGAAGCTGATCAGGTTCTTGAAGCCGAGCGCCGCGCCGACTCGCGCCGCCGCGATCACGCCGCCGACCGGGCCCGACTCCATCATCGCGACGGGCAGCTTCTTCGCCGTCGCCGGCGACATCACGCCGCCGTTCGACTGCATGATCAGGAACCGGCCGTCGAAGTCGTCGGCGCGCAGGCGCTCGTCCATGCTACCGACGTACGCGCTCGTCTCGGGGCCGATGTAGGCGTTCATCACGGTCGTCGACGTGCGCTCGTACTCGCGGTACTCGCGCACGATCTCGTGCGACAGCGACACGTACACGTCCGGCAACATCGCGCGCAGCAACTCGCCGACCGCCGCCTCGTGCAGCGGATCGGCGTACGAATGCAGGAAACACACGGCCACCGCGTCGGCCTCGGACGCGCGCACGGCCTCGACGATCTCCGCCGCGTGCTCGGCCGTGAGAGGCATCAGCACGGCGCCGCTGGCCGCAAGGCGTTCGTTCGCCTCGAACGTGCGCGAGCGCGGCACGAGCGGCACGGGACGCTTGAAGTTGAAGTTGTACGCCTCCGGGCGATTCTGGCGGCCGATCTTGTACACGTCGCGCGTACCGCGCGTGACGACGAGCGCGGTCTTCGCACCCTTTTGCTCGATGGCGATGTTGATCGCGATCGTCGAGCCGTGCACGACGGTGCCCGCGGCTTGCGGAGCGACGCCTGCCTTGCGCAGACAATCCCACACGCCGCGCGGCAGATCGCCGTGGGTCGTCAAAGCCTTGCTCTGCACGACTCGGCCGCTGTCCGGATCGAACGCGACGAGATCGGTGAAAGTGCCGCCAATGTCGACGGCGACGCTGAGGCGCCCTTGGCTCACTGCGCGCAACACCGCCCCCCTTGGGTTGTTGGTAGCAGTTCGTTTGTGACGGCGCCGAACGGTCGTTCGGTGCGTCGCTTGCACTCTAGCGACGATGTTTCGAGCGAACAAGCGCGCCAACCGAACCGCACGGTGCGGTTTAGGGATCGCCGCGGCGATCGCGTTCATTCGAGCCTGAATTTCGGGCAGGTCGGTCTAAGTGACGCCGCTCATGGCAGCCCGGTCAGGTCGGCGTCATTTCGTGCCGAAGCCGGGTATCACCAGCTCGAGCGGGATAAGCCCACGCCGGTGCTACACTCGCACGCGCCTGCAGCAGGGAAAAACAAGATGGTGAAGCGAGAGCCTGCGAGTTGGCCCCACGTTTCCGCGAAGTGAGCACCCGATGGCGACAGTAATAGAGGACGCGCGGCCGCGAGCGCGCGCTGCCCGCAGCAAGATCTACGTCGGTCTCGCGCTGATGATCGCCGCGATCGTGTTCGTGGGCTTCTCGCGCAGCTTCTACGGCACGTTCTTCGCGGATGCCGCGCATCCATGGATCATCCACGTGCACGCCGCGGTGTACGTTGGCTGGCTAGCGCTGCTGATTGCCCAAACCGTGCTCGCGGCGCGCGGCGACATCGCGACACACCGGCGCGTCGGCAAGTTCGGCATCGCCTACGGCGCCCTCGTGTGGGTTCTCGGCTTGATCGTGTCGATCGCGATACCCGTGATCGACGTGCACTCGGGTCAGTGGCGGAGCGCGGCGAGCAATTTCTCGCGATCCCGCTCGGCGACATGGTGCTGTTCGGCGGGTTCTTCGGCGCAGCGATCGCCTACCGGCGTAAGCCCGAAATACACAAGCGGCTCATCATCCTCGCGGCCGTCGCCGTGATGTTCGCGGCGGTAGGCCGTGCGTTCACGAACGTCGCTGTCCTGCTCGGAGATCCCGCAGCGCCGTTGGGCGGCGTCCCCGCACGTCTCGTGCTCTGGTACTCGCCCGTGCTCGTTGCGATGGCGCACGACCTCGTGACGAGGCGGCGCATCCACCCGGTCTATTGGATCGGTGTGGTCGCGATGGCCGTCGCGTTCTTGCGGGTGCCGTATTCGCGGACGGACCATTGGCACGGAATAGCGCGCACGATCCTCGCGCCGTTTATCTAAGCCCGCGCGCCGCCCACGGCGCAGTTCATCCGGATCTCTCAACCAACCTTCGCCGCGGTGCGCTTTCGCGGGACTCGGCGCCGTCGAGTGACTTGCCCACCGCTCTCCGCCATCTTCACGCCGATCTGATCGGGCTCCATCGGCGCGCCATAGCAATCGCCCTGACCGTATAGGCAGTGGTGCTTCGTCAGGAACGCCTCTTGTTTCTCCGTTTTTACGCCGTTGGCCACGGCGTCGAACAGGAACCCGTGTGCAATGGACACGATGGCGCCGCATACAGCCTGGGCGTCTTTGCTCGTATCGAGGTCCGTGACAAATGAAGGCCCGACCTTGAGCACGTCGAGCGGCAACTGCCGCAAGTCGCCGAGGGACAAGCAGCGGGCGGTGAAATCGTCGATCGCGAGTCGCACGCCGATATCCCGCAACGCCCACAGGCGTTCTCGCGTGCCCCCGGCATCGTCCATCAAGGCACGCTCGGTGAACTCGAGCTCGATGAGCTCAGGATCCACGGAGTGAGACTCCAGCACGCCGCGAAGTGCGTCATGAAATCCGGGCTCCCGGAACTGAGCGGCGGCGATGTTTATCCCTACACGCGGGACGGGCACCCCCGCGCTTTCCCAGCGTTTGAGCTGCCGGCACACCTCTTCGATCATCCACATGCCCATGGGAATGATGCCGCCACTCTCTTCAGCCGCCGACATGAACTCGCCAGGGCTCAGCAGTCCGCGCTCCGGGTGCTTCCAATGCAGTAGCGCTTCAACGGCTTCGATACGGTGATCGGCAAGACGGACCTGCGGCTGATACAACACCACGAATTGCCCAAGCTTGAGCGCGGTCTTGAGACCGCCTTCGAGCTGGTAGTGGGTCAGGATCTCCTCGTGCAGGCTCGGCGTGAAGAACCTGAACGTGTTCTTGCCTTGCTGCTTCGCCTGTTTCAAAGCGCTCTCGGCGCTGTTGAGTAAGGCGCCCGCGTCGCCGCTGTCTGGCGGGCAAACCGTGATCCCTATGCTCGTGGTGATGGAGACCTGGCGTCCGTCCACCTGGAACGGCTCCTGGAACACGCCGTTGATCTTTCGCGCCAGCGCCTCGACCTCACGCGGACTGTCGACGTCCTCGAGCAGCACGGCGAACTCGTCGCCGCCGAGTCTTGCAGTTAGATCGCCGTCGGGAACGCTGGCCTTGAGCCGTTCCGCGACCGCTCGTAGGAGCGCATCGCCGGCCGCGTGGCTCAGTGTGTCGTTCACGGTCTTGAACCCGTCCAGATCGAGCAGCAGCAGCGACATCGTCCCGCGACGACGCGACGCGCGTTTCGCCACATGGGCAAGCTTGTCGCGCACGTAGTATCGGTTTGGAAGAGTGGTCAGCCAGTCCAGACGCGCGAGGTAGTTGAGCTTGACCTCCGCACGCTTTCGCTCGATGGCATAGCGGATCGCGCGCAAGATGATGCGGCCGTCGCCTTCCCATTTGACGAGATAGTCCTGCACACCGCGATTCAGGATTTCAACGGCGAAATCCTCGTCGCCCTGGCCGCTCAGCACGACAATCGGGATCAAGTCATCGGCTTCCCGGACCCGCTCGACACACTCGACGCCGCGACCGTCAGGAAGGTTGAGATCGAGCAGCACAACGTCGAACCGCTCCTTCTCCAGTGCAGTCACGGCATCGCTGATCAGGCCGGCGCGCGTGAGGGTTGCGGAGCGGTTGTAGTGAGCTAGGCACGCGCGCAAGAACTCCGCGTCGTCGGCATTATCTTCGACTAGCAATATCTTCATGCCCGTCGGCGCCCCAAGCCTCGGTGAAACAAGAAAAAACTAGCAGGAGCGGCGCTAGGGCTTGAGTGCGCGGATCACAGTTACCGGCGGCCGTCAGTGCCGGCGCGCGCGGCGTTGGGCACGCACTAGCCCAGTTCGATAACGAGCACGTTCTCCTTCGCCGACAACTTGGGGCTAAGCGTCGCTATGGGCGACGAGCGCGGCGCCGCGCCGATGCGGATTCGGGCGGGTGGTGAACGGCATCGCCGCCCCGTTCACCACGATCGAGGTGACGCCGCACCCGCTCCCCCGAACTCGGTACTGCACTTCGGTCGGGCGCCCAAGGAGCGCTGTCTGCACGCGCAACCCGTCGAGGTCAGGAGGAATGACGGGGTCGATGCTCACGGCCGCCGCCTCGCTCGCGAGCCCGAGAAAATGCCGCACGATCAGCCCGAGCGCGATGCCGGCGCCGCTCGAGTAGACGCGCCAGCCGCCGTCGAGCGCGATCGCGCCGCGCGCGACGCGCTCGTACTCCGCGCTCGCCTGGTAGCGGTCTGCGAACGCCGCGTCGGAGCTCGAGTAGTAGCAGTTCGCCTGCCGCAGCGTGGCGCTCGGCACGATCGAGCGGATGCCGATCGGGATCGCCTGGCACAGCGCGTGAAAGAACCGCTCCGCATCGCCGACGTGCGCGAGCGCCTGGGCGTAGCGCAGATGGGCATGCGTGTACATGAGCCCGATCTCGCGGCCGAAGAAGGTGGCGGTCTCGGCGCGCTGGAACAAGCGTTGCGGGCCGCCGTGGTAGGGCAGCGGCCGGTCGAACAGGCGGACGCCGTCCGGCCCGCTCAGATGCGAATCGATGAGGCGCAGGTGCTCGCGCACCTGCTCGGGCGTGAGCAGGTCTTCGAGGATCGCGTGGATCATCGCGAGCGAGCTGTAGCGCACGCCGGTCGTGTCGTCGCTCGGATGCAGCAGATGGCGCACGCGACCGCCGTCGTCGAACAGCGCGTAGCCGGTGAGCACGCCATCGCGAACGAGCAGCCGCTGGAAATCCTGTCGCACTGCCTCCGCCCACGCTTCGAGAGGAACGCCGGCGTCCGTGCGGCCGACGCTGCGCAGCGCACGCGCCAAGGCGGTCAACGTCTGGACGTGCAGCGTCACCGTCCAGGCGCTGCACAGGCGCTCGCGCAGCGACGGGTCGGCGGGCTGCAGCGAGTCGTTCCAATCGCCGTGGCCGTAGGCCGCCAAGCGTGTGCCCGGAATCACGCGGCTTCGTATCAGCGCGAGCGCGCGCTCGACGTGCTGCCAGACGGTAGCTGGTTCGCCCGAGTCGGGGCCGCGCGCGTCGAAGAACGGCACGCGCTCGTCGAGCACGCCGCCGTCGCCCGAAGCGATCAGATACTGAGCGAGCGCCACGAGCGGCCAGAAGACGATGTCGCCGTGCGAATCGCCGGGCCGGATGTCGCGCTCGCGCTCGAAGAACATGAACCACTGCGGCCAGTCGCCGTCGGGATTCTGCTGCCGCATCACGCGCAGCAGCAGGTCGCGCATCGGTGGCAAGTGGCCGAGCGCGAGCAGCAGCTCGACCGGGCCCTGGCAGACGTCGCGCGTGCCCCAGCCGCCGCCGGAGTACTGCTCGAGGCCGCGCGGCGAGAGGTAGTGCACGAGCGCGTCGTGTGCGAACCACGGCACGATGTCCGCGATGCGGGAGAGCGGCTTCTCGAGGGCGCTCGCAGCCGGAACGCTCATCGGCAATCGCGGAACGATGCGCTCATTCGGCTTCGCACGAATCGGCGCGGGCACGCTCTCGGACAACAGCTGACCGCGGATGCGCAGGCCCACGACCCGCCGCGGCGCGGTGACGACACATATATATGGCTGCTGGCGGGACCGCCCGTCGACGAAGAGCAGCTCGTCGCCGCCGACCTGCTCGAACTGCGTTCCGGCGCGGGGCCGATGTCGAAGCTGCCGTTCGGGAAGCGCCGTCCCACGTCCGAATCGGGAACGGCTGTAACGACGATGTCGGAGCCTTCTCGTCGCCACCGCGCCGGACCCGGCGCGCTGCCGTCGTCGCCGTTCAGCGCGACGTGATGCGAGATCAGGCAGCGCGCCGGTGTCCCCGCGGTGAATTCCACCGAAAGCCTGAGCTCCTGCGGTTCGCTCGACGCCTCGGCTCGCACCCAGATCTCTCCGGCGGCGTGTCGGTAGATCCAGCGGCACTCGTCGGGCGACATCTCGAACGCCGACGGCGTGTCGAGCAGATGCCACTGCTCCCCGAGCTCAACGAACACTCGCTGGCCGTGCGAGCGGAACAGACCCAAGTAGCTGTGCACCGTCGAGAGGAACCGGTTGATGCTCACGTGGCCCTGCGTGACCATCGAGTGGAACACGCCGCCCATCCACGACGGTCGAGGTCAGCGCTGTTTCGTCGGGCGTGAGATGGCGGCCCGTGCGCAGCAGATGCCCGTGCGGCCGCAGCACCCGCAGCTCTTTCGCGCGCAGAACGACGTGACTATCTGCGCCATGGAAGAAAGACAACAGCGCGCCGTGCTCATCGCGCTCCTCGTGCCGCCAGGCGCCCGGGAACGTCGCGCGCAGCGCATCGTCGCCGAGGTCGCGCGCGCCAAGGACGCGGCGCGGCGGTGAAGAGCGACGTGCCTTCCACTTTCCGCCTCGCCTTCTGTGGGCTGAAAGCCGGCTTGGATTCCGGCAGCTCGATGATGCGTTCCACCCGTTCGAGATCGGCATCGGACGTGGCCTCGGGATGATCGGGGACGAATCCACCGAAGAACCCGGCCGACGCGGTTGAGCTCGGCTCGAGGCGGATCGCGGTGTCGCGAACGACGACCATCGAGTGCTCGTGCTGCAATCGGCGGTTCGGCAACTCCTGGGCGAGCTGCGTCGGTCACGGCTCCTTCTCGATTCGCGAGTCCGTGAAACTGCAACGCATCCGTCGCGAATGACGCGCCTTTGCGCAACGAGCCGACGATGCACCACGGATGACGGTCGCCCGCCAACTGATTCTGCCGCGATGCCACCACGCATGCCCCGCGTCGGGTGCGACAACGGCGTGTGATCGACGTACTGGCTCACGTAGAACTCGTTCATGCGCACGGCGCCGTACGGAGCGAGCGCGAGATCCTGCGCATACGTGAGGTCGAGTCGCTGAGCGCTGGCGCTCCGGTTCACGAGCTGCACGTGCCAGAACCAGGCCGTCGCGCTTTTCGACAGCACGAGCTCGAGCGAGTACTCGACATCGAGCCACGAGCCGTTGCCGGTGAAGCGGCCGCTCCGAGCGTCCGTCTCGAAGCACGTCGGACTCTGCGGGCCTAGAAGCGGGATGCATCGAGCGCCGTCCCCGACCATGCGCAGGTACAGATTGGCGGGCCCGCCTTCGAGCTCGTTGCCGACGAACAGCGATAGCGAGATGTCGCCGCAGTCGAAACGCCGCAGCGATCCATTCGCGTTGATTTCGGCGCGTAAGTCCGCGTGCCCGCTCAGGCGCGCTTCGCGTGCGTTCGGCCGCTGCGTCGACCATGGTGAATATCCTCCTTCCTTGTGCACCGCAGTATCGAGCTACTCAGGCAGTCCGCGATCGCGCGCCACGAATCGGCGAAGCGTCGCGCATTGGCGCCCACGAGATCGGCGGACGCGCCCGGACTGTAAAGCGCCGAGCCAAGCCCGAATCCCGTCGCGCCCGCGCGCACGTAGTCGGCCATCGTGTCAGGAGTGATGCCGCCGACAGCGAATAGGTGCGCCGCTTTCGGCAGCACCGCGCGCATTGCCTTCACGATCCGCGGCGAGATCAGCTCGGCGGGAAACAGCTTCAGCGCGTCCGCACCGGCGTCGAGCGCGGCGAACGCTTCAGTCGGGGTCATCGCGCCGGGCACGCAGACGAGACCCGCCGCCCTGGCGGCCCGGATCACGGCAGGGTCCCCGTGCGGCATCACGATCAGCTCCCCGCCCGCCGCCTTGACCCGCTCGACATCGTCGGCGCGCAGCACCGTGCCGGCGCCGACCAGCGCGTCGGCAGGCAGCGCCCTCCTCATCCGCGCAATGCTGTCCAATGGGTCGGGCGAGTTCAGCGGAACCTCGACGAATCGAAACCCGGCCGCATGCAACGCGCCGGCGACCGGCGCCGCTTCGACGGGCTTGATGCCGCGCACGATCGCGATCAACGGCATTGCGCGCAGCGCGGTCTCGAAGCGAAGGTGAGCGGGCGTTTCGGGCATGAAGCGATCTCCTTGGCGGCGCAGCTAGACGGTGAGTCCTGCCGCTCGGGCGAATTCCCATAGTCCGCGCGGCGCGGTGTCGTCGAGCTGCGCATCGGCGGCCGCGCCAAAAGCCTTCAGAGCGCGCGCGTAGCGCCGGCACAGCGCGGCATCGCCGAGGAGCACGAGCGGCGCGCCGGCCTCGCGCGTCGTTCGCGACGCCGCGAGCGCCGAGACGAGCTCGTGCCCCACGAGTAATCCAGACAGGTAATCGGCAAGCGCGTTCCGAGGCAAGCGTCCGGTGAGTCCGAGCGTGCGCGCTGCAAACAGTTGGTGACCGAGGTCGCCCGGCGAGCTTGCGCGGGCGGCCGCGAGACCCGTTTCGAAACCGAGCGCCGAGTCGCCCGCGTCCGCCGGCTCCGGCGACATGAGCCGGCCGAGAATCGAGTGCTCGCGCAGCACGGCATAGAGCTCGCCCGTCATGTACGTTGCGAAGCTCACGATGCGCTGCTCCCGCACGAACGCCCACTTGGAGTGCGTGCCCGGCAGGGCGAACCACGCACGCTCGCCGAGCGACGGCTCGGCGGCGATGGCTCCGGCAATCTTGATCTCTTCTCCGCGCATGACGTCGGGCGCTCGATCCGGCGGCTCGAAGATCACGCCCGGCGCGACGAGAACATCCGGTCCGAGGCCGCTCGGCACGCGCGCGCCGTGCGCCGGCGAGCGTCTGCACGTCGACCGGCGCGCGCACGTAAGGTGCTTCGATCCAGCCCTGCGCGCTTCCGACCATGCCGCCGGCAACGACCGACAGCGTCGGGTGGCTTCTGACCCAATCGCCAGCGATGTCGGCGAACGCCTGCTCGAATCCTCCGGCACCGGCGGGCGCCGGCAGATGGAGGATTCCGCGCGGGGCGCGGCGCGTCTCCACGACAGCGCCCTCCGCGCTCATCAGGTACGCACGCAGATTCGACGTGCCCCAGTCCAGCGCGACGAGCACTGAGCGCAGCGCGGCCGGCTATCGAGGCGGTAGTCCGGGGCCGCCTTCGCCCACCGGCTGACCGCCGACGCCGAGTCCGCCTTGCACCGGCCGCCGCTCGTCGGATGATTCCCTTCTTTAGGTCTGCCTCGAGCGCGCGGTCCTCGGCCCGCTCGCCCCCGAGCGACTGAAGGAGTGCGTAGTTGCCCTCGTGGCAGTCGTAAGGCAACAGCTTTCCTCCGTCGAGCGGCGTGAGCGGCAGCGACATCGTGAACGGCCGGACGTAGGTCACCGGATCATCCACCGTGAGCTGGTACTGCAAGACGTCGGCGGCGACGCGTTTGAAGCGTTCGGTAAGCTTCATCTGAGTGCTGTGCCGATTGCCGTTGCCGTTCAAGCCGATCGGCCGTCCGGTCCGTGAGATTCGTGGTTTCGACCACGAGCTCGTCGCCTTCCCAATGCGCGCGCGAATCCCCGAGGTATTGGCGGATCGCTTGGTTGATGTGCGGCCGGCCGTCGGTATAGATGAGGCGAGTGTCGTGCACCATCTCGTAAGAGAGCGCGACGACGCCGGGCGCTTGCACGATGCGCTGTCCGTTGCCGTAGACGACGCGCAGCGTCGACCCGGCGATGCCGCGCGTGATGCAGCGCTCGTAGAGCGAGAAATCGTTCACGCTGTCGAGCGGCCCGTTGCCGTACGTGCCCCGAGGCATCGGTCGCTTCGTGCCTTCGGGCGTATAGGCCGGCGTCCTGCCGTCCGCGGGATCCACGATCAGCGACGTCTGCGCAAACGCGCGGCGCGCGAAGTCGGAGCGAAACGAGCTCACCGCCGCTTTCTCCGCCTGCTCGACGCCGCGCGCGACTTGCTTCGCGCGCTCCGCATACTCCTGCTCGGTCAGATACAGCTGATTGCCGTACTTCTCGGGCCGCTGCATCGGAATGCCGGCGGTGTCGTCGCTCGACCAAACGCCCTGCAGGTCCGGCTCGCCCCACGACAAACGGTGGGTGCTGTATCGAGGTGCGGCCTTGTCGCCGAACGCCGTGATGACGAGCGGCGGAGCAGTGCCGTGGTCCTGAGCCGCAGACCGGATGCGAGATGAGGACCAGCGCGCCGATCAGCACGCCGAGAGGGCCAAGTGAACCGAGCCGTCGTATCGCCATCGCCAGGCTCCTCGTCTCTAATGTGTCAGGTTCAGAATGATCGCTCCGCGATTCTAACTCGCGATGCGCTCACGATTCGTAGCCGCCCTGGATTGCTTGCATCACGTTCGCGCCGCCCTTGAACGCGCTGTAGCCGGCGTCGACCGGAAACACACCGCCCGTGACGCAGCGCGCCTCGTCGGATGCGAGGAAGAGAGCGAACGGTGCAATGTCCTCAGGTCTAGGCAGCGGCAGCAGGTGCAGCTGCTCGATCGCACGGCGTGCCTTCTCGTCTTTGAGCCATGCCATCTGGCTTTCGGTCGCAACGAAGCCGGGACAGAGCGTGTTGACGCGGATGCCGTCGCGCGCGAGGCCCGCGGCCATCGAGCGCGTCATCGAAACGACGCCGCCCTTCGCGGCAGTGTAAGCATCGAGGTCGGCCTGACCGATCAGCGCGTCGACCGTTGCCGTCAGCACGATCGAGCCGCGCCGGTGGGCGCGCATCGCAATCGCCGCGTACTTCGCGCAGAGAAACGTACCGGTCAGCGCGATGCGCTGCATGTCGTCCCAGACTCCCTCGGGCAGGTCGACGATGCAGCGGTCCTCGCGGTTCACGAACGCGACGTCGATGGCGTTGTGGTAAAGCACGTCGAGCCTGCCCCATCGCTCCACGGTCGCGGTGACCATCGCCTGCACGCTGGCCGAGTCACGCACGTCGCAAGGCACGTGGACGGCCTCGCCGCCGGCGTCGCGGATGCCGGCCGCGACCCCCTCGCCGCGCGTGCGGTCGATCTCGGCGACAGCGACCCGCGCGCCCTCGCGCGCGAAGAGCTGCGCGCCCGCGCGGCCGATCCCGGAACCGGCACCGGTGACGATCGCGACTTGGCCTGCTAGGCGAGCCATTGCTTACAACTCGCTACTTGCCGATATCGCTCGGTTGGTAAGGCAGGAATTGTCCATGCGCACGGTAATGCTCGTGAAACTTCCTCACTTTCGCCTCGTCGACGCGAATACCGAGGCCATCGCCCGCCGGCACGCCCCAGCTCGGGCCGTCGGCGATCGGCAACCGCTCGGCGACCACGTCGTCCGCCATCATCGCGGCGGTCTGCTGGTGCCCGTCCACGATGTTCGGCAGCGTGAGCAGCACGTGCTGATGGGCAGCCGCGGCGATACCGAGCTCGCCGTGCGTGTGCTTGCAGACCTTGATGCCCTCGACATGCGCGGCGTGCGACAGCCGGGCGAAATGCGCGAGCGAGCCGACCCAAGTCGAGCTGAAGCAGAGCACGTCGGCGGCGCGGTTGCGGATCACTTCCCAGCAGTCACTGACGCGCCCAAGCCCCTCGTTCGAGCACAACGCCACGGGCGTGCGCGCGCGCAGCTCGGCCATGTTGCGCACCGGATCGGCCGGCACCGGCTGCTCCGCGAAGTCGATGCGGAAGCGGTCGAGCTCGGCGAGGTTGCGCAGCGCCTCGTTCACCGACCAGCGGCCGTTCGCGTCGACGCGGATCTTGGCCTTGGGGCCGACCGACTTCCGGATCGTCTCGACCATCTCGAGCTCGGCCGGGAAATCGATGCCGACCTTGACGTAGAAGACCGTGTAGCCGCGCTCGACGCCGGCGCGGCACTGCGCGGCGACGTCGGCCGGCTCGCCGATCGACAGATAGCAAAAGTAGTCGACGCTCTTGCGACGCAGGCCGCCGAACAAGTTGTAGAGCGGCTGCTTGCAGTCCTTGCCGCAGAGGTCCCAGAGCGCCATGTCGATCCCGGAGAACGCGAAGTTGCCGGTCATCGGACGGTAATCCCATAGACCGGTGGTGTAGACGTCGTCGGCGATCGCTTCGCGTGCCCAAGGATCGCGACCGACCACCATCGGCGCCATCGCCTTCACTGCCGCCTCGACCGACGACGACGTCGGCGCCGCTGCAGCTCTCGCCCCAGCCGACGAGCCCGGAGTCGGTGCCGATCTTCACGAGCACGTCGGTGACGCCGTCGCGACGCACGCGCGAGCTCGTCTCGCGGTGGCGGTACGGCACGCTCACGATCGTCGTCTCGAGCGAGGTCACCTTCATGCAGACAATCTCGGGTAGCGGAGCGGCAGGCCTTTCTCGCCGACGTCTACGCCCACCACCGTGAAGCCGCCGAGGTTCGAGACGTAGAGCGTCGTATCCCGGCCGAAGCAGCAGTTGGTCGGCCGGCTCAGCACGTCAGCGCCGGGATCGTGTGCGAGCACGGACACGCGCCGTTTGGGATCGACTATCAGGATCGCGTCGGGCACGTAGCACGCGACGTAGAGGTTGCCCGACGCCGAGAACGCAATGCCGTCCGGCACGGTGCCGGGCAACGTGACCCAGGTCTCCGGGTCGCCGAGACGATCGCCGTCGACGGGGAAGCGCACGATCGACGCGGCCGTGCTCATCACGACGTACAACCAGCGGCCGCTCTCGTCGAGCGCGAGGCCGTTCGGGAACTGGAGCTGGCTGCCCGATGCGAGCTCGGTTCGGCCGTCGGGCCGCACGACCATGAGCCGTCCGTTCGGCTTGTAGTACCCACCCGAATCGCTGAACCACAAATTTCCCAGCGCGTCGAAGCACGGGTAATTCGGCAGGATCGCGGGCGCATCCGCTGGCCCACGCGAGTGCACCGTTGCCGTGCCGTCGGCTGCGATACGGTTCACTTGCGGCTGGCCGTAGTTGCACTCGTACATCGCGCCGCCGGCGTCGAGGCAAATGCCGCCGATGCCACCCGTGACCGTCCCGGCGACGACGGTCTCGCCGCTCGCAGGATCGATCCGGAACATCCGCCCGTCCTCGCTACCGGCGTAGAGCTTGCCGTCGGGTCCTAAGTTGACGCACTCGGGATGATCGAGGTTCGCGGCAACCGCGCGAAAGTCGTGGATCGACCGTCGCCCCGCGGCGAGGGCCGGGCTCGGTCCCCAGCTCACGTCCGTTGCACCAACGTCGCGAGTCGCCGTTCCATGCCGCCCCCCAAGTTAGGCGCTACTGCTCGCGCCATGGTAGCCGATCCTGGGCGGACCACCGACCGACGCCGCGCAACCGGCGTCCTCAGCGTCGGTGCAGCTCGACGCTCGCGCCTGCTTGGTCGATCACGATCCGCGTTCCGAAGGGCTTCGAGTACTCCGCGAGCCGCTCGAGAATGTAACGCGCTTGCGCGCCTTCCGCCGGCGACGGCAAGCCGCGCGTCTGCAGGAACTCGTTGCTCGTGTATTGGCTGTGGACGTCGGGCTGGCCGTTGCCGACGTAGTTCAGCGCGATCGGGCGCAGCGTGATCGATTGCAGCGTCTTGCCTTGAAACTCGAGATGGGCGACCACGCTCTCCCAGCTCATGGGCTCCGAGATGTACGTCAGAGCCGGCGGCACGTTGTAGATGAAATTGCCGAGGCAGAAGAAGATCGGCTTACCGCGAAAGATCTCCACACCGTGCAGTAGAGGCGCGCCGTGCATGACGACGACGTCGGCGCCGGCCTCCACCTCCGCGTGCGTCCAGTCTCTGAGCCACTTGTTCGGCTCGAGCCGTTCGGCCATGCCCTCGGAAAAGATCGTGTTGAACGACTTGTTCCCGAACACATGGTTGTGCTGATAGACGACGACGAGGTCGGCGCGCGCTTTCGCCTCGCGAATGGCTTTCAGAATGCGTGCCGCATCCTCCTGATTCGGAACGTTGGCCGGCGCGCCGGGCAAGTCCGCGTTCGCCTCGTTGACGGTGTCGCCCGCCATGACCCGCAACTCGTTCACACCGCGGCCGTCCGCGCGCGCGGCGCCGCCCGCGGCGATGAGCCCGGAAGCGCTCGCGACGAGCGCGACGGTCATGTTGCCGACGCGCAGATACGCGGGCGCCGCCGCCTCTGCGAGCGTCGTGCCCACGCCGGCGTGAGCGATGCCGCGCCGCTCGACCTCGCGGAGCGTGTTGTCGATGCCGGCCTCCTTCAAATCGAAGGCGTGGTTGTTCGACAACGACAGCAGGTTGAAACCGAACGCCTGAAGCGCATCGAGCGCTTCTGCCGGCGCGAGGAATCCGCGCCCACCGCCCGTGACCGACTGCCCCGGGCTCGGCGATCGTTCCCTCGAAGTTCGTGAAGACGACGTCACCGCGCAGGAGCGAGCGGATTCTTGGGATCGCGTCGGGCGCGGTCGCGCGCAGGTCCGATCGAATCATCGACTGGCCCGTCAACGTGATCGTCACATCCGACTGCGCACAGGCTGGCCCGCACGCAAGCAGCACGAACGCGATCCACAATCGCGACGACAGTTTCATCGGACGCTCCCCCTGCGATCCTGCTGGTCGCGATCTGATTCTAGCCGGGCTGACTGGCCCTTTCGGCCGGCCGTTGCACGGGGAGCCTCGAACTTTCCGCCCGCAGCGTCCATGCGAGCAGCAGCACGCAGACCGCGCACGCGAACATCGGCACCATCAGCGCGCCGAGCACTTGGGTCGGCGGCAGCTTCTGGCTCATGAGCCATGCGAGCCCGAGCGGACCGAACAGCGAGCCCGCCCGGCCGAACCCGTTCGCCCAGCCCACACCCGTGGCGCGTGCCTCGTCGTCATAGAGAATCGTCGCGAGCGGCGCATGCGTGAGCGCCGTGCCGATCGCGCCGAAGCCGTACATCACGAGCAAGCCCGCCCAGACCCAGAATCCGCTCGGGTTCGCTGCGCACAGCGCGAGCGACAGTGTCGCTATGAGGTAAGCACCGACGAAGCCCAGCACGATGCGGCCGCGATCCACGCAGCGCGACACGAAGATGCAGCCGGGGATCGCGCCGACCGCGAGCACGGCCATCACGCGCGACGCGTCCGGCAGCGACCAGCCGTTTTGCACGAGCAGCGTCGGCAGCCAGCTCGCGACACCGTAGTTCGCGAACAGATTGAGCGCGTTCAGCAGCCACAGCAGCACGGTTCGACGCCACGTGCCGGTCGCGAATATCAGTCCGATCCGCGGCGCACCGACGGGCGCCTGCACGCGCGCTGTTTCCGCCTGCGCCGACGCACCAGTGCGAGCAGGCCGCGAGTCCGGGACGCCGCGGACCACGAGCAGGGCGATCACGAGCGGCAGGATGCCGCCGTACGCGAACATGCCGCGCCAGCCCCAGTGCGCTGCGAGCAGCGGCGTGATCAAGCCTGCAGACGATGCACCGATTGCGAAACCGCTCGCCGCGAGCGTTGTGATCGACACGCGCCTGGTTGCGGGCGCGAGCTCCGCGCAGATACCGATCGTGACGGGGACGGTCGCACCGAGACCGCAACCCGCGAGCAGACGCCAGAGCATCATCTCGAACGGCCCGCTCGAGGACATCGCGAGCAGCGTCGGCGCGCCGAACAGCACGAGGCTCACGATCAGCAGCGGGCGGCGGCCGAAGCGGTCCGCGAGCGGGCTCAAGAACAGCGCCCCGATCGCCATGCCGGCGAGCGACGCCGACGCGGCCGGGGCGAAGGCCGTCGGCGCCACGCCGAACTCCTTGGCCATCAGCGGGATCGCCATCGCGAACATCTGCGCGTCGTAGCCGTCCAGCAGCACGGACAGCGCGCACAGCACGATCGGCCACCACCGTATCGCGGTGTTCTCCTGCATGATCGTCCCCCTTCTCCTACTTCTTCCGCGCCGCTTGCTGCGCGAGCCGGCAACCGTTCTCGTCGCGCACGATCCACCCGCCCGTCGGATCGCTGAAATGCGACCCGATCACGAACACGTCGGAGTTCGCGAGATCGTCGATGAACTCGACGCGCGTGCGGCGCGCCTTGACCTGATCCATGTCGAAGCGCGCGGTGTCGTCCGGGCGCTCGAGCTGGATCGGGTTGTGCATCATGTCGCCCGTGAGGATCGCGCGCTTGCCGCGCGACTCGATCCCGATGCTCACGTGGCCCGGCGTGTGGCCCGGTGTCGGGCGCAG
Organism: uncultured Gammaproteobacteria bacterium; assembly: GCA_963841645.1. GTDB lineage: Bacteria > Pseudomonadota > Gammaproteobacteria > Steroidobacterales > Rariloculaceae > FEN-1219. Next base: position 326,963 of record CAWJDS010000003.1, on the reverse strand, counting down.
CTTGATCTCCGGGCAGATCGAGTGGCTCGGCTCGATCAGGTCGACGAGCCCCGCGTCGACGACCGGCTGCACCGCGTCGTACATGTGATTGAGATCGTGGTAGCCGTGCGTGTCCTTGAGCATCTTCCAGTGCTCGTACTCGCGGCGCCCGAATAGATAGCGCGCGTTCGGGAACGTCGGCACCCACTTCCCGCCGACGAGCCGCGTGTTCCAGCCGACGTGGTCGAAGTGCAGGTGCGTGCAGAGCACGAAGTCGATCGCCTCCGGCTCGAAGCCCGCGGACGCGAGGTCGCTCAGGAAGTCGCTGCGCATGTTCGTGAAGATGTCGAACTCGCGCTTGCGATCGGAGCCGATGCAGGTGTCGAGCATGATCCGATGCTCGCGCGTGCGCATCACGAAGCACTGGAACGAGATGAGCATCTTGCCTTGCGACGTCGCGTAGTGCGGCTGCAGCCACGGATACGCGAGCACGGTCTGCGGCGTCGCGTCGGGCAGCAGCATCGTGATGTCGTCTTCCCAGTTGTTGACCTCGACGATGCGCGTGATCTCGACGTCGCCGATCTTCCAGGTGCGCATGGTTTCGATGGACATCGCTTCTCCCCGCTTGCAGCCAGTGGTCGCCGATCAGTCCCTGCGACCGATCGGCGCCGGCGCCGGCTTCCCCAAGATCATGTCGGACGCCTTCTCCGCGATCGCGACGACGCTCGCGTTCGTGTTCGCGCCGACGAGGCGCGGATAGATCGAGGCATCGGCGACCCGAAGCTGCTCGAGCCCGTGCACCTTGAGCTCGTGGTCGACGACGTTGTCGCCCGCCGGGCCCATGCGGCACGTCGAGCCCGGATGGTGCACGGTCGTGAGCGTGCGGCGGATGTGCTCGAGCCACTGCTCGTCGGACGCGACCTCGGATCCCGGGAAACACTTCATGCGCACGGTACTTCGCAAACGCCTCGTGCGCGAAGATCGTTCGCGCCATCTTCAAGCCGCGCAGAATCGTCCGCAAATCCGCCTCGTCGCTGCCGAGCGCGGGATCGATCAGCGGCTCGGCGAGCGGGTCCGGGCCCGACAGGCTCACGCGGCCCGTGCTCTTCGGATAGATGCACACGCTCACGATCGCGTAGCCGTGGCCGAGCGGAATCGGAAACGGCTTCGGATTGCGGCGCGCGGGTTGAAACACGATCTGCAGGTCCGGCCGATCGGACTCCGGGAGCGTCCGGATGTACGCGGTCGTCTCGAACAGATTGCTCGCGTATTGCCCGCGCCGCGTCGCGAGGTAACGAACGCTCTGCGCGACGTTGCGCGGCAGCGCCTTCCACGAGTGGCCGTACGACGTGGAATCGCTCGTCTCCATCGCGATCGGTGCGGCCGGATGATCGCGCAAGTGCCGCCCGACGGCAGGCAGATGATGCAGCGGCGTGACGCCCCAGGATTTCAGATCGCGCTCGTCGCCGATGCCCGAATGTAGAAGCAGGTGCGGCGAGTGGAACGTGCCACCGCAGACGATGACTTCCTTGCGCGCGCGTAGGCGCCTGATCGCCGCCTTCCGCTTGCGTCTCGACGCCGACCGCGCGCTTGCCGTCGAGCAGCACGCGCCGCACGCGCGTGAGCGGCAGCACCTCGAGATTGCGCCGCCCGAGCGCGGGCTCGAGATACGCGCTCGCGGTCGACACTCGCCAGCCTTTCCAGATCGTGCCCTGTCGATACCCGTAGCCGTTCGGGTCGGGCACGTTGAAATCGTCGATCTCCTTGAACCCGAGCGACGCCATGCTCGCGTTGAACGCGTCGCAGAGCGGATTGCGGCTCGTCGGAAAGCTCACGCCCATCGGCCCGCCGGTCGCGTGATACGGCGAGCCCGCGTACTCGGGGTTGTTCTCCGAGCGCAGGAAGTACGGCAAGAGATCCGCATACGACCAGCCGGGATTGCCCATCGCGGCCCAGTCGTCGAAGTCCTTCGCCGGCCCGCGAAAATAGGCCATGCCGTTGATCGAGCCCGTGCCGCCGATCACTCGGCCGCGCGGCAGCGGCACGCGCCGGCCGTTCAGATGCGGCTGCGGCACGGTCGAGAGGCCCCAGCCGAACTTCGGGCTCATGATCGCGGCGCCGACCGCGGCCGGAATACGGATGAACGGGTGATGCTGCTGAGCGGCGCCGGCCTCGATCAGGCAGACACGATTCGTCGAGCTCTCCGACAAGCGGCTCGCGATGAGGCAACCCGCGGTACCGGCGCCGACGACGATGTAGTCGAACTCGCGATCGAACTCGGGAGTGGTGCTGCTCAAGTCGGGCCGGCTCAAAGTCGTGTTGTTGTCGCGCGGACGGGCGCTGTCGCCCTCGCCCCTTAGCTGTTATGTTCGCAGCCGTTTCGGCGACCAGTATAGCGAGGAACCTCGGTGGATCTCAGCACGCAGATCGATGCGCGCGGCGGCACGTATCGTTTCGCCGGCAACTACGCGCCCGAGTACCGCCCCGTCGTCGACGCGTTCATCGAGAACTTCAAGGTCGAGGACGAGGTCGGCGCGGCGTGCTCGATCGTCAAAGACGGGCGCACGGTCGTCGACATCTGGGGCGGCTGGCGCGATCGCGCGATGCGCGTTCCGTGGGATGCGCCGACGACCGTCTGCATGATGTCCGTCGCGAAAGGGATCACGGCCATCTGCTTCAACATGCTGATCGACCGCGGGCTCGTCGATCCGAACGCGCGCGTGACCGAGTACTGGCCCGAGTACGGCCGCAACGGCAAGGAAAAGACGCTCGTGCGGCATTTCCTCGACCACACCGCGGCCGTGCCCGTGCTCACGACGAATCCGCTCTGGCCCGGCGCGATGCTCGATCGCGAAGCGATCGTCAAAGCGCTCGAGGAGCAGGAGCCGCTCTGGGAGATCGGCACGAAGGCCGCGTATCACGTGCACCATCAGGGCTTCCTACTCGGCGAGATCATGCGCCGGGTCACCGGCATGACCGTCGGCCCGTTCCTGCGCAAGGAAGTGACGACGCCGCTCCACGCCGAGTACTACATCGGCGGGATGACCGATGCGGAGCAGGCGACGGTGGCCGAGGTGATGCCGAACATGGACGGCACACGGCTCTTCGCGGCGAAAGACGGCGCCGATCAGACGTCTCTCCGAGCGCTCGCGTTCAAGCAGAACCCGGCCGAGCCTTGGGCCGTCACGCTCAACAGGCCCGAGTGGCGCACCGTGGAGGTCGCGAGCGGCAGCGGCCACGGCAACGCGCGCGGCGTCGCGCGGATCTACGGAGCGCTTGGATCACGCGACGGCGTCGACGGCGTCACGCTGATGAGCCGGCGCACGCTCGAAGCGATGATCACCGAGCAGCACAATCAGACCGAAGCGCTGCAGGACCGGCCGTACCATCAGGCGCTCGGCGTGCTGCTGAATACGCCCGAAGCCGTCTACATGGGACCGAACATGCGGAGCTTCGGTCATCACGGCATCGGCGGCTCGCTCGGCTTTTGCGACCCCGACGCGCACATCGGCTTCTCGTACGCGTGCAACAAGATGCACGCGGTCGGCACGAACGGGCCGCGCGCGGCGCGGCTGATCGACGCGTTCTACGGCTGCGAGAGCTGACCGGTCGGGACCGCGGCCGTTATCGTCGTCGTCGGCTCGCCGTCGGCTCAACGCGCCTGCGCGAGGCCGTTCACTGCACCGCCATGCCCGGCGCCCCGATGCGGTTATTCGCTCTGGCCGGCGCGGTCTCGCGCAGGAACAGGCTCAACAAGCCGCCGCACAGCGCGCACACCATCATGACGACCATGTGCGCGGCGAGCGAGGTCTGATCGGCGATCCAGCCGGAGATGGTCGGCGACAGAACTCCGCCGACGATCTCGCCCGCGCCGACGACGAGCCCCATCGACGACGCGGCGAGCGCCTTCGGCACGGTTTCCGAAGGAATCACGCCCATGAACACGGCGAAGGATCCCGACGCAGTCCAGCCGATCAGCAACAACAGGCTCAGCACCCATTGCGGACCGGAGAAATACAGCGCGGCGACCGGCGTCACGATGCCGATGAACGTGAAGATGATCATCGCGGGCTTGCGGCCGATGCGGTCCGAGATGGCCGGCACGATGAAGCCGCAGATCATCGTCGCGATGCCCATCGGCGCGACGACCTGCCCCGCGACGTCGGGCGGCATGCCCTTGACCACGCTGAAGAACACCGGCAAGAAAATGATGCCGACGAGATACCACGAAATCATGAACACCGAGATGCCGGAGCAGACGAGGATGTTGCGCTGCTTCAGCATGTCGAGCAGCCCGGGCTTCGGAGCAGCGACCGCCGCGGTCTCTTCCGCGACGGGCTTCGGCTCCCTGACGAATTGCCAAATGAAAAACGCGCAGAGCAGCCCCGGTATCGCGCTCAAGTAAAACGCCGTGCGCCAGCCGTACTGATCGGCGAGCCACGGCAACACGAGCGGCGCGACGGTCGTGCCGAGCAGCGACGCGAAGAAGTTCTGCATCAGGCCTGCGTTGACGCCGCGGCGCTTCGGCGACGACTCGACGTTCATGATCGAGAAGCAGATCGGCAGGAACGGACCCTCGGCGAAGCCCATGACCACGCGCGCGAGCAGCAGCAGCATGAACGTGCCCGCGATGCCGGACAGCGCCGAGCACAGCGAGAACACGACGACCGACACGAGCAGGAACGGCTTGCGCACTCCGCTTCGATCCGACCACGCTCCGATCACGTACGCGGAGACGGCCCACGCGAGCGACAGCCCCGAGCCGAGCATCCCGACCTCGGCCTGGCTGAGCGACAGATCCTTGATGATGTACGCGGCGAGCGGACCGATCGCATTGCGCTCGAAGAACACGATGCCGAAGGTGAAGCCCAACAGCACCAGCAGACCGTTCTCGTAGGTGAGTACCTTGCTCTTGCCGGTTGCCATCGCCCCTCCCCGATCAGAATTGTTAGTTGTTCTTGTGAGTCGCCGCGCGCTGGCGCGCGACCGTCATTGTACGGCGTGTGCGCGCGAAGACCGTCGCTGCCTTAGATCGCCGCAGAGGTCACGATGTCGCAGAGCCGCTGGAAGCGCTCGATGTTCGGCGCCTGGCCCATCACGCCGGCGCTCAAGAACGCGAACGTGATCTCCCGCACCGGGTCCACCCAGAACAGCACGCTGCCGGCGCCGTAGTTGCCGAAGGTCTCCGGCGAGCACAACGTGCCGTAGATCGCGTGATGCATGCCGTGGCCGCGAATTGCGAAGCCGAGCCCCATGTAGGCCGGATACGGACGCCAGCCCGCGCGATTGGCCACGGCTTTGTACAGCTCGTTCGGCTTCTCGCCCGTCCAATTGCGGGTCGCGAGCTGCAGGATCGCGGGCGACAGGATTCGAGCGCCATCGAGCTCGCCGCCGCGGCGCAGCATCTCCGCGAAGCGAAACAGATCCGGCACGGAGCAGACCGCCCCGACCCACGGCATCTCCGCGTCGGGATCCTCGAACGCGCCGTTGATGCCCGGCACGCGCGAGCTCGGATGCTGCGTCGGCGCGTTGGCGCCGAAGACCGGCACGACGTGACGCGACTTCAGGCGCTCGGGCCGACCGATCGCCGACGACGCCATCTTCAACGGGTCGAACAAGTCTTGCTGCGCGATGTCGCGATAGCGGCGGCGCTTCGCGTCGGTGCGTCGGATCATCTCGCCGAGCAGAGCGTGATTGGCGAGCGGCGAGTAGTCCACGCGCTCCTGCGGCTCGGCGGTCGCGTGCACGTTCTCGCAGATCGCCTCGATGATGAGATGGAGCTGGTCGATGTTCATACCCGCCTTCGGCGTGAACACCGAGGGCAGGCCCGACGCGTGCGTGAGCAGATCGAACACCGTGATGCGCTCGCGAATCCCGCCCGAGAATTCCTTGATCACCTCCGAGACCTTGGTCGTCAGCATCAGCTCGCCGCGCTCGATCGCGCGAAACGCGAGAACGTTCGTGATCGCCTTCGTGGCCGAGAAGAGGCTGAACACCGAGTCCATGCCGAGCGGCTTCGTTCCGGGCCCGCCCTCGTCGCCGATCGCGGTCTCGAGCCCGACCTCGCCACCGCGCGCGACCTTGAGCACCGCGCCGAAATACCGTCCGCGCGCGATATCGTCGCGAATCACGGCCTGCACGTGCTCCAAGAGATCCCGCCGCCAGAGTCCCGCTGCTTGCGCCATGTCTCGCCCTTCCTCTGCTTAAGCCGACGCGGCGATGCCGCCGTCGACCTGCAGAACCGCGCCGTTGATGAACTCGGCATCCCGGCTCAACAGGAACGCCACGGCCTTGTCGTTGTCGCTCTCGCTCCCGAGCCGCCGCAGCGGAATCGTTTTCGCGCGGCGCGCGTACTCCTCGGGAGAATTGAGGCCCATCGCGCCCGGCGTCGGCACGGAGCCGGGCGCGACGGCGTTGACACGAATCTTGCGCGGCCCGAGCTCGGCGGCCAACGTTCGCGTGAGCGAAGTGACGGCGCTCTTGATCGCGCTGTACACGAGCGTGTTGGGATAGCCGCGCACGATCACGGGCGAGGACAGGTTGACGATGGCACCGCCGATTTCGGGACGCATGTGCCGGACGAGCGCCTGAGAGCCCCAGATCGCCGACTTGAAGCCCGCACCGAGCATCCGATCGACGGTCTCCTCGCTGATCGATTCGAGCGGCTCGTACTTCAAGAGCGCAGCGTTGTTGATCACGGAGTCGATGCGTCCGCAGCGCCGCGCAAAGTCGGCCGCCATGTCCGCGAACCCCTGTTGCCGAGCAACGTCGCAAGTAAAGGCGTGCGCTCGACCGCCAGCGGCCTTGATCGTCGAAGCCGTTTCCTCGGCCGACGCGCCGTCGATGTCGGCAATGCCTAAGACCGCGCCGCAGCGCGCTAGATGCAGTGCAGCCGACCTTCCGAGGCCTCGTCCGGCGCCGGTAATCAGCACGACCTGCTCGGATAGATCGGGTAACACGTCGCGCACCATCGCTGTCTCCGCGATCGGTCGAGAAAGGACCGGGACGCGAACATATCATGCGACGCGTACACGGGAACGCCGTTGAGGAGCCCGTGCCGTATACTGGCCGCGCGGGCGGAGTGCGACGCGCGCGCGAGACGTAGCTCTCGTCGCGCCCGATTGGCGCTCACATCCCGCGGATCGCGCGCGGCGTCGCGTCCGTCAGCGCGATCCCGGTGACAGGCGTCGGCACCGCGTCCGCGTACGGACCGCCGTATGCGCCGAGGTCTGCCACGGAGTTGTCGATCACGTCGGTGCCTTGGCCTGCGTCGATGCACGGCGAGCCTTGCTTCAAGTGATAGTCGCCGCCCATCTCCGCCACGAACAACGGATCGCCGAGGGTGATCTGCGTTCCGTACCCGCCGTCCACGCCGCCGACGAGCAAATCGGCATTGTTGGACCAGCAATTCGCCGTGACATTCGTGCTCACGTCCACCAGCGCCCCGCTGTTCCTAAGCGTGGCGGTGTTGCTGCGGAAGATGTTGTTCGTGATCGCGACCAGAGTCGAGTCGCGACGAATCGCGAGCGCGGTGTCGAAGAATACGTTGTTCGTGACTTGAGCCGACGAGCTCGCGCTGTCGATCGCGATGCTGCTCGCGGACGCGAACACGCTGTTCGTGATCTGCACACCGGTACTCGTGGCGACCGAGATCGCCGTCGTCGCACCCGTCAACGTGTCGGGGGACCGGATGCAGCGTCGCTCGTTGCTCGTCGCGACAGCGGTGGTCGCGGTCGCGATCATCGGCGGCGTGGCGCTACACGATCGCGGCCGGAAAGACGCGGCCGCCGCGCCGTGGCCCGTGCTCGACCAGTACTGCATCGGTTGCCACAACGACGACGACCTCGCCGGCGGCGTGTCGTTCAAGAAAATCGGCCGCGCCGGCGTCGGCCAGAACGCCAAGGTCTGGGAAGCCGCGGCGCGCAAGCTGCGCGCGGGTCTGATGCCGCCGAAGGGCGAGCCCCGCCCCGATCGCTCCGTGCTCGATTCGACCGCGAGCTGGGCCGAGCACGAGCTCGACGCGGCCTGGGCGCGCAATCCGAACCCCGGCAACAAGCCGCTCGCGCGGTTGAATCGAGCGGAGTACGCGAACGCGATCCGCGACCTGCTCGACTACGATGCCGACGCGCTCGCCGCGACGCTGCCCGCCGACGTCTCCGTCGGCGGATTCGACAACATCGCGGCCGCGCTCAGCGTGTCGCCGGCCTTGCTCGAAGGTTATGCGCTCGCGGCGATGCAGATCAGCCGGCGTGCGGTCGGCGATCTCTCGATGGGCCACAGCGAGACGCGCTATGCGGCTGCCGCGGGCAGCGCCCAGCAGCGGCACGTCGAAGGGCTGCCGCTCGGCACGCGCGGCGGGCTCGCGGTCGAGCACAACTTTCCGCTCGACGCCGAGTACGAGATCTCGGTGCAGGCCTTTCTGCAGAGCGCGGGCTGGGACAATCCGACCGGCGCGCTCGTCTGGTGCGACGGCCCGCGCGTCGAGCTCGCATTCAACGGCGCGCCGCTCGCGCTCGACGAGCACCGGCGGATTCGACTGCGCGTGCCCGCGGGCACGCAGCGCATCACCGCCGCGCTCGTCGACGAGAAGCGCTGCTCGGGCGTCAACGAGCTCTATCTCGGCGAGGTCGCGCTCGGCGGCGCGATCGCGGGGCTCGTGATCGACGGGCCGTACAACGCGACGGGCGCCGGCGACACGCCGAGCCGCCGCGCGATCTTCGTCTGCCGGCCGAGCTCGGGCGCGGACGAGGCGCCGTGCGCGGCGCGCATTCTCTCGCGGCTCGCGACGCGCGCATACCGGCACCCGGTCGCAGCGGGTAGCTCCGAGCTCGACCGCCTGCTCGAGTTCTATCGAATCGGGCGCGACGAAAGCGGCAATTTCGAAGGCGGCATCCAATATGCGCTGTCGCGCCTGCTCGTCGATCCCAAGTTTCTGTATCGATTCGAGCGCGAGCCGGCCGACGTCGCGGTCGCCGGCGTCTATCGGGTCTCCGACCTCGAGCTCGCATCGCGCCTCTCCTTCTTTCTCTGGAGCAGCATTCCGGACGACGAGCTGCTCGCGGCCGCTGCGGCCGATCGGCTGCACGATCCGAGCGTGCTCGCAGCAGCAGGTCGAGCGGATGCTCGCCGACCCGCGCGCGCAGCGCTTCGTCGTGAACTTCGTCGGCCAGTGGTTGAGACTCCGCGAGCTCGACGACTTTCCGTCGCAGGATCCCGAGTGCGACGCGGATCTGCGCACCGCGTTTCGACACGAGACCGAATTGCTCTTCGCGGACGTCGCTGCGCGAGAAGCGCGATGTGGTATCGCTGCTCGATGCCGACTACACGTACGTGAACGAGCGCCTCGCGGCGCACTACGGCACTCGCCGGCGTGCACGACAGCTACATGCGCCGCGTTTCGCTGCCGCCGGACAGCCCGCGTCGCGGATTGCTGGGCCAAGGCAGCTTGCTCACGATCACGTCGGCGCCGAACCGCACGTCGCCCGTCGTGCGCGGCGCAGTGGATCGTGCAGAACCTGCTCGGCGCGGCCGTGCCGAGCCCGCCGCCCGGCGCTGCGGCCGATCTTGGCGAAGGAAGCCGTCGCGAAAACGCAATCTCGTCGGCGACACGGTGCGCGAGCGCCTCGAGATGCATCGCGCGAATCCCACGTGCGCCGTGTGTCACGCGATCATGGATCCGGTCGGGCTCGCGCTCGAGAACTTCGATCTCGTCGGCCGTTGGCGCGAGCACGAGGACGGCCACGCGGTGAATGCCGCGACCGCAGCTGACCGACGGCACGCGAATCTCGCGGCGCGGCGGACCTGCGCCGCGCGCTCCTGTCGCGCTCCGACGCGTTCGTCGCGGCGCTGACCGAGCGGCTCATGACCTACGCGCTCGGGCGCGAGCTCGACTACTACGACCGGCCCGTCGTGCGCAAGGCCGTGCGCGACGCCACGGCGCACGGCCGCTCGCTTGCCGCGCTCGTTCAAGCGATCGTCGCGAGCGACTCGTTCCAAAAGCGCGTGAAGACCGGCTCGGAGACGACGACGGCCGCCCGCGGCGCGGAAGTCGTCGTCCGGCGGGCCGGCGCGGAGTAATCTTTCCCGGGGGCCAAACAATGCGTTACCTGACCGGCAAGCATCTTTCGCGACGCACGCTGCTGCGTGGCGCCGGTGTCGCGCTCGCGCTGCCGCTGCTCGAGTCGATGATCCCGGCCGGGATCAGGCGCGCAGCGGCCGCCGGCGCGCCGCGCGCACGGCTCGCCTGCATCTACATTCCGCACGGCTGCATCATGAATCGGTGGGTGCCGGCGGCCGTCGGACGCGGGTTCGAATTCCAGCCGATCTTGAAGTCGCTCGAGCCGTATCGCGACCGGCTCAACATCGTGAGCGGCCTGAAGCTCACGTCCGCCTATGTCGGCGAGTCGTCCGCGGCCGCGAATCACGGCCGCTCGTCGCAGTGCTGGCTCACATGCGCGCCGCAGGGCATCGGGGCCGACGCCGACGTCCGTGGACCAAGTCGCCGCGCGTCACGTCGGCCAGGACACGGCGCTGCCGTCGCTCGAGCTCGCGCTCGAGCCCGGCGCGTCGATCTCGTATCTGACGCCGCAGACGCCGCTGCCGATGGAGGCGAATCCGCGCGTCGTGTTCGAGCGCCTACTCGGCGACGGCAGCACCGCGGCCGAGCGCGCGGCACGTCAGCGGCAGCTGTCGAGCCTGCTCGACTCGGTCGCGGGTGACGTCGCAGCGTTGAAGCGCGATCTGCCGGGCGCGGACCGCGTGCGCCTCGACGACTATCTCACGGACGTTCGCGAGATCGAGCGGCGGCTCGCGCTCGCCGCGGACTCGCCGCTCGCCACGATCGACGTGCCCGACAAGCCGAACGGCATCCCGGCCGATTTCGAGGAGCACGCGATGCTGATGTTCGATCTGCTCGTGCTCGCGTGGCGCGCGGACATCACGCGCATATCGACGTTCATGGTCTCGCGCGAGCTCAGCAATCGCGTCTATGCGAGGAGCGGCGTGACGGAGGGCTTCCACAACGCATCGCACCACTCCGAGGTTCCCGCGAACATCGATCGACTCGCGAAGCTCAACGAGTACCACACGCGCGCGGGCGTAGCGTACTTCCTGCGCAAGCTCGCCGAGCACGAAGGATGGCGACGGCTCGCTGCTCGACCACGCGATCGTCCTGTACGGCAGCGGCATGGCGAACCCGAATCAGCACGATCACGACCCGCTCCCGATCTTGCTCGCCGGGGGCGGCGCGGGTCGCCTGCAAGGCGGACGACACGTGCGCGCGCCGGAGGGCACGCCGTTCGCGAATCTGCTCGTGAGCGTGCTCGGCAAGCTCGACGTGCCGGTCGAGTCGTTCGGCGACAGCACCGGCGCGCTCGAGGTCTAGAGGTGTCGCCGATGCGTGCCGCCGCGCGCAAAGCCATCGCTCACGGTCCGCTCGCTGCAACGGCGCTCGCCGCGCTCGCGCTCGCGGCGTTGGCGCCGCCGATCGCGAGCGGCCAGAGTGTGCCGACACGCACCGGCGCGGGCGGCGGCGAACCGGCCGTACCCGCGCCATCCGTCGTCGACACCGCAGCGTCGCCACTGGCGACCGCCGCGGCTCGCGGCGACTTGGCCAGAGTGCGCGAGCTGCTCGACTCCGGAACGAAGGATGTCGACGCGCCGGACCGCGACGGCACGCCCGCGCTGCACTGGGTCGCGCGTCTCGGCGACGCCGATCTCGTCGCGCGGCTGCTCGCGGCGGGCGCGAAGGTCGACGGCGCCGATCGTCACGGAGTGACGCCGCTGCAAGTCGCGATCGGCGAAGGCGATGCGGGCGTAGTGCGCCGCTTGCTCGAGGCAGGCGCCGACGCGAGCAAGCTCGACGCGCGCCGGCGAGTCGCCGTTGCTGCTCGCCGCGCGCGTCGGCGAGCCGGAGGTCGCGCGCGCGCTGCTCGCGCACGGCGCGGCGGTCGACGGCCGCGAGCAGAGCTTCGGCCAAACGCCCCTGATGGTCGCGGTTCGCGACGGGCCATTCCGAGCTCGCCCGAGCTCCTGCTCGACGCGGGCGCCGATCCGAACGCCCGCACCCGCGCCGAGCCGCCGCCGCGCTTCATTCCGCCGAGCGAGTCGCCGCCGGGCTTGTCGAAGGGCATCGGCATCGTGCGCGCGGGCTGGCCCGAGGACCGCGGCAAGCGCTTCCCGGCCGCCGGCTCGAAGACCCCGCTGCTGTACGCGGCGCGCGCAGGCGACCTCGCGGCGACCAAATTACTCGTCGAGCGCGGCGCGAAGCTCGAGCTCGCCGACGGCAACGGCGTGACGCCGCTGCTCGAAGCGATCCTGAACGCGAATGCGTTCCGCGTGAAGCGCGAGGGCCGCACCGATCATCTCGCCGTCGCGAGCGTGCTGCTCGACGCGGGCGCGAACGTCAATGCGATGGACTGGTACGGCGAGACGCCGCTCTGGGCCGCCGTCGGACTTGCGCAACCTCGAGCTCGGGCCCGCGGACAAGAGAACCGGCGTGCGCGACGAGGCGCTCGCGCTGATCGGCCGCCTGCTCGACGCGGGCGCGAACCCGAACGCACGCACGCGCGAGTTCCCGCCCGAGCGCCGCTACATCACGATCGGTCGTCGGCTCGGTCGCGTGGGTCGATCTCACGGGGCAGACGCCGTTCTTGCGGGCCGCCGCGGCCGGCGATCTCGCTGCGATGCGGCTGCTGCTCGAGCACGGCGCGGACCCGAACATCGCGACCGCGGCCGGCACGACGCCGTTGATGGTGGCGGCCGGCGTGAACTGGGCCGTCGGCGAGACGTTCGACGAAGGGCCGGCCGCACTGCTCGAAGCCGTGAAGCTCACGCACGAGCTCGGCAACGACGTGAACGCCGTCAACTCGATGGGCATCGGCGCGATCCATGGCGCGGCGAATCGCGGAGCGAACGACGTCATCGAGTATCTCGCAGCGAACGGCGCGCGCCTCGACGTCGCCCGACAAGCAGGGCCGCACGCCGCTCGACTGGGCCGCGGGCGTGTTCCTCGCGACGCATCCGCCCGTCCGCAAACCCGAGACGATCGCGCTGCTCGAGCGCCTGCAGCAAGAACGCAAGGCCGCCGAGGCGACGGCCGCACGCTGACTCGACTAAAACCAAGGAGAGCACATGACCGACGACCGACGTTCCGGCCCAACGGCCGATCAACTGATAGACCGCCGTGCCGCAGACGACCTGCTCGCCGACGAACGGGTGCGCTCGCCCGATCGCCGCCGTGTTCTGCGAACCGCGTCGACGCTCGTCGCCGGCGCGACGCTCGCGCAAGCCCTCGGCCGTGCGGCGAGCGCGCAAGACGCGCGCCCCGCCCCTGCTGCGCCGGCCGAGCCGCTCGAGATCGCGGGCTTCGAGCGACGTAGCGCGTGAAGACGAGCGACGGCACCACGATCCAGCTCGCCGTCAAGGGCGGCGACAAGCGCCCGCCGCCTCTTGCTGCTGCACGGCGCGCCGCTCACTCACTACACCTGGCGCGACGTCGCGCCCGAGCTCGCAAAACATTTCACCGTCGTCGCGACGGACCTGCGCGGCTACGGCGACAGCGACCAGCCGCAGGGGCTGCCCGACCACTCGAACTACTCGAAGCGCGCGATGGCTCAGGATCAGGTCGACGTGATGAAGCACTTCGGCTTCGACTCGTTCGCCGTCGTCGGCCAAGACCGCGGCGGACGCGTCGCGCACCGGATGGCGCTCGACCACCCGGCGGCCGTCACGAAGCTCGTGCTGATCGACATCGTTCCGACGTACTACCTCTACACGCACGTGACGATCGGATTCGTGCAAGCCTACTTTCATTGGTTCAATTTCCTGCAAGCCTCGCCGATCCCGGAGAACCAGCTGCTCGCGCTGCCGCCCGGAGGCCTGTCTCCGCAGCTACCCGAGTACCGGCGCAGGAACGTAACGCCGGCCGGCGTGCACGCGATGTGCGAGGACTATCGCGCGGCCGCGTCCATCGACCTCGAGCACGACAACGCCGATCTCGACAAGAAGATCGCTTGCCCCGTGAACGTGCTCTGGGCCGACGGCGGCGCGATGGCGAAGCTCTACGACGTGCTCGCGATCTGGCGCGAGCGCGCGCGCGACGTGATCGGCAAGGGCATGCCGGGCGGCCACAACATGCAAGAAGGGGCGCCGGCCGAGCTGCTCGCCGAGCTGCAACGGTTCTTGAGCGCGTGAGGTAAGCACCATGCAACGCAGAGATTTGCTCGCAATGACCGGCGCCGCGCTCGTGCTCGGCGGCGGGCGCGCGCTCGCGCAGACGGGCGCGCCGGCCGGCGTTCACGACGCGAAGGTCGTGCGCATTTACACGACGTCCGACGGCGGCTCGCGCGTCGAGGACATCGCGATCTCGCCCGACGCGAAGCCGATACCCGTCACGCGGATGACCGCCGGCGCGTATCGCGGCTCCGGCGCACGAGCACCCGACTGGCACAACGCACCGCGCAAGCAGTTCGCGATCAACATGACGGGCGAGCTCGAGGTCGAGCTCACCGACGGCAGTCGGCGCAAGATCGGCAGCGATCTCGTGTTCCTCGAGGACACGACCGGCAAAGGACACATCACGCGGGCGCTCGGGCCGATCACGAACGTGTTCATCCACGTGCCGGACGACTTCGACGTCGTGGCCTGGGCGAAAGGCGCGTGAGTCTCGCGCGCCTTTTGCGGCAGAATCGTCGCCCGTCATCGCGACCACAGTCTCCGGGGGGAGCCATGCAGTTCAGGAAAATTCTAGTGAGGTGGGGCGCAACGGTGCTCTTCGCCACCGCGCTCTGCGTCGCGCAAGCGCAGCAAGATAGCAAGCCGAGGGATTCCACTGCGGACGCGCAGGCCAAGATGCCGACGCCGGCGGTCGAGCCGCCGCCGAAGCCGTTCAAGACGGCCGAGGAGCACTACCAATATCTGCTCGAGAAGGCGCACGGCGGCACGAAGCACACGATGACCACGATCCCGGTGTGGAGCGGGCTCTGGGCCGCCGGCAACAACACGATGCCGTCGATCTTCCTCGTCAACGGCACGCTGTCGAACGCGTGGAAGCCCGGAGCGAAGGTCAAGGAAGGCGTGCTGACGCCGCCGTACGAGAAGCAATTCAAGGAGCGGCGAGCCGAAGTCGAGAAATTCGGCGAGCAGCTCTACGACCGGCTCACGAACTGCGAGTACCCGGGCGTGCCGCGTTGGCTCTGGGAGCCGTACGTGAAGGAGTTCGTGAACCTGCCGGATCAGTCGTGGTTCATGAACGACATGATGAACGAGACGCGGCGCATCTACATCGGCGCCGAGCACATCAACACCGAAGCCAAGCACTTCCCGCTCGGCGACAGCATCGGCTTCTGGGACGGCGACAAGCTCGTGATCTGGACGAAGTGGGTGAACCCGGCCGACTACGTGCGCGGCATGCCGCTCACGAGCAATCAGTTCGAGATGGTCGAGACGTGGCAGGAGCAGCACAACGCGTCCGGCGCACGGATGCTCGTCACGCAGGTCACGTTCTACGATCCGCTCGCGCTCGTGAAACCGCAGTCGGCCGTCTACACGCACGAGCCGCGGCCCGACCTGAAGAAGGACGGCGTGCGCATTCGCACGTGGGAATGCGACTCCAGCAGCAATTCGTACAAGGCCGCCGACGGCAGCACGCAGTTCTATCTGCCGGGCGATCCGCAGTACAAGAATCCGCGCGGCTTCACCGACTTCCCCGATCTGCCGGGCCAGTCTCTGAATCCGATCTTCGATGCCGCGCAATAGCGCGCCGGCTTTCCTGAGGTTAGCGATATGAAGAGCTCGATCGTTGTCTCTGCTGCCGCCGTCTCGGTTTTCCTGGTCGGCGCTCCCGCCTTGGCCCACCACTCGTTCGCGAGCTACGACGTAGCGCAGCAAAAGCTCGTCGAGGGCACGGTCACGCAGTGGAATTACAACAATCCGCACAGCTGGCTCATGATCGACGCGCTCGATGCGAATGGCGAGATGAAGACTTGGAGCTTCGAAGGCGCCGCGATCGTGCACGCCGCTCGTCAAGGCGTGAACGGCACGACCTACAAGAAGGGCGAGAAGATCCGCGTCGTGATGCACCCGATGCGCGACGGCCGCAACGCGGGCGCGCTGTGCTTCGTGATCAAGGAAGACGGCACGTTCACGCGGCCGAACGACGGCATCTGCGATTCCGAGGCGATGCATACGCGCTGGGAGCAGAAGGGCTGGCTGTCGAAAGACGCGAAGAGCTTGAGCGTCCATCCCGCCAGCGACTGACCGCCGAGTCGTGCGCACGCGGCCGGTCACGCAGGAGCAGTCCGCGGTCTAGCCGGTAGCTGTCAATTCAGTCGAGAGGCGTCGGATCAGGCAGGCTCGGGTTGTGCCGCCCGCGGCGTCGCCGAGTCTTCAGCCTTCGGCGCGAGCAACGTGCCGAACAGGACGGCGAACACCACGAGCGCGACCGCACCGCCAAGCACAATCGCGGCGTGCATCGCCCAGAAGCTGAAGCCGTTCATCGTCTCGATCAAGCCCGCGACCTTGCCCGTGGCGAAGTTGCAGATGAACAGGTGCAGATAGTAGATCCCGATGAACAGTCCGCCGACCTGACGCGGGGCCGCGCGCGAGAACAGCGCCAAGCCCACCGGAAACACCATCGCGAAGCCGACGTCGTTGACGACGTGGAAGCCCAAGCCCCAGACCAGCGACACCTTCCCGCCCGTCGCGGCCGCATTGGCGCTGGCAATCGCGAGGAGCATCGGCGCGCCGGCGGCGATCAACGCGCCGATCGCGAGCTTGACGATCTCGTTCGGCTCCTTCCAATGGCGCGCGTAGAGCGTCCAGAAGAGAATCGCGCCGCCCACCGTCGCCGTGGAGATGATCGCGTCGAGCGACACGAGCCACGACACGGGCATCGTCTGCCCGAAGAAAACGAGGTTGTAGTTCGCCTCCCCCCAGAGCAGAGTACGCATTGAAGATCTCTTGGTTGCCGATCGCCGTGGCGGCGAGAATCGGCAGCATCGCGATCAGCACCGCCATCGTCGCCCAATCGCGAGCCGTGAGCTTTTCCTTGGGTTCGCTCTTGGCCATCGCGCCGCGCGGGCGTTCGGGCGGCAGATACTTGCGGCCCCATCGATACACGACGAGCGCAACCGCCATGCCGACACCGGCCGCGCCGAAGCCGTAGTGCCAGGCGACCTTCTCGCCGAGGAAGCCGGTCACGATTGGCGCCACGATCACCGCGACCTGTATTCCTAGAAAGAACGTTTGGAACGCCGTGCTGCGGCGCAAGTCGTTCGGGCCGTAGAGCTCGCCGACTTGGCTCGCGATGTTGCCCTTGAAGAGCCCGACGCCTACGAAGAGGCACAGGATGGCGGCGACGAACGCGACCTCGAAGGCCATGAGAAAGTGGCCGGCGACCATGCACAGCGCACCGATCGTCACGGTCGCCGTGCGGCCGAGCCAACGGTCGGCGATGTAGCCGCCGATCATCGGCGTGAAATAGACGCCGGCGGAATAGAGACCGGTGATCGCAGCCGCGAGCGTCAGCGGCGTTGCGAGCGGCCCATAGAGACTCTCGAGGAAGTGGCGGAACGCGGAGAAGCCCGCGACGTGCTCGACGTTCTCGGGGAGCAACAGATACTGCGTGAGATAGAGCACGAGGAGCGCCTGCATGCCGTAATACGAGAAGCGCTCCCAGGCTTCCGCGAAGACGAGATACCAAAGCCCGCGCGGATGGCCGAGCACTTCCTTACCGGCGGGCGGCGTGAAAACGGCCGTCATGTAGTTTCCCCCAACCGACTCGCGTCGCTGCGGGCACAATGGCCGGTCCGCACTCGCGCGATCCCGCAAGAGTATAGGGGGCCAGACCATGGTCCTTGTTTATTCGTCTCGCGACGATGCTCGCGACGGCATCCGGGTGGCGATCGCGCCTGCCGCCGCGCAACGGAGCGTGGGATCGCCGGACGAGCGTGCCACCGCTCTGGAGGCCCGCATGACGGATGCCGAGCGGCTCCGTTTGCTGCACAGCACGTTCGCGCGGCCCGACCGCACGGGCAAGCCTCTGCCGGAAGGCGCGATCGTCTCCGCGTCGTTCACGCCGGGCATTCCGCGTCTCGGCATTCCGGCTCTGCGCGAGACGGACGCGAGCCTCGGCGTCGCTTGGGTCAACGGGCAGCGCCACGACGGCGCAACCGCCTTGCCCTCGTCGCTCTCTCTCGCCTCGACCTGGGACCGAGAGATCGCGCGCCGCGGCAGCGCAACGATCGCTCACGAGGCGCGCGCGAAGGGATTCAACGTGCTGCTCGCGGGCGGCGTCAATCTCGCGCGCGAGCCGCGCAACGGCAGAAACTTCGAGTATCTCGGCGAAGACCCGCTCTTGACCGGCACGCTGGCCGGTGAGACGGTCCGCGCGATCCAAGCGGCGCACATGATTTCCACGGTGAAGCACTTCGCGCTGAACGCGCAGGAAACCGGCCGTCACGTCGTCAATTCACTCTTGTCCGACGCGGCGGCGCACGACAGCGACTTGCTCGCGTTCAAGATCGCGATCGAGATCGGGCAGCCGGGCGCCGTGATGTGCGCCTACAACCGCTACAACGGCCCGCACGCTTGTCAGAGCCCCTACTTGCTCGACGACACGTTGAAGAAGGAATGGCGCTTCCCGGGCTTCGTGATGTCGGATTGGGGCGCAGTTCGCGACGTGCGCGACATGCTCGCGGGTCTCGACCGGCAGTCGGGCGAAGAGCTCGACGACACTTTCTATTTCGCGAACGACCTGCTCGCGGCGGCCGAGAAGGACCCCGCGCTGCACTCGCGGATGCGGGACGCGGCGCGCCGTATGCTTCGCTCGATGTTCGCGGCAGACCTGTTCGACGATCCGCCGACGATCGAGCCGGTCGATGCCGCCGCCGGCGTTGCGGCGGCGCGCGACGCCGCGGCCGCCGGCATCGTGCTGCTGAAGAACCGAGGCGTATTGCCGCTATCCCGCGCTGCGCAGCGCGTCGCGGTGATCGGCGGATACGCACACGTCGGCGTGATGTCTGGCGGCGGCTCGTCGCAAGTCGAGCCCGCTGCGGGTCCCGCGATCGCGTTTCAGCCCGCCGAAGCGCGTCGCAGCATCGAGATACATCCGTCTCCACCACTGGCGGCAATCAAGGCGACGCTGCCGAAGGACGCACGCGTCCGTTTCAACGACGGCTATTCGCCAGCCGGCGCGGCGGCGCTCGCCGCCGACTCGGACGTCGCGATCGTGTTTGCGACGCAGTGGACGTCGGAGGGCGTCGACGCGCCCGACCTCGCGCTGCCCCAGGGGCAGGACGCGGTGATCGCCGCGGTCGCCGCCGCAAACCCGCGGACGATCGTCGTTCTGGAGACGGGCGGCCCGGTGCTCATGCCCTGGCTCGACGACGTCGCTGCCGTTCTCGAAGCCTGGTATCCCGGCTCGAGCGGCGGCGAAGCGATCGCCGACGTGCTGTTCGGCGACATGAATCCCGCGGGGCGGCTGCCGATCACGTTCCCGTCCTCGCTCGCGCAGTTGCCGCGGCCGAAGCTAGACGACACGTCCGACCCGAATCGTGACGTCGGCTCTCAGTCTCACGCGCTGCAAGGGTTCGACGTCGATTACAACATCGAAGGAGCGGACGTCGGCTATCGTTGGTTCGCGCGAACCGGCGCGAAGCCGCTGTTCCCGTTCGGCCACGGGCTCAGCTACACGCGTTTCCGCTATGCGGATTTGCAAGTGACGGGTGGCGATAGCCTACGCATCAGCTTTTCCGTCACCAACGACGGTGATCGGCCAGGCAAGGACGTCCCGCAGGCGTACGTGGTCGACCGCGCGGGGACGAAGGGGGTTCGGTTGATCGGCTGGGGAAACGTTTCGCTTGCGCCGGGCGAGACGCGACGCGTCGAGATCGTCGCAGATCAGCGCGTGCTCGGCGACTGGTCGACGCAGCGACGCGGCTGGCAAGTGCGCAAGGGCGAATACACGGTCAACATCGGGCGCGCTGCCGACGGCGCGGAATTGACTGGCCATGTCGATTTGAACGCCAAACTCCTTCGCTGAATCGCGTCGGCCACATGCGACTCGTCACGGGCTCCCCGCCGCAGCTGAGAACAAGGCTTCACGTAGCGCATGTCCGTCGCTTGCGCCTCGGACGCACCGCGCCAAGGCCGTCCGTATGCAGTCCTTGACGAGCCGGTCAGGCCGGACATGGGCCGAGTAATAGGCGAAGCTCGCCTCGCGCATCGCCCGCGCAGTATCCGGCTCATCGAGCAAGCGCTCGCACGCGGCGACACAGTCTGCGGGCGTGGACAGCGGGAAGTAGTGGTTGCCTTCAATGAGCGGCGCCGGAGTCTCGTAAAACGGCCGCTCGCTCACGATGCATCGGGAACCGGCCATGTATTCGGCCATCTTCCAACTCGTCGAATCGTGCAGCCCAGCCGTGTTCACGGCGATCAGGCACTTCTTGGTGAGCGCCACGTGCCCCTGCCATCCGGGATCGCCACGGAACAAGCAATCGGGATATGTCCGTTGCGCGTGGTCAGAGTGGCGTAGGCCCCCGATGAAGCGTTCACCGAAGTGCGCTCTCAACGCTCGTACGGTATTCGCGCGCAGGTCGTTGACTTCCTTCATGCGGCCGAGACGAAAGTTCTCCGGTGCGTCGTCCGGTCCATAGACTCGCGCGCGAAAATAGATCTTCGGGTCAGCCGGCACGTCCGGAATCACTTCGAACTCATCGATGTACATCGGCGGATGCAACCGAGGCAGAGCGCCGATTGCTTTGAGGGTTCGCTTGATTGGACGCGCCGCTATGCGTTTTAGCGTCTTCAGTGGTGCGCTCGGCAGACTCCCGCAGGCAATCTCTTGCGCGACAACCTCCCGAACGCTCTGTGGCAAAGACTCCCTGCGACTCAAGCAAGCGTATTGGAGCCCCATCGGCACCACCTTGCATCGCAAAGCCGCTTCGAGCTGCGCGATGTGGGGGGCGTGGTAACTGCGCTTGAAATAGAGGTCAGCCGTACGGAGATCGTCCGGCGAAACGATCCTGCGCCAGTCCGCGGTGTCGAAGCAGACCTTTATCCGTCGGTCGGCCGCAATGATGTCGATGCGAAGCAGCATCGGGACTGCGTCGTAGCCGGGCGACGGAAGTTGGCGTGAGAATTCGAGCACGACCTCCCCAGCGGCGTCGAGCTCGAAAAGGCCGGCATACAGCGCCGACAGATACTCGGCGCGTTTCGGGTAGACGATGATTTCGTAGGGCTGCATCTACGGTTCCCTATACTTCCCGCGCACCATCGTTTCCGAGTGTTGCGTCACGGAACGCGACCGCCCAGACGCCAATCTCTGATTTATCAGCCGATTACATAACTTTATTAATTTCCATTCTAGACAGTCGCGCGATGCCCCTGGCGCCCCTGGCTCGCCATCCGCCACTGCGAGGTTTACACGCACGCGCTATGTTCCGCTGTCGTGACGCGCATCGAGCAGGACTCCACTGGTGCGAGACTCACGCCCGATTACAGCGCACATTCGCTCAAAGCGATGGGATGAGACATTCCGTTGCCGCGAACCTCCGTCCTAGGCCAAGCTTCTACCTGGGACTCCGAGCCAGGGGAGGGTGGAGCAATGGCAAATGTCTGAACGAGCGGCGAAATGTACGAGCCACGACGCCGATCTGTGTGATCGACTCCCTGCGTTACGCGGGCCAATCGCGGCAATATTGGCCGCTGGGGACGACGTCGGCACAGGCCGCAACGGTGCTCTCACCAGCGAGCTGCCCTCCGGCGGCCGCCCGAGACGCAGGACTCATGAACTGATCGCAGCCGCACGATAATGGGAAGTCGCGGGCAAAGGACTGCTCTCAAAGACCGGCGCGCCTCACCAGGCACGCTGAGAGGTGTCCTTGTGCGCGGAATTCAGCCGGCAGCCGTCGGCGCGCGGAACCGCGCTCTAGCCATGAGCGACACCCCGGATACCAACGCATCGCCGGCGCTCGCCGAGAGCGCGCGCGCGGGCGCCTGGAGCCAGAGCCGGATGATCTTCCGCGCGATCTTCGCGCCGCCGGCGGGGCGGCGGATCATCGTGCTGTTCACCGTGCTCATCGCCGCGATTCTCGCGACGACCTACGGCCAGCTCGCGCTGAACGAATGGAATCAGCCGTTCTACGATGCGATCACGCGCCGCGACTTGAACGACTTTCTCTACCAGCTCGGCATTTACTTCATGATCGTCGGTGCCCTCCTTGTTCTCGACGTGTTCCAGGCCTGGGTCAACGAGACCGCCCGGTTTCGAATGCGCGAAAATCTGACGCGCGATCTCCTGAAGCTATGGATGGCGCCCCGGCGCGCGTTCTGGCTCGCGACGAACGGCAATTCGATGGGCGTGAACCCCGATCAGCGCATGACCGAAGACACGCTGAAGCTCTGTGACTTGTCGTTCGGCCTTTCGACCGGCCTGTTCCGCTCGACCGTGCTGCTCGTGGGCTTCGCGGGCGTCCTCTGGAATATCTCCGAAGAACTTCACGTTCCGCGTCGGCGCGGTCGACTACACGATTCCGGGCTTCATGCTGTGGGCCGCGCTTTCGTACGCCGTCGTCGGCTCGCTGCTGAGCTACTTCGTCGGGCGCAGCCTCGTCACGCGGAACGCCGACCGCTACGCGCGCGAGGCGGACCTGCGCTTCGCGCTCGTCCGCGTGAACGAGCACGTCGACGGCATTGCGCTCGCGGACGGCGAGCAGGACGAGCGCAGGCGCGTCGACATGCACCTCGGCAACCTCATGATCGCGATGCGTCGGCTCGTTCGCGGCCTCACGAATCTGACTTGGGTCACGGCGGGATTCGGCTGGATCACGGGCATCGCGCCGATCCTCGTGGCCGCGCCGCTGTATTTCACGGGCAAGACCTCGTTCGGCGGCATGATGATGGCGGCGGCCGCGTTCACGCAGGCGCAGGGCTCCCTGCGCTGGTTCGTCGACAACTTCAGCGCGCATCGCCGACTGGCGGGCCGCGCTGCTGCGCGTCGCGAACTTCCGAGCCGCGCTGGTCGCCACCGAGTCGCAGCAAGCCTCCGGAAGCCGGATCGAGTACGCCGAAGGCCAGCCCGGCGTCATGGCCTTCGAAGAGCTGCAAGTCGATTCTCCGGTCGGGCGCGAGGGCTTCCAGGAGCGACGCGTCGTGATCCGCGCCGGCGAGCACACGCTGATCTGCGGCGCGCCGGGCGAAGGAAAGACGCCGCTGTTCAGGGCGATATCGGGGCTTTGGCCGTGGGGAAGCGGCCGCATCGTCCGGCCGCGCGACGAAGCCGTGATGTACGTGCCGCGCGGCACGCCTTACCTGCCGCGCGGAACGCTCCGCGAAGTGCTCGCCTACCCGCTCATGACCGACCGCTTCAAAGACCGCGACTTACTTGGACGCCCTCGAACGCACGAAGCTCGGGCGATACGCGAGCAGCCTCGACGCACAACAGCGATGGGATCGCGAGCTACGCGAGGACGAGCAGATGGCGCTCGCGCTCGCGCGCGTCGTCCTTCGCGCTCCGCCCTGGGTCGTGTTCGACGACACGTTCTCTGCGATGGAGGACGAGACGCTCGAGCGGATCGTCGAGATGTTCATGCACGAGCTCAAGCAAACGACGGTCATTTACATCGGCCGCAGCACGCAGATGCACTTGCCGTTGTTCGAGCGCGTGCTGCATCTGCGAAGATTCCCGAGCGAGCGCGGCACAGAAGAAAAATGGGTGAACGAACGGATTCTGCGCAAAGTACGATGAGACCCTTCCTGACGAGGGTCCCACTGATCGTGCTCGTCCTCTTGCTCGCCGCTCGGCCAACGATCGCGGCGGCGCAAGACTTCGGATTCGATCCGCCGCCGAGCGCCACCGATCCCGCGCTCCCGGCGGCGCTTGCGCGATCTCGCCGAGCGCATCGTGCCCGTCTACACGGATGACGATTCCACTCGCTATCTCGCGAACCTCGCGGCGCTCCAAATGACGGCCGGCGACCCGGCGGCAGCGCACGAGAGCCGTATCGCATTGACAAACGCGTGCTGAGCAAGGAGGGACGCTCGCCCGCCGGTCGCGCGATCGTCTATGCGATCTACGTGCAGGCGCGGATGACCGAGGCGGCAGAGCACGTGTCGTTCGCGAGCGCTATCAAGCAAGAGCTCCGAGCTACGTTCGAGCACCTCGACGACCTTGCCGCCGACGACCTCGAGGGCTGGTTCCTTGCACCGGCCGAGCCGCTGCGCGAAGCGGTCCAGCGCGAGCTCGACCAGCAGCGCGACAAGCATGAGATCGCGCTCGAACCGGCGCTCGACCTGGTTCGAGCGTGGGCTGCGTTCGAGGCCTATCGCAGCATCGAGGGCCTCGTTCGACCGCTGCTCACGGCGGAAAAAGAAAGGCGCTACGTCGTCGACGAAGAAGTCGCGATCCCGGTTGCGGACGGCGCGACGATTGCAGCGACGATCGTCCGTCCGCGAGCCGCCACCGAGAACGGCAAGGTTGCGACCCTGCTCGAGTTCACGCTCGATCGCTCGAGCCGGGACCCGCGCGAGGCCGCGGCGCACGGCTACGCGAGCGTGCTCGCGCTGGCGCGCATCGCGGGCGATCTCGCGACTCGCCCGCGCGCGCCGTTCGAGTCGGACGGCGACGACGCACGCGCCGTGATCGACTGGATCGCGCAGCAGCCGTGGAGCGATGGGCGCGTAGGCATGCAGGGCACGGGCTACGGCGGCTTCGTCGCCTGGGCGGTCGCAAAGAAGCTGCCGCCGGCACTGAAGGCGATCGCGACGTCCGACCCGATGGCTCCGGGCATCGACATCCCGATGCGGGGCCGGATCGTGCTGAGCTCGGCTTATCGATGGGTCTACGACATGCTCGCGCCGCCCGGAGACGCGACGGCGAACGACGCGGCGCGCTGGCGCAAGCTCGACGAGGACTGGTACCGGTCCGGTCGTTCGTACCGCGAATTTCCGACGCTGCCGGGTCCCGGGAGCGCTGTCTTCCGCCGCTGGTTGAATTATCCGAGCTACGACCGGTTCTGGCAGAAGTGGCTGCCGTTCGGTGCGGAGTTCGCGAAGATCGACATACCGGTGCTCACCGTCACGGGCTACTACTCGGCCGGACAGACCGCCGCGCTCTACTACTTCACCGAGCACCACAAGTACGACCCGAATGCGAATCACGCATTGCTGATCGGTCCTTTCGACGAGCAAACCGTCGAGCAAGGCGCTCCGCCGTCGGCTCGCGGCTGGATTCCGGACGACGTCGCGCGCATCGACCCAAACGCCGCGCGTTACGAATGGTTCGCTCACGCGCTAGGCACCGACGAAGACTTCGGGCTGATTCGCGACACCGTCAACTACGAGCTAGCCGGCGCCAACGAATGGCGCTATGTGGGCTCGCTAGCGGCGCTCGAGCAGAAACGCACGCGCTTCTATCTCGAGGCCTCGCCGGGCGGGACGGCTCAACGCACTCGCCGTGAAAAAACGCAAGACGCCGACGTCCCTGACCGCGACGCTCAACCTGCGCGACCGCAAGGACGCTGCATGGCGGCCCTCGCGCGAGCTCGTGCTCGACGTTTTGCCCGCGCGCGACGGTACGATGCTCTTCATGACCGAGCCGTTCTCCGCGCCGGTCGACGTCGCGGGCCGGCTCAGCGGCGTGCTGGACTTCACGATCAACAAGCAGGACGTGGACTTGGTGATGATGCTCTACGAGCTGCGTTCGACAGGTGAATACGTGAAGCTCTTCGACCCGGCCTACGCGTTTCGCGCCAGCTACGCCAAGGACCGCGTCCACCGCCACCTGCTGGTCGCCGGCGTGCGGCAGCAGCTACCGTTCCAAAGCGAGAAGATGACCGGTCACCAGCTCCAGGCGGGCAGCCGCTTGGTCCTCGCGCTCGGGATCAACAAACGCGCCGACAACCAAGTGAACTACGGCAGCGGCAAGGACGTGAGCGAGGAATCGATCGCAGACGCGCACGCCCCCGTCCGGATCCGCTGGCACGACGGCAGCTTCATCGAGATTCCCTCCCCCTAGGTCCCATGGGACTCCTCAAGCTCAGCGGCACGCTCGATGTGGCGCAGTTCTGGCCCACGGGCCAATCCGATGCAGACACGACGAAGGTCATCGTCACGGTACACGGCAACTCGTTTCAGTTC
Organism: uncultured Gammaproteobacteria bacterium; assembly: GCA_963841645.1. GTDB lineage: Bacteria > Pseudomonadota > Gammaproteobacteria > Steroidobacterales > Rariloculaceae > FEN-1219. The sequence goes on along the minus strand of CAWJDS010000003.1, from coordinate 300,848 downwards.
AGTGACGATGGCGTGACGCACTTCAAGACGACGCACGCGTTCGATGATGCGCGAGTCAAAGGCAAGTCGGGCACCAAGACCGCGATCGGCCAACACGGTCAGGTCACGATCCGCTTGCAGGGCATCGACGCGCCCGAGCTGCACTATCCGCTGCCGCCGCTCGGCAACAAGGCCGGCTTGCTGGCAGAGCAGCGCGACGCGTACCGCGTGCTCGAGAAGGTGGAATATCGGCAGTACCGCGGCGAAAGCTCCACGGCGGCCCTCGGCGATCTGTTACACGGCCTCGGCCAGGTCGCCTGCGAAGTGACGACGCGGGTTTCCTCGCCCAACGAAGTCTTCGACACGTACGGCCGGTTCATCGGCGACATCAGCGTGGAGCGCAACGGCCACCGAACGGTGTTGAACGATTGGCTCGTCGCGAACGGGTGGGCGTTCCCGACGTTCTACAAGTCGATGACCGACGCGGAGATCCAGCACAAAGCCGCGCTATGGAAGACGGGCAAACAGCACCACAGAGCCAATCTATGGAAGTACTACGCGAAGACCTTCCCGGCCTTCGACCCGAAGCTCGTCTATCGGCGCAGCACCTTAGCGAACCCCGTCGCGATCAACCCGACAGCCGACCGCGGGCCCGCCATCCTTCCGAAGCTCTTCCGCCGACAAACCGCCTGGTGGGGCCGCAAAAAGGCCAGGATCACGTCCGGCACGTTCTCCGCGTATCTGCGCTCGCCGGACCTCAAGAAGGATCAATTCCACCTGACCAGCGAATGGCTCGACGACCACAACACGGCGCGCACGTACGGCTGGGGCGACTACCTCACGGGCTCGACCTTTACGAAGGAGCCGCAGGAAATCGTGTTCGTCGAGGACTCCTCGACGCTGCTGGATAGCCACGGGGCTCCGATCACTCACTGGTGAGCGAGCCGGCCGCCTCGCACCCGCTCGCTAGTTGCCGGGGGCGCCGGCGGCCGCCATGTGCTCGATCGGAATCTCAGATCGGAAAATCGGCGACGTCGACGCGCCACGGCACGCGCGTCTCGTCTTCGAACCGCACGTGCACGCGCACGACATTCGACTCGACGAGCCGCAAGCTGTAGCCCGCGTGATCACGGACCAAGCTCTTTCCGCCTCCCCAGTTCCATGGGCGGTCGCCCGGAACGTACACGAACACGTCGTGCGCGCTGCGCTTCGGACCGATCGAGACTCCGCTCAATACGCCGTCGGCGGCGTTCCAGTGCACGTCCTCGAGCTCGATCGCGCCCTGCGTGACGTGCCGGCTCGTCGAGAGTAGCTGCGGCGCGCCCGTCGCCGCATGCAGCGCGAGCAGCGTGACGCTGCCGGGCTCGATCCTTGCGGCGAGCTCGTTCTCGACCTCGCCGACGAGCCGCTGTCGCCAGAAGTCGAACGCGAGATAGGTCTTGGCCGGATCGAGCCCGAGCCGGGCGAGCGAGAACCGGCGCTCGACCGACGCGTCGAGCTCCGGGTTGAAGAGCGCGACCACCGACCACGCGCCGAACGGCCGTTCGATGTGCAGCACGAACGTCGTCGGGATGTCGGCATCGAAGAGGTCGACCGGAACGGCGGCGACGCCGTGAGACGGAGTGATTTGCTTGAGGATTTCGAGCTTGATCGGATCGAGGTCGACGAGACGGTCGCCCGAGATCATGTTGCCGCCCGAAAGTGCGACGAGCGTGGCGGCCGCTCGCGCTTGCTCGACGCTGAGCAAGTCGATGCAGACGTGGTCGACGTCGTTCACCCACGTGCGGCCATGCAAGTAGTAGCGCTTCGCGGCCGCCGCGGCGCTGCACGCAGGATCCTGGAAATACTGCTTCCATGCGGCCGCCGCGTAGCCGTAATTGATGTCGGCCTCGACACGCATGCTGTCGATGAGGCCGACCGTCGTGTTGCCCGGACCGCAGTCGAGAATATGGCAGTCGCTCGCCGGCCCCGGCTCGCATGATCGCGAGTCCGCGCCGATAGACCTCGGCGGACGAGAGCGTCGGATCGTGGTAGCTCTGCGCCGCGAGGATCGACCAGGCCACGAAGTCGATCTTGATCATCTCGTAGCCCCACCGCCGACCGATCGTCTCGAACAGGTCGCGCAACCACTCCGCCGCCTCCGGGATGCGTGACGTCGAGGCAGTAGCGCTTCACGACCTCGGCGAGCGCCGCGGGCGAATTCTCGTTCTCCCAGTTGCCGATGCGTTGCAGCGAGCCGTCGCGGCGGCGCACGAGCCACTCGGGATGCTGCCGGAACACCTCGCTCTGCTCGGAGATGACGTAAGGCGCGATCCAGATTCCCGGCTTGAAGCCGTGCGCCTTGATCCGCTCCGCGAGCCACTGCATCCCGTGCGGGAAGCGCTCGTTGCCTTCCCAATCGCCGATGCCCGCGCTGGTAGCCGTCGTCGACCTGGACGTACTCGAGCCCGAACCGACGGAGGTGCTCCGCAGCGAACGCGGTGTTCAGCAAGACCTCGTCCTCGGAGACTTTGTCGAGCGTATAGAACCAGCTGCACCAGCCGTTCACGATGGAGCGCGTCCGCGCGTCCTGCACCGTTCCGACCGCGTCCGCGTACTGCTCGAGCGCCGCATAAGGAGTCGCGGCGACGCTCAACATGAATCGGTTCGAGCCGATCGCTTGCCCGGGGCGAAGGGTGATCGGCGGCGCATGGACCGCTTCACCCAAGAACGCGATTTCGCCGTCGCCCGTCCGAGCGACGAGAACCAGGCCGAGCGAATGCGTGCTCTCGAGGTAACCGAGCACCACGGCCTCGCGGTCATAGCCGCTGAACAGGCCGACGTTCCACCAGCTCGCGACGGTCGGGTAAGCGCGCGCGATCGACTCGTTCACGAGCCGCACGCCTTTGACGGGCGGACGCACGCTCCGGCCGGCGGCTCCGCCGCAAAGGCATGGACCCGGCCGGCGTCGTAGAACATCTCGCCATTCGTGATGCACGCCGAGACGCCCGGCACGCGCAGCGTGCCGCCTTCGTCCGCGACGACGCGCAGCGGCTCGAGGCTCGTGACGACGACGTCGCGCGACGAGACGTTGGTGCAGTGCGTCTCGAACGTCACCATCGGCCGGCGGTCGTACACGACGACTTCGACGCGCAAGTCGAGGCTTTTGTCTTGATCGCGACACTCGACCGTCATGCGGCGCCCGGGGCCCAGTCGATCGTTGAACACCGCGACGGCGGCAGAGCGTTCGCGGCCCGGGGACGCGGTGGACTGTTTGCCGAGATCGGTGTTCGCGCACGCAACCCCGCCACTCAAGAACGGCGTGCCGTCGCGACGGGAGATCGAGAACGTTCCGGTCGCGCGTATCGAACGAAGCGGCGAAGTGATCGCTCTCGATCGTCGCAACGCCTTCCGGCGCCCTACGAGCACCCCGCGTCATGCCGAGCGCAACGTTCGTTCGGTCGGGCGCTTCTCCTTCTCGCTCCCGTCGGCCCTGGGTTTCGTGAGATGCAGCACGCGCGTGAACAGCGGCAGGTGCGCGTGCGTACTGCGCCCGATGTGAATGATCGTCGTGCCCGTGAGGTCGCTGCGCGAACACGTAGATGACTCGCTCGAGCGTGTCGTCCTCCATCGAGGAGAACGTGTCGTCGAACACGACCCAGAGCGGAGCGTGCAACACCACGCGCGCGAGCGTCAGCGCCATCTGCTCGTCCTCGCTGAGCTCGCGATCCCAGCGCTCGATCGGCGTCGAGGCTCGTGCACGTACCGCCTCGAGGCCCGACGCGCTCGAGCGCCTGCACGTAAGCGCGGTCCGCGAAGCGGTCGCTGAGCAACGGATAGGCGAGCGCTTCGCGCAGCGTGCCGCGCGGCAGGTACGGCGTGCCGCGCGGCACGTACATCACCGACTCGCCCCGCGGCCGGACGATGCGACCGCTGCCCCAGGGCCAAAGTCCCGACAGCGCGCGGAACAGCGGCGTCTTCGCCCTCGCCCGGCGCGCCGCAGATCAGCACGTGCTCGCCGGCCCGGATGACGACGTGCCGCTCCTGGAACGCCTCGCGCCCCACGGGCGAGTCGACCTGGAGGTCGTCGAGACGCCATCGCGCCCGGCTCGCCCTCCGCGTACTCGATCCGGCTCCCGACGTCGTGCTGCGATTCGGTGGCGATCAGCGCCTGCCGGAAATTCGCCACGCGCAGCAGCGTGGCGCGCCAGTCCGCGATGCGCGCTGAAGTTGTCGACGAACCAGCGCAGCGAGCCCTGCGCCTGCGTGAACGCGGCCGCCGCCATCATCATGCCGCCGAAGGTCGTCTTGCCGCTGAAGTACAGCGGCGCGGCGACGAGGATCGGCGCGATGCCCGTGATCCAGCCGAATCCGGCCGTCACCCAGGTGAGATTCGTGAGGCCGCGAACGAGCCGGCGCATCGCGATCATGACGTTGCCGAGATGCATCTCGACGCGGCGGCGCTCGTCGGCCTCGCCTTCCGCGAGCGCAATGCCGTCGATGTGCTCGTTGATGCGCACGAGCGCGAAGCGCAGGTCCGCCTCGCGCGCGTAGCGATCGGCGTTGCGACCGATCAGCGCTGCGGCCGACGAAGTAGCTCAGCAGCGAGCCGACGAGCGGCATAGGAGATCGCGGCCCAGAGCATGAAGCCCGGCACCGCGTAGTCGACGCCGTTCGACGCGGAATCTGAAGTCCTTCGGAGATGGTCCACAGCACGCCCGCGAAGCTCACGAACAGCACGCGACGAACGGAAGAGCCCGATCGACAGATCGGTCGACATATCGCAGAGCTTGGCCGCGTCGTCGCTCATGCGCTGATCGGGATTCACGCCCATGGAGCCGCCGCTGGTGGCGAGCCAGAACGCGCGACGAGGAGCCATCCAGAGCGCGAGCAGGTCGCGCGTCAGACCTTCGCGCAGACGATAACTTGATGGTCTCGGTGAGCCAGCGCTGCGCGACGTCGAGAACGAGCAGGCTCGCGACGATCGACGAAGTACACGCCGAGCTGGTAGAAGAAAGTCGTTCAGGTCGCGGCGGGTGATCGCATCGTAGAACGGCTGGTTCCAGCGGTTCAGGATGATCTGCCCGTAGGTCGTCACGAGAATCGCGACCACCAGCATCGCCAGCAGCACGATGAGCCGGCGGCCCGACCGGCGACGCGAAGATCGCGCGGTAGATCATGCGGGCCTGGCTGGATGGCACCCGGCTCGCGCGGCCTCGCTCGACGACCGGCCGCGTTGCTCGTGTCGGTGTGTCTCCGTCATGGCGAGACCACCGCCCGGCGTGCCGTCACGCACGAGATGAAGCCGGCGTAGCTCCACGCGAGATGCTTCGCCGACGTCTGCTCGCCGGTGCGTTGATCGAACTGTTCGGAAAGATCGCCGCTCGCCGGCGTGAACGCGCGAACGGTTGCGAGAAATCCGTCGCCGTGCGCGACCCAGCTTGCGGCGCTCGTCGCCGCCGGGCGCGTGGCGCCGCGGCGGCGAGGAAACAGAACTCCGCGGCGCCGAGCGTCGAGAAGTAGTACGCGCCGCCGGAATAGTAGACGTCGCCTTCGATAGCGGCCCATCGCGGGCGCGCGCTCGCGCGGCCGGCTGTGATTGATCGGATAGAGCCGTGTCGAACAGCCGCTCGAGCTTATCGCAGCGTGGCGTGCATTCGAGCATCGCGCGCGGTATGCGACCTCGTCGCCGTCACCGCGAGTGGACGGCGCTCAGGATCACCGCGATGTCGAGCATTTTGGTCGACGCCTCGCCGGGCGGCATGATGCGCGATCGGTAGTAGCCCGCGTCCTCGCAGCCAGAAGCGATCGAGCGTCTCGAGAATGGCCTGCGCTTCGGCGCGCAAGCGCGGCTGCGCCTGCGGTCGCTTCCCCCGCGGCGCCAAGCCACTCGGCGCCCTCGCTCAGCGCCGCCGCCGAGACGCGCAACGTGAAGTAGTGGTGGCCGAGCTCCTCTTCCCAGATGTCGAACGACGGCTCGCGCCAGCGCGCGGCGGTGAACGCGAGGTCGATGCGCAGCAGGCGCTCAGCGTCGGCGAGCGTGCCGCGAGACGCTCATCGGGCGGCCGTGTTCGGCGCGAAGCGTTCGCAACCACCGCAGCACGGCCAGCGCGCGCAAGCGGCGAACCGTCGTGCTGCGGACGTGTCCAGCGCGAGATATCGAGCGTGCCGTCCGGATTCACACGCGTGTCCGCGTAGACCGCGTCGCCCGAGACGGTCAGCGAGGTCATCGCCGCGGAGGTATTGCACGAAGTCCGGCGTCACCTTCTCGCGCCAGTGCGGCGACGCGACGAGCGCACGGCCATCGAGCTCTTCGAGCGACAGGCTGAAGCGCACGAAATCGGCGAAGTGCGTGAGCGCCTCCGCCCCGAGGTCGTCCTGCTTCGTAGAGCAGCCGCACGGCGTCGATGACGATCGCCGAGTCGCGGAACCAGTGGAAGAAGTAGTCCGGATCCGGGTCGTAGGCCGCCGGCACCGGCGAAGCGACGATCGAGCCCGCGACCGGCCTCACGGTCTGCCCGAAGCCCGGGCGCTCTTTCACGATGTCGCAGGCGGAAACGCTCGTCAGCATCGCGGTCGCGGCGTGCCGGTACTCGCGACCGAGCCACTGCTCGAGCGGTTCCGTCACCGCTCGCGGCGGCTTTCAAATGAGGGCTCGAGAAACCGAGCCGGCGCAGCCCCGCCTGCACTTCCGGCACCGCCATGAAAAGCTTCCACAAGAGCCCCGTCCGATGGTTCTCGATCATCACGATGATCGGCCCCTGGTCGATGGCGAGAAAAGTATCTGCGTACCAGTTTTGGCTCTCGCAGAAAGCGTCGACGAAGCCGAGCTCACGCCACAGGCGCGTCCCGTACCGCTTCAGAGAAGTGCCGCAGCACCGCCATCACCTCGGCGGGCGCATACGGCAGGCTCGCGAGCGCCGCCGTCGGGGTGATCGTGCCGTTGTCGTTGTCGGGCGCATGCGCGGAGTATCCCGACGGGATCGTCGCTCGCCGTCAGCCCCCAGCAGGATTCGCCGTAGCCCTCGAAGTTCGCCTGGATTGGCGACGCAGTGGGCGCGGTTGATGCGCACGTGACGCACGTTCTGTTCCCAGTAGTCTGCGTATCGGTCCTTGAGCCCGCGCGGATCGAGGCCGCAGAACGAGTAGTGCGCGAAGAACAGCGGGCCGCCGTACGGCATGCCGAGCGGTAGCTCGATGCCGTACCACGACTTGCCGATTGCGAAATCCAGGCCCGCTCGCGAACCCGCGGTGATAGACCGTCGGGCTCGATCGGAAAAACGCGGCGACGAAGCCGCAAGCACGTACGTGATGAGGCACTCGTTCCAGCCGCGAATCGCATGATCCATGGCCCAGCCGTTGTACGGGCTCCAATGCCAGTAGAGCACCTCCTGCCCGCCTTGCGTGAACCAGTTCCACTCCACTTCGTTCCACAGGATCGAGATATGCGACCGCGCCGCCGCTTCTTCGCGGCGTGTCTCGATGCGAAATACTGGCGTGCGCAGAGCAGGCCCATCATCAGGAACGACGTCTCGACGAGATCCGCCGCGTCGTCCTTGCGCCAGAACGGAATGGTCTCGCCCGTGCGGCCGTTCATGAAATGCGGGATACGCGCCGTGATAACGACGCGCGCTGCATGAGCACCTCGAGCATGCGGCCGAGGCGTTCGAGCGCCGCATCGCGAGTCACCCAGCCGCGCTCCGCGGCGACGATCAGCGCCATGACTCCGAAGCCCGATCCGCCGATCGTGACCTTGTCGTCGCGGGCCGCCTTGCCTGAGGTGCGCCGGTCGAAGGCGAGACCGCTGTCGGGATGCGCACCTTCCCAGAAATAGCGGAACGTCTGGCGCTGCACGATCTCGAGCAGCGCGTCGTCCGGCAACGCCGCGAGCGCCGCTGGACTCGCCGCGGCTCGCGTCGCCGCCGAGCCGCGCGCAGGGCTCTCGCCTGGCCGACCCCACACTTCGCGAACGAGCTACGTTTTGCGCGCCGGACCCGGCCGCCTTGGACACTTTCGACTTCGGCAAGTTGACGCTCCGACTCCTGCGCGCGTGCACGCGTGAGGCGCCTGCGATTTTGCCGCGGATGCGTCATGATTGTCCTCCATGAGGCACAATTGACAAGCTGATGAGCGCGATGACGCTGGCCGAGAAGCTCGGCCAGCTCACGATGACCGCCGCGGGCTACGCCGTGACCGGGCCCGTCATCGCCGGGCGATTCCACCGACTCCATCCGCAACGGCACGCTCGGCAACCTGCTCAACCTCGTCGGCGCGAAGCCCGATTCACGACATGCAGCGAATCGCCGTCGAGGAATCGCGCCTCGGCATTCCGCTCCTGATCGGGCTCGACGTGATCCACGGTCACCGCACGCATGTTTCCCGTGCCGCTCGCGGAGGCCGCGACGTTCGATCCGCGCAGTCTGGGAGCTCACGGCGCGCGAGGCCGCGCGCGAGACGGCGGCCGACGGCCTCGCGATGACGTTCGCGCCGATGCTGGACGTCTCCCGCGACCCGCGCTGGGGCCGAACGGTGGAAGGTCCGGGCGAAGATCCGTGGCTCGCCGTGCAGATTGCGCGCGCGAAAGTGCGCGGCTTTCAGGGCGACGACCTCGCGTCCGCCGAGTCGGTGGCCGCGACGGCGAAGCACTTCTGCGCGTACGGCGCCGTCGACGGCGGGGCGCGAGTACGCGTCGGTCGACATTTCCGAGCGCACGCTGCGCGAGGTGCATCTGCCGGCCTTCGCGGCGGCCGTTGCGCGCCGGCGCGGCCGCGATCATGCCGGCGTTCACCGATCTCGCCGGCATCCCGATGACGGCGCACAAGGCGCTGCTCCGCGACTATCTGCGCGGCGAGCTCGGTTTCGACGGCGTGCTCGTGAGCGACTACAACGCGATTCGCGAGCTCATAGCATCACGGCGTGGCGGCGCGACATCGTCGAGGCCGCCGTGCTCGCGCTGAAGGCGGGCGTGGACATCGACATGATGGCCGGAGGCGTATCGCGAGGGCTTGCCCGTGGCGCTCGAGCGCGGCCTCGTGACGATGGACGAGATCGACGAGTGCGTGCGCCGGGTGCTGCGTCTGAAGGAGCGTCTCGGACTCTTCGATGATCCGTATCGGCGCGGCGCGAGCGCGGAGGCGCCGCAGACCGATCGACGCCCGCCGGCGCCTCGCGCGCGACGTCGGCGCGAAGTCGCTCGTGTTGGTGAAGAATGTCGATGACACGCTGCCCCTTGCGAGAGGCGCTGCGCCGGATCGTGCGTGATCGGGCCGCTGGCCGACGCGTGGCGCGAGATGCGCGGTCCCTGGGCGGCTGCGGGCTACGAAGAGCCGAGCGTCACCGTGCTCGCCGGCCTGCGCGAAGCGCTGCCGAACACGACAGTCGTGCATGCCGAAGGCGTGACGATCTCCGGCGCCGATCGCGTCGGGCATCGCCGCGGCCGTCGACGCTCTTGCGGAGCGGCGCGGATGTCGTCGTGCTGTGCCTCGGCGAAGCGGCAGACATGAGCGGCGAAGCCGCGTCGCGCGCGTTTCCCCGAGTTGCCGGGCGAGCAACGCGCGCTCGCCGAGGCCGTGCTCGAGCGCGCGCGCGCCGACGAGCATTCCGGTCGTCGTCGTGCTGTTCTGCGGCCGGCCGCTGATCGTTCCGTGGCTCGTCGGAGCAGCGCCGACGCGCTGCTCGTCGCGTGGTTCCCGGGCACGGAAGCGGGCAACGCCATCGCCGACGTGCTGACGGGCCGCGTGTCGCCGTCGGGCCGAACGCCGATCACCTGGCCGCGCGCGCTCGGGCAGATTCCGCTGTTCTACGGCCAGCGATCCGGCGGCCGGCCCGAAAACCCGCAGGATCGCTACACGAGCAAGTATCTCGACTGCGCCGAACTCGCCGCTGTTTCCGTTTGGCTTCGGCCTCACGTACGGCCGCTTTTCGCCTACGCGAACCTGCGCGTGAGCCGGAAAGCGTGAGCGCATCGAGATGTGATCGAAGTCACCGTCGACGTGACGAACGAAGGCGCCCGCGCGGCCGAGGAAACCGTGTTCCTGTTCGTGCGCGATCGCGTCGCGAGCGTCGTCGCGGCCGCTGCTCGAGCTCAAAGGCGTGACGAAGATCGTTCTGCAGCCCGGGCGAAACCGGCGACGGCGCGATTTCGGCTGCCGGCGACGGACCTGCGTTTCTTGGGGCTGGAGCTCGAGCCGGTGTTCGAGCCGGGGGAAATCGAGATCCTGGTCGGGCCGGACGCTGATCCATCACGGCTCGTTTCCGCGCCCTTGCTGCTGCACCTAAATCATTAGCGGTTCACGCCAAAATTGACATCGGTGGGGCGATCTTGCTTCCATGGGTCGCAATGGCCCATAACCACCGCCGGGACACCGGCAACAACAAGGCCAACGACACCTCCGTCGAGAGCGCCCCCTCGGGTGGCGCAGCGGGTATGCCGAGCCTTCCCGTCCCCGGTCCGACCCCGGAAGGCTCCGGCCCGATCGCAAACGTGGAGGCTCGTGCCAGCGAGGACTACGCGCACGAGTTGGATATCACCGGCGAGTTTCCAAAGCTCGTTGTCAGCGACGCACTCCACGGCGGCGAGGAAACCGAGAAAGCGGAAGAAACCGAAGAGCGTAAGACCGAACCGGCGCCGGTCGACTCGCCGTCAGCGCAAGAGCGTACTTCGTTCTGGTTGGAGCATCTCGAGTCAGAGGTCCAGCGTCTCCAGGGGAAGTTTGAATCGGTAGCAGCGGAGCTTCGGGTCCGCGAAGTGAGAATCAGCGCGCTGCGCAGCCAAGTCGAAGGCAAAGACGCACTCCTGAACGACTTGCGCCGACAGATCGACGAACAAGAACGGCGCGTACTCCGCGCTGCAGACAGACCTTGAGCAGGCGAATGAGCGGATTGCCGACCTCGTCGCTGGCGAAGATGCGGGCGAGATCAATCTGGCACAGGCCGAGGCTGATCTGCAGGAAGCGAGGCAAGCCGTCGCCATCGCCGAAGCCAATCGCGATAAGTTGCTCGAGAAGATCGCGAGACTCAGCGATGCCATCGACCGCGACGCCAAAGCCGCGGCCGGCGCCCAACGGCTCTACGAGGATGAGGCCAAGCGCACGAGTGGCCTTCGCGCGCGTATCGAAGAGCTCGAAACCTATATCGAAGGTAGCAAGAAGCGCTGGAGCGCGTTGCACGATGAAATCGCCGAATACCGCAACAAGCTCGGTATTTCCGAACGTCGCTTGGCGGAAGCGCTGGCGGCCTCGATGGCCGAAACACAGGCACGCGAGCGACTCGCGACCGAAGCGGCAAGTCTCGAGGGCCGCCTCGAAGAGCTCGGAGCGCAACTCGCGGCGGGCGAAGTCGCGCATCGAGAGCTCACGAGCCGGCTCGAGGAACGGGAACGCCAACGCGAACGGTCGGAAAGCGAGCGGCTTGCGGAGAAGAACGATCTCATGGGACGTGTTGCAGGGCTCGAGCAAAGCCTCTTGCAGCGTCAGGATGACGTCCGCATCGCCGTCGAAGCCGGCGCTGAAAAAGAGCGTGATCTACGCGGTGCCCAGCAGAAGATCGCGAGGCTCGAGGGCCTTCTGTCGCAAGCGGCCCGTGAGATCGACGAGCTCGCTCGCGCGATCGACGAGCGTGAGAACACGATTTCGCGGCTGGAGGCCGACCTTGCATGCGAGGCACGACGCCGCCGCCGTTCTCGAACGCAGCGTCCGTCGGCTCGCCGAGATCGACACCGGTATGGCGGGTCTCGAGCGCTTGCTCGTGTCGACGGCGGACGGAAACGCGCCGTCATCGAGCGAAGGAGAGGCGCCGGCCGTCTCGCCGGACTCGGACGGTGCGGTCAACCCAAGCCGCAGGATGGTGGACGCGATCGGTGGCGATAAGCCACCGTACCCGCCACGCAGAGTAGAGACGACGATCGCGCAGTCCGATTCGAGCGATATCCAAATCGAGCCCCGCGTGAGCGGACCGAGTTAGTCGGAGCGCAGCACCGCCACTCGAGATTCTCGTGGGTCCCTGCGCAGACCGCGCGCAGCTGTTATCCGCGCGGCTCGTGGTGCGCGCGTAGATGCGCGACCGTGAGTTGCGGGCCGGCGACCTCGCGGTTCGCGGTCTCGGCCTTGTCCCGTTGTCGGGGGTCCGGCCCCAGTGCGAACTCCGGCCGGCCGATCGAAGCTCGATCGCGGCCCCGGCTCTTTGCGATGTACAGCGCCGTATCGGCGATGCGCAGCAGCGACACCGAATCCCTCACCATCGACGAGTCCGCGATGCCGAAGCTCGACGTGAACGCGGGCTGGCCGTTTTGCGCGAGCTCTGAGGCCAGGCGCGTACGCAACCGATCGACCCACTCGGCGGCCTGGAGCGCCAATGTCCCCACGAGCAACACGACGAACTCCTCCCCGCCCCAACGCGCGGCCCGATCGTCGGCCCGAAGGCTCCCTTTCAACGCTTCCCCGAATCGGCGCAGAGCGTGATCGCCACTCTGATGGCCGAGTGTGTCGTTCAGGCGCTTGAAGTGATCGAGATCTGCGACGATCACGGAGAACTCGCCGCCGCGGCGAATGAGGTCGTGCATCTCGATCTCGAGCGCGCGGCGGTTCAGCAGACCCGTCAGGCTATCGGTCATCGCCTGTAGCTGTGTGCGTTGGAAGGCCCGAACGGTGCCGGTTCGCGTGGCCGCGGCGAACGCGAGAGTCTTGAGATTCGCGACGACGACGTCACGAAACGGCGTATCGCTCGGGCTCGTCGCGTGCAGCACGCCAAGCGACCTGCCCATGAAGCTCAGCGGCACACAGGTTGCGGCGAGCCCTCGGCTCTGGCGACCGCGCAGGTACGGACAGGCGTTCAATTGGTCGCTGTCCGCGTAGGTTACCGTGCTGCCTCGCCTGACTGCGACGCAATTCGACGGCGAGCGCACAGCGCATCCCGGCGAGCCGGCCGTCGGGTGCTGCGCGACCTGCCTCAGCTCCACGGCGCCGGCATCGGCCAGAAGCAGCTGCATTGGCTGCTCCGCGGAGATCGCTTGCATCGCGCGCGCGGCAACCGTCGCGACGGCCCGTTCCGACTCCGCGAGCTCGAATGCCTCGGTAACCTCCTTGCTGAAGCGCTCGTGCTCGGCGTCGACGCGCATGCGCTGCACGCGTGTGCGCGAGACTCTGGGCCATCCCGTTGAGCGACGCGCCGATCATGCCGATCTCGTGCCCAGCCGCCTTCTCGTAACGCACGTCGAGGTTACCGTCCGCTAGGGCTCGCGCAACCGCCGACACATCGGCAACGGAGCGGCGAATCGAGCGCGTGATCGTCCATGCCAGCAGCGTGCCGATGCCGACGATCAGCGCGGCTCCCCAGAAGATCAGGCGATCGGCGCTCTCGCGGGCGGCGCCCGCATCGACCTTTGCCGCCGCGATGTCGTCCGACAACAGCGTATCCAGGCTATCGAAATTCTTGTCGAGATCCGCGAACCGCTCCTCGAACGCCGGCAGCAGCGGCAAGACGGCCTTGCTGTCCCTCGTCGCAACCTTCATGAGGTCCTCGCTGCGGAGCAGGAACTCCTCTGCGCGTTCGCGAGTCTCGACGACTACCTTTTCGAGCGCGGGCGGCAGCGGCACCCTGGCTTCCTGATCGAGCTCGTCGCGGAGCCTACGGACCTCGGCTTGCCAGCGCTGCAGGGGTTGCCGCATGGCGCCCGACTGCCGCGCGGGCCCGAGCATCGCCGCATAGAGGTCGCCGCGCAGGCTGTTGTTCAGGCGACCTACGTCATCCGCGTACCGCTGGGCGTCGCTGAGCCGGGCAAGCCGGTCCGTCGCGGCCGACTGGAGTTGCAGCGCCTGATGCGTGACCAAGATGAACGCGACGATCCCAACGACGAAGACCCCTTTCATGAGCCCCATGCGGAACGACAGCGACGTGCGATCGAGCACGCTCGACCGCTGCTGCTGCGGCATAGGTGAATCGGTACGCTGTGCGTCCGCCGTCATCTGGCCGGCGCAATTCTCGGGTGGAGCGATGGCCGCCATGATGCGGGGTGCAGGCCGCCCATTTTGTGACGGGCTTCACATTTGCTGGGGTCGGCGGTCCGTCGCAGCCCTCGCCATTCCCGTGGCGGAACGCCGCTGAACTACTCGGCGCCGTTCAGCTCCCGCTCTGGGCCAGCGGATTCGCCTATTCGGCGCCCTTCGTCTCCGCTTCCGGCTCGTAGATCTGCGTCGTGCCGGTGAACAGCGGCTTGTCGTTGGCGTCCTTGATCGACGTCGCGATCGCGATCGTCGGGAAGTTGCGCGCGGGCGCGCCCGCAACCTTCACGTGGTCGCCGGTCTTCAGCGTGTCGCGCGTCCAGCCTCGTCGCATCAACGTGTTCGGGCTCGGCAGCTCGAAGTTCCAGTTGTCGATTTCGCCCTTCTCGTTCTTCACGTCGATGTATAGCCGTCCGTGGGGGCTCTTCCACTCGAGCTTGGTCACCGTGCCCTCGACCTCGATCTTGGCGCGCAGATCGAATTCCGATTGCGAGTGATGAGCGCGCGCGGCGGGCGCCGAAGCGAAGCTCATGCCGACGAGGATCAGCAGCGGGAACGAGCGGCTGTTCATGATCACGGTCTCTTGTGGTCCACGGTCGTGCGGTTTGCGCATCCCGGTCTATTTGTACAGCTTCACGTCCTGCTCGTCGTCGAGGCAAATCTCTTCGAGCATCGTGGTATCGACTTGCACGGCCATCTCCACCGTGACCGACCACGGGCGCGTATACGCCTTCGGGTCGTTCACCGCGATCTCGACCTGCATGAGCCCGAAATTGACGCGCTTCAGCCGCTCGGTCACGCGCGCGGATTCCGTCACCGGGCTGCCCTGGATGTCGAGCCACATGTCGTCACGAATCCCGTTCGTCTCGATGACCAACGTGTCGCCTTCCCAGCGCGCGCTCGAGTAGCCGTTCCAAGTCGGGTTGGGGTTCTCTGGTAGCGCCCGCCCGTCGATGAAAATCTCGCGGTACGCTGCATTGAATTCGTGCAACAGCACCATCTCGGTCGGCGTTTGGATGACCTTGATGTACTGCGGAAGCGTCCACGCGCGCGGGAAATTCGGCGGCATGCAGTAAGTGTGCGGGTCGTCGCGGCCACCGTGCGCGCGCCGTTTCGCCATCTGCTCTTTCGACCAGTCGGTATAAGGCAAACCGCCTTCGAGCTTGATGCCGAGGTTGATCTGCTCGCGAGCCATCCGCTCTTCCTGGATGCACTCCTTCTCCTTGCAGTAGTCCTTCGCGGGAACGTTCGCGAACCACATGCCGGAGAAATCCGGCTTACCGTCGCGGGTCCGCGGCGCCGGCGCCTTGAGATTCGGCGCGCCACTCGCGGTGCGCGGGATGCCGGGCGTGCGGTAGTCCAGCCATTGGCCGAACGCGACTGCGGGACTTGCGCCGAGCGCCACCACGAGCAGCCCTGAGCGAAGCATCCGAGTCACTCGGCGATCTTGACGCTCACGATGGTGTCGCCTTGCTCGACGGCGTCGACAACGTCGTGACCGCTCATCACCTTGCCGAACACCGTGTGTTTGCCGTTCAGGTGCGGCGTCGCGACATGAGTGATGAAGAATTGGCTGCCATTCGTGTTCGGGCCAGCGTTCGCCATGGATATGACACACCGCTCATGCTGCAGCGGGTTGCCCTTGCATTCGTCCGCGAACCGATACCCTGGCCCGCCGCGACCGGTGCCGGTCGGGTCTCCGCTCTGAATCATGAAATCCGGGATGACGCGGTGGAACGCGACGCCGTCGTAAAACCCCTGCCCTGCGAGGAATACGAAATTGTTCACGGTTTGCGGCGCGTGCTGTGGATACAGCTCGATCTCTATGGTGCCGCGATTGGTGGCGATCGACGCCGCGTAGTTCTTCGTCACATCGATTTGCATCGGCGGCGGCGTCGTCCATTGCTTCTTGGCCAATCCGTATCTCCTTGATGTCGGGTGAAGTCGTTCGTCCAGCCGCCCTGATACCCACTTGCTGATGCGCTACCATCCACCCGGTCGGCCGCGCTGTCGGGCAGCCAACGATAGCGAAAGTCCGCACTCGGCACTACCTGACGCCGCCTCCCGGCGATTAGCAGCGAGAGACAAGATGGAGCCATCCGGCACGCGATCGGAACGACGTATCGACGAGCTCGAGGCGCGGCTCGCCGAGCAAGACCATTCGATTCTCGAGCTCAGCGACGAGGTCTACCGCCAACAAAGGCAGATCGCAAAGCTCGAAACCGAGGTGCAGCGCCTCACGGAGCGCTTGAAAACGCAACCTCAGGGCGCCGTGAGCAACGCGACCGAGATCCCGCCGCACTACTGAGAGCGCCGTGTGGGGCGCGCTTTCGACCGGTCCAGATTGGTACCGCTGGGTCATTTGTCTTTCGGCGCCGGCGTCACGCGGCGTCCCGCGTCGAGCAGCGCGTGATGGGTTCGCTGCTTGAAGCGCCAGCCCTGCGCGGTCTTCACGTAGACGTCGTCGTAGTAGCCGTCGCTCTCGATTTTGTTCGGGTCGCCATCGAGCCCGATCATCATCATGTCGACGGTGCCGGTCGCGCCCTCGGGCGTCGGCGTGATGATGTGGTTCACGTAGATGTGGTGCACGCCCTGCTCGATCCACGGCACATTCTTGCAACCCTTGGACCCGCCACCGGAGACCTCGGCGAGCTTCTCGCGGCCTTGAATGCCCGGCACCGCCTTGCCGTTCACCATCGGCAGGAACACGCCGTCCGGCGTGTAGAGATCCGCGTAGTCGTAGCCGTTGTTCGAGCACGTGTCGATCGCGCGCGCGTACTTCGCCACGAGCTGCTGGATCTGAATGTAGTCGAGCGCGGTGAGCTCGATCGGGCTTCTGCGCTGGGCTCTGCGCGAGCGCCGGCGGCGCAAGGATCGTGGCGAGCGCGAAGGCAGTGAAGAATCGTTTGATCATGGACGCGTCTCCTTTCGTGGCTGTAGCCCGGATGTTTGTCCGGCGTCGCGGTCCGAAATCTACACGCAGACTCCATACTCGAGCCATACCGCCCCGCGAGCGACGGAGAACGCGTTATCCTTCGGCGCGCACGGACTACGCTCGGCGGATGGACAGCGAGCGGCGTCCGCGCCGAAGGATGACCACCCACACTGACATGCGGACCCAGGTCGCGATCATAGGCGCCGGCCCGTCGGGCCTGCTGCTCGGCCAATTGCTGCACCGGGCGGGCGTGGACGCGGTCGTGCTCGAGCGGCACACCGCCGACTACGTGCTCGGCCGGATCCGGGCGGGCGTGCTGGAGCAGGTGACCGTCGATCTGCTCGACGAGGCCGGTGTCGGCGAGCGCATGCACCGCGAAGGCCTCGTGCACGACGGCTTCGAGATCCTCGTCGGCGGCGACCGGCACCGCGTCGATCTCGCGCGGTTGACCGGCGGCAAGCACGTGCTGGTCTATGGCCAGACGGAGATCACGCGTGATTTGATGGAGGCGCGCACGGCCCAAGGGCTGCCGACGGTGTACGAGGTCGCGGACGTCGCCGTGCACGGCTTCGATGGCGCGAACCCGCACGTCACTTACCGACAGCACGGACGCGAGCAACGCCTCGACTGCGACTTCATTGGCGGCTGCGACGGTTTCCACGGCGTGTGCCGCGCGAGCGTGCCGAAAGGCGCGATCGCGGAATACGAGAAGATCTATCCGTTCGGCTGGCTCGGCGTGCTGTCCGAGACGCCGCCGGTCAGCGACGAGCTCGTCTACGTGAACAGCCCGCGCGGGTTCGCGCTCTGCTCGATGCGCAGCCGGGCGCGGAGCCGGTACTACCTCCAGGTGCCTTTGACAGAGCGGCTCGAAAGCTGGACCGACGACGCGTTCTGGCGCGAGCTCGAGCTTCGGCTCGACGAGCCCGGACGCGCGCGTCTCGTAGCGGGCGCCTCGATCGAGAAGAGCATCGCGCCGCTGCGCAGCTTCGTCGCCGAGCCGCTGCGGTTCGGACAGGCTGTTCCTCGCGGGCGACGCGGGCCACATCGTGCCGCCGACGGGCGCAAAGGGGCTGAATCTCGCGGCGACCGACGTGAAGCTGCTCGCGGGTGCGCTAATCGAGCACTACCAAGAGAAGAGCGACGCCGGGATCGAGCATTACTCCGAGCGGAGTCTCCGCCGAATCTGGCGGGCCGAGCGCTTCTCGTGGTGGTTCACCGCGTTGACCCACCGCTTCCAAGACGAGGCCACGATCGGAGCGAAGCTCCAGCGTGCGGAGCTCGACTACTTGTTGCACTCCGAGGCGGGTCTGCGCACCCTCGCCGAGAACTACGTGGGGCTGCCGCTCGACTTCGGCTCCAGTTCTTGGATTTAGCTTTCCAAATTTTGGAATCGAGACCGACCGCCGACGCGGTCTTGCGCGACGGGTCGCGAATGGCTGGTCGGCTGACTCAGCGCAGACCGGATAGAGCCGCTTCGATGCGGTTATGGACTTTCAGCACGCGACAAATCTCACCCGCGAGCGTCTTGCGGGTGGCCGCGCCGGCTCGTTTGAAGGCGTCGAACAGGGCCTCGACTTCGCGGTACTCGGCCGCGTAGGCATCTCGATTCCTCTGCACTGCCGCTCGTCGCTTCGCCGTGGCCGGCATTTTCACGGATTCTCTCTGCCTTCTCGCCATCGATGTCTCCTCCCGATGAGCATGCAGACCTATGCAGCATGCATGCCACCCTTCGGAAGGATGATCGCGAATCGTGACGGTCTCTCGCTCGAGCGACGCCTCCGGCCGGCGCCGTCCGAGTCACCGACAGCGGAGAGCCTTAGTTCTTCGTGACCGTGGAACCGCGCTCGGCGAGCGCCTTCGTGAGGATCTTCTCGGCGGCCGGGAACTCGCGCCCCGTGTTCGCGAGGAACACTCCGCGCGTCATCATGAGCGGAGTCCAGCCGAGGTCGGTCTTCGCATCGAGCTTGGCGCCGTGGTCGACGAGGTACTGCACGATCGACGGTTGGTTCGCGATGATCGCGCCGTGCAGCGCGGTGCTCCCGCTCCAGCGCGGGTCGCCGGTGCCGAGATCGAGCAGGTCGGCGATGTTGTGTGGGTAGTAGAGCAGCGTGTACTCAGCGTCGCCGATCATCTTGTAGTTGCCGAACCGTGCGACCGCATTGATGTCGTTGCCGAGCTCGAGGGCTGCCTTCACCGCCTCGAGACGCTCGGCCTCGGACACGCCCGTGAACGGGCCCGGCGTCTCGCCCTCCCAGGTGTCGAGGCCGGCTGCGACCATCAGCGGCGTGATGCCGAAGCGATTCGTGATGTTCGGGTCGGCACCGCCGGCCGCAAGCACGCGCATGAGGTCCGCGTCGCCCTCCTTCGCCGCGACGTAGAACGCCGTCGCGCCGTTGTACGTGAGCAGGTGCCGGCCGAGCACGAGCCCGGGCGGATTGCGGGTCGTGCCGCCGACCGTGTCGAAACGCATCTCGGGCCAATCGACGCGCACGTTCGGGTTCGCGCCGTGGGCGAGCAGCTTCTTCGCGAGCTCGAGGCTCGTGACGTTGCCGGTCGGCCGTGGCGCGGCCGGCGGCAGATCGCCCACACCCGCGTCGCCGGTCGAGCCCGGCTTGCGTAGCCACGCGATCGTGTGCAGCGGCGACGCTCGCGCGTCGGGTAGATTCGGGTCCGCGCCGTAGTCGAGAAGCACGTACGCGGCCTCGTAGAACGCGTTGACGACTGCGACGTTGAGCGCGCTCGTGCCGTCGGGCGCGATGTCGTTCGCATGCGCGCCGTGGTCGAGCAGATAGCGCAGGGTCTCGGCCTCCGCGCTCCGCACCGCGAACAACAGCGGCGTTGAGCCCGCCTTCGACTTCGCGTTCACGTTCGCGCCGGCCTTGATCAGCGCCGTGACGACGTCGAGGTGGCCCTCGCCCGCGGCCCACATGAGCGCCGTCTGGCCTCGCCACGCTTCGGCTGCATCGACCGTCGCGCCGTGCGCGAGCAGCGCCTCGACCGCGTCGAGCTTGCCGGTGCGCGCCGCGGTCATCAGCGGCGTCTGGCCCTCGCGCGACGTCGCGTTCACGCTCGCGCCCGCGGCGAGCAGGCGCTCGATCGCGGCGCGGTCACCGTTGCTGGCCGCGAGATCGAGCGGCGTCACGTTGAAACGGTTCGCGGCGGTCGAGGAGGCACCCGCGTCGAGCAGGGCCTCGATCAGCGCGAGGTCATCGACCTCGGCCGCAACGAGCAGCGCGGTCGCACCGTCGCCCGCAGTCGCGTTCACGTCGGCGCCACTATCGAGCAGCGCGTTTACCGCCGCGCGGTCGTGACGCTTCACGGCGTCGATCAACGCCGATGTGTCGGCCGCACGCACCGCACCGCAGGTCGCGAGCGCGAGGCCGAGCACGAGCATCGAGCCGATCATTGCGCGTGGCACTGGTGGTCTCCTCGTCTCACGGTTACTGAAATATACAGCGGGTGCGCCGCGGGACATCGACATTCGGCGGCCCTGTTGCACCTCATTACTCGTTGCCGTATATTTGTCAACGAATATTTGTGGACGAGATCGCGATGATGAAAAAGCGCAAGGTCGACAACCTAATGGCGCTCGCCGTGCTGGCAACGGTCGTGGAGCGACCGATGCATCGCTATGAGATGGCCTCGTTGATGCGGGCCCGCGGCAAGGACCAAGACATGGACATCAAGTGGGGCTCGCTCTACACGGTCGTCCAGAATCTCGCGAAGCACGGGCTGCTCGAAATCATCGGCAACACGCGGCAGGGCGCCCGACCCGAGCGAACGATCTATCGGATCACTGCCGGCGGCCGGCAGGAGCTGCTCGACTGGACGCGCGAGCTGATCGGCTCGCCCGCGCCCGAGAATCCGCGCTTCGCCGCGGGGCTGTCGGTCTGGATGCTCCTCTCTCCTGCCGAGGTTCGCGGCACTGCTCCGCAGCCGGCTCGAGAAGCTCGAGGCGTCGCTCAAGGCCCGGCGCGCCGTGCTCGCCGAAGCCGGCGCGGAAATTCCGCGGCTGTTCCTCGTCGAGGGGGAATACGCGCTCGCCATGATGAAGGCCGAAGTCTCGTGGGTCCGCGCGCTGCTCGACGAGCTGAGCGCCGGGGAGTATCCCGATCTCGCCGCGTGGCAGACCTGGCATGCGACCGGCCAGGTTCCTGCCCGCTGGGCAGAGCTCGCGCAGCGCGGCAGCGCCCCGGACTGATATCGCCGCGCACGCGCGGCAACAACACCCAGCTGGACGATAAGGAGATCGCAACATGTCGAACGTAAGCACAGCCCTCGTGATCGGTGGCGGCATCGCGGGGCCCGTCGCCGCGATCGCGCTGCGCAAGGCCGGGATCGCAGCGAGCGTCTACGAGGCGTATCCGCGCCCGAGCGAAGGCATCGGCGGTGCACTCGCGCTCGAGCCCAACGGCCTTGCGGCGCTCGGCGTGATCGGCGCGGCCGAGGCGGTCCGCTGCGTCGCTACGCCGATCACGCGCTCCGTGCTCGCGCTCGGCGGCAAGCGGCTCGGCGAGATCCCGAGCCTCACGGGCCTGCCGCCGCGTCAGGTAATCGAGCGCGGCGATCTGCACCGCATCCTGGCCGAGCGCGCACGCGCGGTGGGCGTGCGCTTCGAGCACGGCAAGCGCCTGCTCGGCGTTCATGAGTCGAGCAACGGGATCACGGCGCGCTTCGAAGACGGGACCACGGCCACCGCGGACATTCTGATCGGCGCCGACGGCGTGCGTTCGACGGTGCGCATGTTGATCGACCCCGCCGCGCCCAGCGCATCGTTCACGGGTTTGCTCGGGTTCGGAGCAACGGTGGACGCGGGTCTCGATCTCGAGCCCGGCACGATGACATTCGCGTTCGGCCGCCGCGCGTACTACCTCTATTGGCCGACTAGCGACGGACGCACCGCTTGGGGCGCAAACCTGCCGGCCTCGAAACCGCTCACGCTGCGCGAGGCGCGCGCCCTACGCGCCGAGAGCTGGCTCGATACGCTGCGCGGCACGTATGCCGACGACGATCCGGGCGCAGAGCTGGCACGCTGCACGACGCCCGAGAACCTGCAGGTGGTCGGCGCACTGCACATCATGCCGCCCGTGCCGCGCTGGCATCGCGGCCGAATGGTGCTCGTCGGGGATGCCGTGCACGCGCCGTCGAACAGCACAGGGCAAGGCGCCTCGCTCGCGATCGAGAGCGCCGTGGAGCTCGCGCGCTGCGTGCGCGACCTGCCCGACGCCGAGTCCGCGTTCGAGACCTACGAAACGTTGCGGCGTTCACGCGTCGAGCGCATAGCGAAGCGCGGCGCCAAGATCAATCACTCGAAAGCGCCGGGCCCCATGGCGCGCATGTTCATGCCGCTCGCGCTGCCGCTGATGTTCAAGCTCATGGACGTCGAGAAGACGATGGGCGCCGAGCAGCGCTACGCGATCGACTGGGAGGCACGAGTGAGCGCGGCGATCCGAGCGTCCGCGGCTTGACCTCGAAGCGTGGCGATCGGAGGCGCGCGGCAGCAGTCGACGAGCTTGCGCTCGTGCGGTCCAACCTAGACAATCGCGACATGGCCCTCGTCACTCTCCTCGACGCCCACCTCGCGTTCGGTGATAGACCGCTGCTCGACGGGGCGGCATTCGCCGTGCAGCCGAACGAGCGCATCGGCTTGATCGGCCGCAATGGGACCGGTAAATCGACGCTGCTGCGAATCATCGCGGGCCGTGTCCGGCCCGACGACGGCACGCTACAGGTTCGCGACGGCCTACGGATCGGCTTCGTCGAGCAGGAGACCGAGCTCGAGCCCGCCCCAACCATCGGCGAGAGCCTAGCTGCCGGTATCCCGGGGGACCGCTGGACTTTTCAGGCGCGACTCAACGAATACATGGATCGCCTCGATCTCGCGCCCAGCCGGCCACTCGACACCGCCTCGGGCGGCGAACGCAAGCGCGCCGCATTGGTGCGAGCCCTCGCACTCGACCCGGAGTTGTTGCTCCTCGACGAGCCGACCAACCATCTCGACATCGCAGGCATCGAGCGGCTCGAGGAGCTGCTCACGAAGGTGCGCGCGTGCATCGTCGTGACCCACGATCGGGCGTTTCTCGATCGCGTCGCCACGCGAATAGTCGAGCTGGATCGCGGCGTGCTGCGCTCGTATCCCGGCAACTTCGGCGCGTACGAGGCGCGCAAGAACGAAGAGCTCGCGGCAGAAGAAGTCGCGAACCGACGATTCGACAAATTCTGGGCGCAAGAGGAAGTCTGGATCCGCAAGGGCGTGGAAGCACGCCGCACCCGCAACGAAGGCCGCGTGAAGCGGCTCGAGCGACTGCGCCTCGAGCGCGCGGAGCGCCGAGATCGGCTCGGCAACATCAACCTCACGATGGACGCCGGCCAAAATTCCGGCCGGCTCGTGGCCGAATTGGTCGAGGTCACCAAGGGCTTCGGGGACGAGCCGATCGTCGACCAACTGTCGCTGCGCATCATGCGCGGCGATCGCATCGGGCTCATCGGCCCGAACGGCGCCGGCAAGTCGACGCTCATCCGCATCATTCTCGGCGCGCTCGCCCCGGATTCCGGCAGCGTGCGACTCGGCTCGAACGTGCAAGTAGCGTACTTCGACCAGCTCCGCGAGCAGCTCGATCCGGAACACACGGTCGCCGACACCATCAGCCCAGGTTCCGACTGGGTCGAGCTCGGCACGCAGCGCAAGCACGTGATGAGCTATCTCGCGGACTTCCTGTTCTCAGCTCAGCGCGCGAAGGCGCCGATCAAGATGCTCTCGGGCGGCGAGCGCAACCGGCTCTTGCTCGCGCGCCTCTTCGCGCGCCCCGCCAATCTCGTCGTGCTCGACGAGCCGACGAACGATCTCGACATCGAATCGCTCGAGCTGCTCGAAGAGAAATTGCAGAGCTACGGCGGCACACTGCTGCTCGTCAGCCACGATCGGCGCTTTCTCGACAATGTAGTCACGCAAACGCTGGCCGCTGAGGGCAGCGGCGTCTGGCGCCAATACGTCGGCGGTTACGCCGATTGGCTGCGCCAGCGGCCAGCGCCCGCCCCCACTCCGAACGAACGCCCGCGGAGCCAAGCGCCCGCGCGCCGCACGAAGCCTCGGACGAAGCTGAGCTACAAGGAGGAGCGCGAGCTGAGCTCTCTACCCCAAGAGATCCAGGCGCTCGAGCTAGAGCAACACGATCTCACGGCCCGATTGAGCAGCGCGGAGCATCATCGCCAAGGCGCGGAGCTCGTGCGTCGCGACATCCAGCGCGCGCACGACATCGCGCAGCTGCTCGAGGCGAAGTTCGCGCGCTGGGAGGAGCTCGAGCAGCTGCTCGCCGCGACTAGGGCGTGAGCCCGCGCTTCGCGGCTTCTTGCGCGACTCGAGGATCGACGGACTTCGACGCCACGATATCGGCCTGGCCCTTCGTAGTGTTGCCGTTGTGCAGCTCGACCAGCCCGCGCCCGTAAAGAGACCACGGATTCCGCGGCTGCGATGCGAGCACCGTGTCGTAGTCCTTGAGCGCCTTGTCGTACTGGCCCAGCCGCAGGTACGTGAGACCGCGCGCGTCGAGATACACCACGGCTTGCGGCCGTTCCTTGATCGCGCGATTGCAGTCGGCGAGCGCCTTGTCGAGATTCTGACCGACCATCGCGCGCGCACGGCAACGCGATGCGAGCACCTCCGGCGTCCGGATTTCGTGAAGATGCGCGTCGAGCCATTTGTCGTACTGCTCGATCGCCTGATCGAGCGAGCCCGCGCGCGCGTATAAGTTGCCGAGCGCCAGACGCACATCGGCCTCCTTCGCGACGCTCAGGTTCACCTTGTCCAAGTCGGCGAGAACGTCGCCGCCCGCGTCTCCGGTCGCGTCGCGCCGGTTGAGACGCAGCCCCGCTCGAGCGACGAGCGCCGGCACATAGTCCGCCTTCAGCGCGATCGCCTGATCGAGGTCCGCTGACGCGAGCGCGGGCTGGCGATTGGCGAGCCGCGCCTCCGCGCGCTGGTAGAAGTACTCGGGCTCCATCGGCGCGAGCTCGCAGGCGCGCGTGAGGTCATCGATCGCGTGCGCGAAGTCGCGACGCGCAGCGTACGCGACGCCGCGGCGGCTGAATCCGGCGGCGTCCGTGGGCTCGTCGCTCGGCAGCGGGGGCGGCGCGCCGTTCGCGGACACCGCCGGTGCGGCCGCCGCGTCCGGGGCTTCAGCCGCAGGACCTGCCGAGCCCGTCGCCGCGCCCACACTTGCCGCGAGAGCCACGGGCGCCGCGGCCGCTTCGGGCGCCGCGACGTTGCCGACGCCCGCCGAGCGCCCCTGCGGCGTGCCGGCGCTGGCGGTCAGGTTGAACACGGGTCCGCCGTTGTAGGTGAAGTAGAGCTTGCGCTGGCTGCTCGCGACGTAGATCCGATGCGAAAGGAAGAAGTCGGCGCCGATCAACATGTCGCCCTCCGGCAGGCTGATGTCGCCGAAGCGCAGCTTGGTCTTTTTCACCTCTTCGTCGCCGATCTTGAAGCTGTCGATCGGTGCGAGCCATGTCTGCTCGCTGCGCGTGCCTAGGCCGCCGATCAGCCCGGCCTTCACGACGCCCGCGCTGTCCTGCGTCACGCCGGCACGCTCGGCGGCGCGCAGAGTCAGCAGCGAAAACGCCGCGCCGGTGTCGAACACCACGTGGATCTTCGCGCCGTTCACGAGCGCCGTGCCTGTCGTGTGCGGCGAGGCCTGCGTCGCCCACGCGATCTCGATGACGGAGTACGCCTGACCGCTCTGCGCCCAGTACGCGAGCATGCTCTTCTCGCACCCTTCCGGTTTCAGCAGACGGATCGCGCCGTGCGCGAGGTCGTACTCGACGTCCGCGAGCCGAAACACGTTCTGGCCGAGCAGGCCCGCGGCGCGGCCGGGCTGAGCGCCGCCGACGATGAATTGCACGTTGTGAATCGGCACGCCAGCGAGCGTGAACTCTTTGACGGTCGCTACCCCGGCCAGTGTAGAGCCCGTGATACCGTGGACTTGGATCTGCGACGGCGTCACCCGCAGCTTGAGCTCCGCGGCGCTCGCGGGAGAAAGCGTGCTGTAGAACGCGCCGCTGTCGGCGATAAATTGGGTGTCGACGCCGTTGATCTGCGCGGTGACGATCGGCCGCAAGCCGTTCATCGTGACCGGCAGCTCGGCGATCTTGCCGATCTTGCATTCGGCGGCTGAGCCGGTACGCGGAGCGGTGGCGAGCAAGCCGACCACCAGGGCCAACGGCCACGATTCGAGCTCCCATGCTTGTCCCCCTAATGATTCCGGTATGGGCGCGCAGCGCTGCGCGGCACGATAGAATGTTCCGCACACGTCGGCCAATACCTTGAGCTCGCGACCCGCAAAGCTGCTTACGATCGCTGTCCCGGTGCTCGCCATCGCCGCTGGGGCATGGTGGACGCTTGGCCCGCACCGCGACCGCGTCGCGGCGCAGGACGTCCTCTCCCACTACTGCGTCGATTGTCATAATCCGGTCGATCTCACGGCCAACCTCGTGATCGATCCCACGAGCCTCGAGCGCGTTCGCACGCAGCCCGAGCACTGGGAAAAGGTCGTCCGTAAGCTGCGCGCCGAGTCGATGCCGCCGGATGACCCGCGCCCGCCGCACGAGGCATATACGCAAACCGCCGCGTTCCTCGAGCGCGAGCTCGACGCGGCCGCCACCGAGCGGCCGAACGCGGGCGACGTGCCGCTGTTTCGGCGCCTCACGCGCACCGAATACGAGAACTCGATCCGCGATCTCCTTGCGCTCGATCACCTGCCTGCCGAGCTCGACTACGAGCTGCTCCTCCCCGCCGACAACGCGAGCAGCGGCTTCGACAACATCGCCGACCTCTTGTTCGTCTCGCCGGTCGTGATGGAACGCTACATCGGCGCGGCGCAGAAGCTCGCGCGGATCGCGGTCGGCGACATGCGGACGCCGGTGCTCGTGAACATCTACAAGCTCTCGGAGCAGCTGCCGCAGGACGAGCGCCTCGACGAGCTGTCGTTCGGTACGCGCGGCGGGCTCGCGGTCGAGAGTTACTTTCCGCTCGACGCGACCTACACGTTCGAGATCGAGACGGCCGCGGCGGCCCGCGACGAGTATCAGATCGAAATCAGCGTCGACGGCGTGCGCGCCACGGCGAAGTCGATCGGCGCGGCCATGATCGTTCCGCGGCGCGGCACCGACCACGCGCTGCTCGAGGTGCCGATCTCGGCCGGGCCGCATCTCGTCGGCGTCACGTTCGTCGAGCGCTCGGAGGCGCTCGACGAGAGCCTCGTACGCACGCGCATGCGTAGCCGCGGCACGATGCCCGCGATCGCGATCGCGACGATTCGCGGGCCGTACTCGCCGACCGGGCCCGGCGACACGCCGAGCCGCAACCGCATCTTCGTCTGCCGCCCGGCCAACGACGCGGAGGAGACGCCGTGCGCGCGCGCAGATCCTCGCTACGCTCGCGCGGCGCGCGTATCGGCGCGCGACCACCGACGCCGACCTCGCGGACCTGATGCCGTTCTACGAGCAAGGCCGCGCGGACGGCGGCTTCGACGCAGGCATCCAGCTCGCGCTCGAGCGCCTGCTCGTGAGCCCGCAGTTCTTGTACCGAATCGAGCGCGAGCCCGCGCCTAGTGCCGGCACGACGGCGAACGCGTCCGGCGCGCCGCCGCTACGCGCGGCGAGCGGCTCGGACGCCCGCACGTCCGGCGGCGGCGCGGCGACGAGCGCGGTACGCCACGACGCGCCGATCGGCGTCGTGCCCGTCAGCGACGTCGAGCTCGCGTCGCGGCTCTCGTTCTTCCTTTGGAGCAGCATCCCGGACGACGAGCTGCTCGCGACGGCGCTCGACGGGCGGCTCCACGAGACGGGCGTGCTGCGCGCGCAAGTGGACCGCATGCTCGCGGACCCGCGCGCAGAGTCGATGGTCACGAACTTCGCTGCGCAGTGGCTATTCCTACGCGACGTCGAAGCCAAGGACCCCGACATCTTCCTGTTCCCCGATCACGACGTGTCGCTGCGCCGAGCGCTCGAGCGCGAGACCGAGCTCTTCGTCGGCGACGTGCTGCGCCACGGCGAAAGCGTCACCGACCTCCTCACCGCGCGTTACACGTTCCTGAACGAACGGCTCGCACGCCACTACGGCGTGCCGAACGTCTACGGCAGCTACTTCCGCCGCGTCGACCTTGCCGCGGACAGCCCGCGCGCGGGGCTGCTCGGCCAGGGCAGCATCCTGACGGTCACCTCTTACTCGACTCGCACGTCGCCGGTGCTGCGCGGCAAGTACGTGCTCGACAACCTGCTCGCCTCGCCGCCTCCGCCACCGCCGGCGGACGTGCCGGCTCTGAAGACCGAGGACGACGCGGCGGGCGGCAAGCCGCTCACGATGCGCGAAGCGATGGTGAAGCACCGCGCGAATCCCGTCTGCGCGAGCTGCCACGCGAAGATGGACCCGATCGGCTTCGCGCTCGAGCACTTCGACGCGGTCGGCCGCTGGCGCGAATCGGACGCCGGGCAACCGATCGACGCCGCGAGCAAGCTGCTCGACGGCTCTACGATCGACGGCCTCGGCGGCGTCCAAGCGCATGCTGCTGCGCCGGCCGGAGCTGTTCGTGCACGCGTTCACCGAGAAGCTCATGATGTACGCGCTGGGCCGCAACGTGCAGTACTACGACGCCGCGGCGATTCGATCGATCATGCGAAGCGCAGCCGAGAAAAACTACGCGTTTTCGACTATCGTCGAAGGTATCGTCGAAAGCGTTCCGTTCAGGATGCGGAACGTGCACGCGCCGGCGACCGGGCAAACGGTCGCGGCGGCGCACGAGAGCGAGGGGGTCGATCGATGACGTTCATCACCAAGCGAACGCTGCCGCGGCGCACCTTCCTGCGCGCGGCCGGCGCGACGATCGCGCTGCCGATGCTGGACGCGATGCTGCCCGCGTTCGGCGCCGACTCCGCGCCGTGGACGCCGCGGCTCGGGTTCATGTACGTCGGCAACGGCATCGTGCACAAGACGTTCAAGCCGGTCGGCGAAGGCTCGAGCTTCGAGCTCTCGCCCGTGCTCATGCCCCTTAGCACCCTGCGCAAGCAGCTCACGGTCGTGAGCGGGCTCGACCACAAGCAGGCCGAGAACTTCGGCGACGGCACCGGCGATCATCCGCGCTCCTCGGCCGCTTGGCTCACCGGCGTGCACGCTTGGGACCGCACGCGGCCTGGCGTCGAGGTGAAGCTCGCGACGAGCGCCGATCAGCTCGCGGCCGACGTGCTCGGGCGATCGACGCCGGTGCGCTCGCTCGAGCTCGCGGTGGACACCGCGACGCAGAGCGCGTGCGATGCCGGCGACTGCTTCTACGTGAACACTGTTTCGTGGCGCAACGAGACGACGCCGAACCTGACCGAGAACCATCCGCGGCTCGTGTTCGAGCGGCTGTTCGGCGACGGCGGCAGCAGCGCGGAACGGCTCGCGCGGATCAAGAAGACCAGCAGCATCCTCGACTCGGTGCGCGAGGAAGCTCGGCGCTTGGCCTCGAACGTCGGCGCGGGCGACAAGACGAAGCTCGACGAATACTTGGACTCGGTGCGCGAGATCGAGCAGCGTATCCAAGGGGCCGAGGCGAGCGAGCACGAGGACGTCGCGCTGCCGGATCGGCCGACCGGGCATCCCCACGTCGTTCGAGGAGCACACGAAGCTCATGCTCGACCTCGTGCTGCTCGGCTTCAAGACCGACACGACGCGGGTCTTCTCGATGATTCTCGCGCGCGAGGTCAGCAACCGCTCCTATCCGCAGATCGGCGTGCCGGACCAGCATCACCCGGTCTCACATCATCGCAACGACCCGGTGTTGATCGAGAAGAAGACGAAGATCGACGCGTACCACGTCTCGTTCCTCGGCTATCTCGCGGCGAAGATGCAGGCGACGCCCGAGGGCGACGGCACGCTGCTCGATCAGAGCCTTTTGATGTACGGCGGCGGGATGGGCGACGGCAACCTGCACCGTCACAACGACCTGCCCTGCGTGCTGCTCGGCAACCTCGGCGGCCGGCTCAAGACAGGCCAGCACATCGCGTACCCGAGCGGCACGCCGATGACGAACCTGCTCGTGTCGCTGCTCGACAAGATCGGAGTCCCAGTCGACGCGCTCGGCGACAGCACGGGTCACCTCACTCCGGACGGCTTGTCGGCCTAGCGCTCGCAGCGCCCGGACGTTCGCGCTGCGGGCGATTCGCCGAACGCGCTTCCTTTGAGCTCGACGAAGCGGCGCTCGCGCCCGGAATACGCGAGCCGCTTCGCCCAGGTGGTCGGCAGATCGCGCACCTCGCTCGAGCGCCGCGAATCGAGCGGCGACTGCAAAGCCCGCGTCGTCGTAGGCGTGCTCGAGCGCCGTCAGCGTCTCGAGCTCCAGCCGTACCAGCCCGAGCTCGCGCATCGCAGCGCGCTCTGTCTCAGCGCCGTAGCCGAACAGCACGCGCACGCGCGCGCCAGATTTGCACAGCCCGCGCAGACAGCGCAGCGCCGAGGCATCGGGGCGCGCCACAGCCGCGAGCAGCGAGCCCCACGGCAGGAGCACGGTGAGGGAATCGGCTAGACCTGCGAGCTCGCCAGGGGCGTCGGCGAGTGAGAGCCGACCGAGCAGCGCGTTCGGCAGGCCACCTCGAGAGGGCTTAGCGGCGATACGACGCGAGGCGTCACGAAGACCCTCGGCAGTCGCGTCGACGCCGATAACGAGCGTGTCCGGATTCCGCCTGGCGACCGCGCGGACGAATTCGCCGTCGCCGGTGCCGAAGTCGACGTGGAGCGCGCGGTACTCGGACGCGCGCTCAGCCAGTCATCAACGGTCGACCCAGTGTTCTTTCTTGCCGGTTACGAGGTACATGGCGCAAGACACTAGCACGATCCGCACGGCGGGATCGCTCGCAGCGTCTCGGAGCGTTGGCGACGCAAATCCGGGGCCGGCTTCAGCGCAAGTCGAAAGCCCGACTGCCGGACGCGTAGCGGCGGAGCCCGAGACGAAACACGCCGGCCGCTACGCCCGGAAACACGGCGGCCGCGGCGACAACGGCCGAAGCCTTGCCGAGCGAGAAGCTGCGCAAGATCTCGGTGACGTCGCGTAACGTCCAGCCGCGCTGCGTAGATCTCGGAGCCCGACGTCTTGACCTTCTCGGCGCGAAAGCCGGGGAAGAAGCGCGCGTCCATGTCGCTCGCGGCTTGCGCCGCCGCGGGCCTCGGCGTCGCTAGGGCCGCGCCTGCCGCGACGAGCGCGGCCGCGGATCTCAACAGCTCTCACCGAGCAATATCGCGCCGCTCAGAATCCGATCGAAATCGAGCGATGTCATGTGCTTCTCCCCCTCCGTCTGGGTCCGCGGGAACCGCTAGCGATGGCCGGGGGCGGGAGACGCAATCCTCGGAACCGCGTGCGAGGCGGCCATCCGCATCGCGCGCCGCGCGCCCGCGAGCACGCGCGTAGCCGAGCGCAGAAAAAGCGCGAGCAGCGCGGCCGCGACGATCACGTCGGGCCAGCCCGACCCGAGCGCCCAGACTGCGGCCGTAGCGAGGATCACGCCGACGCCTTCGAAGACGTCGTTGCGCGAGCACTCCCACGCCGAGGCCATGTTGATGTCTCCCGCGCGGTAGGGCGTCAGCAACCAGAGGCATGCGGCGTTGGCCGCGAGGTTGAGGACGGCGGCCGCGCCCATCGTCTCGACGATCGGCACATTGGGATGGAAGGCTCGCCACCCGATTTGCAGTGCGACCGCGATCGCAGCGCCGAGGATCATCAGTCCTTTGATGAACGCGACCCGCCCCTTCGCGGCAACCGAAGCGCCGACGACGACGAAGCTCAATCCGTAGGTGACCGCGTCGCCGAGATTGTCGAGGGTGCCCGAGAGGAGCGCTGAGGACTCGCTGACGACTGAGGCACCCACCATCATCAGGAACGTAATCGCGTTGATCGTGAGGACGACCAGCAACGTGCCCCGCTGTCGTTTCGCCAGCGCACGCGTATCGACTTCGCATCCGTCGCAGCAGCCGCTCATGCTCGGATCATAGACGAAGCGATCGCGGCGCGCGGCGTGACGGGCCGCGCCCGGCTCCGGCCACCAGCGGGACGCCCGTGGTGGAGGTGATCCGCGCGGCGTCGAACCAACTCGTTCACTATCCTTCAAAAACAACCAGTTATACGATAATTGTCGAAATCTTCCCACTTGGCGCTCTCCACAGCTGTGGGCGAACTGCGCTAGCCGTAAAACGTCAAGTCGAGAGCGTGGAGGTTCCTCGGTGCCGGCACGCGGGAACCGGCCGTCTCTGGACTCGGACACGTGCGCGGGGCTATACCGGCGCCTGATGACACTCACGGGCAAAGTCGTCGCCGTGACCGGCGGCTCGGGGCAGCTCGGCACCGCGGTCGTCCGCGCGGCCCTCTCGGCCGGAGCGGCGGTCGCGTCGCTCGATCATGCGGCGTCGCCGCGCGACCCCGCAGCGCTCAAAGGTGCGCTCGCGCTCGGCGGCTTCGATCTCGCCGAGCCCGACGCCGCAGCCCACGCGCTCGAGCAGGTCGTCAAGCAGCTCGGCGGGCTCGACGCGCTCGTGAACGTCGCGGGCACGTTCCGCTTCGAGAAGCTCGCGGACGGAGGCCTCGAGACCTGGGACCTGCTCTACCGAGTCAACCTCCGCACGGCCGTCAGCGCTTCGCGCGCCGCGCTGCCGCACCTCCTGCGGCGCGGCGGCGGCCGCATCGTAAACGTCGGCGCTCTCGCGGCCGCGAATCGAGCCGCGAGCGGAATGGGCGCGTACACGGCGTCGAAGGCCGGCGTGCTGAAGCTCACCGAGGCGCTCGCGGCGGAGCTCAAGGATCACAACATCACCGTCAACGCGGTTCTGCCGAGCACGATCGACACGCCGGCCAATCGGGCCGACATGCCGAAGGCGGACTTCAGCCGCTGGGTTGCGCCGAGCGACCTCGCGAGCGTGATCGTTTTCTTGCTATCGGACGAGGCGCGCGCGGTGACGGGCGCGCTGATCCCGGTCGCCGGACGGGTCTGAACTCTAGCGCCAGCGGTTACCGAGCACCCAGGCGACGAGGCTCCATCGCGTACCGCGCGTGACCGGTGTGACGCGGTGCAGCACGAAGCTCGGAAACGCGATGAACGCGCCCCTCGTTCGCTCCATCGGCTCCGGCTGATTCCCGAACAGCAGCTCCAAGTCGCCGCCTTCGTAGTCGTCGGTGCGCGAGAGCTGGACCGATACCGAGATCTTGCGCAACGGCCGGAAGCCCGCGAAGTCGGTGTGCCAGTCGTAGAAGCCTTGGTCCGAGCTGTCGTAGCGCGCGAGCTGAATGTTGCCTTCCACGGCGGAGATATCGACGTTGAAGAAGAGGCGATTGCATTCCTGCGCGGCGACCCAGACTCGGTCGTAGAGCCAGCGGTATTTCGGCTCCGTCCCGAGGAACGCGACATGGGATCGGCGCACGCGGTGATCGGCGCCGCCGCCGCCGAGCTGGCCTTCCTTCACCAGGGACGCGTGCTCCGCGATCAGCTGGTCCATCTCGGCATCGGTCAGAAAGCCCGAGGCCGTCGCGCGCGTCTCGAACGGGGGTAACGTCTTGTCTTGAGCAGACATCGATTCGGGTCGTCCGTGTCGCGCGTGCCCGGACAGCGGCTCCAATGCCCCGCGCCACGCCTATTCGCATTGGCGTGCGAGTATCCGCCGCGCACTAGCCCTCTGCAAATCGCCGCGTTTGGTCGAGCGCGCGCGCCGTCCGTGCGCCGCGGACATACTAGGCGGTGCGGCTCCGCTTGCGAGGACGAAAAGCGTGACGGAGGTCGGCGCGGCGGCGACGCCGCTACGCGATCATGCCCGTGCGTCCCACCGACAAGCCGGCGATGCCGGCGCACGAAGCAAAGGGACGTCTCTTGGTGGCGCCATGGAGGCTGCGATGAGAAAGCCCGAGCCCGTCGACGAGTTCGCCGAGACCGAAGTGCTGGCTTACGCGGAAGAACAGACGGACCGCGAAACGCACGCGTTGTCCCTCTTCGCGGAGTACGAGAGCGAGCTCGCGGGCGACGCGGGCAAGCGCCGCGACCCGCGTCCGCGACGCTGACGCCGCACCTTTCCCTGCCATCGCGACGCTCGGCCGCCGAGCCCGCGGCTCGAGAGAAGCGTTCGCTCTAGATGCGGAACAAGAATTCCTGCATGCCGTTACGCAGTAGGCGCGCACGGTCGACCGTGTAGCGCGGCATGCAGGTCGCGAGGTCCTCGGGCGAATAGCGCGGCGCCGCGCGCAGCGGCACGTGTCTGCGGCACGATCTCGAGCCGGTTCTCGTCGAGCGGCAGGAAGCAGCTCGGGCGCTCGGGCATTTGCCGCGCGGCGTAGTAGACGAGCGCGTGCACGAGCGTGCCGGGCCGGCCGCGGGCCGCGATGCATTCCATCACCGCCGTGAGCGCGGGGCGATTCAAGTAGTTGAGCAGGTCCCAGCAGAGGACGATATCCGTGGGCTCCTGACGGCGCGCGGGTAGCGCCGCCTCCGCGAGGTTGCGAAGGCGACGCGGATCCTGCTCCGCGTTCAAGGAGTCGATCGCGTCGGCGAGCTCGGCGACCTCGTAGCGGCAGCGAAACTGGCTCAGCAGCCGGACCGTCGCGGGCCGTGCCGAAGCGAGATCGAGCAGCACGAAGCGGCCGCCGTCGCCGAGACGGTCGACGAGCGAGTGAAACAGCGGGGCGCTGAGGCTGTCCTCCTGCTGCGCTCCGCCGGAGCTCGTAGCGCGTGTTGCGCCGTGTGGCTCAGCTGCCAAGTTCGTATACGCCCGCTGGCTAGCGTCGCGCTCTTCACCGCCGAGGGCGCCCCGGGGTTCTGGGCCATTTGCGGCGACGGCGCGGGCCGCGGCGCCCGGAGCTGCGGGCGACGCGGGCTTGTTGCGAGCCGTCGCGCTCTGCACCGCCTGCGGGTCCATCTCGATAGCGCCCTTGAACTTGGCGCCGTCCTCGAGGCTCACGCGCGGCGAGGTCACGTTACCGCGCACCTGGGCGCTCTTGCGGATCGCGACCCGCTCGGAACCGTAGAGGTCACCCTCCATGAAGCCGTCGACGATGA
Organism: uncultured Gammaproteobacteria bacterium; assembly: GCA_963841645.1. GTDB lineage: Bacteria > Pseudomonadota > Gammaproteobacteria > Steroidobacterales > Rariloculaceae > FEN-1219. The sequence goes on along the minus strand of CAWJDS010000003.1, from coordinate 265,901 downwards.
TCGATTGAGCGTAGACGTCGGCACGGACCTTTCCCTGGGGTCCGATCGTGAGGCTGTTGCTCTTCAGCTGGACGGTGCCGTTCACCTCGCCTTCGATCAGGAGATCCTCTTCGCCGCGCAGATCGCCGTCGATGTGGATCGACGCCCCGATCACCGCGTGCTCGCGTCCGGTCGACGGCCGCGCCGCCGTAGGCTCAGATCGTGCCGTCGTCTCCGACCGCATGGTCGGCTCAACCGGCTTATCCGTACCGCCTTTCTTGCTCATCTCGAACATAGTGACCCCCAGGTGAGGTGATTTGAACTGTCCCAATAAGTTAGCGCGCATAACTTCACGAAACGTCTATCTAACACAGCGGCGCACCGAACTCCATCCTGTCGGTCACAGCCGACACGTTTTCGCCGAAATAAAATAAACTCTATGATGCCCCGTGACAGCGTGCGTGGATGAAAAACCATCACACTGTCGTCATCCTGTTCCGGTACTCTCGAGAAGCGACTGAATCCAACTGGATAGCCAAACGCAGGGAGATTCGATGAGCACTACGCCCTCCTCCGCCCGAGCGAAGCGGTCCGCCTCGACCGCGGCCGCCAAGCGCGCCACCCCGATGTCTTCTGCCGTCACCCCGAGCGTGTCGGCCGAGCAGCGCCACGCAATGATCGCGGAGTCTGCCTACCGCCGCGCCGAGTCGCGCGGCTTCCAAGGCGGCGACGCGATGCAAGACTGGCTCGACGGCGAGAAAGAGGTCGACGCGCTGCTTTCACGCGCGGCCCACTGAGAGGCGGCATCGAGCGGAGCGGCCCTACCGCGCCGCCCAATGCGTCATGACGTAGTGGACGATCGCTAAGAGGATCGCCCACGTCGCCGCCCCCGCGATCACGATCGCGAGGGTCGCCCCGACGAGCCCGAAAAGCACGACGACGCCGTCGCGCTCGGTGATGCCCACCGCGATCACGGCCGCTGCCGCTCCGGGCGGCATGTTGCCGATCAGCGGTATCGGCAAGATCATGATCACGCCGAGCACGAGCACGACCACGCCGACGAGCACTCGCGCGAGCGGTGCGGTGAAGATCTGAAACCTCGGACGGCAGATCCGCTCGAGGCGCTCGAGTAGCGGCAGCATTCGGTCGACGACGCGGCGGAGATCCGAGCGCGCGATGCTCTTCTGCGTGATCGCGCGCGGCATCCAGAGCTTGCGGCGCAGCACGATGAGGTTCAGCGCGATGATCGCGAGCGCCGCGCCGCACACCGTCGGAATCCCGGGCGGCATCGGCAACGCGCACGGCAACGAGAAGATCAGCATCGCGAATCCGAATGCGCGCTGCCGGAGGTTCGCGAGGATCTCGCCGAAGGACACGCGTTCGCCGTCGGAGTAAGCGAGGTCGCGCAGCACTTCCGACGTGCGGACCTGGGAATCGACGCTGTCCGCGGCTCCGTGGTCGTCACTCTGCATTCGGATGCTTGCTGTCCGGGCGCGGCGCGATCGCCTATTCTAGTCGCACGACCGCGCGCCCGAGTAACGACGTGACCTCGAACGCCGTTTTGCTGTTCTTCGTGATCGATCCGTTCGGATTGATCCCGGTCTACGTCGCCTTGCTCGGTCGAGTACCGTCCGAACGGCGGCTCCCGATCCTCGTGCGCGAGCTCCTGATCGCTCTGCTCGCGCTCGTGTTGTTCTTGTTCGCGGGACGCTACGTGCTCGCGGCGCTGCACATTTCCGAGCCCGCCTTGCTGATCTCGGGCGCGCTGATCTTGTTCCTCGTCGCGCTGCCGATGATCTTTCCGTCCGTGAAGCTGCGCCTCGAGTCGGAGGATCACGCCGAGCCGCTGATCGTTCCGCTCGCAACGCCTCTGTTCGCCGGACCGTCCGCGCTCACGCTCGTGATGCTGATCGGCAGCGGCGCGAGCAACTGGCCGGAGCGCCTCGGCACCGTGCTGATCGCCTGGGCTTGCGCGGCCGTCGTGCTGCTGCTCGGCAACTGGATCGCGGCGAAGATCGGCGCCCGCGGCTTGATCGCGATCGAGCGGCTCATGGGCCTGTTCCTCGTCGCGATGTCGGTCGAGATGCTGCTCGACGGCGTCGGACGCTACTACACGTACGCTCGGTCGGTAGCGGCGTCCCCGTCGGTCGCGGACGCCGAATATCCTTCCCGAGACCTTGTGAGCACAAGGATGTGCGAACAGAGCCCCAGGGATGGACTTCCGGCTGTCTCGGGATGGATATTCGGCGTCCACGACCGACGTTGCGTCACCGCGCGTCAGCGGCCGCCCTCAACGATGCGCGAGCAGCTCGATCGACTTGAGCTTGCCGTGCTCGAAGGTCAATAGGGCGGGCAGCTGCCCATAGCCACGGTCGTAAGTCCAGCGCTCGATCCGAGTCGAGCCGACCGTGTTCACGGCGCCGGTGCGCGCGCGTGCTTTCACGGGTACGTCCTCGGCAGACTTGCTCTGCGGCTCGCCGCATTTGGCGAGCACTTGGTCCATGACCATGCCGAGAGTCACGAGCACGCTGCCACAGCGCAGCGAATCGTCTGCGGTTGCGGCTCCCGCGATCGTGAATGCGACCGAGAACAAGATTCCGATTCGGCGCCGCATGCGTTCCTCGAAGTCGGGGTACCGAACGAGTATAGGCGTCGACAGCTGCCCGCCGAGATTGCGAATCGTGTGACTGCGCGTGAAAAAGCGTTCGGCGCCGCGTGCCTACGCCGAACGCAGCGCGGGTGCCGGACGATCCGGGTTGTGCTCGCCGGTCGCCGCGAGCCGCACGAGCACGTGGAAGAGATCGTGGTCCGACGAGCACGGCGAGCCGCTCTGGCGCCGAGAGCCAGCCGAGCGCTTCGTGCACGTTGCGCGCATCGGCGAGCTTCGCGCGCGCCGTGAGATACGCGACGTCGGGCTTGCCGCGCTGCGCCGGCGGTCGCGGCAACACCGCTGCGAAATGCCGCTGTCGCGCGGGCTCGTCGCCGAGCAAGTGCTCGATCGTCGCGGCCTGCAGCGCCGGCGCTAGCTCCTGCGAGAGCTCGTCTCGCCTGCGCACGACCGCCGGGATCTCGACTTCTTCCGGGATCGCGAAGAAGCCGAAGAACCGCGGCGACCTTCGCGAGGAAGACGCTGCCGCTCGCGGCCGACAGCGGCAACGCGAGCACGAGACCGAGCAGCGCAGGCGCCATCCATGCGAGCAACGGCAGCGACAGGAACATCAGCCCGGCGCTCGTCGCGAGCCCGGCCACCATGTGCAGCCAATGGCGGCGCAGCAGCAGGTGCCAGCGCGCGACCGCGGCGCGCTGCCGGCTCTGCGGGCTCCAGCCCGAGTCCTGGCCGCGCAGGATCTCCACGATCTGGCGCGTCTGGAGCAGCATCATGATCGGAGCGTAGAGCGCCGAGAGCACGGTCTCGCCGATGACGCCGAGCACGAGCCTGATCGGGTTGACCTTGAGCAGGAGCTCGCGCGTGAAGAATCCGCGCAGGAGCCCGAGGATCTTCGGCAGCATCAGCGTCGCCATCGCGACGACGAACAGCGCGATCATCCTTTCGCTGTCGAACCGCGGCCAGCGCGGGAACAGCGACTGCTGGTCGGTGAAGTACTCGAACTGCACGGTCGCGATGTGCGCCGTGACGCCCAAGCCGACGCCGATCAGCGCAAGCCACAACGGCGAGGCGAGGTAGCTCATCACGCCGATCCACATATGCGCGCGGCTCGGCCACGTGAAACCCGCGCTGCCGACCACCGCGAGATGCTGAATGTTGCCCTGCGCCCAGCGGCGGTCGCGGGCGGCGACGTCGAGCAGCGACGGCGGACCCTCTTCCCACGAGCCGCCGAGCGTCGGCAGCATCCGCACCGACCAGCCGGCGCGCCGCAGCAGCGCGGCCTCGACGAAGTCGTGCGACATGATCATTCCGCCGAACGGCTTGCGCCCGGGCAGTATCGGCAGGCCCGCGGCTGATGCGAACGCGCGCATGCGGATGATCGCGTTGTGCCCCCAATAGTTGCCGTCGTCTCCCGACCAAGCAGCGATGCCGCGCGCGACGATGGGCCCGTAGACCGCGCCGGCGAACTGCTGGAGCCGCGCGAACAACGTGTGCGCCGCCGCAGAGCCGCGGCACGGTCTGCAGAAGCCCAAGCTTCGGATCCGCCGCCATCTCCCGCACCAGCGTCAGCAGCGTGTCGACCGACAAGACGCTGTCGGCGTCGAGCACGATCATGTAGTCGTAGCGGCCGCCCCAGCGCGTGACGAAGTCGCGCAGGTTGCCGGCTTTCTTCGCGACGTTCTCGTGTCGATGGCGGTACCAGACGCGAAACTCGCCGAGCGCGTCGCGCAGCGTCTGCACCGCCGCGGTCTCTTGGACGTAGACGTCCGGATTCTGCGTGTCGGACAGCACGAAGATCTCGAAGTTGGCCGACTGCCCCGCGGCGATCAACGCCTCAGCCATCGCACGCAGCGAGGCGAACCGTGCGCGAAGGATCCTCGTTGTAGACGGGCATCACGAGCGCAGTGCGCTGCTCAGGGTATCGCGTCGCCCTTCGCGCGCCGTCCCGAGCCGCCGAACAGCGTGCCCGCGACCGCCGACGACGCAGCGAGCGCGATCCAGCCGAACGTGATCGCGAACAGCACGACCATCACGCCTTGGAGCATCGTGACGCCGCCGACGGACACGACCTCGATCATCTCGCGGGTCGCGTAGACCGTGAGCGCGAGCGCGCCGCCGAACGTCACGAGCCGCGCGAGGAACGTCCTGAATCGCGGCCGCGTCGGCTTCTCGCTGCGCGTATAGCGCTCGAAGCTCTGGTCCGCCATCTCGAGAAGCGAGAATGGCGGGACCGCGGTCGGTCGTACCGTCATCGGCTCCAGCGATACAGCCACGTCTCACTCCAAGGCTGGTTCTTCGACACGAGCTGGAGCCGCAGCTCCACGCCGTCGTTGCGCTCCGGCGCTAGCTCGAATGTCACGCGATAAGCGCCCGTGTCCGTGACGACCGCGCCGCGCGGCGAAAGGACCTTGCCCTTGTCGCTCGACACGTTGATCTCGACGTCGTTCGGCGGCGCGAATGCGCCGAGAAAGTCCACGACGAACTCGCGCTGGTCTCCGCTCGCATTGGAGGCGCCGGTGCGCGTCGAGATGACGCGCGCGACCGACGTGTCGAGAGGCTCGGTGAGCCAGCGCAACCGGTACGTGAACTCGGTCGCTTTGCCCGCGGGCAGCGGCGTCGCAGATTGCCAATACGCGACGATGTTGTCGTTGATCTCTTTGCCCGAAGGGATCTCGACGAGCTCGACGTGGCCCTCGCCCCAATCTCCGCGCGGCTCGACCCACAGCGACGGACGCCGCTCGAAGTGCGAGTCCGAGTCCTGATATTCCTCGAAACGCCGTTTGCGCTGGATCAAGCCGAAGCCCTTCGGGTCGTGATCGATGAATGCGGACACCTGCGCGACAGAGCGCGGGTTCGCGAGCGGCCGCCACACCCGCTCGCCACGGCCCGTCAGCATCTCGAGCCCGTCGGAGTTGTGCACGGCGCTCCGAAAGTCGTCGAAGCGGCCGCGTCCCGCGGACGCGTCGAACAGGAACATCGACGTGAGCGGCGCAATGCCGAAGTTCGTGATCGGTCTGCGCGGAAAGAGCGTCGCGACCACGTCGATGTCGGTCTCCGAGCCGGGCGTCGCGGTGAACGTATACGCGCCGACGACCGAACGGCTTTGCAACAGCGCGTGGATCGTGAGCGCCGTCGCGTGCTCGGCGGGGCGCTCGATCCAGAAGTCGGTGAACACCGGAAACTCTTCGCCTTCGGGCCGCGCAGTGCGTATCGCAAGGCCCCGGGCCGATAACCCGTAGCTCTGGTCGCGCGCCACGGCGCGGAAATAGCTCGCGCCCTGGTACACGAGGAACTCGTCGAGCGCGTCGGGTCGATTGATCGGCGCGCGGACGCGGAAACCCGAGTAACCGCCCTCGTCTTCGTCACGCTGTGGCGCAGACCCGATTTCCGGTCCGTAGTCGAAGAGGTCGCTCTTGAACAGCACGCGCCGTCCCATGCCGCCGATGACGAGGTTGATGTTCACCGGCATATCGAAGATGAAGCCCGGGTGGAACAAGTCGAGCGTGAACGTGCGGTCCTGGTGTGCCCAAATCGACGCACCTTTCTGGAAACGAATCGCTCGATACTGGTCATAGCTCAGCTTGCTGTTCGCGTCCTGCGCCGTCGGCGGCTCGACATACTCCTGTTTCGCGAGCTCCTCTGCTCGCGCGACCAAAATCGCGCGGCTGAAAGGCGACGAGGGCCGTTCCTGTGCATGGCTGCTCGCGGCCGCTGCAATCATCGCGACCGCGACGCCAAGCGCATTTGTTTTGCGCGTCGCCATCGAGCTCACACGAGGAAATCGCGCAAAAGACAAGCACGAACCATACCAACCGCGCCGCGAAGAGGTAGTCGAGACAGAGATTGGGCCCGCGCTCGAGCCTCGCTTGTGCGCGCGCGACAGAATTCGCAAGGATCCGGTCTCACTCTCGGCACCGTTTCTTCGACGGCCTCGGAAGGCGGGATTCGCGATCGCCCGACGGGTAATCGGGCGTGGAATTCTAGCAAACATTGCGCTTCTCTTATGAGAGAGCGTGCCAGGCGACTCGGATTGGACGAGACCACGTCTTGGGCGCGCGGTCCAAGTGACGCCAATTGGCGACAGAGGTCCCTTCGAGGCCGCCGGCTGGCGAGCCGGGGCGCGCCGGGCTCGGACTCGGCGTTCTATCCGGGCGCGGTCAGCGTGCGCCAGCCGCGGCGCCGGCGAGATAGTCGAGCGCCGCCTGCACGCCGGCCGGCTTGTGGGGCACCTTGGCGAGCGCGAGGCCCATCTCGACGCCCGCGAGCGTGCCGGCGAGCGTGAGATCGTTGAAGTGGCCGAGGTGACCGATTCGAAACACCTTGCCCGCGAGCTTGGCCGAGCCCGTCCCGAGGGACATGTCGAAGGCTGCGAGGATCTTGGCACGCAGCGCGTCGGCGTCGTGCCCCGCGGGCATCACCACCGCGGTCAACGAGCCGCTGTACTCGGTCGGCTTGAGACACAGCACCTCGAGGCCCCACGCGCGGACCGCGCGCCGAGTCGCTTCGCCGTGTCGCGTCGTGGCGAGCGAACACGTTCTCGAGCCCCTCCTCGGCCAGCATCGCGAGCGCCTCGCGCAGGCCGTAGAGCAAATTGGTCGCCGGCGTGTACGGGAAATAGCCCGTCTTGTTCGCCTTCAGCATGTCGTCCCAGCCCCAGAAGCTCCTCGGCAGCTTCGCGCGTCTTGCTCGCGGCGAGCGCCTTCTCCGAGATCGCGTTGAAGCTCAAGCCGGGCGGCAGCATCAGCCCTTTCTGCGACCCGCCGACCGTCACGTCGACGCCCCACTCGTCCATCCGGTAATCGATCGAGGCGAGCGAGGAAATCGTGTCGACGAGCAGCAGCGCCGGGTGCTCGTGCCGAATCGATCGCCTTGCGCACCGCCGCGATCCGGCTCACGACGCCGGTCGAGGTCTCGTTGTGCACGACGCACACGGCCTTGATCGTCTGCGCGCGTGTCCTTGCGCAAGCGCTCCTCGATCGCGTTCGGGATCCGCGCCGTGCCGCCAGTCGGTCGGCAGCAGCTCGACCTTCAGCCCGAGGCGCTTCGCCATTTGCTCCCATAGCGTCGCGAATTGGCCGGTCTCGACCATCAGCACGGTGTCGCCCGGCGACAGCGTGTTTACGAGCGCGGCCTCCCACGCGCCGGTGCCCGACGCCGGGAAGATCACGACCGGCTGCGTCGTCTTGAACACCGCGCGCACGTCGCGGAGCACCTCGCGGCCCAGCTCGCCGAACTCGGGCCCGCGATGGTCGATCGTCGGCTGCGCCATCGCGCGCAGCACTCGATCCGGCACGTTCGTCGGCCCCGGAATCTGCAGGAAATGGCGGCCTGTGATGAATCATCGTCTGCGTCTGCTCGTTCCTTTCGGCGGCGCATACAATACACGCCCGGCCGACTCCCTCCACAGCGAGCTAGCCCAAGAAATGCCAGCACCGCACCTCGCCTCCTTGCAGGCGCGGCTCCGCCGCGAGATCGAAGGCGAAGTGCTGTTCGACGCCGACGACCGCGGCCGCTATTCGACCGATGCGTCGATCTACCAGATCGAGCCGCTCGGCGTCGTCGTGCCGCGGTCCGCGGCCGACGCGCAGCGCGCGCTCGAGATCGCGGCCGAGGCCGGCGTGCCGCTGCTCGCCGCGCGGCGCGGGCACGTCGCAGTGCGGCCAGACCGTCGGCGCCGCGCTCGTGCATCGACACGAGCAAGCACCTGAACGCGAGCTGCTCGAGCTCGACGTCGAGGCGCGACACCGCCTGGGTCGAGCCCGGCGTCGTGCTCGACGAGCTCAATGCGCGCCTGAAGCCGCACGGCCTCTGGTACCCCGTCGACGTGTCGACGTCGGCGCAGGCGACGCTCGGCGGCATGACGGCGAACAACAGCTGCGGCGCGCGCTCGATGCGCTACGGCAACATGGTGCACAACGTGCTCGCGGCCGAGACTTGGCTCACGAGCGGCGAGACGGTGACGTTCGGCGAGGTGGCTCGCGACGGCGCATCGCGAGCGCAGAGTCCGCGGCCGCGACGCGCGCTACGCGAGCTCGTCGCGCACGTGCGCGCGCTGCACGCGCGCGAGCGCGACGAGATCGCAGCGCGCGTGCCGCAGGTGCAGCGCCGCGTCGCGGGCTACAACCTCGACATGGCCTCGAGCGGCGCGTTCAACATGGCGCACCTGCTCGTCGGCTCGGAGGGCACGCTCGGCTACTTCCGCAAGCTCAAGCTCAAGCTCTCGCCGCTGCCGCGCCAGAAGGCGCTCGGCATCGTGCACTTCCCGACGTTCTATCAGGCGATGGACCTCACGCAGCACATCGTGAAGCTCGAGCCGGCCGCGGTCGAGCTCGTCGACCGCACGATGATCGGGCTGTCGCGCGACATCGCGGCGTTCCGCGCCACGGTCGAGCAAGACGATTCGCGGCGATCCCGACGCGATCCTGCTCGTCGAGTTCGCGGGCGACGAGCTCGACGCCGCAAGTCGCGAAGCTGCAAGCAGCTCGTCGAGCTCATGGGCGACCTCGGCCTGCCGGGCAGCGTGGTCGAAGATCGCGGATCCCGCGCTGCAGCGCGACGTCTGGGAGGTCCGCAAGGCCGGGCCTCAACATCATGATGTCGATGAAGGGCGACGGTAAACCCGTGTCGTTCATCGAGGACTGCGCGGTGCCGCTCGAGCACCTCGCGGAATACACCGACCGGCTCACGCGCGTGTTCGAGAAGCACGGCACGCGCGGCACGTGGTACGCGCACGCGTCGGTCGGCTGCCTGCACGTGCGGCCCGTGCTCGACATGCGGCTGACGACGGCGCGCGCAGGATGCGCGCGATCGCCGAGGAAGCCTGCGCGCTCGTGAAGGAATACAAGGGCTCGTACTCGGGCGAGCACGGCGACGGCCTCGTGCGCTCGGAGTGGATCGAGCCGATGCTTCGGCGCCGCGCCTCACGCGCGCGTTCGGCGAGATCAAGCGCGCGTTCGATCCGAAGGGCCTGATGAATCCGGGCAAGATCGTCGCGCCGCCGAAGATGGACGACCGCGCGCTGTTCCGCTTCAAGCCGGACTACCGCACCGCGCCGCTCGCCACCGCGCTCGACTGGTCGGAGCACGAGGTCGGCGAAGCGAACCGCGGCCGCGGCTTCGCGGCGGCCGTCGAGATGTGCAACAACAACGGCCACTGCCGCAAGTTCGACGCGGGCACGATGTGCCCGTCGTATCGCGTGACGCGCGACGAGCGCCACGTCACGCGCGGCCGCGCGAACTCGCTGCGGCTCGCACTCTCGGGCCAGCTCGGCGCCGGACGGGCTCGCGTCGCGCGAGGTCTACGACACGCTCGCGCTCTGCGTCTCGTGCAAGGGCTGCAAGCGCGAGTGCCCGACCGGCGTCGACATGGCGAGCATGAAGGTCGAGTTCCTGCACCACTACCACAAGCGCACGGCCGCGCACGCTGCACGACAAGCTCGTCGCGCATCTGCCGCGCTACGCGCGCGCGCGCGGCGCGCTCGCGCCGCTGCTGAATCTGCGCGACCGCGTGCCGGGGCTTGCCGCGCTCTCCGAAGTCGCTCGCCGGCTTCTCCGCGCGCCGCTCGCTGCCGCGCTGGCGGCGTGACTGGTTCCGTGGCCAGAGCGAGGTGCCCGCGCCGCGCCGACCGCGGGCGCGAGCACGCCGCGCGACGTCGTGCTGCTCGCCGACACCTTCAACACGTATTTCGAGCCCGAGAACCTGCGCGCGGCCGTGCGCGGTGCTCGCGGCGGCGGGTTATCGGGTGCACGTGCCGCGAGCGACGGCGAGCGCGCCGCTTTGCTGCGGCCGCACGTATCTCGCGACCGGCATGGTCGACGAGGCGCGCGCGGAAGCCGCGCGCACGCTCGCGGCGCTCGCGCCGCATCGTCGCGCGCGGCATCGCCGGTCGTCGGGCTCGAGCCGTCGTGCCTGCTCGGCCTTCGCGACGAGTTTCGGACGCTGCTGCCCGGCGCGGACAGCGCCGCGCTCGCGGCCGCGGCGCTCACGTTCGAGGAGTTCCTCGTGCGCGAGCAGGCGGCCGGGCGCCTGAAGCTCGAGCTCGAAGTCGGCCGCGCTACGTGCGCGCGCTCGTGCACGGACACTGTCACCAGAAAGCGTTCGGCGTGATGCCGAGCGTGGTCGCGACGCTGAAGCTCGTCCCGGGGCTCGCGGTCGAGACGATCGCGTCGAGCTGCTGCGGCATGGCGGGCGCGTTCGGCTACCAGGCGCAAGCATCTCGACGTCTCGATGCGGATGGCCGAGCTCGCGCTGCTGCCCGCCGTGCGCGCGGCCGGAGCGGACACCGTGATCGTCGCCGACGGCACGAGCTGCCGGCACCAGATCCACGACGGCGCCGCGCGCGAAGCGGTGCACGTCGCGCGCGTGCTCGCGGAGTGCCTACCCGCGTCGGGTTGAGCTCGGCCGGGCTCGGTTCAGCCGGCCACCGCGAGCTTGCGGATCGTGTCGCCGACTCGCACGTCGCCGGCCGAGAGGATACGTGCGTGGATCCCGCGCAGCTTTAGTTGCCCGTGCGGCGAGTTGACGAAGCGCACGGCGTCGAAGCCGAATCGGGCGCGAAACTTACCGCAACCCAAGTGCGGCTTCGCGCTCACCTCGATCACCGCCGCGCCGATCGCGAGCCGCGTGCCGGCCGGCACGTTATCGGCAGTCAGATCCAAATCGACGTAGAGCTGGTCGCCCGCGAGCGGCCACCGCGCGCGATCTTGCGCGACCAGCGCTATCACGCGCGAATTCATGAGCGTCAACTGCTGCTCCTCGCGCCGCGGGAGCGCGGCGCCCCAGCGATCGCCGACGAGGCCTTCTATCGGATCGAGCCGCGCCGCGTCGAGGACTTCGCGCTCGTCCGAGCGCGGGCGCCGCACGATCATTTCGAGCGTCCCGGCTTCGCGCGGCGAGGCCCGGATCGAATCGAGGCCGGCCTCGAGCTCGGCGAGCGTGAGCTCGCGAGCGTCGCCGGTCATTGATTGAGCCCGAGGTCGAGCGACCACGGCTCGGCCGCCGCCTCGGCGGCGATCGCGGCGAGCGCGGGCCACTTCCAGACCGCGTCCGCGTACTGCTGCGCGCCGCGCGACAGCTCCACGCCGTAGGTGCGAAAGCGGCTCACGACGGGCGCGAACATCGCGTCCGCGGCGCACCACGCGCCGAACAGGAAGTCGCCGCCGCGCGCGTTGCGCGCGCGGCACTCGCGCCAGATCTGCTCGATCCGGTCGATGTCGCGGCGCAACTCCGGCGTCTCGGGCACGCTGTGGCGCCCACGCACGTCGAGCGGCATCTGTGCGCGCAGCGCGCCGAACCCCGAATGCATCTCGGCGCTCACGCAGCGCGCGAGCGCGCGAGCCCTCGGCTCGTCGGGCCAGATGCCCGCGTCCGGCGCGTGCTCGTGCAAGAACTCGGCGATCGCGATCGATTCCCAGATCACGAGCCCGTCGATGTGCAGCACCGGCACGCGGCGCGTAGGGCTCACCTCGGCGATCTTCGCCATGCCCTCCTCGGTGTCGAGTGGAATCACCACCTCGGTGCACGGGATGCCGCTCTGGCGAACGAGCAGCGTGCCGCGCATCGACCACGACGAATAGTTGCGATTGCCGACGTACAGGATTGCGGACATGGCGCGTAAGCGTACGCGACCCGCCTCGCGGTCGCGAGGCGCGGCGTTGTGTTGCCGCGGTCGGTTCGGCATATTGGCCCGAGTCTTGGGTCTCGGAGGACGTTCTTGGCGCACAGCGCTGGCTCGATTGGCGCGCCGCTGCGCTCGACGCGGCGACTCGTCGCGCTGCTCGCGGCGTGCTGCGCTGTCGCGACCGGCGTGGCGGCGCACGCGCAGTCCGCGCCGAAACCCGTCGTCGCGAAGCGGACGGCCGCGGGAAAGCCCGACATCAGCGGCATCTGGGAAGCGATCAGCGCGGCTTCGTTCAACGTCGAGGATCACGCCGCGACATTCGGGCCGGTCGCCTCGCTCGGTGCACAGGGCGCCGTGCCGCCGGGCTTCGGCGTCGTGAAGGGCCAGATACCTTATCTACCGGCCGCGCTCGCGCAGCGCGACGAGAACTACAAGAACCGGCTGAGCGCCGATCCCGAAGTGAAGTGCTACCGGGCCGGCGTGCCGCGCGCGACGTACATGCCGCAGCCTTTCCAAATTTTGCAAACCGACGGCGACATTTTGATCGCGTACCAGTACGCGAACGCCTTGCGCACGATCTTCATGAAGGACCGCGGCGAAGCGCCGATCGACAGCTGGATGGGCTGGTCGAACGGCCATTGGGAAGGCGACGTGCTCGTCGTCGACGTGACGGGGCAGATCGGCCAGAGCTGGCTCGATCGCGCCGGCAATTTCGCGACCGCGTCGCTGCACGTCGTCGAGCGCTATATCCCGCAGGGTCCCGACCACCTCTGGTACGAGGCGACGCTCGAGGATCCCGCGGTGTACTCGCGGCCGTGGACGATCAGCCTGCCTCTCTACCGGCACGTCGAGCCGAACGCGCAGCTGCTCGAGTTCAAGTGCGAGGAGTTCGCCGAGGAGTTGCTGTATGGCCACCTTGCCAAGAAACCGGAGGGAGCGAATGCGCCGCCAGCTCGTTGACGCGTGCCGGCGCGTCGGCCCGATGAGGTTGCGAAGGCACGCGCAGCTCCTGCGCGTGTGCGCGGCAGCCGTGCTAACGGCACTTACGCTCGGCGCCGCGACCGCGGCCGAGAGGCCGTTCAAAGCGCCGCGCACGTCCGACGGACAGCCGGACTTGCAGGGCTATTGGACGAACAACACGGTCGTGCCGCTGCAGCGCCCCGCGGCCTACGCCGATCGCACGCAGCTCACCGAGGCCGAGGCGCGCGAGCGGCTCGACAAGGCGCTCGAGCCGAGCGAAACCGAGGCCGGCACCGACGCCGACGTCCACTATCAGCTCACCGACTACGGCCTCGACATCACGCAGCGGAAGATGAACCTCGACACGCGCACCGCCGCGATCGTCGATCCGCCGGACGGTAAGCTGCCCGCACCGCGCCCCGAGGCTGCGGCAAAAGCGAAGGAGCGCGCCGATTACACGCGCGCGCACGCGTACGACAGCGCTCAAATGCTCGGGCTCTCGGTGCGCTGCATCGTCTGGCCGCACCAGGGCCCGCCGATCATGCCGACGGGCTACAACAGCAACCTCGAGATCTATCAGTCGCCGGGCCACGTGACGATCATCACCGAGATGATGCCTGACGCGCGGATCGTGCCACTCGATGGCCGCCCACACCTGCCGGGCGGCGTGAAGCAGTGGCTCGGCGACTCGCGCGGCCACTGGGATGGCAACACCCTCGTGATCGAGACGACGAACTACACGGGCCGCACGCAAGTCCCGGGCACGCCGGCCGGCCTGCTGCTCACGCCCGACGCGCGAGTGACCGAGTACCTCGAGCGGACGGGTGCCGACACGCTGCGCTATCGCTTCACGGTCGAGGACAAGAACCTCTGGGACCGCTCGTGGACCGCCGAGTATCCGCTCGTGCGGATCGACGGCATGCGTTTCGAGTACGCATGCCAGGAAGGCAACTACGGGCTGGCGAACACGTTGAGCGGAGCACGCGTGAAAGAGCGCGAGGCCGCGGCGCTCGGCACTACGCCGCGCGACCCCGTGCCGCCGCCGCGACGCTGACGGACCTCGGAGACTCGACGATGATCAACAGGATCCGCCCGCTTCACGCCATCGCTGCCGCCGCGCTCGGCGTGCTGCTCACCGCGACGCCGGCGCTGGCTCACCACTCGTTCTCCGCGGAGTTCGACGCGGGCAAGCCCGTCTCGTTGCGCGGCGTCGTGACGAAGGTCGAGCTCATCAACCCGCACTCGTGGATCACGATCGACGTGAAGGACGCGGCCGGGCAAACGGCGTCGTGGATGGTCGAGGGCGGCAGCCCGAACGTGCTGCTCAAGAGCGGCGTCACGAAGACCGCGATCCCGCTCGGCTCCGAGCTCGTGATCGACGGCTACCAAGCGCGCGACGGCTCGAATCGCGCCGTCGGCCGGAACATCGCTTTTGCGGACGGCCGGCCCCTCTTCTTCGCGGGCTCGAAGCCCGACAAAGCGGCGGAGTGAGGCTGCGCTCTGAGCCCAGTTTTGCGATCGGCGCTTCGCCCAGTTGCTCGGCCGCTCCAGCGGCGGCGTTCTGAATGACGGCGTTCCTGCTGCGGCGGCTCGCCTATCTCACGGTTCTCGTGGTGATCGCAACCGTCGTCGCGTACTTCCTCGCGGCGACGTAGCTCAATCCGCGCTCGCGCTACGAGGGCCGCAACCCTCCGCCGCCGCCTGCAGTCGGTCGACGCGATCCTCGACGAGCTCAATCTCAACGACAAGACGCCCGTGGTCGAGCGGTTCGCGAAGCTGGGCCGGCGGCGTGGTGCGCGGCGATCTCGGCCGCACCATCGACGGCGGCTCGGTGAACGCGGAGATCGGACCGGCGGATCTGGGTGAGCCTGCGGCTGATGCTGCTCGGCTCGATCTTGGGCACGCTGCTCGGCGGTCGCAGCCGGCGCCTACGGCGCGATCCGGCAGTACCGGCTCAGTCGATCACGTGATCACCGTGTTCTCGTTCATCGTGCTCGCGATGCCGACCGTCGTGCTCGCCGTGCTCGTCAAGAACGCCGGCATCGGCCTGAACGATCTGCTCGGGTTCACGGGCGATACGAAACTGCTCTACACGACCGGCGAGATCACGCCGGGCCTAGATTCCTGGTCTATCGCGGGCATATCGAATCGGCTCGCGCACCTCGCGCTGCCGACCTTCGTGCTGATGTCGGGCTCGATCGCGTTCTATAGCCGCTACCAGCGCAGCGCGATGCTCGACGTGCTCGGCAGCGATTTCCTGAGGACCGCGCAAGCGAAAGGGTCTGACGAGGCCTCGAGCGCTCGTGAAGCACGCGCTGCGGACGGCGCTGATCCCGATGGCGACGTTCTTCGCGTACCAGTTCGCTCTGCTGTTCGTCGGCGCGACGTTCACCGAGACGCATCTTCGGCTGGCACGGGATGGGCGAGTACTTCGTCGACGTCGATCACGAAGAACGACGTCAACACGGTCGCCGGCGGTCACGCTGTTCGTCGCGGTTCTCGTGCTGCTGCGCCGGCTTCCTGTCGGACATCGTCTACGCCGCGCTCGACCCGCGAGTACGGGTGTAGCTGACGTGGCGGAACGAGCGAGCTCGCAACTCCAGCCGGAGCAGACCGCGCGCAGGCGGACCGGACGCGATCGAGGCCGTCTCGCGAACACGCCTCGTCGCGCGCCGCTTCCTTCGGCGTCGTCCTGCCGTGGCCGGCGTCGTGTCTCTCGCGCTGCTATTCGCGGTCGCCTACCTCGGTCCGTTCGTCACGCCGTGGCAATACAACCAGCTCGACTTCGAACGCATTCTTGTCGCCGCCGTCGGCCGTGCACTGGTTCGGCACCACGCAGACGGGCTTCGACATGTTCGCGCTCACGATGCGCGGCCTGCAGAAGTCGCTTGATCGTCGGCTTGATCGGCGCCGCTGATGTCGACCGCGCTCGCAGCGATAGTCGGCGCGTTCGCCGGCTACTTCGGCGGCGATGCTGAACACCGTGCTGCTGACGGTCATCGACCTGCTGCTCGTGCTGCCCGTCGTTCCTGATCATCGCGATCCTGTCGCCGCTCGTTTCGCGGTCACACGTGGCTCGTGTTCGTGGCTCCTGCTCGCGGCGTTCCAGTGGATGGTCACGGCGCGGATCGTGCGCGGCCTCACGCTGTCGCTGCAAGGAACGCGAGTTCGTCGCATGGCGGCTCGCTTCATGGGCGTTCCGGGCTGGCAGATCATCGTGCGCCACATCCTGCCGAACATGGCTTCGTTCCTGATCATCGACGCCACGATCAACGTGAGCTCGCTGATCCTCGCCGAGGTCGGCCTGTCGTTCTTCGGCTTCGGCGTTCAGCCGCCCGACGTCTCGCTCGGCACGCTGATCGGCGACAACGCGGGCGCCGCGCTGCTCGCTCCCGTGGAAGTTCTACTTTCCCGCGCGGGTTGCTGATCGCCCTGGTGCTCGCGATCAACCTCGTCGGCGACGGCCTGCGCGACGCGCTCGATCCGAACGCCGGTTCAGGGGCGAGGTAGCGCATGGCGCCGGTCGACGACGCGCGCGAGGCGCCGACGACTCCGAGCCGCTGCTCGACGTCCGCGACCTGCAGCGT
Organism: uncultured Gammaproteobacteria bacterium; assembly: GCA_963841645.1. GTDB lineage: Bacteria > Pseudomonadota > Gammaproteobacteria > Steroidobacterales > Rariloculaceae > FEN-1219. Next base: position 249,148 of record CAWJDS010000003.1, on the reverse strand, counting down.
CTCGTTCCGCGAGCGAGGCCGGCGTCGTGTCGGCGGTTCGCTCGGTGTCGCTATCGCGCTCCGCCGCGGCGAGGTGCTCGGCATCGTCGGCGAGTCCGGCTCCGGCAAGTCGGTCTCGTCGCTCGCCATCATGGGGTTGCTGCCGGCGCACGCGCGACGATCAGGGCTCGGTGCGGTTCGAACGGCGAGAGCTCGTCGGCCGCTCTGACCGCGAGCTGTCCGCGATCCGCGGCCGCAAGATCTCGATGGTGTTCCAGGATCCGCTCTCCGCGCTGACGCCGGTCTACACCGTCGGCGATCAGCTCGCCGAGGCGATCCTCGTGCATCAGGACTGTCGGCGCGAGGCGGCGTGCGCGCCGCGCGATCGAGCTGCTCGACGCTCGTCGGCATCCCGAATCCCGCGCAGCGCGCCGACCGCGTTCCCGCACGAGTTCTCGGGCGGCATGCGCCAGCGCGTGATGATCGCGATGGCGATCGCGAACAATCCGCGACGTGATCATCGCCGACGAGCCGACCACGGCGCTCGACGTGACGATCCAGGCGCAGATCCTCGACGTGCTGCACGACGGCGCGGCAAGCGACCGGCGCGTCGCTGATCTGCTGATCACGCACGATCTCGGCGTCGATCGCGGGCGTCGCGGACGCGTCGCCGTGATGTACGCGGGCAAGCTCGTCGAGATCGGCGCGCGTCGACGACGTCTTCTATCGGCCGAGGATGCCGTACACGCTGGGCCTGCTCGGGTCGGTGCCGCGGCTCGACGTCGACGAACGGCGCACCGCTGACGCCGATCGAAGGCAACCCGCCGTCGCTCATCGCGCTGCCGCCGGGCTGCCCGTTCGCGCCGCGCTGCCCGATGCGCATCGACGAACGTGCGCGAGGTCGAGCCCGACGCTCGTCGCGCTGCCGCGGTCCGGCGCGGGTCATCTGCGCCGCGTGCCATCGCAGCGGCGAGATCGAAGCGCGCGGACTGACGAGCTCGCGACGTCTTTCCGCGTGCCGCCCGCACCGGCCGCGCCCGGTCGCGGCCGAGCCGCGCGCGCAAGCGCCGCGACGATGCTCGAGGTCCGCGACCTCGTGAAGAGCTATCCCGTTGACGAAAGGCGCGCTGTTGCGGCGCCGCGTCGGCACGGTGCGCGCCGTCGACGGCGTGAGCTTCGACATCCGCGAGGGCGAGACGCTCGGCGCTCGTCGGCGAATCCGGCTGCGGCAAGACGACGACGATCATGGAGATCCTGAATCTCGAGCCGCCGATGGCCGGCGCGATCGTCGTGCTCGGCCGCGACACCGCGCAGATCGTCGCACGCGGCAGCGATTCGCGATCCGCCGCGATCTGCAGGTCGTGTTTCAGGATCCGCTCGCCTCGCTCGACCCGCGGATGCCGATCGGCGACATCCTCGCCGAGCCGCTCGCAAGCGCACGGCGCGAGCGCCCGACGCGATGCACGCGGCGCGTCGCGCGAGCTGCTCGAGCCTCGTCGGACTCGACCCGAGCACGTGAACCGCTATCCGCGCGCAGTTCTCCGGCGGCCAGCGCCAACGCGATCGGCATCGCGCGCGCGCTCGCGCTCGAGCCGAAGCTCCTCGTGCTCGACGAGCCCGTCTCGGCGCTCGACGTGTCGATTCGCGCCGGCGTGATCAACCTGCTCGAGCGACCTGCAGGTCGAAGCTCGGCGCTCTCGTATCCTGTTCGTCGCGCACGACCTGTCGGTGGTGCGGCACATCGCCGATCGCGTCGCGGTGATGTACCTCGGCCGGATCGTCGAGATCGGCGACGTCGACGAGATCTTCGCAGCGCCGGCGCATCCGTACACGCAGGCGCTGCTCTCCGCGATGCCGCTGCCCGATCCGCGAGTCGAGCGACAGCGCCGGCGCATCATGCTCGCGCGGCGATCTGCCGAGCCCGGCCGATCCGCCGTCGGGCTGCCGCTTCCGCACGCGCTGCCCGAAGTACGCGCACGAGCTCGACGACGACGGCGAGCGCCAGCGCTGCATCGACGAGTCGCCGCCGCTCGAGGCGCGCACGGGCGGCGACGGATCACGTCGACGCGTGCCATTACGCAGCCGTCGTGTCCGTGCTCTGAGTTATGCTGCCGCGGTCGTGCTCGCGGACGGCAGGACGGCAAAGTGACGAGACTCGGGACTGTTTGGCTCGGCAGCCGCGCTCGCGGTACTGGCGTGCGGCGATGCGGAGGCGGCGGTAGCTCGCGGTGCGACGTCCGCGAACGCAGCGCCGCGGCCGCCGTCGCAGAACGCACGGCGAACCAAATCAATAAGCAGCCGCGCGAGCGGCTCAAGGACGGCGGCACGCTGACCTGGCCGCTCGATCAGATCCCGACGAACTTCAACTACCTCGAGCTCGACGGCCGCGCTCGTCGACAACAGCGCATGGTCGGTTTTCGCGCTGATGCCGGTGACTATTCCGCATCGACGCGGCGGCGACGCCGACCTTCAACCCCGACTATCTCGCGCCGAGCCCGTGCTCACGACGAGCCCCGAAGCAGACGGTGAAGTACGACGATCAACCCGAAAGCGCGCTGGGACGACGGAACGCCGATCACCTGGGAGGACTTCTACTGGGAATGGCAGTCGCAGCAACGGCAAGAACAACGCGTACCACATCGTGTCCGCGAACGGCTACAGCGACATCGAGAACGTCGAGCGAGGCGCGCGACGATCGACGAGGTCGTCGTGACGTTCGAGCGGCCGTTCGCCGACTGGCAGTCCCTTTTCTGGCCGCTCTATCCCGGCGTCGACGACGCGGGATCCGAAAGTCTTCAACGATGGTTGGGCAGGATCGCCCGCTGACTGACCGCGGGACCGTTCGTGTTCGAGAGCCTCGACAAGACGTCGCAAACGATCACGCTCGTGCGCAACGACAAGTGGTGGGGCAACCGCCCGAAGCTCGACCGGATCGTCTATCGGGCGATCCCGATCGGACAGCGCAAATCGACGCGCTCGCGAACGGTGAGATCGACGCGATGGACGTCGGCGCCGACGCGAACATGTACAACCGCGCCAAGACGATCGACGGAATCGAAGTGCGCATCGCCGCGGCACCGAACTTTCGCCACGTCACGATCAACGGCAGCGAGCCCGATCCTGCAGAGACGTGAAGGTTCGCCAGGCGCTCGCGATGGCCATCGATCGCGGGGCGATCGCGCGCGCATTGCTCGGACCGCTCGGCATCGCTGCCGAAGCCGCTCGGCAACCACATCTTCATGGCCAACCAGACGGGCTACCACGACAACTCCGGCGTGACCTGCACGTACGACCCGGAGCGCGCCGCGCAGCTACTCGACGAAGCCGGCTGGAAGCTCGAGGGCAACGTGCGGCACGAAGGACGGCAAGCCGCTCGAGCTCACGATCGTCATTCCGGGCGGCGATCACAGCATCGCGGCAGGAGTCCGAGCTGCATCCAGAACATGCTCGGCACGAGATCGGCGTCACGCTGAAGATCGACGTCGTGCCGAGCCCGGACTTCTTCGACAAGTACGTCAACGTCGGGCCAGTTCGACTTCACCGTGTTCTCTTGGATCGGCACGCCGTTTCCGATCAGTTCGGCGAAATCGATCTACGTGAAGCCGAAGACGAACTTCGGGCGAGCTCGACATCCAGCAGAACTACGCGCGGGTCGGCATCCGACGAGATCGACGAGCTGTTCGACGCAGCGAGCGCGGAGCTCGATCGCGCGCAAGGCGCATCGAGATCGCGAACCGCATCGACGCGCTGATCTGGCAAGAGGTGCACTCGCTCACGCTCTACCAGCGGCCCGAGCTCTGGCCGGTCAAGAAGGGACTCGCGAACTTCGGCGCGTTCGGCTTCGCCGACAGCCGTGCTACGAGGACATCGGCTGGACGAATTGAATACGGCGCCGCCGCACTGCGGTTCGTCGAGAGCGCGCGGCGCACGACGCGCGCTAGTTCCAGGTCGGCAAGAACGCGTACCTGTCCGCGTACTCGAGCATCTGCGCCGCGAAATCCTCCGGATACTCGAGCTTCACGTCGACGATCCTCTCGCCGTCGCGCACGGGAACGAGCCGCGGGCCCATGAAGCCCGAGAACGGCGGAATGTCGAGCTTCGCGTAACGCTCGAGCACCTCGGCGTGCAGCTTGCGATCCACCTTCACCGCGTAGCGCTCGACGAGCTCGCGGCCCGCCGCATAGTCGCCCTCGGACTTGATCCGTTGCAGCTCGCGCAATAGCTCGCCGAAGAGCTCGCGGAGCCGAACGAAATCGTTCACGACGAAGTACGTCTTGCCGTCGCGCTCGCGCCGCTCGATCACGTTGTCCGGCTTACCCTGCTCGTAGCACCAGGCGGCGATCAGCTGCCGGTTGCGCATGTGATCTTGCTCGATGTCGGCGCCCGGCGGCACGCGATAGAGCTGGAGCTGGAGGCCGTTGCGGATGTATCGCTCGTATTGCACTTGCCCGACCTCGACCGACGGCATGAGCTCGAGCTCGACGAGCTTCGGATCGATCGCGTAGTAGAGCGCGACGAGGTCCGCACGCGCCTCCTCGAGCGTCGAGCTGTAGTTCTTGAGCGTCTCGGCGATCGGAGCGATGCCGGGATCGATCTGACCCGATGCGTGGCCGATCACCTCGTGCATGTCGGTGTTGAGCTCCGACGCGAGCGCCGCATAGCGCGCTCCGCGCTCCGCGTCCTCCGCGTCCCAGGCGAACTCGCGATCGGCGCCGCCGCGCACCGCGTCGTAGGCCGCGATGATGTTGCCGAGGCTCACGGACTTCGAGCCGTGCTGCGTGCGGATCCAATCGGAATTCGGCAAGTTGATTCCGATCGGCGTCGTGGGCGAGGTGTCGCCCGCTTCGATCACCACCGTGATGACTCTACCGGTGATGCCTTTGACGTCGGCCTTCTTGTGGCGATCGAGAATCGGCGAGTGATCTTCGAACCACTGCGCCTCCCTCGCGATCGCTTCGATCCGCTTCGTCGCGACCGCGTCGCGGAACGAAACGACGGACTGGAACGAGGCGCGCATGCCGAGCGGATCGTGATAGACCTCGATGAAGCCGTTGATAGCGTCGACGAGCGAGTCCTTGTCCGCGATAAACGCAATGTTGTACTCGTCCCAGTCGCGCAGATCTCCGCTTCGGTAGAACCGCACGAGCTTCTCGAGCGCAACGCGCTGTGCGTCGTTCTCTGCAACTGCGCATGCCTTCTCGAGCCAGAGCACGACTTGCTCGATCGCCTCGGTGTAGCGGCCGCCGACTTTCCACACCCGCTCCACCGGCCCCGCGGCGCTCTGCTCGAGCGTCGAGTTCAGGCCGAGCGACACCGGCTCGGGGTCGTTGGGCGATAGACGCCCCGCGTAGAACGCCGAAACGTCGGCCTGCGTGAGCCCGCGCCCATAGAAGTTGACCGCGGAGCTCGCGACCACGTCGCTCGCGGCGCTCTTCGAGACGAGCTTCGCGTCGACGGCCGGATCGAAGATCACGGGCTCGAGCTCCGCGAGCAGCTCGTCCACCGACTGGCCCGGGCGAACCGGGAATCGGCCGGCCGGCGTGCCCTCGACCATGCGCGCGAGCGCGGCGAAATCGAATCCGGGCGCGAACTTCTCGCTCGAGTATTGGTGATGGATGCCGTTCGCGAACCAGAGTCGCTTCAAGTACAAGCACGAGCGCCTGAAAATCGGGGGCGCCCCGGTCACCCGCGTAGTGCTGCACGACCTCTTCGAGCGTGCGCTTGATGGCGAGGTTGTAGCGGTACTTCTGGTCGTAGATGATCTCGCGGCCCGACAACGCGGCTTCGTAGAGGTAATAGAGGAGCTCTTTGTGCCGCCGATCGAGCTCCGCGAACCCCGGAACCTGATAACGCAGCAGCCGAACGTCGGCAAACCGCTCGACTTCGACGCGGAACGGCGCGGCGGCAGGCTCCTGCGCCGACGCCGCCTCATTTGGAGGCGCGGCCCGCTGCAGGCGCGCTGGCGGGGTCTTGGCTCGTGGAGCCGATCGAGATAGAGGTCAACATCGAGGTCATCCCGCAGTATGCTTTCACCGCGCTAGATGCGCGGCGAGGCAAGCCTCGCGATGATGCCACACCCGGCGAAGGAGCCGTTCGTTCATGCGTAGCGAGATAGCGTTGCTCGTCGCGACCCTGGGGCTCATGCCCCTCGCGGGCCGAGCTCAGGAACCCGGCGGCGCCGTCGCGTGCCCGTCGATCGAAAGCGACCACGATCGGCTCGCGTGCTATGACCACGCGATGCGCGGAGCGCCGCGCGCGCCTGCGCCTGCGCAGGCATCACCGGCACCGGCCCCGCGCCGCGCCCCCGCGCCGGCGAGCGCGGCGGCCCCGCGCCGTCGTCGGAGCCGCGGCGGTCGAGTCGCCGCCGCGAATGCCGACAGCGCGCCCGCGGCAGCCGCACTGCTCCGGCATGCGCGGCCGCGCCGGCCGCTGCGGCTGTTACCGGGGCCGCCGTTGGCACGGCGGCTGCCGCGCGCGCGGCCGAGACGACCGCCGCGCCCGCCGCGACGTCGTCGTCGACGATCAGCACCTCGCCGCACAGCCCGCGCAATACGACGGCCGCGACGCCGCCTCAGCCCGGCGCGCCACCTACCTTCGACCCGAACACCGGCGCGCCGACGGCCGTCTTGCCGGTCGTCGTGCTGAGCGCGCTCTCGCGTCCCGGCTATGGGACAGAGTTCACCACCGACCACGGCGGCGTCTGGATCCAGACCGAGACAAAGCCTTTGATCTTGCCGAAGACGCCGTTCAACGCGGAGCTTCAGCCCGGGAAATTCGGCAGCACGTTCCTGGTGCTGACGGATCGGAAGCTCGGGATACGGGTTCGCCCGCCGGGCAAATAGTCGCGCCGAGCGGACACGCGCTGACGGCGACGCGGTCCCGCGTTGCCGGGGCGATGCCTTCGTTCGTCCTAGTGCTTGTCGAGGTGCTGGTCGAGCCGGCCGAGATCGCGGAGGTCGCGATAGTAGCTGTCGGGATCGCACGCGGACTGCTCGGCGACGTCGACCGTGTCGTCGCGTGCCGAGCCGCGTTGACGAACGAGCGGCTGCGTGTAGTACGGATCGTAGATCGTGATCGTGCGCTCCATCGACAGCTTGTCGGCGCTGAAAACGTAGCGCTCGACGACGCGCGTGCCCTCGCCCTTCATCGGCAAGCCCGAGCCGTCGAGCCAGCCGGGCGCGAGATGCGTCGTCTCGATCACGAGCGACGTGCCTTCCCAATGCCCGACCGAGAAGCCGAGCGATGACGCCGGCGTGTCGGCCGGCGCGGTGCGGCCGTCCATCCAAACGCGCCGCGGCGTGTTGTGCTCGGTATAGATGAAGATGTAGTGGTTGCCGGCGTCGACGACCTCCATGTCGTACGGCGAGCCGATCAACCGCGGCAGCCCGAGCGGAAGGCAGCGCAGCGCGGTGTCTTGCCAGTGCTCCGTCGACTCGAACACGCGCCGTCCTTCGGGGCGTGAACGGCGTGGGCTTCGGCTCGAGGTCGTCGACGGTCAGATGCCAGTGGTATTTGTTGCGCCACGGCCCCGTGATGTCGATCGGATAATTGGCGCGCGTCGCTCCGTAGCCGTACGTGCCACGCGTCGCGTGCACCTCGTTCGGGTCGGGGCTGTTGCTGTCGCGTCCGGTCGCGAGCTTCGAGCCGTCGGCACGCACGATCGAGCGAACGTAGAGCTTCTTCGCGCCGTCGCGGCCGAGCTGTCCCGACACCGTGACGACGTCGCCGGTTTTCAGTGTGCTTGCGTTCCAACCGAGCGCCGAGAGCGCCGTGATGCTCGACGCTTGGAGCTCCCAATCTTCGGCGGAGCCGTCCTTCGCTTTGGTCGTGAGCCGGTAACGGACGTGCGGGTTATTCCACCAGACTTGCGCGATCTGGCCCTTGAGCTCGGCCGTCGCGTTCTCGTCGAACTCGGCCGCGAATGAATGGTGCGCGCTCGCGGGCGCGGACGCCGCGATGGCGAGACATACGCATGCGAGCCACTGGAGTCGTCGGACCATGTGCCCTCCGCTAGAGCTTCGCCCAAGGATACGCGCGATCGGCGCGTTCGGTCAGTAGATCCCATGCGAACGGGGGCGCCAAACGGCTCGTTTGCCGTGGCGGCCGCGTTGTTGCAATCTCCCGTGCGAACTGCATAGTACTTCGAGACGGCCGCGCAAGACGGCCGCACGCCAACGGGGGACCGCGACCATGCCAAGCCATCGCCCGGTGCTCGTCACCGCCGCCGCTTCCTTCGCTACACTCACGCTGCTCTGCGGCGCCGCTGCGCGCCCAAGCGCCCGCGGTCGACGCGGACGACATCGGCGGCGTCGTCACGAGCTCGAAAGGCCCTGAAGCCGGCGTCTGGGTGATCGCGGAGACGAACGCGTTCCAGACGCGGTTCGCGCGGATCGTCGTGACCGACGACGCGGGCCGCTTCGTGATCCCCGATTTGCCGGCGGCCGACTATCAGGTCTGGGTTCGCGGCTACGGGCTCTCGGATTCGGACAAGACCGCCGGCGAAGCCCGGCGCAACCGTGAACCTCACGGCGAAAATCGCCGCAACCCCGGCCGACGCGGCCAAGGTCTATCCCGCGATCTACTGGTACTCGATGCAGAAGCTGCCGAGCGCCGAGCGAAGTCTCGAAGTTGCCGGGCGGCGTGGATCAGTACGTCGCGTCGATCAAGAACCTGTCGTGCATCGGCTGCCATCAGATCGGACAGCTCGCGACGCGCACGATTCCGCCCGCGTTCGGGCACGGCCAGGAGGGCTGGGTGCGGCGCATCCAGTCGGGTCAGGCCGGCAGCCAGATGCTCGCGTCGGCGCAGAACCAGCTCGGCGGCGTGCCGCCGAAATACCTCGGCGACTGGACCGATCGCGTCGCGGCCGGCGAGCTGCCGCAGTCACCAGCCGCCGCGACCGCACGGCGTCGAGCGCAACGTCGTCGCGACGGTCTACGACTGGGCGACGCCGAGCGCGTACATGCACGACTTGAGCGGCACCGACAAGCGCAAGCCGACCGTGAACGGCTACGGCAAGCTCTACGGAGCGCCCGAGCTCAGCACCGACGACTTCCCGATCCTCGATCCAAAAACAATGACCGCGACCTCGCTGCACGCGACGGTGCGCGACGCGAACACGCCGACGACGAAGAGCACGCCGCCGACGCAGCCGTCGAACTACTGGGGCAGCGAAGCCGATCTGGGACAGCAAGGCGAACGCGCACAACCCGATGCTCGATGAGACGGGCCGCGTTTGGTACACCGCCGTCGTGCGCGCGCCCGAGACGCAGCCCGCGTTCTGCAAGGCGGGCTCGAATCATCCGTCCGCGAAGGCGTTCCCGCTGAATCAGTCCGGTCGTCAGCTCGCGGTCTACGATCCGAAGACCGCGAAGTACACGCTACATCGACACCTGCTACTCGACGCACCATCTGCAGTTCGCCGAAGACGAGAACAACACCCTGTGGACGAGCGGCGGCGGCCCCGTCGTCGGCTGGCTCGATCGCAAGGTGTTCGACGAGACCGGCGACGCGGAGAAAGCGCAGGGCTGGACCGCGATCGTTCTCGACACGAACGGCAACGGCAAGCGCGACGAGGGCTACACCGAGCCCGGCCAGCCGCTCGATCCAACCAAGGACGCGCGGATCAACGCGGCGTTCTATGCCGTGATGCCGAGCCCGCTCGACGGCTCGATCTGGGGCTCGACCTACGGCTACCCGGGCTCGATCGTGCGGATCGACCCGGGCAAGAATCCGCCCGCAACCGCGATCGCCGAGGTCTACAACGTGCCGAAGCCGGGCTTCGGCTCGCGCGGCGCCGACATCGACCGCGACGGCGTCGTCTGGGTGTCGCTCGGCAGCGGCCATCTCGGCGCGTTCGACCGGCGCAAGTGCAAAGGGCCGCTCAACGGCCCGAAGGCGACCGGCGATCAGTGCCCCGAGGGTTGGAGCTTCCACCGTTATCCGGGCCCCGGCTTCGATGGCCGTCCCGACGAGAGCGCCGAGGCGAGCTACTACAGCTGGGTCGACCAGCACGACACCGCGGGCCTCGGCGCGAACGTGCCGATGTCGACTGCGAACTTGAGCGACGGCGTGCACGCGCTCGTCAAAGGCGAGTTCGTGACGATGCGCTTACCCTATCCGCTCGGCTTCTACGCGAAGGGCTTCGAGGGCCGCATCGACGATCCGAACGCGGGCTGGAAGGGCCGCGGGCTCTGGGTGCCGAGCGGCGATCGCACGCCATGGCTCAAGGAAGGCGGCAAGGGCACGAAGCCGCTCGTCGTCCACTTCCAGGTTCGGCCGGACCCGCTCGCGAAGTAGGCGCCCGCTCACGTCGAGCGTCCGCGCGCGCGGGCGACGACCCGGCTCAACCTGAACGAACTTAAAGTGTTTTCTAGAACCCCTCCGCGGAGGGGCGAAACACGCCACGCCGGGTGCGCGTTACGCGCCTACGGGACGACGCCCTTATTTGAGACCGCTTCCCAGGGTCGCCACCGTCCTACGGACGAGCAACCTCGGAGCGTTCAATGAAGGCCATTGCGACGGCGTGCGTCGTCGTCAGCTTCGCCGTGGCGGCGCATTGCGCGAACATCTTCGCTGACGAGCCTAAGGGGACTGAGACCACAAGCCCCTGCGAGTTCTGCGGATTTTGGAAGACCGTCGGCGGCGACACACGCGAGATCTTCACCGAGCCCGTGCGCTGGGAAGGGAGCGACTGGCGCTCGGTCGCATGGAAGTCGGCGCTCGTCGCGGGCTCGATTGCCTTGCTCGACCAGCCCACACGCGACTACTTGCAGCGTCATCGCAGCGACGGCAGCCAACGAATCGCAGACGTCTTCGAGCCGTTCGGCGCGGAGTACGCGCTCGGGACGCTGGCGGGCTTCGCGATCGTCGGCTTCACGGGCGATCGGCCGACTGCACGGGCCGTAGCGCTCGATGGGACCGTATCGAGCCTTATCACCGGCGGCATCATCGTGCCGATGTTGAAGGCGCTGACGGGACGCAGCCGGCCGCACGACGGGCAAGGCGCCCACGACTTCAACGGTCTCGGCGGCGGCGAGTCATTCCCATCCGGCCATACGGCTGAAGCGTTCACGGTCGCGGCCTCGATCGCGGAGAACTACCATCGGCCGTGGATCAGTGCGCTGTCCTATAGTGTCGCAGGGCTCGTCGGCTACGCGCGCATGGAGCACGACGACCATTGGCTGTCCGACGTGACGGCCGGCGCATTCATCGGGGTGGGCGTCGCCAAGGGTGTGTCGAAGCTCAACCGCAGTCGCAGGGGTATCGCGTTCATGCCTCTCGAGGACCAAGGCGTCCGCGGCATCCGGATCTCGGTATCCTTCTGAGCGCGCCTCAAAACTGCCAGAGCACGCCGAGGTTGACGGTGAACGGCAACCCGTTCCGCGGCTCGACTGCGAGCTCGGGCGGCGCACCGATCGGCGTGTCTGCCTGCTCGTAGCGTAGACAGCAAACGTTCTCGCGGCCCGTGAGGTTCGTGACCTCGGCGAAGACGCGCACCGACCCGGCGCCCGCCGCGTACGTGCGGCTCGCGCGAAAGTCGACGCGCTGCGCACGTCCCGAGGCGCTCGGCGTTGCGCGGCCCCGGTACGGCCACCACGCCGTCGACGGCATTCGGCGCGTTCGACGGCACGAGCGAGAGCGTCGTCACCGGCCAACCCGTGTGCACGTTCAGCACCGCGCTCAGCGTCCACGGGCCGAGGTCGTGGGTGACGCCCGCGTTCAGCGCGTTTCGTTGGTCCCAGCTTCGCGGCACGTTCTGCCCGTCGATCACGTCGTCCGCATGCGCGAACGAATAGCCGAGCCACCAGCTGAACGGATGCGTGGCGCTCAGCAACACCTCGAGCCCGCGTGACTTCGCCGCGCTCGGGCGCGATGCTGCACGCGGCCGGGACGAAGCTCCGGCAGCAGCACGAGCGGATCGAACAGGTTTTCGTAGCGCGGCCGCGCGCTGTGCGTCGTCTTCTCGAACAGCTCCGCTCGCAGCGAGAGGCCATCCGGGAAGCGGTGGTCGACGCCGACGATCGTGCTCGAGGCGTGCTGCGCCGGCGCGAAATCGACTACGCCGTCCTCGATCTGCAGATCGGCGAGCCCCTGCGACTGGAAGAACTTGCCGTACGCGATGCGCAGGTCCGTCTGCGCCATCGAGACGGTAGAGCACGCTCGCGCGCGGCCCCACCTGCTCGTCCGCGCCTGGCGGCAAATACGTCTGCTCGTCCCAGCGCAGCCCGAGATCGGCGATCAGCCGATCGGTGATTCGCCAGCGGTCCGACACGTAGGCGGCATAGGTGTCGCCGCTCGTCGTCGGCGCCGCGCTGAACGAGCGCGACGGCGGTCGGCTCGAGCGTCGCGAGCACGCCGAGCCAGCGCACCGCGCTCGCGTAGTCGTAGCGCGCGTCCGCCGCTCTCGACGTCGAAGCCGAACGTCGCGAGATGCCGCGACGAGCCGTCCCAGCGCCAGTCCTGCTTCACGCCGCTCGCGTCGAGACTCGCGGCGATCGGCCGCGACGCCGACCAGCTCGCTCGACGTCCGCCACGTCGCCGTGCCGATCCGTATCGGAAGCTGGTCTGATAGAGCAGCGTGCGGCTCGACAGACCCGGTCGCCATTCGCTGTCGAGCGTGAGCCAAAGCTGGCTGAGTCGACGTATCGGTGAAACCCTGCTCGCGGTCGCCGCTGGAGCTCGACGGCGTAAGGGTGATGTCGTCGCCGAACCCGATCGCGTTAAACGCGAGCTTGTGCTTCGCGCCGAGCGTCGTCGCGACGTGGACGAACTCGTCTTGATACGACGGCTCGCCGCGCTCGTCGTCGATCAACTTGTCGAGGTTTCCACGGCGCGCGGACACGAGCCACTGCGCGCGGCCGTCGGCGAATGTGCCGCTCGACAAGATCGACGTGTAGAGCAGGCTCAAGCCGAGCTCCGTGTGCAGCGCGCTCCGTTGGCTCGACGCGGTCGATGACGGTCAGGCCGCTCAATGCGTCGCCGTACTCGGCCGGGAATCCGCCTGAGTAGATCTGCTCTCCGGAGACGATTCGCTGATCGATCGCGCTGAACACGGCTTGGTAATCGCGCAGGTGGAACGGCTCGTTGATCCGCATGCCGTCGAGCATCACCGTCATCTCGTCGATGTCGCCGCCGCGCACATGTGCGCGCGCGGAAATATCATTCGTCGCCACGCCCGGCAGCCGGTGCGCGACGCGGAGCGCATCGTCGCCGAGGTAGGACAGGCTCTCGATCTGCTGCTGCGTGAAGTGGCTCGTCGACGGCTGCGCGTCTGCGCGCAGGTCGTAGCGGCTCGCAGTCACAGTGACCTCGTCGAGCCGCGGCGCGACCGGCGGCAGCACGACCGTGACGTCGGCCGTCGCGCCGGCAGCGACGACTACGGCACGCGCGCTGGGCGAGAAACCCGGGCGCGCTCACGCTGAGTAGGTGCTTGCCCGCGGCGACGGACGGAAATTCCGCTCGCCCTCCCGCGACGACGGCGCTCGGGCCGCGCGGCGCATCGAGCTGCACGACTGCGTCGGCCGGGGGCGCGCCACGCCTCGGTTGCGACGGTGAGCGCGATCGTTCCAGTCGCCGCTCTGCCCGCGACTGCGAGGCTCATACCGCGCACGACGAGCCATGCGCCGCCCGACTGCTCGATCGCGAGCCCGTGCACAGCGAGGACCTCGCGAGCGATCTCTAGCGGCTCGACGCTCTGCGGCTCACGCTCGACCCGCAGCGTCGGCGGCACGAGGCTCGTGCTGTAGACGAGCGGCGCGCCCCGAGAGCGTAGCTCGTCGAGCACTTCGTGGACGGGCTTGCCGACGTACCCGCGCGCGTCTTGTCCGAGCGCGTGCGAATGGGCGACGAGGCCCGCCATCAGGGCGAGAATGAGTAACCATCGGGAACGCATCACGGGGCCGCACCGCGCCGGAGTCGCGCGATTGTACGCGGCGCACCGCTGCCGAGCGACGCAGCGCAGCCGTGCGAGCCTGCGGTCGAAGCGGGCGACGGCGCGGCTCCGGGCGAGCGCGCTGCGCGAGGTTACTTCGCGGCGCGGATCACGATGCGGTCGCCGTCGAGCGCGTAACCGAGGTCGGTCAACGCGAGCACGGCCGCGAGCATCGGCAACGGCTCGAGATCGATAGAGCCATTGAGCACAGTGTCACGCGCGACCCGCTCGGTCCGGGATCCGCGAACTCGAGCGTTCGACCGGTCTGCGTTTCGACCCACTGCAGGAAGTCGATCAACCGGCGTCCGTTGATGTCGAACGGCGGTGCGAGCCGCTCGGCCCAATCCCAGTCGCCGCCGAACGAAGCGCTCCGCTCGCGCCTCGGCGCCGACGCGCCGCTCGTCACCGAGACACGCTCGCCCGCGACGACGTCGACCGCGCCGGAACCGCGCTCGATCGCCACGCGGCCGTCGCGCACGGCGACGTCGAGCCGCTCGCCGGCGAGACGCGCGACGAACTGCGTTCCGACGTCGCGCACGATGCCGAGCGGCGTCCGGAACCTCGACGGCCGCGGCGCCGCTCTCGGAATCGAAGTACACCGTGCCCGCGTCGAGCGACGCGCGCCCGGCCGCGGCGAACGTGATGCGCGTTTGCGGCGCGAGCCGCAGCGACCCGCCGTTCGCGAGGCGCAGCGCGACCTGGCCGCTATGCGTGTCGATGCGCTGAGCGCTCGAGACCGCGGCGCCGATCGCGAGTGCCGCGCCGTCGGCCTGCGCGTCGCCGCGCACGCGCTCGACCGACGCGACGACGGCGGCAGGCGCGACGCTCGTCCGCAGCAGCAGCGTCCCGAACGTCGCGAGCAAGACCGCCGCCGCTGCGGTCGCCGCAAGGGCGCGGCGGAAAAACACGCGCCTACCCGTAACCGCGTCCCACTCCTCGAACAGCGCGCGGCGAATCTCTCTGCTCATGGTCCGCGGGCGGCATGTCACGTGGCCGAACGTGCGCGAATAGACTTTGCATGGCGCGCTCCGTCTCTGGATCCGAAGGCTTCTGCGCTGTCATCGCTCATGGTGTTTGCGTCCCGATCTCGCGCTCGCCGCTGCCGGCTACGAGATCCTTCGTCAGCGTGCCGTAGACGTCGTGAAACGCGCGCTTCGCGCGCGCCAATACCGACTGCGCCGCGTCGAGACCGACGCCGAGCTTCGCCGCGATCTCCTCGACGCTGAAGCCGTAGACGTATTTCCACTCGAGCGCGTTGCCGTAGTGCGCGGGCAACCGGTCGAGCGCCACCTGGATGAGCCTCGCGGTTTCGAGCCGCCTGAAGCTCTGCTCCGGATCGTCGGTGGGCGGCGCCGTGAGCGCGTCGACGGCCGCGCGCACGTCGGGAAGGTCTTCGGTGAGGCTCACGTGCTTGCGCTCGCGCGCTACTCGCGCGATGTGATCGCTGATCTCGTGGCGGCAAATCGTGCAGAGCCACGTGAACAGCGCAGCCTCGCCGCGGTAGGTGCGCAACTTGCGAATCGCCTTCGAGAGCGTCACGTGCACGATCTCTTTGATGGTGTCCGGATCCTCGCCGAGCCGCGTGCGCGCGAAGCGATAGAGGCGCGGGAAGAACCCGTCGAAGAACTCGGTGAACGCCTCCGCATCGTGCGCGAGCATTCGCTTCACGAGCCTTCGGTCGTCGAGTGGGTCGGTCATCAGCACGTCCGCGTTCTGATGCCGTTAGACGTTCCGACCCGAATTTTTCAGTCGCAGTCGACGGATGTTCGGGCCGTCGGCCGACGACCCGAATAGCGGGCGCGGCAGAACGCGGCGGGGTATAGCCCTCGCTAAAGCCCCGCGGGCCCCTTGAGGTGCTCGACGTCCTGATTGTTCTCGTTGCAGATGTATTCCATCAGGTCCCAGCCGGGCCGCAGCGTCGCCGTGAACTTCAGCGTGAACGGCTTCGTGTACGCGCCGGGATCGGTGATCGTCGATGACGTTCTCGAGCGTGCCCGGCTCCGTGCGCGTGTAGCGCTCGACCGTCTGCAGCTGCGTCGTGTGCGGATGACCCACGGAAGTCGAACCAGAACTTGTCGTTGAAGCCGACCGTCTCGACCACGAGCGTGTCGCCTTCCCAGTGCCCGACCGAGTGGCCGTACCACGTCGGCTCGAGATCGTCGGGATGCGCCGCGGCCGTCCATGAAGATCTGCCGGTAGCTGTGGATGTTGCCCTCGAACAGGAAGTACAGAATGCGTCGCGTCGCCATAGCTCGGCGCTTGCAAGATGCGCCACGGATACGGCGCGACGCGCGGCACGCCGGTCGGCAGGCAGCGCGCCTCGGGATCGTCCGACGACATGCCGGCTTCTTCATGAGCTTCTCGGCCTCGGGCTTCATCACGATCTCCTCGCCCGGCAGCAAGCCCTTCCTTGATGTCGCCGACGGGACCGCCGCCTTCCCACACGCCGGAGAGATCCGGCGTGCCGTTCGGCAGTCGCGGCGCGGGCCCGTCGGCCACCTTGGCCGACGAGCGCCGGATTGCTCGCGCCACCGCTGCCGGCCGGCGACGTGGCCGCGGCCGGGCGTTGGCTGCGCGAGCGCCTGGAAGCTCAACGCCGACACAGCGACGAGCGTCGCGACGGGCGTGCACCGTGAGAGCTGAAAGCGCATCGCGCATGGCTCAGGCGCCGTCCGTCGGTGGCAGCGCGCGCGAACACGCGCGACCGTCCGCGAGCGTCACGCTCGCGCGTTGGCCATGTTCGCGCCGCTGCGCGCGAGCGAGCCTTCGACGGTCACGACGTCGCCTTCCTTCAGCGAGTTGCTCGACCAACCCGCGCGCTTCAGGTACGTTCGGGCTCGCGAGCTCGAGGTTCCAGTTCGTCGTCTGGCCCGTCGTCGCCCTTCACGTCGATGTAGAACCGCGCGTGCGGGTTCGTCCACTCGACCTTCGTGACCTTGCCGGTCAGCGTGATGGGCTTCGCGGATCGTACTCGCCCGAAAACGAGTGGTGGGCGAGCACGGGCGCGGCGACGGCAAGCGACGCGCATGCAAGCAGCGAGATCATCCGGATTGCCATCGACTCCCCCTCGGGCCGAGAACTTGAGGAAATGCTAGCCGAAGCACCGCGGGCAGTCGATCAGCGCAACCCCGACCCGCGCATTGCATCGTCGATCCGGGCCCGGAGCTCCTGCTCGTCCGCGCCGAGCGCAACGGCTTTGCGCAACGCGCGATCCGCCGCCCCGGCGTCACCCATGAAGGCGTAGGACTGCGCGAGCAGCACCCATCCGGCAGCGTCCTCGGGGTTCGCCGAGAGCCGCTGCTCGAGGCCGCCGACGAGCGACGAGACGGGGGCGGCTTGCAGCGGTTGCGACGCATCCGTCGAGCCGCTGGCCGGCGTCGAGGCAGCGGACTCCGCCGATGTCGCCTCTGGCCAAGCGATGCTCGGCAACGCCGCGACCCTCGCCTCGACCCGCGACTCGCGTGCGCGATCCAAGTGCACTTTGACGCCGACGCCTGCGACCCAGGCGACGAGAGCGAATGCGCCGAGCCAGCTCCGCAGCCTGAGCCGCCGGCGGCTCATGAGCCAGAGCGAGGCCGCGACGAACGCGATCGCGAGCACGGCTACGCCGATCAGCAAGCTTAGTCCTCCGAGCGCGGCACGCTAGGCGCCGCCACCGAGGCTAGCCTCCGACGAAACCAATGCCGACGCGCGGACGAAGTTCACAGACTCCAAGCGCCGGGCCGGCCGCTCGGCCCTCAGCGCGCCGGCAGCATCGCGCGTCCCGAAGCGAGCATCACCGACGAGCCGGCCGCGCTCTCGGTGTAATAACGAACGAAGCGCTGCGTCTCGGCCGCGTCGTAAGCGCGAAGGTTCTCTGCCCAACGGAAGCCGATCGACTGGTACAGCAACGCGACCTCGAGCCGCAGCGTGGAAGCTCGCGCCTGTCCGACGTCGACCCGATACGACACACGATCGCCGCCGCCGCCGAAGTCGGGATCTTGTTCCGCATCGCCGTGCACCGCGATCGTCGGCGTCCGCCGTAGCCTTGTCGAAGCCGCGCGGCAGCAGCCGGTTGTCCTTCGCGTAGCGGACGCCTGTTAGCAGGCCGGTGGTCGGCTGTCCGCCGCGCGTCCACCATGATCGATTCGTAGATCTGCACCTGGTCGGCCCGCGTGATCTCGCGATGGTGCGGCTCGAACTTCAGCGGGTCCTCGTCGTTGTCGTTGCCGGCGATCGAGCCGTCCGGACGCGGCGCGCCCGACTCGAAGACCACGGCGCCCGCCTCGTCCGTCACCCGCACATGCAGCCACGCGCGCCGCGCGGGATACGCGGTCGGCAGCTTGTGGCCGCCGAGATTCTCGACGCGGACGTCGAACGCGAGCGTGCTGCCCGTGATTTTCAGCGTCGTCGATCGCGACCCGCGCGGCGGCCGAGCCCAAGTAGTCCCTCGTCTCGCGGATCGCGGCGTCGAGCTCTTGCGGCAAAGCTGCGACGCCGAGCTCGCCGCGATACTTGTTCAAGATCCCGAGGATGAACGCGTTGCCGCCGCGGAAGGTGTGCTGCGCGAGCGGCGGCCGCGGCACGCCGAAGATCGACGCGATCGGCCCGTCCTCGCCGACCTTCGGCATGTGGCAGTCCTGGCAGCTTCGCGTCTCGCGAAACTCGCTGTGCCGCCACTCCTGATACGGCACTTGCTCCGGCAGCTCGCCGGTCGCCTCGCCTCGCTCGTCGAGCGTGGTCGTATAGAGCGTGTGGCAGGTCGCGCAGAGCTCGGACTGGCGCACGTGCGCGGACTCGGTCGACTGGAACTGCGTGGCCGAGCGCATCACCGACGCACGCCCCGCGTCGACCGAGTGCGGGCCGTAGATCGGCCGCGCGCCGAGCGCCGTCGCCGCGCTCGATCTCGAAGCCGCCGTCGAAGCTAGCGTGCGTGCCGAGATTCGCGGCCGTGATCTGATGGCACACCGTGCACGAGACGCCATCGAACGCCACCGGTGTGCGGGCGCGGCGGCCGAGATGTTCGCGAACACCTCGCCGCGCTGCGCCGCGCGTGACCGCGTCGAAACGCGCCATCGGCATGTGGCAGGTCGAGCATTTGTCCTCGATCGCGGCCTGCGCGCTCGGATGGTCGGTGACCTCGCGGCGCACGCCGGCGTGCCAGTACGGGTCGCGCGCCGAGTTCGCCATCATCGTCGAGCGCCAGTCGTAGCCGATCGACACGTCGTCGCCCGAGGACGTGTGCAGCCCGCTGTGACACGCGATGCAGCGATCCGACGTGACGAACGCCGTGGTATCGGCAGGCTCGCGACGAGCCGCGGCGGGTAGCATCGCGAGCGCGACAGGCAGAATGAAAACGATTCGCAACCGCATGATTTGCAAGCTGTTTGCGCGGCGAGGCGCTCACTATACTGCGCGCGATGCCTGGCACAACCGAGACTCGGCGTTCGTACGTCGCGAGCGCCGCCGCGATACTCATCGTCGCCACGCTCGCCACAGCCGTCTCGGCGCGCGCCGAGAAGGTCGATGGCACGCGGTTGTTCGACGCCGATTGCGCCGCGTGCCACGCGAGCGACGGACGCGGCCGGAGCTCGGCCGAGGTCGGGTTCGATCTCCCGCTACCGAACTTCACTGACTGCAGCTTCGCGACGCGCGAGCCTGACAGCGATTGGTCGGCAATCATCCATCGCGGCGGCCCGCAACGCGGATTCGACCGGATCATGCCGGCGTTCCAAAACGCGCTGACGGACGAAGAGGTCGACGCGCTGATCGACCACCTGCGCAAGTTCTGCACGAATCCGCGTTGGCCGCGCGGCGACCTCAACATCCCGCGCGCGCTGTTCACCGAGAAAGCGTTTCCCGAGGACGAGGCCGTCGTGACGACCACGATCGTGACCGACGGCCCCGACTCGTTCGAGACCGAATTCTCGTGGGAGCAGCGGATCGGTCGTGCTGAGCCAGATCGAGGTGAGCTTGCCGATCGAGCGCGCGGATCTCGGCGACCCGATCGGCTGGAAGACCGGCACGGGCGATCTCGCGGTCGCCGTCAAGCACGTGCTGCATCACGATCTCGAGCGCGGCTCGATCCTGAGCGTCGGCGCCGAAGTCGCGCTGCCGACCGGCGACGACACGCACGGCTTCGGTACCGGCACGACCGTCGTCGAGGCGCAGGTCATGTACGACAAGCTGCTGCCGCACGACTCGTTCCTCGAGGTGCAGGGGATCGCGCGGTTCCCGCACGATTCGGCGCTCGAGGACGCAGCCGAGCTGAGGCTCGCGCTCGGCCGGACCTGGACCCGGGACGGCGGCTTCGGCCGCGCCTGGACGCCGATGCTCGAAGTGCTCGGGAGCCGCGAGCTCGTGGGCGGAGCCGAGACCGAATGGGACGTGGTTCCACAGTTCCAGGTGACGTTGAGCGCCCGGCAGCACATCATGGCGGCCGCCGGCTGGCGGATCCCGGTAACGCAGCGCGATTCGCGCGTGAACGAGTTCGTGTTCTACCTGCTCTGGGACTGGTACGACGGCCGCCTTCTCGAAGGCTGGTGACGGCCGTCCGCATCCTGCGCGATGCCGCCCGAGCCCGGCGCGCTACCATTAAGGCCCTGTTCAGCTCATATCCGTTAATGTCCCGTCCGACAAGGGGAATTTCGGTTTTCGACACCGGACCCCATGGAGGCGGTTATGGCAACTCGAGCAAGCTTGGCAGTCGGCATCATCGGGTCCACGGCGAAGGCCGTGATCTGGGTCGCCCTGGTGACCTTGGCGCTCGGAGCCGTCGGCGGTTACGCATTCGCGCAGCAGCCCGCACCGGCGCAAGACGACAAGGTCCTATCGAAGGACGAGCTCAACACGCTCGTCGGCAAGATCGCTCTCTATCCCGACGACCTCGTCGCCATCGTGCTGCCCGCTTCGACCTATCCGCTGCAGGTCGTCGAGGCCGCGCGCTTCATCGACCAGCGCAAGAAGGATCCGAGCCTGAAGCCGAGCGACAAGTGGGACGACTCGGTCGTCGCGCTGCTGAACTACCCCGAGGTCGTGAAGCTCATGAACGACGACCTCGACTGGACGTGGAAGCTCGGCGACGCCGTCATCAATCAGCGCGGCGAAGTGCTCGACGCGATCCAGAGCTTCCGCGGCCAAGCCGCGGCGGCCGGCAACTTGCACACCGACACGCACCAGGTCGTGCAGAACGACGACCAGGGCGAGGTCTCGATCAAGCCGGCCGATCCGCAGATCGTGTACGTGCCCTACTACGACCCGCAGCAGGTCGTCGTCCAGCAGCCGACGCCCGTCTACTACTATTACCCGTACGGCTATCCGCTCTATTACTACCCGTATCCGTACGGCTATTCGTTCGCATCGGGCTACTTCTGGGGCGTGACGACCGCGTTCGTGATCGGCTGGCACAGCCACTACGTGCACGTCGTGCACTGCGGCTATCCGGGCCATCCGTACTACGGCCACACGTACTACGGCGGTTACTACGCTCGCCACGACGCGAACTCAGCCGTGAGCCACGGCAACTACGTCTGGGAGCCGCACTATCGCTCGGGCGGTCAGCCCTTCACGCGCAGCGACGGCCGGCAGCTCGCGATCGCGCATCACGATCCGAGCGCGGGCGGAGCGCCGAGCGGCTATCACAGCGCCGACCGCGGCGCGGGCTATCGCGCGGGCAATCCCGGCGTGGCGCACAACGACGGCCACGGCGCGCTGCGCACCGAAGGCGGCGCGTCGCCGAACGCGCGCACGAATCCGGCCTTGAGCTCGCCCGCGAATCCGGGTTTCCGCGGCAACGGCCAGCCGAGCGGTGCGCGCGAGGGTATGAAGCAGATTCAGCCGATTCGGAACGATCCGCCGACTCAGGCTGCGATCCGCAACGAGCTGCGCGAGCACTCGCCGAACCAGAGCACGGCGCCCCGCGACCCCGCGATTCGAAACGCGCCGCAAGCGCCGCAGGTCCGCAACGCGCCGCAAGTACCGCAGGTTCGCAACGCGCCGCAAGCGCCGCAATTCCGCAACGCGCCGCAAGTGCCGCAGGTCCGCAACGTGCCGCAGGCCGCGGCTCCGCAGATGCGCACGATGCCGATGCCGAGCTCGCCGCAGATGCGGCCGATGACGGTGCCGAGCGCCCCCCACGAAGGCGGCGCGAGCTACACCTATCGTTCACCGTCGATGTCGATGCCCCAGGCGAGCGGCGGGCACGCGCCGGCGGCGCACCAAGGCGGCACGGCCCACGGCGCGCAGGGTCACGGCGGCGGCGGCCGCAGTTCCCGCTAGTTTCCTTCCGGTCCTTTCCAAGACCCGCGCGCGTCGAGCGCGCGGGTCAGCCGTAAGCACCGACGTGTAACGCGATCAGCGCGCTGAGCTCGAGCATCAGCCCGTAGGCGCGCTCGATCGGGTCGAAGATCTGCGCATGCTCCATCGCATAGCCCGAGCTCGTGCGCGCGTACGTATCGCGCTCCGCGTAGACCTCCGTCTCGTCCGCCGGCCTGCGCCGCGGGAAAGATTCGGCGCAGCGTCGCGACGGTTTCGGGCACGTCGAGATACAACAGGCGCTCGACGAGCTCGTTGAGCGAGACCTCGGTCAGCGAGCTGAACTGCGGGATCTCCATCGCCTTCAAGTAGATCAGCTGGATCAGCGCGAGCCGCAGCGTGTGCAGCCGCGTGAGCGCGTCGCCCGACGACCAGCCGCCGTCGACCTGACGTTGCTCGAGCACGTCGTCGAGATCCGCCGCGTCGCGGCGCAGCCGGCGGACGAAGCGGCCAATCGAGTCGTAGTCGAAGACGTCGCCGAGCACCTCGGAGATCCGGCGCAGCACGCGGTTCCAGCCGCGGTCGAGCGACTGGGTCGTCCGGTCGAGCCAGTAGTTGGCGTTCATGAGCTGCACGTACGCCTCGAACATCGTGACGTCGGAGCGCACGCGCGCCGCGAGTGCGAGCGAGAGGATCCGCTCGAGGCGCTCGGAGCCTTCGAGCACTGCGAGGAACGTCTCGGGAGCCTGGCTCGTCGCGAGCCCGAGCCCCGCGAAGCTGTTCACGAGGTAACCGAGCTGGTGCAGCATCGCGTTGTTCGGGATCGCACGCAGCTCGGCGATCGTCTCGATGCCGGCGCTCGAGCGGCCGCCGCCTTGCCGTTTCGCGGGTCGCGATCCGGTCGGATATAGCAAGCTGCGGCCGAGCGTGTTGATCAAGGCGAGATAGCCGCGATGACGACCCAACCGTTCTTGCGTTGCCTTCAGCGTCAAGAAGAAATCGAGCGCCCAACCGCTCTGGCTGTACAACGCGTCGGCCCGCTCCGCCGTCGGCCGACTCGAGTCGCGCGCTGAGCAGATCCGTCGCGACCGCCAGCGCCGTGCGCTCGGACGCGAACCACAGATACCCCTCGCCGCCCTGGAAGCTCACCTCGTGCTTGTGCGGCGTCGCGAGATCGTTCAACCGCCGGCGCACCTCGCTCGAATGCGTATAGAGGAACCGGTCCTCGAGGCTGCGCGGATGCGCGCCGCGGCCGATCGATTCACCGTGGGTGTCGAAGAACAAGAGCTGCACGCCGGCAAGCCCGCGCGCTTCCCAAAGCCGGATCAGCCGCAGCTTGAAGCGCTCGATCGCGAGCGTGGCGGCGGGTTGGCCGATGTAGCGGCCCGAGTCGGAGAAGCCGAGCTGGACGCAGAACCGACCTTGCGCGCGCACGTAGTCGAGGAAGTGCTGGTTGTCGAGCAGCTCGCTGATCACGCGGTCGCCGTGATGCATGCCGTCCGCGGTCTCGAACAGCGGTGAGATCTCGACCTGGCTGCTCGACGCCGAAGAGCCGCGCGTAGTAGAGCGCCGCGAGCAGCGTGAACGGCGTGTCGGACTCGGCGATCAGCATGCGTACCGGCGTGCGGCCGTCGAAATGCTTCTGGAATTGCGCCGCGAGCATGAACACGCGCTTCGCGGTGGTCTGCTCGCGCGCGACGGTGCCGTAGTGCACGTTCACGGGCTTCACGTTGTCGAGCAGGCTAGTGACCGCGGCAAGGAAATGCCGCCGAGACGGGCTCTCGCCCGGCGCCGCAGCCGAGCGCGATGTCGGGCCGAATCGCATTGTGCAGCTGCACCGAGTTCAGACGAAAGTGCAGCCGTGCGAGACCGAGCCCAAGCCCTAACCATTCGGCGCGGAAGACGAGCACGTCGCGGCACTGACTCGCGCTCAGCTCCGACTCGAGCAGCGCGGCGAGCGAGGCGTCGATCGCACCGATCGCGTCCTGCTTCAGCGCGTGCTTCTCGAGAGCGAGTCGATTGAGCCTGCCGAGCCGCACGGTGTCGTCGGTCTCGCGCCCGAGCGCCTCGACGCCCATCTCGAAGCACTCGGTCAACGCGCCGAGCGCACGCGCGATCGCGTCGAACGCATCCGCGATCGAAGGCGTGGCTTCCGCGTGTCGCTCGCGCAGGTCGCGGAGGCTGCCGCTGCAGCTCCTCGAGGCCCGCGAGCGCGAGCTGATAGCGGCAGCTCAGGCTGCGGTTCCAGCCGATGTCCGTGCGGCCGTCCAGGTCGAAGCCGACCCAGGTCGCGGCGGTGAAGAACCGCGGCACGAGCCGCCGGTAGTCGTCCGGGTAGAGCTCGGCCGCGACGTCGAGCGCGACGCGCAACACGCGGCGCATCGCCTTGCGCAGGTTGCGAATCGCGACCGTCGACGCGTCCGACTCTTCCTGGAGCGTCGGCGCCGCCGAGCGATGCACCGTCACACGCCGCGCCTGCGCCTGGCCGCCGTTGGCGCGCGTGCCGACGGAGCTCGCGCGCACTAGCTCGAGCGCGATCTCGTTGGCCTCCACCGACAACGAGAACGTCGGATGCGCCGTGAACACGATTCCGGCGAGCTCCGTGCCGAGCAGCCGCTCGAATACCGCGAAATCGACTAGCCCGCGCTGGTCGTGGGCGAGCTCGCGGAACAAGCGGCGCAGGCGCGCCTCGTTGTCCTGCTCCTCTTGGAAGCTCAGCTGGCGAAGCAGCCCGTCGACGCGCGCTTGGAGCGCGGGCGACGCGGCGTCCGCGACCTGCTTCGCGATGTCGTCGAGCGTGAGCCGGCCGTGCAGCAGCTGGAACACGATCGTCCAGGACTTGTCGAGATGGTTGTCGCGCGGGGCGAGCATTGGATTGCTTGGCGCTGCCCGCCCTCAGGGCGCCCAATAGACGTTGATGGGAACGTGGCTCTGACGCATGAGAGCGCGTACGGGATATTGTTCGACGGGGCCCGGCCGCAGGCTGTCCTCGTAGACGGCGCGCTTGTGCTCGCCGAAAAACAGCAGGTTCACCTCACGCGCATCGAGCAGCGAACGAACCGTGAGACTCACGCGCGGATGCCGTGAACGCGTCGGTGCCTGCACGACGCATTCGGCCTCGCTGTGCAAGGCCAACTGCAGGTCCGGTGAATCAGGAAACAACGACGCCATATGGCCATCGCTGCCCATGCCGAGCACGACCGCGTCGAACGGTCTATGCACTTCTTTGAGCGACGCGTGCAACTCCGCCAGCGAGTCGCGAGCCGCGCGATTGCGACGGTAGAGGCTTACGAAATTCGCGAAGCCGGGCTCGCCGGCCAAGAGGTCGCGGCGGATGATGCCTTCGTTGCTGTCATCGTCCTCGACCGGCACCCAACCCTCATCGCTCGGCACGATCGTGACGAGATACCAGGGCACGGGTAAGAGCCGAAGAGTGCGGAACAACGGCCGGGGCGCCGCTACACTCACGATCAGCGACGCGCACGCGCGTCGGCAGACGGCCGCGCGCAGGCGCTCACCGATTCTCCGCGCGAGCGCGGCCGCCGCGTCGTCCCGCTGCTTGAACTCGTTGAAGCTCGCCACGTGCCGAGCACCCCTCCTGCTGGGTTCGTTCGAGGCGCGAAAAGTCATTGCAGCTTCCATGCCACGCGGAACGCGCTGGACGCTCAGGAGAAGTCGATCGGCGATGGCCCTCTGGAGCCTCGACGGTCCTCCAGCCCGGCCGGGAGCACGCTCCGCGTGCTCACGAACCGTGCATCGGCACCTGGCGTTGCCTGGAGGCGGTGCACGGTTTCAGACGTCGAAGCGGCTCAGTACGCGACCCCGAGCTCCTGCGATAGCTGCGCCTGCATGTCGGCCGGCGGGTCGAGCGAGCCGATCGTGACGCCGGTCGGCGCGCCGGCCGCGATCCACCAGCGCACGATCGCGACTTGGCGGGGGTTCAGGGGCGTCTTGCCTTCGGCCGGCATGAACTCGTCGTCGTCGCGCGGCAACGAGATCCGGCGCAGCAGCTCGCTCTGCTCCGTGTCGCCCTTCACGATGACCTTGCCGCTGTCGCCGCCGCGCATCGCGGTCTGATACGACGTGAGATTCAAACCGCTCTCGCGCTTATCGGCATTGTGGCAACCGCCGCAGCGAGCCTGGAAGAACTTGCCGACGGCGTCCTCGAACGGATCCGCGTCGTGGACGCTCGTGACCACGCGCCGCGGCGCGAGGCCGGCGAGTGCGCGTAGCGGCTGCGGCGCGTAGTCGACAAGGTACGTCGAGCCGTGGGTGAGGTTGCCGCCGAAGTGCCCGGTGATTGCGACCAGCAGGAGCAGCAACACGGACGCCGGAAAGAACACCGGCTTGTAGCTCGCGGCAAAGCTGCTCGTACGCAGAAGCGCGACGACCGTCGCGATCAACGCGACGGCGGTGCCGAAGTTGCGATGCTGGAGCCCCGACGAGCCGAAGTTGCCCTCGCTGAAGTGCAGATAACCTAGCGTTACCGTCGCGAGCGCGGTGAGCGCCATCGCTCCCCAGAGAAACGGGGATGCGGCCTCGAGGTATCGGTACTTCTCCTTGCGCGCGAGCCACTCGAGCACGAACAGCGCGCAGATGATGCCGATCGGCAGATGGAGGACGAGAACGTGGAAACGACCGAGAAAATAGAGAAAGTCCATCTGCCCGATATCCTGCCCTTAACGTGAGGGTGCGTACGATAAATCAGCGGCGCCGCGCACTTCCAGCTCGACGCGCGCGCCGCGCGCCGCGTAGCCCAATCGCCGCGCGGCCGGATGCCCATCCCCAGCGGGCGCGAATCAGACGGAAAGCGTATCGGCGAGATGCGCCTCGAGCCGCTCGGCTTCGCTCGCGAGGCAACGGAAACCGATATAGCCGTCCGGACGCAACAGGTACAGGCGATCGCGCGCGTCGCTCCCGTACTCTTTCGCGACCGCGGGCGACGGCGACACCACGTGCGCCTCGACGAGGCCGTGGAAGCGCTTCGTGACGTGGCGCAGCAGCTCCGCGCGCGCGGGTTGACGGTCCGCGCTCGCCTCGAGCAGCAGCAACGTGAAATGCGTATGGCGCGTGAAGTCGTAGAGCGCTTTGCCGCCGCCGAGATCCGCATCCGGCGCACGGTCGCCGACGGCCGGACCCGCGATCTCGGCGAGGCCCTCGCCCTTCGGCACGTAGTCGCGATAGGTGTACGAGAGGCCGGAGCAGCGGCTCACGATCGCATCGAGGAACGCCTGGTCCTTGATCTTGGTGGCGCGCTCCGCGATGTCCTTGCCGTGGCCCATGAAGATCTCGTGCAGCGACGACGCGGCCCAGATCACCTGCTCGGCGATGGGCCGGCGCTCCGTCTCGTAGGTGTCGAGCAGCTTCGCCGGCGCCTTGCCTTGCACGACGAGCGCGAGCTTCCAACCCAAGTTGTACGCGTCCTGCATGCAGCAATTCATGCCCTGCCCGCCCGTCGTCGAATGCACGTGCGCAGAATCGCCCGCGAGGAACACGTTGCCCGATCGGTAGGTCTTCGCGAGCCGCACGAAGCTCTGCCACTTCGAATGCCAGACGATCTTGCTCGAGCTTCACGCCGTCGAAGTGCTTGTCGACGAGCCGCATGAAGCCTTGTTCAGGTGTCACGTTCGCGGCCTCGCCGCGATCGCTGAGCAGCATCCGATAGAACCCGCCCGGCAGCTTCACGATCATGATGAAGTGATCGGTGCCGGCGCAGTAGTGAACCCAATCGTCCGCGTCGGGGAAGCCTTCCAAGAACGCGTCCATGTTCTGGAGCACGGTGCCCTTGTACTCGCTCTGCTCCTGCTCGAGGTTGAGCGCTCGACGCACGAGGGAATTGATGCCATCGCACGCGACGAGATAGCGGCAGCGCACGTCGCGGCGCTTGCCGTCGGTCTCGAGCGTGGCCGTGACGCCGTCGGCGTCCGGGTTAACGCCGACGCATTGCGTGCCCCACTCGATCGACGCGCCGTAATGCGCGCTCGCGTACTCGCGCAAGTACTGCTCGGTCTCGCTCTGGCGATTCACGAGGATGAACTTGTAGCGCGAATCGAGCCCGCGGAAATCGATACCGGGCCGCACCTCGCTGCGCTTGCCCGCGCCGTCGACGAAATGCAGCACGTAGCCCACGTTGTGGATGCCGCGCTCGAGAAAGCGCTCGGCGAGCCGCTTGTCGATGCGCTCGAAGATCTCGAGCGAGCGTGCGTGCACGGTGATCGCGTTCGACGTCTCGGACGCCTTCGGCAGACGATCCACCGTGAGGGCTTTGACGCCGCGACGCGCAAGCTCGAGCGTCAGCATCGTGCCGGCGGCGCCGCCGCCGACGATCAGAACCGGTACCTCTTTCATCTCGTAACGCCCCCTTCCTGGTCGAGCCGCTGTAATCAGTTCTTGCAGCCCGAGCGAAACGCACGCTCGACCTTCTTCGGATCCGAGCGCGTATCGAAGAACTCATCAATGTACGACGTCGCGCTCGCCGCGTTGCGCTTGTCGAGCCCCGAGTTGGTCGAGAACAACTCCAGCAACTGCGGCTTTACGGCGTCGAACTTCGCGAACCGCGGCTCGAGGTCCGCCAAGCTTTCGCAAGAGCCGCCGCGGTAGAGCCGCTGACGGACCGAATTGATCTTCAGCCGCTCGTTCGGCAGCGCATAGGGCGTGTTGACCATGCCGGAGCTGTCGAAGTCGTACGGCACGGGCACGAGCACCCCGTCGGCGCGTTGGTACGGCACGATGTTGTGACAGCAGGCCGAGCCCTGCGAACCCAGCGCTGCCGACCAATCCGTGTTGCCGATGAAGTACTCGAACATGTTCACGAGCCCGAGCGCGTCGCGGTCGTACTGCTTCGCTTCGATGCGCTGGAGCTCCACCGGCGTCAATGCCTTCCGTTCGGCGAAACCCTCCTCGTCCTCGATGAACAGTGCGGGCTGCGTGTCGAGCTCACGCTTCCGTTCGGTGTCGTAATACGTGACGGTCAACGGGCGCGCGCGCAGGCTCATGTCGGTGAGCAGGTTCAACGCGCGATAGCTCAGGTATTCGAGCCGCAAATACTGATCGAATGCGGTCGTCGCCTTGCAATGCGTGACGAGCTTGAGCTTGTTCTCGCCCTCGAGCACTGAGCCTTTGAGATCGCTCGTCTTGAAGTTCACGAGCAGCGGCGGGAAGTCGCAGAGCTCTTTGCGCGAGTGGCCGCGTAGGCGCAGGCGCACGTCGAACGCCTTCTCTGCACCGCCTTCGTGGAGCTTGAGCACGCCGTCCATGTACTCCGGTTTCGCCTTTGACTTCGTGTTCTTGAGCGCGCTGAAAGGCGCTTCGAGGCGAAGGAGCAAGCGGCTCGCTCGACGCGAACAGACGATCGTCGGAGGCGAAGGCGCGGCCAGCGAAGAGCAGCGTCGCGCTCAGCAGCGTAGCTGCAACCGCCAGTCCGCGGACGTGGCGTGAATAGCTCGCAGTAGGCATCGTTCGTCGCTCTTTCGGCATGAGGCCGAGCCGCGAGATCATAGTCGCGCGCGAACTTGCCGAGCAACGAGAAGGGCGGCGCGGTTTCAATCGCGGCGTGGCGCGAGCAGCAGGTCGCGGCGCGCGAGAATGGCCTGGGCGCGCCGCCCGTCGATCACGTCGCCGAGCGCGGCCGACACGGCCTCCTCGTTGAGCGACTGGAGCCGCTCGCGGAGCCGCGGCGAGATCACGAGCGGCTGCGAGCGCAATTGGCTCGGGATAGCCGTCGAGGTGCCGAACAACCGCCGATTGCCGGTCAGCGCGAGCTGCCAGCTCGCCTGCGTGTAGCGAAGCTCGTCGGCCGAGCGGCCTTCGCTACCGGCAAGCGCGTCGAACACATAGGACGACGCGAGCTGATCGGCGAGCGGACACCACGCGTCCCCGCCTGCGTTTTCGGCGGCTCGCGCGGTTTCGTCCGGGAGCTTGGCGGAGTCGAGATAGACAGCCCCGACGTTGCCATCCACTTCGCGGAGCACCGCGACCGGCGCGAGATCGAAGCCGAGCAGTGCATCGAGCCGAAACGCCGCGACGTCGGGCACGAAGCGCGCGGCGCGCCGCCTTGGCGCGGGCTCGAACAGCGCGTCGATCGCGCCGCCGTCGGCCATGAGCGTGAGCTGCGTCGTGCCGTCGCCTCGCTTCGCGCGCGCGCTGATCGGAGCGGTCGCGAGGGTTTCCTTCAAGCGCGCGTCGTCATAGCCGCCCGCGCGCGGACCGACGAGGCGCGGCTGCGAAGCGATCGGCACGGCTTTGGGCTCGCCCGCGTAGATCGCGCTCGCGCCGACTCCGTCGAGCACGAGCGCGGACGCGCGTCCCCCACGCTGCTGCATGCCGGTGTCGACTCGCAGCACCATGCCGTCGAAGCGGCTCAGCACGCGCGCGGTCGGCGTCGGCGTGTGTCCCACGACGACGCGTTTCGCACCGAGCGTGGCGAGCACGCCCAAGAGCCGGTCGCGCTCGATCGGCTCGCTGCAGCTCACGGTGCCGCGATACCAATAGACTGCGGAAGCGCCGAACACGTCGGAGCGCGTGAGCTCGCGGAGCCGATCGACCGCGGCGCGCACGGGCGCGGGTACGGCGGCGCCGGCGCGCTGCGCGTCGGCGAGATATCGCTCCGCGAGCGCGGGCCGCTCCACGAACCCGTCCTCGACGTGCAGCACGCCTGCCGCGACCAGCGTCTCGAACGCGCCGAGATAGTCGCGAAGCGCGGCGGCGTAGGCGGCGTTCACGTCGGCTGCCGATTTGCCCGCGAGCTGCGCGGGCAGGCCGCCGTGCACGAACACGGTATCGCCCAGCACGGCGAGCACCGGGTGGCGCAGCAGCCAAGCGCCGAACCGTCCACCGCTCGCGAACGCCGCGCGCTGGGCGAAGAAACCGGGTGGATATCGGCGCGTGAAGTCTGCCGCGAGCGTGTCGTCACCGCCCGTGCCCGCATGCGCCGCGCGGAAGCGCGCGAGCGCTGCGGCGCGCTCCGAAGCGGACTCCTCCGCCGCGTAGGCGGCGTAGTCCTCGCTCGCCACGTAGTCGAGCTCGCCGGTGAGATTCATCACCTCGTGATTGCCGAGCACGAGCTGCGCGCGACCACCGGCGGCGCTCGCCTCGCCCTCGAGGCGCATCAGGAGCTCGAGCACGCGGCGCGAGCCGCTGCCGCGGTCGAGCACATCGCCGACGACGACGAGCGTCGCGCGCCCGCCGCTCCATGAGAGCTTGTCGTCGACGAGCTCTGCCGCTTTCAGTATGGCGACGAGCGAGTCGTACGCGCCGTGCACGTCGGACACCGCGACAATCCGCGACTGCGGCGAAGCGGACGGGGACGAGGACGGGGACGGCTGCGCCGTCACGCGGCGCTCGTCAGTACCGCGGCGAGAG
The DNA here is from genome assembly GCA_963841645.1 of uncultured Gammaproteobacteria bacterium. GTDB lineage: Bacteria > Pseudomonadota > Gammaproteobacteria > Steroidobacterales > Rariloculaceae > FEN-1219. The sequence goes on along the minus strand of CAWJDS010000003.1, from coordinate 217,644 downwards.
CGGCAAGGGCGGCGGCCGTCCACCCACCGAGCGCCGCCGCGCGCCGACTTCGAGCGCCGCGCCTCGCGCGGGGGGCGGTGCTCGTGCAGTCGGCGCGTCATCTGCCTACGTCAGAGCGCCCGGGGGAAGCGCCTGAACACCTTGCGAGCGTTGCCTTCGAAGATCTTCGCGCGCTCCACGGCCGTGAGCTTCTTGTTGCCGTCGATGTAGCGCTTCGTGTCGTCGAAGTAGTGACCCGTCTCGGGGTCGATGCCGCGCACGGCGCCGACCATTTCCGACGCGAACAGGATGTTGTCGATCGGGATCACATCGAGCAGCAGGTCGATGCCGGGCTGGTGATAGACGCAGGTATCGAAGTAGACGTTGTTCAACACCGACTCCTTGAGCGGCGGACGCTTCAACATGTCCGCGAGCCCGCGGAACCGGCCCCAGTGGAACGGCACGGCGCCGCCGCCGTGCGGGATGATGAGCTTGAGCTCGGGGAAATCCTTGAAGAGATCCGAGGTCATCAGCTGCATGAACGCGACCGTGTCGGCCGCGAGGTAGTACGAGCCCGTCGTCTGGAAATACGGCGTGTTGCACGCCTCGCTCACGTGCACCATCGCCGGCACGCCGAGCTCGCACATCTTCTCGTAGAGCGGATACCAATAGCGATCGGTGAGGCTCGGTCCGTTGAAGAAGCCCCCGCTCGTGTCGGGGTTCAGGTTGCAGCCGACGAAGCCGAGCTCCTCGACGCAGCGCACGAGCTCGCGCACCGATTGGTCGATCGCGACACCGGGCGACTGCGGGAGCTGCGCGACGCCGACGAAGTTTTTCGGATAGAGCTTCGTGAGCCGAAAGATCAGATCGTTGCAGTGCTCCGTCCACGCTTTGCTCGTCGACGCGTTGCCGAGATGGTGGCCCATCCAGCTCGCGCGCGGGCTGAAGATCGTGACGTCCGTGCCCCGTTCGCGCTGGAGCTTCAGCTGCGCGCCCTCGACGCTCTCGCGCAGCTGGTCGTCGCTGATCTTGATCTCGCCTTTGACGGCCTGAGCTTGCGGATTCTTCTTCAGGTCCGCCTTCTGCTGGTCGCGATAGTCGCCGAGCGCCTTCGGCGCGGTGGTGTAGTGGCCGTGACAGTCGATGATCATCTAAAGGCCCCTGCAAATCATTTGGATCCACAATCATTTGGCCGGCTGTCACTTAGAGTGAGCGATCTCCGCGACGACGTACTCGCTCACGGCGCGGATTTGCGCCGCTGCTGAGCGACGACCCGAACGGCGGCATGTTGTTGCGCCCGTACGTAACTGTGTCGACGGCGAAGTCGACGGTCGGCACCGACGTGAGCGGCATGCCGCCGCCGTGCCCACCCTTGCCGTCCTCGCCGTGACACGCGACGCAGATCTGCGCATACACCTCGTGACCGTTCGTCGCCACGACCGCCTGCGCCGAGGCTGAGGCCGATGACGGCGCCGGCGCCACGGTCGACGTGGTCGGCCTCTCGGAGTCGCGCGGCGTCGTCGGCGGCAGCGTGCCTTCGAGGCCGAACAACCAAACGCTGTCGCCGTGCGCGGTGCCGACGAGCAGATTGCCGGCCGAGTACGCGACGACGTACGGCTTGCCGCCGCGCTCGAACACCGTCACGGGCGAGTTCATGCCGGCACCCGTCTGAAACTCCCAGCGCTGCGCGCCGGTCGCCGACTCGAGCGCGGTGAGCCGGCCGTCGTTACGGCCGACGAACACGAGCCCGCCCGCTGTCACCACCGAGCCGCTATAGCACTGATCGGTCCAGCGGTATTGCCACGCGAGGCGATTCGTCGTCACGTCGAGCGCCGCGAAGATGCCCGAGCGCGGCAGCGCCGCAAAGCCGACGACGCCGCCCTCGTAATGCGCGCCGTCGCGCGGAATCTCGAAGTCGCGGTCGCCGCCGACGAAGTTGCCGACGACCGACGACGCGCAAACGAACAGCAGACGCCGCTCGGGATCGTAGGAGCTCGGCGGCCAGTTCGCGCCGCCATAGAGGCTCGGGTTCACGATCATGCCGTCCGCGCCGACGAATGGCGTGAAGATCCGGCCCTCGTTCACGAGCTTGTAGCCTTCGGGCGGGATGTCGACGTGCTGCGGCACGATCGCGTCGCCGCGCGGATAGGGCTGCGTGGCCGCCGTCGCCTGGCGCGGCTCCTGCGGCACGGGCTTCTCGTCGATCCCGATCAGCGGCTCGCCCGTCGTGCGGTCGAGAATGTAGGCCCAGCCTGTCTTGCCGACTTCAGCGAGCGCCTTGCGGCTGACGCCGCCGATCTGGACATCGAACAGCACGACCGGGTTCGGCGCGTCGTAGTCCCAGAGGTCGTGATGCACTTGCTGGAAGTGCCAGCGGTATTTGCCCGTCTTCACTTCGAGCGCGACGATCGAATCGGAGTACAAGTTGTCGCCGGCGCGCACCGCGCCATTGAAGTCGGGGCCCGGGTTGCCCGTAGAGAAGTAGAGAAGCCCGAGCTCGGGATCGACGGCCGGCGTCTGCCACACCGTCGCGCCGCCATGCTTCCAGACCTCGCTGTCCTTCGGCCAGGTCTCATGGCCGCGCTCGCCGGGGCCGGGGACCGTGTAGAAGGTCCAGACCAGCTTTCCGTTCTTCGCGTCGAACGCCTTGACGCGGCCACGCACGCCGATCTCGGCGCCCGAGAAGCCCGTGATCACGAGCCCGTCGTAGTACAGCGGCGCGTTCGTGAGCGAAAAACCCTGCTCCCAGCGCTCCGCCTGAACTGACCAAATCGGCTTGCCGGTCTTCTCGTCGAGCGCGAGCAACTTGCCGTCGAGCTGGCCCACGAACACCTTGCCGGCGCCGAGACCGACACCGCGGCTCGTCCAGCCGCAGCAGATGCTCGCGATCTTGGGATCGAGCTCGGCCGCGTGCTGCCAGAGGATCTCGCCCGTGTCGACGCTGAGCGCGAACACGTCGTCGGCACCGGTGATCACGAAGATTCGGCCGTCGTGCACGAGCGGTTGAGCCTCGCCCGAATACTGCGGCGCGAGCCCGGAGCCGCGCAGGTGCGTGCGCCAGACGCCTTTCAGCCCGCCGACGTTGCTCGGATCGAGCGCGCGGGTCGCGGAGTACCGCTGGTTGTAGAGGTTGCCGCCATTGGTTCGCCAAGCGTCACGCGGCGGCGCCACGAGCTGCGCAGGAGCGAACGCGTCGATCTGGCCCCGCTGCGCGAGAACCGCCCCCGGCGCAAGCAACGCGAGCAGGCCGAGCGCGTGGCACGCGCGCACGAGCTGCGCGCCGGGTGAGCTCCGCCCCCCGTCACAAGATTCGCTCGGGTTGCCCCGTCGTTGCCCGCTCATGCTGCTCCCCCTCGCCCTGCTCGTCGTTCTCGTTGCGACCGGCTTCGCCGTCCGTTCACCCGCTAAGTATAGCGACGCGCGCGCGGGAGTCGTCCGGGCCCCGCGCCGCCTCGTGCCGTCGCGCTTGACAGGGCTCGGGCCAGCGACTAGAAAGTTCGAGATACTGGGCGCGCCGCGCACACTCGCCCGGACAAGAAGAACAATGACGTCAGACCTTCTCGGGGGAGGATCTGTGCAGCCGACTACCAAGAGCGCAGCTCATGGCGCGTATTACGACCGCGCCGCGCAGACGGTCCCAGGGTTCACGGTCTTGAACTACGGCTTCAGCAGCGAGCCCGAGGACAGCGTGCTGTCGCGCGAAGAGCCCGAGTTCTATTGCCTACGGCTCTACGAGCACACGCTGCGAGGCACACCGCTCGCGTCGACCGAAGTGCTCGAGGTCAGCTGCGGGCGCGGCGGCGGCGCGTCGTTCGTCTCGCGCACCTATCAGCCGAACCGCCTCGTCGGTGTCGACATGAGCAGCGAGAACGTGCGCCTCGCTCGCGATCGCGTCGGGCGCGGCCTCGAGTTTCGCGTCGGCAACGCGGAGCGGCTCGACTTCGCGGACGCCTCGTTCGACGTCGTGCTGAACATCGAGTCGTCGCACCTCTACGACGACCGCACGCGCTTCTTCGCGGAGGCGTTTCGCGTCCTGCGCCCGGGCGGGCATTTCTTGTACACGGACGGCTGCTGGGCCGACGACGACTGCAGCGAGGACCTGCTCGCTGCGGGGTTCGACTTGCTCGAGCGCCGCGAGATCACGACGAATGTTTTGCGGGCGCTCAAGCGCGACAGCCCGCGGCGCGAGGCGATCTTCGACGCGCTTCAGGACCGCACGCTCCGGGAGCAATACAAAGACTGGGGCGGCGTCGTCGGCTATCGCGCGTATCGGCGCTTCGAGGCCGGGCAGACTCGCTACTTCTCGCACAGGCTGCGGCGCCCCGCCTAGACGAAGCCCCGCTTTAGACAACCAGCCTCGCGAGCGCCGCATCGAGCGCCGCGTCCGTCGGCGCGTCGATCTGGAACAGCTCGCCGAGCACGCCGCGCAGCTCGCGCACGCTACGCAGCGTGCGCTGCTCGCGTGAACCATCGCGATGCTGGATCGTGAGCTCCGCGTCGCGGAGCTTCAGCGTGCGGCTCCCGTCGCGCCGTGCGGCCATCAGCCGGCTCTTGAACGGCGAGTCGGGATGCTCGGCGACGAAGAAGTTCAGCACCTCGATGTCGGTCTGAAGCTGCTGCTGAAGATCGAAGCTGTAGAGCGAGCGCCAGTCGCCGCGCACGCAAGCTTGCGGCACGTACTCGGCGCCGGCGCGCGCCATCCGGAACATCTCGTGCGGCGTACGCTGCCCGGCGTCCGTGCGCGAGGCGTAACGGGCCCGTCATCGTGAGGCCGCCGAAGCCCACGTCGCAGACATAAGAGTCGCCGTCCACGGGCACGAGCAACGCCATGTGCGTCCGAGGCCGCGGCGCGTCGTCGGCGCGCTCCCAGAGCACGCGGGCGGACAGCCCGACCACGCGAAACCCGAGCGCGGTCAGCACGTGCGTGAACAGCAAGTTCTGCTCGAAGCAGTAGCCGCCGCGGCGCTGGAGCACGAGCTTGCGCTGAAGCGAATCGATGTCGAGCCGGATCGGGGCGCCGCGCAGCGTGTCGAGGTTCTCGAACGGGATCGCGGTCGGGTGCAGCGCGTGCAGCGCGGCGAGCGTCTCGAGCGTTGGCGTGCGGTCGCCGGCGTAGCCGACGCGGCGAAAGTAGGCGTCGAGGTCGAGCATCGAGGGCACCGGAGAATGAACGAGACGGTGGCATCCTCTCGCAGCCGCGGCCGGGAGGCAAAACGCCCCGCATGTATAATTCGCGGCCGGAGGAAACGCCGATGGTCCGCCGGTTCCGAGCGCTCGCAGCCTACCTTCTCGCCGCCTGTGTCTTGGCGACGCCCACGCCACCCGCGCTCGCGCACCACTCGGTCGCGCTCTACGACACGGACAATCTCACGACGGTCAAAGGCGTCGTCACGAAGATCGAGTGGACGAGCCCGCACGTGTTCGTTTACTTCGCGGCCGACGAGAACGGCGCGAGCGTCGACTGGTCGATGGAGCTCGACCCGCCCGTGCTGCTGCGGCGCTATGGCTGGTCGAAGGAGACGGTGAACGTCGGCGACACGATCGTCTGCACCGGCGCGCCCGCGCGCTCGGGCGCGAAAACCATGCGCGGCGCAATCGTCGAGCTCAAGGACGGCACGCAATTGCGCGTTTGGTCGCGCGTCTGAGGGCACGGCGGCGTATTCGAATGTCCTTCAGATATCACGCACAACTCATTGTCTTTGCATTATTTATCTCGAACGTCTCTGTTAGCTCAGGCGCCGCCGCCGGCCGGCTTCCCGGGCAAGGCTCCGGCCGGGCCGCCGGCCGAGATCGTGCGCTTCGAGGCGGCGCCCGCGACGATCAATCCCGGCGAGTCCGTAACCCTGCGCTGGGAGGCGCTGAACGCGTTCTCGCTGTCGATCGCGCCCGCGATCGGACCCGTCGCGACACGCGGCAACCGCTCGCTGGCGCCGGCCGCGACGACCACCTACACGCTCACGGTCACGGGTTCGGGCGGCACGAAGAGCGCGTCGACGACCGTCACGGTGAAAGGCACGGTCGCGAAAGCCGGCAATGCGTCCGCGGGGGCCGAGCAGCCCGTGCCGAAGCTCGCCGATGGTCACCCCGACCTATCGGGCGTCTATCTCGGCGGCCGTGACATCAAGCTCGCGGGCGCGGCCGGTCGCGAAGCCGGGCGCCGAGAGCTATCGAGTGCCGGTGCGTCCCGAGGATCTCGGCCAAGGCGCGCAGTGTTTGCCGTCCGGCGTCCCCGGCGTGACCCTTGCGCCGTATCCGCTCCAGATCGTCGCGAAGCCCGACCTCGTCGTGATTCTCTACGAGGCGTTCAACATCTTCCGGATCATTCCGATCCGTCCCGCACACCCGGAGGACATCGACGCGACCTGGCTGGGCAACTCGGTCGCTCACTGGGACGGCGACACGCTCGTCGTCGACGTTGTCGGCTTCAACGACAAGACCGTGCTCGCCGGCTTCAAGCACACTGAAAGCCTGCACGTCGTCGAACGCTACCGGCGCACGTCGTACGGCGGGATTGCCTACGAGGCGACGGCCGAGGATCCGAACGTGTTCGCGCAGCCCGTGAAGTACGCCGGCAACCTCGCCCTCCACCCCGAGTGGGAAATCGGCGAATACGTCTGCGCCGAGAACAACAAGGACTACCACGACCTCTTAGGTCCGCGCCAGCCTTGAGCAGTCGTCAGTCGAAATAGAACCGCGCCGCGAAGCGGTCCGAGCGTGGAAGCTCGCCGTTCACGAAGCGCGGACGATACGTCTGCCCGACGACGTAGTGCCGCAGCTCTTCCTCGATGTTTTTCGTCACAGCGGGCGAACGTCCGAGGATTTCCACGCGCTTGACGTCGCCGAACCGCGTGAACTCCACCGAAGCGTCGACGTAGCCGCGCAGAACGCGATCGTGGACGGTGCCGACGACGCTTTCCGGCAGCACCGGAACGGGCGGGGGAACCTCCGGCGACAGGAGCTCGTCGATTTTCTCGCGGGCGACGTTGCTCTTCACGAGCAAGTCGCGCGCCATGCGATAGGTGTCCCACGCCGATCCGTAGGACATGCCGCTTGCGCCTTGGAAGCCGAACACCAAGTACCAATCGGCTAGCGCGATAAGATCCTTCGCGACGTCCAGGGGTGAGCGCCGAAAGCTCATGCTGTCGTACACTTTGTGCCGCAAAATTTGCGCGCCCGTGAAACCGAGCGTCGGGTACCACGGCGCAGCCCGGCCGTTCGAGCTCCATGCGCTCCGCCTGTGCCCCGGGCCGAGGATCTCCGGATGCGCGAGCGCGAAGTACACGGTGTCCGACAGCGCGTCCTGGAGCGCGAACACGTCGGCGGCGTTCCCCGTATGCGTCCTGACCGCCGCCTGGATCGCAGCGATGTAGTCGGATTGCGCGGCATGCAGAGCGGCGAGCGATGGCGTCAGCGGCGTCATCGACACCGCATCGGCGCCCCCGGACGTGATGGCGACTACGCCCGGCGCCGGCACACCGACGAGCCGGCGCGCGTTGTCCATCTCCTGTCCCGCCATCTCGGCCAAGATCCCGACGACGCGCGGATCGTCCCGGTTACGGCCGACGAGCTCGCGCAGATAGCGCCGCTTCTCGGCGGCGCCGCCATAGTTTCCGCTCGTCTGCCGAGTCGCGACGAGCGACTCGACGACGTCGGCCTGATCGAGCGAATGGAGCCCGAAGTCGATCCGAGCGATCTCGATCGCGTGCTGGAGCGCGGCATCGGCCGACGCGTAATCGCCGAGCTTCTCGTACGTCGACGCGAGCGACGCAAGCTGGGCGATCAGCTCGGGAGACCGGTCGCCGCTCTGGGCCTGCTCGGCCTCGATCGCGTCGAGCTGCGCCGCGACGGCCGCGGCGAGCTCCTCGCGGCTCTCGGACTGCTGCACGTTCTCGCGCGGATCGCTCTGGTCGGCGTTTGCACCGCCTGCACCCGCGGCGTCGGACGCGGGGTCGCGCAGCCCGAGCGGCAGCGCCGGCGCCGACAGCGGCTGAGGCCAAAAAGTTGGAGGGGAGAGGTCGCGCGAATCTTCGGCATGCCCGGCCAGGCATACACAGAGGAACGCAACGGAAAAAACACCGAGCCTCGCCATCGATGTCACCTTGCGGGCCCTTGACGTTACTCCTGCTCGCCGAACGCGAGCAACACGTTGCCCGCCATGCCGCCATTGCGCGAGTACCCCGACGTCACGTAGAGCATCCCGTGCGCAACGACGGGTCCGGCGCCATCGAGCGACCCGCCGTGGCCCGGCACGCCGTTCACGGTCGTGAACTCGCGCGCGGTGTCGAAGTCCCAAAGCAGCTTTCCGTCCGCGGCTGCGAATGCGCGTAGATGACCGTCGACCGCGCCCGAAAGAACCGCGCCCGGAATCGCGGTGACGGCCGCGGGCTGTGCGGGGCTGCAGACGGCCTGCGTCGGGGGGCACGGCGCCGGAGGCGCGAACCAGTTCTTCGCGCCGCTGCGGATGTCGAGCGCGGTCAGACCGCCGCCGCTCGAGGGGTCGACCCCGGTGGGCCGCCAATCGAACGCCGTCGCGTCGGCGCGCGCTCGGCGAGCGAGATCCGAGACCGCCGCGTAGACGTTGCGGCCATCGCTCGCGAGCCCCCAGACGATCCCGCCGTTGATGCCGCCCTTGCCGACGCGTGCCTGCCAGACGAGCTCGCCGCGGCGAGCGGGGTCGAGCCCGTAGACGACGCCGGACTTCTGACCGACGAGCAACCGCTCGACGCCGTCGGGCAGAAGCTCGAGCACGGCCGATGCGCCGATGTCGTAATCCATCCCGGGACAACCGCTGCCGCCGCCGCGATTGCATGACAGATTGAACTCGTCGCCCGGCGTCAGCTGCTTCGACCACGCGACGGCGCCGTCGGCAATCTTGAGCGCGACCACCGCGTCGCTCATCGCGGTCTGACCCGTGTAGTTGTTGCCTGTCGTGACGTACAAGAGCCCGCGCGCGGCGTCGAGCGTCGGCGCCGACCACGTGCCGGCGCCCGATGGGCCCCACTGTCGCAGGCCTTGCGCATCGGGCGGCCCGGCCTTCGGCGTCTCGGCGACGAGGAACGACTGCCAAACCTTCGCGCCGTCCCCGACCCGGTATGCGACGACGCTGCCGCGAAACGTGCAGCAACCGTATGACGGATTCAGCGGCCGACTCTCCTCCCAGGACGCGACCGGCACGTAGACGATGCCGGCGCGGGCGAGCGGAGCGCCCGTGAGCTTCGTGGCCTCGTGCTCGTCGGGGCGCGTGCGCCAGAGTAGAGCTCCGGTCTCGGCTGCGAGCGCGTAAAGGCGCCCGGCCTGATCGCCGAACACGACCGCGCGTCGCGCGCCTCGGTCATCCACCGGCGCGATCAGCATCGCGGTGCGCACGGGACCGTCGGCCTGGTAATGCCAGCGGATGCAGCCGCTGCGCGCGTCGAGCGCGTAGATCGAACCGCCCGCGCTGCCGACGAAGAGATTCGCGCCGAGCACGGCTGGCGGCGCGAACGCGTTCACGTCGCCCGCGAAGCCGAACGCCCACTTCAACCGCAGCCGGCCGAGCTGAGCGGCGGACAGACCGGGCTGCGCCTGGTAGCGCGTGTTCGTCGGCGCAGGGCTCCAACCGTTCCAATCGCTCGCGTCGCTCTTAGCGAGCGTGACGGTGCGCTCCGTGCAGTACGCCGAAGGCGGTGGCGCCCGATCCTCCCCCGGCACACCGACGTAGGCAGCCACCGCCTCGCGCTCCGCGCGGTCGAGCATGTAGGTGAGGCTCATCATCGCGCCGAAGTCCATCGTGCGAACGATCCGAGCGGCCGACATCTGCTTGAGCACGGTCTTCGGCGGCGCGCGGTTGTCGGCGCTCGGCGGCGCGTCGTGGCAGCTCGCACAGCGCGCGGCGAAGATCGCCTCGCCGGACGGAGCTGCGGCGAAAGCTCGCGTCAGCACGGCAACCGCGAGCAAGGCTAGCGCGCCGCGCATGAATGCCATCGCCGTCATATTCCCCCGCCCCGTCGCCGGCCGAACCCGCGCAAGCGCCGACTATACTAGCGCGCCATGTCGCAACTCGATTTCCGCTACTGCCCGCGCTGCCGCACCGAGCTTACGCCCGGGCAGCACGGCGGGCTCGAAAGGCTCGCTTGCCCCGCCTGCGGCTTCGTGCATTGGCGCAACCCGGTACCGGTCGTCGGCGCGATCGTCGAGCGTGCGGGGTCGATCGTGCTCGTGCATAGCATCGGCAGGCCGCCGCACTGGTTCGGACTCGTCGCCGGATTCTTGGAAACCGGCGAGACGCCGGCGGAATGCGCGTTGCGCGAGGTGAAGGAGGAGCTCGGGCTCGACGCGACGCTCGGCGCGTTCGTCGGCATCTATCCCTTCGAACGGCTGAACCAGATCATCTTCGTCTATCACGTGGTCGTCGGCGACGGTGCGATCACGCTCGCGGCCGACGAGCTCGACGACTACAAGGAGATTGCGATCGAGCGGATCAAGCCGTGGCCGCAGGGCACGGGGCCGGGCTTACGCGATTGGCTCGCGACGCGCGGCTTCCATCCGCCAGTCGCGGACTTCGGGACGCCGCAGGACTGAGCCCGCGGTAATTAGTTCTCGCGCTCGATGAGGAGCGAGTCGACCTCGCTGATCCGCGCGAGCGAGCGGATGTGTGCGGGAAGGTTGGTGAAACGCAGCTCGCGGCCGTCCCGCTGCGCGCTCGCGAGCCACACCAGGCAGACCGCGAGACCGGCACTGTCGGCGGCGGTCACCGCCGCGAAGTCGACCTCGAGCCGTCGAGCCGCGGCCGCGCTCATGGCCCGCAAGCCCGCCGCGCTCGCGAGCCGCGCCGTGGCGAACGTGAGCGCGCCGCGTACCGCGAGACGGTCGGCGCCGACGCTCACGACCTCGGCCGGCGCCGCGCGCACAGGCCTCATCGTTTCTCGCCCTTGGGGGCGACCGGGATGTTGCCCTTCTCGATCCGCTCGATCACCGCGTCGAGCCCCTGCTGATCGATCGCCGCGCCGAAGTCCTCGCGGAAGCTCTTCACGTAGCTGATCCCCTCGATCACGACGTCCCACGCTTTCCAACCGTCAGGGTTCTTGCGCAGGCTGTAGCTCACGGGCACCTTGTCCCCGTTGTCGCGCACGACCTCGGTGCGCACCGTCGCGCGGTCCGCGTTCGGCTCGACCTTGGTCGGGAACACTTTGAGACGGTCACTCGTGAACTCGGCGAGCGCGCTGCCGTAATTGTCGACGAGCGTGTGATAGAACGCGTTGGCGAAGCGCTCACGCTGCTCCGGCGTCGCGTCCGCCCAGTGCTTGCCGAGCACGAGGCGGGCCGAATATTGGATATCGAAGTGCGGCAGCAGGTATTTCTCGACCAGCTCGCCGACCTTCGACGGGTCCTTCCGATAGGCGGCGCGATTCGCTTCGAGGCCCTGGAGCATGGACCGCGCCGCGGTCTCCACGACCTCGCTTGGCCCGGCCTCCGCTTGGCCGTATGCGCCAGTCTCCACGGCCACGACCAGACCGCTCGCCAACAAGATCCAGATCGTCGCCAGTGCTCTCATCGGTCCTTCTCGCTTCCTGCTCCAACTGGCTGCCCGCCGGACGAGTCCTTGCTCACGAAGCTCGCGAACAGCTTGTTGATGAGATTCTCGAGCACGATCGCCGACTGTGTGAGCTCGATGCGTCCGCCATCCTTCAAATACGCATCCGAGCCGCCAGGGCCGATGCCGATGTATTTTCCGCCCAGCAGTCCTTGCGTCTGAATGCTCGCGTCGCTGTCATCCGGAATCCGGTCGAACTGCGAGTCGATGCGCAGCGACACGACCGCCTTGTAGCTTCGCGAGTCGAAACGAATGGCCTCGACCTCGCCGACGCGCACGCCCGCCATCGTCACGGGAGACCCGCTCTTCAAGTCCCCGACGTTGTCGAACTCGGCCGTGAGGTGATAGCCCGCGGTCGCGCCCGCGAGCCTGATACCGTTCGCCGGCAGCTGAGTGAGGAGAAAGAACAAAGCGGCAAAGCCGAGCAGCACGAACAGGCCGGTGCCGATCTCGAGGGTACGTGTAGCGCGCATGGTCGAATCCTTCGCCTAAAGGAAAGCCGCCGTCAACATGTAATCGAGCAGCAGTATGAGCACCGACGACGCAACGACGGTGCGCGTCGTGGCGAGGCCGACGCCCTCGGCCGTCGGCGCGGCCGTATAGCCCGAATGGACCGCGATCAGGCTGCACGCGAGACCGAAGACGCAGCTCTTGACCACGCCTTCCATCACGTCGTTGAGCACGACCGATCCCTGCATCTGCGACCAGAACGCGCCGCGATCGACGCCCATGAGCTGCACGCCGACGAGATGGGCTCCGAGCAGGCCCACGACGTTGAACACGCAGGCGAGCAGCGGCATCGCGACCACGCCGCCGAGAAACCGCGGCGCGACGACGTAGCGCATCGGATCCACGGCCATGACCTGCATCGCGGTGATCTGATCGGTCGCGCGCATGAGCCCGATCTCGGACGTGAGCGAGGTTCCCGCCCGGCCGGCGAACAGCAGTGCCGTGATGACGGGCCCGAGCTCCTTGATCAAGGAGAGCGCCGCCGCGATTCCGAGCGCGTCCTCGGAGCCGAATCGTTGCAGCAGATCGAAGCCCTGCAGCCCGAGCACCATGCCGACGAACAAGCCCGAGAGCATCACGATGATCAGCGAGCGCGCCCCCGCGTTGTAGATCTGGAGCACGATGAGGCGCGGCCGCCCGAGCGCCGCGCCGCATTGGACGAGCAACTGCAGCAGGAACAGCGCGACCTGGCCGGTCACGCGGATGGCGGATATCGGCAACGAGTCCCGCGGCCGCGCGCTCACGGCTCGTCCACCGACAGCAGCTGCGTTCGCAGGTCCGGCGCCGGATAGTGGAATGGGACGGGGCCATCGGCGTCGCCGCGCATGAATTGGCGCACGTCGGCCGAATCGCTCGCGAGCAGCTCCTCCGGCGTGCCGTGCGCGACGACTCGTGCCGCCCGACAGCAAGTAGCTGTCGTCCGCGATCTCGGCAAGGTCGTGAACGTCGTGCGAAACCACGATGCTCGTGATGCCGAGCCCTTCGTTCATCTCGCGGATGAGCCGCAGAATCACGCCGCGCGAGATCGGATCGAGACCCACGAACGGCTCGTCGTAGATCAGGATCTCCGGGTCCATCACGATCGCGCGCGCGAGCGCGACCCGCCTGGCCATGCCGCCGGAAAGCTCGGCCGGCATGAGCTCGGCGGCCCCGCGCAAGCCCACGGCGTTCAACTTCACGATCACGAGCGCGCGGATCAGCGGCTCGGTCAAGTCGGTGTGCTCACGCAGCGGGAACGCGACGTTCTCGAACACGTCCATGTCCGTGAGCAACGCGCCATTTTGAAACAGCATTCCCATTCGCTTGCGCAGCGCGAACACTTGCGCGCGGTCGAGCGTCGCGAGGTCTTGACCGCACACCACGATCCGCCCGCGAGTCGGCGCGGCCTCGGCGGTGATCAGCTTCAGCAGCGTCGTCTTGCCGGTGCCGCTGGGCCCCATGATCCCGGTGACTCGGCCGCGGCGCACCGCGAGATCGAAGCCGCTGAGAATTACGCGCGAGGCGATCTGATATTCGACACCGCGCACGTCGACGACGACGTCGGCGGCGCTCGGAGCCTCTGAAGAGCCGTGCGGAGAATCGTTAGTCACGCGTCGTCGCGTGGCGCACTAGGACGCCAAACTCTCCGTGAGCCCCTGATTGGTGCGGGCAAGAATAACAAATCGGATCGCGAACATCCGAAGGGCTCGGTCCGCGGCTTCACTGCGCGGGCTCGGGCTCCGGGTCGGGCTCCGGCTCGAGCGAGGGATCGAGCGACGGCTCTTCCGGCGGCGATCCGTCGAAGACCTGATAGCGACGGCGCTGCAGATACGCCCTGCGAATCAGTGCGTACTCGTCGAACGATCCCTCGAGCGCGGCTTCGCTCGACAACAGCGCCGCTCGATCGGACGTATAGCGCCAAAGGAGCAGTCCCCACGCGGCGCCCGAGTCGTTCTGCCAGAGCGGGTCAATTTGAAAGTCGACCGTCCAACCCGCCCAGTCGCGCACCGTGCCCATGCCGAGGATCGGCAGCATCAGCGGTCCGCCCGACGGCACGCCCCAGACGGCGAGCGTCTGGCCGAAATCTTCCTCGTGTCGCTCGAGCCCGAGCTTGCCGGCCGGATCGAAAAAGCCCGCGCCGGCGACGGTGTTGAGAAGGAAACGCCCGAAGTCGGAGAACCCCGGCTTGAACTTCGCCTGCAGGAAGTTGTTCAGGATGTCGATCGGCGCGCCGAGGTTCGTGAAGAAGTTGCGCATGTGGCGGTCCACGGGCGCGGGCACGAATCGAGCGTAGCCGCGCGCGACCGGCCTCACGACCGTCTTATCGAGCGCGCGGTTGAACTTGTAGACGCCGCGGTTCAGGCGCTCGAAGTGATCGGGGACGTCCTCGCGAACGGCGCTCGGCGGCGCGCAACCGGCGCAACACGCCATGGCGGCCAAGACAATCCCTATCGACAGCAACGATCGCATCCGGCTCGAGCCCCCATCCATGGTCCGGCATTCTATGCGCGGCGCGATGAACGGTACTCCAACTACCGCACATGCGCGGCAACGCACGCATTAATACATATCCATTCCGACTTGAGAATCGCCGACGAGGCGCGAGGTTCCCTTCTTCGATCCGGCGACCGACCTATTTCTTGTCGTCCGGCTTCGTGAACGTGAAGTCGCTGAACTGCGACGTGCCCTTGTCGGTTTGAATCACCGTGTTGTTCGGATTCTCGCCGCAGTACCAGTAGCCGACACGCAGCGAGCCGTCGGGATTCGACACGTGCTTGTACGTCTGGCGAACGTACCAAGGCTCGACGAGCGTCTCTGGGTCGTAGACCCAGACGTCGACCACGACGTCGTCGGGATCCACCTTGTTCCAGACCTCGACCGCGTCGAGCTGCTCGGAATACTTCGGGTCGTTGCGGTGGAAGATGCCGGCCTGGACCTGGTTGGTGTGGATCACGAGCGTCGAGCCCGTCCAGAAGCCGATCGAGTCGCCGTAGGGAGTCGGGTACGCGTCGGCCGCTGGCGGATGCGCGCGCCCGTCGGTGTAGACGCGGCGCACGTTGTTCATCGTCTCGGAGAAGAGATACGTCTGCCCGGGCGTCACGATGAACTCGCGCAGGAACGGGATCGCGAGCCAACGCGGAAACCCGGGCGGGCTGCAATTGCTGAGCGGGTCGTATTCGATCCCTTGCGCCGACAGCTCGCGCCTATGCTGCAAGTCCGCGAGCGCGTCGGGCTTCAGCTTCGCGGTCGTGAGCTCGTCACGCTTCTGCGCGGGGTCGAACAGCGGCGGGCCGACACGCTGCCAAAAGCCGCTCCAGTCCGGCATGTCGTCGAGCGACAGCGGCGCGCCGCCGCCCGCCTTCGTCTTCAGCGCCGCGTAGAGCTCGACGCCGCTCTTGTACGTGAGGCCCAGCGCGACCTTCGCGTCCCGATCTGCCGGAACGAGAGCAGCGCCCTGACTCGCTCCGGCAGCGGTCGAGCGGGCCGGCGTGTTGCCTGCGCCGGGCGAGCTCGGCGTGCAGGCGGCGAGCGCCGCGAGCGCGGCCACGGCCGAGACGCTGCACGGTTCGCAGCGACGCCCGAGTGATCCAGCTTCGGCTGCGTCCGCCCATCGGTTTCAGCGGCTCGTCGCCGGAGTCGGCGGCGACGGCGTGGCCTTGTCGAACGTGAAATCGCGGAACTGCGACGAGCCGGTGTCGGTCTGGATCACGTCGTTGTTCTGATTCTCGCGGCAGTCCCAGTAGCGAATCCTGCAGCTCACGTGTCGGGTCGTCGAGCTTCGTGTACGTCTGCTTCACGTACCACGGCTCGACGAGCGACGGCGGGTCGTAGACCCAGACGTGCGCGACCATGTGCTTGCTCGTCGATCTTCTCCCAGATCTCGACCGTCTCGACCTGATCGCTGTAGTCGGGCTGCGAGCGCTGATACTGGCCGTCACGCAGCTGATTCGTGTGGATCACGAGCCGCTTGCCGTCCCAAAAACCGATCGAGTCGCCGTCGTAGAGCGGATAGCGATCCGCCTCCGGCACGTGGCCGCGACCGTCGGTGTAGATGCGGCGAATGTCGTTGACCATCTCGTTGATCAGATACGTCGTGCCGGGCGTCGGCG
Source organism: uncultured Gammaproteobacteria bacterium (assembly GCA_963841645.1). Taxonomy (GTDB): domain Bacteria; phylum Pseudomonadota; class Gammaproteobacteria; order Steroidobacterales; family Rariloculaceae; genus FEN-1219. The sequence goes on along the minus strand of CAWJDS010000003.1, from coordinate 201,495 downwards.
ACGAACTCGCGCAGAAACGGCTCGGTGAGCCAGCGCGGATGGCCCGGCGGCGCACAGTTGCTGAGCGGATCGAACTCGATCTTGTTCTTGACCCGATCGAGCTTGTCGTGGAAGCGCTTGTCGTACTCGGGCGTGAGCTTCGCGGGCGGCGCCGGGTTCCTGCCCTGATCGATGTCGAAGTAGAGGCCGGGCGGATCGCGCGTGTAGGTCCCCGACCAATCGGGCAACTGCTCGCCCTTCAGCCGCTGACCGCCATTTGCTTGGCTCTGGAAGTCTTTGTAGAGATCCCAGGCCGTCCGATGCGTGCGGCCGAGCGCCGTCATCTCCGCTTTGGTGGCGGGCAGGCTGACGGCGGCGAGCGCAGGTTTCGGCATGCACGTGGCGAGCGTGGTGGCAGCGAGCAGCATCGCGGCTGGCGCGACACGAGCGAATGCGGTCATTACTTCCCCCCGAACAAAGCGCACTAGGAGCGAACGCTAAACCCGGAGCACGCGAGCATGCAACCGGCTCGGCTTGAGCTAAGATGCGGCAAACCATAACGACTGGGGGTCTCGCGATGCTTCGCGCCGCTCGTGTCTGCGCTCTGCATATTTCTGTCGCTACCACTCTCCTTTCTCTGCCCGCTCTGACGCAAGCCGACGGCAAGATCGACCAGATCAAGCCCGTCACCGACGCGATGCTCGCGAATCCCGATCCGGCCGATTGGCTGATGTGGCGCCGCACGCTGAACAACTGGGGCTACAGCCCGCTCGAAGGACATCACGCCGAGCAACGTCAAGCAGCTCAAGCTCGTCTGGACGCGGCCGCTCGCAGCCGGCGACCAGGAAGGCACGGCACTCGTGCACGACGGCATCCTGTACTTCCCGAACCCGAACGACATCACGCAGGCGTTCGACGCCGTCACCGGCGATTTCATTTGGGAGTACCGGCGCAGCGTGCCCGAGGACGTCGGCCAATACTTTCCGGCGGCGGGCACGAACCGCAATCTCGCGATCTACGACAACTTGATCCTCGACAACGGCGCCGACGGCTATGCGTACGCGGTCGATGCGAAGACCGGCAAGCTCGCCTGGGAAACGCACATCCTCGACTACAAGCACGGCGCGAAGAACAGCTCGGGCCCGATCGTTGCGGACGGCAAGGTGATATCGGGCCGCAGCTGCGAGCCGGAGGGCGGCCCCGAGGCCTGCGTGGTCACGGCGTTCGACGCGAAGACCGGCAAGGAGATCTGGCGGCACCGCACGATCCCGAAGCCCGGCGAGCCCGGCGACGAGACCTGGGGCAACATCCCCTACGAGCAGCGCTGGCACGTCGGCATGTGGATGGTGCCGAGCTACGACCCGACGACGAAACGGATCTACGTCGGCACGTCGGTCACCGCACCCGCGCCGAAGTTCATGCTCGCGGGCAACAACAATCAGTACCTCTACCACAACTCGACGCTCGCGCTCGACGTGAGCACGGGCAAGATGATTTGGTTCTTCCAGCACGTCGTCGACAGCTGGGACCTCGATCATCCGTTCGAGCGGCTGATCGTCGACACCTCGCTCACGCCCGATCCGAAGTCGGTGAAGTGGATCAACCCGAGCCTGCATCAAGGCGAGACGAAGCGCGTGATCACGGGCATCCCGGGCAAGACCGGCATCGTCTACACGCTCGACGCCGACACCGGCAAGTTCCTCTGGGCGCGCGAGACGACGCCGCAGAACGTGATCTCGAACATCAACGTCGAATCGGGCGCCGCAACGGTGAACCCGGAGTCGTTGTTCACCGCGCCGAATCAGACCAAGCTGATCTGCCCGAGCACGTCGGGCGGCAAGAACTATCCGTCCGGCACGTACAGCCCGCTCACGGGGACGATGTACTACCCGCTGCAGAACACCTGCATGCAGGAAACCTCGGGCGAGCGCACGCTCGACCCGAACGAGAACAGCCTCTACCGCTTCAGCTCGAAGATCGAGATCTCGCCGGGCGAGAAGAACGTCGGCACGCTGCAAGCAATCAATGTTGCGACCGGCAAGACCGAGTGGAAGTACGAGCAGCGCGCGGGCATGTTGTCGCTGATGTCGACCGGCAGCGGCCTGCTGTTCGGCGGCGACGTGAACGGACACTTCCGCGCGTTCGATCAGAAGACCGGCGCGGTGCTCTGGGACATCAACCTCGGCTCCGCCGGTGAACGGCTATCCCGTGACCTACTCGGTCGGCGGCAAGCAGTACATCGCGATCAGCACAGGCGGCTCGGGCCTCGCGTATCGGTCTCGCCCGCTTGAGCCCGGAGCTGCACCCGGGCATCGGGCAATCAGCTGTTCGTGTTCGCGTTGCCCTAGGTCGCGCAGCGACGCCTGCAAGCAGAGCGGATTCGACAGAAAAGATGGCAGGAGCTACGAGAAGAACAACGGCGATCCGGGGGGAGCGCTAAACATGGCAGCGACGGGACAGACTTCGGAGGCCACGCGCTCCGGCATTCTCACGACCTTGGGAGCGACGGTCGGGCTCGCGTTCGGACCGAGCGTGATCTCGACGCTCACGAGCGGCCTGTACATCCCGCCGATCGAGAACGAGTTCGGCTGGAGCCGCGCCGACGTTTCGTTCGCATTCACGATCGTCGCGTACATGGTCGTTCTGATGTCGCCGCTCCAGGGCTTCCTCGTCGACCGGTTCGGCCCGCGCCGCGTGATTCTCACGTCGATTCCGTTGTTCGGCCTGAGCCTCGCGGTGCTCTATTTCACGCCCGCCGAATCAGCTCGTCTACTACGTGCTCTGGGGGCTCACGCCCGTGCTCGGCGTCGGGCTCTGGCCGATCGCCTACCTGCAAGCCGTCACGCCGTGGTTCGACCGCAAGCTCGGGCTCTCGCTCGGTTGCGCGAACGCCGGCATCGGCCTCGGCAGCACGCTGCTGCCGATCCTCGTGATCGGCCCGATGATCGCGCACTACGACTGGCGGCACGCGCTGCTCGCGCTCGCCGTGCTCGTCGTGTTCGTGAGCTGGCCGATCGTCGCGCTTTGCCTGCGCGAGCCGTCCGCCGCGGACGCCGCCGCGGTGCAAGCAGCGAGCCGCGAAGCGGTCGTTCGGCATGCCGTTCGATCAGGCGATGCGCGACCGCACGTTCGTGCTGCTCAACGTCGTGTTCTTCCTGCTCGGCCTCACCGCGACGAGCCTCAGCAGCCAACAGGTCGCCGCTGCTTCGCGATGCCGGCTGGAGCGCGGCCGAGACGACCACGCTCGCGACGACGTTCGGCCTCGGCCTGCTGTTCGCGCGCGTCGCGGTCGGGTTCGTGATCGATCACATGTTCGCGCCGCGCGTGATGATGACGGTGTCGATCGGCGGCGCCGTCGCGTGCCTCCTGTACGCGACGCATCCGGAGCTCGGCTACATCAGCGCCCTACTGGTCGGCTTCCTGCTCGGCGCGGAGTTCGACGTGCTCGCGTTCCTGATCAAACGCTACTACGGCAGCGTCGCGTACGGACGAATCTACGGCGTGATCTTCGGCGTGTTCTATCTCGGCTCCGGCATCGGCATCAACGCGTTCGCGCGCTTGCACGACGCGTACGGCAACTACCACGCGGCGCTCTACGCTGCGGCCGGCGTACTCACGGCGTCCGCAATCCTGCTCGTGATGATGCCGAGGTATCGCTACGTCGTGGGCGCGGATCCCGCCACGTCCGCCGAGCCCGCCGCGCAGGGCGCATAGCGCGCTCCGCGCCGGCGAATCGAACGCGCTCGCTACTGCAACCCGACTGGCTGCGGCAAGAACGCGCCGGCGCCCGCGGGCAGCGTGCTCACAAGCGTCAGCGCTCCCGTCGTCTGGTTGACCGAGTACGACGACACGTTCGCACCCACGCTGCTCGTCACGTAGACGTAACGCCCCGACGGGTCGGCAATCAGAACGAAGGGCATCGCGGCCGGCGTCGTGACGTCGGCGGCGAGCGTCGGCACACCGGTGGTCTGGTCGATCGAGTAGCGCTGGAGCGTTCCGGTCGAGCCGTTGACCTGATACAGGAACTTGCCCGACGGGTGCAGCCACGGGAACAGCGTCGCGCCGTTGGAGCTGTACGGCGATCCGGCGAGCGGCGCAAGCGCGCCGGTCGTCGCGTTGAGCGAGAACGCGGCGATCGACGGCGGCGGCGGTGAAGGCCCGGGCGGCGCTGCGAGGCCGAGATAGATGATGCTCAACCGGCGCTCGTACATGACGATGCCGCTCGGGCGCGTTCCCGCGGCCCCGCCGGTCGCGACCGGCGATCCGACCATCGACAGCGTGCCGGCGGAGTCCACGGCCATGACCGCCAGCGTGCTCGACGCCTGATTGACCACGATCAAGAACTTGCCGTCCGGCGTCAGCGTGGCAGTCGGGTTGTTGCCGCCTGTAGGGATCGGCGAGCCGTTCGGCGTCAAGACTCCCGACGGCGAGCTGATCTGGTAGCCCGAAATGCTGCCCGACGCGCCCGCCGACGTGTCGGACGGTAGAAACAAGTACTTCCCCGCCGAATCGATCGCCGGAGTCTGACCGTCGAAGCCGAACGACATTGGGAATCCCGCTATCTCGGCGAGATCGCCCGTCGACGTATTGATAGCCGCGCCGTAAAGCGTCGCGTTTGGAATCGGAATCGACAGGTAACCGAAAAGACCGGACGGATGCAGCGCCGGCAGGTTTATCGCGAGCGCGCCCGGCCCCGGCGGATTCGTAGCGCTGAGAGGGTACGGTGAGTTATCGAGCTCGGTCAGCACGCCGTTCGTCCCGTTGAGCGAGTACCCGGACAGCGCGGGCGGATTCGTTGAGGAGCCCAGCGTCGTCACATAGACGAACTTGCCGGTGGGCTCACTAGTCAAGTAGCGCGGATTCGGCTCCGTCGCGAACGGCGAGCCCGCGATGGTCGTGAGCTCGCCGGTGCTCGCGTTGATCGTGTAGCCACTCACGTTGTTCGAGGTGGGATTCGTGACGTAGAGAAACTTGGAAAACTTCGTCACGCAGGTCACGGTGACGTTCGTGACCGACGCGCCCGCGACGTTGCCGTCGCCGTTCGTTACCGAGCAGACCTGAAGCGGGCCGATGTACGGCTGTGTCTTAACCGAGACGGAGTAAACGCCGCCGTTCGGGACCACGGTCGGGAACGTGAACACGCCGCTACTCGGGTTGATCGCGACTTCTTCGCCGTCGTTGTTCTGAAGCACGAGCCCGGTTGAGACGAGCCCGGTCACGGTGCCCCCGACCGGGAACGACGTCGGCGTGATCATTGGGGGGCCGCCGCCGCCGTATCCGCCGCCACCGCCACCACCGCCGCAAGCAGCCAAGACGAACGAAGAGAAAAGACTAGCGGCCGCTAAGCGACAACGTGCAGAAAGCATGCAATCGATCTCCATATCGAGGCGCCGGAGTCTCCAAGCAAGAGCCCGCCAAGTCAAACGAGCGCGCGTGATCTTGCGAACTCCGTCCCACGCGCAGGGCTATAAGCGGCGCGAGACTGAGGAGGCTACAACCTCACGGCCGTGAACGGCGTCGGCATCGGGCCCAGATGGAGCGTGCCCGATAACTTCCCATCAGCGCCGAGCGTCGCTTCGTACTCGACGTGGTTCTTGTTGCCGTTGAACACGACGTCGTAGCCCCAAGTCGCTTTCGTGCCGCTGACCGTTCCGCTCGTGGCACTCGGATCGAATTGCGCGGGCTTGCACGTCCCCGTCAACGTGTTGTCGCGCTGCGCGAGCGTGCATTGGATCGACACCGGGTTGTCGCCGACCTTCGAGCTGATGCTCCAAGTGCCCGAGAAGTCCGCTGCGAACGCCGCAGCGGCGCCAAGCAGCGAGCCGACCGCCAGCACGCCGTGTATCAACCACCGCATCTTCTACCGACCTTTCTTCCGCTTAGGTCTAGAGCTCGTCTTCGAGCCCGCCTTCCGCGCGCTCGACCGTCCCTTCCGACGGCCATGCAGCGACAAGTCGTCCGGATTGATCAGGTCCGGCACCGTCCAGCCATCCAAGTCGTACTCGGCCATGCACTGCTCCGCGAAGCCCTTGAACTTGGCCGCGTTGCCGTTGCCCATCGCGCCGAACAGCGCGTAACGGCGGATCTCTTCCGTGCTGCCGCTGTAGTTGATCTCGTACAGCTCGTGGCGTCCACCGAACTCCGTGCCGAGGCAATCCCACAAGCAGCTTCATGAGCTTGATGCGCTGCTCGGCGGTGTAGCCGTTCGAGCCGCGCATGTAGCGATCGATGTACGGCCGGATATCCGGATTGCTGAAATCGCGTCGCGTGCGAGTTCAGGTAGATCAGTCCGGACGCCGCCGTCTGCTCGATCAGGTACTTGATCTTCGTGTACGCGATCGTCGCGAGCACCTGATACGCGCTGCCGGCGTCGTTGTTCGGCAGCAGGTACTGGCCCTTCCACGGCCGCGGGTCGCGCACCATCGCTTCCGTCAGCGCCCAGAACATGTTGCGCCAGGCGATGACTTCGCCGACGTTCGCCTGCACGCCGCGATAGTCCTTCGTGCCCGCGGCCTCCACGGCCTTGAGCAGCAGGCCCGCGATGAAGTCGAGCTTGACCGCGAGACGCGTGCAGCCGTGGACGACGAAGCGCGGCAAGAAGCCGGTGCGCGGGAAGAAGTTGTTGGCCTTCTCGACGTCACCGTAGACGAACACGTTCTCCCACGGGCACGAACACCTTGTCCATGATGAACACCGCGTCGTTCTCGTCGAGCCGCGACGAAAGCGGCTGATCGAACGGGCTCGACATCACGGTCGCGGTCATCTCGTACGACGTGCGGCAGAGGAACTTCACGCCCGTGCGCGTTCGTCGGCACCATGAACACGAGCGCGAACTTCTTGTCCTGCAGCGGGATCAACCCGTGGTGCGCGATGAACGTGTAGTTCGTCAGCACGGAGCCCGTCGCCACCACCTTCGCGCCCGAGACGATAAATGCCGCCGTCGGTCTCCTTCTCCACGTGCACGCAGACGTCGGCCACCTGGTCCGGCGGCTTGTCGCGATCCACCGGCGGATGAATGATCGCGTGGTTCACGAACGGCACGCGCTCCTGGCAGAACGTGTACCAGCGCTTCGCGTTCGCCTCGAACGGCGCGTAGAACTCGGCGTTGGCGCCGAGCGTGCCGAGGAACGCGGCCTTGTAGTCGGGCGAGCGGCCCATCCAGCCGTACGTGATCCGTTGCCATTCGGCGATGGCGTCGCGGCCCGCGATCGATTCCTCGACCGTCTTCGGCGCCTTGAAGAACGCGTGCGTCTTGCCCTTGCCGTCGGTGTCGGTCGGCAGCAAGAGCTTGTCGCGCGCGCGCGGGGTCGTGCAGCGCGTCGAACAGGCGCGCCGTCATGCGCGCGGTGTTGCGAAACGCCGGATGCGTCGTCACGTCCGCGACGCGCTCGCCGTAGATGTACACCTCGCGCCCGTCGCGCAGCGATTCGAGATACTCGTCGCCGGTCTGCGGCTTGGCGCAGCGTACGTTGCCGATCGCTTCGGGCGTCACCGCCGTCGCGCGTTTAGAAGCCATGCTATTCCCTTGGGTTTTGTTGTCTTTGTTGCGACGTCGAGCGCGCGGCGCGCCCGATAGTCGACGCCCTCAGCCGAGCACCTGCGCGATCGCCTCGGGACCCTGCGCGGGTGCCATCACGTGCGCGCCCGCGACGCCGCGGATCTCGCGCAGACCCGCGATCAGCTCGGCGCAGATCGCGCGCCCTTCCGCCGCCTGGTCCTTTGCGCTCTCGAGCCGCTGGATCGTCGCGTCGGGCACGTGCACTCCGAACAGGTTCTCGTTCATCCAGCGCGCGGACTTTGCGGACCGGATCGGACCGACGCCGATGATGACTCCGAGCTTGTCGGTAATTCCCTCGTCGCGCAGCCGGCCGATGTACGCGCGCACGACGTCGAGGTCGAAGCCGAACTGCGTCTGCGCGAAACCGGCGCCGGCTTCGATCTTCGCGAGCAGCGGACCGGGCTTCCAGTTGGCGTCGGGCCGGCGCGGCACGTCGGCTGCGCCGAGGAAGAAGCGCGGCGGCGGCTCGACCTTGCGGCCCGACGGCAGCTCACCTTTGTCGCGCAAATCACGCGCGAGCGCGAGCAGCTGCCCCGATTCGAGGTCGAACACGGGCTTCGCGTCGGGCTGGTCGCCGCCCTTCGGGTCGTCGCCCTTCAGGATGAGCAAATTCCGAATGCCTTGCGCCGCCGCTCCGATCAAATCGCCTGCGAGCGCGATCCGATTGCGGTCGCGGCAGGTGACCTGGAGGATCGGCTCGTAGCCGTTCGCCGCGAGGATCGCGGCGGAAGCAAAGCTGCTCATCGTCGTCTTGCCCGCGGCCGCGTCGGTCACGTTGATCGCGTCCACCTTGCCCTTGAGCAACTCGGCCTCCGCGAGGAGCTTGGCCGGCGCTGCGGACAGCGGGGGCACGATCTCCGCCGTGATCACGAATCGGCCAGACCTTACTTTTTCTTCTAGATTCGCCATCTGCATGCTCCTAAGTGCGCGCCGCGCGTCGGCGAGCGCCGCTTTCGATTCTACGCAAAAGCGGCCGCCGAGTACCCGTTCCTCCGCGCCGCGGCGGTCGACCGAGCCGCGGCGCCGAGCGCGAGCGTCACGGCAAAGCGAACGCGACGAGCGCCTGCGCTTCCGGCGACTCGCCGCCGTCGATCGCGCTTGCGCCCGCGGCGACGATCGCCACGTACTGCTTGCCGTCCGCGCCGAGATAGGTGATCGGAACCGCGTGCGCGCTGAGCTCGAGCTTCGCGACCCAGAGCTCTGCGCCGGTGCGCGCGCTGAACGCGCGGAAGCGTCGATCGTTCGTCGCGCCGATGAAGACGAGCCCGCCCGCGGTCGCGATCGGCCCGCCGAGATTCACGCGGCCGGTCCGCCGTTTGGCCTCGGGTAGTTGCTCGGTAACGCCGAGAGGAACAGTCCAGGCGATGTCGCCGCTCGCCGCGTTGACCGCGACGAGTTGCCCCCACGGCGGCTTCTGGCACGGCCACGCACGCTCGCCGTCGCCGGCTTCGTTCGGCACGGCGCCGGCCCACCAGAATTGCGCCAACGGGCCGGCGCAGCGCGCTCGCGCGCCGATAGCGCGCAGCCTCCTCCGTCGGCGCGCTTTCCCCCGCCGACGAGGCCGCGTCGTCCGGCGCCGCCTCGAGCCAACCGAGACTGCCGACGTCGGACGTGTTCACGAACACGAAGCCGAGCGCCGGGTCCGCCGCGGCGCCACCCCAATTCGCGCCGCCGAGAGAACCGGGGAAGACGAGCGTCGAGCGCGGCGGCTTGCCTTCGGCGCGAAACCGGTACGGCGTGAACGGCCCCGAGCTTTGCAGCCCGCCGCCGCGCTCGCGCAGCGCGCGGCAGAAGTCCGCGTGCGCGGCCGTCGTGTCATCGCGCGTCACGAGGTCTTCGGGCGCGTACCCGACACGCGCGATCGGCGCCGGCTTCAGCGGGATGGGCTGCGTCGGCGACAAATGCTCGCCCGGCACATCGCTCGCGGCCACGGCCCGCTCCTCCATGCCGAACACCGGCTCGCCGGTCACGCGATTCAGAACGTAGAGGTAGCCGCTCTTGCTCGCCTGCGCGAGCACCGGGACGGTCGCGCCGCCGATCGCGACATCGAGCAGCGCGGGCGGCGCCGGCAAGTCGTAGTTCCAGACATCGTGGTGCACCGTCTGAAAGTGCCAACGGCGCTCACCGCTGCGCGCGTCGAGCGCGACGACGGAGTTCGCATAGAGGTTGACGCCGGCTCGATCACCGCCGAAGCCTTCGTCCGAAGGGGGGCCCGCGAGCGACACGTAGAGCAGCGCGCGGTCGACGTCGACCGTGAACGAGAACGACCAGTCGACCACGCTCGCGCTCTCGGCGGAGCGCCCTCCCCACGTCTCGCGCCCCGGCTCGTCCGGTTGCGGCACCGCGTCGAAAACCCACACGGGCTCGCCCGTGCGCGCGTCGAACGCGCGCACACCGCCGGGCGGGGTGTTCGAGCCGACGATCAGCAGATTCTCGAAGCGAGTCGGCGCGCCGTTGTAGACCACCGGCATCTCGATCTCGCCCGTGCCACCGAACGCGGGCACCTTGCGGCCCGTCGCAGCGTCGAGCGCGATCAAGCGGCGGCCGGCCGTGAAGAATACCCGTGCCGTCGCATCGCGCTCGCCGGGCCAATACGCGAGCCCGCGCCGCGATGGCGAGCCGCCGTCGACCAAGTATCGCCAAAGCTCTTGACCGGTGTCGGCGCGCAGCGCAACGACGCGGTCCGCCGCGGTCACGAACAACGTCCCGGCGATCGCGATCGGCGTCGTCTCGGAGCCGCCGGTAAGACTGCCCGTGGTCGTGTTGCGCCCGAGCGGGTAGACCCATACCTGCTTGAGCTCCGCGACGTTGCCCGCCTCGATCTGCTCGAGCGGCGAGAAGCGCGTGCCGGCGAGATCGCGGTTGTACGAGGGCCAGTCGCCGGCGTCGAGGTGCTCTCCCGCGGCCTGAGGCGCGAGTGAGGACGTCGCGCTCGGGCCGCGGCGAGCATGCCGCCAGACCCGCGAGCGCACACGCGACCGCGATGCGCGGCGCGTTGATGGTGTGCATCGCGAACCTCCAGCCGCTGAGCCGCGCGAATTCTAGCATCGCGGCCGCGGCCGCCTCGGCCCTGGAGATAGCTCCCCGGAGATAGCTCCCCTGTAGATAGTTCAAGTTGCGGACCCGCGCTTCTCGCTCGCAGCGGCGGCCGATACAATGTCGGCATCCTCGCTTTAGCCGCAAATTGGACAGAACCATGAATCGAACTCTTCGTCTCGAATCTCTCTTGGGTTTAGCGGTGGGTCTCGCGTGCAGCGCGGGCGCGTTCGCGGGCGAATGGAAAGTCGTCCCGGAGACGAGCAGCGTCAACTTCACCGGCGCGCAGCAAGGCACGAAATTCAACGGCCGATTCGGCACGTTCACGGCGCACATCAACCTCGACGCCAAGGATCCGACCAAGGGCAGCGTCGCCGGCAGCGTCCAGCTCGACACCGTCAACACGCGCGATCACGACCGCGACGCCGCGCTCGTCGACAAGGACTGGTTCAACGTCAAGGAATTCCCCGAGGCGAAGTTCGAATCTCAGAAGATCGAGAAGGCGGCCGACGGGTCGTACCAGGCGACGGGCAAGCTCACGCTCAAGGGCACCACGAAGCCCGCGCTGATGACGTTCACGTTCAGCACCGCGCCGTCCGGTGGCGGATCGGCGCAGTTCGCGGGCACGATGAAGATCAATCGCTTCGACTACAACGTGGGCGAAGGCTGGAACGACACGAGCTGGGTGTCGCAGGACGTCGCGGTCGAGATCAAGCTCGACCTGAAGCAATAACGCTGCGTCGAAGCCGGAAACGAGAAGGGCCGTCGCCTCGCGGTGACGGCCCTTCGTCCTTTTCGCGATCCCGTCGTTAGATTCGGATGCCCGGCGCCGGGAACGCTTTGCAGAACTCGGCGACCTCCGCGCGAATCGCGTGCAGCGCGCGCTCGTCGTCGGCGACCGTGAAGACGCGATCGATCCACGCCGCGACCGCCGCCATGTCGTTCTCGCGCATCCCGCGCGACGTGATCGACGGCGTGCCGATGCGCAGGCCGCTCGGATCGAACGGCTTGCGTGGGTCGAACGGGATCGTGTTGTAGTTGCACTCGATCCCGGCCTCGTGCAGCGCCTTCGCGGCCGGCTTGCCCGTGATTCCGCGCGGCGTCACGTCGATCAGGATCAAGTGATTGTCGGTGCCGCCCGAGATCAACCGGAAGCCGCGCTCCTGGAGCGCCGCTGCCAGCGCTTTCGCGTTCGCGACGACCTGGCGCCCGTACGCACGAAAGTCGTCCGTCGCGGCTTCCTTCAGCGCGACCGCGATCGCGGCCGTCGTGTGGTTGTGAGGGCCGCCTTGGAGGCCCGGGAACACCGCGCGATCGATGTCCTTCGCGTGCGCAGTGTCGCAAAGAATCATGCCGCCGCGCGGACCGCGCAGCGTCTTGTGCGTCGTGGTGGTCACTATCCTCGCGTGCGGATACGGATGCGGGTGCGCGCCCGCGACGATGAGCCCCGCGATGTGCGCGATGTCTGCGACGAGCGTCGCGCCGACCGACTTGGCGATCTGCGCGAAGCCCGCGTAATCCCAAACGCGCGGATACGCCGTGCCGCCGCAGAATATGATCTTCGGCTTCGTCGCGCGTGCGAGCGTCTCGACGCGGTTCAAGTCGACGCGATGCGTCTCCGGATCGACGTCGTATTGCGACGAGTGATAGACGATGCCCGAGAAATTGACGCCCCAACCGTGCGTGAGGTGACCGCCGAACGGCAGGCCGAGCCCCATGACCGGGTCGCCGGGCTTCGCGAGCGCGAGATAGACGGCCTGGTTCGCAGGCGACCCCGAGTACGGCTGCACGTTCGCGTGCTCCATGCCGAACAGGGCTTTCGCGCGCTCGATCGCGAGCGTCTCGACTCGATCGATGTAGTCCTGACCCTCGTAGTAGCGGCGTCCCGGATAGCCCTCGGAGTACTTGTTGTTCAGGATCGAGCCCGTCGCTTCCATCACGGCGGCGGACGCGTAGTTCTCGGAGGGAATCAGGCGAATGAACTCGTCTTGTCGTTTCGTCTCGAGACGAATCAGCTCGTGAATCTCGGGATCAGTCGCTCGTAGCGCTGAGTTCTTGTCGGTCTCGCGGGGCATTCGCAGGTTCCTCGGGGCTCTCCGCATGGCGGGCCGAAATTGCCGGGCGCGTAGTCTACAGGAGCGCCGTCGGCCGCGGGCGGCCGCTCCCGCTAGAATGCGCGGCGTGCACTCGCGCTCAATCGTCGAACCTAGGCTCGCCGCGGCAGGCGCCCTGCTCGCGACGCTACTGATCTGTGCGAGCACGGCGCTCGCCGCGCTGCCACCCGTGCCGGTTCCGGCCGAGAACCCGGTGACCGAGCCGAAGCGCGTGCTCGGCAAGATGCTGTTCTGGGACGAGCAGCTGTCGAGCGACGGTAGTATCGCGTGCGGGACCTGCCATCGTCCCGAGCGTGGCGGCGCGGACCCGCGGGTCGGCCGCAATCCCGGCGTGGACAAGGGCACGATCGACGACGTGCTCGGCTCGCCCGGGATCGTGAGCCTCGACCGCGCCGGCCGACCCGAGCCGAATCCGCAGTTCGGCGACGGCCCGCAAGTCACTCCGCGAGCCGCGCCTTCCAACTTCGGCGCGCTCTGGGCGGACGAGTTGTTCTGGGACGGCCGCGCTCGCTCGCAGGTCAAAGACCCGCTCACGGGCGCCGTCGCGATCGCACGCGGCGGCGCGCTCGAGAACCAGGTCCTCGCGGCGCTCGTCGCGCCGGGCGAGATGGCGAAACGCGACCGCTCGTGGGCGGACGTGATGGACACGATCGAGCGCGTGCGCCCGCTCGCGCTCGCGACCGATCTGCCGAAGGACGTCGAGGCGGCGCGCGACGCGCGTCCGACCTATCCGGCGCTGTTCGAGGCCGCGTTCGGCGACTCGCGGGTCACGCCGATCCGTGTCGCGTTCGCGATCGCGAGCTACGAGAGGACGCTCGTCAGCGATCAGACGGCTTGGGATCGATACGCAGCGGGCGACGAGAGCGCGCTCGCCGGCCGAGCTCTTTACGGATGGCGGGCGCTACAAGCGTTTCACTGCACCGCATGCCACACGCCGCCGCAATTCACGAACAACGAGTTCTTCGAGATTGGCGTGCGCCGCGCCGCGCTCGATCTCGGCCGCGAGCTCGTCACCCACGACGCAGCGGACGCCGGCGACATGAAGGTGCCCACGCTGCGCAACGCGGCCCTGTTGCCGCGCTTCATGCACACGGGCGAGTTTGGGAATCTCGGCGCCGCGATCGCGTTCTACATCAATGCGCCGGCGCTGCCCGAGCGCGACGGCATCCCGGGCTTCGGTCTCTACACGTTCAACATGAGCCAGATCGACGTCGCGGACATCCGCGAGTTCATCGAGCACGCGCTCGTCGATCCGCGCGTGCGCGACAAGACCTTTCCGTTCGACCGGCCGACGCTGCGCTCCGAACGGCCAGACCCGGCGCCGCGCACGCCCGCTCGGACCGAAACATTGCAGTGAAGTTACGGCGAAGTCCGTGAGCGCGGCTGTTCACGACGGCTGCCGTTCGCATAGAATCGCTCTTTCCCTGCGAGGCATCCGATGAGCACCGAACAAGAAAAAGCGTCGGCCGAGGCGGCTCGTACTCCGCAGAAACCGCTCGAGCCGAGCACCGAAGAGTCGCTCACGGACCTGCTCGATCGTCTCGACCGAGAAGCCTTTCGCCGCTCGTTAGAGCTCCGCGACGCGCGATTGTCCGCACACCCCGCGCTCAGCGCCGCTGATCCCGCAGTCTTTGTAGCCGTCGAGCTTCGCCGTCGAGCGTGGCTCGCGATCTCGCGCGCGTCCGACATTCGTGTCGTGTGCCGCGCCAGCGGCTGCAAGAAGAAATTCAAGCAAATGCAATATGTTGTGCAAATAACTGCAAAGAAAACGTAAAAACAGACCCCTAAGCTCCTCAACGTCCGGGCTAACTTCAGGGGTCAGCATGACGTGCGAGGCGTTCAACACGATTTGGCTGTCGGACGTCCACTTGGGCTCGCGGGACTGTCGAATCGGCCTCTTCCTGGACTTCTTGCGCAGCACGCATTGCGAGACGCTCTATCTCGTCGGCGACATCATCGACATCGAAAGCCTCCGGCGTAGCTTCTACTGGCCCGAGACGCACACCGAAGCGCTGCGGCTACTCCTCAAGAAGAGCCAGGAAGGGACCCGCGTGATCTACGTGCCGGGGAACCACGACGAGGACTTGCGGGCGCTCGTCGGCGTTCGTTTCGGCAACATCGAGGTCCGCCGCCGGGCCGTGCACACGACGCGGGCCGGGCGAAGGCTGCTCGTGCTTCACGGCGACGAGTTCGACGCGGTGCTCAAGTGCAGCGCGCTCGCGGTGATCTTCGGCGGCGCGGCGTATCGGACGCTGCTCGCGCTCAACCGGTTCGTGCACTGGGTCCACGAGCTGCGTCGTCGTCCTTACTGGTCTCTCGCGCAACACATCAAGGCGCGAATCGGCAACGCGGTCCGTTACATCGAGCAATTCCAGCGTGCCTCGCTGCGCGCGGCGGCCGACGGCGGCTTCGACGGCGTCGTCTGCGGCCACATCCACAAGGCGGACCTCGTCGAGCGCGACGGTCTCGTCTACTGCAACGACGGAGATTGGGTCGAGAGCTGCACGGCGCTCGTCGAGGACCTGCACGGTGAGCTGCGCCTGTTGAGCTGGCGGCCCGCGGCAGCGGTCGACGCGGTCGCAGTTCCGCTGCGCGACGCGGCGTGAGCTTCGGACGGCGGATCCAATCCGTCTCCGCGCTGTATCCTGCTAGCATCCGCGCGGTCGCGCGCCACTCGAGCCCCGATGGCCAAGCCAGGCAACACCGGCTTCCGCCGAGTCGTGAACGCAATGTTCTATTCCGTCGCCGGCTTGCGCAGCGCCTGGCGGAGCGAAGCCGCGTTTCGGCAAGAGTGCGTGGCGGTCGTCGTGCTGAGTCCCGTCGCCGTGTGGCTCGGACAGAACGCCGTCGAGCGCGCGCTGCTCTTCAGCTCGGGCCTGCTCGTGCTGATCGTCGAGCTGCTGAACACCGCGATCGAGTTCGTCGTCGACCGCGTCGGCACGGATCACCACGAGCTGTCGGGCCGCGCGAAGGATCTCGGCTCCGCCGCCGTGTTCACGAGCATCGCGCTCGCGATGCTCGTCTGGGGCTTGGTCGCCTGGGAGCGCTTCGGTCCCGGTTAGCGCGAGATCGACTAGAGCGCGCTCGCGAGCGTCAGGCTGCCCATCGCGAGCGCTCCGCCGAGCAGCGCGCCGGCCGCGACGTCGGTCGGATAGTGCAAGCCGAGCACCACGCGCGACAGCGCGATCAGGAACGCGAGCACCGCGAGCGCGGCGGTCCACGCGGGGAAGTACGCCGCGAACAACAGCGTGAACGAGATCGCGTGCAGCGTGTGCCCGGACGGGAAACTGTAGCGGTCGAGCGGAACCGACGCGCAATGGATCACCGAGTGCGTGATGTACGGCCGCTCGCGCACGGCGCGCGTCTTCACGAGCTTGTAGATCACGACGCCGACGAGCGCGGTGACGCCCATGTGCAGCGCGGCGAGGCCGCCTTGAGCGCCGTAGATCAGTGGCAGCGCGAGCAGCAGGCCGTACCAAACCCACCCGTCACCGAGCCAACTGATCGCTCGGAACAGTTGGCGGACGAGCGTCGAGCTGCTGGACCGATTCAGGTACCGGCAGAGGCGAAGCTCCGCTCGATCGAACCGCTCGAATGCGAGTCGTCGCGCCATGCTGCCGTCCACACGTCCCTGAGTTGCTTCAGCATCGGTTCCGCAAATGAAGAGGCAGTGGCGAAATCATGAATTTTTTCTTGCAGCGCGTGAAGTTATGTAGTCCTTTGGAACTAAACTGTCATCAATGGCCGTTAACATTCCGCACCGATGTTTCACTGGGACGGCCTATGAAACTCGCGATCGTCACCGATGCATGGGAACCGCAAGTCAACGGCGTTGTGACGACCTTGGGTCGGACACGCCGCGAGCTCGAGCGACTCGGCCACGACGTGACGGTAATCGCACCGCCAGATTTTCGAACCATTCCCTGTCCGACGTACCCCGAGATCAGGCTCGCGCTGCTTCCCGGTCGTAAGCTCGCTGCGGTGATCGACCGCTTCGAGCCCGACGCGATCCATGTCGCGACAGAGGGGCCGCTCGGGATTGCGGCGCGTCGCCACTGCGTCCGCAACGGCCTCTCGTTCACCGCGTCGTATCACACGCAGTTTCCGCAATACGTGCGCAAGCGGGCGCCGATTCCGGAAAACTGGTCGTACGCGTTCTTGCGCCACCATCACCGTCATGCGCGGCGCACGCTCGTGGCAACCGAGCATCAGCGCCGCGATCTGGTCGCGCACGGCTTCTCGAACGTCGTGATCTGGTCGCGCGGCGTCGACGCCGAGCTGTTCCAGCCGTGCGGCCGCGGCGCTCTCGCAGTGCCTCGCCCGATCTGGATGTACGCGGGCCGCGTCGCGGTGGAGAAAAATCTCGACGCCTTCCTCTCGCTCGACCTTCCGGGCACGAAGGTCGTCGTCGGCGACGGGCCGGATCGCGTCGAGCTCGCGCGCCGGTATCCGACCGCGCTCTTCCCGGGCTACCGCTTCGGCCCCGAGCTCGCGGCTCACCTGTCGGCCGCCGACGTGTTCGTGTTCCCCAGCCGCACCGACACGTTCGGGCTCGTGATGCTCGAAGCCATGGCGTGCGGCACGCCCGTCGCCGCGTTTCCGGTCACCGGCCCGATCGACGTCGTGACACCCGGCGTCAACGGCGTGCTGAACGACGATCTCGCCGCCGCGGCGCACGAGGCGCTGAAGCTCGACCGCGATGCGTGCCGGCGGTCGGCGCTCACTCGCACGTGGGCGCGCGCATCCTCGCAGTTCCTCTCCCATCTCGTGCGCGCGAACGACGGCGTCGATCTCGTTGCGGCGCAGGCCGCCTGACGCCGTCGAATCCGTCGACGCTGCCGAAGCTCCGCTGAAGTCCTTTCGAGGTGCAAAGCATCGCGCCGAGCGCCCGGAAACGGTGCGCGGGAACCCGTCTTGGCGACCGGTCGACCGCGTAGGCACGCCGTTTTCGCGTTGGCACGCCCCTTGCTAATAGGTTCTCGGGCAGGGTCGGATCGCGTCAGCCGCACAAATCGCGCCCCCCTTCGATTTTTCCGCTACGCATCCGGCTCCGCCCACTAGACATCCTCCACTCCGGCGCCTCGACCCGAGGGCGAGGCGCCGGCCCCTCACTGAACCCCGCGACGAACATGCGCCGTTCCAGCACAATGCAGGCTTGGACGCCGCTTCCGAACAAGCCCTCGCGTGGGCTCGCGAGGTTCGCGCACAGCTCGAACGGCATCCGCGCGCGGCATGGCGCACGGATCCGTCGCCCACTGCTCGATTCTGGCTGGAGATTCACGACGGCTTTCGGCGCGAGTCGGACAGCCTCGTCGCGTTGCTCGACGAGCAGCGCGGACGCCGTGCCTCCGCCGAGCTCGCGGTCGTCTCGGGCCGGCGTCTCGAAAGCCTGATCGCGCGCTTGCGCGGCCACCATGAAATCGAGGACTTCGAATACTTTCCCGCATTCCGAGCGCTCGAGCCGAAGCTCGCGCCGGGCCTCGACGTGCTCGCGAGCGATCACGCGCGACTACAACGTCTTGTCGACGCAGCGCTCGCGGCACGCTCCGAGCTCCTCGCTGCGGTCGAGAACGATACGGCCGCAACGCCGTGGGCTACCGACCGTTACGCCTCTCGAACCGGCGAGCTCTGTCGCGCGCTAGTGCGCCATCTGCACGACGAGGAGGAGCTGATCATCCCGCTGCTGCTCGAGCGCAGTTGATCGACGCTCGACTCTATACAGGTCTGTCAGGCCCGTGTCGGTCAGGCGTCAGCCCGTGCGTTCGAAGATGACGGTGAGGTTGTTCGCCGGCATCGCGACGACATCGACGAGCACGAACCCGTGCTGCTCGGCACAGCGCTCGACGTCCTCGAGATCGCGCACGCCCCACTCGGGGTTGCGCGCACGCAGACTCTCGTCGAAGGCTTCGTTGCTCGGCGCCGTGTGACGGCCGCCCCGCTTGTACGGCCCGTAGAGGAACAACGGAGATCCGGGCCGCAGCAAGCGCGCCGCCCCGTCCATCAGCCCCTTCGTCGCCGACCACGGCGCGATGTGGATCATGTTGATGCAGACGATCGCATCGGCTTCCGTCGGCGGCCAATCCGCCGCGAGCACGTCGAGCCGCAGCGGCGCGCGAACGTTGCTCAAGTCCGCCGCGCGGATGCGCTCGGTCGCGGCGGAGCGCAGGTCGTCGTCCGCATCGGTCGGCTGCCAAATCAGCGCAGGTACCGCACGCGCGAAGTGCACGACGTGTTGGGCCGTGCCGCTCGCGATCTCGAGCACGACGCCGGCTTCCGGCAAGCGCGATCGGATCGCGTCGAGAATCGGCCCTTTGTTTCGCTCGGCTGCCGGGCTCTCGAGGAGCCCCTCGGCCAACGTCTCGCCATAGCGGCCGCGACCGGAGTTTGGTGTCGTCATCGAACGGATCGTAGAAAACCGTCGTGACCGCAACAAGCAGGCAGTCGCGGTGTCCTAACAAGAACGAGCGCCGCCGCTGGCCAAGGGCGGCGCGGTCCAGCCATAATCCGGCCCCCTCCGGCCGAGCGAGAGACACGATGGGCCCGCAAGACTTTTCGATTGCGCTGCGCGTTCGCCATCCGAGCATCGATCCAGCCGAAGTCACGAGCAGGCTAGGTATCGAGCCGCAGCATGCGTGGCGAGCCGGCGAGCCGCGACGTGTCGATGACGACGGCGCCGGCAGCGCCGTCCACCGCGAGACCTATTGGGTCGGGCTGCTGCCGCCGCCACGGTTCGTGGGGCCGACGGTCGCGTCCTGGCTCGAGCCCGCTACCGCCGAACGCCTTCGCGCCGCCACGAATGTTCCCCAAGCTTCTCTTTACTTCACGCTATTGAAGATGAAGCGCTCGGCAGGCTTCTGGCGCGAGTTCGCCGACCAGGGTGGAACCGTCGAATGCCTGCTGCAGGTCCACAAGGCGGACCGCTTCCAGCTCGACCTGTCGCAGGCGCTGCTGCTCGCTCTCGTCGACTTGAGAATCACACTGTCGATCGAGGTCGAGGGGGCGCTGCGCGCGGCGGCCTGAGGTCAGCGCCAAACGTCGATCCTAGCGAGCCGCGCGCCAAGCGGAGAGCGCCGACGCCGATTTGACAGCCGTGGCGCGTTCACATAGAACCAGCGCTACACAAAGGCGGAGCCAACTCGTGAGCACACCGACTCGACCCCGACTGCTTAACCGCCGCGCAACGCTGGTCGCCGCGATCGCGGCAGGCGCCGCGGCCATCGCCGGCCTCGCGATGCTCGAAGCGAGCGCGGCCGACCAGAATCCCGCGAAGATCGGCGGTAAGCCGAACATGAACGGAATCTGGCAAGCGGTGGGCAGCGCCTATTGGAATCTCGAGGACCACTCGGCTGTCGGGTCTGAGCAACTTCTGGCAGCTAGGCGCGATTGCCGCGATCCCGGCGGGCCAGAGCGTCGTCGAAGGCGGCACGATCCCTTACAAGCCCGAGGCGCTCGCGCAGCGCGACGAGAATCGCGCGGGTTGGCCGAAGACGGACCCCGAGGCGAAGTGCTACATGCCCGGAATCCCGCGCGCGACCTACATGCCCTACCCGTTCCAAATCGTCCAGGGCGACGGCGACATCCTGTTCGTCTACGAGTTCGCGAGCGCGAACCGCGTCGTGCACATGGCGAAGCACGAAGAGTCGCCGGTCGACAGCTGGATGGGCTGGTCGAACGGGCATTGGGAAGGCGACACGCTCGTGATCGAGGTCTCGGGGTTCAACGACGGAAGCTGGTTCGACCGCGCCGGCAACTACCACAGCACGTCGCTCAAGGTCACCGAGCGCTACACGCTCAAGGACAAGGACC
This sequence comes from uncultured Gammaproteobacteria bacterium, assembly GCA_963841645.1. Taxonomy (GTDB): domain Bacteria; phylum Pseudomonadota; class Gammaproteobacteria; order Steroidobacterales; family Rariloculaceae; genus FEN-1219. The sequence continues at coordinate 181,002 of CAWJDS010000003.1, read as the reverse complement.
ATATTCAGTACGAGGCGACGATCGAAGATCCGGAGACGTACTCGAAGCCGTGGAAGATCTCGCTGCCGCTTTACAGGCTAGTCGAGCCGAACGCGCAGCTGCTCGAGTTCAAGTGTGTCGAGTTCTCTGAAGAGCTGCTGTACGGCGATTTGACGAAGAAAACCAAGTAAAATTGGTCAGCGCAAACATGGAGACCATCCCGATGCGTAAAGTACTGAGCGTTGTTGCCGGAGTGCTCGCCGCAGCCGCCGCGCTGCCGGCGCTTGCACATCACTCGTTCGCGGCGGAGTTCGATGCGGCCAAGCCCGTCAAGCTCGAAGGCGTCGTGACGAGCATGGAGTGGATCAACCCGCACTCGTGGATTCATCTCGACGTGACGACACCGACCGGAGAGGTCCAGCATTGGATGGTCGAGGGCGGTGCGCCGAACGCGCTGCTGCGTCGCGGCTGGAACCGGAACTCGTTGCCGAAGGGCACGAAGATCATGGTGCAGGGATTCCAGGCGAAGGACGGCTCGATGCGAGCGAACGGCCGCGACATCACGTTCGCAGACGGCTCGAAGCTGTTCGTCGGTTCGTCGGGCACCGGCGCGCCGGACGAGCGGCCGGAGCAATAGTGACGCGATTAGCCCCGAGCAGAAAGCTCAGAGCCTGAAAAGAAAGAGGCCGCGGTTCGTGAGAACCGCGGCCTCTTCGTTTGCGACTCGCGTGCCGCTCACGCGGCCGCGATCAGAGCAGCATCAGTTGGTCGCGAAGCAGTAGAGCAAGCCCGCGCCGCCCGTCGGCGCGAGCTCCGCCAAGCCGCAGCCCTGCGACGGATGGATTGCCGTCCACGAGTTCAGCCCTTCGTTCCGTCCCAAGCGATCCGCGTGTCCGAGCATCGCCTTCGCGCTCGCGTCGCCGACCGTCCAGTCCTTGCACGTGTTCTCGTCCTTCGTGCCGTCGTCCTTCGTGCCGGTCAGGATGTCGTGCTGAAGCGGCTGCGCGACCGGGGCCGCCTTGCCGTCCGCGCCGACCGCGAGGTAGTTCGGCGTCGTGCCCTTCTCGGTGAGCGACGTCTTCGCGGAGATCTTGTTCTTGTCGGCCGTCAGCAGGTCGTTGACGTTCTGCGCGATCAGGTCGCCCTTGAAGTTGTACCAGGGGCCCTTGCCGATCCGCGTCTTCGCGTCGACCGTGCTCGTGCTCAAGAACGCGTGCCAGGTCTTGCCGCCGGCGCCCGCGGCTTGCGCGAGCGATTGGCACAGCGCGTCCCCGCCCGCGAGCCCGCCGAGATTGCCGCCCTTCGGGTTCGCGCTCGTGACGAAGAAACCCATATTCGCCGCCGGCTTCTGCGCGACGGCCGTGTAAGTGCCGAACGACGAGAACCGCGACGCCCGCCGCTGCGATTACTTTCTTGTTGATCATTCGAAGACTCCTCTGTGGTTGAAAAATTCGGCGCGGCCAATGCCGCGCCGCGTTCGATTTCCTCAAAGCGCCGCGGGCTCGATGCGCAGCAACGCGCCGTCGTCCTCGTCGGTGATCACGTATATGAGCCCGTCGGGTCCCTGCCGAACGTCGCGAATCCTCTGGTGCAGATCCGACAGGAGCCGCTCGCGCCGCAGCTCCTCGAGCTTGTCGTTGACGACCACGCGCTCGAGCGCGCCCGTGCGCGGAATCTCGCCGACGCGCGCGCTGCCCACGAACAGGTTGCCCTTCCACGTCGGGAAGCGGTCGCCCGTGTAGAAGGTGAGCCCTGTCGGCGCGATGGACGGCAGCCAGAGGATCAGCGGCTGCTCGATACCCTCGCCGAGCGGCGCGGGGGAAATCCGCGCGCCGTCGTAGTTGCGGCCGAAGCTGAACTTCGGCCAGCCGTAGTTGCGGCCGGGCAGAAGCAGGTTCACCTCGTCGCCGCCGTTCGGTCCGTGCTCAGCGTTCAGCACACTGCCGGTTGCCGCGTGCACCGTGAGGCCGAGCTGATCGCGGTGGCCGTAGGTGAAGATCTCGGGGCGCGCGCCAGGCTTGTTGACGAACGGATTGTCGGGCGCGGGCTTGCCGTCGTCGCGCATCCTCAAGACTTTGCCGTAGACGTTGCTCAAGTTCTGCGCAGAGTCGTCGAACGGCGCGCCGGTCGTCATGTAGAGCACGCCGTCTTTGCCGAACGCGAGCCGCGAGCCGCTGTTGCCGTTCTCCCACTCGCCGACGAAGAGCTCCTGCACGCCGGTGAGCTTCTTACCCTCGAGCTTGCCGCGCCCGAGCGCGACCGCCGCCTGGCGTCGGCCGGGCGGGTTCGAGCTCGGGATTTCGGCGCCGGGTTTGTTGTAGGTGAAGTAGACCCACTGGTTCTCGGCGAACTTCGGATGCAGCGCCACTTCGGCGATGCCCGCGCCGCGAAACGCGCCTGCCTCCGGCGCGCCCGCGATCGGTTCAGGATCGAGCGTCGCCACGCCCTTCCCGCTCGCGACGCCGTGCACGAGCCGCAGCTTCGCGCCGCGCTCCGTGACGAGCGCGTCGCCGTTCGGCAGGAACGCGAGGCTGAACGGATGCGCGAGCCCGTGCACGACAACCGACACCTTGATGCCGTGCTGCTCCGCCGTGTCGAACGTGTACGGCTCCGCGCGCAGCGTGACCGGCTTGATGCCGAGATCCGGCTGCTGCTGCGCGCCGGCGATGAACGTGATCGCCGCCGCGACGCCGGCGACGAGCGCTTGCTTAGTGACCTGCATGTGTCTCCCAACCCGTCGGTGATTGATAGTCGGCCCTGAAGCCCATCGCCTCGATCTCGTGGATCTTGCCGCCGCTCACCTTGAAGATGTGCGCGGCCGGCAGATCGAACGCGTCGAACGGCATGTCGATCTTGTCGACGCCCGGCACGCCCTTGATCGTGACGAACTTTTGCTTCATCGGATGGTGGAAGTGCGATAGGCCCATCACGAGCCCCGTCTCGGGATCGGCGATCGCCACGCGCCGGTTGTCGATCTTGTCGATGTACTGGAACGTGCCCGTGTCGAGCTGCGCCTTGCAGCCGAGCGCGCCCGTCGACGCGATTCCGCCCGGCGTCGCCGGCGGCGGATTGCCCGTGGTCTGCATACCGTTCTCGCGGCGCACGCAGTCGTCGGCGAATGGCGCCTTCGAGCCGTCGTTGTCGTCGAGCGCGTCGTAGTAAGACGCGCCGATCGTCAACATCTCGTCGCGCGTGTTGCGCTGCGCGGCTGGCACGTTCGTCGAGAACGCGGCGCGCGGCGTCTGCAGATTCGGCAGATTGCGATCGCCTAGGCCGCGCGCGACGAGATGCTCGATCTCCGTGATCTCGCCGTTCTCGAGCTTCAGGCGCAGCGCGAGCTCGACCGGCTTGTCGCTCTCCTGCATCACACCGAGGAAGCCGACCTGCTGCGACACGGGATCGGGCACGTAGATCTTGAACGTCGTCGGCACGGCCGACGCGGTTTTCCAGAGCCCCTCGCCCGGCTTCATCGCCGTGACGTTCTCGACGAACCGCGCGTTCGCGGCGATCGGCACCTTGCTCGGGTCGTGCGCGACGAGCGCGGCGAGATATGAGTCGACTAGCTTGTCCAGGCAATTGCGGTCGCACGCCGCGCTGGTCCGCGGCGCCGGGTACTTCTGCTGCGCGCCGGCCGACGCAACGGCGAGCGCCGCGCTTAGCGAAGCGAGCATCGCGACGTAGCTTCTACTTCTCATGACGTTCTGACTCCGTGGCGGTCGAGAGCGTGGAAGATCGATCAAGGTAAGGTCGCGAGCGCCGCCTGCGCGCATTCGTTCGCAACCGTGAGGTAGCGGCGCACCGAGTCGGCGCCGACGACATACGGATTCGGCGCACCTGGCGCCCGCTTCGCGAGCGCGGGCAGCTTGATCTTCGAGCCGTCGTAGTCGGTGTGATTCGAGAGCAGCACATCGGCGCCCGCGCTCGCCGCGAGCGTGCGCATTCGCGAAGCCGAGTCCGCGTACGCTTTGAACCGCGCAGCGTCGGGCGCGAAATTGAACAGCGTGCCGCCCCAGAGCGCCGCGACGTGCTTCTCGCCGTGGTCGGTCAGCGGAATCAACGTCGACACCGTGCCGTTCGTGTGACCGGGCGTGAGGTACATCGTGAGCGTCGTGTCGCCGAGCGTGAGCTTCTGACCGTCGGTGATCACGAGGTCGCGCGCCGGCTTCCAGCGCGGGTTGTCGCGCTCGACCAGGTCCCAATCCGCCGCGCTCATCAGCAGCCGCGCGCCGAAGCGCTGCTGGAGCAGCTTTGCGCCGCCCGCGTGATCGAGGTGACCGTGGCTGATGAGCACGTAGCGGATGTCGGCGGGATCAAAGCCGAGCTTGCGCAAGCCGCCGACGACCTCGTCCTCGACCGAGTAGTCGAACAGCGGATCGATCACGATGATCCCATCCGTCGTCGTCACGGCCCAGGACGCGAATTCCGTCATGCCGACGAAGTAGAGATTGTCGAAGACTTTCTGCGGCTCGGCGTGCCAGCGCTCGCGCGGCGGATCCGGTGGCGCCGGAGCGTTCGCGGGCGCCACGGTCGGCGCCACCGGCGGCGGCGAGCCCGGGCACAGCCGGTCGACCATCCCGGCGTGCTCCGCGCCGGCCGCTTGTCGTGCCGCGGCGATATGGCGGTCGACGTCCGCCGGTGCGGCGGCAGCGTGAGCGACGGCGGCGGCTGCAATCAGCGTCGCCGCCCCGCTCCCTCCCCAACCTGCCCGCACGCGTGTCGTCCCGCTACGGCAGCGCGAACACGACGACGCGCGCGCCGCCCGAATCGGCCGCGAGCTCCGGCGTGACCCTACGCGAGGTCGCCGCGACCAGCGACGGCCCCGTCGTGACCGCGACGTACTGCTTGCCGCCGGCGGTGTACGTGATCGGGATAGCCGCTCACCGGCGAGCCGAGATCGGTCTCCCAGAGGACCTTGCCCGTCGTGTCGTCGTAGCGCCTTGAACTTGCCGTCGACGTCGCCGCCGAAGACGAGACCGCCGCCGGTCGCCACGAGCGACATCACGCCGGTGCGCTGCTCGTGCTTCCAAACCGTCTTGCCCTTGTCGGCCGAGATCGCCCAGACGACGCCGACTTCGTTCGCGCCGGGCGCGAGCACCTGCTCCGCTTGAAAGCCGTAGACGAGCTTCGGGTCGCGCTGATCCGTCTGCGTCGTCTCGTTCATGCAGATGTTCTGCATCGGCATGTACATCGCGTTCGTGCGCGGGCTGTACGCGCCCGCGGGCCAGTTCTTGCCGCCGTTCGTGCCGGGGCACACGAGCAGCTTCTGATCCTTGTGCGTCGGCACGACCTCGGGGTTGTCGGTGACCTTGCCGGTCGCGCCGTCGATGCGTCTTCACGACGTTCTGATACACGGTCGGCCGCGCCCACAGGAACTCGCCCGTCGTCGCGGTCGAGTGTGTAGACGATGCCGGTCTTGCCCGGGATACCCGTGATCACCTTGCGCGTCTCGCCGGGCTTCACTCGCGGATTGATCCAGGTGACCTCGCTCGGATCGGGCGCGACCGCCGTATCGACGAGCAACCGCTCGAACGGATGATCGAGATCCCAGTGATCGATCAGATGCTGGTAGTACCAGACGATCTTGCCGGTCGCGGGATCGAGCGCGAGCGTCGAGTCGTGATAGAGGTGCTGCTTGTCGACCCCGCCGAGAATGAACTTCGCGGCCGGAATCGTCACCGACGTGCCGATGTAGATCTTGTCGAGCTCGGGGTCGTAGCTCGGCACCATCCACGTGCCGACGTGCCAGCGCTGCTCCATCGGCACGTCGCCCCAGGTCTCGTCGCCGGGCTCGCCCTTGCGCGGGATCGTGCGCGTGCGCCAGAGCTCCTTGCCGGTCTTCGCGTCGTGCGCCGTGATGACGCACGAATCGCTGGTCGCCGCCGGCTGACATTGGCGGCCCGTGATGACCTTGCCGTTCACGACGATCGGGCCCGACGACGGCCGCGCGGGCAACGTCGGCTCGAGGACCTTCGTTTCCCAGACGAGCTTGCCGGTGCGAGCGTCGATCGCGTACATCATGTTGTCCGCGCTCGCGTCGATCAGCGTCGTGCCCCAGATCGCGATCGCGCGGTTCGTGCCGCCGTTCACGCCTTCCGGATACTGGCGCTTGTACTCCCAGAGCGGCGCGCCGGTCTTGCCGTCGAACGCCTGCACGTAGTCGCCGTTGTTCGGGACGTAGATGTTTCCGGCGTACGCGAGCGGCGTCGCTTCTTGGACGCCCGTGCCCATCGGCTGCGCTCCAGACCTGCTTGAGCGTCGCGACGTTGCTCTTGTCGACTTGCTTCAGCGGGCTGTAGCCCCAGCCGTTCAACGTCCGGCGCCACATGAGCCAGTCGCCGTCACTCGGATGCTGGAGCATCTGATCCGTGACGGCCGCGAACTGCTTTTCCTCGGCCGCCGCGGCGGCGAATGCGCAGCCCAGCGCGAAGGCGAGCGGCAAGAGTCGAAGTCTGACGATCGACATGAATTCCCCCGGCGTCGTGACGTCGCCCGCGCGTTTATTGATTCGCGCTATGGCGAAGAGTTGTTATATCACCGCTCGACCATGGAGTCAGGAGAGCCGTTCGGCGCCTAGTTCCACCACTCCCAGAACTTCCACCACGACTTCGCGGGCGCGGGCTTTTCGGCGCTGCGCTGGCCGGCGCAGCAGCGGCGCCACCGGCGGCTGCCGCGGCGGGCGCCGCAGCCGCGCCGGCCACCTGCGGCGGCGCTGCTCCGGCGGCGGTGCGGGCGTGTGCGAGTGGTCGGTGAGCTCTTCGCACTTGTCCGGCGCGTACGGCAGGTCGGCGACGCCGATGGTGTCGGAACCCGTGTATTCGCCGTTGAAGATCACGGGATCGGTGGCCGTGTAGCTGCGCTTGATCTTCATCGCGCTCGCGTCGAGCTCGAAACGTTCGATCACGTGCAGCTGCGCGCTGTTCATGATCGGAGGGTTCAGCACGCCGGGCGCGAAACCGACGGTGTCGACGACGAGCACGTCGTTCTCCCAACGCCCGGTCGAATGTCCCGCGCGGCTCGGCTCGATCTTCGCGGGGTGCTCCGCGTTCATGTGGATCGTGCGCGTGAACCCGTATTGACCGTACTGAAGCGTGATCGTGTCGCCGCTCTGCGTGATCCGGTCGACGGGTCCGTCGAACGTCCAATCGAACAGGATGCTCGTCGTCTCGCAGCGCATTCGCGGATTGTCTTCTGGCGAGAAGTTACGGAACTTGTCCGCCGCTTCCTTGCCCGCCGGCGTGTAGTCGACGCGCGGCCGTCCGAAACCGCCACCGCCGGGCGGCGGCGTGGGCCGCTCGCCGGGCTTGTAATTGCCGGCTTGGCTCACGGGCACGAGCGCTCCGCTCTTGCCGCGCGGGTCGGTCATCACAACCTGCTCCGGCGCCCAATCGCCCGAGATGTTCGGCTCGCCGCTCGGCAGGCGCGCGGGCCGCGCGCTCGCGGCCGGCGCCGTCGATTGCGGCGGGCTTCGAGAGCTGCGCATAGCGGTCCGCGGTCGTGCCATCGGCGAACGCGATCGTGTTCACGTAGCACGAATACGCGTCGAAACGGTCCGGCGCTCCGGTGATCGTGATCGGGTCGCCGGCCTTGAACATCTCGGCCGACCAGCCCGAGCGTCGCAGCACCGTGGCCGCGCGCATCTCGCACCGATACGGCGTCTTCGCTCCGTTCGCGCCGACCACCGAAAAGTAGACGTAGGCGTGCGGGTTCACGAAGTCGATCTTGGTCACCGTGCCCTTGAGCGTGACCTCTTGGTTCGTGTCGAAGTTGCCGAAGCCGTGATGCGCCCAAGCCGGGCCGGTCAGCGCGGCGCCGAGCAGCAGCGACGGCGCCAGCGACCGGAGCACGCGCGAGATTCTTGGGGCCAAGCGGCGGGATGTATGCAGAGCCATGTGCGCTCCGGATGCCAAAAATGGTGCGGCGTATTAATCCCGAGTTCGGCGCCCACTTCAACCGCCGTCCGAGCGCCTACGCGAGCCCCGCGGCCACCGCGCTGGCCCGTTCGGGGGGCTTGAATCGGACCGTACCGTGCTTATAATAAGCATGCTTACTATTTCAGGTAGCGCATAGCGTGACCAAACTATTCGACCCCGACAGCGAGCCTTGGCGTGTTGATCACCGACGTCGCTCGCTTGCTGCGGCGCAGCTTCGATCGTCGGCTGGAGTCGCTCAGCCTCACCCAGGCCCAGTGGCGCGCGCTCGTGAACATCGCGCGCACCGAGGGCCTGAGCCAGACAGCGCTCGCTGAATGCCTCGAGATCCAGCCGATCACGGTCGGCCGGCTGATCGACCGCATGGAGAGCGCCGGCTGGGTCGAGCGGCGGAGCCACCCGGCCGACCGGCGAGCCGTGCAGCTTTATCTCACGCCGAAGTCGCAGCCGATCATCGAAGAAATCCACTCGCGCGGCGAACGACATGATGGCCGAATGCGTCGTCGGGCATGTCTTCGGCCGCGCAGAAACAGCTCTTCGAGCATTTGCAGCGCATCAAACAGAACCTCGCGACCGCGGAAGCGAAACCCGAGGAGACCCGAAGCCAACGGAAGGACGAACGATGTCGGACGTACCCGATCTCCCCGTATCCGAGCCGCGCGCTGAGGAAGCGCCGCGCGCTCCTGCCGCGCAGAGCGCGAGCGCCGCGCCAAGCGCCACCCCACCCGCCGCGGCCGCGACAACGGCGCCGCCCGGCAGCCGTGCCGCGTCGCCTGCGTCCGCGCCGCGACCGCGTCGACGACGCGTGCGCAGCACGCTGCTCGTGCTCGGCCCGCTCGTCGTGATCGTCGGGGCCGTCTACGTCTATTTCACGACGGGCCGCTACGTGGGCACGGACAACGCTTACGTGAAGTCCGACGTCGGCATCGTGAGCGCGCTGATCTCGGGTCCGATCGTCGAGGTCGCCGTGCAGAGAGAACCAGCCCGTCGCCGCAGGGCGACGTGCTGTTCAAGATCGACGACGAGCCGTTTCGCGTGAAGCTCCAACAAGCCGACGCCCAGCTCGGCGCGGTGCACGACTACGTCGAGGGCATTCGCGCGTCGTACCGGCAGAAGCTCTCGCAGCTCGAGCTCGACAAGACCAACGCCGCGTATCAGAAGCGCGACTTCGAGCGCCTCCAGACGCTCGCGTCGAGGCAGCTCGCGTCTCAACAGGCGGTCGACGACGCACGCCAAAAGAGCGACGTCGCGAACCAGACCGTGGTCGTGAGCGAGCGTTCGATCGATCAGGTCCGCGCGCAGCTCGGCGGCGATCCCGACAAGCCGCTCACCGAACAGGCGGCCTACCTCGCGCTCAAGTCGATGCGCGACACGGCCGTGCTCGACCTCGAGCGCACCACGGTGCGCGCGAAGCTCGACGGCATAGCGAGCAAGGTGCCGGTCGTCGGCCAGTACGTCGCGCCGGGCACGCCGATCATGAGCGTGGTCTCGAACCAGGAGAAGTGGATCGAGGCGAACTACAAGGAGACCGACCTCACGCACGTCGTCGTCGGCCAGCGCGTCACGATCAAGCTCGACACGTACCCCGACCGTGAGTGGCGCGGCCGCGTGCAGAGCATCAGCCAAGCGACCGGCGCCGAGTTCTCCGTGATCCCGGCGCAGAACGCGACCGGCAACTGGGTGAAGGTCGCGCAACGCATCCCGGTCCGAATCTCGATCGACATGCACGCTGGCGATCCCGAGCTGCGCGTCGGCATGAGCGCGGACGTCACAGATCGACACGGGCTACGAGCGTCCGGCGCCCGGGTTCTTGACGATGTTGCGCCCCGCGCGCGTGGCGGAGGCCGCGCCCGCGAGAGAGCCGCGATGAACGCTGCGAGCGGCACGAATCCGCCGCTCAACCGCGGCATGATCACCGTCTCGATCATGCTCGCGACGATCATGCAGGTCGTCGACATGACGATCGTGAACGTCGCGCTGCCGCACATGCAGGGCAGCATGTCGGCGACTCAGGACCAGATCTCCTGGGTGCTCACGTCGTACATCGTGTCGGCGGCGATCATCACCCCGCTGACCGGCCCGCTCGCCGAGCGCTTCGGCCGCAAGAAGCTGTTCGTCGGCTCGGTGATCGGCTTCACGCTCGCTTCGATGCTCTGCGGCATGGCGACGTCGCTCGAGCAGATCGTCGCATTCCGTATTTTGCAGGGCGCGTTCGGCGCGCCGCTCGTGCCGCTGTCCCAGGCCGTGATCCTCGACATCAACCCGCGCGAGAAACACGGCTCCGCGATGGCGCTCTGGGGCGTCGGCGTGATGGTCGGCCCGATCCTTGGGCCGACGATCGGCGGCTACCTCACCGAGTACCAGTCTTGGCGCTGGGCGTTCTACATCAACGTGCCCGTCGGCATCCTCGCGCTGCTCGGCATGCTCGCGTTCATGCCCGAGACCGAGCGCAGCTCGCGCCGCGGCTTCGACTTCTTCGGCTTCGCGCTGCTCAGCATCGCGATCGGCGGCCTGCAGCTCATGCTCGACCGCGGCGACGCGGCCGACTGGTTTTCGTCGCGCGAGATCGTGATCGAAGGCGTGATCGCCGCGCTCGCCGCGTATCTGTTTCTCGTGCAGATGTTCACGGCCGAGAAACCGTTCATCGAGCCTGGGCTATTCAAGGACCGTAATTTCACGGCCGGCGTGCTGCTGATCTTCGCGGTCGGCGTGATGCTGTTCTCGACGATGGCGCTGCTGCCGCCGTTCCTCCAGAACCTGCTGGGCTTCCCGGTGATCACGACGGGACTGCTGCTCGCGCCGCGCGGCCTCGGGACGATGCTCGCGATGTTCGTCGTCGGCCGCCTCGTCGGCAAGGTCGACACGCGCGCGCTCGTGCTGTTCGGCCTCGCGCTGATGGCCTATTCGCTCTGGGAGATGGCGAAGTTCACGGACCAGATCGGCATCTACGAGATCGTCTACACCGGCGTGTTCCAGGGCGTGGGGCTCGGCTTCATCTTCGTGCCGCTGAGCGCCGCCGCGTTTGCGACGTTGCCGCAGCGTTACCGCAACGAAGGCACCGCGATGTTCAGCCTCGTGCGCAACATCGGCAGCAGCATCGGCATCTCGATCGTCGTGACGATCCTCGGCCACGAGACGCAGGTGAGCCACGCGGCGCTCGCCGAGAACATCACGCACTTCAATCACGCGCTGCACGGACCCGGCATCCCGAGCATTTGGAATCTCTCGACGAACCTCGGGCTCGCCGCGCTGAACGCCACGGTGACGCGCCAGGCCGCGACCATCGCGTACATCAATGACTTCCGCCTGATGATGTACCTCACGCTGCTCGCGGCGCCGCTGCTGCTCCTGATCAAGCCTCCGAGGCGAGCAACGGCGTAAGCGTCGCGGAGTCCCCGCAGTGAAGAAAACACGGAGCGGGACAACGGCGTCGCGAGCCCTCGCGGCTCGCGAGGCAGACATCGAGATCCGTCGTCTCCTCGCGGACTACTCGCCCGAGATCGCGCGGCGCATGGCGCAGACGCGCCGCAAGCTCCGCGCGCGAGTTCCACACGGCTTCGAGCTTCTCTACGACACCTACAACGGAGTCGGCATCGGCTACGGCGCTACGCAGAGCTATTCGTCGCCCGTCGTGTCGCTGCTCGCCTACCCTCGCTGGGTGACGTTGTTCTTCTTGTACGGCGCAACGCTCGACGATCCGCACGAATTGTTGCAAGGCACGGGTCGGCGCGTGCGAAGCATTCGTGTCACCAGCGCCGACGTGCTCGATGATCCGCGCGTCGTCGTGCTGCTCGAGCAGGCGCTGCGCCGCGACCGAGCCGCGTTCGCCGCGGCGCCGAAGCTGCGGACGTATGTTCAATCGATTGCCAGCGTGCGCAAGCCTCGCGCGCCAGGTCGGACGAGCACGAGCGCGCGCAAGCGCGCTCGCATCGGACGGAAGTCAACGTAGCGGCAGATCCGCCGGCGGCTCCGGAATCGCGCGCACGTAGCGGTAGAGCGCCTGCAGGTCGGCGTCGCTCAGCACCTCGGGCGCGTACGCGGGCATCTCGTTCGCGGGCTTCCGGACTTTGGCCGCGAACGCCTCGAACGGATACGGGCTCGGCGCGATCCGCAGCGCCTCGCCTCCCTGCCCTTCGTAGCCGTGACATTGATAACAGCCGTAGCGCACGAAGAGCTCGCGATCCGCGGGCGCCGGGGCCGCGCTCGCGAGCGTGACCGCGACGAGCTGCACCGCCGCGACGAGAGCCAGCACGCGGAGTCGCGGGCGTGCGCGATGCGCGACTCGACTGATTCGCGACCAATCCATCTCGAGCTCCTCAACGCGGCTGGCACACGACGTCGACGAACGCCGGCTTGCCGCTTGCGACGACCGCGACCGCCTCGCGAAGCACGGGCGCGAGCTTCGCCGGATCTTCGATCGGCCCTGCGGACCACATGCCCATGCCCTTCGCGAGCGTCGCGTAGTCGATGAACGGATCCTCGAGCGTCGTGCCGATCTTCGCGCTGCCGTCGACGCCGCGTCGTCGGCGCGCCGCCATGCGCTGCACGTGCATGAGCTCCTGGTGGTACGCGCGGTTGTTGTGCATCACGGAGAGCAGCGGGATGTCGTGATGCACCGCCGTCCACAGCGAGCCCGGGCAGTACATCAGGTCGCCGTCCTTCTGCACGTTCACGACGAGACGCCGAGCGTCGCGATGCGCGAGCGCCGCGCCGACCGCGGCGGGCGCGCCGTAGCCCATGCCCGCGCCGCCCGAGCCGCCGATGTACTGGTAGTGCTTCTCGATCTCCCAGATCTCGTGCAGCGACGGGAACAGCGGCTCGGACGACGAGCGCCCAGTCGTGGCCGCGCACCGCGTTCCACATCTCCGCGCTCAGCCGCGCCGTGCTGATCGGCGACTGCGTCCCAGCCGTAGCGCATCGCGCGCTGCGAGCGTCTCTCGCGGCGCTGTGCGTGCGCCTTGCGCTAGCGCTCGCCGCGCGCCTGCAGCGCCGCGCGTCCGGAGCGCGGCTGCGCCTTGCGCACGGCATCGATCAGCGCCGGCAAGCTCGCTTGCGCGTCGCCCGCGATCGCGAGATCGACGCCGTAGTAGCGCTGGAAGTTCTGGTAGTTCGATTTCAAGAACAGATCGCCCGTGCCGATCGTCACGAGCTTCACGCCGGGCTTCGCGATGCGGACCGCCTCGCGCGTGACGCGGTCCGGCACGGTGCTCACGAGCCCCCAGGTATCGCTGAGCTCGAGCCCCAAGATCACGTCGGCCTGGCTCGTCGCGCCGCCAGTTCAAGTAATGCGTGTTCGGGAAATTCATGCGGCCGCGGCGGCTCACGACGGGTGCTTGCAGCGTCTCGGCGAGCTCGACGAGCAGATCGACGCCGGCTTGATCGTGCGCGACGCGATCCGCGACGATCACGGGCGATTCCGCGGCGACGAGCAGACGCGCGGCTTCGCGAGCGCCGCGTCGTCGCCGCGCGGCGGCCGCGTGCGGCTCGGCCGCGGCACCCGGCATTGCGCGCGGCGCCGGCCGGCGCTTCCTGCACCGTGCTGTCCGCAACGATCGCGACGGGGCCCATCGGCACCGTCGTCGCGATCTTGTGCGCGCGCACGAGCGACTCGTTGAACGACTGCAGCGACGACGGCGCGTCGTCCCACTTGATGTAGTCGCGAATCGGCTGGATGCAGTCCTGCGCCGAGTGGATCCACTCGAGCACGCGGCGCTCGTCGCCGTCGAGATAGTTGCCGGCGACGATCACCATCGGCACGCGGTCGACCCACGCGTTGTAGACCGCCATCGCGGCGTGCTGGATGCCGACGGTGCCGTGGCACGCGACGACGATCGGCTTGCCCGCGACCTTCGCATAGCCATGCGCCATCGCGACGGACTGCTCCTCGTGCACGCAGGTGATGACCTCGGGCTTCTTGTTGCCGCCGTAGTTCAGGATCGACTCGTGCAGTCCACGGAAGCTCGAGCCCGCGTTCATCGTCACGTAGTCGATGTCGAGGCTCTTGATCAGGTCGACCATGAGGTCGGAGCCCGGATCGTCGACGAAGTAGCGCTCGCGCTCTTGCGCGGTGTACTCGATGGCGCCGTGCTCGTGCGCGAGCTGCGCGCCGCTCGGCGGTGCGGCGCCTTTCGTCGTCTCGTCTGCGGTCTGAGCCAGCGCCGGCTCGCCACCCGCAAGCGTGACACCCGCAGCAGACGCACCTGCCAAGAAAGCGCGCCGGCTGACGCCGTCGGATCGATCGTCTTTCCGTGTCGTCACGTGCAACCCCCCGGAAGAGCACACGGTCACGCGAGCATAGCACCGCGATCCGCGCGTTCGCGGTAGTATCCTGCCCGGGCAGAGAAGCTCAGCTCGACGTTTCGGCAAGGCCGTTGACGAGCGCACAAGAACAGTAAACGTCCACAACGACCTGGGGGATTCAGTGACTACGATTGCTTCGAAGCGTGCCCTTGCGACGCTGCTCTGCGTTCTCGCCGTATCGACCGTCGCGGTTGCGGCGTCGATCAATCCGCCGACGACGCCGCAAACGAGCCCGGCGATGAACGACAAGGAGAAAGCGAACCTCAAGCTCGTGCTCGACTGGTGGCGCGAGGTGATCGAGGGCGGCCACATGGAGCTCACCACGAAGTATCAGCACGACGACTACATCCAGCACAACCCGAACCTGCCGACGGGCCGCGCCGCGTTCGTCAACTTCTTCCAGAACGTGGTCGGCGTGAAGCCGAAGAATCCGATCCCGGACACGCTGCAGCGCGCGCCGGTCGTGAGCGGCGCGAAGGGCGACTTCGTGTTCCTGATCTTCGAGTCCGAGCAGAAGAATCCGAACGACCCGACGCAGACCTATCACTCGAACTCGTTCGAGGTCCTGAGGCTCGAGAACGGCAAGGTGCAGGAGCACTGGGATAGCGCGAAGCGGACGAAATTGCCCGCCGGTGCACCGGCGCCGAGCTTCGAGCAACCGAAGTCGCACCCCGAGCGCGGCAATACCGGCACGTTGTCGGCCGAGGAGAAGAAGAACCTCGAGATCGGCACGATGGAGCTAAAGGACATGCTCCAGTACGGCCACCTCGAGCTCGCGGACAAGGTCATGGATCCCGGCTACATCCAGCACAATCCGAACGTGCCGCAGGGCCGCGACGGCTTCAAGCAATACATGAGCCGCACGCCGGGCCGCACGCCGCAGGAGATCAAGCCCGAGTGGGTGCGTCCGCCGCTGCTCACGCTCGTGAGCGGTCCGTACGTCGCGTTCCTGTTCGAGCGCATGGACAAGGATCCGAACGATCTTTCGAAGGAATACGCCTGGACGCACTTCGACGTGATCCGGATCGAGAACGGGCTCATCAAGGAGCACTGGGACGAGGCCGTGATCGCGCCGACAGCGCCGCCGCTCCGCGCTGACGCGCAAACACCGGCGCGCGCTCCAATCGAGCGCGCGCCGGCTCCTCCCCGCCCGAAACGACGCGCCGTCAGCCTGGGCGCGAGTTCATTAGCCCCACCACAGCACGAGCAGCCCGCACGCGATCGCGACGATCGCGATGAGATCGAGCCCGCGCTCGACCGGGCCCTTGATCGGCGGGCGCTCGAGCGCCGCGAGCAACGGCCTGCGGAACACGACCGGATCGCGATACGTGGAGAACCCGTAGACGGCAAAGCCGATGCCGGCGACCACCGCGCCGAGCGACGCGTCGCGTAGACCGGCTGCGATGAAGATCGCCGCCCCAACCCATAGGCAGCCGATCGCGTAGAACGGAAGAGTGCTCGATTCGCGAGCCCGCGGCGCGCGCTTCATGTTCTTGTTCTTTTTCTAAAGCCTTGGCGAGACGATACACCCGCGGCGAGCCCGCGTGAGCGCCGCGTTGCATAACGCGTTACCGATTCGCGTCTCGAGCGTGTTAGGTCGTAAGGAACCGCACGCTTACACAGATGAGCCGAGCAGAGCACGCCGAATTTGCCCGCCTGATCGCGCCGCACCTCGACGCGCTGTTTCGTGCGGCGTACCGGCTCACCGGTAACCGCGCGGACGCCGAGGACCTCGTGCAGGACGTCTGCGTGCGCGCGTACGCGAACCTGCGCTCGCTCGAGGAGCTCGAGCGACCGAAGAGCTGGCTCATGAAGATTCAGTACCGCCTATTCGTCGACGGCGCTCGGCGCCGCGGCCGGTCGCCGCTGCGAGCGACGGCAGACGACCTCGACGCGACCTGCGCGAGCGAGGAACCGGCCTCGAAGAAATCGCGGAAGGCTCGCTCGCAGAGCGTCGCATCCTCGACGCGTGGGCGCGGCTCGACAAAGAGCAACGCGCGCTGCTCGCGCTGCACGTCGAGGGCTACACGCTCGCCGAGCTGCAATCGATCACCGACCTTTCGACCGATGTGCTCAAGGCGCGTCTCTATCGCGCGCGCGTGCGACTCGGCAAATTGCTCGCGACCGAACGCACGCGCGCGACAGCCGCTCATGGAGAGCAAAGCATGAACTGCACCGACGTTGCCGCGATTCTCGACGACCACGCGCTGAGCCGCCTCTCCGCGCCGGACCGCTGCGCGCTCGACGAGCACGTGACGAGCTGCGAGTCGTGCGCGCTCGCTTGGCACGCGCAGAGCGCGCTGCTCGCGCTGCCGGTACCCGCGGCAGCCGCCAACTTGCTCGACCCCGTGCTGCGTGCCGTGAGCACGCAGCAGGCCCAAGCGCCGCGGCGAGCGCGGCGCGCGTCGTGTCGTCGGCGCGCTGCTCGCGGCGCCGGCGCGGCGCTCGCGGCCGCGACGGTCGTGCGAATGTTGGAGCGCGCCGGCGATCAGTCCCCGCCGGTCAATTCGAGGCTCGGCGACGGTCGCGACGCGCTGTCGCGCGCCGGCTCAACCTGCGCGGGCTGCCCCCCAGGCCGCGGGCTCTGACGCAGAGACAACCGCAGCGGTCGCGGTCGAAGAGATCCAGAGCGAATACGTCATGGCGATTGTCGCCGCGCCAAACTACCCGCCCGCAGCGCTCGAGCACAAGCTCGAGGGCGACGTCACCGTCGAGTACACGATCGATGATCGCGGCGCCGTCAAGAAACGCCCGGGCCGTCCGCTCGAGCGATCCGCTGTTCGAGGCGTCGGCCCTCGCCGCGATTACGCAGTGGAAGTACCTGCCACGCGTGATCGCGGGCAAGCGCGTCGCCACCGTGGGCGTGCAGAGCGTGCTGCGATTCCAACTGCTGCCGTCGACTCCGCCATCCAACGCGAGCGCCGGCGATGCTCCGCCGAAGTCCCGGGCAAGCCCGGGTCTACGTTGTCGAGCGCGAGGCCCGGCGAAAACGCAGCGTCGGCGACTACACCAGCGTTGACGCCGCATCCCTTGGACTTCGCGACGCTCGATCGGAGCATTGCCGTGGTTTGGCAGCGGGCTGCCGACGGCGACCTTCGCGGCGCCGAGCTCGAGCTCGACGAGCTCCGCGCGACGTACGACCTCGATGACCGGCAAGGCAATAAGGTCTGGGGTTTCTACGCCTACATCTACACCCAGTACGGCGACTACGGGCGCGCGATCGACGCCTACGAGAAAGCCGTGGCGCTCGATACTGCCGGCTGGTCGAATCAATGGATTTCGCTCGCGAACCTCTACTTCGCGCGGCATCAATACGATATGGCCCTGAAGACGCTGCTGGCCTACAAGCAGCGATCCACGTCGGGACGGATCGACACCAGGGCGCTGACGGATGATCGAGAGGCTACGCGCGCTCGGAGTGACCGAGCAGACGCTCTGAGTCGTCGTCGCTGCGGGCTACGGCCGCAGTCCTTCGAACAGCACGATGTCCGCGTCGATGTCGGCGACCGCGGCGTAGAGGTATCGACTGTCGGGCGACCATGCAACGCGCCGCGCGATGAGCACCGAGCGCTCCCCGAAATCGGTCACCGCTCGCATTGGTCCGCTCCCCGCGGTCGGCTGCACCCAGAGGTTCGCCGTATCGCCGTCCAAAAGAGCCATCGCGAGGGCGCTGCCGTCCGGCGACAGTGTCGGCACGAGCTGAGTCGGGACGACCGGCACGCGGTCCCCGGCGACCACCGCGAGCAGCACCGATGGTGCGTCCTCTGGGCTTGCGCGTCGAATCTCCGTATCGATCACGCCACGCGTGCCCGTCAGATTCGTCGTGAAATAAATTGCCGAGCCGTCGCGCGACACGGACACCGCTCCAGCGTTGTCACGCAACGCACCTCGACGGCCGCGCCTGCCGGCATCGGCAGCTTCTCGATGCAACGTTGGGCGCCGGTTATCCCGTAGTACAGCCAACGATCGTCGCCGGACCAAGCAGCCCCGATCCCGCGGCTTACGATCTCGCGAACACCGCTGCCGTCGGGCGCGACGAGGTTCAAGCCCGTCGTTCCGTTCCGCGTCACGATGTACGCGATATAGCGCCCGGTCTTGGACCAGACCGGAACACCGATCGATACGTTCGGATCTTGCTCGAAGGTCACCTGCCGGGATCCCGAGCCGTCGGTCCTGGCGACCCAGATGTTGCCGTGCCCGCCGCTGTCGGAAAGATACGCCACCCGCGCCGGTGTCGACCATGCGGTAGTTGATCTCGGGTCTGTTTTGAATCTTCCAGTTGAAGACCTTCTCGTAGAACGCCGCTACCTTCGCCGGATCCTTCGACATCAATTCCCAATGCACGACCGGTCTGCCCATGACTGCCTCCTTGTTGCTGTAGCACATCCTTCTCCACGAGTGGATTGATGCAAACTTCGGTCCAGGCGAGCTCAAACGCTGTCAGCGGCGTCAGCGTCGATCCGCGAGCGTGGCGGCGCGGGTTTGCAGCGACTGATCGAGGATCGCGGCCGTCAATCCGTTGAGAGCATTGGACGCCGCACCGCGCCAACGCAAATCGTCGAGCGACTCTTGCAGCGGCACGTCGGCGCGCAGAGTCGCGAGGCGACGGAACAGCAGCGCGTCTTCGCGATGCTCGCGCAGGCTCGCGGCGAGCGCGTCCGCGCCGCGGACCTTGACCGACCACGCACGCGGATCGTCCGGAATCGCCTCGAGGTGCTCATACTCCCCGAGCACCGTGGACGCCGACTTCGCGCCCCAACGCGGTACGCCGGGGAATCCGTCCGCGCTGTCGCCGACGAGCGCGAGCCAATCCGGAATCGATCCCGGTCCAACACCGAACTTCGCGTGCACGCCGTCCTCGTCGAGCGTCGTGCGTCGGATTCGGTCGAGGCACACGACGCGCGTGCCGCGCACGCACTGCGCGAGATCCTTGTCGGGCGAGCAGATCACGACCTGCTCGACGTCGCGATCCGCTGCAAAGCGCGCCGCGGCCGTCGCGAGCGCGTCGTCGCACTCGAACTCGATCATCGGCCAGGTGACGATGCCGAGCGCGCGGCACGCGTCCTCGGCCGGGTCCGAACTGCGCGTACAGCTTCGGGTCGATGCCGTCGCCGGTCTTGTAGCCCGGATAGAGGTCGTTGCGGAACGACTCGATCACATGGTCGAACGCGATCGCGACATGCGTGACGCCGCGCTCGCCGAGCAGCGCGAGCATCGAACGCGCGAGGCCGCGCACCGCTCCGACTTCGAAGCCGTCGGCGGTCTCGCTCGGCGGCGCGCCGTAGTAGGCGCGGAAGAGCTCGAACGTGCCGTCGATCAAATGAACTTTCATTTAGTGGCGCGCGAGCGTTGTGAAACCGGTGCTAGTCTAGGGCACCTTCAAAGGGGGCTCGAACCCATGCAACGCCCGATCGTGCGCACGACCCAGCTCGCCGCCTCGCTGCTCGTAGTCTCGTCGCTCGCCACAGCGCCGAGCACGCTCGCCGACCAGCCGCAGCCGAAATCCGCGTTCGCGGGCCAGACTCAGGCGCCGCCGCCGAAGCAGAAGTCGAAGTACCGCACCGAGACGATCACGGACAAGCTCATCGGACCCTGGGCGATCGCGTTCCTGCCTGATGGCAAGTTCTTGATCAGCGAGCGGCGCGGCAACCTGCGCACGGTCACGTCCGACGGCAAAGTGTCGGAGCCGATCGCCGGCGTGCCGCCGGTGAAGGTCACTGCGGCGCAGAGCTTCCACGACATCGTGCTCGACCCGAAGTTTGCCGAGAACCGCTGGGTCTACTTCACCTACTTCGCGCCGCCAAAGGGCGAGGCCGCGAAGGAGTGGCCGATCGAGCACTTCTACAACAACGTCTGGGACAAGTCGCTCGCGGAGCGCCGCACGCTGAACCTCGGCGAAGAGACCGTCGCACGCGCGAAGCTCTCGGCCGACGAGCGCAAGCTCGAGGACTTCGACATCTTGATCCAGGCGCACGTCGAGCGTCGCATCGCGTTCGCGCCCGACGGCACGATGTTCGTCACCGGCGCCGACGCGTTTCGGTTCTACGACTCGGATCTCGACAGCATCGAGGGCCGCGTGTTCACCGACAACCCGGACGTGCGGCGCAACTTCACCGGCCGCGTGATCCGGATCAACTCGGACGGCACGATCCCGAAGGACAACCCGTGGCTCGGCCGCGCGACCGTCGCGCGCGAGACTTACGCGCATGGTTTCAAGGACCCCGAAGGCGCAGCGATCAATCCCGCGACCGGCGAGCTCTGGGTCACGGACCACGGTCCGCAAGGCGGCGACGAGATCGACATCGTGCGAGCCGGCCACGACTATGGCTGGCCCGAGGTGTCGTACGGCGTGCAGTACGACGCTCGCCAACCCGACGGCCGCAAGAACGTGGCCGTAGGCAGCGGCAAGACGTCCGAGCCCGGCGTCGACGAGCCGATCTACTACTGGGTGCCGTCGATCGCGCCATCCGGCATGGCGTTCTACACCGGCAACCTATTCCCCGAGTGGAAGGGCAACCTCTTCGTCGGCGCGATGGCCGGCAAGCGGCTGGTGCGACTCGTGCTGAACGGCGAGAAAGTCGTCGCCGAGGAGCCGCTGCTCACGGAGCTCGACTCCCGGATCCGCGAGGTTCGCCAGGGGCCCGACGGCGCGCTGTACGTGCTCGCGGGCGACTCGCTCGTGAAGGTGCTGCCGGCGAAGTAACGCTGCGGCGTGCCGGACCGCGCTCGCGATTCGGGCGACTGGCGATGCCAGCCCAACCGACGGCGCCGCGTTTCAAAACGTTCGGAGGCTAGCGTGCGGCGGGAGCGGCCGGAGGCCGGATTCCCTTCAGCGATTGATAGGCCATCCGCGTGTACGTGTCACCGTTTAGGAAGCCACTCGCATGCGCCCATGGATCGCCGAGCTCGCTCGTCGGCTTCGCGGCCACTGTCTCGTCCTCGCTTTTGCCCGCGTCGATTAGCTTTTGCACGCGCGCGCGGAGCGCGACGAGCATGTCGTGCGTCGCCTTCAGCGCCTGCGTGCTTGCGGGCTCGCCTTCGTCCGCCATGATCTTCGTGTTGGCGTCTGCGAGCGACAGCATTTTCTCCTCGGCTGCGATCAACCCTACGAGCGAGCCGCCCGAAGACATGTCGAAGAATGGATACGCGCCGTCGCCGCCGAATGTGCCGCTCGCATGAATCACGTTCGCTCGCTTGAAGTGCACGAGCGTGTCGTTGTCGGTGTGCGCATTGGGCACGTGCACGAGCTCCACCGTCTCGCCGTCGATGTTCAAGGTCATCGCGTCGGCATAAGTGACCTTCGGCAGCGCGGCCGGCGGCGACGGCGGAATCGTCTGGTTGAACGCCGCGAGATATTGGCCTTTCGCCATCCGCTCGCGTAGGCCTTCGTGCGCGACGATCAGCGCGCCGTCCTTCGCCATCGCCTCGTTTGCGCCGAAGTGGTCCGCGTGCGCGTGCGTGTTCACGACCCACTTGATCGGCTTGTTGCCGACCTTCGCGATCGCAGCCTTGATCTTGTCGCCCATCTGCGCGACGGACGTGTCGACGAGCAGCACGCCTTCGTCACCGACGAGGATCAACGAGTCGCCTCCCTGCCAGCCGAGCAGATAGACGCCGTGGCCGAAGTCCGTGGTCTCGATCTCGAGCTTCGAATAATCGATGCGCGGTTGCGCGAACGCGGGCGCGCAGCAAATTGCGGCTAGACCTGCCGCGGCCAAGACTCGTCTCACGTATTTCCCCTCCGTCTCCGAGCAGACTCGGCGACCGTACTTTGACTCTGCATACCGGTGAATTCGCGATGGGCGCTCAAATCGGCGTCGCACCGGTTCGCGCCGGAAAGCTGCGAATCGCGATAACCGGACCGAATCTCGTGCACGCGGACTCGCCGGCCTTCGACGCTGAACCGCGCCCGCCAGTCCTTCACTGCGAGAACGAATCACCGCGCCGTCGCGGCGGATGCGTCGGTACGGCTGCGGCTCGGGGCCGAGCGCGAGCGTCGACGTCACGCGCGCACGCAGCGTGAGACTCGTGCGCGCCTCGACCCAAGCGGCCTGCTCCGCCGCCGCCGCGTCCCACTGTACGTCGAACGCCGCGATCGGATCGGCGCCGTCGAGCCAGCCGTTGCGCGCGTCGACGATCGCGTCGGTGTAGGCGACGTACGGCTTGAGATCGAGCACCGGCGTGCCGTCGAGCATGTCGATGTCTTGCACGTGCAGCGTGAGCCCATCGATGCGCTCGAGCCGCACGGCCGACAGGCCGATCGGGTTCGGACGATGCGGCGAGCGCGTCGCGAACACGCCCTTTCGTCCCGACGTGCTACGCGGCGGCAGCACCTTCGGCCGCCAGCCGGCGTTGTGGTGGAACCAGAACAGCACCCAGATGTGGTCCCAGCCTTCGATGTCGAGCAGCGCGTGCTCGTAATTCCGGCCGCTCAAGAGCTCGATGCGTCCCGGCGCGCCACCGCTCGCGCGCGGCTGCCGCGGCGCTTCGTCCTTGAACTGAAGCGCGGTGCGAACGTAGCCGATCGGCTCGAGCGTGAGCGGTCGCGATGTCACTACGCGGGCCGCGCCGGCTTCTTGAGCGCTTCGATGAGCGTGTCGGTGCTCGGCGGTGCCTGGTCCTTGAACTGGGCCAAGCGCCGATAGATGTCGCCGGCGGCATCATGGAAGCCGCGCGGCATGCTGGCGTGCTCGAAGGTCGACGCAATCTCGTCCATTTCGCCGACCCACCGCCACGCGCGATCCGTGATACGCGCCACTCTTCCCGCCGCGCTCTTGTCGAGCCCCGAGCCATCCGCAGCCCAGCGGCGCATCAAAGCCTCGCGCACGCCCGAATTCTCCGCGGTGCCGAGCACGCCCGCGATCAGCGCGGTGTGCCCTTTGGTGTACGCGCCGTAGCACATCTTCAAGGCCGACGCGTCGCCGATGCGATCGCCGAGAATCTCGGTGCGCAAAGGACCGTTCGTGAAGCAGGCCGCGATCGTGCTCGAGCTCTTTCCCGACAAGCTGAGCCAAGTCGTATTCGCTTGCCCACGCTGGCGGCCCGATGATTCCGCCGTCGACGAACTTGATGCCGTTCGCCTCGAGTCGCTCACCGATGCGCTGCGCGCGCTGCGGCGAGATCGCGTTCAAGTCGGCGAACGTGCCCTTGAACTTCTGCGCGATCACTTGCTCGGCGACTTCCTCCGCAGCGCTCGGCGGCACGACGCTCAGGATGATCGGACACTGCCTACACACGTCTTCCAGAGAGCCGGCGTCGATCAGGTGGTTCTCCTCGGCGCGCTTGCGCGTGTCCGCGCTTCGCCCTTGCGAGGCCCAGTAGACGTGATGCCCGTTGTGAACGGCCGACGCGGCGATGGACACGCCCATGTCGCCGGGGTTGATGACACCGATGGATTCGCTCATGCGTCACGCTCGAAGTTTGACCGGCCGAGCCGATCACCGAACGGTAGCACGGCCCTACCCCACGGGCACGCGCTAACCGTTTGGATGCGACACGCGCGCCCTGATACGCCTTGTCACGCGCGGGTCGCCTATCATAGGCGCTCTTCGACGGAGCACCTTCCAGACTCATGGATTCCATCATCTCGATCGAGAACCTCGCGAAGACCTACGCGAACGGATTCGTCGCGCTGAAGAGCACGAGCCTCGACATCCGCCGCGGCGAGATCTTCGCGATGCTCGGCCCGAACGGCGCGGGCAAAACGACGCTGATCAACATCGTCTGCGGCATCGTGAACGCGACCTCGGGGAAGGTGACCGTCGACGGCCACGACATCGTCAAGGACCCGCGCGCCGCGCGCTCGCTGATCGGCCTCGTGCCGCAAGAGCTCACGACCGACGCGTTCGAGACGGTCTGGGACACGACGACCTTCAGCCGCGGCCTGTTCGGCAAGCCGCGCGACCCGGCGCGTGTCGAGTCCGTGCTCAAGTCGCTGTCGCTCTGGGACAAGAAGAACGGAAAAGATCATGACGCTCTCGGGCGGCATGAAGCGGCGCGTGATGATCGCGAAGGCGCTCGCGCACGATCCGCAAATCCTGTTCCTCGACGAGCCGACCGCGGGCGTCGACGTCGAGCTGCGCCAGGATATGTGGAACGTCGTGCGCGGCCTGCGCGACTCGGGCGTCACGATCATCCTCACGACGCACTACATCGACGAGGCCGAGGAGATGGCGGATCGCGTCGCCGTGATCAACCAGCGGCGAGATCATCCTCGTCGAGCAGAAGACCGAGCTCATGCGCAAGCTCGGCAAGAAGCAGCTGACGCTGCAGCTGCACGCACCGCTTGCGGCCGTTCCCGCCGCGCTCGCGAGCTACGCGCTCGAGCTACACGCGGGCGGCCTCGAGCTCACTTACACGTACGACGCGAAGAGCGAGCGCACGGGCATCGCCGAGCTGCTCGCGGCACTCGCCGAAGCCGGCATCCGGTTCAAGGACCTGCAGACGACGCAGAGCTCGCTCGAGGAGATCTTCGTGAGCCTCGTCTCGAAGAGGTCCGCAGCTGAACTGGTACGCGGTCCGCGCAATCTACTTCTTCGAGATGGCCCGCACGTGGCGCACGATCGGGCAGAGCATCCTCGCGCCCGTGCTCTCGACGTCGTTGTACTTCGTGGTGTTCGGCTCCGCGATCGGCTCGCGGATCCAAGAGGTCGAACGGCACGAGCTACGGCGCGTTCATCGTGCCGGGCCTCATGATGCTGTCGCTGCTCACCGAGAGCATCAGCAACGCGTCGTTCGGCATCTACTTCCCGCGCTTCGTCGGCACGATCTACGAGGTTCTGTCCGCGCCCGTCTCGGCAGCCGAAATCTTGCTGGGCTACGTCGGCGCGGCCGCCTCGAAGTCCGTGATCCTCGGCTTCATCATTCTCGCCACGGCCGCGTTGTTCGTGCCGCTTCACGATCGCGCATCCGTTTTGGATGCTGCTGTTCCTCGTCGCTCACGGCCGTCACGTTCAGCCTGTTCGGCTTCATCATCGGCGTCTGGGCCGACAGCTTCGAGAAGCTGCAAGTCATTCCGCTGTTGATCATCACGCCGCTCACGTTCCTCGGCGGCAGCTTCTACTCGATCAGCATGCTGCCGCCGCTTTGGCAGAAGATCACGCTGTTCAACCCGGTCGTGTATCTCGTGAGCGGATTTCGCTGGAGCTTCTACGAGATCGCGGACGTGCATGTTGGGATCAGCCTCGGGATGACGGCCGCGTTCATGTTCATCTGCCTCGCGACCGCTTGGTGGATCTTGACGACTGGCTATAGGCTGAAGAAGTAGATTTCCCCGGGGGAAAGACTTGGGCTTGCGTGACTCGCTCATCACGCTCGCGCTGCTAGGCGCGGCGGCTGGCCGCGACGACGACGCGTACGGCGCAAGAGGTCGCGTTGACCTATACCGACGCGCAGGCCGCGCGCGGCAAGACGACGTACGACCAGCTCTGCTTCACGTGCCACGGCCCGAATCTCGACGACGGCGCGCTCGGCCCGCCGCTCAAGGGTCCCGTGTTCATCCAGAAGTACGGCGGCAAGACCGCCGATCTGTTCATGGCTCGTCGCGAGCACGACGATGCCGTCGAGCGCGCCGGGCTCGCTCGATCGACAAACGTACGCTGCCTGCTCGCGTACGTGCTCAGGTCGAACGACATCGTCGCGGGCGACGTCGAGCTGCCGCCCAATCCGACGCAGCTCGGCAAGCATGCTGATCCCGGCCGGCGGCTTCAGCTTCATGGCGTTCTCGCCGTACATCGCGAAGCCGGCCGTCGACAAACCCGATCCGTTCGCGCGCTACACGCCGGTGACCGAGGCGCTGCTCACGAATCCGCCGTCGGCCGACTGGCTCGCGTGGCGGCGCACGTACGACGCGCACGGCTTCAGCCCGCTCACGCAGATCACGCCGCGCAACGTCGGCGCAGCTGCGCGTCGCGTGGACGTGGTCGCTGCCGCCGGGCTCGAACGAGTCCGTGCCGCTCGATGCACGACGGAATCATGTTCACGTTCGCGCTTCGGCGATAAGCTGCAGGCGCTCGACGCGCGCACCGGCGACCTGCTCTGGCAGTACTCCCACCGCCTCGCGCAGGGCGCCGCGCCGAATCACAAGCGCGGCATCGCGCTGTACGGCGACAACGTCTACATGGGCACGTCGGACGCGCACGTGATCGCGGTCGACGCGAAAACCGGCAAGCTCGTGTGGGACACGAAGATCGCCGACTTCACGCGCCGCGAAAGTGTGTCGGCAGGACCGCTCGTCGCTCGCGGCAGTCGTGATGATCGGCACGACGGGCACCGGCGTCGGCGCGGCGCTCGGCGGTCCGCAGATCGTCGGCCTCGACGCGGACACCGGCGCCGTCGAGTGGCGCG
This sequence comes from uncultured Gammaproteobacteria bacterium, assembly GCA_963841645.1. Classification (GTDB taxonomy): domain Bacteria; phylum Pseudomonadota; class Gammaproteobacteria; order Steroidobacterales; family Rariloculaceae; genus FEN-1219. The sequence continues at coordinate 154,450 of CAWJDS010000003.1, read as the reverse complement.
TGCACACGATCGCGCAGCCCGGCACGCCGGGCGGCGACAGCTGGAACGGCGTACCGGTCGAGAAGCGCAGCGGCGCGTCGGTGTGGAACACCGGCAGCTACGATCCCGCGCTCGGGCTCGCGTACTTCGGCACCGGCAACACGTACGACACGGGACCGCTGTTGCCCGCAATCGACGCGCCGGGCGTCACGAACGCGGCGCTGTACACCGATTCGACGCTAGCGATCGATCCCGACAGCGGCGCGCTCAAGTGGGCGTTCCAGCACTTTCCGAACGATCAGTGGGATCTCGACTGGGCGTTCGAACGTCAGCTCGTCCGCTTACCCGTCGTTCGGCGCGCAGCGCACGGTCGCTGTCACCGCGGGCAAGATCGGCATCTACGAGGGCGTCGACGCCGAGACCGGCGAGTTCGTGTTCGCGTTCGACGTCGGTCTCCAGAACATCGTGACCGCGATCGATCCGGAAACCGGCGCAAAAACGATCAATCCGGAAGTCGATCCCCGGCGACGGCAAGGTCAAGCTCGTCTGCCCGCACGGCGCGGGCGCGAAGAACTTCCTGCCGGCCTCGTACAACGCAGCGACGCAGATCCTGATCGTGCCGCTCGCACGAAGCGTGCATGGACGTGTTCCCGATCCCGGGCGGCGGCGAGCAGCGCGGCGCGTTGTCGTCGGGCGTCAACTGGGGCATCCGGCCCGTGCCCGGCAGCGACGGCAAAATCGGCCGCCTCGAGGCGATCGACCTCGGCAAGCGCAAGGCCGTGTGGACCGTGCGCCAGCGTGCGCCGCAGACCTCCGGCGTGCTCGCGACCGCGGGCGGCGTCGTGTTCGCGGCGTCGTTCGATCGGTACCTTCGCGCCTACGACACGGCCGACGGCGCGAAGCTCTGGGAGCAACGCCTGAACGACGTGTCGAGCTCGAGCCCGATCACGTTCAGCTTGGACGGCAAGCAGTACGTCGCGATCGTGACGGGCCAAGGCGGCTTCCACGCCGGCAGCTTCGCGCCGCTCGTTCCGGATCTGAAGAGCCCGCCCGATCGCGGCGCGGCGGTTTGGGTGTTCGCGCTCGGAAACTAGCTCGGGCGTCGGCGCGTCGCTATTCTTGGCGAAACTAGAAGCCAGCGTGACCGCTCGCCAGGGGGATCTTCGGATGCACACGCGCAGCGTTTCGTTCGCGTCGAAGGCACGAGCGGCGGTCGCACTGGCCGTCTTCGTCAGTGGCGCGCAACCAGTGTTCGCGCAAGACAACGTGACTATCGACGCTCGGCAGTGCCAGAGACTCGAGTCGCCGGCGGATCGACTCGAATGCTATGAGCGCCAAGTCAACGCGGCCTCTGCACAGGAGCCCGCGGCCGCGCCGGCATCGCCTGCGCCGCAGGCCGCTGCGCCCACCGCTCCCGATGCCCGCTCGGCGGCTCCGCCGCCCGCAGCGGCCGCAGCAGCGGCAACGGCAGCGCCCGCAGCGTCGGCCGGTGCGACGCCCTCCAACACCTCTCCTGCTGCGACGTCCGGGCAGGCGAAGCAGAGCTCGGCCGCGAAGAGCTCTGGAGACGGCAAGCCTACCAATCTGCAGGACATCGTCGGAAAGGTCACGGCGTTGAGCAAGACCGTGCCGAATGCTTGGTTGATCACGCTCGACAACGGTCAGGTCTGGCGCCAGACGTACCCAGAGGTGTATCCGCTGAAGCCTGGGCAACGGGTCACGCTGCGCCCTTCGGGATGGGGCGTCACCTTTCGGCTCACCGGCGATGGTATGCACGGATACATTCAGGTCGAGAAAGTGCGCTGACGCGGGCAGCTTCTTTCGGCGGTTAGCACCGTCGCCGCGATTTCGTTCCTTCAATTCCTGCTCGCGTGACTGTTGCCCGCACGCCTCAGTCGCGCCGCTGCGAACAACCCCGATCGCAAGACTTGTTGCGAGCCCTTGCGCTGCGTGATAGCGTCCGCTGCGGGGTAATCATAAAAATAGTGTCTACTGTGGGGTAATTCTCACAGCTTGGGGAAACCAAGTCGCGTCCGGCGGGTTCTTCCGTTTCGGCTCTTGTCCTCGCAATGAGGGCCTGGTCATCAACTTGGGGGGAAAGGTAATGAACGTATTCGTCAGCGGCGCTCCCGTGCGTCCGCGTCCTGGAGTATTGCCCGCGGCAATTGCCTCCGCGCTTCGACTTTCGTCGACAGCCAGCGGCAAGCTGCAAGCTAAGGGTCTAACGCGGTCTATCTTCGCAGCCTCGGGAACCGCGATCTTGGCGTCGGCGCTGGCCATCGCGCCGGCACATCGCGCCGGAGCTCAGCAGCAACAGCAATCCGAGCAGATACCGGAAGAAATCACCGTCACGGGCTCGCGCATCTTGCGCCGCGACTACGAGGCCAACGCTCCGATCACGACGATCGACCAGAGCACGTTCCAGGCGACGGGCACCGTTGGCGTCGAGACCGTGCTGAATCAGTTGCCCCAGTTCGTTCCGGCCATCACCCAGTTCACGACCACCGACGTTCAAGAGACCGCCAACAACAGCATCGGCGGATCGTTCGTCAGCCTGCGCGGCCTCGGTCCGAATCGTAACCTCGTGCTGATCGACGGCAAGCGCGCGCAGCCGTTCAACTCGCAGATGTTCGTCGACACGAACATGATCCCGTCGTCGGCGATCCAGCGCGTCGAGCTGATCACCGGCGGTGCCTCGGCCGTGTACGGCGCAGATGCCGTCGGCGGCGTGGTCAACTTCATTCTGAAAGACAACTACGAAGGCGCCTCGGTCCAGACCCGCGTCCAGGACACGGAGCACGGCGGCGGGCAGGAGATCCTCGTTTCGGGCCTACTCGGCGTCAACGCTCCCAACAACCGCGGCAACGTGATGCTCGGCATCGACTATGCATCGCGCGAGAAAGTGGAAAATTGGCAGCGCGACTGGCGCGTCAACGACATGAGGAACCCGGCCACCAACGCTACCGCATTCTTCTGGGGACAAGACCCCTGGGTGACGAGCACCGTGCCCGGCTTCGGGCCCGGAGCCGTCAACCTCGATGCCTTCAACGCGGGCAACTTCCCGAGCCAGGCCGGTGTCGACGCGATCTTCAACAAGGCGGGTGTCGCGGGCCAATGCACGCAGCCCACGTCCGGCCCCCCGGGTTTCAACTTCTTCGGGAACCCGGCTTCAACCTGCAACACGAGCACCGCACCGGGAGCCGTCGGCACGAACCTCGGCGTCCCGAACAACGCCAACTTCTTCGTCGATCGGGCAACGGGCACGGTATACGGGGGTCTCATGAACACCCCCGGCGCCGCGGGCTCGTATCGTTACGCCGGCCCGTACAACCAAGACAACTTTGGAAATTTCCAAGGCCTGCCGTATCGCGTGGTCCAGCCCAACGGCAACATCAAGGAGAACAACTTCTGGCAGTGGTCCTCGTTCCCGCTGGATCGGCACTCGGTGTTCGCCAAGGGTCATTTCGCAGTCTCCGATAACGTGGAGCTGACCGGGGCGCGCGCTGTTCACGCGCTCGCACACGCAGACGAGCCTCGGGCTCGGCTCCGACAACATCACCTTCTGGGGCGCACCGATTCCGTTCAGCGACAACGTCTATACCGGCGACGCGCTGCGCGGGATACCGTCGTCGCTGAATCCGGATGGCTCGACGAACGCGGCCTACCGCGCGGGCGGCCGGTTCGGGCTCAATTGCCCCGCAACCGGCGGTTGCACCGACAAGCAGGCCTGGCCCGTGCCGCCTGAAGTCAGTCAGCTGTTCCAAACGCGGGCGGCCTTCTCGGGGTTCGGAAACGGCGCGCAAGCGCCGCTCTGGCTCAACGCGCCGCCCGACTGGCTCAGACAGGCGATCGGACCGCGTGGCGGCGATATCGTGACGTCGACGTCTCAGTATTCGCTTGGCCTCAAGGGCCAAACGGGAAGCGGCAGTCAGCACTGGGATGTCACCTTCACGACCGGCTACACCGACAACCTGACGACTCAGACCGGGTCCGCTCGACTGAGCACGTACAGGGCGATCATGGCGTCGCCTAATTTCGGTCATGGGTTCATCGCCGATCCGAACGCATACGTCACCGGCTTCGCCGAGAGTATCGCGACCTGCGCAACGGGCCTCCCGGCGCTGAAGCTCTTCATCCCCTCGGCCGATTGCGTCACCGCTCTGAGTCCCGATCTCAAGAACCAGTCGACGATCCATCAGAGCGTGGTCGAGGCCAATATCGCCGGCGACCTCGCGAAGTGGAAGGCGGGAACTCTCTCTTACGCGCTCGGAGCGGATTACCGCAAGGACAGCTACGACTTCAAGCCGGACAACCTGAGCCAGAACGAGAACTTCATCGATCCGATCGCGGGCCTGTTCCCGAACCAGAACAGCGGCGGCGATTTCGACGTCAAAGAGCTCTATGGAGAGCTGCTGATTCCGGTTATCTCTAACGGCCCCGCAATCGTCTCGCATTTCAACTTCGAGCTCGGCGGTCGCGTCTCGGACTGGAGCATCGACGGCGTCGGTTCGGTTGACTCTTACAAGGCGCTGATCGATTGGGGTCTCGGTAAGAACTTCCGGATCCGCGGCGGCTACAACAACGCGCAGCGCGCGCCGAATCTGAGCGAGCTCTTCACCGAGCGCACGCAGCTGTTCGGAGGCGCGCCGTCAGTCGTCGGCGACCAGTGCGCGACGGCCAATTTGGCCGGACCGTACAGCGCCAACGCGGCCGTCTCGGGCGCGGCACAAGCGGCCCAGACGCGGAAGATCTGTGAGGCGCTCATGGGCACTCTCGGCGCGACGACGTTCTACAGCCGCCGACTGCTCGGCCAGGGCACGAGTGCGGCGAACGGAGGCACCGGCATTCAGAACCAGCTCGGCAACCCGGATCTGCAGCAGGAGGACGCCGGCACTTGGACCCTCGGTCTCGTCGCGAACCTCGCCAAGAACTGGACCCTGGCGGTCGACTACTACAACGATCGAGATCAAGCAAATGATCGCGCTCGAGGGTATCGACTCCGTCTACGCTCGCTGCCTGAGCCTGGCGAGCAACCCGAGCGGCGATTCGACATGCTGCGGGCTGTCAGCAGATCTTCAGGGATCCGACCAACGGCAACGCCGCGAACATCGACTTGCCCTATACGAACAAGGGCAGGACCGAGGTCGAAGGCGTCGACATCAACCTGAACTGGTCGACGATGGCGCTGGGCGGCAGCTTCAGCCTCAACTCGGTCATGAACTACAACCTGGGGTCCAAGACTCAGGATTCCCCGACGCAGCCCAACGATTGACTGGGCCGGAACGTCGGGCTGCGCGTTGCAGATTCAGTGTCAGGGCTACGACTACCGGATCTTTACGACGGTGAACTACTTCCGCGGGGCCTGGGGCATTTCGCTGCGGCACCAGTTCTGGCCGTCGATCCAACCGGGCGCGTGCGCGACGCCGCTCGCGACGCCAACCGCCTGCAGTTCTGCAGAGCAGACCGGCGGCGGAGCGACTCCGGGCGTCAAGTCGAGCTACCAGCTGTTCAGTCTGTCCGGCCAATATCGGTTCGGCTCGAAGTACACGCTGCGCCTGGGTATCGACAACCTGTTCGACAAGGATCCGCCGCTGAGTCGGCGGCAACCCGACTCAGCCAGCCGTTCGCGATACCGGACACGCATATCGGCGGCTTTGCACCGGCCGTGCTGCTGTCGACGTACGACCCGCTGGGACGGCGCGGCTTCGTCAGCTTCCAGATGGACTTCTGATCGCGAAGCTTCTCGGAACCTGATTGTTAGTGTGATGGCGGCGGGCGAAAGCCCGCCGCCTCTTCTTTTGTGAAGCGCGCCGTCGCGCCGAGCGATATGCTGCGATCATCCGCCTCGGAAGCTAGAGGTCTTCGTCGGTCCACCCGACTGGTCGGCGTAGCCTTGGACGTTCGATGACGATGCGTATCCTGCTCACGCTCGCCCTGCTGTCGGCGGTCTGCGCAGCTGCTGCGCAGTCGCGGGACACGGCGGCCGCGGATCCGGTGGTCGCGAGCTTCCGCGAGTATCGCGCTGCACTCGAGCGCGGCGATGCCCAGGCTGCCGAAGCCGCTGCCGAGCGAGGCCTCGAAGCCTCCGAGCGCGTGAACGGCCCGAGGACGGCCGTACTGGCACTGAATCTCGCCGAGATTAGGCTCGACCGCGGCGAACCCGAGGCCGCGTACGCCCCGGCGCGACGCGCCTACGAGCTTGCGACCGCGGGCGAGTCATCGGGCGTACCGCCGCTGCTCGCATCCCTCACGCTGGGTCGCGCGCAGCTCGCGACAGACCGCGAGAACGGTGTCGAGCGGCTCCGCGAGGCCATCGCGGATGCCGAGCGTCTCGGCACGGCGCAGGGCGATGCCTACATCGCTTCAGTCGACCTAGCGCGTACGAGCTTCACGCGCGGCGAATACGACATCGCGCGAGAAGGCTGGGCCGCGGCGGCGCGACTCGCCGGAGCCTCGCCGGACGATCCCAGAATCGCACGCGGGCTCGCGCGAACCGGAGAAGGCGCGGCGATCTTCATGCAAGCGATCATCGAAGCGCGGCGGGACATCGTGACGGCTGCGCTCGGGACGGTAATCGACGTGCCCGCGGCGCGCGCGGCGAGTGCCGCGTTCGGCGAATCGCTGGATCTGCTGCAGCCGAGCGCCGAATCCGTAGACCAGGACGCGCTCACGCTCGCTCAACGAGGCTACGCTGAAGCTCTGGCCTGGGACGGCGCGGTCCGCGCCAAGATGCAAAGCCAAGGCGAAGACTTGCCTCGCGCAGACCGCCGGTCGGCGGCGACGGACGCTGCTCATTCAGGCTCGTTCCCGACCCTGCACCGGACTATCCGCACGACGCGCTGCTCGGATCGGGTTTCGGCGCCGTCGTGATGCGCGTGCGGACCGACGCGCGCGGGGCGATCGTCCATCGGCAAGTTGCGGCGGCGATTCCGACGGGCTCGTTCAGCGACGCGGTAGAGGCCGTCTCGGGCAAATGGCGCGTCGAGGTGGAGCCCGGCGCCGCGCCCGGGTGCCGGCGCGACGGCACGCAGTACACGCCGATCTTGTTCGTCGCCGACGCAGATCGACAATCATCGGGCGGGGAGCCCGTCGACGAGATCATCGTGCGCGGCCGAACGCCGCCGGCGCTCAGGGTCGAGATCGAGCGCGCGGAGAACGCGGTGTTCGAACGCTTCAATGCGATCGCGAGCAACGGCGAGTTCGAGATTCACTGCCAATTGCAGACGGAGACCGGCACGCGGATACCCCAGCGCGTCTGCGCGCCCGACTTCCTGCGTCAGGCCCAGGAACGCTCGGGCCGCGATGTCGTGCTGGCGCTCCAGGGTTTTTCGGGCGCCCAGTCAGAGCAGTTCTACGCCGGCCAGTCGGCCGTTGACTACAAACGGCTCGCGGCCGAGATGCACAAGCTTGCGGGCGACGATCCGGAGTTCTTCTCCGCGCTGCAGCACTTGGTCGAGCTTCGCGAAGCGGCCAGGGAGGCCGCGAAGCGCGCCCGTTGACGGCGGCGACCGGCGCGCTGCCCGCGTTCTCGCGCGGGTAGCGGCCAAGCCGCCTAATCAGTGGCGCATCCCTTGCATGTTCAGCAGCAACTCTTGTGCCTGTCGCGCCTCGGCTGCTCTGTATAGCTTCCATTGCGCCGGCGTTCCGCAGACGTTGATGATCGAGTTGGTGTTCGGCTTGAGCATCTGCCTGCACACTTGACCCGTGTTTTCGGCCTCGTTCGGCGGCTGCTTGCCTAGATCGACGACGGGATTTGGAGCGGGCTCGTTGGACGCCGCTGAGAGCCCGGCACCGTCGCAGGTTCGTTGCGCCGCGCTCCCCGCGGCCGCCGAGGGTGAGCTCGTCGCCACCGCAGAGGCCTCCGGCGCTGTCGGGTTTCGCAGCGCCTCGCTGGCCGCGTCTTTGGGTGACGCGGCGCACCCGGCCAAGAACGGGACCAGGATGCAAATCGAGCAACAGGTTTGGACCGATACCATGGCTGAGCCCTCCAGTTCCGAGGATTTGGCCGCGGGTAGTCCGCTCAACGGATTAATCTAAATCCGTGCTAAGTGATGGGCAAGAACATTCGCGAGCGCGCCTTCCCCATCGTTGAGATGATGATCCAGATGTTCGCCACGCGACCGCGGCAGGACGAATCGACCGTTCCAAAGATACGCACGAGGAGTCTGGACGAGCTCGACGTGCGGAAACGCAGAGAGGACAGGCCGCGTGAGCCACAGGCCAGGGGCCATGGCGCGCAGAGCGGCCGACCACTCGACTGAGTCGTCGTTTCGGCGCGCACGAAGCTCGAGCTCGCCGCCGACCTCCCGGATGTGGACGCGCCACGCTGCGGAGCCGAACGTACCTACCGGCAGCTCCGGAGTCGTGATCGACCGTGCCGGAGTCTTGAGCTCAAAGAGCTCGGGCAAATACGCGCCAAACACGCGCGCGGCCAGCACGGCGGCGGAGTGATCATTGCCTGCAGCAACGAGCGCGAGCCGGCGCCGCGGATGGGCTCGGACGAGCACCGAGTGACCAGGCCAGACGGACTGGTGACCGAGCCACCCCGCTCCATGGTATTTCCAGCCGAGATAGATGCCTCGCTCGAGCGGATTCCATCCCGGGAGGCGCGTCGCGAAACCATAGTCGCCGGCACACTCGTCGTCGGGCCACACGTCGGGCGCGACGAACGTTGCTTGCGCAACGAGATCTAGAAGCACGGCGGGATCGAGAGCGAGCTTCCCACCTGTTGCGGGACAAATGGCTTCGACAGACGCGACTACGCCGATGCCCAGCGACTCGAGCGCCTCGGCTAACTGCGCCGCGTACGGACGCGAGCCGACCCGCTCCAATAACGCCGCGACAACGCACGCGCCCGCATTGCCATAGCTATAGAGGGCACCTGGCGTCGCAAGCGACGGCGCCGCACGGAGCTCGCGCGCGAGCGCTTCAATATCGATTCGACCCAGCAAGTCTCTTGGCGCGGCCGACAGCATCGAGTCGTCGAGGCCGTGCGTGTGCTCGAGGAGCTGCCTGACCGTTATTCCGCGCAGCGCACCGCGCGCAGCGCCGGCGGATAACAAATCGGACACCTGCTCGTCCGGGGCGAGGCGACGCGTTTCAAACGCGCGTCGAGCGAGCATCGCGGTCAGCAGCTTCGCGATGCACCCCACTCTTATCGGCGCTCGGGGCAGATCGGCCGCCGACGCGACGCAGGCGGTCCTATTGCCGCAACGCAATCCGATCACCACATCGTGCGGCACCGCACCGCCGAACGCACGCTCGAGCTCGTGCCGTAACCGCCCGGGTTGCGCGAGCCCGGTGATGCGTTCGATGTACGCTTGCTCGCCCACGTCGCAACGGTAATGCGTCGGCGTGTCGAGCCGGCGCTCAGAATCTCGCGACAGCGCCCAGCTTCATGTGTCGCGAGCCAGCCGTCTCAGCTCTAGTGTTCGCTGCATGAACGAGTACGGATTTCGCTACTTCGCGTCGCGCAATTCGGACGCAGCTGCAGTGATCGACCACCACGGCACGACTTGGTCGCGCGGCGCTCTGCTCGATCTCGTGGACGGCATCGCGCGAGCGTTTTCGGCCGCCGGCCTCGCATCGGGCGATGTCGTGGCCATCGTCGCGCCAAACTGCGCGGAATACCTCGCCGCGTACCTCGCGGGGATCGCGGCGGGCCTCTATGTCGTTCCCGTGAACTGGCACCTCGCTGCACCCGAGATCGATTACTTGATCGGCAACTCGCGGGCGAAAGGGATCGTCGCGCACGCGAAGCTTGGGTGTACGCGGCTAGACACCCTGCGTGCGCATGCCGCGCGCATGAAAGCGTGCGTGTCGATCGGTCAGGCCGATGGCTTCGAAGAGCTGCACGCATTCGTGGCCGGCGCAACGGAATGTCCGCTCGACGCCAGCTTGCCGATGGGCCGAATGCTCCCGTACACCTCCGCCACGACGGGGCTGCCAAAGGCGGTCTGGCGCTCGTTGGACGGCGCACCGAGTGCAACGCGCAAATTCATCGAGTGGCACTTGGCGCTCGGTGTCGCGCTCGAAGACGACAACGTGCATCTCTGCTCGGCGATGCTCTATCACGCGGCGCCGCTCGAAGGCGCTCGCAACGCGCTCGAGATGGGGCACACAGTCGTGCTCATGGAGTCTTGGAATGCGCTGGCCGTGCTCGAGGCGATCGAGCGGTTCCGAGTCACGACGACCTTCCTGATCCCGACGATGTTCGTGCGCCTGCTCCAGCTGCCGGCCGAAGAACGCGAACGTCACTCGGTGCGTTCACTACGCTTCGTCGTGCACGGCGGTGCGCCGTGTGCGCCGGAGGTGAAACGTCAAATGCTCGCCTGGTGGGGCCCCGTTCTCTGGGAGGCGTACGGCGCCACCGAAGCTCAGGGCACGATCGTGAGCTCCGAAGAGTGGCTCCGACGACCTGGCACCGTCGGCAAAGCGATCGCGGGGTCGCGCCTCGCGATCCTCGACGACGCTGGGCGAGAGCTGCCGACAGGCGAGATTGGTGCGGTCTACGTCGCGTCGTACACCGGCGAACGGTTCGAGTACTACGGCGACGAGTCGAAAACGCGCGCGTGCATGCGCGGAGACCTCGTCTGGGTCGGCGATCTCGGCTACGTCGACGACGAGGGCTATCTATTCCTGTGTGGCCGCGAGACGGACCTGATCATCTCGTGCGGCGTGAACATCTACCCAGCGGAGATCGAGAACGCGTTGATCGCGCACCCGGCCGTCGCCGACTGCGCCGTAGTCGGAATCGCGGATCAATTACTGGGTGAGACTCCACGCGCGATCGTGCAGCTCGCTGCAGACGCCGTGCCGAGCGCCGACCTTACGCGTGATCTGCTCGCGTTCCTTGGTACGCGCGTCGCCGCGATGAAGCTGCCGAGACGGATCGAGTACCGCCACCGTCTACCGCGCGACGCCAACGGCAAGCTGTTGAGACGGGCACTGCGACTGGAGATTTCCGCATGAACGAGCCTATCGCGCGCGCAGCGGGATTCAGCGTGTCGCCCCTCCATCGCACCTATGTGCTCGTGTTGCTCGTATCGGTCGGGATCGCGGGCTGGGTCGACCGCAATGTGCTCGCGGCATTGCTCCAGTCCATCAAGCTCGATCTTGCCTTTTCTGATACCGAGCTCGGTCTGCTCGGTGGTGTCGCGTTCGGCCTCTTCTACGCGACGGTCGGCTTGCCGATTGCATGGCTTGCCGACCGCAGTGACAGACGTTCGCTGATCGCAGCTGCGATCGGCCTCTGGAGCGTAATGACAGCGGCGTGTGGGCTCTCAGGAAACTTCACGGCGTTGTTTCTGTCGCGAGTCGGTGTCGGAATCGGCGAAGCCGGTGGGTCGCCGCCGTCGCAATCGCTGGTTTCGGACTACTTCGGCCCAGAACGGCGGGCGCGCGCATTCGGCGTGCTGTACCTGCAGATTCCGCTCGGCTTCGTCGTCGGCTACTGGCTAGGGGGCTGGCTGGATGGCCTCGTTGGCTGGCGGCTGACCTTCTTGCTCGTCGGCTTGCCCGGCGTCGCGTTGGCGATCCTCGTGCGCTTCACGCTGCGGGAGCCGCCGCGAGGTCACGCCGAAGTCGTCCACGCAGCCGACACACCCAATCCTTCGCTCGCGGGCACGATCCGCTTTTTCATCAGACGGCCGGCGCTACGCTACTTGGCTCTGGCGGGCGCGGCGCACGGCGTCGGCGCCTTTGCTGCGGCGCTTTGGCTGCCGGCCTACTTCATACGAACGTTTGCGGTGACGGGCGCGACCGCGGGCGGCTGGCTCGCACTCGCTTACGGTTGCGGCGGTACGGCCGGAGTCCTCTGCGGAGGACAGATCGCGGACGCGCTCGTGCGCAACACGAAGGACGCGCGTTGGTACGCCTGGGGCTGCTCGACCGTGATCGCAGCGACGCTGCCTTGCACAGCGCTCGTCTATCTCGCCGATCGACCCTCGCTCGCCGTCGCCGCTCTCGTGCTCACAACGCTGCTCAGCCACATGTTTCTCGGCCCAGTTGCGGCGCTGCTGCAGAGTCTGGCGGGCATACGCCGGCGCGCGATGGTCGCGGCGTTCTATCTGTTCCTGGTCAATCTGGTATCCATGGGACTCGGTCCGACAGCAGTGGGGTTGGCGAGTGACGGGCTTGCAGCCACGCTTGGCAACGACGCCCTCCGCTGGGCCCTGTTCGCGGTAGTCACGCTTGCAAGCATCCTGGCGTCCGGCCTTTTCTGCCTTGCCGCGCGCAGCGTTCCGCGCGACCTCCATCGCGAAGGTCTGGTCGGCACCGATCGCGCACTGCACTCTTCGTCGCCCGCATCGTGACCGCAGCCGCCAGCGACCGGCTCGCGCTCGGGCTGCGCAGACGACTGCCCGCCCTGCTCCAAACCGAAGCGGCGGAGTGCGGTCTCGCGTGCCTTGCGATGATCGCGTCGTACCATGGGCACTGCGTCGACGTTGCGACTCTGCGCCGGCGGTTCACGATTTCCGCGAAGGGCACGACGCTCTCGTCGATCATCGACTTCGCGAGCCGGCTCGAGCTTTCCGCGCGACCGATCAGGTTGGAGATCGAAGACCTAGGTCGCTTACGCCTCCCTTGCATCCTGCACTGGAATTTCACTCACTTTGTCGTTCTCGCCCGCGTCGGCCGCAAACGCATCACCATCCACGATCCAGCCGCCGGGGCGCGGTCAATGCCGATCGAAGCCGCCGACGGCGCTTTCACCGGAGTCGCACTCGAGCTCTGGCCGACGCCGCATTTCGAGCTCAGCGAGCGGCCGCCCGCCGTACGCCTTCGCGATCTCCTCGGCCGTGTGGACGGTGCGCGCTCCGCGTTCTCTCAGGTTCTCTGCCTCGGCGCGGTGCTGGAAGGGTTCGTGATAGCGAGCCCGCTATTCCTCCAATGGGTCGTCGATCACGCCCTCGTAACGGGTAGCCGCGACCTGCTCGATCTGCTCGCGCTCGGATTCGGCGCGTTCGTGCTCTGCGAGCAGAGCATTACCGCGCTCAGGACATGGGTCATCATGCACTTCGAGACCACCTTGAACGTGCAATGGCACGCGAACGTCTTTGCGCATCTGCTCGAGTTGCCGCTTCCGTTCTTTGAGAAGCGTCATCTCGGTGACATCGTCTCTCGCTTCCGCTCGATCGACGCGATCCAGCGCACGATCACGACGTCGTTCATCGAAGCGGCCGTGGATGGATGCATGACGCTGCTCATCTCGGTGCTGATGTACTCATACAGTCCGCGGCTCACCTGGATCTGCGTCGCGACCACTGGCCTTTACGCACTCGGGCGCTGGCTCGTGTACGCACCGTTGCGCGCGGCCTCCGAAGAGCAGATCGCCCACACGGCTCGACAGGAAAGTCACTTTCTCGAAAGCGTCCGCGGGCTGCGTGCGATCAAGCTCTTTCGACGCCAAAGCGAACGCCGTTCGGCGTGGCTCGCGCTGCTGGTGGAACAGGTGAACTCCGGTTTGCGAGCGCAGAAAGTGCAAATTGCGCTGCGACTGACGAATGGCCTGCTATTCGGCATCGAGAACATCGTCGTGATTTTTCTAGGCGCACACGCGGTGCTCGACGCGCAGCTATCGGCTGGCATGCTGGTGGCCTATGTCTCCTACAAGCGCCAGTTTTCGAGCAGACTGAGCGCGCTCATCGACAAGGCTTTCGAGCTGAAGCTGCTGCGCCTGCATGCGGAACGGCTCGCCGACATCGTGCTCACAGATCCCGAGGTACGACGTGGCGTTGCCGGGCGACTGCTGTCGGGCGAAGGCGGCCGTTTGGACTCGACCGTCGAGCTTCGCGATGTCTGCTTTCGGTACGCCGAGCACGAGCCGTTCGTCCTAGACGGCGTGAACCTCAGCGTCTGCGCGGGTGAGTCGGTTGCGGTGGTCGGCCCATCCGGTTGTGGAAAGAGCACGCTCATACACGTAATGCTCGGCGTGCTGACACCCACTTCGGGCGACGTGTGGATCGGAGGATTGCGCCTAGAGGCGATCGACCCCGACGCGCTGCGACGCACGGTCGCTAGCGTCACGCAAAGCGACACTTTGTTCGCGGGCTCGATCGCCGACAACATTTGCTTCTTCGACGCAGCAGGGCGATCAAGCGTGGATCGAGGAATGCGCGCGCATCGCGGCGATTCACGCGGAAATCGCGGCCTTGCCGATGGGCTACAACACGTTTGTCGGCTACTCCGGATCGATGCTTTCGGCCGGACAGCAGCAGCGCATCCTTCTGGCGAGGGCCCTGTTCGCGCGACCTTCGATTCTCGTGCTCGACGAAGCGACGAGCCACCTCGACGTGAAGCGCGAGATCATCGTGAGCTCCGCGATACGCGCACTAAACATTACTCGTGTGATCGTCGCACATAGGCCGCAGACGATGGCCACCGCCGATCGCATCGTGACGCTCGATGGCGGACGCATCGTCCGCGAGGCGCGCATTGCATCTGGGCCGGTGCGTCGCCCGCATCTCGAAGCGGTATCGAGCGCCACAAGCGCAGCGCTGTCGACGGAAGGAGGCAATCGGTGAGCGACGCTGAGTCGAAAAACCGCGATACAACACACATTGACCGGCGCCCTCTCGCCATGGACGCCGTCGTCGAGCGTACCGGGCGGGTTGAGATCGAACGGGGTCAATGCACCCGAGCTCCGAACAATCACGCCAGAAGAAATCCAGGTCCTTGCAGCCACGGGGTGCTGAGACCCGTGAGCATCCCGCGCGAACAAGTCGATCGCTTCGTCCTGGCGGCCGTCGCGGATGCCGCAGCCGTCGATGTCGCCTCCCTTCGGCAATCGACACCGTTGCTCGATGTCCACATGGACTCGCTCACGCTCGTCGCGATCGTCACCCGAGCAGAGGCGGCATACGGCGCGGTATTCGACTCGGACGAGCTCGCGGAGATCCTGCGCGCGCGCAGCGTCGGCGAGCTCGCTGTCATCGTCGCCCGAAAGGTCCGTGCGACCTGACGCAAATTAGCCAAAGACGCCGAGAAACGAGAGCTGCCGTTAGAGCTGGCGCCGGTTTCTAATGAGCCCGAACCACGCAAGGAGGAATCGATCATGGACGGATGGACGACGACGATGCGCGAGCTCACCGCCGACGAAACCGCGCTCGTGAGCGGCGCATTCACTTGGCAAGGGCTCGGCGGCGCGATGCTCGCCGGAGGGCTGGCCGGAGGCCTCGCCGCCGCGGCAACGGGCGCCGGCGTACCGCCGGGCATTCTCGCCGGCATGCTCATCGGCGGGTGCACGTACTGCATCACCGATTTGATCAACCAGTGCATTTGAGCGAGACCGCGGCGGCGCCATCGGGCGCCGCCGCATTTCGAGAGGGCCGGGGGCCACGATGACGATCATGCGTTTCAAAGGCGACTCGAGCCGCATCGCCGTGACGCTGCTCAGCGCAGCTGTCGTTGGCGCGGCGACCGGCCTAGGCGTGGCACACATGTCTTGGCCGAAGGCGATCGCCGTCGCGCTCGTCGCGGGACTCGGTGCCGGCGGTCTGCTGTACGTGGTCCTCTCGACCTGGACGCGGCGCCGGCCAAAGTAACCGCAAGCGTCGCAACGGACGCAGGCGCCGGTCCCTTTGATCGGTCGCGCGGCTTGAATTACGGCCGTCGAGGGCGCACCTTGACGCGCCTATGGCTACCGACGTCAGCACTAAGACTTTCGAAAAAGAGGTCCTCGACGCGTCGAAGACCGTCCCCGTCATCGTCGACTTCTGGGCGCCCTGGTGCGGCCCGTGCCGCTCGCTTACGCCGATCATCGAGAAGGTCGTCGGCGAGTTCAAAGGCCGCGTGAAGCTCGTGAAGGTGAACTCCGACGACAACCCCGAGCTCTCGCAGGCGTTTAGGGTCCAGTCGATCCCGAACGTGATCGCGTTCAAGGACGGCCGCGCCGTGTCGCAGTTCGTCGGCGCACAGCCCGAGTCGCAGGTCCGCGCGTTCATCGAGAAGCTGCTGCCGTCGCAGATGGAAGAGGCGCTCAAGAACGCCGAGGCGCTACTGGCGGCCGGCAACCTCGACGACGCGGAGCGCCAGCTCGCGGTGATCAAGTCCGATCCGTCGATCGCGGCGCGAATCGAGGCCGTGCGCCAAGGCATCGCGTACGCGCGCGCGGGCGACCAGGGCCCGGCCGAGGCCGAGCTGCGCGCGAAGCTCGAGGCGAATCCGGCCGATCACGAGACCCGGCTCGCGCTCGCAGGCGTCTACGCGGGCCAGCGCCGCTATCAAGAAGCGATGGACGAGCTGCTCGAGATCCTGAAGCGCGCGAAGAATTGGCGCGAGGGCGAGGCGCGCAAGCAGCTGATCTCGCTGTTCACGCTCGCGTCGAGCCAGCCCGCGCTCGTGGCCGAGTACCGGCGCAAGCTCGCGAGCGCGATGTTCTAGCACAGCGCGCGGCTTCCCGGACGCCGGCATGCAACGCTCACTGATCTACTGTCGGCCTCGCGTTCATCGCGATCGGCTTCCTCTGGCCGTGGATGCGCCGTCTCGGCCTCGGCCGCTTGCCCGGCGACATCCGGATCCAGACCGAGCACGGCGCGTTCTACTTTCCGCTCGTGACCTGCCTCGTGATCTCGTTCCTGATCTCGCTGGTGCTCTGGTTGCTGCGCCGGTGAGAAGCACGAGCGAATGCGCCCCACACCGAAGCCAACCGTCATTTTTTCACCAGGGATTCTCCCGCTGCGGGGAGGCTGCCGTCGAAGGTGGCGGCCGCATCGGCCAAATCGAAGTGAACGCTACGTCCGAAGTCGTATAAAGTAGTCGCTACTCGCGACATCGGGTCCGAGGAAAAATCTGGCAGACGGTACGAAGAAGAGGAGCCTTGCGCCCACCTTCATGGGCCGCCCCTTAGGAGGCGACAGTCTCCCGGGAGCCATCAGCTCGCCCGCAAGAGCTGAATATACCAAGCCCGACTACCGTCCTGACGTGGACGGATTGAGGGCGCTGGCGGTGGTTTCGGTAATCATCAACCACTTCAACGACAGCCTCCTTCCCGGTGGCTACTTAGGCGTGGACATCTTTTTCGTCATCTCTGGATTCGTGATCACCGCATCTCTAGTACATCAGCAAAGCAAAAACTGTTTCGAATTTCTTGTTGCCTTCTACGTCAGGCGTGTAAAGCGCTTGGTTCCGGCATTGGTGTTATTCGTCATCATCATCGGCGTATCGATATGCCTATTCGACCCGGCTCCTGAACTTTCGCTCAAGACTGGCGCCTCATCGCTTCTAGGTCTTTCAAACCTCTATTTGCTGAGGCAGTCCACCGACTATTTCGCGCAATCCACTGCACTCAATCCCTTTACCCATACGTGGTCCCTGGGAGTAGAGGAACAGTTCTATTTCTTCTTCCCCCTAGTGGTTTGGTTTAGCGGGATCACTCGCTTTGGCGCGATTGGCTCGAGAAAGCTGCTAATCGTCGTATCTCTGGTAGCGGTTGCTTCAGTGACCGCTTTCGTCCTGCTCTACCAGAACGACAGAGCAGCTGCCTATTTCTTGATGCCAACCCGGTTCTGGGAGCTCGGTGCGGGATGCCTGCTGTGTACTGGTTTGAGGTATTCAAACCTTGTGACCCGGCGTCTCAAGAGCGCACCTCCGCTTCTGGTTACTGCTGCCCTCGTGGCGGTTCTATTTGCCCCTCTCAGCTGGGCTGTCCCTGCAACCGTCGCTGCCGTGTTGTTATCCGCTCTGTTGATCGCGTCCATGCGTTCGGGCACGGCGGCTTACGCCTTCTTCGCGCATACGAACGTGGCCTACGTTGGTCGCATTTCCTACTCGCTTTATCTCTGGCACTGGGGAGTGCTCTCTCTAAGTCGATGGACGATCGGTATCGACTGGTGGTTGGCGCCCTTCCAAATTGCATTGATGGTCCTCTTGGCGGTCATATCGTATCGATTCGTCGAAACTCCCCTACGTAGATCGACCTGGTCCGCCGCGCCCCTCTTGTCCATTGGAGCCGGACTCTCCGCCTCTGTGGGCGCCTGCGCGCTTCTGCTTGTCGTCTCCGTGACTTCGGGCGGACGCCTCTATCTAGGCAATTTGCTGGCTATTCCTACTCCTTCCCATTTGCAGCGAACATGGTGGGCCGATCTCCAAACGGGCGAATATCTCGAGCATTGCCACGTATCAGGCAAGTATTCGTCGGCTTTGCTCAACGACTGCCTCGATGTTACACGCGGTAAGAATGGAACCGTTTACTTGATTGGCGATAGTCATGCGAGGAACTATCTGCCGGCATTGAAGAGCGCATTTAGAGAGCGCTCCACGGCCTACCTAACAATGGGGGGATGCGCCTTTCACCCTGTAGAGATAATGCCCTCTTATCTCAACGACGGCTCCCGTCTCAGTTGTGCGCTCTATGCCGCAGAAACCGCAGAACATCTATTGCGGAACGTACGCAGCGGAGACTTCGTCTTCATCGGGCAGCGCTTACATGGACACCCGGAAAGACAAACCGTCACTTACGTGGACTTCGTCAAGGCGTTTGCCCTTCGCCTACGAGAAAAGGGGGTACCCACCGTTTTGCTTGATGGCACGTTTCCTCCGGAGTTGGACCCGCAGCAATGTACTGCTCTACCGTGGCAACCGTTTGGCAACAGGGAGGGATGTTCAGTCGACTCCGAGACAGTGTCGAAGGCGTACGCTCAGTTTGACCAATTGGCTTATGAGGCATCTGCTTCGACCGGCTACCTCTACTATGCCCCGTTGCGACTGGGCTTATGCACCGAGGGCGTTTGTGGGCAGACGACTGCAACCGGCTGGCCTATTTGGCACGATCGAGGTCATATCACTGAGCAAGCGGCAGAAGAACTGTCCCCGCGATTACTCGCTCGTCTCACGGAGCAAGGCTTTTTCCGAGACTATCCGGAAGACGATCGATTCTGAATTGAACGCTCGCCGCAGTCTGCTCCGACGGGTTTGAACTCGATCGAGATCGAGCGCTCTCGACGTCGTCGCCCGCGGGCCTGATCTCGGCGCACGAGCGGGGCCTCGGCGGTATCATGCACCTATGGAACTTCCGTCCGCGACGCGCGCGATGCGAATCGGCGCTCCGCACTCGCGGCTCACGCTCGAGACCGTCGCGTTGCCCCGTCTCGGGCCGCAGCAAGTGCTGCTCGAGGTCTCGGCCTGCGGCGTCTGCCGCACGGACCTGCACGTGCTCGACGGCGAATTGCCGGGCGCCCGCTATCCCGTGACGCCCGGCCACGAGATCGTCGGTCGCGTGCTCGCGGTCGGCGGCCCCGACGTGCCGTTCAAAGCCGGCGAACGCCTCGGCGTACCCTGGCTCGGCTTCACCTGCGGCGAATGCCGCTACTGCAAGCTCGGGCTCGAGAATCTCTGCGAGCGCGCCGGCTTCACCGGTTGCACGCTCGACGGCGGCTACGCCGAGCATGCGATCGCGGACGCGCGCTACTGCTTCCGAATTCCCGACCGCTACGACGACGCTCACGCCGCACCGCTGCTCTGCGCGGGTCTGATCGGCTATCGCGCTTACCAAGCCGCGGGCGACGGCCGCAATCTCGGCCTCTACGGCTTCGGCGCCGCCGCGCACCTGCTCGCGCAGATAGCGCGTGCTCAAGGGCGGCAAGTGTTCGCGTTCACGCGCCGCGGCGACAACGCTGCGCAGCGCTTCGCGCTCGAGCTCGGCGCCGTCTGGGCCGGCGACTCCGAGAGCGTGCCGCCCGAGGAGCTCGATGCTGCGATCCTGTTCGCGCCGGTCGGCGCGCTGGTGCCGGCCGCGCTCGCGGCGACGCGCAAGGGCGGCCGCGTGGTCTGCGCCGGCATCCACATGAGCGACATCCCGAGCTTCCCGTACTCGCTGCTCTGGGGCGAGCGCACGCTGACCTCGGTCGCGAACCTCACGCGAGAAGACGGGCGCGAGTTCATGGCGGTAGCAGCAGACGTCGACCTTGCGCCGGCAATCGAGCGCTACGCGCTCGCGGACGCGAACGAAGCGCTCGACAGGCTGCGTGCGGGCGAGCTTCGCGGCGCCGCCGTGCTGACGACGGGCTCGACAAGCGCGAGCTGACCGCGCGAACGCCGGCCTCCCCGGCGAATCACCCAGCCCAGCGGGAACCCGCCGAGGCCCCACGCATCCAGTCGAGATAGGCACGGGCGTTGGCGTCGCCTTCCGCCGGCGCCCACGGAGCGTACTCGACGATCGTCGCGGGATCGTACGGGCCTTCTTTGGCCTCGAAGAACGCCGCGTTCGCGGACTGTAAGACCAGCGAATGCCAGGTGCCGAGCGGAGTCTCGTAGCCGAAATTGGGCGCGCCCTCGCCCATCGCGTAGCGCGCGACGACCGTGCCCGACGGATCGAACATGAGCACGTCGAGCCTCCCGCGCATCACGAGCGCGGTTTCGACCTTCGCGGGGTGGCGATGCGGACGGAAGTACGAATCGCGCGTCGCGACGATGAAGTAGCGCTGCACGACATCCGACGGCGCCTCGTGAAGATTGTGATTCGTGCGCATTCGCGGGCTCGCGGCCGCTCTGGCCGCGAGCTCGTCGAGCATCGCCGTCGGGATCAGCTTCATACGTGTCTCGGTGTCATGGGCCGCCCTGCCCGGCGCGCGCTGGCGCGACGCCTCGGTCCGTCAGTAATGGATCACCGACCGGATGCTCTTGCCCTCGTGCATGAGGTCGAACGCGTGGTTGATGTCTTCGAGCCCCATCGTGTGCGTGATCATCTCGTCGATCTTGATCTCGCCGGATAGGTACTGCTTGACCATGCCGGGCAGCTGCGTGCGGCCCTTCACGCCGCCGAACGCGCTGCCGCGCCAGACGCGGCCCGTGACGAGCTGGAACGGCCGCGTGCTGATCTCCTGGCCCGACGCGGCGACGCCGATGATGATCGACTCGCCCCAGCCGCGGTGGCAGCACTCGAGCGCCGAGCGCATGAGCTGCGTGTTGCCGACGCATTCGAACGAGTAGTCGACGCCCCAGCCCGTGAGCTCGACGATCACCTGCTGAATCGGCTTGTCGTATTTCTTCGGGTTCAGGAAATCGGTCGCGCCGAGCGCGCGCGCCATCTCTTCCTTGCCGGGGTTGATGTCGACCGCGAAGATCCGCTCGGCCTTCGCCATCACCGCGCCCTGGATCACGCTCAACCCGACGCCGCCGAGGCCGAACACGGCCACCGTCGAGCCCGGCCGCACCTTCGCGGTGTTGAGCACCGCGCCGATGCCGGTCGTGATGCCGCAGCCGAGCAGGCACACCTTCTCGAGCGGCGCCTTCTTCGCGATCTTCGCGAGCGCGATCTCGGGCAACACGGTGTACTCGGAGAACGTCGACGTGCCCATGAAGTGCAGGATCGGCTTCTTGTTCTTCGAGAAGCGGCTCGTGCCGTCCGGCATCAGCCCCTTGCCTTGCGTCGCGCGGATCGCGACGCAGAGATTCGTCCTGCCCGACTTGCAGAACAGGCACTGCTTGCACTCGGGCGTGTAGAGCGGGATCACGTGGTCGCCGGGCTTCACGCTCTTCACGCTCCTTGCCGACTTCCTCGACGATCGCGCCGCCCTCGTGACCCATGATCGACGGGAACGCGCCCTCGGGATCGGCGCCCGACAGCGTGTACGCGTCGGTGTGGCACACGCCGGTCGCGACGTTGCGGATCAGAACCTCACCCTTCTTCGGCCCCGCGAGGTCGACCTCCTCGACGCTCAGCGGTTTGCCGGCTTCCCACGCGACCGCGGCTCTTGTTTTCATTCTTGCGCTCTCCTCTCGAACCAGTGAGTGGTTGGTTTGGGCGTCGATTGTAGGGGGCTTGCACGGCTCGGGAACAGGCGCAGCGACGGCGCGGAGCCTGCGTCGTCGTCGCGCTCACCGGTCGTGGACCGGTGTCGTTGCACGCGGCGGGTCGCGCCGCGTCTACTCGTTCCGCAGCACCTCAGCCGGCGTCGTGCGCGCGGCGCGCAGCGTCTGGCCGACGACCGCGAGCCACGCGATCGCGATCGTGATCGCGACCGACAACACGAACGGCCACGACAGTCAGGTCGATCGACTGCGAGAACTGGTTCAGATACGCGCGCGCCGCGAAATAGCCGGCGGGCCACGCGATCAGATTTGCAATGAGCACAGGCCTCGAGAACCCCGCGAGCAGCAAGCGCGACCATCTGCGCCGTCGTGCCGCCGAGCGTCTTGCGCACGCCGATCTCGCGGCGCCGGCGGCCCGCGACGAAGATCGCCATCCCGAACAACCCCGCAACGCAGATCGCGAACGCCATCACGGAGAGCGTGCCGAACAGGTGATTGATGCGCACGTAGTTCGCGTATGCGCGCTCGAAGATCTCGTCGAGAAAGCGCCGGTTGATCGCAACGTTCGGTGCGAGCTGCTTCCACGCGGCGTCGATGCCCGCAAGACCTGCGTCGAGGTCCGTGGCCGCGACGCGCGCGATCGTCACGCCGAGATCCGCCTGCAACGTGTACATCGCGCCGGCCGTCTCGTTCGGCGTCTTGAAGAAGCTGAACGCGCGCTCCTCGACGACGCCGATGATCCGCATCGGCGGCTGGCGGCGGCGGCGCGGCCGCGAGCGCAACCTGCGGCGGCGGGCGGTACACGAGCTTGTCGACCGCCTCCTCTGGCGTGCCGAGGCCGAGCGCGGTGACGAACGCCCGATCCACGACGATGTTCTGGGGCGCGGGCTCGCCGGCTGTCGGCGCGCCGCCCTGCGGGCCTTGCACGCCGGGCGGGCCACGTCGTCGGAACGTCCTCCGCGTGCGCGCGGTCGAATGCGCGTCCCGCGAGCAGAGGCACGTTGAACACCGCGAAGAAGTCGAAGCCCACCTGCCGGATCACCGACGTGCGCTGCGGGCTCGAAGGATCGGGCGAACCCGGCACCGTCGTGATGAGCAGCCCTTCCCACGGCGTCAGGAGCACTTCGGTGACGCTGCGAACTTGCGGCACGGCCGAGAGTCGCTCGCGCAGCGTGGTCACCGCGACCTTCGTCTGGTTCGTGGGGTTGTCGATCACGACGAGCGGATCCTCGAGCGCGCTGAGCGCCGTGCGCCGCATCTCAGCGTTCTGCATCGAGATCACCGTGAGCGCGATCAACAGAAAGCTCGCGACCGCGAATTGCGCGCCGACGAGCAGCGTCGAGAACAACGACGAGCCGAGGCGCGCTTGGCCCACGGCGATCGCGCTCACGGGACGCACGCGCGACAGCACGAACGCGGGATACGCGCCGGCTGCGAGCGTGACCGCGACGACGAGCGCGCCGAGCGCCGGGCCATACGTCGAGCCTCGAGAAGAAGGTCGCGCCGAGCATTCGCGCCGAGCAGATCCTTCACGAGCGGCTGCGCGAGCGCGAATACCACGAGGGCGACCGCGAGCGCAGCGAGCGTGAGTGCCGCGGCCTCGAACAAGCTCTGCACCGCGATCTGCGACGGCGATGCGCCGAGCGCCTTGCGCACGCCGATCTCGCGCACGCGCCGCGCGGCCCGCGCGGTCGCGAGATTCGCGTAGTTCACGCACGCGACACCGAGCACGAGACCGCCGAGCATGAGCAGCACCGCCGCGAACGACAAGCCCGTGTCGAAGAAGTCGCGGGTGCCGGCGAGCATTTGCCGCACGGGGACGAGGCCGAAGCGTGTAGTCCTGGTTGCGCAGCATCTGCGCCGGCACGTGACGCGCCGCGAAGTCGCCGAGCTGCCGAGCGAGCGAATCGGCGGACAGCGCGCCGCCGGCCGGCACGTACAAGGTAGGTGATCGTGTTCATCATGAACCAACCGGCGTCGGGCGGCGGCCGAGCACCGGCCGGAAGCCCGAAAAGCGGCGGCCGGATCGCCTCGTACACGTCGCGCGACGCGAGCAAGTCGAACGGCAGCGGCGCGTTGGCCGAGCGGCCGAACTGCGACGGCTCCGGGAATCGCGTCGATCACGCCGGTGACCGTGGTGTCGACGGCATTGCCGATCACGATCGTCTTGCCGATCGGGTCGTCGGCGCCGAAGAGTCGCGCCGACGCCTCGCGCGTGAGCACGGCGCTGCGCGGCGACGAGAGCGCCGAGTGCGCGTCGCCCGCGACGAACGGCAGAGCGAAGATGTCGAGGAACTCGGGATCGACCGCGACGCCGAACAACCGCACGGCGTTCGCGCCATTCGCAACCATCGTCTTGCGGTCGATGACGACGGCGCGAGCGACTTTCGCAATGGCCGGGAAATCGCTCTTCAAGGCCTCGGCGGCAACTTCGGGCGTCGCGGTGGCGTTCCGTAAGGCACCAGGCCCGCTGTTGTCGCGACTCTTGACGCTGACCGTGACCACGTGAACGTCGTCGGCGTTGCGGAACTGCTGCTCGGCCGAGCTCCAGAACATCCCGGCCGCGTAAGCCGTGACGAAGCAGACGAGGCCGACTGCGAGCGTGAGCACGTTGACGGCCGACGTGAACGGCGCCGTGCGGACGTTCCTCAGTGCTACGGCAACGTAGTGTGCGAACATGAAGGCACCTTCCGCGGTCGCGGTGCAACCTGCTCAGAGCTTGGGCATGATTGTATGGATGCGCTCACCTTCCGAATAGTCGCATGAACGTCTACCTCGGGCTCGGATCGAACCTCGGCGATCGGCGCGCGAACATTGCGCATGCGCTCGAGTCGTTGGCGCGCGGCGGGCACCCGGTGCTGCGCGTCTCGCCGGTCGTCGAGTCGCCCGCGATGCTGCCCGACGACGCGCCGGCGGATTGGAATCGGCCGTTCCTGAACGTCGTCGCCGAGTGCGAAGCGCAGGGCTCGCCGGAGGAGCTGCTCGACCGGCTCAAGCAGATCGAGCTCGAGCTCGGTCGCGGCGAGCACGCGCGCTGGGCGCCGCGCACGATCGACCTCGACATCCTGCTCTGGGGCAGCGAACGCATTGCGACCGAGCGTCTGACCGTTCCGCATCCCGGCATCATCGAGCGCGCGTTCGTGCTCACACCGCTCGCGGCGCTCGCGCCGCTCGCGACGATCCCAGGCCGCGGCACGAAGACCGTGCTCGAGTGGTCGCGCGAGCCCGGTGGTCACATCCCGCTCTGGATGGGCATCGTGAACGTGACGCCGGATTCGTTCTCCGACGGCGGCCACTTCGAGACTTGGCCCGCGGTCGATGCTCAAGTCGATGCGCTGATCGCGGCCGGCGCGTCGTTCATCGACGTGGGCGCGGAGTCGACCCGGCCCGGAGCCTCGCCGCTCGACCCGGAGCAAGAGTGGCAGCGGCTCGAGCGCGTGCTCGAGCCCTGATCGAGCAAGCACGCGTCCTCGCCGCTGCGTCCGCGCTTCAGCCTCGACACATATCACCCCGCGACTGCGCGCCGCGCGCTCGCGCTCGGCGTCGACGTGATCAACGACGTCGGCGGGCTCGCGTCGCCCGAGATGCTCGAGCTCGCGGCGACGAGCGATCGCGATTGGATCGCGATGCACAACCTTGGGCTTCCGGCCGATCGCGCCCGCACATTGCCGGTCGATCGTGATCCGGTGGTCGAGGTCGAGCGCTGGCTCGAGCAGCGGCTCGACGAGTGGCAGCGCGCAGGGCTCGACCTCGGCCGGATTACTGTTCGATCCGGGGATCGGCTTCGGCAAGAACCCGCTGCAGTCTCTACGGCTACTGCGCGGGATCGGGCGCTTCGAGCGCTACGGGCTGCGCATTCTCGTCGGTCATTCGCGTAAGTCGTTCATGCACGGTCTAACCGCCAACGCGGCCGACCGCGACCTCTTCACGATCGGCGCGTCGCTGCGACCTGTGCGCGCGTAACGTCGAGATCCTGCGCGTGCACGATGTCGCGGCGCACGCCGCGGCGTACCGCGGCTGGGCACACCTGAACTGAGAATCGAGGGGCGCGCTACGCGCCCCTCCGTGGCCGACTGCGTTTGCGTGAACGTCGCGCGTGCACGCGTCAGTTGGCGGCGAGCAACCCGCCTGAGATCACGATCTCCACGCGGCGATTGCTCGCCCGGCCTTCCGCCGTCGCGTTGTCGGCCTTCGGATGCGACGAGCCGAGCCCCTGCGCATCGATGCTCGAGTCCTTGATGTGCTGCCCAACGAGGTAATCGCGAACGGCGATCGCACGCTGCCTCGACAGCTCGTCGTTCTTGGCCGGAGAGCCCGTGCTGTCCGTGTGTCCTTCGATCGCGAATTTAAGATCGGGGTAGGACGCAACTATCCCAGAGAACCGCGCGAGGCTCTCGCGCGCCGACGCGCTGAGATTGGCCGTACCCGTCGCGAATTGCACGCCGCCGATCTCGGATTCCAGGCCGCGGTCCGTTTCGTGCGTCGGCAACACGTTGTTGAGCCGCGCCAGCAGATCGGCGCGAGCCTGCGCGGTGGCCGCTTTCGCGGCTGCGGCAGCGGCAGCTTGGCTTTTCGCCGCCTCATCCGCGGTTGCCTTGCCGACCATGGCTGCGCGGCGCGCATCCTCGCCGGCACTCACGGCCTCGCGCGCGAGGCTCGGCATCGTCTTGCGCTCCGAGCTGCTCTTCGCGGTCAGAGCGGCCTCGGCCGCGTTCAGCTTCTGCTGCGCCGCGCCATAGGGCTGCGCCGCATACTGTTGCGCGCCCGCAGCGGCCGCGATCGCAACCGCATAGCGAGCCTGGACGAGCACCTCGGGGTTGGTCTTCTCGTCGACCTTGATCGGCGTCAGCTTCGAGTAGTCGGATCGCTCCGTGAGCGTCGTGACTTTCGTCTCCTCCCCTTTGACCTTATCGGCAACGTTGTAGAGCACGATCATGTTGCTCGGCGCAGTCACCGCGAAATGCGGCTCGGCCGTGATGATCAACGCGAACTGCGAAGCCCCGTACTGGGTCTTGAGTTCGCCTTTGCCGCCTTCCGCTCCTGCGATCACTCCCTGATTCGCGGCGCGCCCGTCAGGGGTCAGAGCCCAGAGCACGTACGTCGTGTATGGCCCAAGGGACGTCGGCACCGGCAAGTCTTTCACCTTGACGATGATCCGCGCATTGCCGTCGTCGAACTCGACGTACCCCTTGCCCTCGGCAGGTCGCGGCAATCGGCGTACCCCGGAACAGGAGATCCGACTCCGGTCCCGCCTTATAACTGAACATAGAGATCTGGCTCAGCACGTCCGAGCTCGCGATGGCAGATCGCTGCGCGCCTTGCGCGAACGCCATCGCCGGAATGATGCTCAACAGCGCAACGAGTGTGACGCGAATTGTTTTCATATCGGCTTCCTCGATTCGAAATTGGAACACTGGCAGGTGGTCCGCGCGCACGACTGCGTGAGGGCCGCATACGTCGGTTATAGGGGTCGGGCACCCCTTCCTGGACTGGAACCGTCCAACGCATTAGCACTTTGCGCCGCGGAACGTCCCACGGCAAGTTAGAACTGATAACTTGTCGTCGGAAAAGAGCTCGCGGAACCGACGACGCTCAGGTCGTCTCGACCGGCAGCCCGCCCTCTCGCCACGCCTTCATCCCGCCGTCGAGCGCGGCCGCGCGCAGGAAGCCGAGGTCGCGCAGCGTCGCGGCCGCGAGCGTCGAGATCTTGCCGAACTCGCAGACCGTGACGATTCGCGTGGTCGGGTCCGGCAGCTCGTCGTTGACGCGCAGCTCGAGCTGGCCGCGCGGCAAATGGCGCGCACCGGGCACGTGGCCCGCGGCATATGCGTCGCGCTCGCGCACGTCGAGCACCACGATGTCGCGGCCGCGCGCGACGCGCGCGCCGAGCTCGGCGAGCGACATGAACGGCGTCTTAGCTCCAGCCTCCGCGAGCAGCTGCGCCACCGTCTTGCCGCCCGTCATGTTGGTGCGCAGCGCTTCGGTGAGGTGAGTCGGCGCCGTGAGATTCAGATGGCGCATCATCTCGACGAATTCCGCGCGGTCGCGCTTCTGAAGGCGCGGATTGCTCGCGAGCTCGTCGGCGATCGTGCTCGACTGGCGCTGCTTGTAGTCGTGCGCCGGAAAAACCTTGAGCGCCGGATCGAGCTTCAAGATTCCGTTGAACAGAGCTGTCGTAGAGCGCGTCGGGATCGCCGGTCG
The DNA here is from genome assembly GCA_963841645.1 of uncultured Gammaproteobacteria bacterium. GTDB lineage: Bacteria > Pseudomonadota > Gammaproteobacteria > Steroidobacterales > Rariloculaceae > FEN-1219. Next base: position 126,520 of record CAWJDS010000003.1, on the reverse strand, counting down.
GAAGATCCGTGCGGCCCGTCGCGCCGATCAGCAGCGTGTCGCCGGTGAATAGCCGGTCGCTCGCGAGCAAGCACATCGAGTCGCGCGTGTGGCCGGGCGTGTGGATCGCCTGCAACTTGATCGCGCCGATCACGAGCATGTCGCCGTCCTGCAGACGCAGATCCGCGTACGGCGCGGGGCTGTCGCGATGCGTGACGACCGGCACGCCGAGACGCTTGGCGATCTCGTGCGCCGCGGAGAAGTGGTCCGCGTGCGTGTGCGTGTCGATCACGTAGCGCAAACGGACTCCGTCGCGCTGCAGTGTGCCGAGATAGCGGTCCATCTGCCGGATCTCGGGATCGATCAGCGCCGCGACGCAGGCGTCCGGGCAGCCGATGAGATACGACTGGCAGCCGCCGGTCACTATTTGCTCGAAGATCATCTTCTGCTCCCCGTCTCCCAATCACTGCGCGACGTTGCTGGCGCCTTCGTTCAGCACCGCGAGCAACGCGGCTGCCTTGTCGAGGCTCTCTTGATATTCCGCGTCGACGTCCGAGTCCGCCACGACGCCGCCGCCGGCCCACGCATAGATCGAGTCGCCGTGCTGCACGAGCGTGCGGATCGCGATGTTCAGCGCATAAGTCGCCGTCGTAACCGACGTAGCCGATCGCGCCGCAGTAGACGCCGCGGCGCTGCGGCTCGAGCTCCTCGATGATTTGCATGGCGCGCACCTTCGGCGCGCCGGTGATCGAGCCGCCCGGGAAGCAGCCCTCGAGCAGATCGATCGCGTCCTTCCCCGGCGCGAGACGCCCTTCGACGGTGCTCACGAGCTGATGGACGCTCGCGAAGCTCTCGATGTCGAAGAGCTTCGTCGCGCGCACGGAGCCCGGCACGCACGTCTTGCCGAGGTCGTTGCGCAAGAGATCCACGATCATGACGTTCTCGGCGCGATCCTTCGCGCTCGTGCGCAGCGCTTCGGCGAGCGCGCGGTCGCGAGCGCGGTCCGCGGCGCGCGGGCGTGTGCCCTTGATCGGCTTGGTCTCGACGCGATCGCCCGCGACGCGCAAGAACAGCTCCGGCGACGAGCAGAGCACGCGGCCGTCCGGAAAATCGAGATACGCCGCGAACGGCGCGGGATTGATCTCGCGGAGCCGCAAGTACGCCGCCCACGGATCGCCGTCCGCGCGCGCCTCGAAACGCTGCGTGAGGTTGACCTGATAGCAGTCGCCCACGCGGATGTGCTCTTGCACGCGGCGGAACGCGCCGGCGTATTCGTCGCGGCTCACGGTCGAGCGCGCGCGCGACGAGAACGCGAAACGGTGCGTCGGCGCTTCCGGCGCCGCGAGCCGCGAGCCGCTCGAGCAGGCTCGGCCACCGCTCGAAGGTGCGTGCGTCACGCCCGAGAGCCGACGAGTCGCGCACTGCGCTTCTCGTGATCGACGACAACGGCCCAATCGTAGATGCCGATCGCGAGCTCGGGCATGTCGACGTCGGCGGCCGCGATGCTGGGCAGGCGCTCGAGCCGACGGCCGAGGTCGTAACCGAAATAGCCGATCGCCCCGCCGCAAAACGGCAAGTCGTCGATCGGCGCACAGCGACTCCCGAGTTGCGCCCTGAGCAGCGCGAACGGCGAGCTCGGCGAGTAAGCGGTGCCGCCGCCGTGCGTCGTGATCTCGGTTGTCTGGCCGCGCGTGCGCAGTGTGATGTACGGGTCCGCGGCGACGATATCGTAGCGTCCGCTGGGGCCGCCGCGCGCCGCGCTGTCGAGCCAAACCGGCCACGGCAAATCGGCGAGAGCGCGAAACCGGCGCGCGACATCGTCGGAATATTCGAGCTCCGTGACGCGCGCGGGGCTCACGATCCGCCGCCGAGACGCGAGCGCGAGCGCTGGGACTGGAGTGTCATCGCGAACGAGTGTACGGTCGCACCGCGAGGAAAAGAAGCCGAGAACGAACGAACAAAAAAGGAGGCCGCGACATGATCGACTTCGAGCGCCGCACACTCTCCATCAACGGTATCGACACCGTCGTGCTGACGGCCGGGCGCGGCACGCCGCTCGTGTACCTGCATGGCGCGGGCACCGTCACGCGCTTCGACTTCGCCGAGCCGTGGACGCACCAGTTCAAGTTGATCGTGCCTTTCCACCCGGGCTTCGGCGAGTCCGCGGACGACCCGGCCGTCACCGAGATTCACGACTTCGTGCTGCATTACCTCGATCTCTTCGCGGCGCTCGGTCTCACGCGCGTGCGAGTCGTCGGCCAGTCGATGGGCGGGTTCATCGCCACGAAGCTCGCGTGCGAGCACGGCCATCTCGTCGACAAGCTCGCGCTCGTTTGCCCGATCGGGATCCCGACGCCCGGCATCACGACGACCGATTTCCTGAAGCTTCCTCCCGAGCAGCTGCCGGCGCTGCTCGCCGTCGATCCGCAGACGGTGATCAAGCATCTACCGAAAGGGCCGCCCGGCGAAGCGTTCGTCGCGGAGCGCGTGAAAGAGACCGTCGCCGCGACGCGGCTGCTCGGCGCGGCGACCTACGACCCGAAGCTGCCGCGCTGGCTACACCGGATCACGATGCCGACGCTGCTCGTCTGGGGCAAGCAGGACAAGCTCACGCCTACGGCCCAGCATCAACACTGGGCGAAGCTGCTGCCGAAGGCACAGGTGAAGCTCTTCGACGGCGGCCATCTCGTGCTCGACGAGTCGGCGGCGTCGGTCACGGCGATCCAGGAGTTCATGCGCGCCTGACGATCGCGCGGAGACTCGCGAGACGCGGATCAGGTCGCGAGGTCCAGCGCCGCGAACATCGCGAGCCTCTGCTCGTGCAGCGGGTCGTTCTGCACCACGCTAGCGTTGTCGAACATCATCGTCGCGCGCTGCGTGGCGTCGAACGCAGGCCAGTGCGGTAGCTTCGGCGTATTGGGATCGCCGCTGCGCGCGAACGAGAGCCACGCGTCGCTGACCTTGTCGGCGAGCGCCTGCGCGCCGGTCGCGCCCGACGTGAGGCGCGACGCCTCCACGTTATCGAACACGAACGGAATCTCGATCGTGTGCGGCGACTTCAGCCGGCCGCCGTCGAGCGGCGTCTCCCAGCGGAAATAATAGAGATAGACCGGCCCCTTGCCGAGTGCCGCGCGCCGCTCCGCGATCTTCATCGCAGGCGCACCATAGCGATGGTCGCTCGCGATCAGGAAGTACAGCTCGGACGGCTTCGCGCTCGGGTTCGCTTTGCGATAAATCTCGATGATTCCGTCGGTCGCCGCCCCGACGAGCTCGCGCACTCGTCCGCGCAGCGCGACGTCGTCGAGCGAGAACGCGGCCGCGTCGGTTTGTAGCGTGAGCTCCGTTCGCGTCGAGCCGATCAAGAGCGGCACGCCGGCGGACACGTCCGACGCCGTGGGATGGAACGGGTGGCGCGGCACGACCGTGCCGTCGACGGTCGGCGAGAAACCCATCGTCATCTGGTCGACATTCATGTCGCGCACGGTCGCGAAGTAGGCGCGCATCAGCCGGTCGAGCGGCACGGTCTGGAGATCGCGCAGCGAGGGTTTGGAGAGCTCGAGCTTCGCGGCGAGCTCGCGCGCGACACGCGCGGCCTGGTCGCGCTCGACGAGCTTGATCGTCGCGCCGCTCTCGATCACCGCACGGTGGAAGAGACCCTTCGCGGACGGCATCGCGAGCAGCGTCGCGACCTTCCGCCCTCCTCCGGACTGGCCGAACACGGTCACACGTCCCGGATCGCCTCCGAAGCGCGAGATGTTCGCGCGCACCCAGCGCAGCGCGTGCACGATGTCGAGCATGCCGGCATCGCCCGACTGCGCAAGATCCGGCCCGAGGAGGTCGCCGAGATAGGTAAACCCGAGCACGTTGAGGCGGTGGTTGATCGACACCACGACGACGTCGCCGCGCCGCGCGAGATTCGCGCCGTCGGTCACCGGCGAGGAGCCCGAGCCCGACGCGAAACCGCCGCCGTGGCACCAGAGCATCACGGGCCGCTTCGCGGCGTCGACGCCCGGCGTCCAGACGTTCAGAACGAGACAGTCCTCGCTTTCGGGCGGCAAGCCGGCGCTCGCGACCGAAAGACCGGAGCCGGCGGCCGGCGTGGCGCCGGGATCGCGCTGCGGCGCGCTCGCGCCGTATTCGAGCGCGTCTCGCACGCCGCTCCAGTGCGCGGGATCGGCGGGCGGCATGAACCGATTCGGTCCCAGCGGTGCTCGCGCCGTATGGAATCCCTTTGAACGTCTTCACGCCGTCGACGTCCGTGCCGCGCACGCGGCCGAACGCCGTCTCCGCTTCGACGAAACGCGGCTGCGCCAGCGAGCGCCTCAGCACGGCGCTCGTAAGCACGCCGCCCGACAACGCGACCAGAGAGCTTCGCTTCAGGAAGTCACGTCGGGACGGTAGAAACATCGTGGACCCCGCATCGCGCTTCAATCGCGATATTAGCTCGAACCGTTGGAATCGCGCCTTCGCTCGATCGCCTACTGGGCGGCCGCGTTGAGCCCGCCGGTGAGATAAACGAATGCGAACAACACAGTCGCTAGGCCTATGCCGATCAGGAACGCCGAATAGGCGATCTGCAGATAGCGATATTTTCGGTTCAGGGACTCGCCCATGTGATAAAGCTGCCGCGCGAGGTGGTCGTAGAGCAGCGCCGGCTCCTTCATCAAGACCTGCACGCACTCTTGGAATTGCGGCAGCGACATGCTCGTGAATTGCGCGAAAAACAGGAGATTGCCGGTGTTGTTACGGATATCGTCGACGTCGACGCGGGAGCGATGGACGCGCGGCCGCGCGGCCGTTACCGCGAATACCAACGAGACGAGGCAGCCCGCAAGCAGCACGAGCACCGGCGCGAAATGCCATGAGACCGTGGCTGTCCTTGTCATGAGCGCAATCACGAGGGAAATGATGCCGCTGTTGGCGGCGATAAGCATGCCGATCTTGTTGTCTGCGAGCCGGCTCAGCGCGATGTGGTTCGAATAGGTGACGCGGAACATCGTCTCGATGCCGCGGCTCTGCTCCTTCTTCTTTTTCTTCTTGTCCTTGTCCTTCTTGGGTGTGTCTGGCGCGGCCGCGTCGACCGACGGCGGTTCGCGGGCGCGAGCTCCGGCGCCCCGGTGGGTACGACCGTACCGTCTGCTCAGTCATGGCCGAATCCCCCGTAGCCATCGACATCACGCGCTGCGCGCCGTCTCGATCAATCCGGCCGCGTAGAGACCCGCGGTGCGGCTCTCCACCACGGCCGACTGGTCCGTCAGCACCCCCATGAGCTCCACATAGTATGCGGGCCGCATCAGCGGGTTGTGACCGAGGCATTGCTCGAGCACGGTGCGTGCGGCGTCCTTGCGCCCGAGCCGACCGAGCACGTTCGAATAATGCATCCATCCGATCGAGAATCGCGGCATCTCGCTCGTGCACTCCTCGGCCGGCGCGATCGCCTGCTCGCACTCGCCCGCGCAGGCGAACGCGACCGACTTGTGGAACAGCCAATAGGAGCGGCCGGGATGCTGCGCCGAGGAGGTCGCGAGCAGGCGGTCGACGATCCCGTGCAGCTCCTTGAGGTCGTTCGGATCGCCCGTCGCGACGAGCGGCCAGCCGAGGTAACCCCACGTGCCGAGGTCGTACGGCGCGAGCTTCACGGCGCGACGCAGCAGCTCGATCGAGCGGCGGTACGAGCCGGCGTAGGCGTACACCTGGCCGGCGGCACGCAGCACGACCGGGTCGCGCGGCGCGAGCTGCTCGGCACGCTCGATGGTGTCGATGGCCGCGCGGCGATCCGCCGCGACGTCGGTGCTCAGCGCGTTCAGCGTCTTTTCGGCCATGACCTGCGCGAGAGTCGCGTACGCGACCGCGTACTTCGGGTCCACCTCGACCGCACGCTGGAGCATTTGTAGCGACGCGGCGATCGAGCTCGGCGTGTAGTCGAGCAGGTACGAGCGTGCCTTCTGCACGAGCTGCCAGGCCGTCGCATCAGCGGTAGCCGACTCGTTCGCACGGCGAATGTCGACACGCATCCGCTCGCCGCCGAACGTCGCGACGACCTTCTCGCTGATCTCGCGCTGCAAGCGTTCGACGTCCTTGGCGGCGACGTCGTAACGCTCGGACCAGAGCAGCGTGTCGTCGACCGCATCGTCGAGCTGGATGTTGATTTGCAGCCGCTCGCCGAGATCGGCGACGCTGCCCGAGATCACGTACTGGACCATCAAGTTGCGCGCGATCGTCCGCAAATCAGTGTGCGCCGCGGAGCCAGCGACGGCAGACTGGCGCGAGACGACACGCAGATCGTGCACGCGCGATAGCAGGGACTGAAGCTCGATCGGGATCGCATCGGCGAGGTACCCGTGCGGCGTGTTCGGCGTGAGGTTCTCGAACGGAAGCACGCGACGCCGCGACCGCGGAATCGACCCGAGGACGCGTCGGCTCGACGGGCTCCGCCTCGGGTCTTCCCCTCGAAACGCTGCCGTGAATCGCACACCGAGCGGCGTGATGTCGTAGGCCCAGCTCAACGCGAAAACGATCGGGCCGCCCGCAATGACGCCGACGAGCACCCAATACGTGACGCCGTGAGGCCAATCCATCGCCTCGACGACCGTCGGGGCTCGAGCTGCATCACGCCGAAGCAAACGACGGCGTAGCCGGCGAGGACGCGAAGAACCTTGCGTCGTTTGAGCTCGTTCAGGACGTAATAGAGCTTACTGCGCAATCGGATGTCTCCGGAGGCGAGGCCAAGTATCACACAAGGCCACTATGCGGACACGTACGCGCGCAACGGTGCGGAACCGGTGCGCGAGCTCCGATGCTGCTACGATTCAGCGCGGGAGGCGGGGGACTCGCGCAAGGGGTGACCGTCGAATGTTCGAGACCATCGAACTTGGCCGCTCGTCGAGCGGCTTCGCCGCGCTGACGACCAGGACCTCTTTCGAGTGCACTTCGAGAATCTCCCGCGGCCGGCGTACATCTGGCGCCGCGAGGGCAACGACTTCGCATTCGTCGCATACAACAGAGCCGCCGGCGAGGTACCGTACAGCGACGTCGCGTCGCTGCTAGGACGAACCGCCAGCGAGCTGCAACCGGGGCGCTCACGACCTGTTCGGCGACCTCGAGCACAGCGCGCGAAAGCGCGTAATCGTGAAGCGTGAGGCCGAGTTCGATACATCGGGACGGCGTCGCCGCGCAACCTCGAGATCACGATCGTCCCGCTGTCCGACGACATCGTGGTGGTGCACACAGAGGACGTCACTGAGCGACGGCAGTCGGAGCAAGTGCTCCGTGACAGCGAAAAGAAGTACCGCACGATCGTCGACACGGCACACGAGGGATCATCGCAGCCAATCTGGAGAGCGTGATCACCTACGCGAATCGCCGCGCCGCCGAGATCTGCGGCTACACCGTCGACGAGATCGTCGGCCGCAGCTCCCTCGAGCTTCTGCGATCCGGCGCCGGCTCAACGACGCAATCGGCATGCGCGACGCCTTTCGGCGAGGCGAGCGTTCACGCGGCGACATGCTCTTGCGCCACCGCTCGGGCGCCGAGGTCTGGGTGAGCGCCGCAGTGTCGCAACTGCGCGATCACACTGGCAAGCTGAACGGCTCTGATCTACATGATCGTCGACATCACTGAGCGCAGGCGTGCCGAACAGGCATTACGCGACTCCGAGACGAGAATGCGCGCGCTGCTCGATGCCAATCCCGACCTCATCGTGCGGCTCACTCGCGACGGGACCTATCTCGACGTGCACGCGACGGACCCGCGCGTCAACTATCACCTGCCCCTCACGATGCACGACTTCATCGGGCGCAACGTCGCGGACCTGTTCGAGCCGGAGTTCGCGCGCGAGCACGCGCGCTACAGGAACCTGGCGCTCGCGACGGGCCAAATGCAGCGCTGGGAGTACGTGCGTAAGGACCCGCGGGGAAGCCCGCGCCACATCGAGGCGCGTTTCGTGAAGAGCGGCGACGACGAGGTCGTCGCGACGGTGCGCGATTTCACCGAGCGAGTCGAGCTCGAGCGCGAGGTCATCGCGAGCGGCGAGCGCGAGCGGACGCGAATCGGCCAAGACCTCCACGACGGGCTCGCGCAGCTCTTGATCGGCGTGCGGCTGTTGCTGACCGCATTGCGCGACAAGCTGACGCTGTCGGGCTCGCCGCACCATGACGACGCCGATCGCGCGGTCGATCTCGTGAGCCGCGCGATCGCGCAAACTTCGGAGCTCGCGCACGGCTTGAGCCCGATCCCGAAGCGCGGCCGGCTAAGCGACGCGTTGCGCCAACTCGGCAAGGAGTCCGAGAAGCTGCTGGGCGTGCGCTGCGACGTGGACTGCCAATGCGCCGGCACGCAGCCGACGCTGAGCGAAACGACCGCGACTCACCTGTATCGCATCGCACAAGAGGCGATTACGAACGCGGTCAAGCATGGCAAAGCGACGCGAATCGACATCAAATGCGCGATCGCTCAGGGAGATCCTCGAGCTCACCGTCGCGGACGACGGTATCGGGATCCCTCCCGACGCAATGGAAGGCGACGGGCTCGGGTTGCACATCATGAGCTATCGCGCGCGCGCCGTCGGCGGCGATCTCAGCGTCGTCGCCTGCCCCGGCGGCGGGACGCTCGTGCGGTGCCAAGCCCCGCTGTCGCTCACGCGGCGCATCAGCGAGCGAGGGTTGAGCCGCAGCGCGTTACTCAGAGAATGCGATCGGGCCGGCTGTAGACGTTGAATCGTCGCGCCTTCAAGAATCCGACGAGCGTGATGCCGAACTGCACCGCGAGCTCGACCGCGAGCGAGGACGGTGCGCCGACGGCCGCGACGAGCGCGCAGCCCGCCATCTTCGCCTTTTGCATCAGCTCGAAGCTCGCGCGACCGCTCAAGACGATCCCGGAGGCGGTCAGCGGCACGCGATCGTGCATCAGCGCGTCGCCGATCAGCTTGTCGAGCGCGTTGTGTCGGCCTACGTCCTCGCGCACCGCGACGATCGTTCCGGTCGAATCGAACAAGCCGGAGGCGTGAAGACCGCCGGTCTGATCGAATACTTCTTGGCGCGACGAGAGCGCCGACGGCAGTCGTCCGAGCGCGGCGGCGTCGATTCGAAACGGCGCTGCGTGTAAGTCGAACCGACCTTGCACGGCCACCGAGTCGAGCGACGCTTTGCCGCAGACCCCGCAGCTCGACGACGTATAGAAGTGCCGCTCGAGGCGCTTGAAGTCGACCTTGACGCCCGGCGCGAGATCGACGCGCACGGAATTGAAGAGGCCATTCGCGTCCCGCTCACCGCGCGGTACCACGCCCTGGACCTCCGCGTGTGAATGGATGATGCCCTCGGTGAACAGGAACCCGACAGCGAGATCGGCGTCGTGACCGGGGGTGCGCATCGTGATCGAGACGTCTTCCTCGGCACGACTGCCATCGGGCCTCGAGTAGCCGAGACGGACGCCGAGCGGCTCCTCGGCCGCGACGACGTCCGCCGTCGGCGCCGCCCCGATCGCATCGGTTACACGCCGAATCTCGACTCGTCTCACGCCGTGCTTGCGAGCGTCTTCCGAATCCGCGCTCATCGCGCACCGCCAACGCGTCGAATCAGGCTCGAATCGATCTGGCGCAAGCTCGCGACTCCGGCGAGCGCCATGTCGCGCGCGAGCTCGGTCTTCAGGATGCCGAGCGCCTTCGTGACGCCGAGCTCTCCGCCCGCGCCGAGCCCATAGAGATGCGGCCGTCCGGCCGAGCACGCGCGCGCACCGAGCGCGAGCGCTTTCAAGATGTGCGTGCCACGGCGCACGCCACCGTCGAGAATCACTTCGAGACGGTCGCCGGCCGCTTGCGCGATCTCATCGAGCACGTCGAATGGCGCGGGCGAGAAATCGAGCTGGCGGCCGCCGTGGTTCGAGACCATCACGGCCGTCGCACCAATGTCGGCCGCGCGCTTCGCGTCGGCCGCCGTCGCGATGCCTTTGATCGCGAACGGACCGCCCCATTCCTTGATCATCCACTCGGCGTCCTTCCAGGTGACGCCGCGATCGATCTGGTTGTTCAAGTATTGAATGATGCCGCCGAGGTTCTCGCTACCCGGAGGCGGCCTGTGCGCGACGTTGGCGACCTCGATCTTCGGCGTCGTGAGGTGCTTGTAGACCCACTTCGGCTTCATCGCGATGTCGAGCAGGCTCATGAGCGCGAGCTTCGGCGGCACCGTCATACCCGTGACGATGTCGCGCTCGCGGTTACCCGAGACGGTGACGTCGACCGTGAGCTGGAGCGCAACGTAGCCGCTCGCCTTTGCGCGCTGCACGAACTCGCGGCTCAGGCTTCGGTCCTTGAACATGTAGACCTGGAACACCTTCGGGCCCGGGCTCAGCTTCGCGGCGTCCTCGATGTTCGTCGACGAGATGCTCGACAGCGAGAAGATCGTGCCGCTCGCGTGCGCCGCACGCGCGGTCGCGCCCTCGCCCTCGTGGTGGAAGAGCCGCTGCAACGCAGTCGGCGAGCAGAAGTACGGCCAATCGATGCGCTGACCGAACAGCGTCGTCGACATGTCGATCTTCGAGACGTCGACGAGCGCGCGCGGCATGAACTCGAACGCGTCGAATGCCGCGGTGTTGCGGCGCATCGTCCACTCGTCGTCGGCCGCGCCGTCGATATAGTGGAACATCGGCGCCGGCATGTTCTTCTTCGCGAGCTTGCGCAGCTCCGCGATGTTGTAGCAACGATCGACGCGCATGAGGCCCCTTCGGCGCGCCGTCAGGCGGCGTTGATCTTCGGCGGAGCGAGCTTCTCGACCGCGCGCGCGGTCAGCGGCGAAAGGTCGAGGATCTTGCGCCTATGGCCCTCGATGATCGCCGCACGCATTTCCGGCGTCCAGAAACGCGTCAGATGATCGGCGACGGTCGCGGCGAGCTTTTCCTTGTCCGGGCCGTAGTCGCAGTTCGCGGCGATCTGATTCGCCATCCTGACGAGCTTTTCGATATCCATCGCGGGCGCAGTCAGCTCACGGTCTCGGGCGAGCGCGCTCGATTCAGGAAATCGAGCTGCTCCTTGGTGAACTCCGTGAACTTCTGCTGCCAATCGGACGGCTCGGCACCTTGCGACGCCTGCACCGCCGTCACCTTGTACTCGGGGCAGTTGGTGGCCCAGTCGGAGTTGTCGGTCGTGATGACGTTGGCGCCCGACTCCGGGAGGTGGAACGTCGTGTAGACGACGCCCGGCTGCATCCGCTCGGTGATCGCGCGCGCGCAGCACCGTCTCGCCGGCGCGGCTCGCGATGCCGACCCAGTCGCCGTCCTTGATGCCGCGCTCCTCGGCGTCGTGCGGATGGATCTCGAGCCGGTCCTCGTCGTGCCACTCGACGTTGCTCGGTGCGCCGCGTCTGCGCGCCGACGTTGTACTGCGACAGGATGCGGCCGGTGGTGAGGATGCAGCGGGAACTTGCGCGTCGATCTTCTCGTCGGTCGGCACGTACTCGGTGATGCATGAACTTGCCCTTGCCGCGCACGAACTCGTCGATCGTGCATGTCGGCGTGCCCTCGGGCGCCTCGTCGTTGCACGGCCACTGGATGCTGCCCAGCTGGTCGATCTTCTCGTAGCTCACGCCGGTGAACGTCGGCGTGAGCCGCGCGATCTCGTCCATGATCTCGCGACGGGTGCGTGTAGTTCATCGGGTAGCCGAGCGCGTTCGAGAGCTGCAGCGTGACCTCCCAGTCGGCCATGCCCGCCGAGCGGCGGCATCACCTTGCGCACCCGCGAGATGCGGCGCTCGGCGTTGGTGAACGTGCCGTCCTTCTCGAGGAACGACGAGCCCGGCAGGAAGACGTGCGCGTACTTCGCCGTCTCGTTCAGGAAGAGGTCCTGCACGACGATGCACTCCATCGCGTCGAGCGCCGTCGCGACGTGCTGCGTGTTCGGGATCGGACTGCACGATGTCCTCGCCCTGGCACGTACAGCCCCTTGAAGCTGCCGTCGATGCGCGGCGTCGAACATGTTCGGGATGCGCAGGCCCGGCTCGCGGCTCGAGCGTGCACGCCCCACGTCGTCCTCGAACTGGCTGCGCACGGCGGCGTCCGAGCACGTGGCGGTAGCCCGGCAGCTCGTGCGGGAACGAGCCCATGTCGCACGAGCCCTGCACGTTGTTCTGGCCGCGCAGCGGATTCACGCCGACGCCCTCGCGGCCGACGTTGCCGGTGGCCATCGCGAGGTTGGCGATGCCCATCACCATGGTCGAGCCCTGGCTGTGCTCGGTGACGCCGAGGCCGTAGTAGATCGCGCCGTTGCGGCCGCGGCGCGTACAGGCGCGCGGCGCCGCGCACGAGCTCGGCCGGCACGCCGGTGATCGCCTCGACCGTGCCTCCGGCGAGTTCTCGGGTCGAGCGACGAACTCGCGCCACTGCTCGAAGCCTTCGGCGTCGCAGCGCTCGGCGATGAAGTCCTCGTCGACCAGGCCTTCGGTGACGATCACGTGCGCGAGCGCGTTGATGACCGCGACGTTGGTGCCGGGCGCAGCTGCAGGTGGTACGTCGGCCTCGACGTGCGGCGAGCGCACCAGGTCGATCCGGCGCGGATCGACGACGATCAGCTTCGCGCCCTCGCGCAGGCGGCGCTTCATGCGCGACGCGAACACCGGGTGGCCGTCGGTCGGGTTGGCGCCGATGACCATGATCACGTCGGCCTTCTCGACCGAGTCGAAGTCCTGCGTGCCGGCCGACTCGCCGAGCGTGGTCTTCAGGCCGTAGCCGGTCGGCGAATGGCAGACGCGCGCGCAGGTGTCGACGTTGTTGTTGCCGAACGCCGGCGCGCACCAGCTTCTGCACCAGGTAGGTCTCCTCGTTGGTGCAGCGCGACGAGGTGATGCCGCCGATCGAGTCGCGGCCGTACTTCGCCTGGATGCGCTTGAACTCGCTCGCCGCGTAGCCGATCGCCTCGTCCCAGCGACACTTCGCGCCACGGGTCGGTGATCTTCTTGCGGATCATCGGCTTCGTGATGCGGTCCTTGTGCGTCGCGTAGCCCCAGGCGAAGCGGCCCTTCACGCACGAGTGGCCGTGGTTCGCCTTGCCGTCCTTGTACGGCACCATGCGCACGACCTCGCTGCCCTTCATCTCGGCCTTGAACGAGCAGCCGACGCCGCAGTAGGCGCAGGTCGTGATCGACCGCGTGCTCGGGCTGGCCGCGTCGATGACCGATTTCTCCATCAGCGTCGCCGTCGGGCAGGCCTGCACGCAGGCGCCGCACGAGACGCACTCGGAGTCCATGAACGGCTCGTTCTGGCCCGGCGAGACCTTCGACTCGAAGCCGCGGCCCTGGATCGTCAGCGCGAACGTGCCCTGCATTTCCTCGCAGGCGCGCACGCAGCGCGAGCAGACGATGCACTTGCTCGGGTCGAAGGTGAAGTACGGATTCGACTCGTCCTTCTGCGCGTCGAGGTGGTTCGCGCCCGTCGTAGCCGTAGCGCACTTCGCGCAGGCCGACCACGCCGGCCATGTCCTGCAGCTCGCAGTTGCCGTTCGCGGCGCAGGTGAGGCAGTCGAGCGGATGGTCGGAGATGTAGAGCTCCATCACGTTGCGGCGCAGCGTCGGCCAGCTTCGGGGTCTGGGTCGTGACCTTCATGCCCGCTCGCCCGGCGTGGTGCACGAGGCCGGGTAGCCCTTCGGCCCTCGATCTCGACCAGGCACAGGCGGCACGAGCCGAACGGCTCCGAGGCTGTCGGTGGCGCACAGCTTCGGCACCTTGACGCCGGCCAGCGCCGCGGCGCGCATCACCGAGGTGCCCTCGGGCACGGTGACGTCGTTCGCCGTCGATCGTCAGCGTGATCTGCTTCGTCGATTCGCGCGGCGGCGTGCCGTAGTCGGCTGCTCGTCGATAGGGTTCGTAGGCGGTGCTCATAAGCTTGCTCCGTCGACCGGCGTGCGACTGCCACCAGCTCGTTAGCGCGCGAGACCGAAGTCTTCCGGGAAATGGTTCAGCGCGCTCAGCACCGGGAACGGCGTCATGCCGCCCAGCGCGCACAGCGAGCCCGCTGACCATCGTGTCGCACAGGTCGCGCAGCAGCGCGCAGGTTGGCCGTGCGCGTTCTCGCCGCGCGACGATCCGGTCGATCACCTCGACGCCGCGCGTCGAGCCGATGCGGCACGGCGTGCACTTGCCGCAGGACTCGATGGCGCAGAACTCCATCGCGTAGCGGGCCAGCTCGCCCATGTCGACCGTGTCGTCGAACACCACGATGCCGCCGTGGCCGACCATGGCGCCGACGGCCGCGAACGCCTCGTAGTCGAGCGGCGATGTCGAACTGCGACGGGGGAGATAGGCGCCCGAGCGGGCCGCCGACCTGCACGGCGCGGATCGGCCGGCCGGTGCGCGCTGCCGCCGCCGAAGTCGTACAGCAGCTCGCGCAGCGTGACGCCGAACGCCTTCTCGACCAGGCCGCCGTGCTTGATGTTGCCGGCGAGCTGGATCGGCAGCGTGCCGCGCGAGCGGCCCATGCCGTAGTGCGTAGAACTCGGCGCCCTTGTCGAGGATCGATCGGCACGCTCGCGAGCGAGATCACGTTGTTGATGAAGGTCGGCTGGCCGAACAGGCCCTCGATCGCCGGCAGCGGCGGCTGGGAGCGCACCATGCCGCGCTTGCCCTCGAGGCTCTCGAGCAGCGCCGTCTCCTCGCCGCAGATGTAGGCGCCGCGCCGCCTCGCGGACCTCGAGGTCGAAGCGCCTGCTCGCCGCCCAGGATTCGGTCGCCGAGGTAGCCGGCCGCCTTGCGCGCGCTCGATCGCCGCGTGCATCGTGCGCGATGCGCGTGCGGATACTCGGCAGCGGAGGTAGATGTAGCCCCGCGTCGCGCCGACCGCGAGGCCGGCGATCGTCATGCCCTCGATCAGCACGAACGGATCGCCCTCCATCATCATGCGGTCGGAGAAGGTGCCCGAGTCGCCTTCGTCGGCGTTGCAGACGACGTACTTCTGGTCGGCCGTGCGCGCCGAGCACCGTCTTCCACTTGATGCCGGTCGGGAAGGCCGCGCCGCCGCGGCCGCGCAGGCCCGGAGTCCGTGCACCGCCTGCGACGATCGCTCGCCGCGTCATCGCCAGCGCGTTCGCAGGCCGCGATAGCCGCCGTGGGCGCGTAGTCGTCGAGCGACAGCGGGATCGATGATGCCGACGCGCGCGAACGTGAGCCGCTTCTGCTTCGCGAGGTAGGGGATCTCCTCGGTGGGGCCGAGGCGAGCGCGTGCGCGCCGCCCGCGAGGAAGTCCGCAGCGAACAGGCCCGGCACGTCGGCCGTGGCGACCGGGCCGTAGCGCGACGCGCCGTCGGCCTCGACCTCGACCAGCGGCTCGAGCCAGAACAGGCCGCGCGAGCCGTTGCGCACGAGGTCCACCGGGCGTGCCGCGCGCGTGGCCTCGGCCGCGATCGCCGCGGCGACCTCGTCGGCGCCGAGCGAGCGCGCCGTGGTATCCGACGGGACGAAGACCGTCATGGCGTCGGCCATGGCTCAGCTCGACGAGCTCGTCGAAGCGCTGCGGCGTCACGCGCCCGTAGACGGTCTCGTCGACCATGACCGCCGGCGAGCAGGCGCAGTTGCCGAGGCAGTAGACCGGCTCGAGCGTGAACCGGCCGTCGGCGGTCGTCTCGTGGAAATCCACGCCGAGCGTCTTGCGCGCATGTGCCTCGAGCGCGCGGGCGCCCATCGACTGGCAGGCCTCGGCGCGGCACACGTGCACCGTGTGTGCCCGGCCGGGTCGGTCCGGAAGTAGTGGTAGAACGTGACGACGCCGTGCACCTCGGCGCGCGACAGGTTCAGCACCTCGGCGACGATCGCCGACCGCGGCCTCCGGCACGTAGCCGAGCTCGTCCTGGATCGCGTGCAGGATCGGCAGCAGCGCGCCGGGCTCCGTGGCCTGGGCCTCGGCGAGCCGGCGAATATCGGCATTCCTTTGCTGGTCGGCGGTCATTGGGTGCACAAACGGTCGGCGTCCGCGTCTCGGACGGGGTCGCTGATTATACAGACCGCGGCTGCGAGCGGCGCGGGCGCGCCAAGCCTACAATGTGCGCCGCGTTGCCCCCGGCCACCAGTCGAGCGAACTTGACCAGACCCGCCGCCACGCTCATCACGCCGCATGCGGCTCAGAAGGCTATCGAGGCTCGCGTGACCCGCCTGCCGATCGAGTCTCGCGCGCTCGAGCTTTGCCTCGGCCAAACGCTGCGCGAGGACGTCTACGCCGAGCGCGACAACCCGCCGTTCGACCGCGTCTGCATGGACGGCATCGCGATCGATAGCGCGTCCTTCGCGGCCGGCATGCGCCGGTTCCGGATTCAAGGGGCTCAGCCGGCCGGCGCGCCGGCGCTCACGCTCGCGACCCCAGGCGACGCGATCGAGGTCGCAACCGGCGCCGTGCTGCCCGCGGGTGCGGACGCCGTGATCCCGCTCGAAGACTACGAGCGGCTCGTCGACGCGGCCGAAATCCGTGGCAACGCGTCGGGCAAGCCCTATCGAAACGTCGCGCGGCGCGGGTCCGATAGCCGGCGGGATCTACCGATGCTCGCGGCAGGAATTCGTCTCGGCCCTCCGGAGATCGCGGTCGCGGCGGCGGCCGGGCGCGAGCGAGTCAGCGTGGCCCGATCGCCGCGCGTCGCGGTGATCTCGACGGGCAACGAGCTCGTCCTGCCGGGCCGCCCGATCGCCGACCATCAGGTCCGCGACTCGAATGCCTACGCGTTGCGCGCCGCGTTGCGCGAGCACGGCGTCACCGACGTCGCTGGCGAGCACGTCGCCGACGACGAAGCCCTACTCGAGCCGCGAGGAAGCTGCGGAAGCACCTGGCCGAGCGCGACCTGATCGTGCTCACGGCGGCGTCTCCCACGGCAAGCTCGACGTCGTCCGCGCCGCGCTCGCCGCGCTCGGCGTCGAGAAGGTGGTCCAGCAAGTCGCGCAGAAGCCCGGCAAGCCGATGTGGTTCGGAGTGAGCGCCCAAGGACGGCCCGTCTTCGGCTTGCCCGGAAATCCCGTCGCGGCGCTGACGTGCTTGCGCCGCTACGTCGTGCCCGCGATCCAGCGGGCGCTCGGCGCCGCGCCGCGCTTGCCCGAACGCGTCGCACTCGCATCGGCCGCGCCGACGGCGACGCGCCTCGCGCACTTCGTTCCGGTCGTGCTACGCCTCGACGCTGCGGAGCGTACCGTGGCCGAGCCGCGCGCCCCGCACGGATCCGGCGACTTCCTCGCGTTGGCGGGCACCGACGGCTTCGTCGAGCTGCCGCCGGGCGCCGCCGACCTGCCCGCCGGCTTCGTCGCGGATTTCTATCGCTGGTAGTCGAGCCGCGTTGCAACCGCCGCGAGGTCCGCGCGAGTGTTGATATTGGCGAACGCCGCACGGTCGCCGAACACGACCCGAGCCGCCCCGAGATCCTCGAGCACGCGCCAGGTCGGCGGGTGCGCGCCCCCGGCTAGGGCCGCCGTCACGGCGGGCAAGGCCGTCACCGGCCACACCGAGCAGAGCGGCTGGCGGCCGTCGTCCGTTTCAGCCACGGCGGCTCCCTCGCCGGCCGCATGGATCAGGCGCGCGAAAAGGTCGTCGGGGAGCAAAGGCGCGTCGCAAGGACTCACCGCGAGCGCCCGCGCCCCGACCCGCTCGGCCCAGGCGAGGCCGGCCCTCACGCCCGCGAGCGCGCCCTGCGCGTCTCCGGGCGCGTCGTGGAGAACGGGCAGCTCGCGGGCGCGCGCGAGGCGTTCCGTCTCCGAGCCCGGCCGCGCGTTGACGGCGACGAGGTCGCAGCTGGATGCCAAGCGCTCGGCCGCCCAAACCAGCAGCGGCTTGCCGAGCAAATCGGCGACCGCCTTCTCGGCGCCGAAGCGCCGAGACCGCCCGCCGCGATCACGAGGCCGACTACGCCGGCTCGACTCTCCTCGACGCGCTTCACGGGCGATTCAGTCACGATCATTAATATATACGCCCGGTCGATTCGCTTTCCCCTCCGCAGGCGGCCCGGGGAACGCGTTGCGACCGCAAGCCGCGGGTAGCGGCAACGGAGCACCATGCCTCGATCCGGCTCGTACACCCCTGAGGACCCCGACACCAATCCCGCTCGCGTCATCGGCATCGCGGGCTGGAGCGGAGCCGGCAAGACCACGCTTCTCACGCGCTTGATCCCCGCCCTCGTGCAGCGAGGGCTGCGAATCGCAACCATCAAGCACGCTCACCATGCGTTCGACGTGGATCAGCCGGGCAAAGACTCCTACGAGCACCGCAAGGCGGGCGCGTCCGAGGTCATCGTGTCCTCCGCGCGGCGCTGGGTCGTGATGCACGAGCTCGGAGACGCGGCCGAGCCGAGCCTCGCCCACTTGCTCCGGAAGATCTCGCCCTGCGATCTGATCCTGGTCGAGGGCTTCAAGCGAGAGCCGCTGCCGAAGATCGAGGTCTTTCGGAGCGCGGTCGGCAAGCCCGCGTTGCACCGCGAGGACGCGCAGATCGTCGCGATCGCCAGCGACCAGGCGCTACCGTCGGCGCGGGTTCCGGTGGTCGACCTCGACGACGTCGCGGCCGTGTCGGACTTGGTCTGCGAGCGCGCAGAGCCTCGCCCCGCGTGCTCGCCGTGCTCGAAGCTTAGATCTGCGGCCGGCACGTGCATTTTTCGTTACGGTGAGATTCTAAACAGGTGATTCTTAAGCATTTGTCATATAATGCCGCGCCGTGACCGGCGCAGCGCCGTTGGGATGGCGCGCCGCGAGCCGCGCCGGCCGTGGGAAACGTTGGCCATGGGGGAGTTTTCGGGAGTTCTATGACCCAGCAAGTTGGTCTCAGCGGCTTTGCCGTTTACGTCCCTCCTTATCGCGTCGACCTCGAATCTTGGTGTCAATGGACCGGAAACCCTTGGGATAAGACCCGGGCGGTCGTCGGCCACAGCTTCCGTATGCGCGGGCCCGCGCAGAGCGTCTACACGATGGCGGCCACGGCCGTCATGCGCCTGATCGAGAGCTACGACATCGACCCGGAGCGGGTCGGCTTCCTCGGCCTGGGCACGGAGTCGAGCACCGATAACTCGGCCGGCGCCGTGATCGTGAAAGGCATGCTCGACGACGGGCTGCGCGCGCGCGGCAAGGGCCCCCTGAGCCGGCATTGCGAGGTGCCCGAGGTCAAGCACGCGTGCCTCGGCGGCGTCTATGCGCTCAAGCATGCGCTGCGCTACCTCGCGCTCGACACCGACGACCGCTGCGCGATCGTCGTGAGCGCCGACATCGCGGAATATGCCCGCGGGAGCTCCGGCGAGCCGACGCAAGGCGCCGGCGCCGTAGCGATGCTCGTCGAGCGCGATCCGAAGCTGCTCACCGTGCATCTCGATCAGATCGGCAGCGCGTCGTCGTATCGCGCCGTCGACTTCCGCAAACCCGTGCTGCGCAACATCCTGCGCGGCAAGCTCAACTGCCATTTCCAGGATCTGCCGGTATTCAACGGCAAGTACTCGACGACCTGCTACGTCGACGAGACGCTGCACGCGTTGAACGAGATGACTCGCAAGATGGGCCGCGATGCGGCCGAGTACTATCGCGAGCTCTCGGCGATCTTCATGCATCGCCCGTATCACCGGATGCCCGAGACGTCGTTCGCGATGAGCTACCTGTTCGCGTTGTCGCAAGACGGCGCTGCCGGGCTCGCGGAGCTCGAGAAGCATTGCGCGGGCGCGAAGGTATCGTTGGACGCGGTGCTGGCCGAGATGCGCTCGAAGCCTGAGATCCTCGATTTCGTGAAGGACGGCAACATCGACGCGGATGCCTACCCGCTCACGATCCAGATCGCGAAAGAGTTCCGCGGCAGCCCCGAGTTCACCGCGCTCGTCGCGGCGAAGATGTCGCTCGGCTCGGAAGCCATGAAGGACATCGGCAACGTCTACTGCGCGGCGCTGCCCGCGTGGATCGCAGCCGGGCTCGAGGACGCGTACGAGCGCGATCTCGACCTCGCGGGCGGCAAGATCCTCGCGATCGGCTACGGCAGCGGCGACGCCGCCGAAGCGATTCCGGTGACGGTAGCGCCGCAGCTGGAAGAAAGCGGCCGCGAAGATCGGTTTTCAGGCGGCGCTCGAGCCGCACCAAGATCTCACGCGAGTGCAGTACGAGAACCTGCACGACACCGGCAGCGCGCGCGGCCTCATGGAGCCCGAGGACGGCTTCGTGATCCAGTCGATCGGCAGCAGCGCGAACCCGAATTTCAGCGACGAAGGCGTCGAGTACTACCGCTTCGTGCGCTGACTACGGCTGCTCGAGGCGCGCGGTCTGCGCTTCGAGCTCCTTGATCAAATCATCGAGCGAGCCCGCCCCGAGGATCCGCTGATATTCGGCGCGCTTGAGCGCGAGATCGCTGACGCCGTCGGCGATGATGTTGATGATTCGCCACGCGCCGTCCTTTTGCTCGAGCATGTAGTCGAGCGAGACGTCGGGTTGCGCCTGGCGCGCAATCGCCGTCAGCACGTGCGCACGACCCGATTCGATCGTGGCGAGGACCGCCGCTCTTGAACGTGCGCTCCGTGACGTTCTTGAAGCGGCTCGCGTAGGTCATCACGCTGAGCTTCTCGAACGCCGCGATGAAGCGCTGCCGGTCCGTCTCGCTCAGCATCGGCCACTGCTTACGCAGCGCGAACTCCGCGATGTAGCGCAAGTCGTGCGTCTTCTCGATCAACGGCTCGAGCTTGCGGTAGCGGTCGTCCACGCTCGCGCCCGGAGAGGACTGCGACGCTGCGATGAGGCCGCGGTGCAGCGACGTGACGGTCGCCTCGGGCGTGTCGGTCGAGATCGCGTCGTCGGCATACGCGCCGCGCGCTGTCACGCCGAGAGCCGCGAGGACTGCGGCGACGACCAGCACCGCCATGCACGGCACAGCCGCGCCCGCTCGACTCACGTATTCCCTCTTGTGGTCATGTAGTGCTCGCATAACGCCGATTCTTCCATGTGGCCCGCGTGCCTCGCCAGTACGCGAATGCGGAATCCCAGCTCATCGCGAGGAATAGCGCGGCCGACACGGGCAACGCAAGAGTCCAGATGGGCCATAGGCGATAGAAGCGGACCACGGGCCAGTACACCGCGCTCATCGCGAGCCACGCCGACGCTGCGAGCGGTCCGAGCATCGCGATTCCGAGCGTCGTGGCCGACGAACGCTGCGACCAGCGCCACGGGCGGCGCAAGCAGCACGACGAGCATCAACAGCGTCACGGCGAGCAGCATCAACGTCGAATAGCCGAGCTGCGTGAACGCGCTGCGGGCCACCATCTGCCAGAAGTCCCCGAGCCCGTAGGCACGCAGACTGCGCACGGAGTGGCTCAGCCCGAGCCAGGTGGTCTTGCCGGCGCGCTTGAACGCCGCCGCGAGCGAGCAGTCGTCGATCAGCGCGCCACGGATCGCGGCGAAGCCGCCGAGCGAGCGAAGAGCGTCGGTCCGCACGAGCATGCAGCCGCCCGCGGCCGCGGCCGTTCGCCGGCGCGAGTCGTTCGCGAGCGCGAACGGATAGAGCAGCTTGAAGAAGAGCACGAACGCGGGCGTGAGCAGTCTCTCGACCAGCGACTCGCAATGCAGCTCGGCGAGCACCGACACGAGAGCGGCGCTCCGCTCCTCCGCGCAGCGCAGCAGCGCCGGCACCGTGCTCGGGGCGAGCTCGATGTCGGCATCGAGCAGCAGCGTGAACGGCCGCCGCACATGCGCGAGCCCTTGCTCGAGCGCCCAAAGCTTGCCGGCCCAACCGCTCGGCAACGCACCGCCCGCGACGACGCTCACCGCGAGCGCACTCGAGGGCTGCGGCCGCGAGCGCCGTACAGATCTCGCGCGTGCCGTCCGTCGATTGGTCGTCCACGACGATCACGTCGAGCCGCTCGCCCTGGCGCGCGCAATGCGGCGAGCGTGCGCGCGATCACCGCCGCCTCGTCGCGCGCGGGGATCAGAACGCTGACATCGGATAGGTCGCGCGAAGGCGCTTGCGTCGGCCTCGAGCCGTTCACGGGTGCGATGGGGCTGCCACGGCGCGAGCAGCACCGCGAGCCACGCGAGCAGCGCGGCCGCGGCACAGAGCATGAGGAGCATCGGGCGGCCCGATTCTACAGGGCCGGTCAGTCCCTGCGCGTGATCCTGCCGATCTGAGAAACGGGGATCGCAACGCCGGGCGCCTGGCCTCCGTGCAGCACGGGCAGCTCGGGCGCCATCTCTCCGTCGAGGCGCGGCCCGAACAAGAACACGTTGAGCGCGGTCAGCGGGCTCGCGATCGTATGCTCGACCGCCGTGCCCTCGTAGCCGCAGTGCGCCATGCAGTTGTCGCACTTCGGATTGCGGCCGACGCCGTATTTGTCCCAGTCCGTGGTCTCCATGAGCTCCTTGAAGCTCGAGGCGTACCCTTCGTCGACGAGCAGGTAGCACGGCTTCTGCCAACCGAACACGTTGTACGTCGGGTTCGCCCACGGCGTGCACTGATAGCTTTGGTTGCCGGCGAGGAAGTCGATGAACAAGCTCGACTGATTGAAGTGCCACTTGCTGCTGCGCTTCCTGCCGACCTTGAAGATCTCGCGGAACAGCTCCTTCGACTTGCGACGGCCGAGGAACACGTCCTGCTTCGGAGCGTGCTGGTAGCTGTAGCCCGGCGACATCATCACGCCCTCGACGCCGAGCGTCATGGCGTAGTCGAAGAAGTTCGCGACGTCCTCGGGATCCTCACCCGCGTACAGCGTGCAGTTCGCGGTCACGCGGAAGCCGCGCGCGCGTGCGGCCTTGATCGCCGAGACGGCCTTGTCGAACGTGCCTTCGCGGTCCACGGCCTTGTCGTGGCGCTCGCGGTTGCCGTCCAAGTGGATCGAGAACGTGAGATACGGCGACGGCGTGTATTGATCGAGCTTCTGCTCGAGCAGCAGCGCGTTCGTGCAGAGGTAGACGAATTTCTTGCGCGCGACGATGCCCTCGACGATCTGCGGCATCTCCTTGTGGATCAGCGGCTCGCCGCCCGGGATCGACACGACCGGCGCGCCGCATTCGTCGACGGCCTTGAGCGCATCCTCGACGGAGACACGCTTACGTAAAATCTCGTCCGGATAGTCGATCTTGCCGCAACCGGAGCACGCGAGGTTGCACTGGAACAGCGGCTCGAGCATCAGCACGAGCGGATAGCGCTTGTTGCCCTTGAGCTTCTGCTCGAGGATGTAGCGCGCGATGCGGTAGGTCTGTACCAGCGGGATAGTCATCGACTCTCCAGATTATTGTCGTATCGAGCTCAGCCGTCCGTGCCCGTGCTTGCAAGCATACCATCGAGGAAATGGGTCTTGATGTGCACCCATTCCATCTTGAACCAGGGCGTGAACGTCTCGGGCGCCGCCGCAAGCTCGCGCTCGAGCGCATCGACGCCGATGAACCGCCAGTCGGCGATCTCGTTCACGTTGACGTCCACCGGGCCGTCATAGCGGCCATAATAGACCCAGCAGAACTCGTGCTCGGCGCCAATCGCGCCGAACTCGGCGCGGTACTTGAATTTGTATAGGTATACGAGCGGGCATTCGAACCCGAGCTCTTGCTCGAGGCGCCGCGTGACTGCTTCGCCCATCGACTCGCCGCGGCGCGGATGCGAGCAGCACGTGTTCGACCAATAGTTCGGCCAGAGCAACTTCGTGCCGCTGCGCTTCTGCAGCAACAGCTCGTTCTCGCTGTTGAGCACGAAGATCGAGAACGCGCGGTGCAGCACGCCCGCACCCGCATGACAATCGCCCTTCGACTTGAAGCCGAGCTCGCGATCCTGGTCGTCGACCAGGATCAGCTGCTCGTTCACGTTGGAGACGACTTCCTCACGCGCCATTGAGCTCGGCTCCGAGCCGCACGGGCATCGCCTGGAATCCCGCCGCGCGAATCGCTGCTACGACGGGCTCCGTATCGCCGTCGCAGATCGCGATGATCGACCCGCCGCCGCCGCCGCCCGTGAGCTTGGCGCCGAGCGCGCCGTTCTCGCGCGCGATGTCGCAGAGCTTCTCGAGCTCGGGCGTGGAGACCTGCAGCGCGTTCAGCATGCCCTGACAAATATTCATGAGCTCGCCGAGCGTTGGCAAGTCGTTGTCCTGAATCGCCTGTATTCCACGCAGTGTTAGAGCGTCGATCTGATCGAAGATTCGCTCGTACAGCTTCTTATCTTGCTGCCAAGCCTCGCGGACGCGGCCGACCGTCTTCGCGGTCAGCCCCTCGTAGCCCGTCATGCCGATCACGGCCGGGATCGGCTCGCGGATGTTCAGCGGCTCGACGAGCGGCGGATCGCCGGGGCGGAATACGAGCGCCTTGCCGTAGCACGCGAGCGTATTGTCGAGCCCGCTCGGGCTGCCATGCGCGACCTTTTCGGATTCGAACGCGAGGCTATTCACCTGGGCGTCGGTCAAGCTCAGCTTGAAATGCTTGTCGAGCGCCCGGACGATCGCGACCGCCATCGCGGCCGAGCCGCCGAGGCCCATGCTGCGCGGCACTTCGGGGAACACTTCGATCCGCATCGCGCGCTTGCTCAAGCCGAGCTGGTCGAGCACGACACCCGCCGGCCGCTCGAACGAGCGACGCTCGTTCGCGTTGCTCGCGAGCCGGTACTCCACACCCCAGCGCGGGATCAGCAAATGAATGCCCTCGTCGCAATCTTCGACGAGGCACTTGATCGTGAGCGGGATCGGGACGGCGATCGCGTGGCGCCCATAGACGACCGCGTGCTCGCCGAGCAGGATCACCTTGCCGTAGCCGACGCCCATCGCCGTTTCTTGGCTGCGCTTGCGTCTGCGCGCCGGCTTTGCGCGCTGTTTCTCTTCCTGGATCTCGGTAACGATCTCCTGCGCCTTCCAGACCTTGATCACGCCGCTTTGGATCAGTCGGTCGAGCACCTCGTCGAAGATCTCCTTCGACGCGCCGGCCGCCGTCACGACGCTGCGCGCGTGCAACGTCATGTGGCCCTTCTGGATGCCTTCGGTCGCGAGCGCGCGGATCGCCGCAAAGTTCTGCGCGAGGCCGACGGCCGCCATGACCTGCGCGAGCTCGGTCGCGGACTCGACGCCGAGCAGCCGCAAGTTCAGAGCCACGGTCGGGTTCGACTCGAGCGGCGCGCCGACGATGCCGACCTTGATCGGCAACTCGATGCGCCCGCATAGGTTGCCCTGCTCGTCCGCCCACCAATCGGTGAGCGACTGAGTAACGTCCGCTGCGCGCGGCGTACGCGTGCGCGCCGGCCTCGATCGCGCGCCAGTCGTTGCCCGTGGCGATCGCGACCGGGTCGATGCCGTTCATGACCCCCTTGTTGTGCGTGGCCGCGCGGTACGGATCCACGCGCGCGAAGTCCGCCGCGACGATGATGCCGTCGCGCGCCTGCTCGCCGCTGTAACCCTTGCCAGCAAGCTTCTCGACCTGGATCTTGCAGTGCGCGCGAGCGAGGGAGCGGTCGGTCAGGTTCGACAAGATCCGCAGGAACACTTCGCCGCCCGTGATCGTCTCGATCAGCGGCGCGACGCCCTCGCACATGCCGTTGACGAGGTTCGCGCCCATCGCGTCGCGCGTGTCGACGAGCAAATGCACCACGAGCATCTGCTGGCCCCGCGACGGCAGCGGATGCACGAAGAGCTCGATGTCCCGCGCACCGCCGCCGCGCGCGACCATGTTCGGGTGGAAGCTGTTCGCGAGGTTGACGATCTCGCGGCGGCGATCGCGGAGCCGCCGCTTCGCTCGCTCCATGTCGGGGAGGTTCACGACTTGGATCTGGCCGATCAGGATCGGGTCCGTCGCCTCGGCGCGGAAACCGCCGTTCGCGCGGATCAACTTGCACGCCGAGCCGAGCGCCGCGATGACCGACGGCTCCTCGACGACCATCGGCACGACGTATTGCTTGTCGTTGACCATCAGGTTCATGCCGAGACCGAGCGGCAGGCCCATCACGCCGACCACGTTCTCGATCATCTTGTCGGCGGCGTCGAGCTCGAGCGTGTGCTTGCCCGTCGAGAGCGCGCGGAAGTCGGAGCTGTTGATCAGTCCGCGCTCGTGCACGGCGCGAACGCGCTCCTCGACGCTCAGTTTGTAGAAATCGGGAATCCGCAACCGATCGCTCACGCCCACCGCTCCCCGACGCTAGCGTCGGCCAATTCGTTCACTGTAAGGCCGCGCTCGGCCAAACCGAGCTCGATCACTCGAAATCCCTTTTCGCGTACCGATGCCTTGAAGGCCTCGAGCGCACCCGCGTCGAGCGCGCACGCCAGACCGAGATCGCCGCCGCCGGCGCCGCTCACCTTGTAAGCCACGCCGTTCCGCCGGGCATGCTCGCCGATGTGCCGATGCTCGGCAGTGACGATATCCGCACCGATGGCTTCCCCTAGACACGCAAGGCCGCGGCCGTAATCCGCGATCGCTTCGACGAACGCTTCTCCCGCACCCCCACGTGCGGCCGCGCACCCGGCCTCCGCCGTCGCGCTCAACCGGCGCAGCAATGCTGCCGCCTCTACTGGCCTGGCCGCCTGGAAAGCCCGAAAGTGCGCAACAAATGCGGGCGTCGAGGCCGAGCGGCCGGCAAAAATACCGGCGAATCCTACACTGTTCGGCAGCCGGACTGAACCGACCTGTGGCGCGCGCGCGACGTCCAGCCGGAACTCCACGGCACCGCCCGTGAGACTCGCCGCAACGTCGATTCCGCTGCCGCGCCCACCTTGGAATGCTCGGTGCAAATCCACGAGCGCCGCGAGGCTCGTATCGGGCCGCGCCGACGCTCGCGCGACGTGCTCGGCCCACACTCCGGCCCAGGCGCACAGTGCCGCGGCGCTCGATCCGAGGCCGAGCTTCGCGTCGCCGTCGAAAAAGGCGGACGTGTCGAGCGTGCCGTTCCACGGCTGCGCGGCCGGCGCGGACGCGGTCACGGTATCGACGAGCTCGACGCCGCTCGCGGCGCCGAGGGGGAACGAGCGGTCTCTTTGCACCGCCATCCGGGTTCTAAGATGGCACTCGCCGTCGCGGCTGCGGCTCGAGCGTGGCGACCGCATAGTGGTCGATCGCGAGCACGAGCGCCGGCGCGCCCTCGAGCACGGCGTACTCACCGAGCGCTACGAGCTTGCCCGGTGCGCGCGCCTCGAGCCGCACTCAGCGCAGCTCCGCGCCGGGCCCGAGGCGGCTCGACAGCACGTCGAGCACGCCGGGCACGTCGCGCAACGCAGCCTCGACGCGGGGTCTCGCCTCGGCGAGACAAATCGCCTTCACTTGCGGACCCGCGTCGATCGTGAAGAAGACCGGCACCCCCGAGGCCCGCAAGCGGCGGATCGCATGCACGCACTCGACCGTCGCGCCGTTCCAGTAGAGCAGCGGCGGCGTCGCGGCGAGCGCGGCCGCGTGCATCTTGAAGCAGTTGCGCTCCGAGACCTCGGCGAGCGCCGCGAAGTCGCGCTTGGCGATAGCGTCGCGCGCAGAGCGCAAGTCGTTTCCCTGAGTCGCGACCCAGGCCGAATAGTAAGGAGAGGAATCGGCGGACCGCTCCATGCCGCTGCGCGAGCCGACCTCCTTCTCGCCCTTCGCCGTGATCGCGATCGCGACCTCGAGCGGCCAATCGGCGGCGCCGAGCAGCGGCTCCGCGAAGCTGTCGGCGCCGTCGGCCGCGCGACCCGCATGCATCTCGACGAAGCCGCCGAACAGCGAGCGCGCGGCGGAGCCCGAGCCGCGGCGCGCGAGCACGCTGAGCTCGCGCGGCGGAAGCTTCAGATCGAGCGCGCCCGCCGCGGCCGTCACGAGCGCTGCGAACCCCGACGCCGAGGACGCGAGCCCCGCGCCCGTCGGGAAGTTGTTCGAGCTCGTGACGCGGGCGCGGGAACGGATTCCGGCGCGCTCACGAAGCAGGTCGAGGCACGCGGACACCTTCGCGAGCTGATCGGCACGGCGCTGGCCGTCGAGGGACAGCTCGTCGGCGGCGAGCCGCTCGTCGAACTCGACCTTCGTATCCGACCAAAGCGCATCGAGCGTGATCGAGATCGAGCCGACCGCCGGCACGTTGAGCCGCGCGTCGGCCTTGCCCCAGTACTTCACGAGCGCGAAATTCGCGCGCGCCCGCGCGCTCGCGGCCCCCTTAGAAGTATCCATGGCTCTTGAACCAGTCGATCGCGTCCGCGATCGCGCGCTCGGGCGGCCGCGCGCTATACCCAAGCTCGCGCTCCGCTTTCGCGCTCGAGAAATACATGTGCTTCTTCGCCATTCGCACGCCGTCGAGCGTCGCGCGCGGCTCGCGCTTCGTGACGAGTGCGACCGCCTCACCCACCGCCGCGATCGGATACACGGCCCAGTGCGGCAGTCGCACGTTGGTCGCCGGTCGGCCCGTATGCTCGCCGACGAGCTGCAGGATCTCGCGCAGACTCAAATCCCGGCCGCCCAAAATGTAGCGCTCACCGCGCCGGCCGAACCTTAGCGCCAGCAGATGCCCGCGGGCAACGTCGTCGACGTGGACGACGTTGAGCCCGGTGTCGACGTACGCCGGCATCCGGCCCGCCGCGGCATCGAGAATGACCCGGCCCGTCGGCGTCGGTTTCACGTCGCCCGGGCCGATCGGCGTCGAAGGATTCACGATCACGACGTTTAGATCGAGCTCCTTCGCGCTCCGCGCTACGGCCTGCTCGGCGAGAAACTTCGAGCGCTTGTACGCCCCGATCATCTGCTCGAGCGACACGGGCGTCGTCTCGTCGGCCGGCGTCTTGTCGGGCTTGATGCCGAGCACCGCGACACTCGAGGTGTAGACGACGCGCTCGACCTTTGCCTCCGCCGCAGCCGCGAGCACATTCACCGAGCCGTCGACGTTCGTCTTGTACATTGGCGCGGGATCGGCAACCCAAAGACGGTAGTCCGCCGCGACGTGAAACACGGCGCCGCAGCCGCGCGCAGCGTCTCGCAGCGACGCACGATCGTTCAGATCGCCCTCGGCGATCTCGACGTCGAGACCTTCGAGATTGCGCCGATCGCTCGACCGACGCACGAACGCGCGCACGCGCTGCCCTTCGGCGAGCAGCGCTCGCGCAACCGCGGCGCCCAAGAACCCGTTCGCGCCGGTGACGAGATTCGCGGCCGCGCTCACGCTGGCGACGCCGACCGCGCCCGCGCGCCGCGCACCTTCAACCACGCGGGCAGCGCGATCAGCGTGAATGCCACGCTGACGCAGAGCCCTATCGTCAGCATCTTGCCCATGCTCGCGGTACCGACGTGCGCCGAGAACGCGAGCATGCCGAAGCTCGCGACGATCGTGAGGCCGCTCGCGAGCACCGCGCGCATCGCGCTCGTGTCGAACAACTGCTCGGCCGTGTCCGTCTGCATCCGATGCACGACGTGAATGCCGCTGTCGACGCCGAACCCGACGAGCAGCGGCAGCGCGATGATGTTCGCGTAGTTGAACGGCATGCCGATCGCCACTGCGACGGCCGCGGTCACGAGCTTGGAGAGCGCGATCGGCACGACCACGAGCAGCGTCTGCCGCCACTGGCGCAGCACGAGGAAGATGATCACGCTGACCATCGTGAATGCGTACACGAGCGCGAGCTCGAACGCGCGCACGACCGTGTTCGACGCCTCTTGATACACGACCGGCGGGCCCGTCACTTTCGCGACGACGCTGCGCGCCGCCGCAATGAAGCGGCGCGCTGCCGCGTTATCGCTCACATCCTCGGCCGGCGTGATCTCGACGAGCTCGCGGCCGTTCGAACCGACGTAGCGCGACGCGAGCTCCTCGGGCAGCGCGTCGCGGCCGAACGGACGCGCCTCGAGGCCCGACGCGAGACGCGAGAGCTCGGCAGGCAGCCCATCGGTCAACGCGCGATCGAGCGCGGCCGATCGCCGCATCGCGTCCTCGGGCGACGCGGCCGCGAGCGACGCTCGCAAGCCCGCCACGGCCGTATGCAGCGGCTCCGCGTCGCGCCGTTCGGCGGAGGCCTTTTCGAGGGCATCGAGCGACGACGCGAGACGCCCGGCGTCCTCGGGAGCCTTCTGGAGCTGCGCGAACGACGGGCCCATGACGAGCTTGAGATCGTCGAGCACCGCGATCTTCTCGTCCTGCTCTTTCGGCACGAGCGAGTCGACCGTGATCACGTTGCGGATCTCGGGTCGCCCTCGCAAGCGCGAGGCCCATTCGGTCGCAGTCGCGTGGTCGGGCGCTACGGCCTCGAGGTTCAGCAGCTGCGCGTCGCCGGTGGCCGCGAGCTCGAGCAGCGTCTTGACCGACTCACTGCGCGGATCGCGCAAGTGAATCGGATTGCTGTCGAACGAGACCCACCGCAGCGCGACGGCTGAGGCGACGATGACTACCGCCGTAACGCCAAGCACCGCGCGCGGGTGCCGGTTGAACGGCACGAAGATCCGCGGGTCGAGCAGCGTTCGCGCGCTCTGCACGCGCAGCGAAGACGCGAACTGCGCCACGAGCGCGGGCAACAGCGTCGTCGCCGCGAGAAAACCGAAGAAGACGCCGGTGCCCGCGATCCAGCCGAGCTCCGCGACGCCGCGGAATTGCGTGGGGATGAACGCGTAGAAACCCGCGGCGGTCGTGAACGCCGCGAGCAGCAACGAGGAGCCCACGCCGCGCATCGTCTCGAGCAACGCGGGCTCGGCCGCATGGCCCTCCGCGACGAGCTCGCGGTAGCGGAGCAGCACGTGGATCACGTAGTCGGCGCCGAGCCCGACGTTGAGCACGACGAACGTGATCGAGAGCAGGTTCAAGTGACCGACCGTCGCTGCGGCGAAGGCCGCCGTGTACGCCAGCCCCGCGAACAGCGCGACCACCGATATCGCGAGCAGGCGCCACGAGCGCAGCGCGACGTAGAGCACGCCGCAGACCAAGAGCAGCGTCGCGATGCCGGCGATGCCTGCCGAGCTGCTCACGCTCGCGAGCTCCTCGTGCTCCATCGCGACGCTGCCGCTGAGCCGCACCGTGACGGGCTCGGCCTCGGCCGCGTTGAGGCGCGCGACGATCGCGCGAACCCCGTCGATCGCGGCTTTCGCCGGTTGGATCTTGCCGAAGTCGACGGAGGGCTGGAGCACGATGAGCCGCCGCGAGCTCTGCTGCTGCGCGGCGCCGGTCGAGATCAGCTTGCCCCAGGCGAGCGGCTCCGGCGCCGCCGTGCGCGCCTCGTCGAGCACGCGCGTGAGCTCGGTGTAGAGCGGCGCAGCCGCGGCGGCGTCTCCGGCCTGCGCGGCTTCCGGCCCGAGTGTGCGTGCCGCGACGTCGAGCACCGCCGCCCCGTCGAAGCGCGCATGCAGCAGTCCCAGGAGCGGCTGCGCGGCCGTGAGCCGGTCCGAGAGCTGCTCGAGCTGCGCGAGCGGCAAGTACAAGAGGCCGTTGCGCGCGAAGAACTCGCCCTCGCCTTGCAGCAAGATCGAGTGATAGAGATCGGGCTCGCGGCGCAGCTCGGCGAGCACCTTCGCCGCGAACGCGTCGGCGCGCGTCGGCGTGCGCGCATCGATCACGATCAAGAGATTCCGATCACGTGCGGGGAACGCCTCGCGGTACTCGTTGAAGTTCTGCCGCCAAGCGAGCTCGGGCGAGATCATGGTCGTCGTGTCGGTGTTCACGCCGAGGTGATGCGCCGCATACCACACCGACGCGACGGCGCCGGCGAGCAGGACGACGATCGCGAGCTTGCGCCAGCGCAAGATCGCGCCCACCGCGCGCGCGAGACGATCGCCGATCGAATCCGCGACGGACACGAGCGCGCCTACGACGCGGCGCGGCGCGCGGCCGGCGCGCCGGAGCCGAATCGGGTGCCGGATACGATCGGCGCGAGCCGCGCGAGCGTGCGGCGCGCCACCCGATAGCGCTGAGCGAGAATCCAGAGCCCGCGCCACTGTGCGGGACGAAGCGCAGCGGCAACCGCGGCGCCGATCCGCCGCTCGCCGCGCTCGTCGATCCAACGCTCGACGTCCGCGGGCAGCTCGTCGCCCGCGGCGTCGACGACGACGCGCAACGCAACGAAACGCGCGCCGGCGCGAGCCGCGGCTTCCGCTATTGCCGCAGATTCCATGTCCGCGGCCGCCGCGCCGCCGGCCGCGGCCTTCGCTTTTTCGGCTGCGGTGGTGAGCGCCGACGGGACGGTGAGCAAGTCGTCGAGCTCGGGCGCGAGCCCTAGGTCACGGACGGCCCCGGTGAGCGCCGCATGCCACTCCGAATCCGCCTCGAACGAGGCTCCCGCGATCGAGCGAATGCGCCGCGGCACGAGCACCGCGCCCGGAGCGAGCTCGGCGCGCAGCGCGCCCGCGAGCCCGAACGAGACGAGCCCGCTTGCGCCCGCCGCGAGCGCGGCTGTCGCGGCGCTCGCGGCGCGCTCGGGTCCCGGCCCGCTTTGGATGATCCCGAGCGGCGGATCGCGCTCGGCGAGCGCGCGTAACGCCGTGCGCTCGACCCCGAGCGCCACGATCACGGCGAACGTAGCAGCTGGTGCGGCCGCCTCGCGGCCGCTAGGTGACATCGATACGGCCGCCCGGATGCGCCGCGACGACGCTCGTCGCCGAGCGGCTCGCAAGCGGCAAGCCATCGGCTGCGCGCGCGAAGATCATGCGCAACGCGCGATTGCTCATCAGCGTGAGATTGGTCGCGAACACGGTCGCCTTGACGGTGCGCCGCGACACCTTGACCTCGTTGCCCGAATGGAACGTCGGGTTGCGATGGATCTTGCGCAGTGTCAGCACGGCGAGACCGATCGCCCAAAGACAGAACCGCCGAATGCCGATCTCGCGCTTCGGGATCAGCGTGGTGTACTCGAGCGCGTTGCGCAGGTGTGCGTGCGCGAGACCGACGAGCTCGTCGAGACCTTCCTTGAATGCGCCCGTCGTATGCAGCTGCTCGAGATGCTCGAAATCGAAGTTGCCGCCCGGAAACACCGAGCGCGGCAGCCAGCACGCGTTCGCCTGCCGGTCGTCCCAGATGTCCTTCAGGATGTTGGTCATCTGCAGACCCTGACCGAACGATACGGCGAGACGCATCATCGCGTCGCGGTGCTTCGCAATGTCCGGGCAATACTGGCAGAAGAGCTCCGTGCACATCTCGCCGACGACGCCCGCGACGAAGTAGCAGTACGACGCGAGCTCGCCGAGGTTGGCGAGGCCGTGAAGGCTCTTGCTGCGTTGGAACTCGGGCATCCCGCGGCACATCACGCCGACGCAACGGTCCAGCGCGTCGCGCTCCGGACGCGAGAAACTGTGTGTCACGCGGATGACGGCGGCGGCGTTGACGGACGAGGTCGCGCTCGGCCGGCAGCACGCGATCCGACAAGAGAGGCACCAGCGCGGCCGCGAACGGCTCCGCCGGCTCGTCGCCTTTCACCACCGCGACGAATCGCTCGTGAAACGCCGACTTCTGCGCCGCGTCGAGACCGACGTCGTCCTCGATCGTGTCCGCCAGACGGCAGAGCAGATACGCGTTGGTCATCACCTGCGCGAGCCGCTCCGGCAACACCGGGATCGTCAACGCGAACGTTCGCGAGACGCCCGGAAGAATATGTGCCTGGTAGGCGAGATCGTCGGTGGAACTAGTAGATCGGCTCGATTCGGTGTTCACGGGTGCCTGCGCCGTGCGCGCCGCTTCGGTGTTAGGATGAGCGTCTATGATAGCACGGGCCTCGAGCGGCGACTTTGCGGCACGGCTCGATCACTACCGCGAACGCGTCGACGCGGAGCTCGCCAAGATCCTCCGCAGCACCGCCCACGTTCCCCCACGACTCCGCTCCGCCATGGAGTACTCGGTACTCGGCGGCGGGAAGCGCGTGCGGCCCCTGCTCGCCTATGCGAGCGGCGAGCTCTGCGGCGTCGGCGAAGAGCAGCTCGATGTCATTGCGGCTTCGATCGAGCTCGTCCACGCGTACTCGCTCGTGCACGACGACCTGCCGGCGATGGACGACGACGACCTGCGCCGCGGGCGTCCCACGACGCACATTCGATTCGACGAGGCCACCGCGATCCTCGCCGGCGACGCGCTACAGGCGCTCGCGTTCGAGATCCTCTGCGAGGATCCGGCGGCTCGCCGCCAGGCCCGAGCGGCAAGTCAAAGTGATCTCGTGGCTCGCCCGCGCGGTCGGCCCGGCCGGCATGGTCGGCGGCCAGATGCTCGACCTCGAGGCGGAAGGCAAGAAGCTCGACGAGCACGCCCTCGAGGACATCCATCGCCGCAAGACCGGCCAGCTGATCCGCGCCGCGATCATGATGCCGAGCGAGCTCGGCGAGCTCACGGATGCCGAGCGCGCGCACCTCGACACGTTCGCGAGGGACATCGGGCTCGTATTCCAGATTCGCGACGACCTACTCGAGGTGGAGCAGGACACTGCGACGCTCGGCAAGAACGCCGGCAGCGACGCGGGCAACGACAAGTCGACGTACCCTTCGACGCTCGGACTCGAAGGCGCGCGCCGCCGCGCGGCCGAGACTCAGCAGCGCGCGACTGACGCGCTGCGCTCGCTGCGCCTGGACTCCCGCCCGCTGCTCTGGCTGTCGGACTTCATCCTCACGCGCTCGCACTGAACGCGCTCAATAGCGGATCAGGCTGATCACATCGTGGCCGGCGAGTCGGCCGCGACCGTTCAGGAACGTGAGCTCGATGACGAACGCGCACGCTGCAATGGCCGCGCGTTGCTGCGCGACGAGCTTCGCGACCGCAGCCGCGGTGCCGCCCGTGGCGATCACGTCGTCGACGATCAAGTAGCGCCCGCCCGCGCGCACCGCGTCCTTGTGCATCTCGAGATGATCGACGCCGTATTCGAGCTCGTACTCGACGCTGAACGATTCGCGCGGCAGCTTGCCGCGCTTGCGCACGAGCTGCAGCGGCAATCCGACCCGCTGTCGCGAGCGCGGCCCCGAAGATGAAGCCGCGCGACTCGATCGCGAGAATGCCGTCCGCGCGCAACGGCGCGACGCGTTCGGCGAGCACGTCGGTCGTCGCGCGAAACGCAGCCGGATCGGCGAGCAACGGCGTGATGTCCCTGAACAAGATCCCGGGCTTCGGGAAATTCGGGACGTCGCGGATGAGCGAACGGATTTCCTCGAGGGTCATTTGCTGCGCCGAAGCCCCGTGGGCGAGAATACCGCGCCGAATACTAGCAAACCCGTGCCACCCTACCGATGAGCTTTTCCGCACGCTGCGTGCGCGGCGCGGTGTCCGCTTTGAACACCGGCGGTCGGGCGCTGCGCCGACTCGGCGCCGATCCACCCGTCGCTCGAGCTCGACAACCTGCTGCGCTCCGCCGAGCGGCGCGCCGGGTCCACCGCGCTCGGCGCATGGCCGATCGAGGAGCCGCTCGAGCGGCTGCTCAAGTCGTATCGCGACGAGGCGCGTCTCACGACGCTCGGCAGGATCACCGTGCGCGAGCTCCTCGTGAGCCTGCTCGAGAATCTGCTGCGCCTCGAGGAGCAGCGTGCGAACGAACCCCGCGATCGAGCGCGAACAAGTAGCCGAGCCGGTGTTCATCATCGGTCTGCCGCGAACCGGCACGACACATCTGCACGGTCTCATCAGCGAGGACCCGGCGAACCGCGCACCGTTCACCTGGGAAGTGATGTATCCCGCCGCGACTGGCGCGACGCCGGCCGAGATCGATACCGTGCGCGCGCGCACGCAGTCGCGACTCGATTGGGCGAACCGGCTCGCGCCGGAGTTCATGCGAATTCATCCGATCGCGCCCGATCTGCCGCAGGAGTGCATCGCGATCCACGCGCAGGTGTTCATGGGCATCCAGTTCCACACGACGCACAACGTGCCGTCGTTCCAGGACTGGTTCGAGACGCTCGGCGCAGGATCTCGCCTACGACTTCCATCGTCGCTTGCTGCAGCACTTGCAAGCCAATCGCGCGGGCGATCGCTGGGTGCTCAAGGCGCCCGGCCATCTGTTCAGCTTGGGCGCGCTGCTGCGCCGCTATCCGAACGCGCGGATCGTGCAGACGCATCGCGATCCGCTGCGCGTGATGGCGTCGATGGCGAGCCACGCGACGGTGCTACGGCGCGCGTTCAGCGACGACGCGGATCCTCAGCGAGATCGCGGCCGACTGGACCGATCGCTGGGCGCGCGCGCTCGACGACTTCCTCGCCGTCCGCGAGCGCGCGAATCCCGCTCAGTTCCTCGACGTGGCGTACGAATCGATCGAGCGTGCGCCGTTCGAGACGATCGAGCGCGTCTACGACTTCCTCGGCTGGCCGCTTGCCGACACGGGACGCGCCGCGATCCAGCGCTTCCTCGCCGCAAACCCGAAGGACAAGCACGGCGTGCACCGCTACACGCTCGAGCAGTACGGGCTCGACCCGGCCGTGCTGAGTCGGCCGCTTCGCGGCTTATTGCGAGCGCTTCGACATCCCGGTGCGAACCGGGCTCTGATGCCGCGCCGGATCCGACGCCGCGCGTAGGGCTGCCGTTAGCGCGCGGTCACGGCGTTGCGAAACGCGAGCGGCGAATCGATGCCGCGCAACGGCTCGATGCCTGCGCCGGTGCCGCGAATCACGATGTCGCCGTAGTCGAACAGTCGGCCGAACAGCGATTGATCGACGTCCACGCTCTCGACCTTATCCATGTTTATCTCGATCGTGTGGCGGCGGATGAAACCGCGCTTGTATACGACGCGCCGGTCGGTCACGTCGATCTCGGTCGTCCAGCGTCTGAACCATGCCTTGACGCTCGAGGCGGCGGCGAGCAGCGCCACGACGAGCGCAGCCCACAGCCAGACGTGGCTCGGTTGGAGCGCACTGCCCGCGGCCGCCAGCAGCAATGCGGCCAGCCACAACAGGACGCTCGGGAAGTAGACCGCCCAGCTCAAGGTGGAGGAAAAAACGATCTTCTCGCCGGGCTGGAGGACTTTCTCAATGTACTTCATCGCCGCTCATCGGATAGCCAATCGGCTCGCAGGGTGGCAAGCGCGTATAGATGATTCCGCGCCCGACGCCCGGGTTGCAAGCGGCGATTCGGTTGCGGCGGCTAGTTCCGCGTCACGTCCCCCTCTAGAGATCAAACTGGTCGTAACACCCTAATAAGGCATGGAAAAACGGCTAATTGCTGTATATAATACCAGCTCCTCTAGACCGCAGGTGTAAGGTCATGTCCACCTATTCGTCCCGCTCCGCGGCCGCCAACGTGCCGGCCGCCAACCGATCCATCGACGACCTCGACGCCGAGATCTGCACTCTCGCGCGCCAGATGAATGCGCAGACCTATCGCTTGCTCGTGCTCGTGCGCGAGTTCGACGATCGCCTCGGTTGGGCGAAGTGGGGCTTACGTAATTGCGCCGAATGGCTGGCATGGCGCTGCGGCCTGTCGCTCTCCGCGGCACGCGAGAAGGTGCGCACAGCGCAAGCGCTGCGTGCGATGCCGACGACGTCGGAGGCGTTCGCGGACGGGCGGCTGTCGTACTCTAAAGTCCGGGCTCACACGCGTCGCGGATCTGCACGACGAGGACTCGCTGCTCGCGTACGCGCTGGGCGCGACGGCGCCGCAGGTCGAGGAGCGCTGCCGGCAAATTCGCAACGTCGCACCGCAGTCGACGCCGGCGGCGTGGCGTGCATGGGAGCGGCGCTCGTGCACTCTCTGGCGTGACGAAGCACGCGGAGTAATGAAGATCAGCGTCGAGGTGCCAATCGAGCAGGGCGAAGTGATCGCTCAGGCCCTCGAGCGCGCGGCGCAGACCGGCGACTCGACCGTCGGGATCGAGTTCACGACGTTTCCAAAGTCCAAAATGGAGGTTCGCGATTCCGTAGAGGCGCTTGGGTCCCCGGCGAATGGTTGGCCCGCCCAACAAGCGGATGCACTCGTCGCGATGGCGAAGTCGTATCTCATGGGAGGCGACGCGCGAGAAAAGTCGAGCTCCGCTGCCGATCATTATCAAGTCGTCTTGCACTCGGACCGTTCAGCCCTCCACGGAGGGGTCGGGCGGTCCGATCTGCCGATCGAGACCCTCAGGCGGCTCACCTGCGACGGCAGCGTGATCACGTTGGTGGAGGACGAGAACGGCACGCCGCTCGACGTCGGGCGCAAGCAGCGCACGATCTCGACGGCGCTGCGTCGAGCTTTGTGGGCGCGGGACAGTCGCTGCTCATTCCCCGGCTGCCAAAATCGTTACTACGTCGATGCGCATCACATCGAGCACCGGGCAGACGGCGGCGATACGAGCCTCGAGAACCTCACATTGCTCTGCACTCAACACCACGCGCTGCTGCACGAGGGCGGCTTCAAGCTTCGGCGAGATGCTGCCGGCGAGCTCTACTTCCAGCGCCCGGACGGGCGCGCAATACCGCGTTTCGGCTACCGGCTCGATGACCTGCGCGACGACTATGTGTCTGCGGAAAACCCCTCCATGGAGGTGCGCGAGCCGCGAGCGGTCTACCGCGCTCGCGCGGCCTAGGCGTCCGGTTTCTAGGTGCCCCTCGTGGCTACTTCGAGAGGCGCTGTTGCAGCGCGTCGATCGCCGCGAGCATGTCGATCGACTCCGTGAGCACGCCCGCGAGCGGATCGCCGTGCTCGAGCATCCGCTTGCGCGCCGTCTTGATGTTGTACCGCTCGAGCCTGAGCCGCGCAGTCACGTCTTTCCACTCGAGCGGCATCGACACGGGCGCCTGCGGCAACGGCCGCACGCTGAACGGCGAGACGAGCAGCCGACCGTGACCGTTCTGTAGGTAATCCAGATACACCTTGCCTTCGCGGTCGCTCGGCTTGCGTACGATCGTCGAGATCTCGGGCAGCGACTTCGCCGTGAAACGCGCGATGAGCTCGGCGAGCGTCCGCGAGTGTTCGTACGTGTACTTCGCGCCGAGCGGAATCAGCACGTGCAGGCCTGTCGAGCCGCTCGTCTTCACGTAGTTGACGAGCCCCACTTCATCGCAGAGATCATGGATGTGACGCGCGATCTTCACTACGTCCGTGAGCGGCGCTCCCTTGGGGTCGAGATCGACGATGCACCAGTCGGGCCGCTCGAGCGCCGCGACGCGGCTCGACCACACGTGCAGCGGAATCGACGCCATGTTCGCGACGTAGACGAGCGACTCGATGTCGTCGAGCACGAAGTAGCGGATCTCGCGCTCGGCCTGCTCGCTCCACATCGTCTCGAGCCTGAGCCACTTCGGCGCGTAGACCGGCGCGTCTTTCTGGAAGAACGACTTGCCGTCGATGCCGTCCGGGAAACGCGTGAGCACGACGGGGCGGTCGCGCAAGTACGGCAGCAGCCAGTCCGAGATGCCGCGGTAGTACTCGATCATGTCGCCCTTGGTGTAGCCGTCGGCGGGCCAGAACACCTTGTCGAGGTTCGTGAGATCGACGGTGCGAGGCGGGCCCGCGGACGTCGGCGTGTCGCGTCTCGGGCGGCGCGTCGGCCAGGGGTTCCGTCTCGCCGCCCGATTCGGCAACACCCGGCCAGATGCATTGCGCCGCTGACTTGTCGTCGCGCAGCCGCATGAAGGTCGGCTGGCGCAACGAGCCATCCGGCGTCCGCTGCTTGAACTTCACCTGGATCACCGGGCCCGGCGCGAGCCAGACGGTGCCGCGCTCCTCGGGCGCCGCCGCGGGCGGCTCGGCGCGCTCGAGCGCCTCGAGCTTCGGCTCGATCGCCTTGAAATCGCGCTGTCCGAAGCCGCCGCCGACTCGGCCCGCGTACGTGAGCTCGCCTTCTCGGTACTGTGCGAGCAGCAGCGCGCTGAAACCTTTCGCCCCGTTCTTCGCGGGCAAGAAGCCCACGACGACGAAATCGTCGGACTTCGCCGCGTTCACCTTGATCCAATCCTGCGAGCGCTTGCTCACATACGGCGACGCGGCGCGCTTGCCTACGACGCCCTCGAGCCCGAGCCGCTCGGCCTCGACGAACATCGCCTCGCCGTGCTCTTCGACGTGCTCCGAATAGCGCAGCGGCCCGATCGTCGGCAGCAGCGTGCGCAGCGCCTCTTTCCGCTCAGTGAGCGGCAGCGCGCGCAGGTCGAGATCGGCGAACGCGAGCAGATCGAACGCGTAGAACGTGCACGGCAGCTCGAGCGCCGCACGTTCGGCGTCCGCGCGGCGCGAGAGACGCCCGCGCTTTTGGAGCAGCGAGAAGCTCGGGATACCGCGCGCGTCGTTGACGATCACTTCGCCGTCGATGATGAAGCGCTCGTATGGAAGCGCTGCGACGATCTCCTCGACGTCCGGAAACGTCGCGGTGAGATCGTTGCCCGCGCGCGAGTGGAGCGTCACGCGGCCGTCGTTCTTCTCGGCGAGCAACCGGTAACCGTCGTACTTGAGCTCGAATACCCAGCCCGCGCGCGTGAACGGCTTGCCCGGCGTCGCGAGCATCGGTGACAGGTCCGAGCCGCGCAGCGCGCGCGACTTCGCGCCGAGCTTGCGCAAGCGCGCCGCGAGCGCGGCGCCACGGTCTTCGGCCGCGCCGACCTGCTCGACCGTGCGGCCCGAGAGCACCGAGTCGTGCGGATAGTCGTCCGTGCCCTGCTGATTCGCGTACGCGTCGCGCTCCTTGATCAGGAGCCACTCGTCCTTGCCGCGCTTCGTTTTCACGAGCGTCCACTTGCCGCGCAGCTTGTAGCCGCGCAGCTCGAACAACAGCTTGCCCTTGACGAAGCCTTCGTCGATGTCGTTCAACGGGACCCAGCGGCCCCGGTCCCAGACGATCACCGCCCCCGCGCCGTAGTTGCCGGGCGGGATCAGCCCTTCGAAGTTCGCATACTCGACCGGGTGGTCCTCGACGTGGACCGCGAGCCGCTTATCGGCCGGGTTCGGCGACGGGCCCTTCGGCACGGCCCAGGACTTCAGCACGCCGTCGTGCTCGAGCCTGAAGTCGTAGTGCATGCGCCGGGCCGCGTGCTGCTGGACCACGAAGCGCGACCCTCCTACGCGGGCTGGACCGAACGGCTCCGGAGTTTGATCGGCCTTTCGCTTTGCGCGATAAGTCTCTAACTTACCGGTATTTTTTGTTGTCACGTTGAAGGCGAGGATATATGATCCCCGCATGCCAGCGCGAGCACTGTCCACCGCCACCATCTCGTTCGGGCTCGTTTCGATTCCGGTCAAGCTCTACTCGGGCGCGGAGCCGAAGAGCGCGCTTTCCTTCAACCAGATCGACAAGAAGGACGGCTCGCGGGTCAAGCAGCAGCTGGTGAACTCGCGCAGCGGCGAGGTCGTGGCGCGCGAGGAGACTCGTCAAGGGCTACGAGTTCGCGAAGGGCCAGTACGTGCTGTTCGAGCCCGACGAGCTCAAAGCGCTCGAGGCGGCCGCGACCCACACGATCGACATCGTCGAATTCCTGAAGGCCGACCAGATCGACCGGCAGTATCTCGACAAGGTTTACTACCTCGGCACGGACAAGGGCGGCGCGCGGGCTTACAAGCTGCTCGCGCAGGCGCTCAACGAGACAGGCCGGATCGGGATCGGCAAGTACGCCGCGCGCGGCAAGCAGTACCTCGTCATGGTGCGGCCGATGGGCGACAAGGGGCTGGTGATGGAGCAGCTCCACTATCCCGACGAGCTGCGCTCGTTCGCCGAGGTGCCGATCGAGGACGCAACCGTGAAGCCCGCGGAGCTCAAGCTCGCGACGCAGCTGATCGAGCAGGCGGCGAGCGACAAGTTCGCGCCGGAGAACTATCGCGACGAGGTTCGCGACCGGATGCTCGAGCTGATCAATCGGAAGGTCGAGGGCGAGGACATCACGATCGCGCCGACCGCGGAGCCCGAGCACAAGATCATCGACATCATGGAGGCGCTCAAAGCGAGCCTCGCCGCCGGCAACGCGCGCAAGCCCGCGCAGCAGGCGGAGCCAGCTGCGGAAAAGAAAGCTGCCAAACCTAAGCCCGCCGCGAAGAAACGCGTCGCCGCCAAGTAACCCGCACGCCATGAAGGCGTATTCCACGCGAGAGGTAGCGGACCTGCTCGGCATCCCCGCGCAGCGCGTGCGCTCCCTCGTGCGCTCGGGCGTCGTCGCGCCGCGCTCCGGGCCGAGCGGCCGCTTCGAGTTCTCGTTCCAGGATCTCGTGTTGCTGCGCACCGCGAAGGGACTCGAGGACGCGAAGCTCAAGCCGCGCCGGATCCTGAGCGCGCTGCGCGCGCTCGCCAAGCAGCTGCCCGCCGATCGTCCGCTTGAGCGCCGTGCGAGTGCAGATCGACGGCAACCGCGTGATCGTCCGCGACAACAGCACGAGCTGGGAGCCCGAGTCGAAGCAAACGCTGTTCGACTTCAACGTGCGCGAGCTCGGCGAGAAGGTCGCGCCGCTCGCACGCGACTCGGTGCAGCGTGCATTGCACTCCGCCGGCAACGCCGACGAGCTCTTCGATGCCGCGCTCGAGAGCGAGGAGATCGGCGCGAACGGAGAGGCCGAGCTCGCGTACCGCCGTGTGCTCGAGACCGACTTCGACCACGTCGCGGCACGGATCAATCTCGGGCGGCTGCGCCACCAGGCGCGTGCGCTCGATGACGCGGAGCGCCTATATCGCGAGGCCCTCGCGCTCGACCCGAACCATCCCACCGCGCGCTTCAATCTCGGTGTCGTCCTCGAAGATCGGGGCGCGACGAAGGAGGCGATCGCGGAGTACGTCGAGGCCGCGCGGCTCGATCCGCGGGTGGCGGACGTGCACTTCAATCTGGCGCGGCTCTATCAGCAGGCCGGCGACGAGCAGGCCGCGCTTCGACACTTCTCGCGGTTCCGCGCTTTGACCCGCGATCGCGACTGATAAGGTGTCGCTTCGCGCGCGGCGCGGGATCGTTCGCTAGGAGGTTGCGAGGCGCTGGAATTGCTCGGCGAGGAGCGGGCCCGTCGCTTGGTCCTCGTGCTTGAAGAAGACGTGGGCTTCGGTGAGGTTTGCCGCTCGTAGGCGCGCGAGCCACACGTCGAGGTCGGAGGGGGTGTAGACGACCCTGCGCAACCGGAGGTACGCCCAGTCTGCGGTCCACGGCAGGTCGCCTCGCGAGCGGTTCGTCGACCTCGCTGTGGACCAGCGCGAGATTGCGCGGCTTCAGCACGGCATAGACGTCGGGCGCGAGCCATGACGGGTTGCGGAACTCGAAGGCAGCGCGGCAGCCAGCCGGCAAGTGCTCGACGAAGGACGAGAGCGCCGCGACGTCGACCTTTGCGAACGGCGGCAGTTGAAACAGGATCGAGCCGAGACAAGGCTCGAGCGCCTCGAGCGCCGCGAACAGGAAACCGAGCTCGCCCTTGCAGTCCTTGAGCCGCTTCACATGAGTAATCCGGCGCGGCGCTTTGATCGCAAAGCGAAAGGACTCGGGAACTTGAGCGCGCCATGCGCCGATCGCGTCGGCGTTCGGCATCCGATAGAACGTGTTGTTGATCTCGACGACCGGTAAGCGAGTCGCGTAGTACGCGAGCATGGCTTTGGCGGCGGTCTTCTCGGGATAAAACGCCCCGACCCACTCCTTGTACGAGAACCCGCTCGTCCCGGCGAGAACGTTCATAACACCCGTGTGTCCGACTTCATCCCTGAGAGGTCGTTCCCGGGACCGTCGCCGCACAGGGATGTGCGGCGTCGAGCCCCAGGGACGGTGTCTTGGCGTGTCCCGGGAACGACCTCTCAGGGATGAAGTCGGACATCACACATTCCTTCGTTTGGGTAGAAGCGAGAACAGAGCTATGCTTGAGCACAAGGCCGGTTCGCCGCGCCGGAGGAGATCGATCCTAGACGGGCGCGCGCGGCGGCAGCAAGTCGAACCTCGGTTGTGCCGCGCTTCAGCGGGCCGCCAACCGCAACGAACAAATCGGCAGACGCCGGCGGTCGCTCCA
The DNA here is from genome assembly GCA_963841645.1 of uncultured Gammaproteobacteria bacterium. Lineage (GTDB taxonomy): Bacteria > Pseudomonadota > Gammaproteobacteria > Steroidobacterales > Rariloculaceae > FEN-1219. The sequence goes on along the minus strand of CAWJDS010000003.1, from coordinate 82,880 downwards.
CCGCGACCGACGATGAAGGTGGGACCGAGATGAGCCAGTACGCACAGATCGAAGAGCAGCTGCTCGCGAAACAGGCCGAGCTGACGCGTCGGCTCGAGCGCCTCAAGGAGAATCTCACCGCCGGCCGGAGCGCGGATTCGCAAGAGCAGGCGCAGGAGCTCGAAAATGCCGAGGTCGTCGACGCGCTCGGCAACGAGGCCCGCACAGAGATCAGCAAGATCGCCAAAGCGCTGGATCAGATCAAGAACGAGACGTACGGGATCTGCGGCGACTGCGGCGAGACGATTCCGATGGCGCGGCTCGTCGCGCAGCCGTTCGCCGATCGCTGCATCCGCTGCGCGACCGCGGCGGAGTCGGTACGTAAGCGCCGGTAGCTAGGCCGCGCTCGCGCGCGCCGGAACCTCGGCGCAGAGCGCCGGCGTTCCCCAGGTCTCGAGCAACCGCTGCTCGCGCTCGGCTGCGCGGGCCGCGGCCGCCTTCTTGATCGGGCCAAAGCCGCGAACGGCATTCGGGCCGCGCGCGATCTCGAGCGCGAGCTCGAATCGACGATCGTCGAGCTCGGCGACGATCCGCTCGATCACTCGCTCATAGCGGATGATCAACGCGCGCTCGAGCCGACGGTCCGCGCCATACCCGAACGGGTCGAGCTTGGTGCCCCTCAGGAACTTGAGCTTCGCGAGCACGCGGAGCACAGGCAGTATCCAGCGTCCGAGCTCGTATTTCTTCGGCCGGCCCGTCGCCGGATCGGTGCCTGCGAACAGCGGCGGAGAGAAGTGGAACGTCGGCCGTGCGCCGGCGCCGAAGTTTCGACGCAGGCTCGCGAGGAAATCGGTCTCCGTGTGCAGACGCGCGACCTCGTATTCGTCCTTGTACGCGAGCAGCGCGAAGTAATTTCGCGCGACGGCATCGACGAGCTCTTGGCTTCCGGGCCGCACGCGCTGCTCTACCGCCGCGACTCGATCCACTAGCTTGCGATACTTGTCCGCGTAAGCGCGGTTCTGGTACTGCACGAGAAACGCCTCGCGCCTCGCGATCGCCTCGGCGGCGGACTTCGACGGCTGCTCGGCGTTCTCTCTGCGCGCTTGCTAGCCGCTCGACCTGCTCCGGGCTCTCGGCCGCGAATCGACCCCAGTCGAACGCGAGCTTGTTCTCCTCGACGTTGCGGCCGTAGAGCTCGAGCGCGCGATAGAGCGCCGCGCCGGACACCGGCAGCTGCCCGCGTTGGAACGCGAAGCCGAGCATCAGGACGTTCGCGCCGATGCTGTCGCCGAGCAGATCGGACGCGAGCCGCGTCGCGTCGAGCGTCGCGACGCCGTTCGCGCGGCTCGCCGTGCGCAGCGCATCGAGCATCTTCGTGCCGGGGAACACGAAGTCGCGGTCGCGGATGAAGCTCGGCGGCAGCTCCTCGTGGACGTTGACGATCACGGCCGAGCGCTTCGCCGACAGCATCGACAACGGCTCGCGGCCGACCGCGACGACGAGATCCGCGCCGAGCAGGAGGTCCACCTGGCCGGCCGGGATGCGCATCCCGTGCAGCCGGCTGCGGTCCGTCGAGATTCGAACGTGCGACAGCACCGCGCCGTACTTCTGCGCGAGGCCGGTCTGATCGAGCTGCACGACATGCTTGCCTTCGAGATGCGCCGCGAGCCCGAGCAGGCCGCTCGCGGTCACGACGCCCGTGCCGCCGATGCCCGCGATCAGGATGTTGTGCACCGCGCCGTTCTCGGCCTGCGGCGGCTCCGGCAAGCTCGGCAACACCTCCGAGGCGAGCGGCCGCGGCGGATTGCGCTTGGCGCCGCGCAGCGTGACGAAGCTCGGACAAAAGCCTTCGAGGCAGCTGAAGTCCTGATTGCACGACGACTGGTTGATGCGGCGCTTGCGGCCGAACTCGGTCTCGAGCGGCATCACGGACAGGCAGTTCGACTGCACGTTGCAGTCGCCGCAACCCTCGCAGACGAGCTCGTTGATCACGACGCGCTTGTCGGGCGCCTCGATCGTGCCGCGCTTGCGCTTGCGATGCAGCTCGGCGGCGCAGGTTTGGTCGTAGATCAGCGCCGAAACGCCCTTGACCTCGCGGAGCTCGCGCTGCAAGCGATCGAGGTAGCGACGATCGTGCACGGTAACGCCGGCCGGCAACGACGCGCGCGCGTACTTATCGGGGTGGTCGCTCACGACCATCACCGGCTGCACGCCCTCGGCCGCGAGCTGCTGCGCGACGCGCGCCACCGTGAGGTGCCCCTCGACCGGCTGACCGCCGGTCATCGCGACCGCGTCGTTGAACAGGATCTTGTAGGTCATGTTCACGCCGGCCGCGACGGCCGCGCGGATCGCGAGCACGCCGGAGTGCGCGTAGGTGCCGTCACCGAGGTTCTGGAACACGTGCTGCGTGTCGGTGAACGGCGCCTGGCCGATCCAGGTCGCGCCCTCGCCGCCCATCTGCGTGTAGGTGACCGTGCCGCGGTCCATCCACGCCGCCATGTAATGGCAACCGATGCCGCCGACCGCGCGGCTGCCGTCCGGCACCCGCGTCGACGTGTTGTGCGGGCAGCCCGAGCAGAAGTGCGGCTCGCGCTGCACGTCGGTCGTGAGCTCGGGCAGGTTCGCTTCTTGCTGCTCGAGGAAGCGCACGCGCTCCTCGATGTCGGAGCTCGAGTAGAACCTAAGCATGCGCTTCGCGAGCACGCGTGCGATCAGGGCCGGTGTGAGCTCGCCGTTCGACGGCAACAACCACTCGCCGCGCTCGTCGCGCTTGCCGACGATCAGCGGCCGCGTGCGTGCCTGCCAGTTGTAGAGCTGCTCCTTGAGCTGGCTCTCGACGACGCTGCGCTTCTCCTCGACGACGATGATCTCCTCGAGCCCGTCGGCGAAACGGCGGATCGTCTCGGGCTCGAGCGGCCAGCTCATCCCGACCTTGAACAGCTTGATGCCGATCTGCGCCGCGCGCTCTTGGTCGATGCCGAGGTCGTCGAGTGCCTGGAGCGTATCGAGATGAGCCTTACCGGTCGTCACGATGCCGAGACGCGACGTGCGGCCCTCGATCACCGTGCGGTTGAGACCGTTCGCGCGCGCGAACGCGAGCGCCGCGCGCAGCTTGTGCCGCTGGAGGCGGTACTCCTGATCGTTCGGCGGATCCGGCCAACGGATGTTGAGGCCGCCCGGCGGCATGTCGAAGACCGGCGTCACGATCCGCATTTCCTGCGGCAACAGCTCGAACGACTGCGTCGCATCGGCCGTTTCTTGCGTGACCTTGAGGCCGATCCAGCAGCCGCTGAAACGCGACAGCGCGAAGCCATAGAGCCCGAGCTCGACGATCTCGCTCACGTCGGCCGGGTTGAGCACCGGAATCAGCGCGTCGATGAAGTTGTACTCGCTCTGGTGCGGCAGCGACGACGATTTGCAGGTGTGATCGTCGCCCGCGACGACGAGCACGCCGCCGTGCGCCGACGTGCCAGCCGCGTTGCCGTGCTTGAGCGCGTCGCCCGAGCGGTCGACGCCGGGGCCCTTGCCGTACCAGAGCGAGAACACGCCGTCGTAGCGTGCGCCCGGCGAACAGATTGGTTTGCTGCGAGCCCCAGATCGAGGTGGCGGCGAGGTCCTCGTTGAGCCCGGGCTGGAAGCGAATGTCGGCCGCGTCGAGAAACTTGCCCGCGCGCCAGAGCTCGCGGTCGAGGCCGCCGAGCGGCGAGCCGCGATAACCCGATACGAAGCCCGCGGTATGCAGGCCGGCGGCCCGGTCGCGATAGCTCTGCGCGAGCAGCAGCCGCACCAGCGCTTGCAGACCGGTGATGAACGAGGTACCCGGCTCGAACCGATACCAGTCATCCAACCGTGCAATTTGGCGCAGCTGCATACGGTGCTCGACGCTCTCCTGCCCCTGCTAGCGACGCGGCATTATGGTCCATCGCACAGGTGCTGTCTCACTTTCCCTTCGCAACGAAAGGCGAGACGACATAGGCTGATTGCGACGCGTGTCAGTCAGCTTCTCGCGTGGCGCGTCACGGCGTTCGACAACAATTCCGCGTCGACGTTGCCGCCCGAAAGGATCACGGCGACGCAGCTCCGCTGTGGCGGGCTGCGCAGCAGGGCGGCGAGCGCGGCGGCGCCCGACGGCTCCACGACGACCTTGAGGTGCTCGGCGGCGAGCGCCATCGCCTCGAGCACCGCATCGTCATCGACGGCGACGGCGCCCGCGAGCTCGCGACGGTCGATCGCGAAGGTGATCGCACCGGGCGTCGGAGCGCGGAGGCCGTCGCAAAGAGTCGCGGGATGCCCGGTCACGACGCGCCGCTCACCGGCGCGCAGCGAATCGCGCGAGCCTCGTGTAACCGACTGGCTCGACGGCATACACGGCGCAGTCGGGAAACTGGGACTTGATCGCGAGCGCCGAGCCTGCGACGAGACCGCCGCCGCTGCACGGTGCGTAGAGGGCGTCGAGGGTCAGCGTGCTTGAGCGCGAGCGTGCGGCCGAGCTCGAGCGCGGCAGTGCCCTGCCCCGCGATCACGTGCGCGTGGTCGAACGGCGGCACGAGCGCCGCGCCTCGCTCGGCGGCGAGCCGCGCCGCGATCGCCTCCCGGTCGTCGCGCTCGCGGTCGTAGAGAACGACCTCGGCGCCGTAAGCGCGCGTGCCCGTCGAGCTTCGCCCGCGGCGCGTCGTGCGGCATGACGATCGTCGCTCGGCAATCGAGCCACTGAGCTGCGATCGCGACCGCCTTCGCGTGGTTCCCCGACGAGAATGCGACGACGCCGGCGCTGCGCTCCGCATGACTGAGCTGAAGAAGCCGGTTCAGCGCGCCGCGGATCTTGAAGCTGCCGCCGCGTTGCAAGCATTCCGCTTTGAGCAGCACGCGCGTGCCAATGCGGCGGCTCAGCGCGTCCGACTCGAGCACGGGCGTTTCGACGATCCAGTCGCGGATGCGCAAGTGCGCCTCGGCGACGTCAGCGGCGGTCGGCAGCACGTTCTGCATCGGTCTCAAAGCCTCGTCGGCTAGTCTAGCTCAGGTAAACTCGCGCTCGCCGCGTGACACCCGAGCCGATCGAGCGCATGAATCCCGCACCTTTAATCGTCCTCGATCGAGTCGACGTCGACATCGCGGGCGCGCCCGTGCTGCGCGGAGTCACCTGGCGGCTCGAGCGCGGCGAGCGCTGGGGCGTCGTCGGCGCGAACGGCAGCGGCAAGACCACGTTCCTCGGTCTGCTCGCGGGGACGGTCTGGCCCGCGCCCGAGCGCGGCGAACGCCGCTACGACTTCGGCCGCGGCGCCGAGCACGACGCGGTCGCTGCGCGCAGCGAGATCGTCGTCGTGAGCCACGAGCTTCAGGATCGGTACGCGCGCCTGAACTGGAACTTCACGGCGCTCGACGTCGTGTTGTCGGGCATCTATCGCACCGACGTGCCGCGCCGGCACCCCGAGGCGCGCGAACGCAAGCTCGCGCTCGCGACAATGGGCGAGCTCGGCGTCGCGCTTCTCGCGCCGCGTCGCTTCCTCGAGCTCTCGCGCGGCGAGCAGCGCCGCGTGCTGATCGCGCGCGGCGTCGCGTTCGCGCCGAGCGTGCTGTTGCTCGACGAGCCCGCGAGCGGCCTCGACCGCGCCGCCCGAATCGAGCTCGGCGCTCTGCTCGAGCGGGTGCCGAAGCAGGTCGCGCTCGTCTGCGCGGCCCATGTCGAAGCCGACTTGCCCGCCGCGATCGACCGGATCTTGCGCCTCGAGCGCGGCCGGATCGTCGCGAGCGCGACGCGCTCCACGCGCAGCCGGTGGCGGCCACGAGCGGCACGCCGCGCGCGGCGCGTCGGCCGGCACAGCGGTCGAGGGGGCGGCTACCCGACCGCGCGGCGCCGAGCACGCTGCGGCTGCGGAATCGGCGGCCAGCGGACCGAGAGCGGTCGCTGCCGCTCGTCGAGATCGAGAAGGCGAGCATCTGGCTCGGCTCGCGCCGCGTGCTCCGAGATTTCGATTGGCGAATCGACCCGGGGCAACAATGGCTCGTGACGGGCGCGAACGGCTCCGGCAAGAGCACGCTGCTCCGCCTCTTGCATGGACAACTGCGGCCGGCCCAAGGCGGCGCGATCCGTTGGCCCGCGCTTGGGCTACCGCGCAGCGTCTGGACGCTGCGCCGGCAAGTCGCCTGGGTATCACCCGAGCTGCAGGCGGCCTATCGGTATCCGACGACGGTTCGCGACTGCGTCGCGTCGGGCTTCGACTCGAGCTTCGGTCTCACGCGTGCGCCGACGGCGCGTGAAAGCGAACGCGTCGACGAGTTGCTCGCGGAGTTCTCGCTCGAGGGGCTCGCGACGCGACCGCTCACGACGCTGTCTTACGGCCAAGCGCGCCGCGCGCTGATCGCGCGCGCGCTCGTGAACCGGCCCAAGCTCTTGCTGCTAGACGAGCCGTGGGAAGGCCTCGACGAAGACGCCTCGGCGGCGCTCAACCGCGCGCTGGCCGCGACGATCGCGCACGGCACGCAGCTCGTCTCTGCGTCGCATCTTGCGGCGCATCGCGAGCTATTCACGCACGAGATTGCGATCGAACCGGGTGGCTCGGCACACGCCGCCGCGATCGCGACTTAAGCTTCGTCGTGGTGGCTGTGAAGCCGACGGACCTCGCGGAAGTTCCGCCAATGCGCGATCGCGAGCAGGATGCTCGCCGCCACGTTCACGGTCACTTCGAACCTCGGATCCCAGTGGTCATGACCCCACGAGCGCGACGAGCGCGAGCACGGCCACCGCTACGGCGCCCGCCACGACGATTCTTGCGCTGTGGTGGACGCGATAGCCCAATGAGAAGCCGATCGCGCTCGTCGGCACGACGAGCCAGAGCATCAGAGCGTGGAAGTGGCCGTCGTTCCCGAACGTGAGCGCCGCGACCGGCAACATCGCAACGACGAACGGCATCGCGAGACAATGCACGATGCAGATCGTGGACAGAGAGATCGCGATACGGTCGAGATATCTCGATGCGGCCATGGGGAAAAACGCGGACGGTGTCTCAGAACCGGGTCAGTGAGCATACCGCATTCCGCCTAGGCGTACGCTTCGCCGATGGCGCCGGCGCGGTCGGAGCCGCTAACATCCGTCGAAGCTGTGGAGTCGCCGATGCAGATAGAAGGCAAGACGGTATTGATCACCGGCGCGGGACGCGGGCTCGGCGCCGCGATGGCCCGGCGCTTCGCCGAGCTCGGCGCGGATCTCGCGCTCGTCGATCTCGATGCCGCGGGTCTCGACGCCGTGGCGCAAGCGTGCCGCGCACTCGGCCGCCGCGCAGAAACCTACAGCGCGAGCGTCGCGGACGAAGCGCAGATCACCGCCGTATTCGACCGCGTCGTGTCCGACTTTGGGCGGCTCGACTGCGCGATCGCCAACGCCGGCATTCTGCGCGACGGCTTGCTCGTGAAGGTCAAGGACGGCGCCGTCGTCGGCAAGCTGCCGCTCGCGCAATGGCAGGCAGTGATCGACGTGAATCTCACCGGCGTCTTCCTCTGCGGGCGCGAGGCCGCCGAGCGAATGATCCGGCTCGGCAACCCGGGCTGCATCATCAACATCTCGAGCCTCTCGCGCGCCGGCAATTTCGGACAGAGCAACTACTCGGCGGCGAAGGCCGGCGTGTCGGCGCTTACCGTCGTCTGGGCGAAAGAGCTCGCGCGCTTTCGTGTCCGCGTCAACGCGATCGCGCCGGGCTTCATCAAGACCGAGATGGTCGCGAGCATGAAGCCCGAGATCCTGGACAAAATGGCCGCCGGCATTCCGGTCCAGCGGCTCGGCGAGCCGAGCGAGATCGCGTCGACCGCCGTGTTCATCGTGCAGAACGACTACGTGAACGGCCGCGTGCTCGAGATCGACGGCGGCCAGCGCCTCTAACGCACGCCGAAGCCCCCGCACGCTCGCGCCAAAAGAAAAGGCCGGCAACCCGTGAAGGTTGCCGGCCGAAGATGCGCAAGGAAAGATCGGCTGGAGCGTGTACTTAAGCCGTGTACGCGCGCTCGCCGTGAGCCGTGATGTCGAGGCCTTCGCGCTCTTCCTCTTCCGACACGCGCAGTCCGACGGTGAACTTCACGATCTGGAAGGAGATGAACGCAACGACCGCCGTCCAGACGAACACGATCCCGACGGCCTTTGCCTGGATCATGAACTGAGCGCCGATCGACCGGTGATAGCCGACGGTGCCCATGACCCAATCGTCACGAGGCCCGGACCGCCGAGGCTCGGCGCGTTGAAGATGCCCGTCGTTAGCGCTCCGAAGATACCGCCGAGAGCGTGGACTCCGAACACGTCGAGCGAGTCGTCGGCGCCGATCATCTTCTTTAGGCCCGTGCAGCCCCAGAAGCAGATGATGCTCGACGCCCAAGCCGATCACGAACGCGCCCGGAATGCCCGACGTTGCCGGCCGCCGGAGTGATCGCGACGAGGCCCGCGACGGCGCCCGAGGCGGCCCCGAGCATCGACGGCTTACCCTTGACGATCCACTCGACGAACATCCACGAGATGCACCGCGCACGCGGTCGCGAGGTACGTGTTCATGAACGCGAGCGCGGCCGAGCCGTTCGCCTCGAGCGCCGAGCCCGCGTTGAACCCGAACCATCCGAACCACAGCAGCGACGCGCCGATCATCGTCATCGTGAGGCTGTGCGGACTCATCGCTCTCTTTGCCGTAGCCAACGCGCTTACCGAGCACGAACGCGCCTACGAGGCCCGCGACACCGGCGTTGATGTGCACGACCGTGCCGCCCGCGAAGTCGAGCGCTCCCATCTGCCAGATGTAGCCCGGCATGCGTGTTTGCGACGTCGGCTGCGGCGGCGGTGGTATACGCGTCCGGACCGTCCCAGAACCAGACCATGTGCGCAACCGGGATGTAGCTGAACGTGAACCAGAGCACGATGAACAGCAGCACGCCCGAGAACTTGATCCGCTCGACGATCGAGCCGAGGATCAAGCAGCACGTGATCGCAGCGAACGTCGCCTGGAATGCGACGTAGACGAGCTCGTACATCGGCGTGCCTTTGCTGAAGGTAGCCGCATACGAGTACGCACCGTTAGCAGAATCGAACGTCCCGTTCAGAAACAACCGCGTGAACCCGCCAAAGAACGGGTTGCCACCGGTGAACGCAAGCGAGTACCCGTAGACGCACCACAACACCGTCACGAGCGAGAAGCCCACGAACACCTGCATCAGCACCGACAGCATGTTCTTGCTGCGGACGAGACCGCCATAGAACAAACCGAGCGCCGGCACCGACATCAGCAACACGAGCGCGGTCGACGTGAGCATCCACGCCGTGTCGCCCTTGTTCGGCGTTGGCGCCGCAGCGGCAGCGTCGTCGCCGAAAACGAGCGTGGGTAGCAGCGCTATGGCTAGCGCGCCAACCAGGCCCAAAGTGGTTCTACCAAACGTCTTCATCTTTGTTTTCCTCCTGCCCCTTTTACAGCGCCGCGTCGCCGGTCTCGCCGGTCCGAATGCGCACTGCGTGATCGAGATCGAACACGAACACCTTGCCGTCGCCGATCGAGCCCGTGCCCGCCGCGCTGATGATCGCCTCGACGGCTTGCTCCACCAACGCATCGGGAACCGCAGCTTCAATCTTGGTCTTCGGCACGAAGTCGACTGAGTACTCCGCGCCCCGGTAGAGCTCGGTGTGACCCTTCTGACGTCCGAATCCCTTGACCTCGGTGACCGTCATGCCCTGGACGCCCGCTTCGGCCAAAGCCTGGCGAACGTCTTCGAGCTTGAACGGCTTTATTACGGCCGAAATGAGCTTCATGGTTGATTCCTCGTTTTAGTGACGTTGACCGACCTCACTTCTTCTTCTGGAACGTCTTCTTGATACCGAAGACGACGTTGTAGTCGCCCGTGCCTTCGTTATTGAACATGTCGGGCGACCAAGTGAACGCCACCGTGAGATCGAGGCCCTGTTCTTCCATCTTGTAGTCGTAGCCGATCTCGGCGTAGTACGCGTCGGTCGACGTGCCCTTGTACGCGATGATGTTTTTCTTGTAGTCGCCGCTCCAGAAACCGACCTTGTAGTAAGGGCCGTTCTTCGGCGTGAGCGTCACCGACGTGAACACGTAGTCCTGGCTGCCGCTCCTGATGGGGTCGCCCTTGAAGAGTTGGTCACCGTCGTAGGTACCGGCCGCGACATCGAGCGAGAAGATTCCGATGTACAAACCGAGGTTGAGCTCGTCGTAGTTGCCGTCGAAGTTGTCGAAGTAGCGATAGCCCGTGTAGCCGATCTTGAACTTGACGGTGTCGCCGCCGCCCATCCAGCCGCCGTAGATGTCGGTCTCGAGGCCCTGACTCACATCGGCCCACCAAGTGCCGGCGTAGAGACCTTTGTCACCGGACCAGTCGGCGCCGGCATAGGCCGACGAGGGCGCCTGCAAAATGCCGCGGAAGATGTAATCCGTGACGAAGCCGATGTTGCCGGTCGTGTCCGCGAACGATGTCGCGGGAATCGCCGCCGTACCGAGTGCGAGAGCCGAGAGCGAGAGCAGAGCAGTCTTTTTCATGGCGCGGTTCTCCTTGCGCAAAGGCGTTTGTTGGACGGCACGCAGAGTGCACCAACCGTGCCACAAGGAAGAATCGTGCTAATTCAATGGCTTACAGAGATTGTTGCGTAAGCCAGACCGCATGCTGAGCCGTGATGGTGCACGGCGTGCACCAGAATTGGGCACGCTACATGTGAACTCGTGTGGCACTGCGGCGCGAATACGCGCGCGCGAGCGGCTAGCGCTTGTTGTAGGGATTGAACCCGCCGCCCTTGTCGCGGCCGCCTTCTTCGGCCTCGAGGCTTAGCGACCGGCTCGCCCGCGCCTTGGCGGATCTCGTCGGATCGGACGTATTGCCGGGCTTGGCAAGTTTCTTCGAGCCGATCACCGGTACCGTCTGCGTCGGCTCGAGCGCGAGATCCTTGTTCTCGAGTCGCTTCAACAGAATCGACGTGCTATCGAGCACGTCGCGCGCCCAGCGCCAGACGCTGTTGCCGCGGCTGTCGAACTCCACCCGGCCCGCGGGCTCTTGGCTCGCCGGCTCGGGCGTCACGGTCTCGATGTCCTTGGGTTGCGCCATATTCTGTAAAAAGACCCGATCGTCTTTTCAGCATCAGACTAGCGCAGCGCTCGAATTGGCGCCGTTAGCGGGGTCACACATCGTGGCCCTGGAGCACGGCGAGCGCCTCCGCGTGCAGCTCGGCCGTCGCCGCTGCGACGACGTAGCCGCCGGCGAGAGGCCGTCGCCCCTTCCAGTCCGTGACGACACACCCCGCGGCCTCGAGGATCGGTATCAAAGGCACGATGTCGTACGGCTTGAGCTGCGCTTCGACGACGAGGTCGATGAAGCCGGCAGCGAGCATCGCGTAGTTGTAGCAATCGCCGCCGAAGCGGTGCAGGAGACAACGCTCCGCGAGCGTGGCGAAGGCCGTCGCGGACGCCCCCGCGAACATCGCGGGGTGCGTCGCCGCGAGCACGGCGTCCGCGAGCGTCTTGCAAGCCCGGGCTTTGAGTCTATCGCGCCCGTCGCTCTTGATCAGCCAGCTGCCGCTGGGTCCGCCGAAGAAAATTTCCTCGAGAACCGGCTGCGCGAGAAGGCCGAACAACGGCAGCCCGCGGTGAGTGAGCCCGACGAGCGTGCCCCAGAGCGGCGAGCCGGTCATGAACGCGCGCGTGCCGTCGATCGGATCGATGAACCACGTGTATTCGGAGCGGGCCGGCCGCTCGCCTTCTTCCTCGGCGACGATGCCATGCTCTGGATAACGCTCGACGATGTTCGCGCGCAGCACGCGTTCGATCGCGCGATCTGCGCTCGTCACCGGATCGAAAGCGGTATCGCCCTTGTTCTCGACGGTGAACGCGCGCCGAAAGTGAGCTTGCGCGATTCCTCCGGCGGTGCGCGCGAGATCGAGCGCGAAGTCTTCGAGCTCGAGAATCGGAATTCTTTTCACGCCGCCATTATCGAGGCTCGCCGCTCGGCTTTGCTAGTCCGTGCACCGAGTGCGACGCGACGGCGAACGCGACCGCGCAAAAAAACATTTGCAGCGCAGTCGGCGGCCGTTAGGCCGGGAAGAAGTCGATCGGCTTCGTCGTCGTGATGCGTCTCGACGTCGCGTTTCTCGAACTGGAACAGCAGCACTCGCTGCACGAGCTTCTGCTCGAGCTCCTTGTCGCCGAGCTCCGACGAGACGACTTCGCAAGCCGACACGCGGCCGTCCGGCTCGATCGTCAACTTCAGCACGAGCTTGCCTTGCAGCGCGGGGTTCTGGCGAAGCGCGCGGTTGTAGAGCGTGATAGATCGAGCCCTTGTTGACGTCGAACACGCGCTCGATCTCCTCGCGGCTGCGCGCGGCCTTGTTGCTCTCGCCGCTGCGCTGCGCCGCGCCGCCCGCCATGCGCGAGGCTCTCGACGGGGCTCTCGACCTTCGTCGTGGCGCGATCGCCGATACCGCCGCCGCCCGTGTTGCGGCTCAGTGCGGCCGTGTTGATGCCGCCGCTGCTCGTGCCGACGCGCGACGTGATCAAGGAACGCTCGGCGAGCGGCGTAGTGCCCTCGACTTTGCCCGCGACCTGTGTTTTGTCGAGCCGTTCGATTGCCTTGTCGTCGCGGAGCGCCGCGAGCTGCTGCGCGAACGGCAACAGACCGGCGACCTTCGCACGCTCGCGCGCCTGCTCGGTCTTGTCGACCTGCTTCGCTCGGGCTTACGGCTCGGGCTTCGGGCTTCGGCTTCGGCGGCTCCTCTTTGACCTGCTTCTGCTCGACGGGCTCGGCTTCTGCTCGGGCGCCTTTTCGACGACCGGCGGAGGCGGCGGCGGCTTGGGGCTCGAGCACGAGCTTCGCGAGGGCTTCGGAACTTCGGGCACCTGCGTCTGATCGCTCTTCGGCTACGGGCAGCACCGCGATCAGAGCGCGAACACGATCATCGCCGCGACCGCGAGCTCGCACGAGCTGCTTGCGAAACTTCGTGTCCTCGTCGAACGCCCGTCGACCACGGGAGCTCGTAGATTCGGTACAGAACGGTTGCGGCAGCGCGTTGGCCATGACAATTCCTTCAGTTGCGCGCGACGGTCACGAGCCGTGAGGTCCGAAGCCTTCTGCAGGACCGCGAGCGACAACTGACCGTAGTCTGGCCGCGGTCGACGTCGCCATCACGCTTCTTCAGCAACTGATACGGCATCTCCTTGTCGGCCATGATAGTCACTTCGCGGTTCGCGATCTTCTCTTCTTCCGACAGGCCGCCTGCCGCAACATGCCGTTCGTCTTCGAATCTCGAGCGCGGCCTTCAGCTGCGGGTATGATCACGCTCTTTGCTGGCCAGGATGTCGGCGATCCTATCCGACCGACTTGACCATTGATCATGATCTCGCGCTCCGTGATGATCACGACGACCGCTCGGGCGACTGTGCTGCCTCGGCGATCGACTCCGGCAGCTTCACGTCCTTCGAGCTCGGCAGCACCTCGACCTGCCTCCGTCGAGTACACGAGCAGGAAGAACACGAGCACGGTCAACATGTCGATCATCGACACGAGGTTGATCCCGCCCTCGCCCTTGTGCCGCTTGTGATGCCGCTGCATTCGCGCGGCTCGCCCATGAATCTCATCGTCGTCGTCCTAGTTCAGCACCGGCGCGTCGCCGATCGAGATGTCGGGGAACAGATCCATGCGCTGCACGCGGCCCGTTCGGCGTGCTCGGCGCTCGGTGACGCGTACGTGGTCCATCACCGACACGAGCACGTCGTACGGGATGTCGGGCTCGAGCAGCAGCGTCGCGTCGGTCTTCTGCGGGAAACTGCTGCTTGAGCTTCGGCGAGGTACTCGGTGAGCTGCAGCGTAGTCGTACGGATCCTTGTCGCCGTCCTTCTCGATCTTGTTCAGCAGGCCGCTGCGTGCGATCGCCGACCTCGATGCCGAGCTCGCGCACCGTGATCTTCGAGCTGGAACTGCGGCGGCTGCTCCGCTCGGCGTCGAGTTCGCGGTCGGCAGGTTCAGCTCGAGGATCGCGAGCCGCACGAAGCCGCCGTGCACGAGCAGGAAGAACACGAGGATCGTCATGATGTCGATCATCGACGTGAGGTTGATCTCGGCCGTCTTCGTGCCGCTTGTGATGGCCGCGCCATGCGCGCGCTACGTCCTATGACCTGCATCGAACGTCCCCTCGCTGATGCGAACAGTGCTGGCTTCGACGGTCGCTTTACGCTCGACGCGGGACGGCCGTGCGGCCCGGCGCGTCGCCGCTTCCGCGGCCTCGCGCGTCACCCGCCGCACGCTCGGTGATCGCGTTCAAGAACTTCACCGACGCCATCTCGAGGCTGTCGACGATCTCGGTCGTCTTCGTCTGCAGCAGCGAATGGATCAGCACGAGCGGAATCGCGACCATGAGGCCGAACGCCGTGCAGTTCATACCGATCGAGATACTGGCCGACAGCAGCTCGGCCTTCTCGGCCGGGTTCGGCGTTCGACACCGCGGTGAACGCATGGATCAGGCCGATGATCGTGCCGAGCAGTCCCATCAACGTCGACATGTTCGCGAACGTCGCGAGGTAGTGCGTGCGCTTCTCGAGCCGCGGCAGGACTTCCATCAGGCTCTCTTCCATCGCCTGCTCGATGTCCTCACGACGGCGCGCCGAACGCACGCGGTTCGAGCCGTACGTCATGATCTGAGCGATCGCCGCGCTCGACTTGCTCGTGACGCTGCATCGCGCCGGTGAAGTTGCCGGACTTCAGGAACGGCGTGACCGCGTTCCACAGCGCCTTGTTCTTCGCCGTCGTCACGGTGAGGAACATCCAGCGCTCCGACGGCGATCGCGGTGCCCAGGGCGAGAATCAAAACGATGGGGATACATGAATGCCCCGCCGTTCTTGGAAGAAGGTCGACGACGCTGGAATAGATCTCCATTTCAACTCACTCCTCTTCCCTTTTGGCCTTTGCCGTACAGCGAGTCGTAGTAACTCAGATGCCGCTGGAAACACCTCGGGATCGACCGGCGCTAGCACCTCGTCGAGCAACGTGTTCACGGGCGGTCCGACCAAGTCGCCGAGATCCGATTTCTTCCAAGGCACGATATAGAACACCTTAGGCAATTCCTGATTGCCCGTTATTGACGTGGTTCCCAGATCGAGCGTATCCAGCGACGCGATTTGGATTCGCGGCCTCCGGCGGCTCGCGCCGCGCGGCCTGCTGCGGTGCACTTCGCTGCGCGTCTGGAGCTCGGCTTCGGAGTCGGCTTAGGGTCGGCGCCGCGCCGAGGCGGCGGGCGCGACGAACGGGGCGTGGCCGGCGCGAGGCGGCGGCGCGTCGATCAGCGCGACCCGCGGCCCGCCCACGTCGACGGCCGGCTCGAGATCGGCCGGGTTCGCGAGCGTGCGCGGGCGTGGGCTCTTTGCGCGGCCGTATCGGGCGGCGCGGTCGCGGACTGCGCGAGCGCGCGAGCATCACACGCCAGCAGCGCGAGCGTCAGTCAGCGATCTCATGCGCCATCCCCCTTCGCGACTCTGCGGCGTCATTGCCGTTGCCGAACCGCGCCGGCGCAGATCGATCAGCCAGCGGCGACCTTCTTGTCGGGCTGTCGCGAGCGAGCTCTGATACGCCTCGTACTGCTCGAGTCGCCTCGGCGCCGCTGACGCAGGTACACGTCGAGCAAGCACGCCCAAGTTGTAGTGCGCGAGCGCGTGAGTCGGGATCCGTCGCGAGCGCCTTGCCGATACGCCCGCTCCGCGTCCTCGAACTTCCCCTGCTCGCGCAACAGGATGCCGAGCTCGTTGTTCGCGGCCGCGTGACCTGGGATCGATCGCGAGCGCGCGATCGAGCGCAGCGCGTGCGTCGTCGGCCGCTTGTCGTTCAGGTACACGATCGCGAGATTCACGTGCGGTCCCGGGTAGGCCGGATATTCGCTGCGTCAGCTGCTCGAGCTCGAGCTCGGCCGCAGCCAGTCCTGCGTCCGCATCGCCGTGAGCGCACGGTCGTAGGCGCGCTGCGCGGCCGCCGGGATCGGCGCCGACGCGGGATCCGCTGCCGGCGGCGGCTCGCCGCGGCGGCCGCGCCGCCCGGAGCCGGCGCGACTGGCCGTCTTGCGCCGCCGGCTCGTTCCGCCTCCGGTCGCGGCTCGGACGCGGGCGCGACTGCGCGGCGCGCCCGGCGACCACGACTGTCGGCTTGTCGACGGCGGCCTGTCTGCGGCGTCGACGCGCCGCACGCGGCGAGCAGCAGCGCGCACGCAGCGGCGAGCACGCCGCGTCGAACGCTCTCGCGACCGAACGCCGGTTCAGCGAATGGCTTCGACAAGGGTCTCTCCAATCTCGGCTTTCGCGTAACGTCGCGGGCATGAGCTCCGCGAGCGCCGTCAAGCTCTTCTGCACCCACTCGTCGTAGAACCCGTCCACGGTGCGCGCGGCGTTCACCTCGTGCAACTTGATCGCCTGCTCCTCGAACGGCGAACGCCTGCTCTTCGAGCAGCACGTCGTACTGCTCGAGCTCGTCCTTCTTCAGCTCGCGCGGCCGCTCGCGACGCGTAGCAAGTCCTTGCTGAGCGTGTGATACAGCTCGGCGATCTCGTAGTTGGCCGCGGTCGTGACCTCGGCGACGCCGTAGTCCGCCGCCTTGCCGTATTCGGCGAGTGCGGCCTTCATCCGCGCCTGTCTTCGTCTTCAGGCTCTTGTCGAGCGGAATCACGAGCTTCGTGCCGAGGAACGCGTCGCGCGCGGCGTTGCGCGAGCACGAGCTGCGACTTCGCCGCGAGATATTGCGTGCGATCGTTGCGCTCCGCGCCGCGCCGCGCGTCGGCCGTCACGATCTCCTTCAGCCAGCGTGTGGCGCTCGGCCTCGTTGTCGCTCTTCGCGGCGATCTCGACGCAGCTTCTGCCGCGCTTCGACCGCCTCGGGCACGGGCTTCGGATAGCGCTCCACGAACTTGCCGTAAGCGGTCGCGGCTTGGGCCGTCTGCCCGCTCTTCGAGTACAGCTCGGCCGGATCGCCACAGCGCCTCGCGCTTCACGTCCGGCGAGCCATCGCCGTCGGCGATCCGCTCGAACTCTTCCGCCGCGAGCGCGCTGTTGCCGACCGCGACGTAGCGACCGCGAGCTTCGCGGTCACGTCGGCGCTGAGCTCGTGCTTCGGGAAACTGCGTGCGGAAATCCTCGAGCACGGTGTTCGCGCGCGGCCAGTTCCCGTCTGGATCAAGACGGCGGCCGCGTCGTACTCGGCGGTCGCTCGAATCGGCGACGTCGGCGCCGCCTGGCCCACGCGCAGGAAATGCGCGACGGCGACGTCGAGTCGCCCGCGTCGCGTGCCTGCTCGCCCTGCTTGTAGATCGACGACGCGATCCGCTCGACGATCTCGCCGCGCTGCGGGTCGCTTGCCGGCATCAGCGTGATCAGATGCTCGTACGCGCTTCTCGGCGTCGGCGAAGTCCTGCAGATCGAACTCGGAGTGCGCGAGAACCGTCCACGCCGTGCGCTGCAGCGTCGGCTCGACCGGCGGCGTGCGCGCGACCACGGCCTGCGCAACGTCGCGAGACCGCGCGTAGTCGTCGAGCGCGTAGAGCTTCTCGGCCGCGTCGGTCTGCACGATCGCGGCGTTCTCGTGCGTCGGATACGAGCCGACGAACCGTAGCGCGCTCTCGATTCCGGCTTCTGATGCCACTGGCCTTCGCCGCGCCCTTCGAGCCGCTCTTCCTCCTTCGCGTACGCGAGCAGCGCGGCATAGCCCGCCTCGCCGCCGTGCGAGTGGAACGGATACGCGTACGCGGTCCGCTCGTACTCGACGGCTGCGTCGTGGTAGTTGCCGCTCTCGAACAGCACCTCGGCGAGCAGGAAGTTCGTCTCGCGCAGCGTTCTGATCCGTCCGGGAACGACTGCAGATAGGTCCGGTACCAGCGCGCGGCCGCAGTGTATTCCGCCGCGTCGTGCGTCTGCTGCGCCTGCGAATGGTGATACGAGCCGCGAGATCCGTCACGTTGCTCTTGAGGTGCGCGACCACCTCGGGCTGCTGCTCGAACGTGTACCGCTGCCAGTACGGGCTGCCGGGACCGTAGGTCGTCGACGAAGTTCTCCTTGCTCGCGAGCACGAGGTCGGCGAAGCCGCCCTTCTTGAACGCCTCGATCACCTCGACCTGCAGCAGCGGCGCCTTCGCGTGATACGGATCGAGCTTCACGAACGCGTGATACGCATCCGCCGCGTCCTGGAAACGCTCCTGCTCGAGGTAGAGGTCGCCGAGGTTCGTGTAGACGATGAACGCAGTACGGCCGCGCGCCGTTCCGCTTGAAGTACCTCGACACCGACTCGGGGCCGTCGATGTACGAAAAGTCGATCGACAGCACGCGGAACGTGTCGTCGACGAGCTCTTGCTCGGCTCGGCCCATCGCGCCGAATAGATCATCGCCGGGATCGCGGTCGCCGGTCGCCGCGTTGTCGGTGCCGAGCTTCACGGTCGAGCAAGCGCGAAGAACGAGCCGAGGCTCTTCTCGTACTGCTGCTGCTTGAACAGCGACCAGCCGTGCTTGTAGAGCGACTGCTGGTAGAACTGCGATGTCGAGCCGTGCTTGAGCACCGCGTCGTAGGCGACGCTCGGCGTCGTGATAGCGCTTCTCGACGAACAGCGTCTCGCCGCGGCGAAACTGCGCCTCGTCGACGTGCGACGTCTGCGGATATTCCTTGACGATAGACGATCGAGCGTCGCGAGCGATTCGTCGAGCCGGCCGTCGGCCTCGTACGCGCGCGCGAGCTGATAGAGCACGAGGTCGTTCTTCTTGTAGTCGGGATACGTCTTCAAGCAGCTTCTGGTACATCTCGATCGTGCCGCCGACGCCGCCGCCGAGAGACTGCACGTGGCCTTGCAGCTCGACGATCTCCGTGTTCTCGAGCTGCAGGTCGGCGAGCCGGCGCATCGCTTCCGCGCGCAGCAGCTCGATCGTCGGACGCGAGGTCGAGGAACAGCGTGTAGGCCTCCATCGCCTTCGCGTCGCCGCCGTCGATCGGCGTCGACGTGTCGACCTCGACCGCGCGGCTCTCGACCGATCCTTGATCGTGCCGTCGTCCTTCTTCGTGGTGCTCGTGATGGCCGAACGGCCAGATCGCGGCGACCGCGAGCAGCCCGAGCAGCGGGCGCGTTCGTCATCGCGCGGCCTCCGCCGAGCACGCGTCCGCCCTCGGGCGTCGTGCTCGCGGCCGCGCGGTCGTACAATCGACGCGAGCGAGAAGCGCGCCTGGATCACGTACGTGTTCAACCGATCGCGCTGCGCCTTGAGCTCCGTCGACGGCGATCGCTTGCAGGAAGTTTTGCTGCTTCACGAGCGCCGCTTGAGCCGTAACGTCTGCATCCCCGCAACACGCGGCTTCAGGCCTTCGATGCGCGCGGTCAACGCCGCGAACTTCTCTGGCCAGTCGTCGCGCGCGCTCTGCACTTCGTGATGACGGCGTTGCGCCTCGCGCAGCTGCCGGTCGAGATCGCCGAGGCTCTTCTTCTCCGCCCCAGAGCCGCGCCTTGTAGTCGCGCTGCAGGTCCCATTCGAGCACGAGCCCTTCAGGAAGGCTGCTTTTCGCGGAGCTCGTTGGATCTCGGCGTCGTTCGGCAGCTGCGCGAGCACGGCTTCCATCTGCGGTCAACTTGCGCCATTCTTTTGCTGGTCCTTCGGCTGCCGAGCGCGACGACGTCCTCGGTACGCTCGATCTGCTTGCACGCGCGACTCGAACTCGACGCGATGCGCTCACCATCGCGTCGAGGTCGACGCTCGCCGAGGCTCGCGTCGATCGTTCGGCAGGCGCTGCTCGTACGCGCGCTGACGCGTATCGAGGATGTCGTCGAACGCGCCGAGGCTCTGCTGTCCAGTGCTCGAGATTGCGACTCAGATACCGGAGGTCGCGATAGTTCTTGAGCGCCTCCTGGAATTTGTTGCTCGCCATGAGCTCATAGAGGTATCGGCTCTCGATCGTGTCCGGCACCTTGTCCAAGCGCCAATACCAGCCGGAGGCGTCGCCGGCCGCAGTCGGGATGCTCGCCGAGCAGCTCGGTGATCAGGTCGCCGTGCTCGATCGCATCGATCGACGTCGTGAGCCGCGTGATCTCCGCGGCGAACGCCGTCGATGGCCTCGACGTAGTGGTCGGCCGCCTGCTTCTGCGCGCCGAGCTGCGCGATACGCGTAAGGAACCGCGAGCAGCGACTCCTGCACGGCCGAATCGAGCAAGTTGCGGTCGTTCAGCGCGAGCCACGGCGCGAGCGCGCCGCGATAGTTCGTGTTCTCCGCGTCCGACCAGCCGACGCCGAGCAACGCCTTGTTCGAGAATGGGCCTTCGAGCCGCACGCGCTGCGAGCGAAGGCTTCGCCTCGACGGGCCGCGACGCCTGCAACCACGCGTAGCCGAGCGCGACGTTCGCCTTATCGCGCAGCGCCGCGAGCTGCGGGGTCTTCGGGCTCGAGCTTGACCGACCTCGTCGAGCACGCGCGCACCGTCCTCGATCTTCCCCAACCGCACGAGCGCGACGCCGATGTTGTATTTCGCGTAGCCGACCCACTCGTCGCCGGGCTTCTTCCACGCCTCGAGCGCCGCGAGCGCGTCGGCGAAGCGGCCCTGGGACATCAGCACCTCGGCCGTGAGCATCTGCCGCTGCTGCTCGAGATCCTTCGGCAGCGCACCGGTGATGCGCCCGAGCGCCGCCTCGGCCTCGGGTTGATAACCGCGCTCGTGCCAGATCTTCGCGAGGAAGAACCAGCAGCGATCGTGCAACGCCGGATCGACGGACTCTGCGAGCACGCGCTCGAAGATCTCGCCCGCGCAGGCGGTGCTCACCGTACGACAAGTAC
The DNA here is from genome assembly GCA_963841645.1 of uncultured Gammaproteobacteria bacterium. GTDB lineage: Bacteria > Pseudomonadota > Gammaproteobacteria > Steroidobacterales > Rariloculaceae > FEN-1219. The sequence continues at coordinate 62,108 of CAWJDS010000003.1, read as the reverse complement.
AGGCCGCCGAGCATGAGCTCCGCTTCGGGCAGGTGATGAGGGATCTCGTTGCGTTGCTCCGCCGCGAGCAGCCGTGTCAGCGCGTCGAAATAGTCCTCTTGGAAAAAATCGAACAGCACCTCGCCGTAGGCGAGGTCCTGAACGACGATGCCCTCGTCCTTATGGCGGGCTTCGACGGGAGCGGCGATCACCGCCGCCGCGACGATCGCCGCAGCTATGAGTCAGGCGCGGCAGCACCGACTACTCCCACTCCTTGACGACGAACTCCGGCTGCTCTTCGACTCGCGGTCCGAGATCGTGAGCTCGATATACTTCGGGCCGATTCCCTTCTCGAACTTCAGCGACGCGCCGCGGCGATAATCGCGCGTGTGCGGGCCTTCACCGGTAAACACGGCGACGAGCTCGTGCTGACCGGCCTTGAGGTTGCCGACGTAGAGGCGCTGCACGCCGCCCTTCACCAGAGCGGACGCCTCGCGCTCCGTGTAGAGGTAGTTCGTGACGTTCTTGTTGTCGACCTTGAGCTCGACCGAATCGAGGCCGAAGAAATCGCCGACGTCCATCGACACGAACACGGCGACCTGCGTGTTCGACGGGAACAGCAGCTCTTCCTCGAGCAAGAACAGATCTTGGTTGAGGTCGAGGACCTGCTTCTTGAGGTCCTTGCACGTCGGCATCGAGCGTGCGGAACTCGGTGCCCTCCGCGGCCTGCGCGCCACCCGCTTTCGGATTGAACTCGGGAACCGCGGGCGCATTGGCGCCTGCCGGCGCGTTCGCGGCCACCACTTCCGTCGCCGTGTCTTGTGCGACGCCGAGCGATAGCGTGCACGCGAGCACGCATCCTGCCGCCGACGCCATCCACCTAGAACCTGACATCTGTCACTCCAAACGCTCAAGCTAACCACCGGCGGCCCCGCGCGCGCCGCACCGTCGGCCCACTACTCGCGCAACAATGTCTGCACGCGCTCGAGGTACTGCGACTCGTTGCCGCGCCGATAACCTTCGAACACTTTGCGCACGACTCCGCTCGCGATCGATCAGCACGATGACGGGCACCTTGGCGACGGCGTATAGCCGGCCGACCTCGCCGCCGGCGTCGTGCAACACCGGGTACGCCGCGCCGCTTCCGGAGAGCTCGCCGGCCTGCTTCGCCGTTTGGTCGAGGCTCACGGCGAGCAACTCGACGCCCGCATCGCGATAACGCGTCTGCATCTCGCCGAGGTGCGTGAGCTGTGCGCGGCAGTCGCCGCACCACGTCGCCCGAAGGTCAGCATCACGACCTCGCCGCGAAACTCGGAGAGCCGCAGGTTCTGCCCCGACACGCTCTTCAACACGAAGTCCGGCGCCGCGGTGCCCGTAAGCTGCGCCGCGGCCGTCGCGACGCCGACGAGCAGCGTGCATGCCGCCGCCGTCAACGCCTTGAAGCTCACTGCCCGCCGGATCATGGTCGGCCGCACTCCCGAATCAGCATCGAAAACGTCTCGAACGAAACGTCGTCAAGGCAGCGCATTCGCCCGGTACAACCGGTCGACACCGCGCCGCCATTCCCTCGGAGACATAATTTCCGTCGGGCGTCCCACCTTATTGGGTCGCCGCGGGACGGGTCTATGAGCCAGGTCTCAATACGTCCCCGCCGCGCGCGTCCGGCACAGAGCAGGAACCGTGCCAGTCGACGCGCGCAGCTCGGCAACCCGCGCCACGTCTAAGCTCACGGGAGCGGCACCGGCGCCGCACGAGCGGCTCGGTGTCGCCAGTCGGCTACAGGTTCGGAGAGTTAACGGCGGGAAACGGCGGTGGCGCGTGCGGCGGCGCGGTCGCCGAACGCCGACACGAGATCAACCCACCCAGGCTCGAGCGTTGTCGAACAGCCGTTGCCAGGGCGAGCACTCGCCCCAGTCGGCGGGATGCCAAGAGAGTTGCGTCGTTCGGAACACGCGCTCGGGGTGCGGCATCATGATCGTCACGCGCCCATCGGCGTTGCTCAAGCCCGCGATGCCGCGCGGCGAGCCGTTCGGGTTCGCGGGATAGCGCTCGGCCGGCGTCGCCGCGATTATCGACGAAGCGCAGCGCCGTCAGCGTCGCGTCGCACTCCGCTAGCGCCCGTTCGGACGCGAACGCTGCGCGCCCTTCGCCGTGTGACACGTCACGATCGGCAGACGCGATCCCTCCATCCCGCGCAGCAGGACCGACGGGCTCGCGACGATCTCGACGAGCGAGACGCGCGCCTCGAATTGATCCGAGCGGTTGCGCAAGAACTGCGGCCAGAGCTCGGTGCCCGGGATCAACTCACGAAGCGCCGCGAGCATTTGGCAACCGTTGCAGACGCCGAGCGCGAACGCGTCGGCGCGCGCGAAGAACTCCGCGAACATCGCGCGCGCGCGCTCGTGATAAAGGATCGTCTTGGCCCAACCTTCGCCCGCGCCGAGCACGTCGCCGTACGAGAACCCGCCGCACGCGATCACGCCGCGATAACCGTCGAGGCCGGCGCGGCCCGACAAGATGTCGCTCATGTGCACGTCGTGCGCCTCGAATCCCGCGCGATCGAGCGTTGCGGCCATCTCGCGCTGACCGTTTACGCCCTGCTCTCGCAGCACCGCGACTTTCGGCCGGCCGGCGCGCGCCGCGCTGCGCCGCTCGTTAGGCAACTCGAACGTGAGACGGGCATGGAGTCCCGGATCGGTGGCATCGAGCGCGCTCTCGAATGCCTCGCGCGCGCATTCGGGATCGTCGCGCAGCGCCTGCATCCGGAACGTGAGCTCCGACCATTTGCGTTGCAGCTCGACGCGCGCGGCGCGATAGAGCTCCGTACCCGCACGCCGGATCACGACGTCGTCGTGCGCAGCGACGCGCCGCGACGACCGCGTGCGCGAGCGAGTGTTTCGCGAGCAGGGCCTCGACGCGCGGCAGATCCGCGCCGCTTCACCTGGATCACGGCGCCGAGCTCCTCCGCGAAGAGATACCCGACCGGGTCCTGCACTTGGGCGTCGAGGTCGATGTCGAGTCCGACATGCGCCGCAAACGCCATCTCGGCGAGCGTCGTGAAGAGCCCACCGTCAGAGCGGTCGTGATAGGCGAGCACGAGCCCGGCCTCGCGCAGCTCGCGCTGCGCCGCGAAGAACGCGACGAGCCGCTTCGGATCGTCGAGATCGGGTGGCGCCCCACCGTAGTGGCCAAAGCTCTGCGCGAGACACGAGCCGCCGAGCCGCTGCGCGCCATTCGCGAGATCGATCAGCACGAGCGCCGACCCTGGCTCGGACTGGAGCTCGGGCGTCAGCGTGCGCCGCACGTCGCGCGACCGGGGCGAACGCGGACACGATCAGCGACACCGGCGCGGTCACGGCCTGCGGCTTGCCGCCGGCGTCCTGCCAGACGGTGCGCATAGATAATGAGTCCTTGCCGACCGGTATCGCGATGCCCAACGCCGGACAGAGCTCCTCTCCGACCGCGCGGACCATCGCATAGAGCGCGTAGTCGTCGTTGCCGTGGCCGGCCGCCGCCATCCAATTCGCCGACAGGCGGATGTCGCGCGAGCTCGACGACGTCGGCCGCGGCGATGTTGGTGATCGCCTCGGCGATCGCGAGTCGCGCCGAAGCGGGCCCGTCGTGAATCGCGACCGGCGTGCGCTCGCCCATCGCGAACGCCTCGCCGCGATATCCCTCGAACGATGCGGCAGTCACCGCGACATCGCTGACCGGCACTTGCCACGGGCCGACGAGCTGGTCGCGCACGCTCAAGCCGCCGACCGTGCGGTCGCCGATGTGGATCAGGAACGACTTGTCGGCGACCGCGGGGAACGCAAGCACGCGATCGATCGCCGCGCTCGAGGCTCACGTGCTCGCGCTGCCACGCCGGTGCGGCGAACGTCTCGCGTCGAGGCGCGCCGCGTCATCTTCGGCGGCTTGCCGAACAACACGTCCATCGGCATCTCGACCGGCGCACCGCCGAGAGTCGCGTCGCGCACGACGAGATCGCGCTTCGCCGTGAGCTCGCCGATCACCGCGAACGGACAACGCTCGCGGACGCACAACGCAGCGAAACGCTCGACGTCGCGCGCTTCGATCGCGAGCATGTAACGCTCCTGCGCTTCGTTGCACCAGAGCTCCATCGGGCTCATGCCGGGCTCGTCGCTCGGAATCGCGCGCAAATCGATGACGGCGCCGCAGCCGCTGTGGTCGACGATCTCGGGCACCGCGTTGGAAAGGCCGCCCGCGCCGATGTCGTGAATCGCCGCGATCGGGTTCGCGTCCTCTAGCGCCGCGCACGCGTCGATGACTTCCTGAGCGCGGCGCTGCATCTCGGCGTTGCCGCGCTGCACGGACGCGAAGTCGAGCTCGGCCTCGGCCGAGCCGCTGCCCTGCGACGACGCGGCGCCGCCGCCGAGACCGATCAGCATCGCGGGGCCGCCGAGCACGATGAGCTTCGCGCCGGGTCCGGGCACGGCCTTCTCGACGTTGCGCCGGCCGCACGTTGCCTAGGCCGCCCGCGATCATGATCGGCTTGTGATAGCCGCGCCATGCGCCGCCGGCTCGACAGCAGCGCGGTGCGGAAGTAGCCCGCGAGATTCGGACGGCCGAACTCGTTGTTGAAGCTCGCGGCGCCGATCGGGCCGTCGAGCATGATCGAGAGCGGCGACGCGATCCGGTCGGGCTTGCCCGGCAGTGCGCGCTCCCACGGCTGGCGCCAGCCCGGGATCTCGAGGTGCGAGACCGTGAAGCCCGTGAGCCCGGCCTTAGGTTTAGCGCCGCGGCCGGTCGCACCCTCGTCGCGGATCTCTCCGCCCGAGCCGGTCGCGGCGCCGGGATACGGCGAGATCGCGGTCGGATGGTTGTGCGTCTCGACCTTCATCACGAGGTGCGCGGGCTCGTCGACGTAGCCGTAGACCCCAGTCTTGGGGTCCGGACCGAACCAACGGCTCGGCTCGGCCGCGACCACGGCCGCGTTGTCCTTGTAGGCGGACAGCACGCCACCCGGCGAGTGCTGGTAGGTGTTGCGGATCATTGCGAACAAGCTCTTCGGCGCGGGCGCGCCGTCGATCAGCCAGTCCGCGTTGAACACCTTGTGGCGGCAGTGCTCGGAGTTCGCCTGCGCGAACATCATGAGCTCGACGTCGCTCGGATTGCGCGTCATGGCGGTGAACTGCGCGGCGAGGTACTCGATCTCGTCCGGCGAGAGCGCGAGCCCGAGCTCGGCGTTCGCGCGCTCGAGCGCTTGGTGGCCGCCGCGCAGCACGTCGACGACGCGTTTCAGCTCTCGGCTCGTGCGCCGCGAAGAGCTGCTCTTCGCGCGGCGCGTCCTTGAGCAGCGTCTCGGTCATCCTGTCGTGGAGCAGCGGCGCGATCTTCGCGCGCTGCGCGGAGCTCAGCGGGCCGCCGAGTGTGAGCTCGACGAGTCGACCGCGCTCGACGCGATGCACCGGCAAGTTCGCAGAGCCGCGCGATGTCCGTGGCCTTCGACGCCCACGGCGAGATCGTGCCGAGCCGCGGCACCACGTACAGGCGCTGTCGCGCGCCGGCGTTCGCGCCGGAGAGATCGAGCGCGCCGCCGCCGTAGTCGAGCAACGCCTCGAGCACGCGTCGCTCACCGCCATCGAGCGGCCGCTCGAGGTGGACGAAATGCTCGAAGCGAACCGCGGCGTCGGTGATCGCGGGCTCAAGCGCGCGCAGCTCGGTCCGTAGCTTTAAGAGGCGGAACGCAGTCGCTGCCGGGGGACCGGCCAACTGCAGCATCGTCATGGGTTCGATCTGGGACTCAAGTTCCCGTGAGGCGACGCATCATACCGAATCGCCCCGCGCGCTGCGCAGTCTCAGGCGACCTCGAGCCACGCGGTCGGTGCATCCTGCGTCGCAAGGTGCAGCGGGCGGCGCTCGTCCTCTAGCGCGGGGCCGAGCGCCGCGCGCACGCGTTCGGGCGAGTTGTTGCGCTCGCTCAGGTGCAGCGCCGCTACCCACTGGAGGCGCGACCGATCGAGCCGGCCAAGCAGCTCGGTCGTCTGCGTGTTGTTCAGGTGGCCGTAGCGCGACGCGATCCGGGCTTTGAGCGACTCGGGGTATGGGCCGCGCAGCAGCGAGTCGAGGTCGTGGTTGCACTCGACGGCGATCGCGTCGCACGGCGTGAGCCGCTCGCACATGTGCGGCGTGACGTGGCCCGCGTCGGTGAGGATCCCGATCCGCCTGCCGCCCCCGCCGAGCACGAACTGGCACGGCTCGCGCGCATCGTGCGGAACTGGGTACGGCTGCACTTCGACGTCCCCGAGCTTGAGATCGCGATGCGGGCTCATCAGGTTCACGCTCACGAGGCCGCCGATCGCGCTCGCGGTGCCGGCCGTCATCCAGAGCGGAGTGTTGTAGCGGCGCGCGAAGCTTGCGACGCCATGCGCATGATCGTTGTGCTCGTGCGTGACGAGCAGCGCGGTCACGTCCCGTGGCTCGCGGCCGACCTCGCGCAGGCGTGCCTCGACCACCTTGAGCGGCAAGCCGCAATCGATCATCAGCAGCGTGGAGCCGAACTCGACGAGGGACGCGTTGCCGCGGCTGCCGCTGCTGAGCGAGGCGAATCTCAGCGCCAAGCGGAAGCGCTCGTTGCCAGCCCGGGCGGCTCAGTGATCCTTCGGGCCACCCTTGCTGCCTTGCGGTGAGTACATCGGCATCGGGAATTGCGCGACGTTGCTGCCCTCGACGTTCGTGATCTTGCCGATTCCCTGCTTGTCGACCTCGTCGATCCGCAGCACGTAGTGCATCGGCAGGTAGGTCTTCTTCACGCCCGCGAACTCGAGTTGGAGACGCTCCTCGGCGGGATCGACGACGACGCCCTTGCGCGCGTCGAACACGAGCTCTTCGACCTCGACGAACCCGAACAGAGCGCCCGTCTGACTCACGCGCCGCGCGTAGATTTCGTAGACCTTGCCTTGATTGAGAAAGATGATTTTGTAAATCGGCTTCGAAGCCATTGTGCGGTCCACGTCTCGAGGCAGCGGGAGCTTAGCACAACGCTTCTGAGAGGTTGGTCACAATACAAGGGCGCCCAAGTTAGCTCGGCGGAGGCGTCGAGCTAGACTCGCGCGAGGGACGCTGCGCTCTCTCCGCCCGCCGAGTCGAAGGACGATCATGCCTCTGCGCCTGCAAATCATCAGTCGCCACCGCCAAGGACTCGGTGAGCGCAGCACGAAAGAATTCGGCCGCGAAGGCGGCACGATCGGCCGCTCGCTCGAGAGCGACTGGGTGCTGCCCGACGGGCAGCGCTACATCTCGAGCCGGCACGCGAGCATCGACTATCGCTCGGGCAGCTACTACATCGTCGACACGTCGACGAACGGCGTTTACGTCAACGACTCGGAGCAACCGGTCGGCCGCGGCAACCCGCAACGGCTGTTCACGGGCGACCGGATCCGGCTCGGCGAGTACGAGATCAACGTCGAGATCGACGAGGACGCCGACGACGCACCGAACCGGCAAGCACGTCGACCCGGTCTCGCGCGCGCAGCGCGTCCCGCCGCCCGATCCGACGCGAGCCGACCTCGTCCAACCTCACGAGATCACCGCGGTCGGCATCGAGATGCTGCTCAAAGAGGAAGCGCACACGGCCGAGGTGCAGCAGGCCGCGAACCTCGCCGCTGCGAGCCTGCGGCTCGAGGACGAGCCCGCGAGCGCGAAGCGCGTTCCGGCGCCGCATACCCCGCCCGCGCGCGTGGAGCCGCCGCCGGTGAGCGCGGCGGCGCGGCTCGCGGCGACCCTCGCCGCGAAGGACCCCGCCCCGAGCGCGCCGAAACCGACTGCGACGGCCGCGCCCGCGCGCGCGCGCGTCGGCCCGCCCCCGCGAGCGCCGCCGCCGCGCGCGACGGGCTCACCGCCATGCCGAGCGCGGCGCTCGATGCGTTCTTCCGCGGCGCGGGGCTGCCCGCGCAGCCGCTCGACGACAAGCAAGTCGAGCAGACGCTGCATCGTCTCGGCCAAGTGATGCGCGAGCTGGTCTTGGGACTCAACGAGAATCTGCATTTGCGGGCCGAGCAGCGAAACGTGCTGCGCGTCCCGCCGACGAGATCAGCCGCAGGACAAGAACCCGCTCAGCGTCTCCGCGAGCCTCGACGAGGCGATCGCCAACCTGCTGTTCCGGCCGACGTCGGAGTTCCTGCAAGCGGTCGAGTCGGTTCGCGAAGCGTTTACCGACATCAAGCAGCACCAGCAGAGCCTGTTGAGCGCGCTGCGTACCGCGGCCGTTGACTACATCGCGCGGCTCGACCCCGAGGAGCTCGAAAACAAGGTGTCGAACGGCAAGCGCGGCGCCTTGATCAACGCGGCGAACAAGCTCAGGTACTGGGACCTCTACAAGGATCTGTATCAGGTAGTCACGCAAGCCCAGCCGGGCCAGCTTCCGCAGCAATTCCTGGAAGAGCTCTCGCGCGCCTACGAGACCGAAGGCGCGCGCGCGGGCGCCGTGTCCCGCAAGTCCCAGACCAAAATCGGCTAGCGCCGCGTCCTAGCCGCGAGCGCGGCGCCGTCTATTCGACGAGCGAGGCCGTCTGTCCCCGGGATGCGACGCCGTCCGCGGCATCGCCGCGGAATCAATCAATGCGACCGTTTTCGGCGTCCGCGCGATGCGTGCTTCCCGGGGGCGTCGGCGCACAGGGATGTGCGCCGTCGAGCCCCAGGGACGGTGTCTTGGCGTCCCCCGGGGAGCACGCATTGCGCGCGCACGCCGCAAACGGTCTCCTTACCTGCCGCCGCCGGAAGAGCACGACGGTGAGATCGTCCGGCTTGCACGGCTGATCGCTCGCGCCGTTGCCGCTCATCCGCTTTCCAACGCGCTCGACGAGCCGGTCCGCCGCCTCGGCGAGCGGCCCCACGCGAATGCTGTCGACGATCTCGTCGATGAACAGATTGTCGAACAGCCCGTCGCTCGCGAGCAGCACCGTGTCGCGCGCCGCGAGCTCGAGTGCGGGGCCCACCTCGACGCGCATGTCGGGCGAGCCGATCACGTTGAACAACACGTGCCGCTGGTCGTGGCGCACGGCTTCGTCCTCGTCGAGCAGACCCGCCTCGACCGCGAAGCCGGTCGGCGAATGCGGCACGACGCGCTGCTTGATTCGGCCGCGCTGACCGACGGCGAGCAACTCCGAATCGCCGACGTGGTAGCAGCGAAGCTGCGCCGCGGTGAGCTGCGCGACGACGAGCGTGGTCGCGGCGCCGCGCGGCGCGAGCCCGAGCACCGCCTTGTTCGCCTGCTCCACCGCGTCGAGGATCGCGGGCCGCAGCTGCGGCTCGTCGCGCGGCACGCCCTCGAGGATTCGCGACAGCGTCTGCACGGCCGCGTTGGACGCTTCGCGCGCGGCGGCCGTGCTGCCGACGCCGTCGGCAACCGCGAGCACGAGCGAGTCGGTGCCGACCTGGATCACGGCGGCCGCGTCCTCGTTCGGTGTGGTCTTGTCGGGCGAGCGCACGCTGCGCACGCAGACTTCGCCGAGCGGCAGCGTCGCGTCGGCCTGCTCGCTGTCGTGCTCGCCGAGGAAGAGTCTGACGTGCTTGCCCGCGGATCGCATTGCAGCTAATCCGCCGCGCATGCTCAGGCGTCGAGCGCCTTCGTGCACCACGGGCAGAAGTGCCAGAAGTGCGTGTCGACGCCCCATCGGCAATGCGGGCAACGCGTTTCGCTGCCCGCGAGCTTCCATGGACGCCGGGTCTTCGCGCGGCACCACGGACAGTAGCGCATGAACGCCATCAGGGGTCCGCGGCACCTCGCATTGCGGCACTTCGCGACGTAGCGCTTGTCGGGGAAGCTGCGCGTCGTCTCGGGCTCGAACCCGGGCCCGTAGCACGACGCGCAATAGTGCCAGTCGAGCTTCACCCCACGCCGGCAGCGCGGACACTCGGCCGCATGGCGGTGGCTCTCGTGCCGCGCGAGCGGACGCTCGGTGCCGCACCACGGGCACGACTGCATCATCTCGGACACCGGTCCCGTGCAATGCCGGCATTCGTAGCGCGTGTCGAGCACCTTGCGGTACTTGCGCTGGAACTGGCGGAACAGGACCTTTTGCCAGAGCTCGGGATCATCGGCCGGCGACACGCCCCCGTTCGCCGAGCGCTTCTTCTTGCCCGAGCCGTTGCGCAGCCGCTTGAACTCGCGGTACATCGTGACCGCGCTCTTGAAGCGCCCCTCGGGCCGCACTTGGATCGCGCGGCGTAACCAGTCCACGAGCTTCGGGTTGAGCTTCTCGCGCACTCGCCTGATCTCGGGCGGCGGCCAATCGTATGGCCACTCCGGCAGATAACCCGACAGGAGCTCGTAGATCACGAGTCCGAGCGAGAACACGTCGGATTGGAACTTCGGCCGGCCAAGGGCCTGCTCCGGCGCGATGTAGCCGACCGTGCCGGAGCCCGACGCCTTCAGCGGTGTGCTGAGCGACCTTCGAGAAGCCGAAGTCCGTGAGCTTGAGCTGGTTGCCCGGGAACACGATGAAGTTGTCGGGCTTGATGTCGCAATGGATCACTCGCGCGGCGTGCGCGTGCGCGACGCCCGCGAGCGCCTGCTCGATGAACTGCATCGACGAGTCGAGCGACCGGCGCCGCTTGAGCCGGCTGCTCAGCGAGCTCTCGCCGAGCGGCATCGCGATCACGAAGCGCCCGTCGATGAACGACGCGTCGCGGATCGGCAAGATGTTCGGATGCTCGAGGCGGTGCGCGAGCCGCGCTTCGCGTTTGAAGTCCGCGAGGAAGAAATCCGTCATCGCACTCTCGTGCGGGACCTTGAGCGCGACCTTGGTGCCGTGGATCGTGTCGACGGCGGCATAGACGGCCGCCATCGGTCCGTCCGCAATCCGCCGCTCAATGCGGTACTTGCCGATTTTTTGTCGCTTTTTGAGCAAAAGACTAAACCGCCGGAGATTCTCATCGCCGGCACCGATCTTGATCGAGTGCTTCTCTTCCCCCGGCGCCATGATCCGACGGCGCAACCCGACGGTCAATCGGAGCTTTCCACACGGCATCGGCGAAAAACACGCGTGCTAGAATTCGCGCGCGCTTCGGGTGAGCCATGGATCCACACTCGCACGGCCACGGGACCGATCACACCGAGCACGAGCAGACGCACGCTCACTCGCACGGGCACGCGCACGTCAGCGAACGAGCGCAGTGTCGCGCTCGCGGCCGCGCTGACGGGCATCTTCATGATCGCCGAGATCGTCGGGCGGCCTGCTCTCGGGCTCCCTCGCGCTGCTCGCCGACGCGGGCCACATGCTGACGGACTTCGCGGCGCTCTCGCTCGCGTGGCTCGGCTTCAGGCTCGCTCGCCAGCCCGCCGACTGGCGGCGCACCTACGGCTTCGATCGGTTCTCGGTGCTCGTCGCGTTCGTGAACGGGATCGCGCTGTTCGCGATCGCGGCCTGGATCGTGCTCGAGGCCGCGCACCGGATCTCGGCGCCGGTTCAGGTGACCGGCGGGCTGATGCTCTCCGTTGCAGCCGCCGGGCTCATCGTCAATATCGTCTCGTTCTTTATCTTGACGGACCGGTGACGCGCACAACCTCAACATCCGCGCGGCCGTGCTGCACGTGATCGGCGACCTGCTCGGCTCGGTTGCGGCCGTCGTCGCGGCGCTCGTGATCCTCGCGACCCGTTGGATGCCGATCGATCCGCTGCTCTCGATCCTCGTCGCGCTGATCATCCTGCGCTCTGCCTGGCGCGTGGTCGCGGACAGCGGCCACATCCTGCTCGAAGGCTCGCCGCCGGGCTTCGACGCGCGAGCCGTGAAGGAAGACCTCCGCGCCGCTCTGCCGTACGTGCTCGACGTCCATCACGTGCACGCGTGGTCGATCAGCGAGGAGCGGCCGATGGTCACGCTGCACGCGAACGTCTCCGAGAACACGAAGGCGACCGACGCCGTGCGCGACATCAAGCGGATGCTCGCGGAGCACTTCCGGATCACGCACGCGACCGTCGAGATCGAATACGGCGCGTGCGTCGACGACCCGAACGCGCCGACTGCCTGCTGACAACCCCCAGTCCGCGCGCAGCACCTTGCCCGGATTCATGATGCCGTCGGGATCGAGCGCGCGTTTCAGCGTGCGCATCAGCGCGAGCGCCGTCGGCGGCTCGTAGCGCTCGAGCTCGCCGACCTTGAGCGCGCCGACGCCGTGCTCGGCGCTGAAGCTGCCGCCCAGTGCGGCCGCGACGTCGTGCACGCACGCCGTGAGCCGCTCGCCCGCGCTCGCGCGCATGGCGTCGAGACTCTGCCCCACCGGCGGTAGCAGATTGAAGTGCAGATTGCCGTCGCCGATGTGTCCGAACACGGACACTCGGTGCGGCACGATCGCGCGCAGCGCCGGCTCGGCACGCTCGAGGAAATCGGCGAGCCGTGCGATGCGCACCGCGACGTCGTGCTTCAGCGCACCTCCCTCGCGGCGCTCGGCCTCCGGCACGCGCTCGCGCAAGCGCCAGAAGTCGGCGCGCTGTGACCCGGACTCGGCGAGCGCGCCGTCGTCGATCTCGCCCGCCTCGAGGCCCGCGGCAAGGATCCGCTGCGCAACTCGGCCGTCTCGTCCGCGGACGCGAGCTCGAGGCCGAGCACGAGCTCGCCACGACGCCGGCCGGTCCGACAACCGCCGCGATGCGCTCGAGGGCGCCAGCCGCGGCGTTCATCGCTCAGCCGTTCGCGCGCTTGAACGCCGTGCGCTGCGCGCAGCGCACGATTCGGCTGCGCGACATCGGGTTGTGATAGAAAACGAGCTGGTCCGCCATCGCCTGTCTCCTCGTTCGTCGAGTGACGGACTCTAGCGAGACGTCGCGCCGAGGTGCAAACGTGACGACGCAATCCGATTCGCCGCCGCGAGCGTCCTTGAGCGCGATTCCGCGCGGCGTCTGGGCGCTCGGCTTCGTGAGCCTGCTGATGGACACCTCGTCCGAGATGATCCACGCGCTCTTGCCCGTGTTCCTCGTGAGCGTGCTCGGCGCGAGCGTCGCGGCGGTCGGCTTGCTCGAAGGGCTCGCCGAGGCGACCGCGTCGATCACGAAGGTGTTCTCGGGCGTGCTGAGCGACCGGCTCGGCAAGCGCAAGCAGCTCGTCGTGCTCGGTTACGGGCTCGCGGCGCTCACGAAACCGCTGTTCGCGCTCGCGCCGAGCGTGGGCTGGGTCGTCGGCGCGCGGCTCGCGGATCGGATCGGCAAAGGCATCCGCGGCGCGCCGCGCGACGCGCTGCTCGCGGACCTCACGCCGCGCGCGCTGCGCGGCGCGAGCTTCGGCTTGCGACAGACGCTCGACACCGTCGGCGCATTCGCGGGACCGCTGCTCGCGATCGCCACGATGAGTCTCACGGGCGGATCGTTCCGCACGGTGTTCTGGCTCGCCGTGATTCCTGCCGTTGCGTGCGTCGCGGTGTTGGTGCTGTTCGTCTCCGAGCCGGACGAAGTCCGCATCCGGCTGCCGCGCGCTCGCCGCTGCGCGCTGCGGCCAAGCTCGGCGGCGCCTACTGGGCGCTCGTGGTCGTCGCGGCGCTGTTCACTCTCGCTCGCTTCAGCGAGGCGTTCTTGATCCTCAAGATCTCCGCCGTCGGCTTGTCGGCTGCGTACGTGCCGCTCGTGCTCGTGTTCATGAACGTCGCCTACGCGGGCTGCGCCTATCCGGCCGGCTGGCTGTCGGACCGCGCGAACCGCTGGTCCGTGGTCGGCGTCGGCGCGGCGCTGTTGATCGGCGCGGATCTCGTGCTCGCCGCGAGCACGACGGTGCAGTCCGCGCTCGTCGGCGTCGTGCTCTGGGGTTTGCACATGGGTTTCACGCAGGGGCTGTTCGCGGCGCTGGTCGCCGACGCAGCGCGTCCCGAGCAGCGCGGCACGGCCTTCGGCGTGTTCAACCTGGTATCGGGCATCGCACTGCTCGCGGCGAGCGCGCTCGCCGGCGTCGTCTGGGACCGAGCGGGCGCGGCCGCCACGTTCTCGACGGGCGCCGGCCTGACGGCGCTCGCGGTGCTGGCCGCGCTCGTGCTCGGGGCCATGGGCTTGCTCCGGAGGAGCGCCAGCGCTGAGTCTGGCTAAACGGCTGGCGACTTGCTCTTACCGATGGAAGGAAGATTGCCTACACTGCGGCAAGCCCTTCCAACAACCCATGCCAAACAGCGAGCCAAACGCTACGACGGCCTCGCCCCCGAGCGCGGCGGAGGTCAGGGCCGGGCTCGCGCGAGTGCTCGGCAGCACCGTGTTCGCACAGGCCGGGCGGTCGACCGAGTTCCTGAGGTTCGTCGTCGAGGAAACCCTCCAGGGCCGCGCCGATCGGCTCAAGGGCTATGCGATCGCGATCGAGGTATTCGGCAAGCCGCCCGAGTTCGACGCGCAAACCGATCCGCTCGTGCGCGTCGAGGCGGGACGGCTGCGTCGCCGGCTGATCGAGTACTACCACGCCGAAGGCAGTGACGACACGGTCCGCATCGCCCTGCCGAAGAACGGCTACGCGCCGACGTTCACTTCGATGCCCGCCGTTTCCACGGCGCCGACGCTACCGAGCGCGTCGAAAGTGCGGCGGACGAAACGTAAACTCCTGCTGCGCGGCGCCGTACTCGGCGGCATCGTCGCGACCGTCGCGGTGCTGGTCGCGTTGTTCGCCTGGTACCGCGGCGCGCCGCCGGCGCCCGGGACAAGAGCGGAGGCTTCGCCGGCGCGTGCGCACTCGGGGCCCGTGTCGGCGCTTGGGCCGAGGCTGCTCGTGCTGCCGCTCGAGAACTTGAGCGGCGATGCCTCGCTCGACGCGGTCGCGGCCGGCACGACCGAGGAGATCATCCGCGCGCTCGTCGCGTTCAACATCTTCGCGACCGCGAGCACGACGAGCCGTGTGCTCGAGTCGGCCGATCTCTTCGCTCTGCGCAAGGAGTTCGACGCGGGTTACGTCTTGACGGGCAGTGTTCGCGCGGCGAACGGCGCTGTGCGCTTCACGCTGCGGCTCGTCGACACCGAGGTCGGCACTCAGCTCTGGAGCCGAGCGTTCGACGAGCACGTCGAGCACGCCGATACGATCGCGGTCGAGGACCGAATCGGCGCGATGACGGCGCAAATCCTCTCGTCGCCGTTCGGTCCCGTCTACGGACACGAGATCGCGCGCACGGCCGGCAGACCGCCGCAAGACCTCGACCCATACGAGTGCCTGCTACGGTTCTACGAATACACGCGCTTCTTCGACCCGATGGGTCACGCGGACAGCTTGCACTGCCTGCAACGCGCCGTGAAAGGCGAGCCGCGCTTTGCGCCCGCGTGGTCAGCGCTCGGCGTTCTTTACTTGCACGAGCATCTGTACGGCTACTCGCCCGAACCGGATCGCGCGCCCCCGCTCGACCGAGCACTCGAGGCGGTCCGAACATCGCTCGACATCGACGGCTCGGGCCGCGTGGCGGCGGTCACGCTCGCCGGAATCCGGCTCCCGGGCGGCGACCGGCACGCATTCGATGCGGCCGTCGAGCGCAGCCTCTCGATGAAGCCGCTGCACCCCGCCGTAGCGCTGCTGCTCGGATACCTGTTGATCGAATCGGGCGACTGGCAGCGTGGTGCGCCGATGCTCGACGACGCGATGCCGCTCACGACCAACGTGCCGGGCTGGGCGTACGTCGGCTATGCCTTCCGCTACTTGGAGACTCGGGACTACCAGCAGGCGCTCGACTGGTCGCTGCGCAGCGACGCGCCGAACTGGTTCGTCACGTCGATGACGGTCACTGCGTCGGCCGCGCTCGCTGGGCGGGTCGACATCGCAAAGCGCGAGAAGGCGCGGCTACTCGAGCTCTATCCCGATTTCGAGAGCACCGGGCGCGCGCAGATCGCGAAGTGGAACCTCGACCCGACGCTGCTCGCCGCCCTGCTCGACGGGCTCAAGCTCGCGGGACTGAACCTCGTCTAACGCCGCGCGCGATCGATTCGCCCTGAGCGGATCGCGTGTCCATTTGCAAGTCGTGACACAGGGCGCCGGAATTCGGATACTGCGCCTCCACTTCCCCGGACCGACTCATGCTGCGCAGCGTACGTTTCTATTCGCTCGGCACCGACTGGCCGTCCTCTGAGCAAGAGCTCTCGGACAAGCTCGCGAAGGCCACGTTCAAACCATGCGGCCCCTACGTCGAGCGTAGCTCGGGCTTCGAGCCTCCCGTCGCCATGCAGCCCGAGCTCTTCGCACGACGCGTCGCAGGCACGGACCTCATGCGCCTCCGCAGCCAAGTTCGCGTGTTGCCCGCGGGCGCGCTGAACGAAGCTCTCGAGGCGCGGCTCGACGAGTACCGCGCGCGGATGCAGGAAGAGCCCGGCCGGCGCACGAAGCGCCAGCTCAAGGAGCAGATGCGCGACGAGCTGCTGCCGAAGACGCTCGTGCGCTCGGAGCGCACGACGGCGTTGTTCATCCTGTCCGAGCGCGTGCTTGCGGTCGGCTCCGGCTCGGTGTCGCGCGCGGATCGAGTCGTCGAGCACCTGCGCACCGCGCTCGGCAACCTCGATGCGAAGCCGCTCGAGCTCGCCCGGCCATATGGCGAGCTCCTGACGCGCGTGTTCACGGGCGACGGCCCGCGGGAGCTCGTGCTCGCGCGCGAATGCCGGCTCCGCGAGCTGCGCGACGAGCATGGCACCGTGCGCTGGCAGAACGTCGACCTCGCGCACGCGACGGTGCAGCGCTGCCTCAAGGACGACATGGAGCTCACGCATCTCGGCTTCGAGCTCGGCAGCACGGCTCGCGCCGTGCTCGACGCGCGCGGCGTCGTCACGAAGCTCGAGCTGCTGGGACAAGACGCGCTAGCCGAAGGCAACGAGGACGCGCTCGCGCGTCAGGACGCCGAAATCGCTCTCGTCGGCGGCACGCTGCGCGAGCTGCTCGCGATTCTGCGCCGCGCACTCGGCGGTGAGGCCGCGGCCGCCGCGCCGCGCCGCCCGGCGGCAACCGAGTCGCTCGGCACGGGCGCCGCGCCGCCGCACCTCTCGCTCGTCACGGCTTGAGCGTGGGCTCCGTCGTCACGCTCGCGTTCCTGCATCATGCGGCCGCGTTCGTGATCGTCGGCGTGCTCACGGCGGAGCTCGTGATGCTCGGCGGCGAGCTCACTCCGACGAGCGCGCGAAGCATCCTGCGCATGGACGCGGCTTACGGCATCGCCGCGGCCGTGCTGCTGATCGTCGGTTTCGGCCGCGTGCTCTACACGGAAAAAGGCCCCGCGTATTACTTTCATAGCGTCCCGTTTCTCGTGAAGATCAGCCTGTTCCTGATCGTCGGGCTCCTCTCGATCTACCCGACGCTCCAGTATCTTGGGCTGGCGAGGCGCGCTGCGCGCGGGACGAGCTCCGGCGCTCGCCGCGTCGGTTCGGCGACGCTTGCGGATGGTCGTGCATGTCGAGCTCACGCTGCTCTTCGTCATCATGCTCTGCGCCGCGATGATGGCGCGCTTGATCGGCTTCTTCGGCTAGACCAAGGGGGCACTGCGAATGATCGCGATGCCGGAGGCGTTCCACTCGGCCACCGATGACCTGCCGTTCGCGGACGATTGGGCGAATACGCCGGGCGTGCGGCTCAAGCTGTTGATGGCCGACATCGAAGGCGCGCGTTTCGCCGTACGGATTCGATTTGCGCCCGGAATCTTGCTGCCGCCGCACAAGCATACCGGCGAAGTGCACGCGTTCACGCTCGCGGGCGAATGGTCCTATCTAGAGCACTCGGACATTCCGCCGAGCCGAGCGGGCTCGTATCTCTTCGAGCCGCCGGGCAGCACGCACACGCTGAAAGTCGCCGACCACGCGCGCGAGGAGACCGACGTCGTGTTCGTCGTCTATGGCGCGATGATCCATCTCGGCCCACAAGGCGAGGTGCTCGCGATCGGCGACGCCGAGAGCCATTTGCGAGACTGGCCGGCCGCCGTCCGCGCGCAAGGGAAGTCGCTGCCGGAGACGTTCCCGATCGGGGGCGCGATGCGCTACCGCGCCTTCTGACGCCGCGTGCCCTTCGGCCTAGCGCCGCCCGCGATCAGCTCGTCGTAGCCCGAGACGACGCGGAAAGCACGAATCAGGTTCTCGACGAACAAGGCGTGGCCGAGGAATATTGGGCCCGGCCGGTTGATGATCGCGTTGTTCACGGTGCCGAGCGTGACTTGCACCGCGAAGCGCACATTCGTCTCCTCTTCCTCGGTCAACGGCCGCTGCGCGCGCTCGCTGATCCGCGCGACGAGCGCGTCCGCGAGCTCGTAGCTGAGCTTTCGAATCGGCGCCCAGAAGTCTTCGTCGCGAATGCTCCGGAACAACGCCGCGCGCCAGAAACGGCGACGCGACCAGTAGTATCGAATGGTGTCCTCGAGCACGACACGGATCAGAGCCGAGTCGGATGCCGTCGCGAACTGGCGCGCGCGCGTCTGCCGGCGATTGTCGATGTGCTCGCCGAGCATCGCGTCGAATAGCTCATCCTTGCTCTCGAAGCGGGCATAGAAGGCGCCGACCGAGTACCCCGCCTTTTGCGCGAGATCCGCGATCGAGATCTCGTCGAACTCGCGTTGCTCGAGCAACTTGAACGCCGTCGAGATCAACGCGTCGTAGGTCTTCTGACTGCGTTTCTGTCTGATCCTCCGACTGGAAGCAGTCGTCAGCTCGGCTGCGCTCATGGCCACACCTTCGCACAAACCGAAGTTTGAGGCGAGATAGCGCGTCGCGGCGCCGCGCTCGGCCGGTCTTGACTCAGAATCACGATTCTGTATTCTGCCGTCGGGGCGTCGAAGAATATCTATAAACGTCTTGGGGAGATCACGAATGAGCATCACGATGGCGCGTGAGGTTTCGGCTTGCCTGATGAAGGCGCCGAGCCGCAGTCTGCGTTGGTCCGCTCTTGCACTCGCGATTGCAAGCGCACATGGAATCTACGCACAGTCTCCTGACGCTCAGCCGACAACGCCAGGAGAGGAGATCGTCGTCACGGGATCTCGAATCCGGCAGACGACCGGCATGGAGAGCCCGAATCCGGTCACCGTGGTGACGCCGGCGCAGATCGCGGTGATGGCCCCCACGAACCTTATCGAGGGCCTCGCGGAGCTGCCGCAGTTCTATGGCTCCGCGACGACCCAGACGCCCTCTCCGTTCTTCACCAGCACGGGCGCCGGCAGCCTGAACTTGCGAGGTCTGCAGAGCAATCGCACCCTGCAATTGCTGGATGGCCGGCGCGTCGTCGAGTCGACGATCTTCGGCGGCCCAGACATCAATCTGTTTCCGGAGAACCTCGTCTCGCGAGTGGAAACCGTGACCGGCGGCGCATCGGCCGCCTATGGCACCGATGCAGTCGCAGGTGTCGTGAACTTCGTGCTCGATACCAAACTCGAGGGCCTCAAAGCCAACGCGCAAATGGGCCAGAACGAGCAGGGGGACAACTCGAATTACAAGATCTCCGTCGGCGGGGGGTTCTCCGTGGGCGAGCAGAAGAAGACCCACATCCTGCTCAACGCGGAGAAGGAGCGGCAAGATCCGATCTGGAACACGGACGTGCCGCACTACGACTGGTACAAGGCCACTGGCTTGCTGCCCAACCCGGCCGCCGGCGCCGGCAGCTCCAGGGACAACCCCGCCTTGCTCCCGTTCAACGACGTGCGCGCGCGCGGCTTCGACATCGACGGCATCTTCTATCTGCCGACCGCGGCGGGAGGGCCTCAGATCTTGAACTCGAGCGGTCAGCCTTCGCCGTTCGTGCTCGGGAACCCCTGCAATAGCTCGGGGTGCTCCACGACGAACGGCGGCTCCGGTCATGAGAGCGGTCTGCAGACGTACAACATCACGCCGGATTCGGGCCGCGAGAACGCGTTCGCCTACGTCAAGCACGACTTCAACGATCAGCTCAGCGTTTTCGGTCAGTTCATGCACGGCAAGGCCGACTTCACGCAGCTGAATTTCGGCGGCCTGTTCCCGAACCCGGAGCCCGGTGCGGCGTTCGACAGGAATTTCACGATCTTCAGCGGCAATCCTTTCCTGCCGGCGGCGATCCAGCAGGCAATGACGGCCAACAACGTCGCGTCGGTTCCCTTCAGCCGCATCGGCGCGCCCGAAGACATCGCTAGCCGCGCCGCAACGACTCAGGACACGACGACGGATTCCTATACAGCCGGCTTCAACTACGAGCTCAAGGGCGGATGGCTGGTCAAGGGCTATTACCAGACCGGCAAGACCAACGTGGACGCGATTCAGAAAGGCGGCATACGGCTCGACCGCGTCTACCTCGCGGCGGACGCCGTCGTCGGCGCGAATGGTCAACCAGTCTGCAACGTCACGAAGGTCACGAACGGCGCGCTCTATCCCGACTGCGTGCCGATCAACTTGTTCGGCCGTGGTCGGGCGTCGAGCGCGGCCGTCGACTGGGTGACGGGCTTCGAGCCGGGCGTGGCGATGCACGCCGACGGCTTCCTGTCGGCGACGGAGTCCATGCCTTACGACTACATCAGCGGCGGGGACAAGCGCAGAGTCATCGACATCAACCAGGACGTCTGGGAGGTGTCGGCCGACGGCAAGCTCGCTGACGGTTGGGCGGGTCCGATCACCATGGCTGCGGGTATCGGCTCGCGTAGGGAATCGTTCACCCAGGTGGTCGAAGTCGGACCCGGCGGCAACATCAACGCCGACCCGAGGTACCGGCCGGTCATGGCCAACAACGCGGCGCAAGGAATTCGCGGCGTCCCCGGCGGCAACGCGGCGTCCGGCAACAGCGTGGAAATCCAATTCTCCAACGTCCCGTTCGCTCGCGGCTCACAGAGCGTCGACGAAGCGTTCGCTGAATTCCTCTTGCCGCTCGTGTCCGGGAAAAAGATCGTCAAGCAGATGAATTTCGACTATGCGTACCGCTACGCGGACTACTCGGGCTCGGGCGGAGCTGATTCGTGGAAGGGCGGTCTCGATTGGACGGTCACCGATCATCTGCGCTTCCGCACGACGGTCTCTCAAGACGTCCGCGCCGCAACGATGGGCGAGAAGTATGACCGCACGGGCGGTGTCGCGACGATTTCGGACCCGGCGCTCGGCGGCTTCTCCTACGGCATCACGACGTTCTCGAACGGAAGCCCGGACATCCGCCCGGAGAGCGCAAAGACGAAGGTCTACGGCTTCGTCTACCAGCCGGGTTGGGCGCCTGGCGTGAGCGCGTCGGTCGACCACTACGACATCAACGTCACCGACAACATCAACCAGACCACGGCCGCGAACGTCGTGACCGGCTGCTATGCCGACAATGACATCGACCTCTGCAACCTCATCACGCGCGGCGGTCCGCCGAGCACGCAGAACCCCGCGATCAACTACATCTCTCTCGTCGGCGTCCCCTACTACAACCAGAACTCGGTCTTGGCTCAGGGCGTGGACGTCGAAATCGACTACAACACGCACGTCAACTGGTTCAGCGGCAGCGACATCAACGTGCGGCTGCTGACGAGCCATCTCGACGAGCGTTCCAACATCACCAGCGCGGGCGTCAAGACCGAGGTTCAGGGCCGTTACACGTTCCCTGAGTGGACGGGCACGCTCATCGCCGGCTTCCGAAAGGGGCCGCTATCCATCGACTTGATTACGCGTTACACGGGCCAACAGCTGATCAATCCCAATTGGAATTTCCACGGCACGAGCAAGCAGTGGGACGTTGCCGACAACACACTGGAGGATGAGTACCTGGTGGACGCGCGCGTCGGCTACCGATTCGGGATGCGCAGCTACCGCATCGACGTGTTCGGCACCATCAACAATCTGTTCGACAAAGGTCCCCAGGCGTACCTCGCCGCGGCGTTCACGGACACGTTCAACTCCGGCACCGGCCTAGGCGTCGATCCAAACAGCGACATGCGCGGCCGTCGCTACGTGTTCGGGGTGTCCGTCAGCTTTTGAGAGGTGTACAGCAGATCGACTCTGAGCGATCGCTCAGCTTCGGCCTTTGAGGCAACTCACTGGGTCTCCCCGGGGGCTGCGCGGCCTCAAGCCTAAGGCAGGTCGCGCAGCCCTTCGTTGAGCTCGATCAGCGTGCCCCACGGATCGCGCACCTCTGCGATCCCGAGCTTGAGCTCCGTCGAGTAGCGATACGGCACGACGAGCTCGATGCCCTTCGACTGCAGCTCCTTGCAGAACGCCTCGAGGTTGCGCACCTCGAAGCCGACGTGATCGACCGCGCGGCCGGTCGTGCCCACGAGCGGCTCGTTCGGTAGCCAGCTGAAGAAGTTCAGCATGTAACCGACGCCGGGCAGATCGGCGCCGAAGAAGAAGTCCGTCTTCCCGGGCCGCTCCGTCGCGTTGAACGCCTTCATGTACCACTGCCCCATCTCGACGTACTGCTTGTTAACGAAGTGCAGGTGGTGATGCTTGATCGGCGGCGCGTTCGCGTCGCTGTTCGTCACGAGCTCGACCTTCACGCCGTCGGGGCCGATCAGGTACTCGAACATGCCGTAGTTGCCGGCCGTTGGCGGCGCCGCAGTCTGGCCCGGCCCCGGCTCGCGGCCGACGGTCCGTTGGAAGCCGTTCGCGACCGCGCGCGCGGCGACCTCGGCGACGTTCGGCACCGCGAAGCCGATGTGGTCGAACGTCGTGCCGCGCGTCGGCCCCGTCGGCGCTTGCTTGCGCAAGAAGATGAAGATGCCGGGGAACTCGACCACGTCGACCTGCTGCGGTCCGAACTTCATCGGCTTCCCGCCGAGCGTGTCGACCCAGAACTTCATGTGTGCGTCGATGTTTGACGCGTTCAAGTGATAGTGGCCCGCGATGATCCGCGCGTCCTTGTTCGCGAGCTGCGCCGCGGCCGGCGAGCACAGCGCAAGCGCGAGCAGCAGCGCCGGAGCGCCGCGGAAGATCTCTTTGGTCATTGGAGCTCCCGTCAGAAGCCGCGATCCTATCATTCCGGCCGCCGTCGAGGACCGCGCAGCCGCTCGACGCGAGCGAAAATGCCATCTACACCTTGAGCCGACGGCCTCGACCCCGGTAGGGTTGGCCGTCAGCGTTGGGGGTGCAAGATGCCGATCGTGAAGGTGACCGATCTCGCGTACGCGCGACTGCAATCGCCGAGCCTCGACGACGCCGAGCGCTTCCTCACGGACTTCGGCATGGTCAAAGCGGAGCGCACGCGCGATGCGCTCTACATGCGCGGCACCGACGCGCCGCATCACATCCACGTCACACATCTCGGGTCGCCGAAATTCG
Source organism: uncultured Gammaproteobacteria bacterium (assembly GCA_963841645.1). Taxonomy (GTDB): domain Bacteria; phylum Pseudomonadota; class Gammaproteobacteria; order Steroidobacterales; family Rariloculaceae; genus FEN-1219. Next base: position 38,988 of record CAWJDS010000003.1, on the reverse strand, counting down.
TCGGTCTCGCGTTCTCCGTTGCGAGCGAGGACGAGGTGCGCCTCTTCGCGAAAGCGCCGGGCGCAACCGGCGTGGAGCATCTCGACGAGCCCGGCGGCGGACTGCGCGTGCGGATCGCGGATCCGAACGGGTATCAGATCGAAGTCGTCCACGGTATGCGCGCGCTCGCGCCGCTGCCGGTCGCGGAGCAAGTCATCAACACGGGTACGCACAAGCTGCGGCGCGCGGGCGATCTGCTGCGCGTCGAGCGCCGCGCGTCGCAGGTGAAGCGAATCGCGCACGCGGTGCTGATGACGCGCAACGCGCCAGAAAAGATTCGCTGGTACCGAGAGATGTTCGGCTTCCTACCGTCGGACGAGGTGTACGTCGGCACGACCGAGAACGTCGTCGCATCGTTCAACCGCTGCGACCGCGGCGACACGTTCGTCGACCATCACACGCTGCTCTGCTTCGAGTCGCCGAACGTCGGGCTCAATCACCTCTCGTTCGAGGTGCAGAGCTTCGACGACGTCATGGTCGGGCATGAGCGCCTGCGCGCGGCCGGCTACCGACACGTCTGGGGCGTCGGCAGGCATTTGCTCGGCAGCCAGATCTTCGACTACTGGGAAGATCCGTGGCGGCGCGTGCACGAGCACTGGACCGACACCGACGTGCTGAACGCGCACAGCGCCTTCGGGCTGCACCCGATCGAAACCGGGCTCAGCGCCCAGTGGGGCGAGGCCCCGCCGCAGGCCTTCGTCGAGCACGCGACGCCTTAGGCTTCTCGAGCAGCTCCGCCAACGGCGAACGCTCGCCCGGCGGTACCGGCGTGCGCGCGACGTTCAGGATCATCGCGAGTGTCGTGTAGTAGCCCGCGACCGCCGTGAGATCGACGACGCCCGCTTCGCCGAACGCCGCGACCGCGCGCGCGTAAGTCGCGTCGCTCACGGATTGCTTCGCGTGCAGCTCGCCGAGGTAGTCGTACACGATCGCCTCATCCGCCGGCATCCGCGCGGGCTTCCGGTGCCGCGCGATCGCTGCGATCGTCGCGCGCGCGATGCCGCGCGCCTCGGCCTCGTCGACGTGCAGCGCCCACTCGAACGGCTGCGACCACGCGCGCGCAGTCATCAATATCGCGAGCTCCGTGAGCCGCGGCCCGAGCGCGTTGCGGTAGCGCAGGTATTCGCCGAGCCGCTGCAGCCGAGTCATGAGCTCGGGGCTGCGCAACGCGGCGATGAACGGGCCGACGACTCCGCCGCGCGGCCCCGCGGCGAGCTCCGCTGCGGCCGCGCGCTGCGCCGCGCTGAGCTCGGCGTCGCGCAGCGGCGGCATCCGATCGCGGCCGCCGTTCGGGCTCCGGGGCTTGCGTGCCAAGACCGCGTTCCGCCTACGGCACGAGCAGAATCTTGCCGGCGGTGCGTCGCGCCTCGAGCTCGCGGTGCGCGTTCGCTGCCTCCGCGAGCGGCAGCACGCGGTCGATCCGCGGCCGCAGCGCGCCGAGCGCGAGCCACGCGAACAAATCGCTCGTGCGCTGCACGAGCTCTTCGCGCGTCGCAATGTATTGGTTCAGGCCGGGGCGCGTGAGGAACAGCGAGCCCTTCGCGCCGAGCACGGCAGGATCGAACGGCGCGACCGGACCGCTCGAGAAGCCGAACAGCGCGAGCATGCCGCGGGGCCGCAGGCAGTTGAGACTCTTCTCGAACGTGTCCTTGCCGACCGAGTCGTAGACGACGTCGACGCCGCGCCCGTTCGTGAGCTTCTTGATCTCGGCCTCGAAGTCTTGGCGCGTGTAGTCGATCGTCGCGGCCGCGCCGGCCTCGCGCGCGAGCTCGGCTTTCCCAGGGCTGCCGACCGTGCCGTAGACCGTCGCGCCGCGCAGCCGCGCAATCTGCGTCACGAGCTGCCCCGCGCCGCCGGCCGCCGCGTGCACGAGCGCGGTGTCGCCCGGCTTGATCGGGAACGTGCTGTGCGTGAGGTAGTGCGCGGTCGTGCCCTGCAGCATGACCGCGGCCGCCAGACTCGAACGTGACGTCGCGCGGGCACGTTCACGAGCCGGTCCGCGCGGCACGACCGCGTACTCCGCGTACGTGCCGACGATCATCGTGTACGCGACGCGGTCGCCGACGCGCACGTCGTGCACGTCGGGCCCGACCTCGGCCACGGTGCCCGCGCCTTCCGAGCCGAGCGTGAACGGGAACGTCGGGCGGCTTGTAGCGGCCCGCGCGCTGCTGCACGTCGATGAAATTGACGCCGCTCGCGGCGATCTTCACGAGCGCTTCGCCGCGGCCCGGCGTCGGCGTCGCGACCTCCTCGTAGCGCAGCGCCTCAGGACCGCCGCACTCGTGCACTCGGACCGCTTTCAACAGAATTCTCCCGAGTAATCCGACGCCGTGTCAGTTTACTCCGGCGCGGCGCGCGACAAGAGCTAGCGCCGCGTACGAGGCCGGCGTCCGTCGCCGCACGGCGCGCGTTTGCGAGCGTCCGAGCCGACATGCTAGGTTCGCGCCCCATGTCCGTCGACGCGCTGCGCTACCAGATCGGCTTCGGGAACGACTTCGCGACCGAGGCCCTCGCCGGCGCGCTGCCGGTCGGACAGAGCAATCCCCAGAAGCACGCCGTTCGGCCTCTATACCGAGGAGATCAACGGCACGCCGTTCACGGCGCCGCGCGCGCAGAGCCGACGCACGTGGACGTACCGGATCCGTCCCTCCGCCGTGCACAAGCCGTTTCGGCCGATCGACTCGGGGCAGCTGCGCAGCGCGCCGTTCACCGAGGTTCCGCCGCACGCCGAACCAGATGCGGTGGCGGCCGTTGCCGATCCCGAAAGCGCGGACGGATTTCTTGCAGGGCCTCGTCACGTTCGGCGGCAACGGCGATCCCGCGCTACAGCTCGGCGCCGCGATGCACATGTACGCCGCCAACGCGTCGATGACGGATCGCTTCTTCTACGACGCGGACGGCGAGCTGCTGATCGCGCCGCAGCTCGGCGCGCTGCTCGTGCGCACAGAGCTCGGTGTCCTGCACGTAGCGCCCGGCGAGATTTGCGTCGTGCCGCGCGGCGTAAAATTCCGCGTCGAGCTCGAAGGCAGCGAGGCGCGCGGCTACGTCTGCGAGAACTACGGCCCGCACTTTCGCCTGCCCGAGCTCGGCCCGATCGGGACGAACGGTCTCGCGAACTCGCGCGACTTCTTGTCGCCGGTCGCAGCTTACGAGGAGCGCGACGGCGACTTTCGATTGATGGCGAAATTCCAGGGCGGGCTCTGGGAGGCCGAGATCGATCACTCGCCGCTCGATATCGTCGCGTGGCACGGCACCTACGCGCCGTACAAGTACGACCTCGCGCGCTTCAACGCGATGAACACGGTCAGCTACGACCATCCGGACCCGTCGATCTACTGCGTGCTCGCGGCGCCGTCGGCGATCCCGGGCACGGCGAACATCGAGTTCGCGCTGATCGGCGATCGCTGGACCGTCGCGCGCAATACGTTCCGTCCACCGCCGTTTCATCGCAACGTGGCGAGCGAGTTCGTCGGCCTCGTGAAGGGCCGCTACATCGGCAAGGGCGACGCGTTCGCGCCCGGCTGCGCGAGCTTGCACAACTGCATGGCCGGGCACGGACCGGACTCCGAGTCGTTCGAGCGCGGCTCCGCGGCGAGCGAAGATCCGCAGTATCTCGAGAACACGATGACGATCGTGCTCGAGACTCAGCTCGTGATCCGCCCGACGGCGTTCGCGATGGAGACCGAGCTGCGCGAGCGCGACTACTACCTGCACTGGCAGGGCCTCGGTAAACGCTTCCACCCTAAATAGCGCCTCGCCCTTGCTGACCGTCCTTGTGCTCGGCGGCTACGGGTTCTTCGGCGCGCGAATCGCCGCCGCGCTCGCATCCGACACTAGGATCCGCCTGCTGATCGGCGGACGCGACGCCGCCCGAGCTGCGGCGATGGGACAGAAGCTCGGACTCGGCCCGGCCCGAGGTTTCGGCGTCGACGCGCGCCGCGCCGACCTCGCGGACCGGCTCGCTGCGCTCGGGGTGCAGCTCGTAATACACACCGCCGGGCCGTTCCAAGGCCAAGCGTACGATGTGCCGCGCGCCGCGATTGAGGCAGGCTGTCACTATGTCGACCTCGCGGACGGAAGGCGCTTCGTCGCGGGCATAGCGGAGCTCGACGCCGACGCGCGGCAGCGCAGCGTGAGCGTCATCAGCGGCGCGAGCTCGGTGCCGGCATTGTCGAGCGCCGTAGTCGCCCGCTACTCGCCGCGATTCGGCGAGCTCGCGAGCATCCGGATCGGCATCAGCTCCGGCGCGCGCACACCCGGTCTCGCGACCGTGAAAGGAATATTCGGCTACGCCGGCAAGCCGTTCACGAGGCTCGAGAACCGCGAATGGGTGACCGCCTTCGGGTGGCTCGGCTCGCAGCGCCACCGTTTCCCCGCGCCGCTCGGGCTACGCTGGCTCGGGGCGTGCGACGTGCCCGATCTCGAGGTGCTGCCGTTGCACTACCCGTCCGTGCGCAGCGTATCGTTTCACGCGGGCTTCGCGAGCGCTGCCGGCCACTTCGTCGTAACAGCGCTGGCACGGCTCGTCCGCGCCGGCTTCTTGCGCAGCGCGGCACCGTTCGCGTCGCCGCTCCAGACGTTATCGCGCGTCCTCGAACCGGCGATCAGCGATCGCGGCGGCATGTTCGTCGCGCTCGAGGGCACGGACACAGCGGGCGCGCCGCTCGCGCTCACGTGGCATCTGCTCGCGGCGCGCAATCACGGACCGAGCATCCCGTGCGGCGCCGCGATCGCGCTCGCGCGCAAGCTCGCGCGCGGCGAACGCCTTCCGGTCGGCGCGAGGCCGTGCGTCGGCGTGCTATCGGTCGAGGAATACTTGGAATCGCTGGCCGGCCTCGACGTCACGGTGGTCGCGCCGTGAACACGTATTTCTGGCTCAAAACCGCGCACATCGTGAGCGCGACGATCCTGTTCGGCACGGGACTCGGTATCGCGTTCTTCAAGTGGATCACCGATCGTAGCGGGAGCGTGCAGGCGATCCGTATCGTCGCCGAGCGCGTCGTCTGGGCCGACTGGGTCTTCACAACACCGGCCGTCGTCGTGCAGCCGATCACCGGCGTGCTACTCGCCCGCGTGTTGGGGTTCCAGCTCTCGTCCGGTTGGGTCGCGCACGCGATCGTGCTCTACGTGTTTGCGGGCGCGTGCTGGATCCCGGTCGTCTGGTTGCAGATTCGGATGCGCGATCTCGCACGTGAGGCCTTCGAGCGTGGCTCGCCGCTCGGCGAAAGATACTGGCAGCTCGCGCGGATCTGGTTCTGGCTCGGCGTGCCCGCGTTCTGCGCGGTGCTAGCGATCTTCGCGCTGATGGTCACGAAGCCCACGCCGTAAGGCGCACACACTGGCGATTGCGGGCGCCGCAATTCGCGCGCACGTCAATGTTGTGCAAGAGATCGTCGCCCGATCAGTCAGAGCTTGACCTCTGTCGCTAGGCTGGGACGACCGCGCGCAATCGTTAGCGATTTCGACCATTCGCGGCGTCGCACCGCAGACCACTCTCCGGCCGAATTGTCTTTAAAAACAATCGATTCCACGCTGTTTTACGGCCGTGGCATGCGTCTTGCTATAGGTCACACGTCCGGCACTTCTTTTCTCACAGGGAGCTTTGTATGACATCCGCCATTCGCATCGCAGTCGCTGCCGCGCTGTCGTTCACTTCGATCACGCTCGCTCACGCGCAGAGCGCGGACGTCGAGAAGCGTCAGGTCGTCGCGCTCGCAGACACGGGCGCCGTGCGCTGGTCGGATGTCGATGAGACTACCGATCGGTTCGCGGGCCGCTACGTGGCCGCGGACGGCGAGACGTTTTCGATCACGGTCGCCGACGACGAGCTCACGCTCGAGGCGCCCGAGAGTTGGGGCCCGTCCCTGCTGACGCTGCACGCGCTCGGCGCGCAGAGCTTCGCGACCGACGACGCCGACGTGCACGTGACGTTCGCGTTCGCCGGTGACGGCGAAGTGAGCGGCGCGTCGATCGTCCGCGCTTCCGAGCAGGCCGTCGCGACGACGCGCGAGGCCCTACGCGGAATCGTGACGATCTTGGATTCGTCCGAGGAGATCGCGACCGCCGGGTTGCGCCGCGGCGTCGTGACGATCATCGACGTGGTCAACGACCTCGCGACGAGCGCTGTCGCTTCGACCGCGATCGCTTCCGCGAACTGAGAAACGCGCGCTGGGCGGCGCTTCGGCGCCGCTCAGTGCCGCGCGAGCACCGCCGCCTTAGGCTCCCCGATTCCGTTGATCGGCCTGGCGAGTAGCGCCGAGGCCAACGTCGCGATCGCAGCGGGCACGGCCGCCGCGTAGAACACCGACTCGTTCGACCACTGCGCACCGAGCATCGCGCCGCCGATCCACGGGCCGATGATCGCGCCGACGCGACCGACGCCGAGCGCCGCGCCGATCCCGGTGGAGCGCAAGTCGGTCGGGTAATAGGTCGCGGACAGCGAGTTCAGAGTCGGCTGGCCGCCGAAGATCCCCCAACCCGGTCAGAAACGCGACGACGAACAGCAGCGCGAGCGAGAGCCCGGGCTGCCCGATCAGAGCGATCGCGACCGTCTCGACCGCGAAGCACGCGACGAGCACCCGCACGAAGCCCACGCGCGCGACGATGCCCGCGATCGCGAGCGTGCCGATCACGCCGCCGACCTGCACCGTGGCGCCGGTCATCACCCCGATCGACGTCGAGTAGCCCATGTCGCGCACGACGGTCGGCAGCCAGCTCGCGACGAAATACGCGTTCACGATGTTCATGAAATTGGCGACCCAGATCAGCGACGTGGCGGCCGCGCGCCCCTCGGCGAAGAGATGCGCGATCGGCACGCCGGGCGCGCGCGCCTCGGGCACGACGAAGCGCGTCGTGTCGTCGATCTGCGCGGCGGGGTCGATCCGCTTCAGCCACTTGCCGATCTCGCGCGTGTCGTTGCGCCGCAGCGCGAGGAACTGGAGCGACTCGGGCAACCAGAGGTACATCGGCACGAGCAGCAAGAGCGGCACGAGACCGCCGACGTACCACACGGAGCGCCAGCCGTACTCCGGTATCAGCCACGCGGCGAGGAAGCCGCCGAGCGCCGCGCCGACCGTGAATCCGTTCGTGACGATCATCATCGTCGCGATCCGAATCCGCTTCGGGCTGAACTCGCCGATCAACGCCGTCGCGTTCGGCAGAATCGCGCCGAGACCGAGGCCGGCGAAGAAGCGAACTACCAAGAGCTCGTTGAACGACGTCGCAAGGCCCGACGCGAGCGTGAGCGCGGAGAAAGCGACGGTCGCGCCGAGCAGCACCCGGCGGCGACCGATTCTGTCGCCGACCATCCCGAACACCATCGAGCCGATGAAGAGGCCTAAGAGCCCCGACATGAAGATCGGCGTCAGCGCCTCGCGCGAGATCTTCCAATCCGTGATCAACGCGGGCGCGACGTAGCCCATCGACTGGACGTCGAAGCCGTCCATGATCAGGAACAGGCCGCAGAGGAAGAAGACGCCGATCTGGTAGCGGTTCAGGCTGCCGGCGTCGATGACAGCGCTGACGTTGACCTCGGTCTTCGCCACGATCCCCCCTCCCACAAGCGCCGGCCGAGCGCCGCGCCGATGCGAGCGGCCATCATAGCGGAAGGGCTTTGCGCGCGCGGCCCAAAGCCTACGACGCTCGCGGCTACTACGCGAATCAGGCCAACGCGGGCTCGCGTTTGTGCCAATCGGTCGCCTGCTCGAAGGCGTGCGCGAGCGCGTAGACGCGCGCTTCGCCGAGCCTCGGGCCCGTGATCTGCACGCCGATCGGCAAACCCGCGCGCGTGAAGCCGCACGGCACGCTGATCGTCGGCAGGCCGAGCACGTCGAACGGCAGCGTGTTGCGGATCATCACGCCCTCGTCGGGCGGGCCCTCGAGCGACGCGGCGATCGTCGGCGGCGTGCGCATGAACGTCGGCGTCACGAGCACGTCGACGGTCGTCGAACAAGATCGGCGATCGTGTTGCGCGCGATCGTCATTCGCCGGCGTGCGGCGATGTAATCGTCGGCCGACGTGCCCTTGCCGCTCTCGATGCGCATCAGCGTGATCGGCGAATAGAGCGCGCGCTTCGCGGGATCGGCGAGCAGCTTCGCGTGATACTCGTACGTCTCCGCGCCGAGCACGGTGTACGCGTAGCCGACGTCGGCGGCAGCGCGACGTCGCTGCTGCCGGCCGTCATGCGCTTCAGCTGCTCGAGCGCCTGGTCGACGGCCGCCGCGACCTCGGGATCGAGCCCCTGGAAGAACGGCGCACGCGGCACGCCGATCTTGAGTTTAGCGACCGAGTCGCGCGTGGAGCCCGCGAGCGCGCCGCGCTCTACGCGGATGCTCACGGGATCGAGCGGATCGAAGCCGGAGATCGCGTCCATGATCAGCGCGCAGTCCTCGACGCTGCGCGCGATCGGCCCGACGTGATCGTGCATCTCCGACAGCGGCACGATGTTCCGGATGCTCGCGAGCCCGTGCGTCGCTTTGAGACCGACGACACCGCAGCACGCGGCCGGAAAGCGGATCGACGCGGCCGTGTCCGTGCCGAGCGCGCCCGCGCAGAGCCGCGCAGCGACGGCCGCAGCGGAGCCGCCGGACGAGCCGCCCGGCGTGACGTCGAGGTTCCACGGATTGTGCACGGGGCCGTAGTGCGTGATCGACGCACGTGCCGCCGTACGCGAACTCGTGCATGTTGAGCTTGCCGAGGAACACGGCGCCCGCGTCGCGCAGCTTCGTGACGCACGGGCGCGTCGGCGGTCGGCACGCGCTCCGCGTAAACCGCGCTCGCGGCCGTCGTGAGGATCCCGGCCGTGTCGATGTTGTCTTTGAGGCCGATCGGGATGCCGTGCAGCGGACCGCGCGACTTGCCGCTCGCGAGCTCGGCCTCGAGCGCGCGCGCCTGCGCGAGCGCCGCGTCGGCCAGTCACCGTGATGTACGCGTTCACGCGCGGGTTCAGCCGCTCGATGCGCTCGAGGTACGCGCGCGTGAGATCGACCGGCGAGAGTGTCGCGCGCCGCGATCCGCTTGCCGGCTTCGGCGATCGTGAGCCGCGTGAGATCGTCGCGCTGCTGCGCAGCCTGCGCTTGCGCCGTCGAGAACCGCGCCGGCCGCGGCCGCCCGGACGCTGCGGCGCGCACCGAGTCGTCGCGTCGGCTGCTCCCGAGTCGTTCGTCGTTCCGGCCTCGCGCTTCGCCGAGAGATAACTCGCCGCGCGTTTTCGATACTATGGCGCCGGGATTCGCTGGCCGCGGGAGAACGACATGAGCTACGTCTGGGTCGCGCTCGGCGGCGCGCTCGGCAGCGTCGCGCGTTACGGCTGCGTCGGGCTCTCGTCGCGCGCTTCGCGGCATCGCGTTCCCGTGCGGCACGTTGTTCGTGAACGTGGCGGGCTCGTTCGCGATCGGCGTGCTCGCGGCACTACTACCGCTCGACGGCGACGGCGCGCTCGTCGCGGGCGACGCGCGCGCGTTCCTGATCGTCGGCGTGCTCGGCGGCTTCACGACGTTCTCGTCGTTCAGCGTCGAGACGCTGAGCCTCGCGCGCAGCGGCGAACTGAGCCGCGGCCGGCAGCGAACGTCTTTGCTGTCGCGTCGTGCTGTGCCTCGTCGCCGTGTGGCTCGGCTTACGTCGAGCGCGACGCGCGCTCAACCGCTGACGGATCGTCGCGGTTGCGTTGCTGCTCCTGCCCTTTGCCAGTAAACTTCGCGGCGGAGAGGTGGCAGAGTGGCCGAATGCGCTTGACTCGAAATCAAGTGTACGGGTGACCGTACCGTGGGTTCGAGCAGCCATTCCCACACCAAACGGCCGCGATGTCGCTGCGCCTCGTGAAAATCAGAACCGCAAGATCGAGCCCTGCATATGAGCCTCCGTGTCGCTACTGTTTGAGCAATGCGACGGTGCCGATGCCGGCGAACGTCATCACGACGGAGCCGCCGAGGTGGACGAGCGCTGCACCGCACGCCCATGCCGCGCGCCCTTGCTGAAGCAGCGTGACGAGCTCGGCCGAGTAAGTCGAGAACGTCGTGAGCGCTCCGCAGAAGCCGGTGATCACGAGCAGGCGCCACTCCGGAGCGATCGCCGGGAACGCGGCGAATAGCGCGATCGCGATGCCGACGACATACGCGCCGATCAGGTTCGCGGCGAGCGTACCGGGCGGAATCGTCGGGAAGTGGCTATTGAGCGCGTTGCCGAGCCACCAACGCAGCAGCGCGCCGGCGATCGCGCCGACGCTGATCACGATGATCGATTTGGGCATGCACCTGTCCTTTTAGAAACCCGGACAGGCCGTCGAAATGACTACGCCTCTCCGTCCGAGCTCAGCGTAGGCATCATCAGCCGCGCGACGCGGCGGTTCGTGTGCGACACCGAACGGAGCGCTCCGCGGCGAAGCGATACGGTCTGAGGTGCCATCCCCTCTCCGCCAAGGATTTTTACCCGCTTCGGCGGGTCTTTTTTTCGGCGATCGCGCCACGCTGCGCCAGCCCGCTTCGGCGGGGGTTCGCTTGCGGAAGGTCGCTGGCGGCCCGAACTCCCAGGCCATGCATGATGACGTCGCAGAATCGGCCTCACATGCCCGAAGTGTGTGACCGTTCGTCCTCACGACGGCTAGTCCGAAGTGCTGTTACGCATATGGCTCGAGCAGGGGAAACCGATCAAGGGTTTTTGCGTTGATTGCGGACTCGACTAGGAAGCGTCCGCGAGCGACCGAGCAAACGTCGCCCGAGCACTTGGGATGCAAGTCTAGCAGCGGGGTTTTCTTAGACGGATCGTTCTACTGTCGTTGGCTTAAGACCCCGGCTATCGTCGCGGTCTGGAACTAAGGCTCGTCCCATGCCTGCAACAAAAACAACGACGAACGACGACGGAGCTTCCTGGAAACAGACGTCCAGCGGAGCCGTCCCAAAGGACGGCGAACAAGTCATGGTCCGGCGGAAGGGAGACCGCCAACTGCTACCGATGATTTTTCACTCGAAGCCGAGCAAGCGATGGGAGTCGCCGGACGGCAAACGCGCCTTCGATTTCCAATATTTCGACGAATGGCGTCGTAGCTGAGCATTCGGTCCAGCACGCGTAGGACTCCGGCAAGGCGGGGGTTTCTCTGCGGAAATTGTCGAAATTCGGTAGTTCACCCGATGGACGCCTTCCGTTGCCAGGACCAAGATGCGTCGATGTGGCGCGAAAATATCATTCTTCGCATCCGCGCAGACGAGATCGCGAAAGCGAAGCTCGCCGCCGGCCCATGCACGAAGTATTCGTCGCCTCAGTCCGTTGTCGTTAGAATGTCAAACTCTTCGGACGCGTGCGATTCTTCTGTAGCCCGCTCAGCGACCCTCTGCGGGTCGCTCGTTCTGGATCTGTGATCGAGCCGAGCTCGCCGACTAATCGACGATAAGTCGATCGTGAACAGAGACCCCGCTTCGGCGGGGTTTCTCTTGAGCAATTCTATGTCGTTACGCAAATCCTTCTCGTCCGTGAGTAAGAGCCACAGCTCCGCTTCTGCGGTCTAACTTCTTACACGGTGCAAGGAGGAAACGCATGAAAAGCTACCGTGCCTACCAGCTTCACGAGATCGCGAAGGCTGTCCAAACTCCGAATGGAATCGATGAGGCAATGTTCGTCGAGATCGGCGGAGTCGATCAGTGGGTCACTATTCGCGGTCAGAACCGCGACAACCCTGTCTTGTTCTTGCTTCACGGTGGGCCAGGCTTCGCCTCCTTGAGCGCGTCCCCCTGGGCGTTCCGGGCGTGGGAGAGAGACTTCACGATGGTCCAATGGGATCAGCGCGGCGCCGGGAAACGGGTCCCGCCATTGGCAACGGAGCCCGAGCAGCCAACGCGAGCAACGGGACAATGGTGAGGCCGTCGCCATAACTATGCGGCCATGGCGATTGTCTGTAGGGCGGGCACTCACACGACCGGCGGGGCACCCAAACTCGATTTGACGAAAGTCTCTGTTCGGAATTTCCGTGGTACCGCTCGCGAGAAGATGCGGCCGGTATGCCGTTAGACCAATCAAGAGCACCGAACCCTAGTCCTCGTCGTCAGTGCGGCCGATAACGATGGCTAGAACGCGCGCTCCATATCTGAGCTCGATGTCGCGCTTGAGTGCGCGCTGTCCTCTGCGCGCCTCTCGCCGTTCGCCTCGCGCGGCCTAGTTACTTCTTCTCGAAGTCGAACAAGTCTTTCGGCGCGGGCCTGCTCATGCCTTGCTCGAAATACTGTTCCCAGACGTGGGCCCACGGACGGCCAAACATGTCGGGCATCTCGAACTCGATCTTGGCGCCCGGCACGAGCGGCGCGTTCTCACCGTTGATCATGTAGATCGTCTGAATGCAGTGGCTAGACACGAACGGCGTCTCGCCCTTGTCATCGAGATTATTGATCTTTATGAAGTTGCGGACGATGCGAATCGGCTGCGCAAGCGCCTCGTCATCGTACATGACGGCTTCGTGGTTCAGGCCGATGAACTTGCCGTTCTCGCGGATTGGCGTGTACATCTCGACCGACTGCATTTTGTTCGAGAACTCGAACTCCGAGTGCGACTTCCAGCCCTGGATGTTGCTCGTCCAGGTGATCAACACGTCCTTGTCCCAGAACCCGATAGTCTCGCCATACCAGCGCGGCACCGGAGGGCCGAGGCGTGGAACGCCACCCGTCGCGACATCTGTCATGTCGAATTGGCGCCCGACGTGGACATCTTGGTCGAAGTTTTCTATGCGACCCGTTCGCACCTGCACGAAGTCCGGCGTGGCGACCACGTAGTGCTCGCTTACGGCCGCCGGATACCAGCGCCGCATGAAACCTTCGGGCCAGCAGAACGTCGACGGCCACATCGCGTGCCCGCGCATCTGGTGATACGCCTCCTGCACCGTGCGCTGCTGGTACTCCGGCGTCAGCAGCGACACAACCGTGGAGATCTGCGTGTGTGCGCCCCAGTACCAGTTCTCCTGCTGGGGCATGCCGCCCCTAAACCTGGCTCCGAACGGGGCCTCGTACACGCCGTTCCACTCGGCTGCTGCAAAGTCTTTGAAGGTGTATACGCTCGGACCGCCGCGGCCTTTCGTCTCCTTGAGCAGCGCCTCGTAGTGCTCCTGCGCACTCTTGAAGGGGTAGGGGCTCACGATCGCCTCGCGCGGTAAGTCTCGGTCGCAATGACCCCACGGGGCGTCTTCATCCTTGCCAATGTTCAGCGGGTTCGGGGTCAAGATGCCGCGCTGATACTCGCTCGCCTGGGGGCTGTTGCAGCGGAAGTAGCGCTTGTCGGTCCACAGCGTCTTGTCCGCATAGAAGTCTTTACTCGTAAAGATATCGACCGGCAGTGGTTTTATGCCTTTGGGCGGCGCGTTGGCGGGGAAACCATCTAGCTTTTGTTGCTGGCCAGCGGCCGGCCGCTGAAACAACCCTCCCTCCCAGGCCGGGCCAACGATCGGCCTGCCCTGAACGCTAACAGCCAGCGGCCAGCCGCGACCGACGCTCTTGAAGCCGATGTCCGGCATGACCTGCGCGATGGCGGGCGCAGTGAAAAGCAAAGCGGAGAGCACCAATGGTTTGATAGGCCCAATCTTCATTCACGTCCCCTTCATCGACCAACGCTCCGAGCGCGTACTTTAATCCCAAGCGGAGAACTCCTTTTACCCGTTCGCCGCCGCGAAGGTGCTGCGAAATGGATGACGCCAGTGCGCTAGCGCGTTAGTACAGTGGGTGTTCTTTGGCAGCAGCGGCCACCCGAGCACGTGTGCAATTCATCGTGTTCGCCGCTGCGCTGCCGCCCGCGCGAGCGCCCGCTTCGCTCTGCCCACGGCGCCGGGCCCGAGCAAGCGCTTGCGGTCACGCTCTGTGCGCTTCGCCTCAAGCGCCTGCATTTCCGCGATGAGCTGCGCGTGGAGCTCGAGGTCGCCGCCTTCGTCACCTGCCGCGCCCGCTTGCGCAGCGCGTGCTGACGCTTCGCGAGCGCGTCGCCCGTGAACGCGACGCGCGCCGCGACGCGATCGACGGGGATGCTGCCAACCTGCGGCCTTCGTTCGCTCACGGCGGTCAGTCTTTCACGGCTGGCTTGAGCAACTGCAGGATCTGAAACGCTACTCTTGTCACAAAGGGTCACCGAGCTGAACGCCGGCGCCGGATGTGGCCACCCGCCGATGCCGAGCACCAACCCTAATGATGTCCAGGCGACCAATCAGGTCAACTTCGATGTCAGCGTGAATGATCGGAACAGGATAGCCGGCATCGGCGTCCCCAGCGGCTACGTTAGCGAAGGAAAGTCTTTTTATCTTCGGGTGCCGGCAGGCGGTGTGATCGTTAGAAGAGAAACAAGCAACGCGAAATGTCCCCAATACTCAGGTGTTCCCATGAAACACACATACAAGCTGATCGCCGCGATTGTCTTCCTCGGGTTCGTGAGCGTCGCGACTGCCCAAAACCCTTTTCAGCAAGCTTACGAGAAGGCATGTGCGAGCGATGGCGCCACCGCCACATCGTGCAGGGCTTGGGTCGAGCAACTGCAAAAGTCGCCGCAAGGCAACAGCGAGGATGCGCGGCTCAAGATCGGCGCGGCCTACGTCGAGTTGCAATTCCTCGGTGCTAACGAGCAAGACAAAGTGACTTATCGAGCGCGTGCGCGCGAAGTCTCTACACGGCCATTGTCAAACAGAACCCTAAGAGCATAGAAGCCGTAACGGGTCTTGCAAACGCGGCCGACACCGAAGACGAAAGGATCGCGTACCCGGAGGCAAAGGCTCGCGCTAGACCCGACAGACGTCACGTCGCTGAACTTCCTCTCCGAGGCAGTGAAAGATGCCGGAGAGGCGGGGGAGCTCAGGGAACGTGCCTTCGAAAACTCGCCGAACGGCGCCTACAAGTGGAATCAAGCAAGCCTCGCGATGTTTCTGTATGGGCAAGCCGGTCGCGAAGCGGACGCCGACGCTATGCGAGGCCGTGCTCGGGCTGCATATGGCTACGACGATGTCGTTGCGCGACTGAGCCGGCCCGAGTTGATGAATGCGGAGAAGACTTGCAACTCCACGCTCACGTCGATATGCAGTTTCGATGTCATGAAATTTGGCGGCACAAAGGGTTGTCTCGACAGCTTGAAGACCACGGTGGACGCTATCGATAGGGCGCCGGCCAACAGCGCGGGGAAACTCGCAGACGCTGCCTCGCTCGGTATACAGACGGCCGCGCCCCACTTTGGGATCGGGGACAAATACACCGTTGACGGACTCGCTAAGAAACGATCATTGCCTCCGGTCATGCGACACCGAACACGTTCGGCGCCTACGGCACACTCGTTCCTGACCGCCACAAGCGACTCGAAGTCATGGAAGCGGGCGCGGCTAAATTCCCGAACGACGCCGAGCTCGCAATCGCAGCCGGTCTCGCCGAAATGGCTCTCGGGCAGCGTGACGACGCGGTGCGCAATCTGACGCGCGCAAAAGGACTGGTGACGGAGACGCAGCGCCCAGCTGTCGATCAATTGCTACAAAAGGCTAATCAGTTGGCGCAGTAGTGGATTAGGCCAGCGTTGCGAGGCGATCGTCTTGCGCCCATCCCCGTGCTGCTGCGGGCTGGTTCACCGTTTCGTCGGCGTTTGAACGGACGACATTGCTTGTCGCCGCGGTCGGGTAGCATGCTGAGAGATAGCGGAGACGCCGACAAAGCATCGCGGGAACATCGTGCGAACTATTCGCGACGCGCCCGTCTCGCGACATGATCCCGGTTTTTCGCGGAAGGCTCCTTTTGTTGATTGGTCGTTTTGCGGGCGAGCTATGACCCCTTCCCTGCTCGTCGCTTTTTCTTCCCTGTTCAGGTTTCAGTTTCAGCGGGCGTAAGGGCACAAACGGCCGAGGGGCGCCGGCGACGTCCCCCCGCCTTTGAGTAGCCGGAAGCTTTAGAGTCTAACCCCGGCCAGGAGGTTGGACGTGAAGAAGCGATTTACGGAAGAGCAGATCATCGGGTTCCTGCGGGAGGCCGATAAGGGCGTGGCGGTGAAGGAGCTGTGCCGCAAGCACGGCTTCTCGGAGGCGAGCTACTACCTGTGGCGCAGCAAGTTCGGCGGCATGGACGTGTCGGACGCGAAGCGGCTGAAGGCGCTGGAGGCGGAGAACGCGCGGCTGAAGAAGCTGCTGGCCGAGTCGATGCTCGAGAACGAGGTCACGCGTGAGGCGCTACGAAAAAAATGGTAACCGCACCGGCGCGTCGCGAGCTGGTGCGGTGGATGCAAACGAGAGGGCTGGCTACGGAGCGACGCGGTCTTGGGATCGTGGCGATGAGCGCGAGCTCGCTGCGTTACGAGCCGCGGCCGGATCGCAACGGCGAGCTGCGAGCGCGGATCGTCGCGCTGGCCCAGCGGCATCGGCGCTACGGCGTCGGCATGATCCACCTGAAGCTGCGGCAGGCCGGCGAGCTCGTGAACCACAAGCGCGTCGAGCGGCTGTATCGGCTGGAGAAGCTGCAGATCCGCCGTCGGCGGCGCAAGAAGATCCCGGTGGCCGAGCGTCAGCCGCTGGTGCGTCCTGGTCGGGCCAACGAGGTCTGGTCGATGGACTTCGTGTTTGATCGCATCGCGTCGGGGCGCACGCTCAAGTGCTTGGTGATCGTCGACGACGCGACGCACGAAGCGGTGGCGATCGTGCCCGAGCACACGATCGGCGGCGATCACCTGACGCGCATCCTCGACGGAATCTGCTCGCAGCGCGGCAAGCCTGTCGTGATCCGCTCGGACAACGGCCCGGAGTTCACCGGCAAGGCGATGCTGACCTGGGCGCATCGCCACGGGATCGCGCTACGGCTGATCGAGCCGGGCAAGCCGAACCAGAACGCGTACGTCGAATCGTTCAACGGCCGACTGCGCGACGAGTGTTTGAACGAGCACTGGTTCACGAGCCTCGCACACGCACGTGCGGTGATCGAGACCTGGCGACGCGAGTACAACGAGGAAAGACCGAAGAGATCACTCGGCGGGCTGACGCCCGCCCAGTACGCAAAACAGTTGGCCATCAAGGCCGTTACAATGCCGGAAAACTCTAAAGCCCTCCGCTACTGAAAGCGGGGGGACGTCGCCGGTGCGGCGCGGGAGCGAGACGAAGTGCTCAGCTCAGTTAGAGGATTTTCGCCATTTTCTTCCGTGCTAACAGGGAAAAGCAGAGACGAGTTCGCCGTAGATCCTCCCTGCACCGCCAAGATTTCGCTAGCTAGCGGTCGAAGACCCCGCTGCCGTTTCACTAGCGTTCCGCAGCCCGAAAATGCAACGGATCCCTGAGGTTCTGCAACTCTCGGTAATAGTAGAGTGGGCTCGGCCGCTTTCCCTTGAACCTCAACCTGCTCAGAAAATCGATCTCGTCTCGGGTGGCGTTGCCCCTGAGCGAAGCGTCTTGAAGGAATTCGGTGAGCCCCGGCTCCTCCTCGGGAGGCTCGTCTGGTTCTTTTTCAACGAACTGAAATCTCTTGGGGTGCCCGGGGACGAGTCTTTGGTTCAGCACAATTTCCATTCCGAAGGTCGAGAGATCGATGTCCCAGGACTCAATCAGCGGGTTCAGGAAAGAAACACAGTTTTCGCCTGAAACGGTGAAGACATCCGTGTCAAGGAACTCCAGGATTATCACTCGCATCTGCTTATAGTTTCGGCCGCTGAGCCGAGCGACGCCGCGGAGCCACGTCTCGTTTTCCAGCTCCGTCTTGGCAACCCGCTTGCTCACGTCGAGGAGATGTTGTGTGACGAGGCGTTCGAGCTCGCCAAAGGGCTGCTTCTCGAAAATCTCCCGGACTTGCTGCCGTCTTTCCGGTACACACTTGCGCAGAATGAGTTCTCGAACCTCCTCGAACAGAGGCGCCGGCGGTTCGTTAAAACCTCGCTTGAGCTCTTCCGTTCGCTGCGCGTGAGCAAGTTTCGCCAGCGTACCGCTGGAGAGCTTGAGAAATGTTTCCATCTTCTCGTAGAGATCCGTTCGGTCAGGCGCGGGCGGCAATTTCTTCCGAGTCAGTAGCTGGGATACGTAGGAGTCCGTAACTTCGGCCGCTGCTGCTAGGTCCTTTTGCTCAACGCCCAGCTCCTTCAGTCGCGCCCTGATGACAAGACAAACATCCATTCTCAGGCCTCCTCCTATTTAACCGATCTAGGTTAATCACGAGAATGATCTTGGATTGCGATTGACAAATCAAGATACTTAACTGATTATGGTTAACTGTCGGAAATGACTTCCGGCGCGATTGCCCTAGATCGGTTATCTGACTGCTCTATTGGCCATTCACAAAACGGAGAAATGTATGTACGCACGTCGAGTATCGATAGACCTCAAGCCCAATACGAAGGCCGACTTCACCAACAAGCTGCAGGCTGAAATCCTCCCCCTGCTTCGCAAGCAGAAGGGGTTCCTTGATGAGATCACCTTCGTGAACGAGGCCGGCAAGGAAGCGTTCGCGGTAAGTCTGTGGGACAACAAGGAAAACGCGGAAGCCTACAACCGCGGGTCATATGCAGAAGTGACCAAGATCCTGGCGACGCTGGTTGACGGAACGCCGCAGGTTCAAACCTACGAAGTCGCGAACTCCACCTTCCACAAGATCGCCGCCACCGCAAAGGCGGCATAAATCAGGAGCAATGCACATGAGCGCGACGACTCCGCAGTCCTCCAAGACGCGAAGAAGTCCGGCCGAACTCGATCAGCGCGTCGCCAGAGCAACGGTGCGAGATGATTGAGCAAGCCGCCTACTTTCGCGCCGAAAAACGCGGGTTTCAGGGCGGTGACCCTGTTGCTGATTGGCTGTTGGCCGAGACCCAGATCGATGCGCTTCTGTCCTCAGCAGAAGGCAACGAGACGGCAAGATGAATCGATTCTCTAGACACTCACCAGCGTTGTGAGAATCGTTCGTCGCAGCGTGCCGGGGGCAGCTGTTCGCTAAGAAAGCATGCCGCCGACGGGTTTGCCGCCGGCGGGATGTTGCTTTCCGCGAACTCTTTCAGTGCCTGTGGCTCTACCATTAGTTCGCGGTAGGCTCCTTGCACCGCCAGTCCAGCTTTCCGCATCGTTCTGAGTCGTTCGCTCTCCCCTCGCGGCTCATGGGCGGTTTTACGCGCCCGATTTTTCGGCGACTCACTCGATAGCGTGTGCTAACGTCCGCCGACGTTCGCGATCGTCCCCGAGCCGGAATCATGGCCACGCCGCAGTTCGCTCTGAACGCTCGACTAATGCCTGCGTGGGTGTGTGCGCTCGCGGTTTCGGGCGCTAGTTCGACCGCGCGGGCTCAGGCCGCGCACGCGCCGGGCGAGGCCGTCTACGCCAAGTATTGCGCCTCGTGCCACGAGCAGGTCGACGCGCGCATCCCCACGCGCGATTCACTCACGCAGATGTCGCCCGCGCGCATTCTTCGCACGCTCGATTTCGGATTGATGATGAGCATCGCCTCACCGATCAAGCGCGACGACCGCGAGGCCGTCGCGAAGTTTCTCGGTAAGGGAGCCGACGACACGAAACCGCCCGCCAGCGCGTTCTGCAAACCCGCCGACCGCAAGATCATGTCGGCGGAGCGCGCGCGAATCATGGAGCGGCTGGAGTCCCGATTCGGCCAATACGAGATACCAGCCCGCGAATAGCGCCGGGCTCAAAGCCGCCGACCTTGGCCAGCTCGAGCTGAAGTGGGCGTTCGGTTTCCCGGCGACGTCACGGCGTTCGCGGCGCCGACGATAGTCAACGGAACGATGTTCGTCGGCAGCGCCGGCGGTGCGGTTCAGGCGCTCGATGCGAAATCCGGATGTCTCTACTGGACGTATCAAGCCAACGGTCCGGTGCGCGTCGGCGATGGGCGTGTCGAGCAACGGCGCACAGACCTCGCTCGTCTTCAGCGATCAAAACGGTTGGGTCCATTCAATCGATGCGCGCACCGGCGCGCCCGCATGGAAGATCAGAGTGGAGCCGCACGAGGCGACGCGGTTGACCGGTGCGGCCGCGGTGCTGGACGGCGTAGCCTTCATTCCCGCGGCGTCGTGGGAGGAAACGCGCTCGATCGATGCCGAATATCAGTGCTGCACGTTTCGCGGCAGCATCACGGCGGTTCGCATTCGCGACGGGTCGATAGTGTGGAAGACCTATCTCGTCGATGCGCCGAAACGCACCGGCACAAGCCGCGTCGGCACGCCGACGTTCGGCCCCTCGGGCGCGGGCGTCTGGTCGAGGCCGACGATCGATGCCGGCCGAGGCCTGCTCTACATCACGACCGGCGACAACTATTCCCATCCCGCGACGCCAACGAGCGATGCCGTCGTGGCTCTCGATATCAAGACCGGGCGCATCGTGTGGTCGCGGCAGACGACGCCCAACGACGTCTACAACTCGTCTTGCCCCAACAAAGGCGTGAACTGTCCGGAAGATTCCGGACCGGATTACGATTTCGGCTCCTCGGCCATGCTGCTGAAAACGCCGTCGGGCAAGGACATTCTGGTTGCGGGTCAGAAATCGGGCGTGGTGTACGGGCTAGACCCAAGCGCGAGTGGCGAGATCCTCTGGCAAACACGCGTCGGCAAGGGCGGCACCAACGGCGGCGTGCAGTGGGGCATGGCGAGCGACGGCCGCAACGTCTACGCGTCCGTTTCCGACGTGGTTCGTCCGCCCGGAGTCGTGGGCGGGGCAGTTCCGGTCGGCAGCGCGAACCTCGATCCGACACAAGGCGGCGGACTGAGCGCGCTGCGCATCGAAGACGGTCAGCGAGTTTGGTTCGCCCCGGGTGCGCCGTGCGATCCGCCGCGACCCGGCTGTAGCCCGGCGCAACCCGGTGCCGTAACGCTCATCGATGGCGCTGTATTTTCCGGATCAATGGACGGACATCTTCGCGCGTTTTCGACCGCGGACGGGAAAGTGCTCTGGGACGTGGACACTTCGAGGAGCTACACGACCGTGAACGGGACGTCGGCCAAAGGCGGTTCGCTCGACGGCGCCGGACCGATCGTGGTCGACGGCATGGTGTATGTGAATTCCGGCTATCCGCGCTTCGGCGGAATGGCGGGAAATGTTCTGCTGGCGTTCGGACTGCCAGCGCAAACGCGCTGAGCGCGGCGCGCATGCCCCGACCGCTCCTCCACCACCAAATCGCCTCTACTCGTCGAGGCTCTTCCGCGTAGCGAAGAGTCGGGCGGCCGGACGCGTTCGACGACTTCACGACCGTCCCTCGCTCGCGCCCAGAGTGACGAGAAGCTCGTCCAACTGCTCGAACTGCTCGGGCATCCCACCCTCCATCCCGGCGATGGCACGGTCGAGAGCTTCCTTCGAGGGATAGAGCTCGTGCAGGACCAGCAGCGTCTTGCCACCTTTTTCCTCGAAGGTCACGGTGGTCACGGCACCGTCATCGCTTTCGTCATTAGTCCAGACGAGGCGCGAGTGTGGCGTCACTTCGATGTACCTGCCGAAGAATTCCATAGGCTTTGAGGCACCGTGGCCGAACTCCAAACGGTACCTACCCCCGACACGAACATCCGCCTCGCAGGAAATCAGGCGCATGCCTGTCGACTTCGGTGCCCACCACCGCTTGAGCAGCTCGGGCTTGGTCCACGCCTCGAACACGATGCGCGCCGGGGCGTTGAAGGTTCGCGTAACGACTAGCTCACGCTCGGACTTGCGCTCCACCGTCCCTCGGTTCTTCATCGGGGCAAGCTCACCGTCTCTTCTTGCGTCCATCGAGCTTCTCCTTCCGTTTCAGTTCCTCGACAACCTTGTCCAGCTCGTCGAAGCGTGCGACCCAGAGCTGGTGGTACCTCTCGATCCATGCCGCCTCTTCCTCCAGTCGGCGCAGGCCGAGCTTGCAAGTCCGCACGCGCCCGACTTTCTCCGTAGTGACGAGCCCTGCCTGCTCCAACACGCCGACATGCTTTTTCATGCCCGTGAGGGTCATGTGGAACTTCTCGGCAAGGTCCGTGATTGAAGCGTCTGCACGCCCGAGCTGCTCCAGAACGCCGCGTCGGGTGGCGTCCGAGAGCGCGGCGAACGAGGCATCGAAGCGTGACGGATTATACTGAACCATATGGTTCAGTATTTAACACACGGATTGGCGGCACGCAAGGGGGCGCAAAACGGCCGACGTTGAACGTGAATCCCTGCGCAATCGCACGAATCGAGGTGGGCAGATCTTGCGGACTCAGCAGCCGCTGACGACCGTTCTCAGGTCCGGCGATTTCTTTTCCGCAAGCTCGTCAGCGTCCGGCTTGCACAAGGCGCTTCTCCATCACGTAGTCGTCCATCACGAACCCGCCGCCGATATCAACGACGACCTCTTCGCGAATCGCGAAGCCCGCGCGTCTGTAAAGCTTGATCGCCTTCTCGTTGCGCTTGTTCACCTGGAGGATCAGCGTTCGCGAGCTGCGGTCAAGCACGCTGCGTTCGACGTGCCCGAGCATCATGGCGCCCAGGCCCAGACCGTGAAGGCGCGGCAGCAAGTAGAGCTGCTCGAGCTTCATCTCTCCGATTTCGCTGGTCAGAGCGTAGCTGCAATAACCCGCGAGCTCGCCGTCGATCTCCAACAAGTTCATCCAGCGGTCCTCGGCGCGAAGATAGATGCGGAGGTTGTCGGGTGCGAAACGGCCGCGGAGCATATATTCGATTTGCGCCGTCGTGATCAGCGTCGTGTAGTGCGCGAGCCAGATGCTTTGGGCCAGAGCTGCGACCGCATCGAAGTCGCGCTCCTCGAGCGGGCGAAGTATCTGGTTCGATTTCTTCTCTGCAGTCACGACCGCACGCTCCACGAGCATCGAGATGCGACCACGAGGAATCGCAGCGCACAGCGATTCCGCGGGCGACGCCGAGCCATCCTCCCGTTCAGACGCTCTGTCGCATGTTGCTCCATGCGATCTCGGCGCAGCCGACCAGAGCGAGCAGCCCGCCATAGAACGCCCAGCGAATGTCGTTGACCATGAACCCCTGAAGGATTGCGGATGGTCCCACGCCCAGCCCCTGCATGATCCAGATCGAGCCCATCGCAACCATCAACAGTCCGATAAGGCTGCTGACGACTCTCATGAGGACGTTGAAAGCGTGCCGCATCTCGTTCTCCTAGGATTCATGGTGCACCGATCGTCGACAACGACGTATCAAAGTCTAACGTGCGTCGTGAAATATCACGCCGGCCGTGTACCGTTGTCCCGAGCGAACGAGGCTTGCGCCGTGGCGCATCGCGACGCGGTGGTAACCACGGGCGCCGCGGCGCGGCCGTTGCGCCACCGCGAAGATCGCCCCGTCACCCCTGGCAAGCGGCACAACCTCGACTCGCGATTGCATGCGCGGTCTCTGCTCCGTGACGACGAATTCGCCGCCGACGAAGTCCTCGTTCGGCTCCGACAGCAAGAATACTGCCTGGAGCGGAAACACGTGCTCGCCATAGAGGTCCTGATGCAGGCAGTTGTAGTCGCCCGGGCCGTAGCTCAACACCAACGGTGTGGGGCGTGTCTGCCCGGCGCGATGACAGCGCTCGATGAATTGCTCGTGCGTGTCGGGATATCGGAGGTCGCTCGCGAGCAGCTCGCTCCACCGGTTCGCAATCGGCGCGAGCCGCGCGTAGAGCGATACGCGCAGCTCGGCGACGATCGTCGGCAGCGGATACGCAAAGTACTTGTACTCGCCGCGTCCATAGCCGTGGCGCGCCATCACGACGCGGCTCCGAAAGATCCGCTCGTCTGTGTAGAGAGCCGCGAGCTCGCGGCATTCGGCATCCGTCAGCAGACCGGCGAGCGGCGCCCAACCAACCTCGTCTAGGTTGGCCGCCATGCGCCCCCATTCGTACCGGGCGACGCGGTGCGGGATCGAAGGAGCGACAGCCGTCATGGACAGAAAGTCTAGCGATCGCTCCGCGGCCGCGACACCCAAATCACTCGTTTGAATCCGTGCCGAGAACTCCGCCGCCCAGCACCCACGACTTGGCCCAGTTATCTCGGCGCTGAAGGCGCGCGAGTGTCCTGCTCGCCAAGCTCCACGAAGAGCGCGTTGAACTCGTCGGAGACGAGCTGCGGGAAGTGGTGCGGCGAGCGGATCACGACGTGGCGGCCGCCGCCGAGCGCCGCGACCGTGTCGCCGACGACACCGAAGGCCGGGCTCCAGCCGCCGGTGACGACGAGGAACGGAGTACCGCGCTCGCGTAGCGCCGCGAGTTGCTGCTCGAGCGTTTCCTTTTTCGGCAGCACGACCCGACGCACGGCCTTACCCATCCGCCTCTCCTCTTCGGGGCTCCTCGCTCCGCCGATCCCGGCGGGGATTCCGAGAATTTTCGCGCAGCGGCGCAGCGGCCGCGAGCACGAGCGCGACCGCGCCCGAGAACCCAAGCAATTCTCGTCGAAAGTACTTCGTGCGGGGTCCCCCTAAAGTACGCGGCGGCTAGTCGGTGCTGCTGCCGTTGGAGATTTGGATCTCGCGCTTGTCGGCCAGCGTGATGGTGCGGATGAAGCCGAGCGGAGCGCCGTTGCGCGCCGCGAAATACTTGATCGTTACCGAGTCGCCGACGTTCACCGCGTTCGGTCCGTTCTTGCTGATCCCGAGCCCCGCCAGCACGTTCGCCGAGCCGGTGGTCATCACCCACTCCGTCGTCGTGCCGTCGGCGTTCTTCACGTCGAGATGCATCGCGCCGTGCGGGTTCGTGAACGCGACCTTCGTCAGAACGCCCGTCACCTGACCCTCCGTCTTGATGTCGTACACGCCGGAGAGAGAGTGGTGAGCCTGCGCCGCGCCGGCAGCGATCAAGCCGCCCACGACGACGCATGCCAAAAGCCGCTTAATCATTCGCGCGCCTCCGAAAATTTGATGTCGCTACAAAGCTCGGGAACCGGAAACGCGGCGGAGCGTAGCATCCGCGTCCACTTCGCTCAATTTACAACGATCGAGCGCGTCCGCGCCCGAACGGACGATCAGCGTCTACAGACGAGAAGAGGGGGCGAGCGAAACGAACGGGGGCAGTTGGCGGCGAGTCGGCCCGCCGTTCCGGCGGGCATGTGCTGCCGCCGGAACACTTGAATCGGAGCGGATACCGGAACCAGGGAACGTTCCGGTATCCAGTTAGGCCGCGTTGGCTTCGGTAGCCGCCACGCCCATCAATAGGCCCAGGCAGATGATCGCGATGATGCTCATTTCCATGGTCTCCTTGCACTTCGTTGAACGTACTCTACGGGCGCACTGATATGATTCCTAGTGATCATTTTTCAAGGTGTCCATGAACTAGGATCATATCAATATGCTCACTCGCCAACTGTCGCGCATGGATCTCAATCTCCTGTTGACGCTACAGGTGCTGCTCGAATGTCACAGCGTTTCGGTCGCCGCGCGCGAGCTGCATCTGACTCAATCCGCGATCAGCAAGGC
Organism: uncultured Gammaproteobacteria bacterium; assembly: GCA_963841645.1. Taxonomy (GTDB): domain Bacteria; phylum Pseudomonadota; class Gammaproteobacteria; order Steroidobacterales; family Rariloculaceae; genus FEN-1219. The sequence goes on along the minus strand of CAWJDS010000003.1, from coordinate 13,637 downwards.
GCTCGGGCGGTTGCGAGCTCAATTCAACGACCCCTTGTTCCTGCGGGCGTCCAAAGGGCTCGTGCCAACGCCCTTCGCCCAGCGCCTACGGCAGCCGCTGCGCGAATGGCTCGAGACGGCGGCGGGATTGTTCGTGCGCGAGGACTTCGATCCGGCTTCTTGGAAAGGCGAGTTCATGCTGGTCGCGCACGACTACGTTCACGTCGCGCTCGTACCGCGCCTGCTGGCGCTGCTGCACGATCGTGCGCCCGGAATTAGGCTGAAGGTCCAGAGTCAATACAGCCATCAGCTCGACGGCCTGGAACGAGGCGAGATCGACTTCGTGCTGAATTTGCAGTTCTCGAATCTGCCGGCCGAGTTCCGGTCGGAGGTGATGCTCGAGGACGAGCCCGTGATCTTGGCGCGGGCGGGCCATCCGCTGCGCAAGAAGCGGTGGAACCGTGACGACCTCCTCCGCTATCCACGCATCGCGCTTCGCGTGCCGGACATGGAGCGATTCATGATGTTCCAGCCGCGGGCGGGACAGCCGGCACTCAGTCACATCTGGCCCGCGGCGTACGAGAGCGACAATTTGATCGTCGCGCTCGCATCGGTTTCGCGCACTGACTGTCTGCTGCCAGCCGGCGGGTTGCTGAACCGACTCGCGACGCGAGAGCTCAACTTCAAACCGTTGGTCTCCACTTACACGCCGCCGTTCAAGCTGGCCTTTTGCCTCGTGAGCCATGAGCGCGTGCAGAATTCCGCTCCGCACCAGTGGCTGCGGCGAACGATCGGCGAGCTGTTTCGGGAGCTGTGATCGTCCCGATGCGATGAGGCTAACCGGTTCGCGGTAGACTCCGCACCCGATGTCCGCCAACTCACGTTCAATCGCTGAGCGCCCTGGCGCGATAAACGCGCCGGCGGGACCCGCTGCCGCATCACCGACTCTCAGCACCCAGCTCTCCGCCCGCGGCGCGTTCCTGTTGAACGGCGCGTTCGTGTTGGGACTCGTGGTGCTCAGCCAGCTGCCGCTGCTCGACCAGCGCCCCGTCGTGAGCGCGGCCATCCTTGGCGCCGCGGGCGTGCTGCTCGCGTGGAGCGTGCTCTTGTTCGGAGTGCTGCGACGCGGCGAGACGGTGAAGCTCGAAATCGTGCTGCGCCGCCAGCATTACCTACAGGCGCTCCTGCAGGGCTCCCTAATCCTTTACTGGGGTTATTACTGGCGCGAGGTCTATCACGCGGCGCCGCTGATCGCGGCGCAGCTGCTCTTCGCGTACGGCTTCGACAGCCTGTTGTCGTGGACGCACCGCCGCACGTACGCGCTCGGCTTCGGATCGTTTCCGATCATCTTCAGCATCACGCTGTTCTTCTGGTTCAAGGATCCGTTCTTCTCCTGGCAGTTCGTGATGGTCGCGATCGGCCTGACCGCGAAGGAATTCCTGCGCTGGAAGCGCGACGGCATCAACACGCACATCTTCAACCCGTCGTCGTTCCCGCTCGCCGTAGTGTCGGTCGCATTGCTGCTCGCCGGTGCGACCGACATGACCTGGGGCTTCAGCATCGCGCAGACCGAGTTCTATCCGCCGCACATCTACCTCGCGCTGTTCCTGATCGCGCTGCCCGGGCAGTTTCTGTTCGGCGTCACGCCGATGACGTTCGCCGCCGTCACGACGACGTTCGTCTTCAGCCAGCTCTACTACGCCGTCACCGGCAGCTATTTCTTCGTCGACTCGCACGTGCCGATCGCGGTATTCATCGGCATGAACCTGCTGTTCACCGATCCCGCGACGTCGCCGCGCACCTTGGTCGGTCGCCTCTCGTTCGGCGTGCTCTATGGGCTCAGCACCGTCCTGCTATACGCACTGCTGTTACCGAACAATCCCGGGTTCTACGACAAGCTGCTGCAAGTGCCGCTGCTAAACCTGTCCGTCATCGCTCTGGACCGGGTCGCGAGATCGCCGCTGCTCAAGGCGCTCGACCCCTCGAGATGGAGCGGCGACTGGCTGCCTTACCGCCGTCATCTCGCCTACATGAGCGTGTGGGCGGTCGCGTTCGGCGCGATGAGCGCGTCCGGCTATATAGGCGACGAGCATCCGGGGCAGTGGACGCCGTTCTGGGAACAGGCGTGCACGGCCGGCAGGCGCGACGCGTGCCTCAACCTCTACTTCCTGCACGACGGCTTCTGCGAAGACGGTTCCGCATGGTCGTGCAATGAGATCGGCATCATGCTCGCGGAGCGCTACGACAACCGCTCTCGCGCGGCGGCTGCATTCAGGCGCGCGTGCACGCTGCAATTCGCGGCCGCCTGCGACAACGCAACGGCTCTCGCGACGGCCGGCACGCTGCGCCATGACGCGCCGACCGCGCTCGACTACCGGTTCATCCTACGCGGCAGCAAGGGCCCGCTTCGCGACGAACGGCCCGCGCAGCTCTACGCGCGCGCGTGCGAGCTCGGCTGGCCGGATACCTGCGGGCGGACTTAGTCCCGAAGCTCAGTCCGTCGAGTCGCGGTTCGCGCAAACGCCGAACTGCAGCGACGTCGCCTGCTTGAACACGTGGGTCCGAGACTTGAACTTCCAGCCGTCCTTCGTCTTGACGTACTCGTCCTCGTAGCCTCCCTGAAGCTCGATCAGGTGGGGGTAGCCGCAGACTCCAACGGTGACGAGCCGATGCTTGCCGACGGCGCCGTCCTTGGTCGGAACGATCAGGTGGTTGGTCACGATGTGCGTGAGACCGTAGCCGAGCTGCGTCTTCGGATCGGCGCAGCCGCCCTTACCGTCGCCGCCGGCCGCCTTCGCGAGGGCTTCGCGGCCTTTGGTCACGAACCTACGCTGCTCGTTCGACGTCGTTCCGAATTTGTCGGCGACGGAGAACTGACCGTCAGCGATATAGAGGTCCGCGTAGTCGTAACCGCCGTTCACGCAACGGTCGAGCAACCACGCGTAGCGAACGGCCAGCTGCTCGATCTCTGCATAGTCGAGCGCGGTCAGCTTCATCGCGTCGGGCGGCGCCTTCGGAACGAGCTCTTGTGCGATCGCCCACGGCGCGCAGACAAGCACGACCAATCCCAGAAAGCATCTAAACTTCGGCGCGTAGCTCATTGGTATGACTCCTCTTATTCCGACGGTTCCACCGAGCTCATGGCCCGGGAACTGCTGCATCAGGGGTTGATCTCGGTAAACGCCTGGCGGGACTTGAACTTCCACGCCCCGCGCTCGCGGACCAACGTGTCCTCGTAGTGACCCGCCCTCTCGGGCTGCGGCTTGCCGTTGGCGCCGACGACGACCCAGGTCCAGCGCGACCACGCGGTCGCTGTGTCGCCGTTCACTTCGATGTCGAAGCTCGTCATCGCGTGATACGAGTTCTCGTAGAGAGCCGGCGACATCCGCTCGAACCCGGCAGCAACCATCTTGGCGATCGCGTCCGGTCCCGTTGCCGTGCCCATCCCGCCCTTCCACGACCCATCCTGCGCGAACAGCGCGCCGTAAGCCTTGAAGTCGCGCTTGTCGAGCTCGCGCCCGTAGTGTACGAGGAGCGACTGAATCGCTTCGACGTCTTCCGCCTTGCGAAGCCGCGCTTCTGCCGCATCGGCACCTTCGGCCCTGTGCGCGAAATCGCCGAGCACGAACGACAAAACCGCTGCCGCCGCGGTCATCCCAATGATTTGTTGAATCTTCATGCATGTCTCCCCTGGAAGCTGCGCGGACTCGCGCACGCCGAAAGATAACCCATGCGAAACGCCGGCGGCGCTTTGGCGCGAGGGAATTCGAGCCTCGGCAAGATCGAGACGGAAGCGCCCACGGCGCTCGCGGATTTGGCCATACTAGCGCCCGGGGGTCCGCGCAACGGGAGAACCGAATGAGCAGCGTTACGCGCCGGCGATTCATGACCTTGGCGGGAATGACTGCTGCGGGTTTGTCCAGAGCCGCGGCCGCGCAGCAAACCGAAGAGACGTCGGGACAAGACCGCTCGCGGGCGTCGCGAGCCACGACTCGGGCGAAGGATCTGACGGATGACGAGCTCGAGGCGATGTTCCATCGCTGCTCGAATGCGGGTCGCTGGGGCTCCGACGACGAGCTTGGCACGCTGAACTACGTGACCGCGCCCAAACGCATCGCCGCGGCGAAGCTGGTGCGAACCGGCGAGGTCGTTTCGATCGGACGCGACATCTCGAAGACTGCGAGCAAGGTCGACCCGCACCCGGTTCAGCTCATGGTCACCTACAACGGCAGCTCGCCCGGCATCAGCGACTACTTCACGATGGCGCCGCACGGAATGACGATCACCCATCTCGACGCGCTCTCCCACTTCATGTTCAACGACACGCTTTACAACGGGCGCAAGCGTTCAGCCACGATGAGCGCCGACGGCACGCAGTGGGGCTCGATCTTCGCGATGCGCGCGGGCGTTTTCACGCGCGGAGTACTGCTCGACGTCGCCGCAGCGCGCGGGGTGCCGTGGTACGAATCGAACGAGTACGTGACGGTCGTGGACTTCGAAGCCGCCGAGAAGCGGCAGAACGTGCGCGTTTCGTCGGGCGACGCGCTGCTCGTGCGAACCGGAATGGAGCACATGGAGCAGGAACGCGGCGTTCAAGACATCTACCCGCGCGCGGGCTTCCATGCCGAGTGCGCGGAGTGGATGCACACGCGCGAAGTCGCCATTTACGGCGGCGACTGCATCGAGAAGCTGCCCTACCCGAGCGAGCGGTTTCCTTCGGCCATGCACATGATCGCCCTCGCCTCGATGGGCCTGCCGATTCTCGACTGGCCGAGCCTCACGACGCTCGCGGAAACGTGCAGCCGCCAGAAGCGCTGGGACTTTCTCCTGACGACGGCCCCTATGCGGCTGCCAGGCGGCACTTCGGCGCCGGTCAACCCTCTGTGCTTGTTCTAACGCGTCATTTTTTCAGCAACGCGACGGCAAGCATCAGCGCCGAGGCCGTACCCGCCACTCCGCCGAACAAGATGACCTTCAAGTGTCCGATGTTCTGGTCGTAGATTGCTTCGACACGGACGTCCTCCTCGCCGCTTGCAGAGTGGTGCGCGAACGCCTTCAGCGCGCTCTCGATCTGGCTGGACGACTCGGGGCTGATCGCATCGATCTCCACGACGCAGGAAGCTCGGACGTCGCGCCGCCGCTTCGCGCGCTCGCCGTCAGTGAGCGGCAGCGGGAAACCGGTGAAAGCTTCGAGATCCGTGCGCGCGATTCGATATTGCTTGCCGATCCTCACGGCCTTGAGCCGACCCTCGCGCACGTAGTTGCGCACGGTTTTGACGTGCAGCTTTAGACGCTTCGCAATATCGAAGACGGATAGCAGCTCGGGCGACGCAGCCATGGTTCACCAAGAAGCGGTAGATTGGCGGCGGACTATACATTCCCTATATGTACTCGTCAATCCAATAAATAGGGAATGATAGGGATGTTATACGAACTATACGTCCTTACTTGCCCGGGACCTTGGCCACCACTCGTGGGCCGGGGAACAGAGCGAGGGATTCGAGTATTCTCGTCCGCCCACCCAGAGCGCGAGAAAGCGACCCATGAGCACCCCTCCCCCGGTCCTAACCGAGCTGAAGCTATCGGCGCAGATGAAAAGCGCGGTCAACGCCGCGTTCGAGACCGGCCGAGCGATATCGATCGCTTACGTCGACGAGAGCGGCGGACCGCAGCTCTCTTACCGAGGCAGCACCCACGCTCACAGCGACACGCAGCTCGCAATCTGGGCTCGAAACCCACAGGGCCGGATCCTCGAGTCGATACGCAAGAACCCGCGCGTCGCGCTGCTCTATGGCAACTTCGATCCCGCCGCACGCGGCTTCATGAACTTCCGGGGCCGCGCACGGATCGACGACAGCGCGGACGGCCGCAAGCGCGTTTACGAGGAATCGCCCGAGTTCGAGCGCAATCAAGACAAGGAGCGCAAGGGCGTCGCGCTGATCATCGACCTCGACAGCGTCGAGGGCTTTTTCGGCGGCGCGGTCCTCAGGATGAAGCGCTGACTCGCGCCGCCGATGCCGCTCAGAACTTGATCTTGTCTAGGAACCCGGTAAGCGCGCCGTTGAACTCTTGCGGCTTCTCCATCATCACGAAGTGCCCCGTGCCCGCGACCTGCGTCGCGGAGAAGTTCGGCAACACTTCGCGCGTCTTCGCGAGATCCGGCAGCTGCGAGGTCCCCGCATAGATCGCGAACGCCGGCGCGCGGATCGTGTCAGTCCAGCGAATCGACGGATCGAACATCGAGGCCATCGCACCCGCAGCCGTCGCCTCGGGCGGCGCGAGCATCATTGCGAGAACGCTCTTTTGCACGGCCGGCGGCGTGTTCGGCGTGAACATCGAGCGAATCATCGTCTCGCGATTCTTCAATCCGTCGGGCCCGGTGACGGGCGGCGGACCCTGGCCGGCGGCAGGCGTCCCGAACCCGCGCACGTCGAGCGGGCCATCGACCGCAACGAGACCGGCGACATGATCCGGGAACATGTGCGCGTATTGGCGAATCACCGGCGCGCCCATGCTGTGGCCGATCAGCACGACCTGCTGCGCCTTCGACTCGACGCGCACGGCTTCCACCGCGCGCGCAAAGAGGTCCATCGTGAACTTGCCGTCCTTAGGCGACCCGCTCTGCCCATGACCGGGCAAGTCGAGCGTGATGACTCGGTACTTCTTGTCGAAAGCCGGCACCTGCGCCGCCCACGACGTGCTGTCGCACGTCCAGCCGTGCACGAATACGAGCGCGGGCCCCGTTCCCGTTGCGGCGGAATGAATCGGAATGCCGTCGACGGACGCCGCGGAAAGCGGCTGCGCGACCGCGAGCACGAGTGCGAGAGTCACTGCGAAGATAACGCGTTGCATGATCCCCCCCTTCCAAGGTCAGACTGGGCCGGCCGGTGGATCGGCGCGGATGCTGAACCTTGCCCGCGTCGCGCGTGGTTGTCGAGATGCGATGTCGAAATCCGCGGCCGGCGATCGTTGCCCCCCGCTGCGATCCGCGGCTAGCATGCCCCCGCTACGAGTCGCCAAAGGATCTATGGCCGAGATCAGCACCGTTTATCTACTCAAACGCGCGGAGCTCGCGGTTCGCGGCTGCGTGGAAGTCGCGCTCGGCGCCGTCGATCTCACGCCGAGCCAATACTTCATCCTCTTCCTGGTGAAGTCCGGCGAGGCCACGTCGTCCGCCGAGCTCGCGCGCTCGATGGGTGTGTTGCCCCAGTCGATGATCGAGCTGATCGCACCGCTGGAGAAGGACGGCGCAATCGTGCGGCGGCCCGATCCCGACAACAACCGAATTCTGCGCATCGAGGTCACTGCCGCGGGAGAAAAGCTCTTCGCTAAAGGCACCGAGGCCGCGATCCAGATCGAGAAGGAGCTGCTCGAGGACTTCGACGCGCGCGAGCTCGCGACGGTGAACCGCTTCCTCGGCGCGCTCACGGCGAAGGCCGAGGGACATTCGTTCCACCCGAAGGTCCGCAGGCTAGGTAAGGTCGCCGCGAAGACAAAAAGAGCCGACTCGAAGCCAAAGGGCGCCGGCGCAACGTCGAAAACTGCAGGCCGCGCGAGGCCCCCAATGCGACGCCGCGCCAGCCGCAGCTAGTTCGCGCGGAGTGCTTCCAGGCGAATATTCGGTTACCTTATACGTGACTGCCGAGACCGATCGGCAGCGACTAGCCAACTAGGGGGATCGGAACATGGCACGTCGTTTCTTCGCAGTCGCCGCCGCGCTCGCGCTCTTCGCGTCGCCGCTCGCGGCCCAAACCGGAGTCGCCGGCAAGTGGAACGCAAGCGTCGACACACCGAACGGTCCGTTCGCGTTCGTGTTCGAGTTCATCGTCGACGCCGCGGGCAAGCTAACGGGCTCCATGCAGAACGAATTCATCGGCTCGATTCCGATCAAGGAAGGGACGGTCAACGGCAACGACGTCTCGTTCAAGCTCTCGATCGACGGCGGACCGAACGGCGCGATGAACATCGGCTACAAGGGCAGCGTGAAGGGCGATGAGCTCTCGCTCACGAGTAAGTTCGAGGGCGAGGTTCCGGGTGGCGGCCCTGCCGAGCAGTCGTTCAAGGCTACGCGCGCGAAGTAGCCGCGCCCAACGCCCGAAGAACGCGACGCGTCGCGTCGCGAGGACGGTGACCATGCCCCCAAAAGGTGAATCGATTCGCTCGCGCCGCGCGGTACCGGACGTCGTCGAGGCGAAGATCAACTACGTGGCCGCGATGACCGAGCGCCCGAAGTTCCACGCGCAGGACCATGCGCGCGACAACCTGCGCTTCGACCCACAGCGCGTGTCAATCACGAACGCGCGCGCGCTGCGGGAGGCTCCGACGCTCGAGCAAGAAGGCTTGACGATCGCGAGCCACCGCTCGGACATCAAAGACTTCCGCGACGCGGCCGAGGTGCGCGCGAAGTACCCCCGCGAGCTCGAGCGGCTCATCGTCGAGCTCACGGGCGCGGTGCGCGCGAAGATGCTCGGCGGTGGCGGCCTCGTGCGCTACACGGAGCGCTCGCCGTACTACAAGACCGGAATGAACACGCAGCCCGCGCGCTTTCCTCATGTCGACTTCACGCCGAACACTTCGCCCGGGCTCTCCGCGAACGTGTTCGGCTCTACGCCGGAGCCGTTGAAGCCGGGCCAGCGCCTCATCGGATACAACATCTGGCGCGTCGTGTCGGAGCCGCCGCAAGACGTGCCGCTGGCCGTCGTGGATTCGCGCACCGTCGCGCGCGAAGACTTGCTGCCCGCCGACGGCGTCTACGACCAAGGCGACGACCCGTCGAAGTGGCTCGAGCTCGAGGCTTACGTGCTGCGTCACAGTCCTGTTCACCGCTGGCTCTATTACCGCGACATGCGGCCCGACGAAGTGCTCATCTTCCGGGGCTATGGCAACGAGCCGGTCTGGCGCGCCGGCGTGCCGCACAGCGCGTTCGACGACCCAACCTGCCCGCTCGGCGCACCTCCGCGCGTGAGCATCGAAGCGCGCGTCTACGCCGTCTACGACTGACGTCGAGCGTCGCGGGCTGCGATAATCACGCGGCTTCGAATTTGCCCGCTCGAGAGGTGAACCCATGACTTCGGCCGCACGACGCGCCGCCGTAACCGGCGCCGCGAGCGGAATCGGCGCCGCCACCGCGCGCCGATTGCTCGCGGACGGTTGGCGAGTCGCATGCCTCGACCGCAACCTCGCTGGCGCTCGCGCGACCGCCGGAGCGAACGGCGTCGCGATCGAGATCGACGTGGCCGACGAGGCGTCGAGCGCGCGCGCCTTCGCGGAAGCCGGCGCCGCCTGGGGCGGGCTCGACGCACTCGTGACGGCCGCCGGCGTGATCGAGACGACACCGTTCCTCGAGACGACGCCCGCGCAGTTCCGCCGGCTCTTCGACATCAATGTGATCGGCACCTTCTTGAGCGTGCGCGAAGCCGCAAAGCAGATGCAGAAAGGCGCGCGGATCTGCATCGTCGCGAGCATCTCGAGCTACACGGGGGGCGGCTACGTCGCGACCGGCGCGTATGCGACGAGCAAAGGCGCCGTGCTCACGATGATGAAGAGCTGCGCGCGCGCCCTCGGCGAACGCGGCATAGCGGTCAACGCGGTCGCGCCGGGCTTCATCGACACGCCGTTCGTCGCGTCCGCGATGAGCGACCCCGTGCGCCGGCAGGAAGTGGTCAAAGCGGTCGGGAAGGTGGGCACCGCCGAGCAGATCGCGGAATGCGCGGCCTGGCTAGTCTCGGCTGCGGCCGACTTCGTGCACGGCTCGACGCTGATCGCCGACGGCGGCGTGCTGATGCGCTGAGCTCTGCCGTCGGCGGCGAAAATCCCTCCGCGGAGGGATCCGAGAATTTACTTTAACTTCGTTCAGCTTATATCTGAACGAGCTCGTCCGATGCTACTTGAACAGCTGCGGCACGAATTCGTGCAGATAGTCGCGCCAGTTCGCCCAAACGTGGCCACCGTCGCTGCCGTGGAAGATCGGGTGCAGTCCGTGCTTCTCGAGCATCGCGACGGTCGCGTTGGTGGTCGGCAGCAGGAAGTCGTCCTTGCCGGTCGCGAACCAGAGGAGCGCGAGCGACGAGCGCGCGGTCTTGTCGTCGAGCTGCACCGCGTGCTGCGCGCCCCACGCGTCGACGGCGCCCGCCCCATCGCTCAGCACGCCCGAGCTGAACACGCCGACGTAGCCGAAGTCCTTGAGATGCCGCACCGCGATCTCGAGCGTCTGCGCACCGCCCATTGAGAGCCCTGCGATCGCCGTGGACTTCAGGCCGGTTCGCGTCGTGTAGTGCTTCTCGACGTACGGCCGGATGTCGCGGTCGAACTCGCGCACGAACGATTCGATGTTCAGCGAAGCCACACCGCCCACCGTGAACGGACCTTGGTGACCCGCGGGCATGACGACGATCATCGGCGCGGCCCTGCCCTCCGCAATCAGATTATCGAGGATGTCGGCCGCGCGACCGACGGTCGACCACGAGTCGTCGCTGTCGAACGCGCCGTGCAAGAGATAGAGGACCGGATAGCGCTTCTGCGCGAGGCCGTAGTCGGGCGGCGTGTAGACGTGCATGCGCCGCCACTTGCCGAGCTCGGCCGAGTAATAACGGACCTCCGCGACCGCGCCGTGCGGCACGTCGAGCGTGTCCATGAACTTCGCACCTGGCATGTGGAAGAGACTCCACGTGTTGTCGTTCGACTCGCTCACGCGGGGCTGCGCGGGATCGAGAGTCGTCACGCCATCGACGACGAACGCATAGCGGTACGCGCCCGGCGCGACGGGGCCTATCGTGAGAGACCAGACGCCGTCCGCGCCCTTCGCGAGCGGCAACGTTTGTCCGAACGGGATTTGCGGCACGTCGCCGCCGCTGCTGAGCGCGACCGCGCGCGCCTCTGCCGCGCGGATCCGGAAGGTCACCTTGGCGTCGGCCGCGATTTCGGGTGATGCGACACGCGGCGGCGTTGGCGGTAACGGCGGCGGTTGCGCTTGCGTCGCGGCGCAAACACCGAATGCGAGCCAAAGAACGAGCCACTGAGTCCTATTCATTCCCTTCCCCCTCGCGCCGGCCGGCTGCATGATACACGTCCGATTTAGGACGAGCGGAGCTCTCGAGCGCATGGTAAAGGTCCTGGTCGCGGCGCTCGCTGGCGTCTCCGCTTCGCTGCTCGCGGCCGCGGCCGCGGCGCACGGCGTCGCCGACGCCGACGCGCGGTTCATCGAGCACGCGCAAGGCATCCACCTCGTCCCGTTCCTCTATCTCGGCGCGAAGCACATGGTCACGGGCTACGACCATCTCCTGTTCCTCGCCGGCGTCATATTCTTCTTGTACCGACTCAAGGACGTCGCGCTGTACGTCACGCTGTTCGCGGTCGGCCACAGCGCGACCCTTTTGCTAGGCGTGCTGGCCGGCATCCACGCGAACGCTTACATCATCGATGCGATCATCGGCCTCTCGGTCGTGTACAAAGCGTTCGAGAACCTCGGCGGGTTCCAGCGGCTCGGCATTCAGGTCGACACGCGAGCGGCGGTGCTGGTCTTCGGCCTCGCTCACGGCTTCGGCCTGTCGACCAAGCTGCAAGACCTCGCGTTGTCGAGCGACGGCCTCGTGCCGAACATGCTCGCTTTCAACGTCGGCGTCGAGCTCGGGCAATTCGCCGCGCTCGCGTTGATCTTGATCGCGTTCGACCTCTGGCGGCGCAGCGGCACGTTCCTCAAAGGCGCATTCGCCGCGAACACGGTGATCATGGCGCTCGGTTTCGTTCTGTTCGGCTACCAAGTGGCCGGTTACGCGACGTCTTGAGCACGCATCGTCGCTCGGAGAAGAGATGAGTCAGCCCACTTCGCCCTATCAAACCCAGCCGCCGTCCGCGCGCCGGCTCTTGCTCGCGACCACCATCGCGTTGGCGGCCGCGGCGCTCGCGCTCGTGCTGCTGGTGCTGCCCGCTGAGTACGGCATCGATCCGACCGGCTTCGGGCGCGCGACCGGGCTCACGGCGATGCACGGGCCGGCCAAGACGTTCGAGGTCCAGGACGTGGTCGGCGGCAACGAGTCGTACCGCAACGTCGCCGTGCCGGACGCCGGCGAGCCCGTTCCGCTGCCGAACCCGGCCGTGCACCAGGACGAGACTCAAACGTACGCGACGCGAACGGTCGAGATCCGACTCGGGCGCGAGCAAGAAACCGAGATGAAGACCGCGCTCCGAGCCGGAAAGATGATCCTCTACGAGTGGCACACCGATCGCGGCGCCGTCTACACCGACTTCCACGGCCATGACCCCGAGGCCGGCGACGAGTACTGGGTTCGCTACAAGGAGCAGAACGAGGGCGCCGGCAACAGCGGCTCGCTCGTGGCGCCGTTCACGGGCGAGCACGGCTGGTACTGGCTGAACTACAACGACTTCCCCGTGGTCATCACGCTCACGGTCGCCGGCTACTTCGACGACATCATCGACTACGGCGTGCACGGCGGCCTGCAATAACCGAGCGACGCGAGTCGCTCGCGGAAAGTGCTCCATCGGCCTCAGGATCCGGCGCCGCAGAATGCTCGCAGCGCCGCGGCGACCTCCGCGGGATGCGTGAGCAGCAAGTTGTGCGCCGCGCTTGGTAAGTCGAGGCCCTCGTGGCGGCCGACGAGAGCGCGCACGCGCGCGATGTCCGCCGCGGGAATCACCGCGTCCGCGCCGCCCGAGATCGAGAGCACGTCGAGGCGGAGCTCGCGGAGCGCCGCATAGCGCGGTGTTTGATCGCCGAGCGTCTCGGCGCGGATCATCGACAGCAGCGCCCGGCCGAACCCCGCGAACGAGACCTGCTCGATGAAGAGGTCCGCGAGCTGCGGCTGGCCGATCAGCGCGTAGCGCCGCCGCCGGCGGCGCACGAGCGCACGGACTCCGAACAGGCTCATGGCGAGCTCGCCGGCCGCCGGCAGCCTGAATAGACGCGACCACGCCGACGTCGCGTTGAAGTCGAGCATCGGAGCGACCAGCACCAGCCGATCGACCCAATTGGGCTGCCGCGCCGCAACGGCCGACGCGACCGCCGCGCCGAGCGAATGGCCGAGGATCGCGGCGGGCCGCGGGAAATCGACCGCTTCGAGGAGCTCGAGCGTCTGACGCACGAAAAGCTCCAGCGTGTAGTCGACCGCGGGACGATCGGAAAGCCCGTGTCCGTAGAGATCGAAGCGCAGCGTCCGAAACCCCGCGCGCCCGAGCTCCGGCACGAGGAAACCGAACTCCCAGAGCGGCACCGTAGCGCCGTGCACGAGCACTAGCGGCCGCGCATCCGGGGACCCTTCGAGCCGATAGTGCGTGACGCCGTCGCTAAGCTGCACACACTGGCCGCCGTGCGCAAGGCGCGCGGCGTCGAGCCGCGCTCGTTCGCGCTCGCGCACGGTCCGTTAGATCCGGCCGCGCACCGAGTGGAGCAAGCCGCGAACGCCGCGCGTAAGGAGGACCGTTCGGCCGAGCAGCCGGAATGCGCGGCCGCGCCCGAGCACCGCGATCACGACCACGGCGGATGCGATCACGACCGGATGCAACAGCACTCGGCGTCCAATCGCGAGATAGTGGTCGGTGAGCTGCAGGCGCGCTTCGAGGCCGGCGACTTCGCGCGCAACCTCCCGCCGCTGCACGGCTGCGCGCAACATCAACGCGGCGCGCCGCTCGGAGAGCTCCACGCG
>CAWJDS010000002.1:0-468525 GCA_963841645.1 uncultured Gammaproteobacteria bacterium | reverse complement strand
CGTCTGGCCGTCCGCGCGCCAGTGTATTCTCGCGCGATGGCGGACGACATCCTCGACGCGCTGCGCACGAAGCTCGGGCCGGCCGCGGTTATCGCGGGCGCGGACATCGATGTGCGGCACAACGTCGACTTCAGCCACGAGAACGCGCGCGCGCCGCGCGCCGTGCTGCGGCCGGCATCGACCGAGGATGTCGCCGCGATCCTGCGCGAATGCCACCGCGCGAGGCAGCGCGTTGTGATCCAGGGCGGGCTCACCGGGCTCGCGGGCGGTGCGACACCGCAAGCCGACGAGCTCGCAATCTCGCTCGAGCGGCTCACCGGCATCGAGCAGATTGACCGCGCCGCGCAGACGATGACCGTGCGCGCGGGCACGCCTCTACAGGTCGTCCAACAAGCCGCGGCCGACGCGGGCTATCTCTTCCCGCTCGACCTCGGCGCGCGCGGCTCGTGCACGATCGGCGGCAACATCGCGACGAACGCCGGCGGCGATCAGGTGATCCGGTTCGGCATGACGCGCAACCTCGTGCTCGGCCTCGAGGTGGTGCTCGCGGACGGCAGCGTCGTGAGCTCGAGAATCGAGATGCTCAAAGAACAACACGGGCTACGACCTGCGGCAGCTCTTCATCGGCAGCGAGGGCACGCTCGGCGTCGTGACGCGCGCCGTGCTGCGCCTCTGGCCGAAGCTGCCGAGCAAGGTCACTGCGCTTTGCGCGCTACGCGGCTTCGACGAAGCGGTCGCGCTGCTGCACGCACTAGAGGCGCGGCTCGGTGGAAGTCTGAGCGCGTTCGAGGCGATGTGGGCCGGATACTTTCACTACGTGCTCGAGCACTTGCCCGCGCTGCGCTCGCCATTCGCGGAGCGGCACGCGCTCTATGCGCTCGTCGAGATCGAGGGCACGGAGCACGCCGCCGACACGGCACGTCTCGAGGCCGCGCTTGGCGAGTCGCTCGAATCGGGCGCCGTCGCCGACGCGGTGCTCGCACAGTCCGCGCGCGACGCAAAGAACCTCTGGGCGATCCGCGATGGGATCGGCGACGTGACACCGACGCTCCAGCCGCTGCTCGCGTTCGACGTGAGTCTACCGATCGATTCGATGCCGAGCTTTCTCGCGACGGTAGACGCCGAGTTCGCGCGCTTCCCCGATCCCGTCACGAACCTCGTGTTCGGGCACATCGGCGACAGTAACCTGCATCTCGCCGTGACGACACACCGCGCCCACGACCTCGGCAAGCTCTGCGACGTCGTCTACCAGGCGGTCGGGCGGCACGCTGGCTCGATCTCCGCGGAGCACGGGGTCGGCACTCTGCGCCGCGACTACCTGCATCACTCTCGCTCGGCAACGGAAATCGAGGTCATGCGGCGCCTCAAGGCCGCTCTCGATCCTCATGGGATCTTGAATGCCGGTCGCGTTATGCCCGACTAGTCTCTTCGGAGCAGCGGCAAGTGTGACGCGCGTCACACGCGGGACGGTCTGCGGAGTCTGTAATAGGTTCGTCAGCGCGGCGCGACACGCAACGGAGTGCAGTCGATGCCATCGACCGACCCGCCGACCGATCCCGGCCCGAGCCCGCTTGCGCGTCTCACGTTCGAGACCGGAGGCGGCGACCACTTGACGATCGCCAATTTAGTCAATGACCTACACCAGTTGGTCTTTCTGCCGGGCGACCTCTTCATCTGGGCCGTGACGACGTATGCGGCGCCGTTCGCACGGCTGATCGGCGTCGGCCCGAACGACTACGGCGGCGTGCTGTCGGGTTTCGTCTCGACCTGCGCTTGGGTTGTCGCATTCGTTGCAATCGCGATCGCAATTCAAGCAATCGTCGATTTCGATCGGCGCGTGACGAGCGCAATGCAACGTTTGTTCGCGACGGTCGCACTGCGAGTGCGAATCGCTCGCACTCTGGCGCGCCAGCGCCTCCGGGCATGGCTCGCATCGCGCGGACAACCGCCAAAGCACGACGTGATCGCGAAGGAAATCGATATCTCCCCCGCGCAGCTCCAAGTGCTGCGGCTGCACGCGAAGCTCCCGCCGGGCTGCCTACTCGGTGTTAGTGAGGCAGCAAGCGAGGCCGGCACTCGCACATCCACGATGAAAAAACTGCTCGAAGGGCTGCACGGGCTGGGCCTGCTCGGGCGCAGCCGCGGCGTGGCGGACGGCGAGGACGCCTACGCGCTCACGAGGGCCGGCATGGCGCTGTTGGTGTCGCGCAAGCTCGCAGACCCCCCGTTGGCGGCGCCGGCGATGCGTCGAGCCTCGCGCAACATCTAACACTCCGATAGCTTCATTCCGGACGCATTGCGCGAGCGATATCCGTCGCAACGCGTGGCATATTTCTTGCTCCCAGTTTGGCGTGACTCGCGAGCGTCCTTGCCCTGGCGGACGAGCCACCGGATCTCTCCCATGGATACCGACATCGAAATCGAAACCGAAGCCAACGCCACGCTCGCGATCGCGACCGGCGCGTTGCCGAGCACGGCCGAGCTGGGCGTCGCCCCGACGGCAATCAGAGGACCGCGCGCTCCGAGAATCGGCCTCGTGCTCGGCAGCGGCGCGGCGCGGGGTTGGGCGCATATCGGTGTGATCCGTGCGCTGGAGCGCGCGGGGATCCGGCCCGACTTGATCTGCGGAACTTCTGCGGGTGCGCTCGTCGGCGCGGCGTACGCGTCGGGCAACCTCGAACGCCTCGAGCAGTGGGCGATCAGGATGCGCGTGCGCGACGTGGTTTCCGTGTTCGACGTGCGTTTCAACGGGGGGCTCTTGAACGGCTCGAGGCTGATGTCGTTCGCGCGCGGCATCTTCGAGGAGCGCCCGATCGAGAGCCTCCCGATCCCGTTCGGCGCCGTCGCGACGACGCTCGAAACCGGCGCGGAGACGTGGCTTCGTACAGGCTCCACGCTCGAAGCGGTGCGCGCTTCGATGGCAATGCCCGGTCTCTTCAGTCCCGTGCCGAGCGAAGGCACGATGCTCGTCGACGGTGCGCTCACCAACCCCGTCCCCGTATCGCTCGGCCGCGCGATGGGTGCCGACGTCTTGATCGCGGTAGACCTGAGCTCGGACATCCTGAAGCGCAATCTTGTCGCGGACCCCGAGCCCGTGCCCAGCGTGCCCGACACGGGCCAGTGGATGCATCGTCTCCGCGGCAACCTGAGCGCGTTCTGGGCTTCGCCGCAGCACCGCGGCCCGTCGATGCTCGGTGTCGTGGCGGCAAGCCTAGACATCATGCTGGTCCGAATCACTCGGAGCCGTATGGCCGGTGAGCCGCCCGACGTGATCGTCGCCCCGCGCCTCGGCCACCTCGGGCTGTTCGACTTTGGCCGCGCAGCGGAAGCGATCAAGGAAGGCGAGCGCGCGATGACCGCGGCGCTCGAGAACTTGCGCGTGCTCGGTTTGAACGTACCCGCAGGCGAGGTGCAACGGCGGTCGTGATCGCGCCGGGCCTGTCTCGATCGCCGCCAGCGTGTTCTCATAGCGAACAGAGAGCCCATTTATCGGTTCTCGAACACGAGCGGAGATCGGACGAATGGGCCTACTGATCGACGGAGAGTGGCACGACGCCTGGTACGACACGAAAGAGTCGCGCGGCCGCTTCGTGCGCACCGAAGCGCAGTTTCGCAACTGGGTCATGCGCGACGGCAGCGCGGGCCCGAGCGGCCGCGGCGGATTCCGCGCGGAGCCGAACCGCTACCACCTCTACGTCGCGTTCGCGTGCCCATGGGCACACCGCACACTGATTTTCCGCAAGCTAAAGGGCATCGAGTCGCTGATCACGTTCTCGTCGGTCAATAGTTTCATGGGGGACGACGGCTGGACGTTCGACGCGGCTCCCGAGACGATTCCCGACAGCGTGAACCACGTGCAGAAGCTCTACGAGCTTTACACGATCGCGGACCCAAAATACTCGGGCCGCGCGACGATCCCGATCCTCTGGGACAAGAAGCAGCGGACCATCGTCTCGAACGAATCGTCCGAGATCATTCGGATGCTCAACGGCGCGTTCGACGACGTCGGGGCGAACGGCAACGACTACTATCCAAAAGAGCTGCGCCCCGAGATCGACGAGTGGAACGCGCTGATCTATCCGAACGTGAACAACGGCGTCTATCGCGCAGGCTTCGCGACGACGCAAGAGGCTTACGAGGAAGCTGCGATCGCGCTGTTCGCGACGCTCGACAAAATCGAGGCGCGTCTCGCGACGAATCGCTATCTGTGCGGATCGCGGCTCACCGAGGCCGACGTGCGGCTATTCACGACGTTGATCCGCTTCGATCCCGTCTATCACGGGCATTTCAAATGCAACAAGCGGCGGATCGTCGACTACCCGAATCTATGGGGATTCCTGCGCGACATCTATCAGATGGCCGGCGTCGCGGAGACCGTGTACGTCGACTTCATCAAGTCGCACTACTATCGCAGCCATCCGACGATCAACCCGACGCGGATCGTGCCGATCGGCCCCGAGCTGGACTACTCGCAGCCTCACGGCCGCGAGCGTCTCGGCATGTAGTAAGTTATAGCCGCCCGGCCTGGTAGTCCGCGAACGCCTGGTGGATCTCCTCCACCGTGTTCATCACGAACGGGCCGTAGCGCGCGACCGGCTCATTGAGCGGTCGACCCGCGACGACGATCAGGCGCGCGCCCTGCTCGCCGGCCGTGACCGGCAGGCTCGCGCCGCGTGTGAGCAACGCCATTTCCTGGCGTCTTGATGCCGGTCGCCGCGGCGCCGATCTTCGCGTCGCCTTGATAGACGTATGCAAACGCGTTGTGCGCCTCGGGCAGCGTCGCGGTGTACGACGCGTTCGGCTCGAGACGCAAGTCGAAGTACAGTGGATCGGTCGCGACCTCCATGACCGGCCCCTTGACGCCGTTCACGGTGCCGACGAGCACGCGCGCGCGCGCGCCGTTGCCGAGATCGACTTCGGGAACCTGGTCGCCCTGGATGTCCTGGTAGCGCGGATTCATGAGCTTGTCCTTCGCGGGCAAGTTCACCCAAAGCTGGAAGCCCCACATGAGGCCGTCCTTCTGCTCCGGAATCTCCGAGTGTACGAGGCCCTTCCCCGCCGTCATCCACTGCACGGCGCCGGGACCGAGTAGGCCCGAGTTGCCCTGGTTGTCGCCGTGACGCATCCGGCCCGCGAGCATGTACGTCACGGTCTCGAAGCCGCGGTGCGGGTGGTTCGGAAAGCCTTCGATGTAGTCGTTCGCGTCGTCCGAGCGAAGCTCGTCGAGCAGCAGGAACGGATCGAACGAGTCGAGCGCGGGCTGGCCGATCACGCGCGTGAGCCGCACGCCGGCGCCGTCGCTCGTCGGCATGCCGCGAATCTTCCGCGCAACCTCGCGCACCGCGCCACTCGCCTTCTCCGCCTCGACGTTCTTCGGATTCGTCGCCATGAGATCCTCCTGGTAGGTGCGCCGCGGCGAGTCCGCGACGACGGGTCCGCCGATGTGGCAGCGGCCCGCGCACTATTCAAGGTGTCTCCGCTACTCTACACGCGCCTCCAAGCCGGCGATATCATGACGGGGCTTTCTTCGGCCGACGCACTTGGGGGATTCAAAGTGAAGCTCATCTATCGGACGCTCTGTTCGGCGGCGCTGCTGTCTGCATGTGGCGCGGCAATCGCTCAGGACCAAGACTTCTCGAAGGTCAACATCGAGACTCAGCAGCTCGCGCCCAACCTCTACATGCTGATCGGCTCTGGCGGCAACATGGCGCTCTCGACCGGCGCCGACGGCTCCGTGCTCGTCGACACCGAGTACGCGCCGCTCAACGAGAAGATTCGCGCAGCGGTTAAGGCCGCGGGCGGCAGCGACGTGAAGTTCGTGATCAACACGCACTGGCACGGCGATCACACGGGCGGTAACGAGCCGCTCGGCAAGGCCGGCGCGCTGATCATCGCGCAGGACAATGTGCGCGTGCGGATGAGCACGGAGCAGTTCATGGCTGCGTTCAACCAGAAGATCCCGGCGTCGCCGGCGGCCGCGCTGCCGAAGGTTACCTTCCCGACGCGCGCGACGTTCTACTGGAACGGCAACAAGGTGAACGTGTTCCACGTCGAGAACGCCCACACCGATGGCGACTCGATCATCCACTTCACGAACGCGAACGTGATCCACACCGGCGACACGTACGTGAAGGACCAGTACCCGCTCATCGATCGCAGCTCGAAGGGCTCGCTCGACGGGTTCATCAAGTCCTCGGAAGCCGTGCTCGCGCTCGCCGACGCGAACACGAAGATCATCCCAGGCCACGGCGCGCTCGCGAACAAAGGCGACCTACAGAGGTTTCACGACATGCTCGTGACGGTGCGCGGCAGCCTGAAGACGCTGCTCGATCAGGGCAAGACCGAGGACCAAGCCGTGGCCGCGAAGCCGACCGCACAGCTCGACGACAAATGGGGCAAGGGCTTCATGAAGGCCGACGATTTCGTGCACATGGCCTATCAGAGCCTGAAGCCCTGATCCGCCGGCAAACCCCCGACGGAGTCATAATAGTGCTCGGCACGCGGCCCCGACCCTTTTAGGGCGGCGCCGCGCGCCGGTACGCTACGCGACGAGACGGTAGCGCGGACGCGATTCCCGTCGAGGGGGCCCGATAATGAGCAGAACCTTTTTCCCGGCCGCGCTCGGCGCGGCGATCCTGATCTCCGCCGCCGCCTGCGCGCCTCCGACTCGGCCTGCCGCTCAGACGTCGGCCGGACCCGCGCCTAAGCCGGCAGCCGCGTCGGTCGCG
Source organism: uncultured Gammaproteobacteria bacterium (assembly GCA_963841645.1). GTDB lineage: Bacteria > Pseudomonadota > Gammaproteobacteria > Steroidobacterales > Rariloculaceae > FEN-1219. The sequence goes on along the minus strand of CAWJDS010000002.1, from coordinate 461,797 downwards.
GACGCCGCGACCCAGAAGTGGGCTGCGCTCGCGCAGCTGCCCGACTGGACCGGCGTTTGGGAAGTGGACTGGCGCAACAGCCGCCACATGCCTCCGCGCGCGCCGATGAAGCTCACGCCCGAGTGGCAGGCGAAAGTCGACGCGTATCGCGCCGCGCAAAAGCAAGGCGAGAACGTGCAAAGCGAAGCTGCGAACTGCGTCCCACCGGGGTTGCCCGGAATCATGACGCAGCCATATCCGATCGAGTTCCTTTACCAGCCCGACAAAGTCGTGATACTCACCGAAGCGTACATGCAGTTCCGGCACATCTGGACGGATGGACGACAACATGCGGAGGATCCGGATTTGACGTTCTACGGCGACTCGACGGGCTTCTGGGATGGCGACACGCTCGTCATCGACACCGTCGGCCTAAATCCGCAGAACCGCGCTCGGACCGGGAATCGGACACAGCGACAAGCTTCGCGTCGTCGAGCGTATCCATCGCGCCGACAAGGATTGGCTCGAGATCGAGACCACGCTGTTCGACCCCGAGGTGTTCACCGACCCGTACGAGTTCACGACCTCATACCGGCATCTCGACGACCAGATCCGCGAGTACATCTGCGTCGAGAACAACCACGACAGCGCCGACGACAAAGGTCGGGCGGGATTCAGATTGGAGTAGACGACATGCGCATGAAGACGATGTCCTCTTTGGCAATCAGCTCGCTTGCCGCGCTGGCGACGCTTTCCGTCGCAGCGCCCGCGCTCGCACATCATTCGACGGCCGCGTTCGACATGGAGAAGACGATCGAGATCACGGGTACCGTCGAAGACTTTCAGTGGACGAACCCGCACACGTGGACGAACGTGAAGGTCGAAGGCAGCGACGAGTCGGCCGGAATCTACGGCCTCGAAGGCATGAGCCCGAACTATCTCGGTCGCAATGGTTGGACGAAGACCACGCTGAAGCCCGGCGACAAGCTCACGTTCCAAGTGCACCCGCTCAGGGACGGCCGACGAGGTGGGTTCATGGTCGCCGTGAAGATGGCGGACGGCACGCTGCTCTACAACCTGCCGCATCGCGACGACAGCAGTCCGCCGCCGAAAACGTTGCCATAGTTCGTCAGATTTGATCGCAGCGTAGCCACCATCGGGCCGCGCGCCGCCCTAGCCTCGGCGCGAAATCTCCCCACCGACCAACAGGGGAGATACGGCGATGACGAGGGTGGCTCGCGCGCTCACCGCGCGAATCGAGGAGCTCGCGACCGCAGTCTGGATCGCGTGCGTTTTGTGCTGGGTCGTGTTGCTGTTCGTCGCGCAGGCCGCGCGCGCGGCCGACTTCCCCGCCGTCGGCGCGGGCACGCTGCTGTACACGTCGCCGAGCGGCGTATACGCCGCGACGCCGCCGCTCTCGACCGACATCCAAGTCTCGATCGCAGGGGTCGTCACGCGCGTGTCCGTCGTGCAGCGCTTCGCGAATACTGGTGGCCAGTTCAGCGAGGCCGTGTACGTGTTGCCGCTTCCTGACGACGCGGCCGTCGATCGGCTCACGATGAAGGTCGGCGACCGCGTGGTCGAGGGCGAGATCCACGAGCGCGAGCAGGCCGAGCACGTCTACAGCGCAGCGCGCGCCGCGGGTCAGCACGCGAGCCTCGTGCGCCAGAACACGCCGAACCTGTTCACGACGGCCGTCGCGAACATCGCGCCGGGCGAGGCGATCGAGATCACGATCGAATATTTGCAGACCGCGCGCTTCGACAATGGCGAGTTCAGCCTCCGCGTGCCGATGACGTACACCGAGCGCTACGGCGTCGACACGCAGGCGGAGCCCGCAGGTCTTGACGCGCTCGCGGACGCGGGGCTCACGCGTGGCGCGAACAGCGCATTCGCGGCGAACGCGGTCAGCTCGACGATCACCCAGGCCCGCGTCGCCGGCTACTCTGCACTACCCGTCTCGGCAGGAACCGGCGACGCGGGCGACGCCGCACGCAGCGCGCCGCCGCTCGAAGCCTCGATCCACGTCGCGCTCGCGCCGGGCTTCCCGCTCGTGGACGTCGCGACGCGTGGCCACGACTCGCGCGTCGACGTCGGCCGCGACGTCTATAGGATCGAGACCGTGACGCCGCGCGTGCCGATGGATCACGACCTCGTAATCGCGTGGCGTCCGGTCGTCGGCCCGAAGCCGACGGTCGCCGCGTTGTCCGAGACGCGTCGGCGACACGACCTACGCGCTGCTGATGCTGCTGCCGCCGCAAAACACGCTCGGCTGGCGAACGCAGCCGCGCGAGCTGATCTGCGTCGTCGATACGTCGGGATCGATGGCCGGTCAATCGATCTCGCAAGCGAAGACCGCGCTCGCGAACGCGCTCGACCGCCTCACGTCCGCCGACCGCTTCAACGTGATCCAGTTCAACTCGTGGACGTCGCAGCTATATCCCGAGTCCGTGCCGCTGACGACAGAGACGCGCGCGCAGGCGCTCAAGTGGGTCGCGGGCCTACAAGCGAACGGCGGCACGGAGATGGAGCCCGCGCTGCGCGCCGCGCTGGAGCCGCCCGCGGCGCAGGGCTATCTGCGCCAAGTGATCTTCATGACGGACGGCGGAGTCGCGGACGAGACGCAACTCTTCCACGTCATCAAGAGCGACCTGCACGACGCGCGCCTGTTCACGATCGGCATCGGCTCGGCGCCGAACTCGTTCTTCATGCGCAAGGCGGCGCAGTACGGCCGCGGCACGTTCACCTACGTCGGCAGCACGGCGGACGTCGAGGACTCGATGCGCGAGCTGTTCGAGAAGCTCGAGCACGTGGCGTTGACCGACGTGCTCGTCGACTGGCCGGCGGCCGCGGAGCTCTATCCGCCTCAAGTCCCCGACTTGTACGCGGGCGAGCCGCTGATCGTCACCGCGAGCTTTCCGGCGCGCGACGGCAAGCCGGTGGAATTGACCGCGTTCGGCCGCGTCGCGGGCGCGCCGTGGCAGCAGGCGGTAACGGCTGACACGGTGACGTTACACGGCATCTCGACGCTCTGGGCGCGCCGCAAGATCGAGAACGCGCTCGACAGCCGCGTCGACGGCGTGAGCGCAGACCTAATCCGCAAGATCGTTCTCGACGTCGCGCTCGAGCACAAGATCGTGAGCCCCTACACGAGCTTCGTCGCGGTCGACCAGGAGCCCGCGCGCTCGAGCTCGCAGGCGCTCGGGCGTCAGGGCGTGGCCAACATGGCGCCGGCTGGGCAGGCGGCCGTGGCCGTGCCGCAGACCGCGACACCGGCACCGCTGCTGCGCGCGCTCGGCATGTTGCTGATCGCGGCGGCCGGTTTCGTCTTGGCTCGGCCGGCGGCCGCGGCTCGCCTCATGAGCCAGGCCACGGCGAGAGGTGCGCGTACGCCGACGCGCGCGCGTCACCGTCGGCGCGGGCGCATCTGCGTCCTCGCCGCGCTGCTCGCGATCGGCGCGGCGTCGCTCGCCGCCGGCGTCTGGTTGCCGCTCAAAGCCGCGCTCGCGGAGGAGTTGCTGAATCGCGCCTGGGTCGCCGCACGCAACGGCGACGGCGCCGCAAAACCTTGGCCGTGGGCCGACACTTGGCCGGTTGCACGGCTTCGTCTACCGCCGAGCGCGGGCGCCGAGCCGCTGATCGTGCTCGCGGGTGCCAGCGGCCGCGGCCTCGCGTTCGCCCCTGGGCTCCTCGACGGCAGCGCTCTGCCGGGCGAGCCCGGCGTCGCGGTGATCGCGGCGCATCGCGATACGCACTTTCGCGCGCTCGCGCGCCTCGCGCTCGGCGACCGCTTCGACATCGAGCGCGCCGACGGCGAGGCGTTCGCCTACGTCGTGACGGGGATCGAGATCATGGATACGCGGACCGCTTCGCTGCGGCTCGACGCGCCGGAGTCCGTCGTCGCGCTCGTGACGTGCTACCCGTTCGACGCGCTCGTGCCGGGCGGCTCGCTGCGGTACGTCGTCACGGGCGAATTGACGCTCGAGGACGGCGACGCCGCGACGCCGCTGCCGCGTCGGTTCGTGCTATAGAGCGCGCTCCGCCGAGAGCTTCCACACGTTGAAAACCTGAGCAGTCCCTAGCCTTCGGCACCGCGGTCGACCACACTGCGGACCCACTGCCACAACGGTCGTCCGCCCAATTCCGTGATCCGTCCTCTGCTCCGTAGGCGCGTACTCCTCTGCTGTATCGTGGACGCTCGCGGTCGGCTCGACGGCTCAAAGCGCGGAGCCCGACACCGCGAACGGCGCCATGCCGACCCTCATCGTAATCGGCACGATGCCGCTGCCGGGCCACGAGCTCGACGCGAGCCGGATCGCCGCGCCGGTGCAGACCGCGAACGCGGCGCGAGATCGACCGCAGCCACGCGGTCGACCTCACGGCGTACCTGGACCGCATGCTCGGCAGCGTCTACGTGAACGACATCCAGAACAACCCGCTGCAGCCGGACATCAACTATCGCGGCTACACCGCGTCGCCGCTGCTCGGCACGCCGCAGGGCCTGTCGGTCTACATGGACGGCGTGCGGCTGAACCAGCCGTTCGGCGACGTCGTGAGCTGGGACCTGATTCCGCGCGTCGCGATCTCCTCGCTCGACGCTGATGCCGGGCTCGAATCCGCTGTTCGGCCTCAACACGCTCGGCGGCGCGCTGTCCGTGCGCACCAAGGACGGCTTCGACGATCCCGGCAGCAGCGTTCAGCTCGGCTACGGCTCGGACAACCGCTCGCAGCTCGAGTTCGAGACCGGCGATCACGCGGACAAGCGGGCTCGACTGGTATGTCACGGGCGACCATCTCGAAGAGGACGGCTGGCGCGACGACTCGCCTACCGACGCATCGCAGACTTCTCGGCAAGCTCGGCTGGCGTAGCGCGGACACCGACTTGTCGCTGACCGGCGCGTACGCCGACACCGACCTGAACGGCAACGGGCTGCAGGAGCAGCGCTTTCTCGCCGCGACTACGCGAGCGTCTACACCAAGCCCGACAACACGAAGAACCAGTCGAGCCTGTTCAACCTCACGGCTCGCCAGCACTGTCAACGACGCGCTGTCGTTCTCCGGCAACGCTCTACTATCGAGACATCAAGACGTCGACGTTCAACGGCGACATCAACGACGACTCGCTGGGCGAGAACGTCTACCAGCCGAACGCCGGCCGAGCAGGCCGCGCTCGCGGCCGCGGGCTACACGGGTTTTCCGACGAGCGGCGAGAACGCGTCGAACACGCCGTTTCCCATCCTGGCGCTGCATCGCGAACGTCGCTGCTCAACACCGAGCCGAACGAGAAGTGCAACGGACTCTACAACCGCACGCACACCGCAGCAGAGCGACAGCGGCGTCGTCGGGCCAGCTTACGTGGAGCACGCGAGCACGGCGGCCGCCGGAACCAGTTCACCGTCGGCGCGGCGTACGACAAGAGCCGCGCGCATTTCACGCAGTCGTCGCAGTTCGGCTACCTCACGCCGGATCGCGGCGTCGCGACGGTCGACGGGCCAGGCGCCTTCGCCGACGGCACGCAGGACTCCGAGAACGCGTTCGACGCGCGCGTCGACCTCACCGGCCGCACGAACACGAGCAGCGTGTTCGCGAGCGATTCCGTCGATCTGAGCTCGCACCGTGACACCTGACGATGTCGGGCCGCTACGACCGCACGCGAGATCGACAATAGCGACGGGATCACGCCGGCAGGATGAGCCGGGCTCGCTCGACGGCGACCACGACTATCGGTCGCTTCAATCCAGCGCTCGGGCTCACGTTCACGCCGAGCGCGTCGTTCGGCGCCTACTTCGGCTACAACGAAGGCAGCCGCGCGCCATCGTCGATCGAGCTCGGCTGCGCCGATCCCGAGAATCCTTGCCGCCTGCCCAACTGCGATGGCCGGCGACCCGCCGCTCAATCAGGTCGTCACGAAGACGATCGAGGCCGGCGTCCGCGGCATCGCGGGCGACAAGCTCGCGTGGAACGTCGGCGTGTTCCGTGCGAACAACCACGACGACATCATGTTCGTCGCGGACCAGCAAGACGGCTTCGGCTACTTCAAGAACTTCGGCAAGACGCGTCGGCAGGGCGTCGAGCTCGGGCATCAACAGCGCATACGGGCAAGTTCGGCTTCGGCGCGAACTACACCTGGCTCGACGCAACCTACCGCAACGACGAGATCGTGAACGGCGGAGCGAACAGCACGAACGACGGCCTGGCGCCCGGGTTCGAGGGCAACATCGACGTGCATTCCGGCGATCGGATCCCGCTGACGCCGCGCAACCTGCTTCAAGGCGTATGCGAACTGGGCCGTCGCACCGCAAGTTCTCGGTCAACGTCGACGTCGCGTACGTCGCGAGGTTCGTTCGCGCGCGGCAACGAGAACAACGAGCACGAGCCCGACGGCGTTTACTACATCGGCGCCGGGCGAGACGCCGGCCTACACCGTGGTCAACCTCGGGGCCGATTTCAGGCCCAGCGAGCGCATCAAGGTATTCGCGCAGCTCGACAACCTATTCGACGAGAAGTACTACACCGCGTCGCTGCTCGCAGCGACGGGCTTCACCGCAAGCGGCGCGTTCAGCGCGCGGCCGTTTCCGACACCCGTGATCGATGGCGAGCGGCCGCTCTTACACGCGACGTTCTATGCACCCGGTGCGCCGCGCTCGGTCTGGGTCGGAGTCAACTACGCGTTCGGTAGCAAGGGCCGATAGCGCGACGGCACGCAATCAGAGCGCCCAGTAGAAGATCAGCCCAAGCACGGCGACCAACAGCACCTTCTTGCCGACGTAATAGACCGGATAATTCCAGCTCTTCACGCGGCGACCGTAGGCCTGCACGTTGTGGAAGTACGCGGCGAGCGTGCTCAACACGCCCTGCTGTGTCGCCGACCTGGTTCGGCGAGGCTCCGGCGCGAACCATTCCGTGGCCGACCGCATGATTGATCCAGCGCACGACGCGGTTTGAAAGCGGCCGTTCGATGTCGCAGAGCAAGATGATCCGCGTCGTCGGCGTGCGATTCTCGGCGGTGTGCACGTAAGTCTCGTCGAAGATCACGGCTTCGCCGTCCCTCCAGTAGTACCGCTCCCCGTCCACTGCGATCCAGCAATCGGGCGAGTTCGGCGTGACGAGCCCGAGGTGATAGCGGAGCGACGCCGCGATCGGATCGCGGTGCTCGCCGAGCCGCGCGCCGGGCGGCAATAGCGCGTACATCGCGGCGTTCAACGACGGGATCGTGTTCACGAGCGCCGTCGCGCGCGGGCACAGCGCCTGCGCGGACGGCAGCGGATCGTCGTACCACTTGAGGTAAAAGCGCTTCCAGCCGGTCCGAAAGAACGTCTGAAAGCCCGCGTCGTTGTGCTTTTCGGCAGCCCTGATGTGGCCTTGATCGAGCAGCTTCAGGCCCTCGTCGCGCAGCAGCGTCCACTGATCGGCGAGCGGCTTGAGCTCCGGAAACTCGCACACGTCGACGTACGGCGTCGTCGGCTTCGCAGAGAACGCGTACATCAGGAGGTTGTACGGCGCGGCGAACGTCGAGTGATCTAAGAGCTGCCGCTTGAGCTTCAAGCGCACGCGGCCGCGCAGCTGGATCGCCGTAGCGGTCACGGCGAACAGCGCCACGACCCAAAATGCGGGTGAGGTGACGACACGGTAGAGGCCGCTCTCGAGGGACGCGAGCACGTTCACTGCGGGCTTCATCCTTCGGCGCCAGCTAAGCCGGATCTAGGTTACTTAACATAGTAGCCGCCGGCCGAGTCGCGTCCAACCGGCGGGCGCCGGCTCCAGGTCGCGACGGCGCCGCAACCCGCGCCACCCTTGGGTTTCCGGGCGTTTCAGCCGCCAGTCATCCGCCTAGCCGCACTATTTGCGCCGGCTTGGTATCTAGGCTTTATCCGAAATGAAGACACAGTGGATTTGCGCCGCCCTAGCGGTCGCGCTCGCCGCGCTTCCCGTGCACGCGGACGAGACGCTATCGCACGGCCGTTTCGCGACCGTCACGCTCTATCGCCCGGCGGGCGACGTGAAATCGGTCGTGCTGTTCCTGTCCGGCGACGGCGGCTGGAATCAGGGCGTCGTCGACATGGCGCAGGCGCTCTCGCACGAAGGCGCGATGGTCGCCGGCATCGACGTGCCGAAGCTGCTCGCGAACCTCGACAAGGATGGCGAAGCGTGCGTGTCGCCGGACGGCGATCTCGAGAACCTCTCCCACTACATACAAAGCTACGCGAAGCTACCGACGTATCACACGCCCGTGCTCGTCGGCTATTCGTCCGGCGCGACGCTCGCGTACGCGATGCTCGCGCAGGCGCCCGTGAGCACGTTCGCGGGCGCGCTGTCACTCGGCTTCTGCCCAGACTTGCTGCTGCACAAGAACCCGTGCGCCGGCGAGGGACTGCGGTTCAACCGCCGCAAGCAGGATGGCGGCATCGACGTGCTGCCGTCCGCAAAGCTCGGTAGTCCTTGGATCGTCATGAACGGCGCGCTGGACCAAGTCTGCGACGTCGGCACTGCGCGTGAGTTCGTCGCGCAGACGCACAACGCGACCCTGGTCGAGCTGCCGAAGGTAGGGCATGGCTACTCCGTGACCCGCAACTGGATGCCGCAGTTTGTAAGCGCGTTCCACTCGCTCGAGGTCGAGACGCATTTCGCACTGCCGCCGCCGCCCGCGAATCTCGCGGACCTACCACTTGTCGAGGTACCGGGCGCGGGCAACGGCGACGTGTTCGCGGTTCTCTTGTCCGGCGACGGCGGCTGGGCCGGTCTCGACAAGGACGTTGCGAGCGCGCTCGCCGCGCAGGGCATCTCCGTGGTGGGACTCGACTCGCTGCGTTACTTCTGGACGGCGCGCACGCCGGATATGCTCGCCGCGGACCTCGACCGAGTGCTGCGGTATTACACCGCGACTTGGCACAAGGCCCACGCTGTTCTGATCGGCTACTCGCAGGGCGCCGACGTATTGCCGTTCGCCGTGAACCGTTTGCCCTCGGCGTCGCGCTCGATCGTCGAGCGCACCGTGATGATGGGGCTCGGCGAGAACGCGTCGTTCGAATTCCACTTCACGAACTGGCTAGGCGCGGACTCGGGCCTGCCGATCTTGCCCGAGGTCGCGAGGCTCGACGCGGGCAGCACGCTTTGCTTGTACGGCAAGGACGAAGGCGATTCGCTCTGCCCGAAGGTTCCTGCTGGGCACGTGCAGGCCGTGCAACTGGCGGGCGGCCATCACTTCGGCGGTGCGTACGACTCGCTCGCGCGCCGGATCACGGCCGGACTCTATCCGCGCGCGAAGGTCGGGTAGCGCGGGTTCGAATCGCGCGACGGCGCCGGCAGCGCCTAGTGCGTCATCGAGTACATCGCGACGTTCACGGCGAGCCGCAGAGACAGGTTGGCGAGCTCGCCCGGATAACGTGGATCGTCGGCCCACTGCCACGCGTCGCCGTTGTCGTTGTTGTACGCGATCAACATCATGAGCCGGCCCTTGTCATCGACGACGCCGCGCCAATGCGGTACTAGACCGTATCCCAATCCACCGCGCCCGCGGTTCATTGCCATGCTCACGTGCGGAATCATCACCTTCGTCATGCCGGGCAAATCGAACACCGTGTGGAAGATCGGATGGTCGTCCGTGAGATCGATGATCGGCCGGTCCGGAAACACGCGCTTCAAACTCTCCTGGAAGTAGTCCCAGCTCGCATCTCCGCGGCCGCCGAAGAAGCTATCGCAGAACATGAACCCGCCGCGCAGCAGATACTCGCGGATGTTCGCGGCCTGCGCGTCCGTGAGCTGCCAAGACCCCGCGAGGCCCACGATCATGAAGGGCCAATAATCGATGTCGTCGCCGTCGTCGGGATTCACGGGCTGCTCGACCGCGCGCACGTGCGTGCGTGTGAACCGGCGCAGCATCTGCACGAGCGTACGATCGCCACGCGGGTAGTCGTCGGTCCAGCCCGTGCGGCCTTGCCGCCAGTCGCCGCCGCCGAGGAAACCGCCGCGTGCGCTGGGATACATGAGCCTTCCGATCACGAGCTCGCCCGGCACCTGCCAGTCGTCGGGCAACGGCGCCGCGGAGTCCGCGCCCTCGAAGCCCTCATACTCGCGGAACGCCTTCGGCTGCGCCGCCGCGGCGTGCACCAGCAACAGCGCGAAAGCGACGGCGGTCGCGCACGCTAGCGCGCGGACCGTCCTCCCAAAACTCGACGAGCGCGCGCAACTGCGATCGCGCATGGCTACCTCCGCCCGTCCGCGGCCGACGCGCCGAGGGTGGCGAGAATCTTGTCGAGCCGGCGGCTCCGCGTGTCGGCCTTCTTCGCGTCGAGCAACGATTTCACGTGCTCGCGCTTGAGGGACGGGCGCAAATGCTCCCACGCCGCCGCGGCGCCGGTGCTGCGCTTCAGCGCTTTCGCCAAGTCCGGCGGAACGGCGTCGGTCGGCAACGGCTTCGTGTCCGCCTCGATACTCACTTGCACCGCGGCGGGCGGCCTGACTTCGGCCTCAGCGAGCGTCGCCTTGTGCACGCCGAGATGAAACACGCCGCTGTACATCATCAGCGAGCTGCGATAGCGCGCGCCGTTCACCGTACCGCGCACGCGCTGCCCATGGCGGAGACCCGCGGCCGCGGCGATTGCCTTCGGCACGACGACGTAGTGGCCTCCGTGCGGCACGGGCAGCAGCTCGGCGGTAAACGACTTGGCCATCGCAGGCATGCTCACGCAGCCTGGGAGTGGGGGTCAAGCGGCCTACGGCGGACCTCTGGCTGAACGCGACCGAGAGCGTCAAGCTAGCAAGGTCCGCGGCGCGCCAGCCGCCGAGCGACCGGAGATGGTCTATGACTATGCGATTGCGTCCCGAAAGCCTGGTGGTTCTGTTCGCGCTGCTATCCGCCTGCGCCACGAGCCCGACGGGCCGTCACCAGTTGTCTCTCGTTTCCGAGAAAACGGCGATCGAGGCGTCGAAGGAGTCGTACGTCACGCAGATGACCGAGCTCAAGTCCAAGGGCAAGCTCGTCACTGATCCGAAGATCGTTGGGCGCGTGGACCGGATCACGGGCCGGCTCGTCGCGCAGGCCGTGATGAAGCGCCCCGAAAGCGCGAAGTGGGACTGGAGCGTCGAGGTGATCGACGATCCGATGACGGTGAACGCGTGGTGCATGGCAGGCGGCCGCATGGCGGTGTACACAGGACTCTTGGACAAGGTCGACCCGACGGACGACGAGCTCGCGCAGGTGATGGGCCACGAGATCTCGCACGCGCTCGCGAACCACACCGCGGAGAGGATGTCGGTCGCGCTCGCGACGCAGGCGGGTGTCGTGATCGCGGGGATCCTGTCGGACAACGCCGCCGCAGCGATGAGCGCGACGGCGCTCGCGGCCACGGTCGCCGTCGAGCTGCCGAACAGCCGCGCGGCGGAGTCCGAGGCTGATCAGATCGGCATCGAGCTCGCTGCCAAAGCGGGCTATAACCCGAACGCCGCGATCTCGCTATGGCAGAAGATGGGCAAGGTAGGCGGCGAAGCTCCGCCGCAATTCTTGAGCACGCATCCGAGCCCCGGCAACCGGCAGGAAAAGCTCGCCGAGCTCGCGCCGAAGATGATGCCGTTCTATCAGCAGCAGGGCGAGCGGCCGACGTATCCGTTAAAAAAGGATCCGCTAGCGTCGCGTTAAAAGAGTCGTTACTTCGGCGGACCGTGTAGAGTGGGTCGCGCTCCCCTTCCCGCAAAAAAGAACGACTCTGGAGGATCCGATGTCGAGCCAACCCGCCGCGGCAGTCCCGCCATCCGCCCAACTGATTCAGATGGGCATCGCGTATTGGACGTCGCAGTTGGTGTTCGTCGCCGCGCAGCTCGGGCTCGCGGACCGCCTCGGCGCAGGGCCGAGAACGTCTGACGATCTCGCGAGCGAGCTCGGGCTCGACGCCGCTGCATTTCATCGCTACTTGCGGACGCTCGCGGGCCTCGGCGTGGTTACCGAGGTCGACCGGCGCGTATTCGGGCTGACGCCGCTCGGAGAGGCGCTCAAGAAAGACGCGCCGGGATCCGCGCGCGCCTCGATTCTCATCTTGGGCGGCCCCGTCGGCACGAAGTCATGGGGCGAGCTGCTGTATTCGCTGCAGACGGGCAAGACGGGCTTCGAGAAGCTCGTCGGCAAGAACTTGTTCGAGTATCTCGCGGAACACCCCGGCGAGGCGTCGCTGTTCAGCGAGACGATGGTGGGCTTCCACGGCGCCGAGCCCGCCGCCGTCGCGGCCGCCTACGACTTCTCGCGGTTCGGGACGGTCGTCGACGTCGGCGGCGCGACGGGGAACATGCTCGTGAACATCTTGAAGCGCCACTCGCGACCCCGCGGCGTGCTCTATGACCTGCCGCACGTGGTCGCGGACGCTCCGGCGTTCCTCGCGTCGCGCGGCATGGCCGAGCGCGTGTCGATCGAGTCGGGCAGTTTCTTCGACGGCGTGCCGGCGGGTCACGACGCCTACATCCTCTCGCACATCATCCACGACTGGGACGAGGCTCGCTGTCAGACGATCCTGAGAAACTGCCGGCGAGCCATGAAACCCGACGGCCGGCTGCTCATCGTCGAGATGGTGCTACCCGAGGACGACACGCCGCACCCCGGCAAGATGCTCGACATGATGATGCTCGTTGGACCGGGAGGACAGGAACGCACGCCGAGCGAATACGAGCAGATTCTGCGGCCCGCGGGATTCGACCTCGCGAGAGTCGTGCCCACTCAGTCGGCGGTCAGCGTCGTCGAGTGCGCGCCGAAGTAGCTAGATCGCCGATCCGCGTGAGATTGACCGGATAGTTCTTCAGTAAGAGCTACAAGGTCGAACGCTCGCTCGAGCAGCGTGCTGAGCAGATCAAGGAGACCGTGATCGCCGTCGAGGCGTTCGAACGCGATGTGTCGTTCGATCCGAAGACCGATCCGATCGTCCGCGTCGAGGCCGGACGCCTGCGCGAGCGCCTTCGAGTCCTACTACGCAGGCGCAGGCCAAACGGACGCCGTGCTGATAGATCTGCCGAAGGGCGGCTACGTGCCCCGGTTCACGGAGCGGCCCGTCGCTCCGTATCGGCCGCCCGCCGTCATCAAGCTGTCGCTCGTTGCACCCGCTGGATCCCTGGATCGATTCGTTCGCGATTTCCCCGGACGGACGCACGCTCGCGTTTGCCGCAACGCTGCGCAGCGAGCGGCTGCTCTGGGTCCGCCCGCTCGACGCGCTCGAGGCGCGCCCGCTGCCTGGCACCGAAGGCGCCGCCTATCCGTTTTGGTCACCGGACAGCAGGAGCATCGGCTTCTTCGCTCAAACCAAGCTGAGACGCGTGGACGCTGCGGGCGGGCCGCCGTTCGACCTCGCCGACGTCGTCGTCGGACGAGGCGCGGCATGGAGCTCGACCGGCGTCATCTTGTTTTGTCCGCGGCCGCTCGGACCGCTGTGCGAGGTGCCGGCGGAGGGCGGTCAGCCGCGCGTCATGACGTCGCTCGACAGCGCGCGCGCCGAGGCCGTGCACGGTTTCCCGCAGTTTCTTCCGGACGGCCGGCGGTTCATCTATCTCGCGATGAGCGCGCGCGCAGGAGAGTCGGCGCTGCGGGTTGCCTCTCTCGACTCGCGAATCAGCAAGACCCTGATCCACGCCGACACCAGTGGTGCGTTCGCACGCGCGTTCCCCGGACTCGGCGCAGCTCTGTTATTCGTCTCGAGCGGTACTCTGATGGCACAGCGCCTCGACCTCGACCGAGCGGAGACCGAGGGCGAGCGCGTCGTTCTTGCGAAGAACGTCCGTTATCGCCGGTGGTACCAGAGCCAAGTCTCGATCGCTGACAACGGCGTGCTGCTGTATCAGGAAGGCAGCAGTGAGCGTCACCGATTTACCTGGATCAACCGCGACGGCCGAGTCACGGAGACCGCCGGACCGAGCCACGATGCCATCTCGATGAGCCTCTCACCCGACGAACGGTACGTCGCGTTCCACCGCGACAGTGATCCGGCGACGGTTTATCCGAAAGTCTGGGCGATGGATCTCGTTCGCGGAGCCGCGGCATTCCGCATCACCGACAGCGAAACACCCGAGGCGGACTTCACGCCCCTCTGGTCTGCGGACGGGCAAGAGGTCCTGTACAGCCGCGGCGACGATCGACGGATGCGCCTCATGCGCCAGCCGCTCACGGGCGGCGCCGCTGTCTGTCTGCTCGATAGCCCGGGGCCGAAGTTTCTGACGGACAGATCGTCGGACGGGCGCATTGCGGCTTACACGTCTCAGGCTCCGGATTTCCGTTCCCTACACGTCTGGACGGCTCAGCTCGACACGCCGTCGGAGAGCGGCCGACTGTTTCTGAATCACGCTCATCGAGAAGCGAACGCGTATTTCGCGCCGGGCACCGAAGCACACGCCCCACGTTTCATCGCGTACTCCTCGGCCGAGACTGGACGCGACGAGATCTACATTTGCGATTTTCCCGACGGGGTCCGGAAGTGGCACGTGTCGACGAACGGCGGCCTCATGCCGCACTGGCGCGACGATGGTCGAGAGATCTTCTATCTGGCACCCGACGGAACCTTGATGGTGGTTCCCGTGACTCTCGGCTCGGGTGTAGAGATCGGCGCGTCACGCGGGCTGTTCGCGACGGGCATTCATTTCATCCCGCAGCACAAGAGCTGGATGAACCAATACGCCGTCGGGCATGCCGGTGAGCGATTCCTGCTCAATCGGCCGACAGGGGCCGAGCCTCAAGAAATCGCGGTAGTAGTCCCGAGATGAGCAACCCCGGCACGCACTCGCAGCGCGTTACCGGCCGCAATACGAACCGTCCCCGCGAGGGCTGCCGCCTAGAGAAAGCCGATCATCCGGCCTGCGACCGCGACGCCCAACCACAGACCGATCGATACGACCGCGATCGCGCGAGCGGCAGGCGTCGCGCCCGTCGTGCTGCCGCGCAGCGCATAGGGCTGGCGCACGGCGAACGTGAAGATGATCGCCGCCGCGAGCAACGACATCTTCCACCAGAAGCCGATGTTCCAGTAGTACTTGCCGGCCGCGAGCGACGAGAACATGCCGTAGCCCGTGATGATGATGAGGATCAGGCTGCCGATCAGCCACGGACGCGCCGCGGCCGCGACCTCGGAAACCTTCTGATTGCGGAAGCCGTACCCGAGCAGGCGCGCATCGACCATGACGACCGCGCCGCCGATGACTGCGAGCGCAAGTATGTGGAAGCACTCGATCACGGCGAACGCGTATTTCGAGTTGTTGATCCACATCGCGAGCTCTGTCTGCTCGATCCACTGAAACAGCGGCTGCACCGTCATTGCGCTTCTCCTACTGAATCGGTGGGAACCAGTTATAGGCGATCAAGCGCCCGCAGAACATGATCAGGACCCAGAGCGTGATCGACGCGATGCCGACGTAATGCGCCGAGCTTCGGCAGCGGCATCGTGTCCCACTGCACGAGCCTGCGGCCGATGACGTAGTGAAACGCGAGAGCGTTCAGTCCCGCGAGCACGAGAAGGACCAACTTCACGCGGAAGAAGATGCTGGCCCAATAGCGCACCGGCTCGCCGCAGAAAACCGTGATGCCGCTGACCACCATGATCACGAAGCCGACGAATATCCACGGCGACAGTCTTGCCCAGGTCTCCGCCGGCGTCGCGCTGCGGACCCCGCGGTTGAACAAGCGCAATTCCCAGAACAGCAGCGGCCCCAAGAACAGACAGAGCCCGATGACGTGAATGCCGTCGACGCATCCCCAGATGTACGTGGACTCGCGAAACGACGTGCTCAGCTCTGTGTCCTGGATCGCTTGCAGCAAATTCACGAAGGACGACGACACGCTAATACCTCTTTAGAGCCTTGTTCGACTGACGCGACGTCCCTTCGAGTTCGATAGGACGCCGAGTTGCGGCGCGCGCGGCATTCTACGTGCGCTCATTAAAGGCGGCCAACTGGGCTGCGTGAAGATAGTTGAAGCCGCCGTAGACGCTGGCCGCGCAGCTCGAGAAGGACTGGTTTCGATCGGCATTGGTTGACAGCCTTTAGGTGCATAGATAACCTTAGAGTTATAGAACCTATAGGTTATCCGATGGACGATTCGAGCCGCCTAAACGCCACTTTCCTCGCACTCGCCGACCCGACGCGGCGCGCAATCCTCGCGCGGCTCGCGTCTGGCGAAGCCTCGGTCAACGAGCTCGCCGCGCCGTTCGAGATGAGCCAGCCTGCAGTCTCGAAGCACCTCAAGATGCTCGAGCGTGCCGGACTGATCTCGCGTGGCCGCGACGCACAGCGCCGGCCGTGCCGGATCGAGACCAAGCCTCTCGAGGACGCCTGGGGCTGGCTCGAACGCTATCGCGAAATCTGGGACGCGAATTTCGCGCGGCTCGACGATTTACTCGACGAGCTCCAGACAACGAAGAAAGCCCGTAAGCGATTAAAGAAGAAATAGGAGTACGACAATGGCGAAGGTATCACCGTTCTTATGGTTCGAAGGGAACATGCAGGAGGCCGTGCGCTTCTACATGTCCGTGTTCAAGGAGGCGAAGCTCGTCTCGATGAACCCCGCGATGGCGACGTTCGAGCTGCTCGGCCAGAGGTTCCTCGCGCTGAACGCTCATCCGCATCACAAGTTCAACGAGGCGATCTCGTTCTTCATCGAATGCGACACGCGGCGATCGCGCGAGCGGCAGGCGTCGCGCCTGTCGTGCTGCCGCGCAGCGCATAGGGCTGGCGCACGGCGAACGTGAAGATGATCGCCGCCGCGAGCAAAGACATCTTCCACCAGAAGCCGATGTTCCAGTAGTACTTGCCGGCCGCGAGCGACGAGAACATGCCGTAGCCCGTGATGATGATGAGGATCAGGCTGCCGATCAGCCACGGACGCGCCGCGGCGGCGACCTCGGAAACCTTCTGATTGCGGAAGCCATACCCGAGCAGGCGCGCGTCGACCATCACGACCGCGCCGCCGATGACTGCGAGCGCGAGTATGTGGAAGCACTCGATCACGGCGAACGCGTATTTCGAGTTGTTGATCCACATCGCAAGCTCTGTCTGCTCGATCCACTGAAACAGCGGCTGCACCGTCATTGCGCTTCTCCTACTGAATCGGTGGGAACCAGTTGTAGGCGATCAACCGCCCGCAGAACATGATCAGGACCCAGAGCGTGATCGACGCGATGCCGACGTAATGCGCCGACTTCGGCAGCGGCATCGTGTCCCATTTCACGAGCTTGCGGCCCATGCCGTAGTGAAACGCGAGAGCGTTCAGTCCCGCGAGCACGAGAAGGACCAACTTGACGCGGAAGAAGATGCTGCCCCAATAGCGCACCGGCTCGCCGCAGAAAACCGTGATGCCGCTGACTACCATGATCACGAACCCGACGAATATCCACGGCGACAGTCTTGCCCAGGTCTCCGCCGGCGTCGCGCTGCGGACCCCTCCATTGAACAAGCGCAATTCCCAGAACAGCAGCGGCCCCAAGAACAGGCAGAGCCCGATGACGTGAATGCCGTCGACGCATCCCCAGATATACGTGGACTCGCGAAACGACGTGCTCAGCTCGGTGTCCTGGATCGCTTGCAACAAATTCACGAAGGACGACGGCACACTAATACCCCTTTAGAACCTCGTTCGACTCACGCGACGTCCCTTCAGTTCGATAGGACGCAGCGTTGCGGCGCGCGCGGCATTCTACGTGCGCTCACTAAGAGCGGCCAACTGGGCGGCGTGAAGATAGTTGAAGCGGCCGTAGACGCGGGCCGCGCAACGCGGAAAGGACGTGGTTTCGGTCGGCATTGGTTGACAGCTTTCAGGTGTTTATATAACCTACAGGTTATAGAACTCTTAGGTTATCCCATGGACGATACGAGCCGCCTAAACGCCATTTTTCTCGCACTGGCCGACCCGACACGGCGCGCAATCCTCGCGCGCCTCGCGTCTGGCGAAGCCTCGGTCAACGAGCTCGCCGCGCCGTTCGAGATGAGCCAGCCTGCAGTCTCGAAGCACCTCAAGATGCTCGAGCGCGCCGGACTGATCTCGCGTGGCCGCGACGCACAGCGCCGGCCGTGCCGGATCGAGACCAAGCCCCTCGAAGACGCCTGGGGCTGGCTCGAACGCTATCGCGAAATCTGGGACGCGAATTTCGCTCGGCTCGACGATTTACTCGACGAGCTCCAGACAACGAAGAAAGCACGTAAGCGATTAAAGAAGAAATAGGAGTACGGCAATGGCGAAGGTATCACCGTTCTTATGGTTCGAAGGGAACATGCAGGAGGCCGTGAGCTTCTACATGTCCGTGTTCAAGGAGGCGAAGCTCGTCTCGATGAACCCCGCGATGGCGACGTTCGAGCTGCTCGGCCAGAGGTTCCTCGCGCTGAACGCTCATCCGCATCACAAGTTCAACGAGGCGATCTCGTTCTTCATCGAATGCGACACGCAAGCCGAGGTCGATTACTACTGGGCGAGGCTCGCCGAGGGCGGCGGCCGAGCAGCAGTGCGGTTGGCTCAAGGACCGGTTCGGGCTCTCGTGGCAGGTGATCCCGAAGGCGCTTGGGCGATTCCTGATGGACGAAGATCGTGAGAAGGCCAATCGCGTGATGCAGGCGATGCTCAAGATGAAGAAGATCGTGATCGCGGATCTCGAAACGGCGTACAGAGGCTAGGAGGAACCATGGCAACGCAAAACAAGAGCACGGTCGCGCTCCCGAACGATCGCGACGTCGTCGTCACGCGCGCGTTCAATGCGCCGCGCATCACTCGTGTACGACGCGTATACGAAGCCAGAGCTCGTCTCGCGCTGGCTGCTCGGACCGCCGGGCTGGACGATGCCGGTCTGCGAAATGGACGTGCGCGTCGGCGGCAAATTCCGCTGGCGCTGGCGCAACGAGACCGGAACCGAGTTCGGGTTCAGCGGCGTGTTCAAGGAAGTCGTGCGTCCGTCGCGAATCGTGCACACGGAGGCCTACGACCCGGGCGACGTCGGCGGCGACATGGGCGAGGCGCTGATCACCGCGTTATGGACCGAGAAAGCCGGCGTCACGACGCACACGATGACGATCCGCTACGCGTCGAAAGAGGTGCGCGACGCCGCCCTCAAAACCGGCATGACGGACGGAATGGAGATGAGCTTCCAGAAGCTCGACGAGCTACTCGCGGATACGGGCTAGCGCGAGATCATCGGCTGCGTGTGCCGCCCTCGCCGGCGCGCACGCTCGCCGAGCCCTCGGGCTGGCAGATGTCGGTGATGCAGATCGACTCGAGCGTGCGCCCTTCCGGCGGGACCTTGAGGCCGCGCTCGATCATGAGCTTGCGCAGCAACGCCGAGGTCTCCGGATGCGGGATCGCGGACTGCACGCCGACGCGCACGAGACCGTCCGCGTAGTCGATCGCGCGCCAGTTGACGCCGGCGAGCTTGTGGATCGTGTCGCGGCTGCCGATGTCGTGAGCGTCCAACTCGGCGCCGCGATCGACGAGCATCTGCACGATCTCGTTGCGGCCCTTGTGCGCGGCGCCCATGAGCGCGGTGCGTCCTTCGGAGTTGTGCAGGTTCACGTCGACACCCAAGTCGAGCAGCATCTTGACCGTCTCGTCGTTCGCGTCTCGCGACCACTCGTATGTAACGCCCTCGACCCAGCCGATGCCCGACGCAACCATCAACGGCGTCGTGCCGTCGTCCGTGTTCAGCTTCGGATCGGCGCCGTGCTCGAGCAAGAGCCTCATCAGCACGAGGTCGCTCGACTGCGCAGCGCGCAGGAACGGTGTGGCGCCATCCTCGTAGAGCCACTGATGCGTGAAGACCGTGCGCGTCTCGGTGCTCGAGTGCATCCGTGCGTTGACGTCGGCGCCGCCATCGATCAGGAGCTTGATGATCTCGAGGTGGTCCATGTCGGGCTTGCGCGTCGGATAATCGCCGCCCTCGATGTTGCGGTTGTCGGTCGCGAGATAGAGCGGGCTCCAGCCGCCCTTGTTCTGAATCCGCGGATCGGCGCCGCGCTCGAGCAATAACGACGCGAGCTTGTAGTAGCGGTTTTGCACGGCCGCGAGCAGCGGCGTCCAGCCACCCTCGGTCTGCTGATTCACGTCGGCGCCGTGATCGAGCATGATCCTCGCGGACTCGATGTCGCCCTGCCTTGCAGAGAACACGAGCGGCGTCACGCCGCCCCAGATCTCGGGCGTGCGGTTCGGGCCGGGCGCTGGCGGCGCGTCGACGTCGTCGGAGCCGCCGCTCGCGGCGGGACCGGGGGACGCCTCGAGCGCCTTCACTGCGCGCTCGCGCTGTGCCGTGAGCACGGCGGCCTCCTTCGGATCGTCGGGCGGGACCTCACCGAGCCCCGAGCGCGACTGAACTCGCCGGCCGGCCTGGCCGATCTCCTTCACGAACTCGTTGAGGCGGCTCTGCACGGTCGGTGCGAGGTACGGCCGCCGGCCGCGCGGGATCGCCTTCGATTGCGCGGCGACGTCGGCGCCGCGCTCGAGCAGCAACGCGACGGCCGCGGGGTGCTCGTACGCGGCCGCCCACATCAGCGGCGTGGTGCCGCGCAGGCTCTCGGTCGCGTTCACGTTCGCGCCGCGCTCGACCAAGAGCGCGAGCGTGTCGGTGTTGCCGGTACGCGCCGCCATCATCAGCGCAGTCTCGCCGTGCGGCAGAGCCTCGTTCGCGTCGGCGCCCGCATCGAGCAAGAGGCGGACGAGCTCGGGATTACCGGTCTCGCACGCGAGCGACAACGGCGTCGCGCCGTCGCGGTTCGCCTGCGCCACGGAGGCGCCGGCCTTGACGAGCGCCCTCGCCGTCGCGACGTCGCCGCGGTAAACGGCCCACTGGAGCGCCGTCGCGCCGTCGGCCTGCGCGGCGTTCACGTCGACGTGGTGCTCGAGGAGCGTCTCGACGGCTTTCGCGTCGCCGTTCATCGCTGCGTCCGCGAGCTCGGTGGCCGCCCGGGCGAGCCCGACGGTGCCGAGCGATACCACGGCGGCGCCGGCCCAAAGGCCCGCCCGTAGCGGCAATCGTCGGCAGTTCCTCGTCACACGCAGTCCTTAGACCCGTCGCCAGCTTACATGCTAAAGCAGCCGGCCAAGCGGGCTTAAGACGCGGACCCTATATTTTTCTCAGTCCTAATACGGATTCGCGACCGGCAGATCCTCCGCCGGGAACAGCGTGATGATCTTCGCGCCCGTCGGCGTGAGCACGACCTCTTCCTCGATGCGCGCGGCCGAGATGCCGTCGGTCGCGGGGCAATAGGTCTCGACCGCGAACACCATGCCGGCCTTGAGCTCGATCGGGTCGCGGAACGAGGTGACGCGCGAGATCAGTGGCCGCTCGTGCAGGCCCAGGCCCAAGCCGTGACAGAAGTTCAGGCCGAACGCGTC
Source organism: uncultured Gammaproteobacteria bacterium (assembly GCA_963841645.1). Lineage (GTDB taxonomy): Bacteria > Pseudomonadota > Gammaproteobacteria > Steroidobacterales > Rariloculaceae > FEN-1219. The sequence goes on along the minus strand of CAWJDS010000002.1, from coordinate 440,496 downwards.
GATCTCGCTCGCGAAGCCGATGTCTTCAGCCGTCGGCAACGCCTTCGCGACCTCGTCGCTGCCCATGCCGGGCTTGAGCAGCGCGATCGTGTTATCCATCCATTCACGCGCCTTGCGGTACGCGGTGCGCTGCGGGGCCGTCGCGCGACCGACCGAGAACGTGCGGTAGTAGCACGTGCGGTAGCCGATGAACGAGTGGATCACGTCGAAAAACGCCTGGTCGCCGGGGCGGATCAGGCGGTCGGTGAAGTTGTGGGGGTGCGGCGCACAGCGCTCGCCCGAAATCGAGTTGATCGCCTCGACGCAGTCCGAGCCCATCTCGTACAAGCGGCTCGACGCGAGCGCAACGATCGACGACTCCTTCACGCCGGCTTTGAGCGCCTCGGAGATGTCCTGGTACACGCCGTCGACCATCGCGGCCGCCATGTTGAGCAGCGTGATCTCGTCGTGGCTCTTGATCTCGCGCGCGAGCAGCATCGTCTGCTGGCCGTCGCGCACCTCGATGCCGGCCTTCTGAAGCTCGAACAGCATCGGCGGCTCGACGACGTCGACACCGACCGGCATGTCGCCGACGCCTTCGGCGTCCAAGATCGCCTTGATCTCGCGCGCGGCGTCGCGGAACAACGTGATGTCGCTGCCGACTGCGCCGCGCATGCCGAGCATGCCCGCGCGGCAATGATCGTTATGCAGCCACGGCGCGTAGAGCTTGTGGTGCTTCGCGGCCGAGCCGAAGTCCCAGATGTACGGATCGCCGTTGCCCGTGATCAACGAGTAGCGCAGCAGCTTGTCGCGCGCCCATTCGCCGATGACCGTGCTCGTCGTATAGCGGATGTTGTGCTGATCGAACGACAGCAGCGCGCCGAGACCCGAGCCCGCGAGCGCCTGGCGCACGCGCGCGACGCGATACGAATGCAGCCGGCGGAAGTTGACGCGCTCCTCGAAGTCGACTTGCGTGTGGCCCGGCGCTTGGAGCGGCCGCTTCCACTGATGCCGCGGGTCGATGTCGTCCTCGTTGACGAGCTGCGGCTCGACGAGCGCCGACTTTCCGCCCTTCCTGATCGGCGCCGCCTTCGCCGCCGACTTCTTCGTGCTCGACTTCGCGTTCGCCTTCTTTGCCATGCTGTCCCCTGCGTTGAGCGCGAGTTCGAACGCGGTGCACGCGCACGCCGGCCCCGTGCCCGCAAAGGCGCCCGAGTCGTTCGCTCGAGTGGAGTCCGGCGATGCCGTGGCGGTCCGGCAGCGGAAGATTGTACGCGTGGACACGCGCGCAGAACAGCCCGTGACGCGGATGGGCGCTCGTATATGCTCGTTCATGGAGAGGTTCTTCCTCCACGAGAGCTGAGAGCATGACGCACCGAAGATTTACTCGCGGCGCGCAGAACATCTTCGTGGCGGCCCGCAGAGACCGCCCCCAGCGCGATCGCCATCAGCGGTGAGCACGACGCGCGGCCTACGATGCAACCGCCCACGAGCTTCCGCGACATCCAAGCGCATGCGGCCGCCGCGCCGACGCCGCGAGCCGGCTGCGGACCCGCGACGCGGCCGCATGCGACGCGGTGTGCAGCAAAGTCGTCACGATGCTCGAGGCGGAATTCGTCGCCCAGCGCGCGGCCGGCGCGAAGATTGCGTGCGCGGCCGGCTGCGCGTTCTGCTGTCACCAGCGCGTCGGCGTGTTCGCGCACGAAGCGGTCGCGCTGCTCCACCACCTGCGGACGAGCTACCGCGCGCCGACGCGGACGCGATCGAGCGCCGGATACGCGCTAACGCGCGGACGATCGACGGCTGGACCCCCGAGCAGCACCGAGCCGCGAACCTGCGCTGCGCGCTGCTCGTCGACGGCCGCTGCGCGGCGTACGAAGCTCGGCCGTCGGCGTGCGCGCGCTATCACTCGCTGAGCCGCGCGCGCTGCGAATACTCGTACGAGCATCCCGAGGACATCGGCACACCGCGCAACTCGCGTCCCGCGCTCGCGGAGCTTCAGTAGCTCGGGAGCGGCGCTCGACTCGGCGATCGAAGCGGCGCTCGTCGACGCCGGCCTACCGGCGACGAAGAGCGAGCTCCATCAAACGTTGCGCGCACTGCTCGAGGATTCGAGCGCGTGGCCCGGCCTCACGCCGTCATCAGCGCCGTGATCGTCGTCCGGTACGCGACCTCTTCGTAAGCCTCGAGCATGCGCTCGATCGGCACGACGGTCGTCGCGAGCGTCTTCGCGTCGTAGCGGCCTTTCTCGAGCATCTCGACGAAGCGCGGGATGTCCTTCATCGGGCTGCAGCCACCCGCTTGGCCGCCGTGATGCGTGACGCCGCCGATCGAGAACAAGTTGCCGGGCAGCACGAGGTCGCCGCGGATGATGCTCGTCGTGATCAGGTGCCCGCCGAGCGCGCACATCTGATACGCCTGCTGCATCGGCAACAGCCCGGTCGGATCGGGGCCATGCTCGAGCCTCGACGGCACGTGCTCGAGGCCCGCGGCCTCGATGACATAATCCGCGCCAGAGCCGGGGCGGCGACCGGCCGGATTGCGCCCGCCGGACCACAGCCGCGACGTCGGCCACGTCGTGAGCGAGCGCACGCGCGTGACGAGCCCATCGCCTTCGACGTTCGGATCGAGCACATGCGTCGCGCCGACCTTCGTCGCCGCTTCGCGCCTCACGCCGATCGGATCGATGCCGATGATCGTCGTCGCACCCGCGATCCGCGCGCCCTGGATCGCGCTCAATCCGAGCGGCCCGCAGCCGACGACCGCGACGCTCGACGCGGGCTCGATCTGCATCAGCGCGTGCGCGGTGGTCGCGCCGAGACCCGCGACCGCGACACAGCTGCACGCCATGCCGACGTCCGCTGCGGGCAGCTTCGTGAAGATCGGCACGACCCATTCTTCGAACGTGACCATGAGCTCGGCCAAGCCGCCGATGTGCGAGTTCTGGTAAACGGGCGTGCCATCCTTCAAGTCTGCGATCGCGACGAGATCGTCCGGACCGATCGCGCTCAGGAACTGGCACATGTCCGAACGACCGCGCAGACACCGGTAGCACACGCCGCAATGCGGCGTGCCCGACACGCAGACGCGATCGCCGACCTGCACGCGTCGCACCTCGGGGCCGACGGCCTCGACGACGCCGATGCCGCCGTGGCCCTGGATCACGGCCATGTCGTTGAGACGCCGAGCGCCGGGCGCCGCCGCGAGCGCGCTCGGCCGCGCGCCGGCCGGCGGCTGTAGGCCGAGCACCGCCGGCACGTTCGAGTAGCAGAGGTTCGTCGCCTCGGTGCGCACGACGACTTGGCGCCCGCCGATCGGCCGCAGCGTCGCCTCTTGCAGCGTCGTGCGGCCGGGGCCGTCGCCGCGCGAGATCCACGCCTTGAAGCGCTTGCGTGTCTTGGCCGCGGGCGCCTGGCCGAACGCGCCGGTCTGCGCGAGCAGTCCGGCGCCGCCGCGGCCGCGGCGACTGTGCTCTTCAAGAGGCCACGCCGCGACAGGTTGCTGTCGTCGCTCATTTCGTTCCCCCTTTTTCATGCGCGAGCCGTCGCATCGCTCAAGCGCGAGACAGGCTTTGCGGCGCTCGATTTGCCGCCCGAATCATTTTATAGTGTCGGTCAATCGAGCGATCGCCATTGCCCGGGACTCGCAGATCATATGTCAGAAGACAAAGAAGGTGATCGCCGTAGGTCTGTCTTCGAATCCCTCGCGAGCATCTTGCACGATTTGCTGCGGTCGCGACGGCGACCGTAGCCGTGCTCCCGTACTTACGCCACCGCGATGTCGCGACGACCCCGATCACGGAAACGGAGATCGATCACGACCTCGTCGGCGCCGTGCCGTCGTTGGAAGTCCGGCCGGCGAAGGCCGGATATGCGAGGGCGCGGCGAGCCCAGCCGCGCCGAGCCTCGAGTCCGCCCTGCATCCGGCGCGCTGTGGCGGATACGTCGGCGGCTGGAAGCTTTCCAGCGGCGAGCTGCTCATCGTTGCTCGATAACGAACGAGTCGAGGTCAAAGCCGAGGGAGGGGCGCCAGGTTCGGGCGCTGGAACTGCTCGGCGCGCGACGAAGAGATTCTCTACGTGACTCTCGACCGATCGAACAGCACTTTGACGTTCGACGCAGCGAGCGACGACAAAACGGTCCGCCGCGCGCCGACCAACGCACTCCGACGCCGCTGTCGGCCACGCGCACTTCGCAACCGAGCGGTCGTCTCAGAGGTCGCGCGAGCGCGTTCCGCTCGAGGCTAGGTCAGCAGCCAGCCGCCGTCGATCACGAGATTGATGCCGTTGACGCCGCGATTCGCGAACAGGAAATCGACCGCGCCGACCACGTCGTCGGTCGTCGCGAGGCGGCCGCCCGGCGTGCGCTTCTCGATGTTCGCGATCGCTTCCTTCTTGTCCGACCACGCGGGGCTGTCCGAGATGATGCCGGGATGGATCGCGTTGAAGCGCACCGGCGCGAGCTCGACCGCGAGCGTGCGGATCAGGCTGCTGACCGCGCCGTTCACGGTGGTGATCGACGTCGAGCCCGGATACGGCCGCTCGCTCGCGAGGCCGCCGAACAGCACGGCCGACGCGCCCGCGCCCATCCGCGGGTACAGCGTGTGCGCGACCTCCGTGTAGCCGATCAGCTTCAACGTGACGATGCGCCGCGCGCGCGCGATGTCGTAGTCGCGCGCGCTGTTGTAGTCGCGCTCGACCGCGACGAGCGCGAGGCGGTCGACGTGCTGGATGTCGGCGAGCGCAGCCTCGATCGTCTCGGGATTCGCGACGTCGAGACCGATGCCGCGCGCGTTAGCGCCGACCTCTTTCGCGATGCCGGCCGTGCGCGCCGCGTCGCGGCCCGTGATCACGACCTTGCAGCCGCGATCGGCGTGAAACTTCGCGATCGCGAAGCCGAGGCCGCCCGTGCCGCCGATCACGACGACGGTCTGCGAAGCGAGGGACGAAGCGCTGCCGGTCATCGCGATGCTCCTTTGCGTTGGATCTGCTCGGCGACGTACTCCCAGTCGCGCGTCCAGCGGTACGAATTGCGCGCCGGCGGTTGCGGCGATTGCGTCTCGAGCCAGCGGACGGTCGTGTTGCTGCGATTGTAGAACGCGTGCGTGCAGCCGACTCCGGCCCAGAGGAAGTCGCCGGCTTTCATGAGGTACTTGTCGCCGTCGGCCCAGGCTTCGACTTCGCCATGCAGGAGGTAGTACGCCTCCTCGAGCGGATGATCGTGCGGGTGAGCGTTCGCGTTCGGCTCGTACTCGACCATGAACATCGTGTGCAGCGCCGCGTCGAGGCGCTGATCGACGAGCATCTTGAGCGAGATGCCGCTGTAGACGAGCAACGCGGTCGCCATGCTCGCAGACACCTTCGCCGCATCCTTCTTCAAGCCGGTGCGGACGGAATCGACTTTGATGTCGTCCTCGCCCATCCGGAACAGGTGCCGCGACGAGACGTCGCGGATGTCGTAGTCGTCGATGGCAACCTTCGGCGGCGAGCCGAGAAAATAGGTGTCGTCGGCGAAGTTCTCGCCCTTCGGGCACGGCGCGTTCATGTCTATCCAGCGCGCTGTGCCCGTCGTCGGTCCGAGCCACGCGTGCTGCATGCCGACCGGAATCAACCCGCACGCGCCGGGCGAGAGCCGGTAGCCGCGGCCGTCGAGGATCAGGCTCGGATGGCCCGCGAGCACGTAGAAGCTCTTCTCGAACGACTGCATGTGCAGGTCGAGGTGGCCGCCCGCGTCGAGCTCGCAGAGACCCCAGCCCGAGTGCACCGCACCGACGTCGCGTGTCGAAAGCGCGAAACGGCGGTAGCCAGTGGAGTGGCTCGGGAACGCGGTCGTGGGCTTGATGTCGGCGGCGCGAACGAAGTGGTGCATCTAGAGATCTCGGACGGTGTTTTTCCCGAGCATGTTTCGACGCGCCAGGCGCATTGTCAAACCGCACGGTCCAGACAGCCTTTCCAGCGTTCGATTTGGCGCCTGAATCGTCTATAGTGTGGTCCGCTCGGGCGTGCATCGCTCGAGCCGCAGCCTCCGATGGCAGAACAAACAAGACAAAGACACGGGTAAGTCTTTCTTCGACTCCCTTCCGAGCTATCTCGCGGGGTTCGCTGCGGTCGCGACGCGACCGTCGCTGTGCTCACTTACCTTAACCACCAAGACGTGGAAACGACCCCGATCACTGAGCCCGAGGTCAACCCGGAGAACGTCGGTGCCGTGCCGTCCGTCGAAGTCAGGGCGCGGCCAACGCAGGGCGGGGCGTCGGCGACAGGCGCATCCCGGCCAAGCCGACTCTGGGCACCACAACCAACCGACGCTGGGTCGGCCCTGCATCCGGCTCGCTGTGCCTCGTACGTCGGCACCTGGCAGCTGTCCAGTGGCGAGCTGCTGACATTCAACGACGATGAGCGCGTCGAGGTCCGAGCGAGTGCCGACGCCGCGCCGCGTTTCGGGCGGTATAACTGCTCCGGGCGCAACGAAGAGATCCTCTACCTGATGATAGACCGCGAGGGCACTTTGACATTTACCGAGTCGGGCGATGGCAAGCTCTACCAGCGCACCGACCAGCGCTCGACGACGGCGCCTCTGACGGCTACGCGCGCTCCCGCAAAGTAGCCTCGAACCGAGAGTCGACTCTGCTCGCTTAGCGGAATTGGCGGCGCACGACCATGACGTTCTGGCGAGGTGCGCTGATCGGGCTTGCCACTGACCCGGCAGGCGCATAGGCATTCTCGAGCGTCGGCTCGAAGCCGCTGGTCGCGAGCGCAAGGCGCTGACACCGCCGGTATCCGGGCTACCCTGGGATTCGGTAAAACCGCTCGGCCACGGCGCGGGCTGGGTTAATATTGGCGGTCAGGATTCGGCGGCTGCGCCTCGCGCGTCCCGAGCCCCAATTGAAGCCAACCAGAAGAAGGCGACAGCAGTGGATGCACCAACGATGACCCCCGTGGCCGCGGCCCGGAGCCCGCAAAGCTCCATCAGTCCCGAGACGCGGCTGAAGCTTTACCGCACGATGCAGGAGTGCCGCATGCTCGAGAAGCGTGCGTACGACCTGTTCATGCAGAACCTGATCAAGGGCACGAGCCACCTCGCCCTAGGCCAGGAGGCGATCGCGGCGGGCTTCGGCACGGCGATGCAGCCGGGCGACTACACGTTCTGCACTTATCGCGGCCACAACCACACGCTCGTGCGCGGCGTCACGATGACGCAGATCTTGGGCGAGCTCATGGGCAACTCGTCGGGCCTCATGCGCGGCAAGGGCGGCTCGATGCACTTGACGAGCGTGAAGCACAACATGCTCGGCTCGTACGCGATCATCGGCGCTCACCTCACGATCGCGAACGGGGCGGCCTGGTCCGCGCAGTACCGCGGCACCGATCAAGTCGCGGTCTGCTTCTTCGGCGACGGCACGACGAACATCGGCGCGTTCCACGAGGCGCTGAACTTCGCGGTGATCTGGAAGCTGCCGATCGTGTTCGTCTGCGAGAACAACCTCTACATGGAGTACACGTCGATCCACGACGTGACGGCCGTCGAGCATCCGGCAGCCGACCGCGCGAGCGCGTACGGACTGGAGCCGGTTCTCATCGACGGCAACGACGTCGACGTCGTCTACCGCACGGCGCTGCGCGCGCTCGACCTCGCGCGCAAAGGCGGCGGCCCGAGCCTGATCGAGGCCGAGACCTACCGCCACGGCGGCCACTCGCGCGCCGACCCCGGCAAGTACCGGCCCGACGAGGAAGTGAAGGAATGGCTCGCGAAGGATCCGTTGCCGCGCTATCGCAACCGACTGCTGCAGATGGGAATCGGCGAGAGTGAGCTGCAGCGGATCGACGACGAGACGAAGGCCGCGGTCGACCAGGCCACGGAGACGGCGAAGAACGCGCCGCCGCCGCCGCTCGAGCTCGCGAACAAGGACGTCTGGGCTGACGGAGGCTCGGCATGGCGCAACTAACTTATCGCGACGCGGTCGCGGCCGGCATGGCGCAGGAGATGCGCCGCGACAAGAACGTCGTGTTCCTCGGCGAGGACGTCGCCGCGGCCGGCGGAGTGTTCAAGACCACCGTCGGCCTGCTCGACGAGTTCGGCCCGAACGCGCGTGCGCGACACGCCGATCTCCGAGCAAGCGATCTTGGGCGCCGCGATGGGCGCCGCGATGACCGGGCTGCGCCCGATCGCCGAGATCATGTTCTCGGACTTCTTCGCGGTCTGCTGGGACATCGTCGTGAACGAGATCGCGAAGGCGCGCTACATGACCGACGGTCAGGTCACGATGCCGCTCGTGATCAAGTCCGGCAACGGCGGCGGCGCGCGCTTCGGCGCGCAGCACTCGCAGAGCGTCGAGAACTGGGCGATGGCGGTGCCGGGTCTAAAGATAGTCGCGCCGGCGTTTCCAGCCGACGTGAAGGGCCTGATGGCGTCCGCTGTCCGCAGCGACGACCCCGTGCTGTTCTTCGAGCAGAAGTCGCTCTACGCGACCAAGGGCGAGGTGCCCGACGGCGAGCACGTCGTGCCGCTCGGCCAAGCGAACGTCGTTCGCCAAGGCTCCGACGTCACGATCGTCGCGCTCGCGCTCATGGTGCCGCGCGCGCTCAAAGCCGCGGACATTTTGAAGGAGCAGCACGGCATCGACGCGACCGTGATCGACCTGCGCTCGCTCGTGCCGCTCGACACGCAGACGATCCTGCGCGAGGTCGCGAAGACCGGACGGCTCGTGACCGTGGAGGAGAACCCGCGGCTCTGCGGCTGGGGCGCCGAGATCTCGTCGATCGTGGCCGAGGAGCTGTTCTGGGACCTCGACGGGCCGATCGTGCGGATCACGACTCCGCACATACCGCTCGCGGCCGCGAACAACCTCGAGGACGAGCAGATTCCGAACGCCGACAGGATCGTCGCCGGCGTGCGTCAGCTCGTCGACTAACTGCACGTCTCACACAGCACTGAAGAGGCGCCGATGGATGTATTGATGCCGCAGCTCGGCGAGACCGTCGCCGAAGGCACCGTTGCGAACTGGCACAAGAAGGTCGGCGACACGGTCGCCGTCGACGAGATCCTGTTCGACGTCGAGACTGACAAGGTCTCGATGGAAGTGCCGTCGCTCGTGGCGGGTGTGATCACGCAAATCCGCGTGCCGGCCGGAACGACGGTCGAGGTCGGCACGGTCCTCGCGGTGATCGAGACCGGCGCGGCAGCGAGCGCGCAGCCGCCGGCCGCCAAGGCCGCGGCACCGCGCCCGCGCCGGCGCCCGCCCCCGCGCGTCCCGCCGCTTCGGCGCCGGCTCCGGCCTCGACGGCCGAGGGTCCGCCGCCGGGCTGGTACGCCGCGATGCCGCCGTCGATGAGCGGCGCAGCGGAGCAATACACGCCGCCCACATCGGCGAACGACTCGTCGACGCGCCCTGCCGCGACCTCGCACGCGGCGTCGCGCGGCGAAATGCGGTTGTCGCCGGCCGTGCGCCGGCTCGCAGCCGAATATCGGCTCGATCTCGCGGCAGGTCAGCGGCTCCGGCCGTAACGGCCGCATCACGCGTCGCAACGTCGTCGACTTCATCGCGGCGATGAAATCGCGTCCGGCGCCCGCTGCCGCCGCCGCGCCCGCTCAGCGCGCACCGGCGCCGCCGCCCGCCGCCGCGCCGGCCGCGCGCGCACCGTCGGCCGCTGCGGCGCACGCGCCCGCGGCTCCGGCCGGCGGAGTGCTGCCCTTCACGCGGATCCGCAAGCTCACGGCCGAGCACATGGTTCGCTCGAAGGCCACGAGCCCTCACGTGCTGCAAGCCGTCGAGGTCGACTTCTTCCGCGTCGATCAAGTCCGCAAAACCGTACGCGACGCGTTCAAGGCGAAGCACGGCCACTCGCTCACGTACTTGCCGTTCATCGCGCACGCGGTGTGCGAAGCGCTACACGACTTCCCGAACTTGAACTCGAGCGTGCAAGGCGACGGCCTCGTGCTGCACGAGCACGTCAATCTCGCGATCGCCGTCGACCTCGGCGCCGAAGGCCTCGTCGCGCCCGTGATCAGGCAGGCCGAGAAGCTCGCGGTCGCGCAGCTCGCTGCCGCGATCAACGACGTGTCGACACGCGCGCGCAACGGCCGGCTCAAGCCCGACGACTTCTCGAACGGCACGTACACGCTGTCGAACTCGGGCACGTTCGGCACGCTGATCACCGCACCGATCATCAACCAACCGCAGGTCGCAATCCTGTCCACCGACGGTGTGCGCAAGAAACCGGTCGTGATCGAGACGTCGGAAGGTGACGCGATCGCGATTCGCCCGGTCGGTATCCTCGCTCAGTCGTTCGACCACCGCGCCGTCGATGGCGCGTACTCGGCCGCGTTCCTCGACCGCGTACGCAAGCTCATCGAGAACGGCCACTGGCTCGTCGAGACATGAGCGCCAAGCACTCGCTCGGCTGGATCGGCGCCGGCGGTCGCATGGGCTTCGCGATGGCGAAGCGTCTGCTCGCAGCGGGCCACAAGGTCACCGTCTACAACCGCACTCGCAGCAAGGTCGAGCCGCTCGCGGAGCTCGGCGCGTCGATCGCCGACTCGGTCGAGGACCTGCGCGCGTGCGACATCGTGTTCACGACCGTGTCCACGTCGGACGATCTGATCGCCGTTTGCCTCGGCCCCAACGGTCTGCTGAGCAAGTCGGGCAGCCCCAAGCTCCTCGTCGACTGCTCGAGCGTCTCGGAGGAAGCGTCGGCGAAAGTTCGCGCGGAGGCCGAGAAGCTCGGCACGCAGATGCTCGCGGCGCCCGTGAGCGGCAACGCGAAGGTGGTTTCCGCGGGCAAGCTCACGATCGTCGCGTCGGGGCCGCGCAAGGCGTTCGACGTCGCGCAGCCGTATCTCGCGGCGCTTGGGCAGGGCGTCACCTACGTCGGCGAGGGCGAGCTCGCACGCATGGTGAAGATCTGTCACAACCTCCTGCTCGGCGTAATCGCTCAGTCGCTCGCGGAAATCACGGTGCTCGCCGAGAAAGGCGGCGTTCCACGGCACGCGTTCCTCGAGTTCATCAACAACAGCGTCGTCGGCTCGATGTTCTCGCGCTACAAGACGCCGGCGTTCGTGAATCTCGACTGGACTCCCACCTTCACGCCCGTGCTGCTGCGCAAGGATCTCGACTTGGGCCTCAAGGCCGCGAAGGCTCTCGGCGTGCCGCTGCCGGTCACGCAGGTCACGCGCGACATCGTCGACGAGGCTGTGGAAGCCGGGCACACGGATTGCGACTTCGCGATCTTGCTCGATCAGCAAGCTAAGAAGTCTAGGCTCGAGCTTAAGCCTGAGAACGTCGCGGTCGACGACGGGCTCAAGAAGAAGCCCGCGGGCGGCTGACGATGCCGCAGCGGCTTGCGGAGTCCGCGCTCGAGCCGCAACCGTTCTTTGCCCACTACGCGCCGCGAGGCCCATTGTCGGAATTCGTGGCGCTGTTCTGGCATTGGCGCGGCCACACGGCGCCGCGCTCCACCGAACGCCTGCTGCCGATGGCGACCATGGAGCTCGTCGTCCGGCTCGGCGGCGGCAAGCCCGGCGGCGGGGTCTCGGGTCCGCATTCGGAAGTCTTCTTCCTCGAGCGCACGGCCAACGACGAGCTCGTCGGAATACATTTCAAACCGGGCGGCGCGCTGCCGTTTCTCGGCTTGCCCGCAGGCGACCTGCACAATCGCTCGGTTACGCTCGACGATCTCTGGGGCGTGCGCGACGCCGCGCGAATCGTCGCGCGCCTCCACGAAGCGCCGACTTCTCGCGCGAAGTTCGCGCTGCTCGAGCGCACGCTGCTCGCGGTGGCGTTCCAGCCGCTCGCGCGAAACCCGGCCGCGACGTTCGCGCTCGCCGCGCTCAAGCGCGACTACTCGGTCCGCTCGTCGGCCGACGTCGCGCGCGAGCTTCAGATGAGCCAGCGGCGCTTCATCCAGATCTTCCGCGACGAGGTCGGCCTCACGCCGAAGCTCTACACCCGCATCGAACGGCTACAAGCGGTGCTGCGGCGGGTCGAGCTCATCGACGACGTCGACTGGGCGGACGTCGCAAGCTCGTGCGGCTACTTCGACCAGTCGCACTTCATCCACGACTTTCGCGAATTCACGGGCCTGCGGCCGAGCGATTACCTCGGCTTGCGGATCGCGGGCCAGCGCAACCACGTACGCGTTCCGGACTAGTCAATTTTTTACAAGACCACGCCGCGCCGGCCGCGCTAACGTACGCGCAACATCCCATTCGAGGAGACCGACGATGGCAATCGATCCGATCCCGGAAGGCCCGCGCATCACGCCGTATCTGCTGTACGAGGACGTCGGCAAGGCGCTCGACTGGCTCTCGAAGGCGTTCGGCCTCGAAGAGTTCGGCGACCGATTCACGGGTCCGGACGGCAAGGTCAGCCACGCCACGATGAAGCTCGGTAACGGGCAAATCATGCTCGGCTGCCCTGGTCCTACGTACAAGAATCCGAAGCGGCTCGGTCACGCGACGCAGCACCTCTACGTGTTCACCGAGGACGTCGACGCGCTGTTCGCACGCGCGCGCGCGATGGGTGCCGCCGTGATCGAGGAACCGAAGGATGCCTTCTATGGCGACCGTCGTTGCGGCGTCGCCGATCCGGAAGGACATCAGTGGTTCTTCGCGCAGCACGTGCGCGACGTATCGGCAGAGGAGCTGCATCGCGCGGGCGCCGTCACTCAGTGAAGCCGCACCCGATCAAAGCTTCTTCAACAAGCAGACGATCCGGTCCGTAACCTCGAAGCCGAGCGCCCGATGTGCCGCGATGCTAGCGGCGTTGTCGATCGCCGCATCGCTCGCGAGCTCCGCGTAGCCCGCGGCCCGCGCCCAGCGCTCGGCCGCCGCGAGCAGCCGAGCGCCGATACGTCGCCGGCGGTATTCGGCTTCGACGTACCATCCCTCGACGTGCGGCACCGCGCGGCTGTCGCTTCCTTCAGCGTAGTTGCGCACGCGCAGCTCGAGGAAGCCAATCGCGCCGGCGCTGCGCGTCTCCGCGACGAGCACGGCGTCGAGCGTCTCGGATCGGCCCGCCAAGAACGCATCGACGTCGCGCTCGTGAGTGTCTTCGCCGCGCTCGGCGGGCCAGAGCGCATAGCGCATTCGCAGCCATGCCGCGCGATCGTCGGCGTCGAGTCGCCGAATCCGCACTTCGGGAAGCGTCGTGCTCGTCAACGCGCGTCGTCGCGCCCGCTTGGAACCGCCGGCTCGTCACGCACGAACGAGAGCACGCCGCCGTCGGCATAGGACAGGAGCAGCCGGTCGCCGCGCAGCTCGTAATGCGTCGCGCCGCCGAGCGCGCGCAGGAACTCGGATGCGATCGACTCGCCTTGGCAGGCCATTAGCGTCGCGGCCATCATCGGCGAGACCCTGAGCTCGCCGGGCGCCGGCTGCTCGTAGCCGCTCGTGTAACGGTTGCAGTGCGCGAGGCCCGAGAGCCTTCCGTCGGCAAACGCGACCGTGTAACGAGGGTCGGCGGCGACCGCCTGCTCGGTCGCACCGGGCCGCTGAATCGCGGCGAGTCGCCACGTGCCGCCCGGCAGCGACGCCGCCGCCGCGCTGCCCTGCTCCGCACCATCGCCCGAGCGCGCCCGGAGCCGCGGCGCGCGCGCCGCCACCGGCGCGCTGCACGACGATCTCGACGTTCTGGTCCGCCGCGCCGGCGGTGAGCACCGCGTAATGCATCGCCGTCGTGAACATCAGGTCGCCATCCGCGCTCGTGATCGACGCGCGCACGGCGTAGCGATGGCTCGAGTCGACATTTCGCGGCGAGTAGCGGAGCTCGAACGGAATCGGCACCTGCTTGCCGTTGGCTGCGATCGTCTGGGCCGCGATCTCGTCGGCCGGCGCGTCCGCCTGCGAGACGTCCTCGAGACGAACCTCGACACGCGCGTTCGGCGGCAGCGCGATCCGCTCGCGGTAAGTCACGGTTCCGGTCAGAACGGCTTGCGGCTCGGCGGCCGAACCGCCGCCGTCGCGGCCGGAGCCGCAGCCGCCGACCACCGCGAGCGCGCAGCACGCGAGCGCGCGGAACGCGATCGTGACGCGACTCTTCATGAGTTATTGGGCGAGCGGCGGCAGGCCGTAGTGCTTGCGGATCGCGGGTCGCGCCGCGTCGACGTTCGCGACGATGAGGTCTTGCAGCCGCGCGATGCCCTCGGCGCGATCCTTGACGGGCTCGTCGAGCCAAACGGCGCCCGACGACACGAGCTCCGGCTTGCCGGTATCGATCATGTAGATCGCGATGTGCACGACGGCGATCAGATCGTTGGCGCCCGACGGGCTCACTTCCCTCGCGAACTCCCGCATGTCCGCGAGCGTGACCGGGGTCACTTCCTTCTTTACGGCATCGAGCGACGACCCGGGACCGACCGCCGCGGGGCGCACCATCAATACGGCCTGCACGCCCTTCGCGGTCAGCGTGTTGATGAAGTTGCGGTCGCGCACGTCGGTGACCTTCGGCACCAGGTCGTAGCTCGTGATCGCGTCGTAGCGATGAGCGATCGCTTTCGCGACCAAGCCGCTCTCGAACTCCTGTCGCACCATCGGGTTGCTGGTGAGCGCGACGATCGCGGCCTTGAACGTGACGAACTGCGACGCCCCTTGCTGCGCGGGCGCCGGCGACGCGGACGGCTGCTGCGCGGACGCCGCGGCCGCAATCGCGAGTGCCGCGCACGCTGCCAGTTGCTGATCTAAACCTCATCGTCGACTCTCCTCTGCCGGACAAACGTCGTTATACACCCGCCGTAAGCTCGCGACACGCGCCCACCTAGCGCCGCAGCGCGAGGAACGCGCCCGCGATCATCAGCGCCGCACCCGCGAGCCGCGTCGGCGTGAGCGACACGACGATCGATCGCATGAGCCCGAAGTGATCGATCGTGAGCGCGGCGAATATCTGGCCGGTCACGATCAGCGCTATCGCAGTCCCGACGCCGAGACGCGGGCTCAAGAACGTGATCGTGAACACGTAGAACGCGACGATGAAACCGCCGCTGTAGCTCCACCACGGCGCCTCGCGCAGCGTCGCCGCGTCGGGCCAGCCCTGTCCGGCGAGCAGCGTCGCGAGCGCCGTCGCGGCCGCGGCGACGAGAAACAATGTGAGCGCAGCGAACGGCACGTTGCCGCCGATGACGCGGCTCAGCGCAGCGTTCGACGCCGCCTGCACCGGGATCAACGCGCCCGCAACGAAGGCCAAGATCCAAAGCAGCACCGTCGTTCTCATCGAGTGGAGCCTCGTGGGCTTTTTCTTGCACGCCGCGGCCTCTCGGTGGCCATCGACTCTATCTATGTTGGGACTGGCAACATCCTCGCGGCCCACTCTTCGTAGCGGGCCTTCACGCGCGCGAGCTCGTCGGCGTGCTTCGCCTTCAGCTCCGCCTTTTCGCCGGGATCGACTGCGAGATCGAACAAGTGCTCGCCCATCGCATCGCGCAGATACTTCCACTGCCCGATTCGAGCCGCCCCGCTCGTGCGTGTACGCCAGAACAGCGCTCGCTCGTGCACGGCTCGATCCCCGCGCAGCGCGGGCAGCAAGGGCTCACCGTCGAGCGGGTACGCGGGATCTTGCGTCGCACCCGCCACTGCGAGGATCGTCGCGGTCCAGTCCATCGTGATCGCCACTTGATCGGTTCGCGCGTTCGCGGGCGTCACGCCGGGCCAACGCGCGATTGCGGGCACGCGTGTCCCGCCTTCCTGCAGCGCGAACTTCTCGCCCGAGAACGGCCAGTTGTACGAATAGCGCTCGCCGCCGTTGTCGCTCGTGAACACCACGAGCGTGTCGCGCTCGAGCCCCGCGCGCTTGAGAGCCGCGAGCACGCGGCCGATGTTCGAGTCGAGGCTCTGCATGATCGCGGCGTACGCGGCGGGCGATCCTCCGGCCGCCATCGCCCCGCCGCCGTGATCGGCGTGGTCGAGCGCCGCGTCGCCGGGACCCTCCCACGGCGAATGTGGCGCCGTGTAATGCAAGCTCAGGAAGAACGGCTTGTCGTGCTTGCGCGAAAGGTAGTCGATCGCGCGGTCCGTCAGCAGGTCGGTGAGGTAGCCGCTGCGCTCGACTCGCGTCTCGTTCTCCCAGAGATCCGGCGCCGGCGCACCGCCCTCGGTCTCCGACCTGTCGGCCGCCGCATGCGTGAAATAGTCTACGGCGCCGCTTAGCACGCCGAAGAACTCGTCGAAACCGTGGCGGACCGGATTGAACTCGGGCTGCCAGCCGAGGTGCCACTTGCCGATCAGCGCGGTCGCGTAGCCCGCAGCCTGTAGCTGTGTCCCGATCGTCGCTGTCCCAGGCGGCAGACCGACCTGCGGCGAGCGGCGCGTGAGCGGCTCCTCGAGCCCCACGGCGAGGCGCTGCGGATAGCGGCCCGTGATGAACCCGCAACGCGTCGGAGTGCAGACGGGCGCGGCCGCATAGTTGCTCGTGAACTTGAGTCCCTGTGTCGCGAGCCGGTCGAGCACGGGCGTCTTGTAGTCCGGCCGGCCGTAGCAGCTCAGATCACCGTAGCCAAGATCGTCCGCGAGGATGAACAGCACGTTCGGACGTTCGTGGCCCGGCACGCCGCCCGCGCGAGCGGCGGTGCGCGACGCCTCTTGCGCGGTCGCGCCGCCCGAGCCGAGCGCCGAGAGCGCGGCGCCGGACGCGAGCGCCGCGGCAACGAAGTCTCTGCGGGTCAGCGAGTCGCTCATTGGGTCGCTACACCGTTCGCGCGATGGCGAGCCGCGCGCCGGCCGCGACGAGCAACCCGCCCGCGACACGCGTGAGCCATGTCGTCCATCCGAGCCCCGCCAGCGCGCCCGCACGTGTCGCGACCCAAACGTAGCCCGCCTGCACCACGTACTCGATCACGACCGACGTGACCGCGAGAATCGCGACTTGCTCCGGCACCGACGCATGCGCGTCGATGAACTGCGGCAGCAGCGCGACGAAGAACGCGAGCGCCTTTGGGTTCGAAGCCTGCACGACGAAACCGCGCACGAGCGCCGAGAGCGCTGCGCCGGGCTTCGGTTGCTCGCTGCGCACGGGCGGCGACGCTCGTGCGAACAGCATTCGGATACCGAGCCACACGAGATACGCGGCGCCGAGCCACTTCAACGCCGTGAAGAGCCGATTCGACGCGAGGATCACAGCCGCGACGCCGAGCGCCGAGAGCAGGAAGTAGAACGTGTTGCACGCGACGATCCCGAGCGCACCGCCCAAGCCCGCGCGCGCGCCGCGAGCGAGCGAAGTCGAGACCACGTACAGCACGGCGGGTCCCGGCGTGAGACACAGCACCGTCTCGAGCACGACGAAGGCGACCCAGACCTTGAGCGTCACGGTACCGCGCGCCTCCGGAGGCTCACATGCTGCGGCCGTCGAACGGCACGCGGCGCAGCCCGGTTAGATCGACGTCCTCGAGGCAGCGCACGTTGATCGCGGCCGTCTCGAGACCGTTCGGCGCAACGCCGAGCCCGAACGGCGAGCAGCCGCACTCGGGGCAAAAGTGATGCTTGATCAGGTGCTTGTTGAACATGTAGATCGCGAGCCGCGTCTCGGGCGTCGTGAGCCGCAATTGGTTGCGAGGCACGAACCAGAGGAGATAACCCTTGCGACTGCAATGCGAGCAGTTGCACTCGACGACCTGTCCGATCTCGCCCTCGACCTCGTACGCGTTCTCGCCGCAATGACAGCTGCCTCGGTAGAGCATCGTGCCCCCTCTTCTTGCTTCTTGTCTGCGCCTAGGGACGGACGCGTCGTTCGCCCTAGTGTGCCTGAGCCGCCGCTGCCGCCGCAGCCTTGCCGCTCGCGGCACTATTCCCGCGGTGCTAACATCCGGCGATGCTCGCGACCCCTCGAGGCGAAGGTCCGCAGCGCGGCGCTCGGCCGACGGGCGTTGCGAGCGGGATTGAGCCTCGCCGCCAAGCTGTCGTTCGCTCTCGGGGCACTCTGCGCGGCGCTCTTCGTGCTCGCGCAGACGGATCGGAGCGTCGCGAGCGCCTCGGCCCTCGACGCGTTTCGCGAGGTGCAGCGCACCGCGCTCGCGCAAATACCCGATCAGAGCACGTGGTCGGCGCAACGCCAGGCCGGCTACCGTGAGGCACTCGCCGAGACCTTCGACGCGCCGCCCGGCGTGCTCGAGATATCGGCGCTGAAGCTCACGGTCCCGATCTTCGCCGGCACGAGCGATCTCGACCTGAACCGCGGCGTCGGCTGGATCGAGGGCACGGCGATGCCCGGAGAAGACGGCAACGTCGGCCTCGCGGGCCACCGCGACGGCTACTTCCGCGGCCTGAAAAACCTGAAGCTCGGCGACACGATCGAGGTCCAGTCCGCGGACCGCACGATGCGTTACCGCGTGAGCTCGCTCGAGATCGTCGAGCCGACGGATGTGTCCGTGCTTGATCCGACGGACGTGCCATCGATCACGCTCGTGACCTGCTACCCGTTCTACTACGTCGGTAGCGCGCCCCAACGCTACATCGTGAGGGGCACGCTCGATCCGACCTGACATTGGACGTCTCGTTCCCTGGGTTCTCTCGATACGACACCAACGGAGAAAGACAATGAGAAAGACGATAGGTTTGCTCGCGACGGTGAGCTTGATCGGCGGCTTGGCTCGCAACGCAGTCCGCACTGGCGCAAGGGGGGTGCGGCGCGGTGACTTTCACGGGCCCGTGACCTCGCAATTCCCGGAGGCCTCGAATGCGTGCCTCGACATCGCCACACGCGAAGGCAAACAGTACGCCCACTTCAAAGGCGAGATCGTGAGCGTCAGCGGCTCGCAAGTGCGCGCGCGCTTCAAGCTGCCGAACGGCCAGTATTCCCAGACCTACGCGTTCACTCCGAAGTCGGGCTCGCGCGTCAAGATCGCCGGACAGACCTACCGCTTCTCGGAGCTGCAGAAAGGGCAGGAGCTCGACCTTTACGTTCCGCCGGATCGCTGGGAGTTCGAAGTCCCGGAGACGGAGAGCTTCGCCGCGGCGCCGACCGTCGAGACATACCGGGTTACGACGGTGACGGTCGGGTCCCTGCCGCATACTGCGAGCGAGGTGCCGTTGGTCGGGCTGCTGTCCGTGGTACTGCTCGCGCTCGGCACGGGCCTGACGTTGATTCGACGCCGGCTGTCGTAGCTCGCAAGCACGAGTCTTTCGGAAAGCTCTGCTCGATCGCGTCGACTCAAAAGTCGACGCGATCGAGCACGATGTCGAGGTTCACCTCGTCGAAGCGCAGCACGCGGCGCTTCGAGTGGAAAGCGTCTGCGGTCACGTAGACCGACACCACGTCGGCCTGCTCCTCGCAATTCTTGCGGCGGCCCGAGAGCTGGAAGCGGCCGTCCTCGCGGCTGCGCGTCGTGAACCGCTGATCGAGAAATACCGCTTCGATCGTCGCGAACGCGATCGGCATACCGCGCGCGATCGCGCACAGAGCCCGACAACGCATAGCGGTCGCACGTCGCGCGCACGATCCAACGTTCGAT
Organism: uncultured Gammaproteobacteria bacterium; assembly: GCA_963841645.1. GTDB lineage: Bacteria > Pseudomonadota > Gammaproteobacteria > Steroidobacterales > Rariloculaceae > FEN-1219. Next base: position 421,088 of record CAWJDS010000002.1, on the reverse strand, counting down.
CGCGCCGATGCGCGCGTCGTCCGTCACCGTGACCGCGATATTCAGCGCGAAGAACAGCACCGCGGCGATCACTGCGCCGACGACGGCGAATATCAGATAGCGCAAGGCGCTCACCAGCGTCGGCCCACGCCGCGCATCATGGCCATGGCGCTCGGCTCACGCAGCGATCCGCAATAGCCGGAGCAAGTTGCCGCCGAGAATCGCTTCCTTTTCGGCGTCGCGTAGGAACGGCGCGTTGACGATCACGTCGATCGTATCGGGCCAGAGATAGGGCATGTCGGACCCATAAACGACTTGGCTCACGCCCGTCTCGGCGACGAGGTGCCGGAGACCTTCGGACGAGAACACCATCGAATCGACGAGAATCCGGTCCTTGAAGTACTCGCTCGGCTTGCGCGCGTTCGCGCAGTTCGCGTCGTCGCGAACGACGCACGACGCGTCGCTGCGGCCTAGGTACGAGGTTAGATATCCGCCGCCGTGCGCCGCGCAGACCTTGAGCCTCGGGAACCGGTCGAGCACACCCTCGTAGATCAAGTGGCTGAGGAACACGGTCGTCTCGAGCGGATTGCCGACGATGTTCGGTAGCGAGCCGCGCCCGCCGAGCGAGCCGTCGCGCGCGATGTTCACCGCGTTGTTCGGATGCATGAACACGGGAACGTCGAGCTCTTGGGCCTTGGCCCAGAACGGATCGTATTTCGACGCGGTCGGCGGCTCGCCCTCGACGTGGCCGCCGATCGACGCGCCGCGCGCGCCGAGATTCTTCACGGCATGCTCGAGCTGCTCGGCCGCGAGATCGGGGAATTGCAGCGCGACCGACGACAGCGCCACGAAGCGGTCCGAATGCTGCTTGCACCAAGCCGCGAGCAATTCGTCGTGCAACGCGACGACATCTTTCGCGACTGCACGATCCCTCGCGTACCACCAGAAGAAGTTGACGCTGAGCGCCTGAACGTCGATGCCGCGCTCGTCCATCGCGGCGAACCGTTCGGGACCGAGCACGACCGTCGGGGGCGCGACGCGCGGCGGGTTCGCAGCCGGCAAGCGCTGCGCGACCTCGGGGAACATGCAGTGCGCATGCACGTCGACGACCTTCACGCGCTTGCCCGCGACGCGGACCTCCTTGCGCTTCGCTTGCGCGTCGACACGCAGCGCCGTGAGGCACGCCGCTGCGCCGGCTTGCGCCAGGAACAGTCGCCGACTCGTCATCGTTCTTCTTCCCCCGCCGGCCGCGCACGCGGCCGCCACGCGCTCAGCGCGTTCGCGACTCGCCGCGCCGCAGATGCTCGACGAACGCCTCGCCCTTACCCGCTAACTTGTGCTCGAGCCGCTCCGTGCAATCGCAGCGCTCGCACGCCCAAGGCTCGGAGCCGTCGCGATCGCGGCACGGCAGCCCGTGGGCGTCCTGCACCTTCGTGAGCTCGAAGTACCGCTCCCAGTACGGCCGTTCCTCGTCGAGCGGCGTCGCGCAGAAGCAGATCTCGACCCATTTTACCGTGCCGTCGGTGCCGACTCGCGCGGCCGCCATGTTGCGCAGGTATTCGCCTTCCGCGACCGAGCCCCGGCCGAGCGCGCGTCGCTCGATCGCGTCGAGCAGCGCGCGGGCGCGGTTCGGCTTCACTTTCGCGCGGACGAGGTAGCGCATAAGAGACTTTCTACCCTCGACTGCCCCGCGCCCGCAAGGCCGCCGGCTCTACTTGCCCGCGAGCCGAAGAGCGGTCCCGCGGCGCGTCGTGTGCCGGACGTTTGACAATGCCGGCGAATGTGGACGAGGTTTGCCACAAGATATAACGTCTCGGACCTGGGAATCGCAAGGGGGCGAGTATGCGACGCAGCGCGAGATCGTTTGTTGTTGCCTGGGACGTTCGGAAGCTCTCTATGCCGGCCTCGCTCGCGGTCGCGATCGCCTTGTCGGCAATGGTGACGGTGGACCCGGCCACCGCGCAGGACGCACCGAAGGCGGAGCCAGCAGCCACACCTTCGGCGACAGTCGAAGAAACTCGGGACCATGGTCGCCGCCACAGACGTAATCACGACAACACCGCCGCAAAGGCGACCGAGGGCACTGCCAAAGCCGACCTGCCCGCGAGTGCGAAGACGCCACCCGTCAGCACAACCGACTCGTCGGCCGTCGCGGTCGTCAAGCCCGAGCAAGAGTGCCGTGACGTGACGCCCACCGGCTCGCGTATGTACAAGAGGATCTGTGCGACACCCGAGCAGTGGAAGGAAGTCGACGGCAGAGGCGTCGAGGGCGCGCGACAAACCAAGCAGACGCTAAACGATTCGTCAGCGATTGTGCACCAGTCACCGACACCGTATCCGGGCGCCGGCTTCGGTCCGTAGTACCCTCAGCCCGCCGGCGGCGGTGACTCGATCAGCACGACGAACAGGTTGCTCGGGTCGCGCACGATCGCGACCTTGAGCTTGTTGTTGCCGGCCGGCAGGTCGAGCGGCTTGCCACCAGTCGAGACCACTTCACCGCCAAATCGCTTGAACACGGCGATCGCAGCGTCGATGTCGCGCACGCGCAGCTGCATGCGCGTCGACCCCGGGTCCTGCACCCTGCCCTGCACCGTTTTCTTGTCCACGCCAGAGAACTCGATGAATCGCAGCTCGAAGCCCGAGGTAGGCACTTGCAGCAAACCGACGCGGTATTGGCCCCCGTCCACGCCGAGAGCTCCGAGCACCGCAGCGTCGCCACTCGGCTCGCCAGGCGCGCGATTCACCTTTAGCCCGAGCGCACCGTAGAGGCTCATCGCGTTGGCGACGTCGCTCACCGTGACGCGAACAGCCATCGCAACGACGTTCTGGGTTGGCGGCGCCTGCGTCTCCGGGAGCTGCACAGGTTGCGCGATCTCGACGAAGTGCCCGTCCGGGTCTTTGACGACCGCGATCCGCAAGCCGCTCTGGCCGATCACCACCGGCTTGCCCCCACGCGTGACAACCGGCGCGCCGAGGCGTTCGAGCCGCGCGAGGGTCGCGTCGAGGTCGCGCACGGTCGCTACGAGCGTGACGGCGCCCGGATCCTGATTGCGCCGCTCGACGGGCTTACCGTTCGCGGCGGAGAGCTCGACGATCTCGACGCCGCCTGCGACTGCCGGCGTGCGAGCGATCTGCTGGCGAAGCTTCGCGTCGGGCAAACCGAACATGGCCATCAACGGCGCATTGCTGGTCAAGTCACTGGGCGCGGCCTGCGCGTCTAGACCCAGCCCGTCGCGATAGAACGCGACCGCCTTCTCGAGGTTGGCCGTGATCGGGCTGAAGTAATTGCCCGAGCCCACGACGAGGCCGGTCGGAGCGGGACCGGTGGGCGCTGGCGCCGGCGGCGGCTGAGCGTGCAGATCGATAGAGCTGAATGCGAACACCAGCAGCGCAAGCGCGGTCGTCGCGGTTCTGATCACGAGTCGTCCCCCTGGTGCGAATCGCTAAAACGCTTGTTTGTATTTGTCTCTCGCGCCGGGATCGCACGTATCCGTGTCCTGCGAGAACTCAAGATCGGGGCGGTGCTCCCATTGCTGCGTCAACATGGCCGGCGCCGTGAGATACATCGGGTCTTCCACGGTGATCTCGTAGCGCAGGCGCACCTTGTCCGGAGTCAGCACGAATCGCTCGACGGTGTGCTTGGCCGGGCCCGACGGCACGCTTGCACCGAGGCCGGACCGGTCGGGCGTGAAGGCGACGGTGTCGACGACGAGGGTGTCGCCGTCCCACCTGCCGATGGAGTGGCCGTGCTTCGTAGGCTGCACGTTGACCGGATGCGTGGCGGTCATGTGGACGACGCGCTCGAAGTGGTCGCCCGTGTTGTCGAACTTCATCACGACTTCGTTCTTGCCGACGTCGATCGTACGCAGCTCGTCGAGTATGGCGCCGAACGGGGCCGGCTCGACGTAGCAGAGACCGTTGCCCAGATCCTTCGCCTGAACGGCCTTTGCGTCGGCGTTCAGCGGGAAAGCCGCCATCGCCCCGAACGCAGCACCGGTCGAGGCGCGGTTCGGCGCCCAGTGTCCCGCGATGCTCGCCGCTGGCGTCAACACTCGCGTGCGCGTGTTGGCCGCGTAGAACGGATGAATCTCGCCGTCTTGAGTCGTGACGTCGAGGATGCGCACCTGCTTGCCCCAGCCGCTGCGATTCGGATTGACGCGGACGACGACCGGAGTGCCGGGCGTCAGGTCCTCGCGTTTCAAACCGTCGACCAGGGCCTGCGTGATGCCGACGCCTTCGCCTTCGACGAGCGCAGGTTTGCCGTCCGGCCCCTTGGTTTCGATGGCCAGGTACATGTGCGGGTTCGTCCACTCGAACTTCGCGATCTTGCCTTCGATCACCTCTACTTTCGACATGTCGAACATCGACATGCTGTGGTGGGCGAATGCGGAGCCGCTGAGCAGCGCGGCGGCGACGAGAACCGGAGTAGTGGCAGTCAGACGGTGCATTGGGACCCCCTCAAACGGAAATCAACCGAATGATAGTGAGAAGCCCTGGGGATGGAACACAGTTACCGCCACCACCCGGCCCCAGTAACGCCACACGCCTGTTCGCCAGCGTCCATGCCTGGCTGAACGTCTGAGGGTCCGAAACAGTCAGCCGATAATCGATTGTGTTTTTGTCGACGCGCGTGACGCGTTCGACGGGCGGACGCGGCGGCGATAACCCCTGATCAAAAGTGGACATCGCTTTTTGAACATTTAGAGGGATTTGGCGCGCCCGGAGAGATTCGAACTCCCGACTTTCGGCTTCGTAGGCCGACGTTCTATCCAGCTGAACTACGGGCGCGTGCCGTGTGACCGTTTCCGCGCGGGCCTCGTTCTTGAGTGGATTCGCGGCCCGGCGCGGCATTCTACATCAATAACAAGGTGAGCCGAAACCGCGCCCCGCCTCGGCCCACGGAAAATGGGCCGTTTGGACCGCCCGGTATCGTCCCTTGCCCGAATCGGAACCGCGACCAGAGTCACATACGGCGCTTGTTACCGCGTCGTAGCATTTTGTCGATGAGCAAGCCACGCGGAAAAAAACCGCTCACCGACGACGATCCGACGATCGAGGAAGAAGCTCCCGCCTTCGATCCCACTCGCACGGACGAAATCGAGCTCGACTTCGTGGCGGCGCGTCACGCCAGCACCGGCATCATCGAGCATGACGACCGCGGGCAAGCTCGTTGGGTCTTGACGCCGCAGCAAGAGCCCGCGAGCGACGCGGACGCTACGTTCGACGAGCTCCGCGCGCTCACGAACGAAAGGCTCGAGATCGACGACGAGGCGCCCCAGGAAAAGAAGAAGAAGCACCCGAAGGGCGGCTACAACCCCTACGACACGAACGACCCGAAGCCGCCGCCGCGCAAGCGGCGCTGAAGTCCGCGCGTCAGAACAGCGATAGCGCCTCGTGCTCGCGCAGATACTGCGCGACGTGGTCCTTGTAATACGCGGCCGCTCGCCGCGTCAGCGGACCGCCTCCCTCCGCGAAGCGCAGCACCTCGCCGTCGAGCAGGCGCAACGAAACGACCGGCATCACCTCGCGCGTTGCGCTCGTGATGAAGCACTCCGTAGCACGCGGCAACTCGTCGGCGGGCACGTCGCGCTCGCGCGTCGCGAGCCCGCGCACGGCACACGCCTCGTGCAGCGCGACCTTCGTGAGCCCTCGCAAGTTCGCGGCGCTCTGGGCCGGCGTCACGAGCTCGCCGTCGAGCACGAACCACACGTTGCTGTTCGACGCCTCGGTCACGAATCCGGCGTCGTTCAGCATCACGCAATCGTCGGCGCCGAGCGAGCGCGCGTCCATCACGCCGAGCACGTTGTTCAGATAGTTGCCGCCCTTGATGTTCGGATCGAGCGCGCTCGATGGATTGCGCCGCGTGCCGGCCACGGCCGCACGCACGCCGCGTGAATACAGCTCGGGGGCCCAGGACGGGACGCTCCGCACGATGATCACGTAGCGCGTCTTGAGCTCCGGAGACGGGAACAGGTCGACCGGCCCCTCGCCGCGCGTCACGACGTAGCGCACGTAGACGTCGTCGCCGAGCCGCGGAGCGCCGGTCGCTGCGATCGTCGCGCGAATCGCGGCTGTGAGCTCGTCGAGCGCGAGCCCGATCCGCATCCGGATCAGCGCGGCCGAGTTCTCGAAGCGCCGCCAGTGCTCCGCGTAGAACAACGGGATGCCGCGATAGGTGCGAAACACCTCGTAGATCGAATCGCCGTAGAGGAACCCGCGGTCGAGCACGGGCACGCGCGCGTCGGCGGTCCGCGTGATCGTGCCATCGACACTCGTCATGCTTTCGAATGCGCTCATCCGTGCCTCGCTCGTCGAGGCAACATCGTAGCGCACGGCGCACGTAGAGGGCTTATTCGCCGCGGTACTCGCGCTTCAGGCGCGGGCTGAGCCGCGTGAGGATCTCGTAGCTGATCGTGCCCGCCGCGGCCGCGACCTCGTCGAGCGGCACGTTCGGGCCGAGCGCCTCGACCGGCGCGCCGACGCGCACGACGTCGGGCGGCAGCGCCGAGACGTCGCACGCAGAGCAGGTCCATCGACACGCGGCCGACCACCGGCGCGCGTCGTCCGGCGATCGCTGCGACGCCGCGATTGCCGAGCTCGCGCGGATAGCCGTCGGCGTAGCCGGCGCCGACGACCGCGAGCCGCGCGGGCGGCGCGCGACGTAACGTCGCGCCGTAGCCGACGGTTTGCACGCGTCATCGATGTCGCGGATCTGCACGATCGGCGCGATGAGCGTCACGACCGCGCTCATCGGATTCGGGCGCTCCGCGAACGGGTTGCCGCCGTACAGCGCCATGCCCGGGCGCGCGACGTCGCCGCGCATGCGCCGCGTCGATCAACGTCGCCGGCCGAGTTGCCGATCGACAGTCGCGCGCGGCGGCAGCAGCCGGCGCAGCTCCTCGAACGCTTCGAGCTGCTGGTCGATTCAGCGGATGCTCGGGCTCGTCGGCGCACGCGAGATGCGTGATCACGAGCTCGACCTCGATGCCCGCGAGCAGCTCGCGGCCGCCGGCGAGCTCACGACGTCGGCGCGAGCTCAAGCCGAGCCGCGTCATGCCGGTGTCGATGTGCAGCAGCGCGCGGCCGTGGCCGCGCCAGCGCTCGATCTGCTCGAGCGAGCACAGCACGGGCGTCGCACGCAGCGGCCGACGAGCGTCGTCGACGGCTCGCCGGCACGGCGCCTTCGAGCACGTAGATCGTCGACGCCGGGCGCGAGCGCGCGCAGCTCGGCCACCTCGGCCAGCGTCGCGACGAAGAATCGCGGCAGCCTTCGCGCAGCAAACGGCGCGCCACCCGCGCGACGCCGAGCCCGTACGCGTCCGCCTTCACGACGGCCGCGCACTCGGCCGGCGCCGACGCGCTCGCAGAGCAGCGCGGTAGTTGCGCGCGAGCGCGTCGAGGTCGATCGAGAAGCGTCGCGGTGCGAGTCGGCTTCAAGCGGCATACGGCGGCAGCTCTGCCTTGAGCACCGCGGCGGGCTCTGTGTCCGCGACGACGCGATACGCGCCGACGCCGATCGGCACGAGCGCCGACTCGCCGCGCGCGAGCCGGCCCGACGACGTCCCGTCCGTCGCGTACACGCGACACGGCGCCCGCGAGCGCGTGCAGGGTGTGCGGCTCGCGCGGCCGGCACGTCGACGGACGCGAGCGCGGTCGGCGCGAGGTGCTCGAGCCGGTACTCGCCGATCGACCGAGCACTGCACGCCGGGCCGTCCGGGCACGGGCGGCGTGCCACGACGAACTCCTCGGGCCGCGTGCGCTGAAGATTCAGCGCCGCGATCGCGGCGTCGATGTCGATCGTCGCGCAGCGGAAACCGCACGTTGTCCCACGCGCGGTACGTCACTGCCGGGCTTGCGAATCTCGAGCGCGAGCATCGTGCGCCCTTCGGTGTTGCCGAGCGCGTGGATCTCGGCCGAGCGCGGCCGGCCGCTCGCGGCGCGATGCGCGGCGGGTGTCGCGTTGTGCAGACCTGGCCGGGCGTGACCGGAATCTCGTTCATGAGGTCGAGCACCTGCCAGTACACGGCGTGCAACGCGCGCAGCACGTTCGCGACATCGGTCCAGCGTCTTGTCGAGCACGCGGCCGCAGCGCGGCTCGAGCGACGGTGGCGTCGCGCCGCGATCGGAGAGCCACGGCTTGAGCAGCGCTCTGCAGCGCATCGTCGCCGAGCGCCGCGCCGCAGAGCTCGTAGCAGCCGCTGCTGGTCGCGGCGACCCGCCGGCGACGCGCGTCGCGAATGACTTCGCGTCGACGTCCGTCCTGAAGCCGAGCCGCAGAGTCGCGCCGGGATCGGCCGCGACGATCACGTAGACCTCGGTGTTGCCGGGCGGATGCGCCTGCACGGACAGAAGCTCCGCGACATCGAGCGTCTTCGGCAGCAGCGGCCAATGCCGGCCGTGTCGGCGCGACGAAGTCGCGCGCCAAGCAGCGTCTCGGCGTGCGCCGTCGAGGAGCGACGGTAACGTCGCGACTGAGCCGTCGCGAAGCCGGATGCCGGCTCGGGTAGTGGCGCGCCTCGGCGTCGGAGTCGTCCGCCGCGATTTCGAAGGCACTCGCCGATTCGCCGTCGCGAATCGGTCCCATCCGAGGGCGCGCGCTTGAGCTCGCGCAGTCGAAATGCCCCCCAAGGGCGCTCGACGAAGTTATTGTTGAGCGGTACAACTAATCTCCGCAAGCGAGTCGAGCGGCCGCTGCACCATTGTCGCGCAGCAGGCCTGTCGAGCCTCGGTATTCGCTCGTCGGCACAGGGTCTCCCTACGAATTCGCGGCAGTATGCCATGCCCCGTTTATGTCAAAACGTGACTGAGTACCGCCTTCAAAAAGGTGAAGCGGGGTAGTCTGTCGAGCAATTCTGTTCACTACAACGAGCGATGGCTAACCCACGGGAATTAGCCGAACAGGCCTTCACGCTTCTCCAGGACGCGCTACGCGATTCGGAAGCCCGTGCGTCGGAGCTTGGCGAGGAGTTGAAGCGCAAACGTGCGCCGAAGACGAAGCTCGAAGAGCAGCTCGACGTCCTGACGCATCGCCTAGAGGCCGTCGAGGCCGAGCGCACCCGTTGGCAGCAACAAGCGGGCCACCTCGAGGAAGTCGCCGAGGCCGAGCGCACGAAGGTCGCTCAGCTGCGCAAGAAGCTCGAGATGGCCGAGTCCGGCCCCGAGAAGCTCACGAAGAAGGAGGTGAACTTCTGGCGCGCGAAAGCGGAGGAGTTCACCGGCGAGACCCAAGAGTACCACGACCGGCTCGCTGCGTTGCGCCGCGAGATCATCGAGCGCGACGCGCTGATCGAGAAGCTGCGCGACGCGCAGACGCAAGCCGGCGGCATGGCGATGCCGACGGCGGATGGAAGCCCGGCAGCCCCGGCCGAGCCTTCTGCCGAAGCTCACGCGGAGATCGAGAGTCTGCGAGCGCAGCTCGCCGAGCGCGAGCGTAAGGTCGACGAGCTCCAGTCCGAGCTCGCCGCCGCACACGACACCGATTACAACGTTGCGCCGGAGCATTCGCTCGAGATTCAAGCGCGGATCGAGACGCTGTCGCGCCAGGTCGCTTCCTTCGACCAGGCGCTCAACGAGGCACACACCGCCCGCGCAGCGGCGAAGTCCGAGCTCGCGGCTGCGCGCGCCGAGCTCGAGCCCGCGCAGCGCTCCGCTCGCGAGGCCCTCGCCGCGGCGGAACGGATGCGCACGATGCTCAGCGAGCGCGAGCAGCGGATCGTCGAGCTGTCGGCGGAGGTCGAATCCGCGCGCCAACGCTCCGCCGCCGAGCGCGACGCCGTGGCGCAGGCGCGCGGCGACCTCGAGCAGCTCCGCACCGCGGCGGCGCAGTCGCGGCAGCGCGCCGAGCAACTCGACGCCGAGCTCGAGACTGCACGTCAGGCACTCGCCGAGCAATCCAGATTCGCGCACGAGGCCACCGCAGCGGGTCATGCGGCCCAAGGTGCGCTCTCGGACCTCGAGGCGCGCCTGCTCACGCAGCGCGCGCAAGTCGAGACGAGCGGCCGCGAGCTCGAAGCACGAGACCAGCAGATCGCGAAGCTCGAGCAGTCGGTCGCGGAATTCCGGAGCGAGATCGAGCGGTCGGAAAGCGAGATCGGCCGCCTTGCGGTCGAGCGCGCGGACATGGAGCAACGCGCAAACGATTGCGATCGGCGGCGCGAGGAAACCGAGCAACGTGCGCAGGAGCTCGAGCGCCAGCTCACCGGGCATGGCGAGCAGCTGAACGAGCGCGAGCGGGCCCAGGCCGCGGTGAGCGCGGAGCTCGAGCAAGCCCGCGCGATGCTCGAGGCCGGCGATCGCGAGCTCACGAGCATGCGCGACACCCTGCTCGGCTCGAACCGCGAGATCGAGCAGCTCCGGGATCAGATTCATCGGCTCGACGACTCGCTCGCGGCCTCGCTTTCGCGGGCCGACGATGCGGCGGCACGGCTATCGCTCGCTCACGACGAGATTCGCTCGTTCCAAGAGCGCATCGCAGAGCTCGAGCGCCAGCGCGACGAGGTCGGAACGCAGATCGCGGGGCTCGAATCCGAGCTCAAGGAAGAGAAAGAGAACGCCGAGAATCTCGGCGAGATCGCGAACGAGCGCCGCGAGCTCCTGACCAAGCTCCAGGAGAAGGTCGAGGAAGCCGAGGAGCGATACGAGGAAGCCAAGTACCGGCTAACGAAGGCCGCGCACTTCGAGCGGCTCGTGAAGCGCCGCAAGGGCCTCGTCACGAAGCTCTTGAACGCGCTGCGCGCAGAAGCAGAAGGCGAACACCGCGCTGAAGGCGGGCGTCGACGGCCTGCGCACGTACAAGGCCGGCGCGGAGATGAATCAGCAGAAGCTCCTCCAGCGCATCGACGCCCTGAAAGTCGAGATCAACGAAGCCGAAGAGACGATCTCGCGTCACCACGGCACGACCAACGCGAAGGAACAGCTCGCGACGTCCGAGACGAAGGTCACCTCGCTCGAGCAGCGTCTGAACGCGCAGGCCGAGGTGATCCAGACGCTCGAGAGCGACCTCAAGGCCGCGCGTGGTCAGGCGAAGTCGGGCGACGAGAAGAATCACGAGATCGAGCGCCTCCATCGAGAGCCTCGAGACGAAGTCGAAGGTCGTCGCGCAGCTGCAAGCGGACGTCGACGACCTGCAGCGCAAGCTCGCGAAGCTGCGCGGCAGCGAAGGCGAGACGATGCGGCTCAAGGCGGCGACCGAGAAGGATCGCACCGAGATCGACGCGCTCGAGCGCGAGGTCGCGCAGCTGCGCGAGGCGTTGGCGCGACAGAGCTCCGGTAGCGGCGCGGGCGCGGACTCCGCCGAGCTCGAATCGAAGCTCCGCGAGCGGGAGCAAACCCTGACGCGACTCATGGGGACGATCAAAGAGCACGAGGCGACGATCAAGAAGCTCACCGAATCGGCCGAGTCGTGGAAGCGGAAGTATCAATTCCTGTCGTCAGATAGCCCCGACGCGTACAAGACATCGTCCGAAACGAAGTAGACGCGCGCGTACCCGGGATGGAAACGCTACTCCGCGCGTTCGACCTCACCGCCGCCCTGAATAGCCGAGGCATCTCGTTTGCGAGCCTCGGCGAGGCGTACCTCGTTTTCCTTGGAACCTGCATTGCGACGGCGGCCTTGTTCTCGGCCGCGCGCAAGCACCTCGTGGTCGCGCCGAACCGCCAGTCGCGAAACTACGCGCTGTACGTGATTGCGGTGCTGTGCACGCTGCTGATCGCCACGGCGCTCGAGAACGAGCTGTCGGCGGCGGCCGTGCCGACGCTGCGCTACGTGGCCTATCCCCAAATCGCTTTCCTGCTCGCGCTGCACATCTGGATCGCGTACCGGACCGAGCCCTGGCTCATCCAGCTCGGCGCATCGTCGCTCGTCGGCTCCGCCCTGGTGGCCGCCTCCGCCGCGGCCGCCACGGACACGTTCCGCGTCGCGCACGGCGCCGCGCTGCTCGTGATCGTCGGGCTGCTCGCCTTCCTTTGGTACGGCGCAATCTCGACGAAGCGCGCGTTCGTGGCGGCCGCGTCGATCTACGTGCGCTCGAAGGAGAACCTCGACGCGGTCGTTGCGCCGCAGAAGCCGTGGCTCGGTGTGCCGCATTGCGCGGCGCTCGTCGCGGCGAGCGTCGCGCTCGCGGTCGCGCAACTCGCTGCTGCGCGGCCGCGGGCTCGAGGAAATCCCGGCGGTCGACGTCGCGGTCGAATCCGGCGTGCTGATGCTCGTCACCACGCTGGTCTGCGGAGTACCCGCAGCGACCTATTGGTTCGCGCGCAAGGCGTGGATGCCGGAGCTAACCCGCTTCGCATGGCTCGCTTGGATCGTCGTCGGCTTCGCGTTCACGTACGGCAACTACCTCACTAGCCTCGCGAAGACTTGAGCCTTGCCAAGAGATGCGGCGTGAGATCCGCGCTGAAACGCGCGAGCTCGGCGACACCGCAAAGCGTGCGTAGATCCGTCACCTCGAGACCCTCGTACCCGCACGGATTGATTCCGGCGAACGGCTCGAGATCCATTGCGACATTCACCGCGAGCCCGTGGTACGAGCAGTGGCGCCGCACGCGCAGCCCGATCGCGCCGAGCTTTTTGCCGGCGACATAGATCCCGGGCGCATCGCGGCGCGCCGTCGCTGCGACACCGTAGCCGGCCACCGTGTCGATCACCGCGCTCTCCAGCGCCTGAACGAGCGTGCGCGGGTTGAACCCAAGGCGGCGCAGATCGAGCAAGACGTAGACGACCTGCTGTCCCGGCCCGTGATACGTAACCTGTCCGCCGCGATCGATCTGCACGACCGGGATGTCGCCGCTCGCGAGCACGTGCTTGCGGTCGCCCCGCATGCCGAGCGTGTAGACCGGCGGATGCTCCACGAACCAGATTTCGTCGGGCGTCTCCCCTACCCGCTCCGACGTGAAGGTCTGCATGTCCGCCCAGACATCGGGCAGAGGCTTGAAGCCGAGATCGCGGATCAGCACCCGCGGCGCGGCGTCGCTCACAGCACGATCATGACTTGCGGCGCAGCGACGAGGTCGTTGTAGACGGCGTCGATCTGCTCGCGGCTCTCGGCGCGCACGGTGATCGTGAGGCTGAGATAGGCGCCTTCGCGGCTCAACTGCTCTGCGACGCGGTGCTCTTCGCCGTAGTGCGCACGCACGATCGCCATCGCGGCATCGCGGAAAGCGGCTTCGTTCTTGCCGAGCACCTTGATCGGCAGCTCGCACGGGAACTCGAGCAGGGACGAATCGCGGCTCACTCGAGCAGCTGACCTAGTCCACTCACGACCTTGGTCCAGACGCCGCCCTCGAGCACGGGCTTGAGCACGACGAGCGGCAAGCTCGTGAGCGGATTGCCTTCGAACGAGACCCTCATCTCGCCGACGCGCGCGCCTTCGCGCAGCGGCGCTGTGAGCTGCGCGGTGAGATCCGTCGTCGCGGCGAGCGCCGCATACGTGCCGCGCGGAATCGTCACGAACAGGTCGTGCTCGAGACCGATCGACGCCGTCTCGGGCGAGCCGCCCGGGACACGCGCAGCACTGACCGGCTCGCCGGCCGCGTAGAGCCGGTGCGTCTCGAAGTTCGCAAACCCGTACTGGAGCAGAGCCTGCGCCCCGCTGTTGCGGATCTTCGGTGACTTCGCGCCGAGCACCACCGCGATTAGGCGCATGCCGCTGCGCTGCGCCGAGCTCACGATGCAATAACCCGCCGCGTCGGTGAAGCCGGTCTTCATGCCGTCGACGCCGAGGTCGCGCGCGAGCAGCGCGTTGCGGTTCTGCTGTGTGATTCCGTTGTAGCTGAACTCGCGTTCGGCATAGAGCCCGTAGTACTTCGGAAACGTCGAAATAATGGCTCTCGCGAGAACGCCTAAGTCGTGCGCGCTGCTCACGTGGCCGCGCGCGGGCAAGCCCGTCGGATTCTTGAACACGCTGCTCTGCATGCCGAGCGCCGCGGCTCTCTCGTTCATCAGCGCGACGAATGCCTCGACGGAGCCTGCGACGTGCTCCGCGAGCGCGATGCTCGCGTCGTTGCCGGATTGGATCAGCATCCCGTGCACGAGGTCATCGACGCGCACATGCGAATTCACGTCGATGAACATTCGCGAGCCGCCGGTCCGCCACGCCTTCTTGCTAACGAGCGCCTCGTCGTCGAGGTGGATCTTGCCGGCCTCGAGCGCCTCGAACACGACGTAGGCCGTCATCAGCTTCGTGAGGCTCGCGGGCGGGACGGGCTCGTCGGCGTCGCTCGCGGAGAGCACCGTATTGCTCGCGTAGTCGACGAGATAGTGCTCGGTTGCCGCGACACGCGGCGGGGCCGCATGCGACGCGTCCTGCGCGGCGGCCTCACCGATGCCGGCCGCAAGCGAGATCAGAGCGAAGACGAGCGAGACTCGAGTCACTACTTCCTCCCGAAACGTCAGCGCGCGGCTCACGAGCTGCGACTCCCCGAAACCGAGAGAGCGCAGCCGGGCACGCACCTGATCGAACTCCCCGTCGTCGCGCAGCGGGCCGAGCCGCACGCGGTGCAGCGTGCGTCGCCCGTCGGCCTCGCTCACGACGAATGCGTTCACGAATCCGTTCGCGCGCAGGCGCTCGACGAGCCGCGCGGCATTGGTCCGGTCGCCGAATGCGCCAACTTGCGCGAACAGCGCGGGTTGCGCGCCCGCGGCCGAGCCGGGCGACGGCGGCGCGGCGTCGGCCGACGAGATCAACGCGATCCCAGCCACGCCGAGGCTCGAGTCGGGCGCAGGCGACGCGACCTGTGCGGTCGTGACCTGCGGCGTCGCCGGGCTCGGGGTCGGCAGCGGCGGCGCGCCGAGCGGAGAGCTGAGCGCACGGACCTCGACGCGCGCGGTGCCGTTGCGCACCATGTCGAGCTGCAACGCGGCGGCGTACGAAAGATCGATGAGCCGGTTGTCGACGAACGGGCCGCGGTCGTTGACCTTCACGACGACGTGCTTGCCGTTCTCGAGGTTCGTGACCTCGACCCAGGTCGGGATCGGCAGCGTCGTATGCGCCGCCGTCATCGCGTTCATGTTGTACGTCTCGCCGCTCGACGTCGCGAGCCCGTGAAAGTCGCGCCCGTACCAGGACGCGACGCCGCGCGCGCGGTAGCCATCGCTCGTCGGCAGTACGTAGTAGCGCCTGCCGAGCACGTCGTAGAACGGCGGATTGCCGCGATCGTTGCGCGAGCCCGCGCTACCGGCGTCGACCGCTCCCTCGCCCGGGGACCGCACCGGCGCGTTCGACGCGCACCCCCACTGGACCGCCATGGCGGCCAAGACGACGAGTAAGGCCGAGCCGCGCTGCGTGCGCGTCACGGGCGAGCGCTCCGGGCCGCGACCGCGTCGTGCACAGCGTCGGCGGCGACGACTGCGGTGTCGCGCGCATTCGGGCTCTCGGTCGCCGCGTAGCTCGAGCGAATCGCTTGGCCGAGCTGATGGGCCGCGAGCGCGTACTTCGGGCTGCGGTTGTAGCGCGTGATCACGCGGAAGTTGTGATACCCGATCCAGAACTCCGAGCCGCCGCCTTGCGCCTCGAGCGCGAACGCGGCCGCCGGCGCGTCGTTCGATTCGCTCGTCGTGAACACGTAGCCCTGCTTCGCGAGCGAGCCCACGGTCTCCGCGAGCTCGAGCGCGTTGCTCGGCTCCGGGCCGTTCCACCCGGCCGAGCGCGTCGCGGGATCGGCCACGGGCTCGCCCGTCTTCCAGCCGCTCTTCTTGAAGTAGTTCGCGACGCTGGCGAGCACGTCGGCCCAATCGTTCCAGATGTCCCGTTTGCCGTCGCCGTCCCCATCGACAGCGAACGTCCTGAAGCTCGACGGAATGAACTGGCCCGCGCCCATCGCGCCCGCATACGAGCCGAGCGGCACCTTCGGGTCGAGGCCCTCCTCTCGCGTGAGCAGCAGGAACTGCTCGAGCTCGCCGCTGAAGAACTTCGCGCGCGGCGGATAGGCGAACGCGAGCGTCGCGAGCGAGTCGAGCACGCGATACTTGCCCGTGCGTTGGCCGAAATAGGTCTCGACGCCGATGATCGCAACGAGCATCTCGGGCGCGACGCCATAGCGATCGGCCGTGGACTGAATCGCCGCGGCGTGCTCCGTCCAGAACCGTGTGCCGGCGGCGATCCGAGCCTCGTTCACGAAGATCGCGCGGTACTCGTACCACGGCACGACGCGCTCGGCCGGTTTCGAGATCGCATCGAGGATCGCCTGCTCGATCGTCGCCGAGCGGAGCGTCGTGGTCAGCGCAGCGCGGTCGAAGCCGTGCTCGGCGACCATCTTGTCGACGAAGGCGCTTCGGGCTTTCGCAATGTTCGCTTTATCATCGGCGTGCGCGAGCGCGCAGAACGCGAGCGCGCAGAACGCGACGAGCAGGCCGCGCGGCACGCGGCCGCTGCGACGCGCACGCGCACTCCGAGAGCTCATCCTTGCTGTGGTGGTCTTCTGTGCGCCGCTCATGGCGCGAGAAGCTTCCGGTGACCGCCAATCGCGGCGAGCATACCGAAGCCGGCCAAGAGCGTCACCATCGACGTGCCGCCCGCGCTCACGAGCGGCAACGGCACACCGACGATCGGCAAGACCCCCGAGACCATTCCCGCGTTGACGAACACGTAGAAGAAGAACGTGAGCGACAACGTGCCGGCGAGCAGCCGCGTGAACGTGTCCTGTGCCTGCGACGCGATCCAGAGGCCGCGGCCCGACGAGCGCGAGGTAGAGCACGAGCAAGAGCAGGAGCCCCAGCAGCCCGAACTCCTCGCCCATCACGGCGAAAATGAAGTCGGTGGAGCGCTCCGGCAGGAACTCGAGATGCGCTTGCGTGCCGTTCATCCAACCTTTACCGAACAGCCCGCCCGAGCCGATCGCGATCTTCGCTTGGATCGTGTTGTAGCCCGCGCCGAGCGGGTCCGACTCCGGGTTCAGGAACATGAACACTCGCGCGCGCTGGTAGTCCCGCATGTAGTGCCAGAGCAGCGGGCACGGCGCTCGCCGCGAGCACCACGGAGGCGAGGATCACGCGCACGCTGATTCCGGCGAGCAGGATCGCGAGGCCGCCGGCCGCGATCACGAGCATCGCGGTGCCGAGGTCCGGCTGCTCCGCGATCATCAAGGCCGGCACCATCACGATCAGCGTCATCGTGACCACTTGGAGGAATGTCGGCGGCAGCGGCCGGTCGTGCATGAACCAGGCGACCATCATCGGCGCCGCGAGCTTCAGCAGCTCGGACGGCTGGAACGTGACGATGCCGAGATCGAGCCAGCGCTGCCCGCCCTTGGCGATCTCGCCCTCGATCGCCACGGCGATCAAGAGCGCGACACCCAGGAAAAACGCCCACGGCGTCCAGATCCGCAGAGTACCGCGGCGGCACCTGCGACAACACGAAGAACGCCGCCATGCCGAACGCGAAGCGCACCCCTTGGCGCAGGAACAGCCCGGTGTTGGCGCCTAGCGCGCTGTAGAGCACCACGAAGCCGACGCTCGCGGTCGCGAGCAGCAGCACCAGAAGCGGCATGTCGATCACGAGGCCGCTGAAGCGCAGCGCCCTGCCGCCCGTGGGACTCGTGCGGCCCCACTCAAGGCTCCCGAGCGACATAGCCCTCCGCCTTGAAATAGGCGTCGAATACCTTGCGCGCGACGGGCGCGGCCGCGCGCGCGCCGCCGCCGCCGTTCTCGACGACGACCGCGAGCGCGATCCGCGGATCGTCGGCCGGCGCGAACGCGACGAACAGGCCGTTGTCGCGCAGACGTTCCTCGACGTCCGCCTCTCGGTACTTCTCGTCCTGACCGACCGTGAACACTTGCGACGTGCCGGTCTTGCCCGCGACCTTGTACTCCGTGCCCTTCATCGGCGCGTGCGCCGTGCCGCGCGGATCGGCCGTCACGCCGACCATCGCCTCGTGCACGAACGTCCACTGCTCGTCCGTCGGGCCTACGACGGGGGAACGAGCGACCGGGTCCGTCCACGTCATCTCGCGCGTCACGCCGTCCTCGGTGCCGATCAGCAGGCGCGGCGCAAATCGATGCCCGCGCGCGGCCATTGCGGCGCCCGCGCTTGCGAGCTGCACCGGCGTCACGAGCACGTAGCCCTGGCCGACGCCCGCGTTGATCGTGTCGCCCGGGAACCAGATCTGGTCCTCGCGGCGCTGGAACTGCTTCCTCTTCCACTCGGCCGACGGTATGACGCCGCTCTGCTCGCCGTTGATGTCGAGGCCCGTCGATGCGCCGAAGCCGAAGCGCTTCAATCCGGCCGAAAGGTCGTTGATGCCGACGTCGATCGCGAACTGATAGAAGTAGACGTCGCACGAGCGCACGATTGCCTCGTGCAGGTTCACGTTGCCGTGCACACCGCCGCGGCCTTCGCGGTATTTGTGCGTCTGCCCCGGCAAGTGGTACTCGCCCGGGCAATACATCTCCTTCTCGGGCGCGATCGTCTCGTGCTCCAGCGCTGCGAGCGCGATGAACGGCTTCACCGTGGAGCCCGGCGGATACGTGCCCGCGAGCGCGCGGTTGAACAGCGGCCGATCGGGGTCGGTGTTCAACGCGACGAAGTCCTGACGGCTCAAGCCTTCGGCAAAGCGATTCGGATCGAATGCGGGCGTGCTCACGAGCGCAAGCACGTCGCCGTTGCGCGGATCGATCGCGACGACGGCGCCGCGCACATCGCCGAGCGCGGCCTGTGCCGCGAGCTGGAGCCGCATGTCGATCGACAGCACGATGTTGTTGCCGGGCACCGGCTGCTTCGCCTTCGGCATGCCTGCGATTTCGGCCTCGTTCGCCTCGTTCTGCACGGACGGATCGAACAGCACGCGTCCCTGCGCATTCACGACCTGGTGGCGATAACCCACGTGCCCGTGCAACGCGCCTTCGTACGAGCGTTCGATGCCGCTCTTGCCGATGTGCGAGGTCGCGGCGTAGTCGCTGCGGTCGATCCGCTCGAGATCCTGGAGGCTGATGCTGCCGACGTAGCCGATCGCGTGCGCGCTCGCCTCGCCGAACGGATAGTGGCGCGAGAGCGCCTCCTGGATGTCGACGCCCGCGAAGCGATGCCGGCGCACGGCGAACGTTGCGGCCTGCTCCTCGGTGAGGTTGCTGAGCTTCACGCGCTCGAAGCCGCGATGGGAGCGCACGAGGTCGCGCAACGATTTGTGCTCGCTCGGATCGACGAGCCCGAGCGCCTCGAGCTGCTTCAGCGTCTCGTCGAGACTCTTGATTTCCTCCGCGATCGCGACGAGCTCCCAGCTCGGGAGATTGTCCGCGATCACGACGCCGTTGCGATCGTAGACGAGCCCGCGCGTCGGCGGCAGCGGCTCGAGCCTGAAGCGGTTGCCTTGCGAGAGCTCGGTGAAGCGCTCGTAGTCGACGATCTGGAGAACGACGAGCCGCGCGACGAGCAGCCCGGAGAGGAGCACGATGATCACCGCGGCCGCGATGATCCGGGTCAGGAACAGCTGCTGCTCCTGCCAGTGATCCTTGAGGCGTGTCGTCCGTAGCGGCATCGTCTACAACCTCGCGTGCGCTTCGCGCCGGCCGCTGTCGAATACGGCGAGCAGCGCGAGCCAAACGAGCGTGCCGGCAAGCGGCGGCCCCCAACGTTCCGACACCGGCACGGTTCGGCCCGCGACGCCGTCGATCCAGAACAGGATGAACTCGTAGAGCCCGAGCAGCGCGAGCACCACGAGGCCGAGCTGCGATATCGGGAAGACGCGGATCCGCAGGTGCAAGCGCTCGGCGACGTACACGATCACGAGCAGCGCGAGCGCATGCTGGCCGAGCAGCGAGCCCGACAGCGTGTCGAGCACGATGCCCATCCAGAACGCGGTCAACAGGCTGAAGCGGCGCGGCGCGGTGAGCGACCAGTAGAGCAGCACGACCGCGACCCAGTCCGGCCGGAAAGACGAGATCGCGTGCGGCAACGGCACGAGCGACAGCGAGAGCGTGAGCACGAGGCTCAGCGCCGGAAGGAACAAACTGTGCTCGCGTTCCGCCATGCTCGCGTCCGTTACTTCGCCTTCGCGAGGCTCGGGGCCTCGGCGCCTCGTGGGCTCGCCGGCTCGTTCGCGTGCGGCGCTTCGTCCGCGGCGTTCCAAACGAGCAGCACCTCGCGGTCGCGATCGAGCGCGGACGCAGGCTCCGCCATGATCTCGGCGAACGACTGATCCGGACGCAGCCGGATCTCCGTGATGCGGCCGACCGGGTAACCCGCCGGGAACACACCGCCGAGGCCGGACGAGACGAGCAGGTCGCCCTTCTCGACGTCCTGGTTGTTCGTCAGGTACGGCAGCCGCAGCAAGCCGCTGTCGCCGGTACCGACTGCGATCGTGCGCAAGCCGTTGCGGTTGATGCTGACCGGCACCGCGGTATCCGCGTCGGTGATCAGCACCGCCTCGGACGTGAACGGCCCGACTCGCACGGTCTGGCCCACGACGCCCTGCGCGTCGATCAGCGCCTGGCCGACGTACACGCCGTCGACGAGACCGCGGTTCAGGTTGAAGCGCTGGCGGTACGGATCGAGATCGACCGCGAGAATCTCGGCGATCAGCGCGCGGCTACCGACCCGCGCTTGGCTGTCGAGCAGCTCGCGCAACCGCGCGTTCTCCGTCTCGAGCGCCGCGAGGCGCTGGAGACGGAACTCGGCGTTGAGCCGCTCGCGCTTGAGCTGCTCGTTCTCGGCGACGAGCGCCTCGCGCGTCGCGAAGTTCGTACGAATCGAATCCCAGCCGCGGAACGGCAAGTCGACGAGCACCCGCAGCGGATAGACGACGACCGACAACGCCTGCGCGCACGCGCTCGACGTGCTGGTCGCGGTGGTCGAGGATCATCAGCGCGAAGCACGCGATCGACAGAAGCAGGAAGCGGGCGCCCATGGAGAACCCACCGCGAGCCGGGCCAGTGGTGGTTCTTGCCGGAGCAGCCATCCGATACGCTCCCTGCGCGTGCTGACGGCGCTAGGTCACGTCACTCCACGGAAAACGCCGAAGGGCCGTACTCGTCGAGCAGCTCGAGCACGCGCCCGCCGCCGCGCGCGACGCACGTGAGCGGCTCGTCGGCGATCACGACCGGCAAGCCGGTCTCTTCCGTGAGCAACTTGTCGATGTCCGTGAGCAGCGCGCCGCCGCCCGTGAGCACGATGCCGCGCTCCGCGACGTCCGCGCCGAGCTCGGGCGGTGTTTGCTCGAGCGCGACCTTCACGGCGCCGACGATGCCTTGCAGCGGCTCTTGCAGCGCCTCGAGGATCTCGTTGCTGTTCAGCGTGAAGCTGCGCGGCACGCCCTCGGAGAGATTGCGCCCTTTAACGGAGATCTCGCGCACGTCCTGGCCCGGGTACGCCGAGCCGATCTCGTGCTTGATGCGTTCCGCGGTGGCTTCGCCGATCAGGATTCCGTAGTTGCGGCGCACGTAGTTCGTGATCGCCTCGTCGAAGCGGTCGCCGCCGATGCGCACCGACGCGGCGTAGACGATGCCGTTCAGCGAGATCACGGCGACCTCGGACGTGCCGCCGCCGATGTCGAGCACCATCGAGCCGCGCGCCTCGTGCACCGGCATGCCGGCGCCGATCGCCGCGGCCATCGGCTCCTCGACGAGATAGACCTTGCGAGCGCCCGCGCCTTCGGCGGACTCGCGGATCGCGCGCCGCTCGACCTGGGTCGAGCCGTACGGCACGCAGACGAGAACACGCGGGCTCGGGCGGAAATACCGCGAGCCGTGGGCCTTCTTGATGAAATGCTGGAGCATCTTCTCGGTGACGCTGAAGTCGGCGATCACGCCGTCCTTGAGCGGGCGAATGGCGGTGATGTGCCCCGGCGTGCGGCCGAGCATGTTCTTCGCCTCGACCCCGACCGCCTCGAGCACCTTGCCGCCGCGGCCGGGCTCCTCCCGGATCGCCACGACGGAGGGCTCGTTGAGGACGATGCCCTTGCCGCGGACGTAAATCAGGGTGTTGGCGGTGCCGAGATCGATGGATAGATCGTTCGAGAAATATCCGAGAAAGCTCTTTAACATCGAGGCCCAAGGCCATTAGGTAAAATAGACGCGGACTGTAGCAACGGGTCAATCCAATCCACAAGCGACAGCTATAGTCTAATGAGAAGCGCGATCACCCGCCGCGACGCGGCTCTCAAAAGGAGACCTTGAAGTCGAGATTTCGATCGTTTCGACTCGGGGTTCGGTCGCTCCGCCTCCGACCGCTTCGCGCCCGCTTCGGCCGAATCACGGCTCCGACGAGAGCCGCGGCGGCCCCCAAAAGCTCAGCCCCGCGAGCAGCCCGGGGCGCCGGCAAACCCGTGTATAGTTCGGCGTAAGTCGTTTCGCGGCTCCGCCGCAGCTCCAATCCAAGCCGCCGTGCTCACTGCAGAAGACATCCGCCGCCTTTGCCGGCTCGCTCGCGTCGAGATCACGGCGGGCGAGATCGCCGACGCGTCCGCGAAGCTCTCGAGCATCGTCGCGATGATCGACCAGCTCCAGGCCGTCGACACGAAGGGCGTCGTGCCGATGGCGCATCCGCTCGAGCGCGCGCAGCGGCTGCGCGACGACCGCGTGACGGAAACCGACCGCCACGAGCTCTACCAGCGCAACGCGCCGCTCGTCGAGCGCGATCTCTACCTCGTGCCGAAGGTCATCGAGTAGGGTCATCGAATAGCCGTGCACGATCGCACCTTGACCGAGCTCGCGGCCGACCTCGCGGCGAAGCGCGTCTCCGCCGTCGAGCTCACGAAGCACTTCCTCGCGCGGATCGAGCGCTACGACGACGCGCTGAACGCGTTCGTCACCGTGACGGCCGAGCAGGCGCTGAAGCAGGCGCAAGCCGCGGACCAGCGGCGCGCACGCGGCGACGCGGCGCCGCTCACCGGTATTCCGCTCGCGCACAAGGACATCTTCTGCACGGCCGGCGTCAAAACCACGTGCGGCTCGAAGATGCTCGACGATTTCGTGGCACCGTACGACGCGACCGTGATCGAGCGTTTCGCGGACGCGGGCGCCGTGATGCTCGGCAAGACGAACATGGACGAGTTCGCGATGGGCTCGTCGAACGAGACGAGCTACTACGGCCCGGTACACAACCCGTGGGATCTGTCGCTCGTGCCGGGCGGCTCATCGGGCGGCTCGGCCGCCGCAGTCGCCGCGCGAATCGCAGCGGCCGCGACGGGAACCGACACCGGCGGCTCGATTCGCCAGCCCGCAGCGCTGTCCGGAATCACCGGCATCAAGCCGACGTACGGCCGCGTGTCGCGCTACGGGATGATCGCGTTCGCGTCGAGCCTCGATCAGGCCGGCGTGCTGACGCAGACGGCGGCCGACGCCGCGCTGCTGCTCGAGGCGATCGCGGGTCTAGACGAACGCGACTCGACGTCGCTCGACGAGCCCGTGCCGCGCTACTCGAAGATCATCGACGAGCCATGGGAGCGCGTGACGATCGGCGTGCCCGAGAGCTTCTTCGACGCGGGCCTCAACCCCGAGGTCGCGAGCACGATCCGCGCGGCGCTGAAGGAATACGAGAACCTCGGCGCGAAGCTCAAGAGCGTAAAGCTCGACTACATCCATCTCTCGGTGCCCGCGTATTACGTCGTTGCGCCGGCCGAGGCCTCGTCGAACCTGTCGCGCTTCGACGGCGTGCGCTTCGGCCATCGCGCAAGCGACGCGATCCGTGAGGACCTCACGACGTTCTACATGCGCAACCGCGGCGAGGGTTTCGGCGCAGAGGTCAAGCGGCGAATCTTGACGGGCACGTACGTGCTTTCGGCCGGCTACTTCGACGCGTACTACTTGCAGGCGCAGAAGGTACGCAAGCTGATCAGCGACGACTTCGCGCGCGCGTTCCGCGAGGTCGACCTCGTTGCGGGCCCGACGTCGCCCTCGCCCGCGTTCGGCATCGGCCACAAGACGAGCAACCCGATCGAGATGTACTTGAACGACATCTACACGATCGGCGCGAACCTCGCGGGCCTGCCCGCGATGTCGCTGCCGTGCGGCTTCGTGCGCGGCCTGCCGGTCGGCTTGCAGCTGATCGCGCCGCCGCTCGCGGAAGGGCCGCTGCTCAAGGCCGCGCATCACTATCAGCGCGTCACGGACTGGCACCGCCGCGTGCCCGAGACGTACGCCTGAGGCCGCCGCGATGAGCTGGGAAATCGTGATCGGCCTCGAGATCCACGCGCAACTCGCGACGGCGAGCAAGATCTTCTCCGGCGCCGCGACGCGCTATGGCGCCGCACCGAACAGCCAGGCGAGCCTCGTCGATCTCGGCTACCCGGGCACGTTGCCCGTGCTCAACGCCGAGGCCGTGCGGATGGCGATCAAGTTCGGCCTCGCGACGGGCTGCACGATCTCGCGCCGCTCGGTGTTCGCGCGCAAGAACTACTTCTATCCCGACCTGCCGAAGGGCTATCAGATCAGCCAGTACGAGCTGCCGGTCGTGCACACCGGCAGCGTCGAGATCGAGCTCGGGGACGGCGCGACGCAAGGCGATCCGCATCACGCGCGCACACCTCGAGGAGGACGCGGGCAAGTCGCTGCACGAGGACTTCGCCGGCATGTCCGGCATCGACTTGAATCGCGCGGGCACGCCGCTGCTCGAGATCGTCTCGGAGCCCGATCTGCGCTCGGCCGCAGAGGCCGGCACGTACATGCGCAAGATCCACGCGCTCGTGCGCTACCTCGAGATTTGCGACGGCAACATGCAGGAAGGCTCGTTCCGCTGCGACGCGAACGTGTCGGTGCGCCGCCAAGGCGAGACGAAGCTCGGCACCCGCACGGAGCTCAAGAACCTGAACTCGTTTCGCTTCGTGGAGAAAGCGATCGAGGCCGAGGTCGAGCGGCAGATCGAGCTCCTCGAGACCGGCGGCAAGGTCGTGCAGGAGACTCGGCTGTACGATCCCGATCGCGACGAGACTCGGCCGATGCGCAGCAAGGAAGAAGCGAACGACTATCGCTATTTCCCGGACCCCGATCTCTTGCCGATCGTGATCGACGACGACGCGGTCGACGCCGTGCGCGCGACCCTACCCGAGCTGCCCGACGCGAAGCGCGAGCGGTTCGGCGCGCAATACGGCTTGTCCGCCTACGACGCGGGCGTGCTCACGGCGCAGCGCGCGCTCGCCGAATACTTCGAGGAAGTCGCGGCAGCGACGCGCGCCCAGCCGAAGGTCGCGGCGAACTGGGTGATCGGGGAGCTCACGGGGGCACTCAATCGCGAGGCGCTCGAGATCGGCGCGTCGCGCGTCTCGCCGAGCGCGCTCGCGGCGCTGCTCGACCGGATCGCGGACGGCTCGATCTCCGGCAAGATCGCGAAGGAAGTATTCGAGGCGCTCTGGAAGGGCGAAGGCACGGTCGCCGAGATCATCGACAAGCGCGGGCTCACGCAGATCTCGGATTCCGCGAGCATCGACGCGCTCGTCGACCAAGTCATTGCGGCGAACCCGACGCAGGTCGAGCAGTTCCGCGCAGGCAAGCAGCAGGTGCTCGGCTTCCTGGTTGGCCAAGTGATGAAGGCCTCGAAGGGCAAAGCGAATCCGCAGCAGGTCAACGACGCGCTGCGCAAGAAGCTCGGCTGAACGCTCTTCAGCCCGAGTGAGCGTCGCGCGTCGCGGGTCTAGGCAAAAAAGAGCTCGCCCACCAACGGTTTTAGTAGGTCGTCGAAGATCAAGCGGTAGCCGTTGTCCCCGTTCGTGAGTATCACGAATCCCGTCTTGCGCTCGGGCGAAAATGCCGACTCGGAGTGCCATCCCTCGTCATCGCCTCCATGCAACACCAGGTCGCCTTGCTCGAGGTGCCAGATCTGCCAGCCCAATGCCCACTCCGCTTTGACGGGCGCGGGGAACTCGATCTGAGGGGTCAGCATCTGCCGAAGCGTCGGCTCCTCGAGCCGGTACTCGTCCGGCGGCTTCGGCTGCATGACTTCGATCAGGAACTTCGCGTAGTCGGTCGCCGTCGTCATCAACGATCCGGCTGATCCATACCGCGCGACGTCCACGGCCGTGCTCGGTCTCTGCTCCATCGGCTTGCCGTCCTTGTCGTGACGACGCGCGAGCTTGGTCGACGATCGCGGGCCTCCAGACGTAGCCGCTCGAGCTCATCCCGAACGGCCGCAGCACGTTCGCCTCCATGTACTCGCCGAAATCGGTGGCGCAGACCCTAAGCCCGAGCTCGAATCTGCCGCAGCGAGTCTCGTCCGTGTGCCCCGTGAGCCGAGTCACGACGGATTGCAGATAGTGATACCCCTCGCCGGAATACTGCCATTTCGTGCCGGGCTGAAACGCGATCTTCAGCGGATTCTTCGGGGCTTCGCCAATTCGGCAAACCCGACGTATGCGACAGCACGCGACGCGCGGTTATCTCTTGCAGCCGCGGATCGTGCTCCACGAACAGATCCGGCGTGTATCGAGTGAGCGGCGCGTCGAGATCGAGCACGCCCTGCTCGTGCAATTTCATCACGCGGTAGGCAAAGACGGGCTTGCTCATCGATTGAGCGCTAAAGACGGTGTCCTCGCCGACCGGAGCGCCCGTCGTTTGGTCGCGCACACCGAAGCCCTTCGCCCACGCAATCTTCGCGTCTCGGATGATTGCGATCGACGCACCGGGCACGCGGTTCTCTCTCATCGACTCCGCAATGTGCTGCTCGAGATTCGCAATGCTTTCTTCCCAGGTCGCGCTGTGCTCGATCTTCGGATCGAGCTTGCGCGAACATCCGGCAGCAGCGACCGCGAGCCCGGAACCGACTCGGAGAAATGTCCTACGCGTGAGAAGCACGGCGATAGTCTACTCGCGTAGAATGAGCGGGCGCGCTCGGCCGGCGCACAACTGAATGAGGTAACAGACGATGATCGGAAAAACGACGTTCGCCCTCGCCGCAGTGGCAAGTGCCGCTGCGCTCGTCGCGGCGTGCACCCCTTCTCAGCCGCCGCCGGCTGCGTCGCCACCTCCGGCACAGGCCGCGGCGGCACGACCGCAGTCGCAGGTGCATGGAGACCTACGGCAAGTGATGCGCGGGATCTTGTTCCCGAACTCCAACGTCGTGTTCCTCGCACAGGGCACGGATCCGGCCACGGTGCCGAAAGACGCGGACGGCACCACGTCCGTGAATCCGCTCGCGAGCGTCTATGGCGGCTGGGAGGCGATCGAGAACAGCAGCATCGCGCTTGCCGAGGCCGCGAATCTGCTCACGATTCCGGGGCGCACGTGTGCGAACGGCAAGCCGGTGCCCGTGCAGAACGCGGACTGGCAGCGCTTCGTGCAGGGCCTGCGCGACGCAGGTCTAGCGTCGTACAAGGCGGCGCAGACAAAGGACATGGATAAGATGCTCGATGCGGCCGATACGCTCACGAACGCGTGCTCCGAGTGCCACGACGTCTACCGTGAGAAGACGGAGCAACGCGGCGGCGACGCCGCGCGCTGCACGGCGCAGTACAGAAGCACGTGACACGAGGTATCTGGATGCGCCACTCGTTTTTGTACGTCGTGCCGATGGTGCTCGCAGTCGTCGCGGCGGCGCCCGTCTCGGCGCAAGTCATCACCGCGGACGGCCCGGTTGTCTATGGGCACCACCACTTCAATACGACGGACATGGCCGCGCAGAGGCGGTTCTTCGTCGACACGCTCGGCGGCAAAGCCGCCGCAATCGGCACCAACAACACCGAAGTCATCGAGTTCCCGAATGTGTTCCTGTTCTTCCGGCCGATGCAGAAGCCGACCGGTGGCACGATCGGCAGCACGGTGAACCACGTCGGTTTCTCGGTGCCCGACTTGAAGCCCGTGGTCGCGAAGCTCAAAGCCAACGGCTACAAGATGATCACGAGCGAGTCGGTGGCGTCGACGGTGAAGATCACGGACGACATCGCCGCCGCGAGCCCGACGACGAACATCGCGTTCACGTTGGGACCCGAAGACATCAAGGTCGAGCTCGTCGAAGTGAAGGCGCAGGCAACACCGATCCAGTTGCACCACGTGCACTTCTTTGGCGAGCAGCGCGACGAGATGCAGGCATGGTACGGAAAGGTGTTCGGCGCCACGGTGAACCCCGCGAACCCGAACCAGGTGTTCGTGACGGACCAGTTGCCGGGAGTCACCTTGAGCTTCTCGCCCTCCGCAACGCCGACGGTCGCCACGCAAGGCCGAGCGCTCGATCACATCGGCTTCGAGGTGAAGAACCTCGAAGCGTTCACGAAGAAACTCGAGGCCGACGGCATTCCGCTGACAGTCTCGTATCGTAAAGTCGACGCGCTCGGCATAGCTATCGCCTTCATCAAAGATCCCTGGGGCACGAACATCGAGCTGACCGAGGGGCTCGCGAAGATCAAGTAGGTCAATGAACGAAGTGCAGGGATTCATCCTCGAAGGCAGCGGCGTCCGCGGCGCGATCGTCCGCCTCGAAGAGACGTGGCGCCAGGTGATCGCCGAGCACAGCTACACAGCCGCAGGTGCGCACGCTACTCGGCGAAGGCGTCGCGGCGACCGTGCTGCTCGCGAGCGGAATCAAGGCGAGGCCAAGCGTCTCGCTGCAACTGCAAGGCGAAGGGCCTCTCAAGCTGCTCGTGATCCAGTGCGCGGACGGCTCGCGAGTCCGCGGCATGGCGCACTGCTCGCGCGAGCCGCAGGCGATTCCGCTGCTCGGTGCCGGCCGCCTCGTCGTGAACGTCGACACCGGCCGGCCGAACGGATTCTTCCAGGGCATCGTGCCGCTCATGAGCGACAAGCTCGACAAGTGCCTCGAGGCCTACTTCGCGCAGTCGGAGCAGCTCGCGACCCGGCTGATGTTGAAGACGAGCGACCGGCGCGTCGCGGGACTGCTACTCCAGATGCTGCCGGGCCACGACGACGCGCGAGACGTCGACGCGTTCGAGGACGCGGCCGCGTGCGCGGCTACGGTTTCGGCCGAGGAGCTCACCGGCCTCACGGCCGAGCAGCTGCTGCCGAGCCTGTTCGCGGGGCGCGAGATCCGCCTGTTCAAGCCGCATTCGGTGACGCACGACTGCCGCTGCACGCCGGAGCGGCTCGCAGGCGTCGTTCGAATGCTCGGCGAGGAAGAGGTCAAGAGCCTGCTCGCGGAGCAAGGCCAAGTCGAGCTCACGTGCGAGTTTTGCAACCGCACCTTCCGCTACGACGAGCAAGCGACGCAGGCGATCCTGCGCGACGGCGCTCAGAGCTCCGTGCTTCACTGACGAGCCACGTCGCGGTTGCCGCGGTCGCCTCGCCGCGGCGATGATGCGCACGCCGCCGATCGAAGCGGCGCAACAGGGGGAAAGACGTGGCAATGACATTCGGCTTCGGTGGCAGATCGGGCCAGATCGTGCAGACCGCCTACGTCGTGCAGAGGATCCGTCCCGCGATCGACTGGTGGATCAAGGACGGCAAAGCCGGGCCGTTCTTCTTGCTAGACAGCTTCACCGGCCCAGAGCAGCGCTACCGGGGTGGGCCGACGAAAGCCGATGTGAGCATCGCAATGAGTTTCGCGGGCCACATGAATATCGAGCTGATTCAACCGAAGGACAACGAGCCGTCGGTCTACAAGGAGATCGTCGATCGGCGCGGCTACGGATTCCACCACCTCGGCATCGCGTTCGAGGACGTCGAGGCAGCGCGGCACGAATACGAAGGACGCGGCTATCACGTCGTGTTCTCGACGCCCGTGCCGAGCGGCGGCACGGTCTACTTCATGGGCGATGGCGCTGGCGCGCCCGGATTCGTCGAGCTGATTCCCGCGACGCCCGGCACGGACGAGATGTTCACGCGTTACTGGCGCGCGAGCGTCGACTGGGACGGCAAGGATCCGATCAGGCCGTTCGGCTGAGCCGACGGCTCGGCGGCGTCTACGATGTGTACCGCGGCAGCGGCCTTGTCGTCGCCTACGCGTGAGTCGGACATGAGTCGAGGCGCCGACGGGCGCCGAGCTCAACATCGACGGCGGCATTCTCGCGGGCTCGGCCGCGACGCCGAGCGTCGATTGAGGGCACGCTAATCGGCGCGCGAGCTGCAGATCGCGCAGTCCGGATCCTGCTTCAGAGCGATGCGCTGCCAGTCGCCGCGCTTCGCGTCCCAGAGCAGCAGCGCGCCGTGCAGCGCCGACTCCCAGCCGAGCAGCAGCTTCAACGCCTCGGCCGCCATCAGCGTGCCGATCACGCCGGGCACGGGCGCGAGCACGCCGTTGCCCTGGCAATCGCCGAGCCACTCGTCCTCGTCGTCGTAAAGGCACGAGTAGCACGGGCCGCCGGCGCGGTTCGGGAACACCGCGATCTGGCCCTTCGAGTCGCACCGCGGCACCCGAGACGAGCGGCTTGCGGCGCACGACGCACGTGCGATTGACCGCGAAGCGCGTCGTGAAGTTGTCGCTGCCGTCGAGCACGACGTCGACGCTCGCCGACCGCGGCGTCGAGCGCGGCGTCGTCGAGCCGCTGGGCGAGCGTTTCGACCGTGACGTCGGGATTCAATGCACGTAGCCGGCCGGCGGCCGCGTCGACCTTGAGCTTGCCGACGTCCTCGGCCGTGTACAGGATCTGGCGCGGCAAGTTGGTCTCATCGACGCGGTCGAAGTCGTTCAACACGAGTCGGCCGATACCGCTCGTCGCTAGGAACTGCGCGGCCGGGCAGCCGAGCCCCCCGAGCCCGACGATCAGCGCGCTACCCGCGCGTAGCCGCGCCTGGCCGGCCTCGCCGACCTCGGCGAGCGCGACGTGGCGCGCGTAACGTTTGCTGGTCACTTGCGTCCTCCTCGTGCCGCGTCGAGCACGAGCATGCGCGCGTGCCCCGCGAGATCGGCATGCGTCGCGACGACGCGCCAGCCGAGCGTCCCCGACAGCTCGACGAGTGCCGTGCGCTGATCGTGGCCGTGCTCGAGCAGCAGCAGCCCCGCCTCGTTCAAATGCTCGCCGCGCGCGCCCGATCACGGCTCGCAGCGCGTCGAGCCCGTCGGCGCCGCCGTCGAGCGCGAGCCGCGGCTCGGAGCCGAGACCCTCGAACGCGCGGTCTTCGGATGCGACGTACGGCGGGTTGCAAACGATCAAGTCGAAGCGCTCGCCCGCGAGCGCGCCGAACCAATCCGACTCGACGAAGCGCACATCGAGACCGAGCCGCTCGGCGTTCGCGCGCGCGACCGCGAGTGCGGCGGCGCTCACGTCGGCACCCGTCACGGTCGCCGTTGGCCGCTCGCGCTTGAGCGCGAGAGCGATCGCGCCGCTGCCGGTGCCGAGGTCGAGCACCGCGCGGGTCTCGCCGCGCGGCAAGTGCGCGAGCGCCTCGTCGACGAGCAACTCCGTCTCGGGGCGCGGAATCAGCACGGCTGGCGTCACGCGCAACGGCAGCGAGTAGAACTCCTGGCCGCGCACGAGGTACGCGAGCGGCTCGCCGCGCGCGCGACGCTGGACGAGCCGCTCGACGTCGTCGCCAAGCGCCGTGCGAACCGGTCGCTCAGGGAACGCGAGCACGGAGCTCCGCGGCTGGCCCGTCACGAACGCGATGCAGCAGCTCCGCGTCGAGCAGCGGCGAGGGGCTCGCGCCTGTGAGCTCGCGCACCGCCCATGCGACGAGGCCGCCGACGGTATCGCCGGTTTGCGTAATGGGACCAGTTGGCTTCCCGTGCAACACTGCCTAGTCCCGCGCGTCGCGCCTCTTAGTTGAGACCGAGCGCGCCGAGCTGGTCGGCGCGGTGCTCGTTCGCGAGCGGCCCGATCACGTCGTCGAGATCGCCCTCGACGATGTCGTCCAGCTTGTAGAGCGTGAGATTGATCCGATGATCCGTGAGCCGGCCCTGCGGGAAGTTGTAAGTGCGAATCCGCTCGGAACGGTCGCCCGTGCCGACGAGGCTGCGCCGCTTCTCTGCGGTCTCGGCGTCGCGCTTCGTGACCTCGGCGTCGCGCAGCCGCGCCGAGAGCAGCGACATCGCGCGCGCGCGGTTCTTGTGCTGCGAACGCTCGTCCTGACACTCGACGACGATGCCCGTCGGCAGATGCGTGATCCGGATCGCGGAGTCGGTCTTGTTCACGTGCTGGCCGCCGGCACCCGACGAGCGATACGTGTCGACCTTCAAGTCCGCCTTGTTGATCTCGATCTCGCCGACGTCCTCGGGCTCGGGGAACACCGCCACGGTCACCGTGGACGTGTGGATTCGGCCCTGAGCCTCGGTCTCGGGCACGCGCTGCACGCGGTGCACGCCGGACTCGAACTTGAGCTTCGAGTACGCGCCTTTGCCCGCGACGCGCGTGATGATCTCGCGATAGCCGCCATGCTCGCCGGGATTCGCGCTCAGGATCTCGACGCTCCAGCGCTGGCGCTCCGCGTAGCGGCTGTACATCCGGAACAGGTCGCCTGCGAAGATCGCGGCCTCGTCGCCGCCGGTGCCCGCGCGGATCTCGAGGAACAAGTTCGCGTCGTCGTCGGGGTCTTTCGGCACGAGATGCCCGAGCAACGATTGCTCGCGCGCGTCGCGGCGCGTGACGAGCTCGCGATGCTCGTCTTCCGCGAGCTCGCGAAGCTCGGGATCGTCGCTCGCGCGCAGCTCCTCGGACGCCGCGATGTCGGCCTCGATCTTGCGATACGCGTCGAAGTTATCCGCGACCTCGGCGAGCCGCGCGTATTCCTTCGAGAGCTCGCGGAACCGGTCTTTGTCGCCGATCGTCGCGGGCTCGCCGAGCAGGCGGCCGACTTCCTCGTAGCGCTCGACCAACGCGACGAGCTTGTCGCGCAGCGAGTCCTTCACTGAGCCGCCTGCGGGGGATGCTCGAGGCGCATTCGCGGGTACGGAGCCTTGAAGCCGCCGTCGCCGAGCGACGACTTGATGCGCTCGAGCAGGTCGCTGCGCGTGCCGCCGACGTCCGCCGTCGCGACCCAGGCACGGATCGATCATGCCCGACGCTGTTCGCGCTCAGCATCGTCTGACGACGATCTCGGGCGCGGGCGTCGCGAGCACGCGCTTGTCGGCGCGCAGAATCTCGGTGAACAGCGCCTTCGCGCCCGCGACGGAGTCCTCGTAGCTGATCGCAACCGCCATCTCGATCCGGCGCGTGCCCTCCGCCGTGTAATTCGTGATCGTGCCCGCGTAGATCAGGCTGTTCGGCACGATCAGCGTGGCGTTGTCGGCGGTCTTCAGCACGGTGCTGAACATGCCGATGGTCTCGACCATGCCCTCGTTGCCCGCGGCCTTGACCATATCGCCGACGCGGAACGGCCGGAAGAACACGAGCATCACGCCGGACGAGAAGTTCGAGAGCGAGTCCTTGAGCGCGAGGCCGATCGCGAGGCCCGCGGCGCCGACGATCGCCAGGAAGTTGGTGGTCGGAACGCCGAGCGCGTTGACGGCCGTGAGCACGACCATGACCACCAGCACGATGTAGACCAGGCTGCCGAAGAACCGTGCGAGCGTCTCGTCCCTGCCGACGCGGCGCATCGTGGCCGTGAGCCAGCGGCTGAGCCAGCTCGCGATCAGCCGTCCGATGACGAAGATCGCGAGCGCGGCGACGGCTCGGCCGGTCCAATCGAGCAGCAACTCACCGAGCACGTGAGGGTCGAACCACTTCTCCAGGTTTGTGAGGAACTGTTCCATGCGCAAATTGTCGCGGCACGCCGGCCGTCCAAGCAAGCGCAGGCGCTCTTGTGGAAGTGAGACACGACGACCGATGGGACGCCTGGGGTATATTGGCGCGCATGAAGCGTTTTTTGCCTTCGCTCGCCGCGCTGCCTGCTCGCGGCTTGCGCTACCGGCTCGAAGACCGATGGAAGCAATACGCAGGTCGAGGTCGACTCGCACGCGTTGCTCGGCGACATCGCGTTCGAGCGCCAGCAGCTCGACGTAGCCACGAACGAATACCTCGCGGCCGCCCTGTTGTCGGATCAGCCCGCGCTGGCCGAACGTGCGGCGCGAGTCGCGCATCAGGTCGATCTCACCGACCCCGGCCTGAAGGCCGTCGCGCGCTGGAAAGCGCTGGCGCCAAAGGACGAACGGGCGCTCTGGTTCGCCGGCGTATTCGAGACGCGCGCGCATCGCGTGGACAAAGCGACGGCACGAGTTCGAGAGCTTCATCCGCGCGCTCGGCGACCCGGGCACCGGCTTCGCGCTCGTGCTCGAGGCGCTCGCGGACGAGCCGTACGCGCGAAGCCACGACGGCGATCATGCGCTCGCTCAACACGACGTTCCCCGGCGTACCGGCGGGCCAGTACGCGCTCGCGCGACTCGCGTTGCGCTCCGGCGACTTCGATCTCGCGCTCACGAACGCGAAAGCGGCGTCCGATTCCAATCCGAACTGGCTCGAGGCGCAGCTGCTCTATGCGCGCAGCCTGCTCGTCGCCGGGCAAGACCGACGAGAGCCTCGCGATCGCGGCGCAGCTCGCGGCGCAGCACCCCGAGAGCCGAGGTCCAGCTCCAATACGCCGAGCTGCTGCTGTCGGCGGGCAAGCCGCGCGACGCCGAGACACGGCTCAACGACATTCTCGCGAAGAACCCCGGCATGCCGGAAGCGACGTTCGCGCACTCGCGTTCCTCGCGCTCACCGAGCAACGGCTCGACGAGGCGAAGGCGCGCTTCGACGAGCTGCGCGGCGAGCCACCTATCGACCGGAGGCGTTCTACTACCTCGGCCGCATCGCCGAAACCGAGAAGGACTTTCTAACCGCGACGCGGTCGTACGCACGCGTGACCGACGGCACGCACGCGGTCGAGGCGCAGATGCGCACCGCGCGCATCATGTTCGCCGAGCAGAACGACCGCGGACGGCGCGATTCGCCATCTGCGCGACTTCGGCGAAGCGAATCCGCGCTTCGCATCGGACATGCTCGTCGCGCAGGCCAGCTGTTGCTGCAGATGAAGAAGCCGCGACGAGGCGATGAAGCTTTTCGACGACGCGCTCGCGGCTTCGCCCGACGACCCGGCGCTTGCGCGCGGCGCACGTCCAGCTCTACGTGCTTGCTCGTGCAGGATGCGCAGCGACCGCCAGGCGCTCGACGAGGCCGAGCACGGTGCTCGGTCAGGGCTCGCAGCGCTATCACGGCGAGACAGCTCGCTGCGCTACTCGCAGGCGCTGCTCTCGAGGACCAAGGCAAGAACGAACGAGCCGTCGACGTGCTCGAGAGCCTCGTCGAAAGACACCCGGACGATCCGGCCGCTGCTTGAACGCGCTCGGATATCTGCTGA
Source organism: uncultured Gammaproteobacteria bacterium (assembly GCA_963841645.1). Taxonomy (GTDB): domain Bacteria; phylum Pseudomonadota; class Gammaproteobacteria; order Steroidobacterales; family Rariloculaceae; genus FEN-1219. The sequence goes on along the minus strand of CAWJDS010000002.1, from coordinate 386,035 downwards.
CGGATCAGTTCGACCGACACGCAGAAGCCCGCGGCTACATCCAGAGAGCGCTCGCGATGAACCCCGACAGCGCGGCGATCATCGACAGCATGGGCTGGGTGCTCTACAAGCTCGGCGACTACAGCGGCGCGCTCGACTACCTCGAACGCGCGTATCGGCTCGAGCAGGAGCCCGAGATCGCGGCGCACCTCGTCGATCACGCGGTGGGCGCTCGGTCGAGCACGATCAGGCGCGCGAGCTGCTGCAGGACGGCGCTCGAAGCAGAATCCCGACGACCGTCACCTCAAAGAAGCCGGCGAGCAACTCCACAATGAGGCGCGCTTCGGCTGCTGCCGCGCGACTCTGCCGCCGCGCTGCTCCCGGCCTGCGCGACCTGCCCGTCGGCAGCGACGGCCTGAGCTACGAGCAGCGCCGCGCAGCGCTCGAGCGGTGTCGACGCGTGGGAGATGCGCGGCCGCGCTCGCCGTCTCGACCGGCGGGCGCGCCTTTCAGGGCAGCTTCCGCTGGCACCAGCGCGCCGACGCGCTCGATCTCGCAGTGCGCGGCCCGCTCGGCGCCGGCGTGCTGCAGGTGAGCCGGCACGCCGAGCGCGCATCACGGTTCACCGCGCGCGGCGAAACGCGCATGCTGACCGATCCCGAAACCGAGTTGTCCGACGCTGCTCGGCTGGTGGCTGCCGGTCGGCAGCCTGCACGCGTGGCTGCTCGGCCTTCACGGATCCCGCGTTTCAGCGCGAGCAGCGAAACCGGCGCGGACGGCACGCTCGCGTCCTTCGAGCAGCGGCAGTGGCGCGTGGCGTTCCCGACCTATCAGCTCGCGACGCTTGCGGACCGGCACGCCCGGCGTTGCTCGTGCCGCGGCGCATCGATCTCGACGCACGGCGACCTGCGCTTGCGCCTCACCGTCGACGACTGGCACGCCGGCTGCGCCTTGAGAGATCGCACGCGCCCCGCAGTCGCCGCGGAAGAATAAGGATTGGGGTGTAGCCAAGCGGTAAGGCAGCGGGTTTTGATCCCGCCATACGTAGGTTCGATTCCTACCACCCCAGCCAGTCGCGCGTTACTCAGGCGGAGTCACGACCTTGGATCCGATCTCCACCACGATTCTCTCCGGCAACGCTCATCCCGCGCTCGCGCGCGACATCGCGTATCACCTGAACCTGCCGCTCGGCCGCATCACCGTCGGCCGCTTCAGCGACGGCGAGAGTCAGCGTCGAGATCATGGAGAACGTGCGCGGCCGCGACGTGTTCATCGTGCAGCCGACTTGCCCGCCCGTGAACGAGAATCTCATGGAGCTCCTGATCATGGCGGACGCGTGCCAGCGCGCGTCGGCGAGCCGGATCACGGCGGTGATCCCGTACTTCGGCTACGGCCGGCAGGATCGCCGCCGCCGTGCCGCGCGCGTGCCGATCACGGCGAAGCTCGTCGCGAACCTGATCGCGCAGTCGGGCATCGACCGCGTGCTCACTCGTCGACGTGCACGCGGATCAGATCACGGGCTTCTTCGACATCCCGGTCGACAACGTCTACGCCTCGCCGGTGCTGCTCGGCGACGCGTGGAAACAGAAGTACTCGCGACATCGTGGTGGTGTCGCCGGACGTCGGCGGCGTCGAGCGCGCGCGAGCGCTCGCGAAGCGGCTCGACGATGCGGGCCTCGCGATCATCGACAAACGCCGCCCGCAGCCGAATCAGGCCGAGGTCATGAACGTGATCGGCGAGGTCGCCGACGAAGACCTGCGTGCTGATCGACGACATGGTCGACACGGCCGGCACGCTGTGCCAAGCCGCCGCGGTGCTCAAGCAGCGCGGCGCGGAGCGGGTCGTGGCGTACATCACCCACCCCGTGCTCTCGGGCCCGGCCGTCCAGCGGATCCAGAACTCCTCGCTGGACGAGATCGTCGTGACCGACACCATTCCGCTGAGCGACGCAGCCAAGGCCTGTCCCCGGATCCGCCAGCTCAGCGTGGCCGAGCTGCTGGCCGAGACCCTGCGCCGGATCAACGAAGTCGGAGTCCGTCAGCTCGCTGTACCTCGACTAGGCCGTTTTGCTATCATGCGCGGCTTCCTCGAGGTACCCAGCCCGTGAACGTCAAGCCGTCATTCGAACTCTCCGGAGAGCCGCGCGCCGCGCTCGGCCGCACCGGCGCCGCCGCCTACGCAAGGCCGGCAAGGTCCCCGCCATCCTGTATGGCGGCGGCGAAGCGCCCGAATCCATGGTGCTCGACCACAACACGCTCTCGCACCAGATGAGCCGCGAAGCGTTCTACACGAGCATCCTCACGCTGAAGATCGGCACGAAGTCGCAGCAGGTCGTCGTCAAGGACGTCCAACGCCACCCGGTCAAACCGTTGATCATGCACCTCGACTTCCAGCGGATTCGCGAGGACGAGGAAGTCACGCTCAACGTGCCGATCCACTTCCTGAACGAGGCCGAACGCGAAGGGCGTCAAGGAACAGGGCGGCGTCGTCGACCACTTGCTGACCGACGTCGAAGTGCGACTGCTCTGCCGCGCTATCTGCCGGAATACCTCGAGATCGACGTGACGGCGCTCGAGCTCAACCAGATCTATCCACCTCTCCGACATCAAGCTGCCGGAAGGCGTGTCGCTCGTCGCGCTGAAGCACGGCCACGACGAGCCCCTCGTCGCCGTGAACCCGCCGCGCGAGGAAGAAGTCGACGTGCCGGTCGAGGCGGCCGAGGTGGCCGCGGGCGAAGTGCCGGCGACCGCGCAGGCCGCGCCGGAAGCAGGCGCCGAAGGCGAGGACAAAGAGGGCAAGGACAAAGACAAGGACAAGGACAAGGACGCGAAGAAGGGCGACAAGAAAGAGAAAGGCTGAGGACGCGGCGCTCGCGGTTGCGAAGTCTCGAAAGGCCGCCTGATGGCGGCCTTTCCGTTGCTAGACGTCCCATTTCACTCGACTACGGTTTTCGTTTCACCGCACACTTGCGAGTTGAAGAGCCAAGATGGGCACCGAGATCGATCTGATCGTCGGGCTCGGCAACCCCGGCGCCGGAATACCAAGCCACGCGCCACAACGTGGGCTTCTGGTTCGTCGACCTGCTCGCGCGCGAGCACGGCGGGCGGTTCGGCGACGAGCGCAAGCTCAAGGGCGAGACGGCCGAGATTCGGATCGCGGGGCGCCGGGTGCGCCTGCTGAAGCCGAGCACCTACATGAACTTGAGCGGCGAGTCCGTCCAGGCGCGGCGGCGAACTACTTCAAGATCCCGGTCGAGCACGTGCTCGTCGCGTACGACGAGCTCGATTTCACGGTCGGACGCGTGCAGCTCAAGTTCGACGGCGGCGGCGCCGGTCACAACGGCATCGGCAGCGTGATCGAGCACGTCGGCACGAAGTTCTGGCGCCTGCGCTTCGGCGTCGGCCACCCGCGCGACCGAGCGCACAGCCGGACGGACCGCAACGTCGATCGATCACGTGCTGAGCGCGCGACGCGCCAGGACGAAGCAGAGATTCGCGAGACGATCGAACGACGCCGTGAAGCTCCTGCCCGTCATGCTCGACGAGGGCGCGGAGCGCGTGAAGAATCGCCTGCACCGCAAGAAGGCGCCCGCAGACGGCAAGGAGAGCGAATAGCTCATGGGCATCAAGTGCGGCATCGTCGGCTTGCCGAACGTCGGCAAATCGACGCTGTTCAACGCGCTCACGGCGGCGGAGATCCCGCCGAGAACTATCCGTTCTGCACGATCGATCCGAACGTCGGCGTCGTGACCGTGCCCGATCCGAAGCTCGACGCGATCGCGGCGATCGTGAAGCCCGAGAAGATCGTGCCGACCGTGGTCGAGTTCGTCGACATCGCGGGTCTCGTCGAGGGCGCGTCGCAGGGCCAGGGGCTCGGCAACCAGTTCCTCGCGCACATCCGCGAGACGCACGCGATCGCGCACCTCGTGCGCTGCTTCGAGAACGACGACGTCATCCACGTCGCCGGCAAGATCAACCCGCTGCACGACATCGAGATCATCGACACGGAGCTCATGCTCGCCGACCTCGACACGGTGCAGAAGATGTTCCAGCGCGCCGAGCGCGCCGCGAAGACGAACGAGAAGACCGCGGTCGCGCGCCGCGACGGGCTCCAGAAGCTGCTGACGCGCTCGAGAACGGCCAGCCCGCGCGCACGCGTCGTGCTCGACGAGCGCGAGGCGGCCGAGTGCTGAAAGAGCTGCACCTGATCACCGCGAAGCCCGTGATGTACATCGCGAACGTGGCCGAGGACTCGCCTCGCGAGGACAATCCGCTCGTGGCGCCGGTGCGCAAGCTCGCGGCCGAGCAAGGCGCCGAGCTCGTCGTGATCTCCGTGCGCGCTCGAGGCCGAGCTCGCGCAGCTGACGAAGCGGACCGAGCCGAGTTCCTCGCGAGCCTCGGCCTCGAAGAGCCGGGCTTGAACCGTGTGATCCGCGCGGCGTACCGTCTGCTAGGGCTGAAGACGTTCTACACGGCCGGGCCGAAAGAAGTGCCGCGCGTGGACCGTGCGCGCGCGACGCGACGGCGCCGCAAGCGGCGGGCGCGATCCACACGCGACTTCGAGCGCGGCTTCATCCGCGCCGAGGTGATCGGCTACGACGCGTTCATCGCGCGGCGCGGCGAAGCGGGCGCCCGCGAGGCGGGCGAGCTACGCCTCGAGGGCAAGACCTACGTCGTCCAAGAAGGCGACGTCGTCCACTTCCGGTTCAACGTCTGAGGCAACGGGCAGGATAGATGGACAACCTCGCAAATTTGCCGGCCGCCGTGCAGATCGTGCTCGCGGTGCTGCTCGTGGTGTGGCTCGCCCTGCTGCTGCTCGTGCCATTCATGATCGAGAGCATTCGCAACTCCTCGCGGAAGTCGCGTGCGCAGCTCGAGTTGCTCAATCAAAAGATGGATCGGCTCATCGAGATTCTCGAACGCAGCGAGCCGGCGGCGCGAGTCGTCGGGCCCCGCACGAAGCACGCGGAGCGCGCGCGCAAGGAGCCGACGATATCGGGGTAAGCGCGCCTAAGGGCGCTGACGCTTCGCGCGGGTGCGCGCGACGCCGCGACGACGCGGCGTGGAGGCCGCGCGCTCGACACGCGGGAAACGTACGCGAAAGGCCGTGATCGCATCGAGCTCGAATCCAGTCCGCAAGTGGCCGTCGGCTTCGAGCCCCACAACTTCCGCGTACTCGAACCAGTCGATCGCCAGGAGCTCGTCGGGCGCGAAGGTCTGCGTCGCCTGGCCGACGTCGCAGCCGAAGACTCGATGGTTCTCGCCGCGATGCCACCAATCGCCGATCTCGACGAGCGACTGGACGCGCAGGCCGAGCTCCTCGGTGAGCTCGCGGCGCAGTGCCGCTCGAGGCTCCTCGCGGGACTTCAATCGCCCGCCTGGGAGGCCCCACTTGCCGATGTTCTCGCGTCGACGTGAGTTGTGCTGGGCGAGCAGGTAACGTTTTCCGCAGCGCAGCACGCAGCGGACTCGGTCGACGGGCGCGTCGAGGCGCTCCGCGGGAACGGCCAGTCTACCCGCGATCTGAACGGCCCCGAATTCAGACGTGTTAGACGCCATTAAGCCTCATCCACATCAACAATATCTCGCAACTAGCCTGTACGTCTAACTTTTCAGCTTGATGACGGTCCCCAAGTCGGCGCCAACGCTAGCGTTCGCGTCGGCCGCGTTCCGTGCTGCACCTCTAGTTTCTTCGCGATCGCCACTCCTGCCTGCCGCGGCGGCCAGGTCGTTCTTGGCCCAAACCGACCATCCGCGATCCCGCGCCAGCCCTACGGTTACGCGGTTTCGGGTCGCTGATACACTTCGCCGCTGCCGAAGACGGCCAGGACACGCGGCGGAAGCCGCCGAAGAATGACGACGACCACTGGGACGAATGCCGCGGTCGCCCTTGCGGCGGAGCACGAAGCCGCCGGCCGCTACGACGACGCCGTCAACGAGCTCGCGAGGGCTGCCGAAAGCGGCGACGTCGATGCCACGACCGAGCTCGGCAAGCACCTGATCCTTGGCGACCTTGGTCCTCACTTGCCGCAGGACGGAACGCGGCTGCTCGTCGACGCGGTCGCGGCGGGCAGCGTCGAAGCCACCCTGCGGCTCGCGACGCTCGCGGCGCTCGGCACCTACGTGGAGCAGAGCTGGTCTCACGCACTAGCACTGCTGGTTGCAGCGGCCGAGAAGGGCTCCGAGTCGGCGCGTACCCAACTACGGATTTTCGCGCGCCACCGGCCCACGGAAGGCGCGCCCGCGGCCGGCGACTGGCACAGGCTCGTCGAGCGAATCGACCTCGCAACCTGGATCTCGCCCGCTGGCAGCACTTCGCTGAACGACGATCCTGCGGTCCGTAGCTTCCCAGACTTCACCGAGGATGCCGTTTGCGCGTGGCTGATCGAGCGTGCGCGCAGCAATCTCAAGCGTGCGCTCGTGTACGACTCGGCCTACGGGGGCGACATCGAGGATCACATGCGTACGAACACGGCTGCGGGCTTCGATCTAGTAAGCGCGGACCTCGTTCAGGTCGCGCTCCAATACCGCATGGCCGCGTCCGTCGGGTTGCCGATCGATAACCTGGAGGGGCCGACCGTCCTCCACTACGAAGTCGGCGAGCAGATCACGAACCACTACGACTTCCTGAACCCGCAAAGCCCGAACTATCAGGACGAAGATCCGCCGCCGCGGCGAGCGGATCATCACGTTTCTCGTGTATTTGAACGACGACTACGGTGATGGCAACACGGAGTTCCCGCAGCTCGGGATCAGCCACAAAGGCAAGCGCGGCGAAGGTCTGCTGTTCGTCAACGCGCTGCCGAGCGGGCTGCCCGACTTGCGGATGGTGCACGCCGGGACGGCCGCCGACGAGCGGCGAGAAAGTGGATCGTCTCCCAGTTCATCCGCAACCGCGCCGTGCTCAACACGCGCGCGGAGCGGGTCGCCTGACGCAAAGCCCGCTCGGCTACCCGCGTCTGGTTGGCGTCTAAATCGGGAGTCGCGGACCGCAAAAAAACGGCGGGCACGAGGCCCGCCGTTGAAGCTCAAAGCGTTTAGAACTAGAAGCGTGCCTTCACGCCGATGTACGCACGACGCCCGAGGATGTCGTAGTAGTCCGCGCGCGTGACCTCCGCATTGTTGTCGCCCGGACGAGCGCCGACGATGTTCGGTTGCACGTCGGTCAGGTTGTCGATACCCATCCGCAGAGTTGATCTTTGTCGTTGAGCGTGTAGTTCGCGAACAGGTTGAACGACTCGTACGAGTCGACCGGGAACACGTTCGAGGTCGGCGTGCGCGCCACCGACTCGTCCCTGATCTCCGGCAGATACCGCCACTGCACTCCGACGCTGGCCTTGCCGCCGCCGAAGTTGTAGCCGAACATGTTCGTCAGCTTGTACTTGAACTGACCGCCGTCCTGCGTCTGCAGCGTGTCCTTCTCGTGGACGATCGGCGTACCCGGTGCGTCCTGCATGTCGTACTTGCCGAGGAACGTCATCAACGAGTTGATGTAGAACGATCCCTTGCCGAGGTCCTGTCGTCCAGTTCACGGCCACGTCGAGCCCGTCGGTCTTCAACGTACCGGTGTTGATGTACGGCGCGTCGACGGACGAACGCTCGCCCGACTGCACGTTGCGCAAGATCAAAGCGCAGTATTTGCTTGCCGGCATACGACAGCGTCGGATTGGTCGCAGCCGTTCGCGTTGAAGCACTGCTGGTACGCGAACAACGAGTTCAGCGGCGCGATCGCGTCCGTGATCTCGACGTTGTAGTAGTCGAACGACGCCGTGAAGTTGTTGTTGAGCTGCATCACGACACCCAGGTGAACGTGTCGCCCGTCTCCGGCTGGACGTTCGTGCTGCCCTGGCGGAGCTCGATCTCGAGCGGGAAGAACGGGTTGCCGGGCCGCGCGAAGCCGTTCGGACCACCGCGGCCGGTGTCGAACACCGACTTGCCGTCGTTCGACGGATCGCCGTCGCTCTTGTTGATGATCGCCGGCACAGAGCCTGGACCGCGGCCCGATTCGGGTTGGCCGCGATGTTGCCCCACGCAGCGGTCGTCGTGAACGAGCACGGGTCGCTCGGCGCAAACGGCACGACGAGCAGCGACACGCCCTGGAACAGCTCGGCCGTGTTCGGCGCGCGCTCCGCGTGCTGCAAACCGCCGCGCAGCGTCAATTTGTCCGTGGTCCTCCACGTGAACAGCGACTTCCAGGTGTTCGTGGTCCCGATGTCCGAGTCCACGTAGTCCGACTACGCGCACGCCGAACTCGAGATCGAGCCTCTTCGTCGACCGGGACCAGCAACTCGCCGTAGATCTCGTTGACCTTCGTCTGCGCCGGCCGTGTTGTTCGACGCGAAGATGCTCATCGGGTTCTCGACCACCGACTCGCGGTCGTTCGTCTCGCCCGGATCGTACGAGAACTCGTTCTTCCGAGTAGCTGGCACCGACCGCGAACCGGAGCTCGCCGGCCTTCATGTCGGTGATCTTGCCCTGCAGGTTGAACTCGGCGATGTTCTGCTTGACGCTTCGTAAGCGAGCGAGTCTTCGCCACGATGCTCTCGAGGCAGTCCGCCGATACGTTCACCGGCACCCGCATTCGAGCTGTTCGTAAAGATCGGCAGACCGGCTCGTGCAGGTCTGCGCGTAGTTGCGACCCGACGTGAAGGTGCCTCTTCCCCAGGTGCCGTTCGGCGCCCCGGCACCGGGAACGGCCCCACCCGTCACGGGGATCGCGTTGATCAGGCTTCTGGTAGCGCTGCAACGACGGCATGTTGCTCGTAGAAGTTCGTCGTGTTCGTCTCGCCCGAGGAAACGTACGCCTCCCAGGTCCAATCGCGATTGCTGAACGTGCCGTCGACGCCCGCCATGATCTGGAACACGTCGTTCTGGCTCTCGGTCTTGACTGCGTCGCCGAGGAAGTCGATCACGCGGTACAGCGTCCAGGGATTCGTCGGATTGGTGCGCGAGGCGAGCAACGTCTGCAACGCGGCCGGAATCGGCCGATTGTCCACCGGGACCGGCGCCGACCAGACCGTGATCGCGGGCGGGTAGCCGCCCGTCGTCGCGACCTTGTACACTCGCGTAGTTCGCCTGCGCGAACGCGGTCAGATTGTCGTTCAGCTCGTGCGTGGCTCGGCCGAACAACGAGTGGCGCTCCTGCGACGATTGGGCCTGGCCGACGTAAGCCGCCTGGCCGAGGTTGCCGTTCGGCTGCAGGCGCACGCCCGCGTAGCCGGTGCCGATCTTGCCGTTCTGGGCAGAAGCCGTGTCGATCGGGCCGTTGTAGCCGTGCGCACCCGCGAGCACGAACGGCGAGCCGTCCGGATTGAAATAGATCTCCGACGTATTGCTCGTCGCCCATTTGCCCGCAGCGGTCGCGGCCCTGTTGCAGTCGGTGAAGTCGGCTTTGCCGTCGAGGGCGCCGTTGGCGCCGCCGCCGTTGTCTACGGCCCAGCCGTTGCACGGGAAGTAGCCGGCGTATTGCGTGGGGTTCGCCGAGAAGATCTGGTCGACGGCCGCCTGCGTCGGCAGACCGCCGCTGTTCACGTTGCCCACTCCGAGCACCGCGGACGCCGGCGAATAACCCGGCATCTGAATGAATCCGCCCGCGTCGCTGCCCTTGTCGAACCAGCCGTTCAAGTAGAAGTCGCGGTCCCGGAGCAGCACTGGCGAGCGGTTGTACCACTCCACGCCGAGCATCACGTTGCCCTTGTGGTTATCGGAGTTCACACCGAGCAAGGTCGTGAAGCGCGTCTCCGCGCCGTCGCCTTCCTGAGTCGTAGCTCGACTGGAAGTCCATGTCGACGCCTTCGAAATCCTTCTTCAGGATGAAGTTCACGACGCCCGCCATGGCGTCTGCGCCGTACACGGCCGAGGCGCCGCCCGTGATCGTCTCGACACGCTCGATAGCGGCTGACGGAATCGAGTTGGTGTCGACGAGGAGCGCCGCGTTCGCGGGCTGGCGCACGGCGGCCGTCGATCAAGCACGAGGGTGCGGTTCGGGCCGATGCCGCGCAGGTTCACGCTGCCGATGCCGAGCGAAGCCGTCGGACCGGCCTGGATGCCTTGATCGAACTGCGTGCCCTCCGGCACGAACTGCGGCATCTGGTTCAGCACGCTCTCGATGCTGAGCGTGCTCGAGTTCTCGAGCCGCTGAGCGTCGACCGTCATGATCGGAGCTCGGCGCGTTCAAGGTCGCGGCGCACGATGCGCGAGCCCGTGACCGTGATTTCTTCGACGTTTGCACCGGCTTGCCCCTGGCTGGGCTGCTGCGCGTGCGCAGCGCCGCCCGCCACGAGCGCGGAAATCGTCGACGCCAATACGGTGCGGTTAAGCACCGGATCACGAGTGTTGCGAGTCATTATCTGAGCCCCCCGAGGACCGTTTGTGGTTGAAATGTGAGCAATGCGAACGACTGCGGTTCTATGGCGAGACGGCGACGCGATGCAGCGCGGTGATTCGCGGCGCTATCCCTAGATCTGTTGAGCGAGTGTGAGCGGACATGCGTCCGACCGACGCAGCACGTCCGAATATACGGCGACGACATATTCTCCCCCGGGGAGAAAGTGTTGTCTCGTGGAAACATATCCCCCATATTTTGAACTAGCGAGTTAGCTCGCTATGCCCAACCCCCTCGTGGAGTCTGCATTACATGGCCCAGTAAAACCAGGTTCTAATAATACGGTTGCCACTGATAATAGTTGTTCGAAGCCAACAGTGGACGAGAGCCAAGATTTGATTGGTCTTCAGCCGAACCGGGGCGTCTGGTTCGCTAGTCCCGCAAGTCGCTGGTTGGCGGGTTGCGCGAGAACTGACTAGGTAGACAGTAATTCCGCGCAATCACGCCTGCGGCGAGGCCTTCACGCTGTCAGCGAAGGTCCGACGCTCACAGGCTTGATCGACCAGATCCCTTGCGCGTACTCGCGAATCGCCCGATCGGAAGAAAACTTCCCAGAACGCGCGACATTCGCAATCGACCTGCGTGTCCACGCGTCGCGATCGAGCCAAGCCGCGGCGGCGCGCTCCTGGGCTGCGGCGTAAGCGGCAAAATCCGCGAGCACGAAGAACGGATCGGAGCGCGTGAGATTGTCGACGAGCGGCCGGAACATCTCGCGATCGCCTCGCGAGAACCGTCCATCGGCGATCAGATCGAGCGCCGCGCGGAGCTCGGGATCACGCTCGAGGTACTCGCCCGGGCGATAGCCTTGCCGCCGCACCCGCTCGACGTCGTCCGCAGTCAAACCGAACAGGAAAAAGTTGTCGGCCCCGACTTCCTCCCGGATCTCGACGTTTGCGCCGTCGAGCGTGCCGATCGTGACGCGCCGTTCATCATGAACTTCATGTTGCCCGTTCCGGACGCCTCCTTGCCGGCCGTGGAAATCTGCTCGGACAGGTCGGCGGCCGGGTACACGAGCTGCGCGTTCTTCACGCTGAAGTTCGGCAAGAACACGACCTTGATGCGTCCTGCGACGATCGGGATCCGCGTTCACCGTCTCGGCGACGCCGTTGATCAGCCGAATGATCAGCTTGGCCATCGCGTAGCCGGGCGCGGCTTTGCCCGCGAACACGAAGCAGCGCGCGGCGACCGCACGCTGCGGGTTTTGCAGCAGCCGCCGGTACGATGCGATCACGTGCAGCACGTTCAGGTGCTGCCGCTTGTACTCGTGGATGCGCTTGACCTGGACGTCGAACAGCGCGGACGGGTCGATCGAGATACCCGGTGCGCTCGACGGATGTGCCTCGCGAGGCGCTCCTTGTTGAGCCGCTTCACCGCTCGCCAACGCTCGCGAAACGCCGGATCGTCGGCGTGCGGCTCGAGGGCCTCGAGGCGCGCGAGGTCGGTGATCCACGCCTCTCCTATCGTCTCGTCGAGCAGGCTCGCGAGCGCCGGGATTGGCAGAGCGCGCAGGAAGCGGCGCGGCGTCACGCCGTTGGTCACGTTGCCGAATCGCTCGGGCCACAGCTCGGCGAAGTCGCGCAGCACCGTCTCGCTTGAGCAGCTTGGAATGCAGCTCCGCGACGCCGTTGACCGTATGGCTGCCGACGATCGCGAGGTTCGCCATGCGGACCCGCTTCTCGCCGCCCTCCTCGATCAGCGACATGCGACCGACGCGCGCGTCGTCGCCGGGGTAGACGCGCGCGCACGCCGTCGAGAAAGCGGCGATTGATCTCGTAGATGATCTCGAGCGGGCGCGGCAGCAGCTCCGCGAACAGCGGCAGCCCCCAGGTCTCGAGCGCCTCCGGCAACAATGTGTGGTTCGTGTACGCCAATGTGCGCTGCGTGAGCTCCCAGGCCGTGTCCCACTCGAGGCCATGCTCATCGACGAGCAACCGCATCAGCTCGGCGACCGCGATGGACGGGTGCGTGTCGTTCATCTGCGCCGCGAACAGGTCCGGCAGCTGCTCCACGGACGTCACCCTTCATCTCGAGCAGACGCAGCATGTCCTGGAGCGAGCACGACACGAAAAAGTACTGTTGCGCGAGACGCAGCCGCTTGCCCGCCGCCGCCTCGTCGTTCGGATAGAGCACCTTGGACAGCGTCTCGGAGATCATCTTTTCGCTGCACCGCGCCGTAGTAGTCGCCGACATTGAAGTCGCGGAAGTCGAACGACTCCACGGCCTCGCTGCGCCAGAGTCGCAACGTGTTGCAGTTGTTGACGCGATAGCCGGGGACCGGGATGTCGCAGGCGATGCCCTTCACGCGGCTCCCGGGCACCCAGCGAACGCGAGCTCGGCCGTCGCCGTCGGTGAAGCGCTCCGTGCGGCCGCTGAAGTTCACATACCAGCCGACCTCGGGCCGGGTGATCTCCCAGGGGTTGCCCTGTGCGAGCCACTTGTCGGTGACCTCCACCTGCCAACCGTCGCGGATCTCCTGATCGAAGATTCCGAACTCGTAGCGAATCCCGTAACCCAGCGCGGGTAGGCCGAGCGTCGCGAGCGAATCGAGATAGCAGGCCGCGAGCCGGCCGAGACCGCCGTTGCCGAGACCCGGCTCGGTCTCGTACGCCAGCAATGTATCGAGATCCTGGCCGAGCTCGCGCGATAGCCGTCGCGCGCGGCGTCCTCGATGCCGAGACAATGAGGTTGTTGCCAAGCTGCGGGCCGATCAGGAACTCGGCCGAGAAGTAGCACGCGACCTTGACGTCGCGCGCCGCGTAGGCCTTCACCGTGTTGACCCAGCGCTCGAGCATCCGATCGCGGACGCTCTGTGCGAGCGCGACGTACCAGTTCGTGCGGCGTCGCGATCGCGGGATAGCGCGCCTGCAAGTACATCAGATTGTCGAGCGACGGCCTGCTTGAACGTCTCCGGTCGACAGGCCGGTGCGGACCTGGCTCTCCCGACGACCCGTGACGTCGAGCTCGGACATGGACGTGTGCGCGGCTCACGGCGCGCGGCTCAGTACGGCCAGATCCAATTCGATGAACCTCGGCTCGGTCGATGCCTTCCGAGTGCGCGTAGGCGAGTTCTCGATGATCGCGTTCTTCATCCGCTCTTTCAGATGCGCCGCCGTGGTTTGCAGCCTCGGCACCCGATCGATCACGTCGATCACGAGATCGAAGCGATCGACGTGTTGTTGAGTATCGCGAGCTCGAGCGGCGTGTTGATGTTGCCCTTCTCCTTGTAGCCGCGGACGTGCAGGTTGTCGTGATTGCGGAATCGATAAGCGAGCTTGTGGATCAGCCACGGATAGCCGTGGATAGTTGAAGATGATCGGCTTGTCCGTCGTGAACAGGCTGTCGAACTCCGCCGCCGGTCGAGCCGTGCGGGTGCTCGGTCGCCGGCTGCATCTTGAAGAGATCGACGACGTTCACGAAGCGGACTTTGAGATCCGGCAAGTGCTCGCGCAGGATCGCGGTCGCGGCCAGCGCCTCCTGCGTCGCGACGTCGCCGCAGGACGCGAGCACGACGTCGGGCTCCACGCCCGCGTCCGTTGCTCGCCGCGGCCCAGATGCCGATGCCCTTGGCACAGTGCACGATCGCCTCGTCGATCGTCGTGAACTGCAGGTGCTTCTGCTTGTCCGCGACGATCACGTTGACGCAGTCCGTCGAGCGCAGGCAACGGTCGGCGACCACGAGCAACGTGTTCGCGTCGGGCGGGAAGTAGACGCGCACGACGCTCGGGCTCTTGTTCGTGACGAGATCGATGAAACCCGGGATCCTGGTGCGAGAAGCCGTTGTGGTCCTGTCGCCAGACCGTCGACGACAGACAGGATGTTTTCCGACGCGACCGATGCTCGCCAATGGACGTGGTTCTTGCAGATGTCGAGCCACTTCGCGTGCTGGTTGAACATCGAGTCGATCACATGAGCGAACGCCTCGTAGGTGTGGAAGAACCCGTGGCGGCCCGTCAGCAGGTAGCCCTCGAGCCAGCCGAGCAGCGTGTGCTCGGATAGCATCTCCATCACTCGACCGTCACGCGCCAGCTCGCCGCCGTCGGCGTCCTCGGGCAGCATCTCCGCCATCCAGGTCTTCTTGCTGACCTCGTAGATCGCTTGGAGGCGGTTCGACGCGGTCTCGTCGGGCCCGAACACGCGGAACGTCGTCAGGTTGTTGCGCATCACGTCGCGCAGGAACTCGCCGAGCGGCTTCGTGTTCTCGTGCAGCACCTTGCCCGCCTCGCGCACTGCGACGGCGTAGTCGCGAAAGTCGGGCAGCCGAAGATCTTTGCGCAGCAGGCCGCCGTTCGCGTGGCGGATTCGACGCTCATGCGCCTGCCGCCGACCGGCGCGAGCGCCTTGAGCTCCGGCGCAGCCTTCCGTCCGCATCGAACAGCTTCTCGGGCTCGTAGCTGCGTAGCCAGCTCTCGAGCAGCTTGAGGTTGCGCGGATTGCCGCGCACGTCGGAGAACGGCACCTGGTGAGAACGCCAATAGCCTTCCACTTTCTTGCCGCGAATCTCCTTCGGTCCCGTCCAGCCCTTCGGCGAGCGCAGCACGATCATCGGCCAGCGCGGGCGGGTCGGCTTTCGAGCTGCTTCGCCGCCGAGCGTCCTTCCAGAAGCCGCGGATCTCGGCGACGGCCGCGTCGAGCGTCGCCGCCATCGCCTGATGCATGACGGCTCGGGTCGGAGCCCTCGACGAAGTACGGCTTGTAGCCGTAGCCGACGAACAGCGCCTCGAGCTCGTCGTGATCGATCCGCGCGAGAATCGTGGGATTGGCGATCTTGTAGCCGTTGAGGTTGCAGGATCGGGAGGACCGCGCCGTCGCGGGCGGGGTTGAGGAATTTGTTCGAGTGCCAGGCCGTCGCGAGCGGCCCGGTCTCGGCCTCGCCGTCGCCGACGACGCACGCGACGATGAGCTCGGGGTTGTCGAGCGCGGCTCCGTAAGCGTGCGAAAGGCTGTAGCCGAGCTCGCCGCCTTCGTGGATCGAGCCCGGCGTCTCGGGCGTCACGTGCGAGCCGATGTGACCGGGGAAGGAGAACTGCTTGAAGAGCTTCTGCATGCCCTCGGCGTCTTCGCTCTTGTCCGGATAGATCTCCGTGTACGTGCCGTCGAGATACGTCGGGACCGATCACGCCGGGCGCGCCGTGGCCTGGGCCCGCGATGAAGATCACGTCGAGGTCGTCGCGTTTGATCACACGGTTCAAGTGCGCCCAGACGAACGACAGCGCCGGGCTCGCGCCCCAGTGCCCGAGCAAGCGCTGCTTCACGTGCTCGGGCTTCAGCGGCGCTCTGAGCAACGGGTTGTCCTGCAGGTAGATCATCCCGACCGACAGGTAGTTGCAGGCGCTCCACCAGAGGTCGATCGATGCGAGCTCTGCCTTTGTGAGCGGTGACTTCGCGGTCGACGGGGTCTTCTTCGGCTTCGCCATACTCGTTGCTCCTATTCCCTGGGCCGCGAAACGACGCGTGAAGAATCGATGTTCCGCGCTTACGGTCTGGGCATCAATACGCGCTCTAGCGGAGGCTGAGGCGATCAGACTCCGGATAACGTCGGACATTCCGCTGTAGCCACGCGGCGATAGCCAGCCTGGCTGTGCAATGTGTCGGAGTGTTTACGACTCGGTGCTTGCAACGATCGGTCAGGCAGCGACCCGGCGCGCGAAGCCGCGCGCCTTGAACGCGAGGATCACGAGCACGACGCCGAACGCGACCGCGAACGTCGCGATCAGCCACAGCAGCGCGAGCGCGCCTCTCCGGGTCGCGCGATCAGCACGACGCCGAATACGACGGACACGAGCCCCGACAAGATCAGCAACCACTCGCCCTCGATCTCGCGTCGCAACCGGATCGCAGTCGCGATCTCGATCAGCCGGTCGCGATCGCCCAGATCGCGATGTAGAAGAGCAGCGCGAGCGACGACGACGTCCGGCTCGACGAAAGCGAGGATGCCGACGCCGATCCCGAGCAAGCCGCGTAGCAGCAAGAGCCACCAATACTCGTGGTCCGCGCGTCCCGCGATCGCGGTCCACGTGCTGAGCACGCCGTCTGCGAACGCGTAACGCGCCGAACAGCAGCACGAGCGCCGCGGCCGAGATCCCCGGCTGCATCCACGTGAGCACGCCGAAGGCGATCGCGACGATTCCACGCAGCAACAACAGCCACCAGCCACGGTGCAGGATGGCGGCCAAACGATTCTCGACGCGGTTCATGGCTTGCTCCTTGTTCTTGGTTTTGCGGAGAAGGAAGCTCGCGAGCCCAAGAGCTTAGTCTCGGCGGAGCCGCTTGCAAGCTCGATGCGGCGGGAACACCTCGAGCGGGAGGGCGTCGCGTCCCGGAAAAAGAAAAAGGCGTTGGCGACCGTGTCGCCAACGCCTCGAGTTTCCCCTGCGGCGGTCGCCTGACCGCGATGCTACCGCCGCCGGTTCACGCCCCTCATCAGAATCGGTAGGTCAGAGAAGCACCATACTCGCGCGGACGGCCCACCGTGGCGAAGTCATAGCCCCAGATGCCGTGGAAGAAGCCCGAGTTGATCATGTACTCGTTCGTCAGGTTCGTGCCGAAGAACGCGGCCGACCACTTGCCGTCCGCCGGCTCGTACACGAACCGCACGTTCAGCAAGTTCCAGTCGCCGCTCTCGTCGAAGCTGGAGGCGCCGGGCGACGTCTGGATCGCCTGGTAAGCGGTCACGCGCAGAAACGGCGGCTGACGCCAGAACTGGCCCTGGTAGTTGTAGTCGAGCCGGCTGACGAACGAGGCACCGCCCTTGAGCTTCGCCGTGTGCTGGAGCCCGATCGTCCAGCTCGTATGCGGCGCATCCTCGAACTCGGTGCCCAACGTCAACGGCAGGTGGCCCGACATGGTTCCGGGGGCGAGCTTCGTGTAACCGGTATCGAGGTACCCGGTCCCCACATTGATCAGCAAGCTCTCGGTCGGCACGAACGTGAGCTCGACTTCGACGCCCTTGGCCTCCGCCTCGCCTACGTTCGTCGTGACCAGCGTCGGGATCTGCACACCCGTGACCGGGTCCTTGACGACGCCCGCCGCCTGGAGGTCTTCCCAGATCATGTCGAACAACGTCCAGTTGAACCGGACCTTCCCATTCGCAAGGTCGGACCGCATGCCGATTTCCGTGTTGTTCAACGTCGAGGGCTTGTACGGGAACAGCGTACGCGTGGCGCCGATGACCGCGGCCGACACGCCACCCGAGTTGTAGCCCTGCGAATAGCTCACGTAGCCGTTGATGTGATCGCTGAAGTCCCTCTGCAGCACGGCGCGGTACGTGTTCTTGTCGAACGCGAACGGCGTATACGTCGAGGTGATGTCGTTGCCGGCGTACGGGTTGCCGATCGGCCAGATGGTCGGGTCGAGCGGCTTCTTGGCGGTGGACGCGTTCGGGGCGATGTTGACCGAGTAACCGCTCTGATCGTGGTGGCGCATGCCCGCCGTCAAGTTGAGTTTCTCGGTGAGATGAATCGTGAACTCGCCGAATAATGCCCAACCGTCCTGGCCGGAGCGGGAATTCGTGTCGAACGAGCCCGGGATCGCTCCGTAGTACACCTGTTGGCAGGTCTGCCACGCGCCGGCTCCGGTGCCGGCCGCGCCGCCGACGTTCACGTTCTGACCCGCGTAGGCCCCGTTCGTGATGAGGCCCGACGTGCCCGGCTGGAAACGCATGTTGTTCGGGTCGTCGGTCGTCGAAGGAGTCGCCTCGAGGACCGCACCGGCCGGGTGGCAGACCGGGTTGTTGAACACGTTCTGCGGGTTCATGAGCCCCTTCTGGAACTCGTTGACCTGCCAGCGAAGGCCGCGCGCGTTGATCGTCTGATCCCAGTAGTACGCGCCGGCCACCCATTGGATCTTGTCGCCGCCGCCGGTCAGCTGGATTTCCTCGCTGTTGACCTCCGTCTTCGCGAGGTTTTCATCGAGCACGAGATCGTATTGGCTGTTATCCCAGTCGCTGACCGAGCGCGCGTCCTGCTTCGTCTGGGCGGTCAGGAACTGCAGCTTCATCTTGTCGGTGAGCTGCCAGCCGATGTCGATCGTGCCCTGCCGCGTGTCGTAGTCGTTCGGCAGCGTGGTGCCCGACCGATTCTCCCACTTGCCAACCTTGCCGCCGGGGAAGCCCGCGACCTGGTTAACGGACGAGAGGAACGGCTCGACGGGGTTGTTTCGGTAGTCGGTGCCCACGTATGTGTACATCTCGGGCAGACCGATGATCGACTTCACCCAGTTCGGATTCGGGTCGTCGTAGGTACGCGCCATCAAGTCCTGCACGCGCGGCTCGATGAACTGACTCTTGTCGTCCTGGTAGTTGAACCGGAAGCTCAGCTTGTCGGTCGGCGTCCAGACGACGTCGCCGCGATAGACCTGCTGGTCGACCTGACCGCCCTGCTCGCCGGTCGTGAGGCTCGTGATGTAGCCGCCGCGAGAGAGGTTCGCAGCCGTCCACTTGCTCTTGACCTTGTCACCGAACGGCAAATCGATAGAGCCCTTTCGCATCGAGTCGGTCGAGTGAGCCCGCCGTGATCGTAACGTTGCCGCCGAACTCTTCGGTCGGGCGCTTCGTCCAGAGACGGAGCGCGCCGCCCATGGAGTCGCGTCCGAACATCGTGCCCTGCGGGCCGCGCAACACTTCGACGCGGTCTAGATCGACGAACTCCTGCGTGAGAAAGCCCGCCGTGGCCACCTGCCAGACGCCGTCGACGTACGTGCTGACGGCCGGAATGCCACGCATGCGAAACACCGTGCCACCGGTGCCGCCGCCGCCGCCCGTGATGACGATGTTCGGCACGCCGGTGCTCAGCTTCTCGATGTTGTCGAGACCGCGCATCTCGAGGCCGTCGCCCGTGATCGCGACGATCGAGATTGGCACGTCCTGAAGATTCTGTTCGCGGCGCGTGGCCGTCACGACGATCTCTTCGAGACCGCCAGCGGCTTCCTGAGCGTAGGCGGCTTGTATCGCGCCGACGCCCGACAATGCCGCCAGAACGGCGACGTGGACTTTTTGCAACTGCATGTATTCCCCCGGTTGGATAAAGTTATCGGCTCGACTTACGTCGTTGCCCCCTGACGGCCACCGACTCGCGTCGTTGATCCCCTGATGTCATCGACTCACGTCGGTAACATCCCTTGGCAGCCACGGACCTTGCGTCGCAGCCGCCACAGACTTGCTTCGTTGATCTCCCTGACGGTCGGCGACTCGTGTCGCTGCTGCCGTCTCTACTTCGTCGGCCGCCGACTCCCCTTCGACGGCCTCCCCTTTGAAACCCGCGTCGCCACGGGATCCCCGGTCTCCCGGAATTACTTACTGCTTCGTAAGCTTTCGCAGGAGTCTGCAAAAGAGCACAGCCGCCGTCAATGCCTATTTGGAAGTGTGGCTAAATTAAGACTAGCACCTGAAATGCTAGTAGTAACAAGGTGCTGACGGTGGTCGCGGGAGGGTCGCCGCTGTGGGCTATTCGGGACGCGGCTTAGAAGGCGCGAGCTCGGGCGGCGAGCCGTGTCGGCACCCGCCGCCGAGCCTTACTTCGCGCCGCGAAACACGAAGGAGCGGTCATGATTCTCTGTAGCGCCATAGAGAGCGATGAGGTTCTGGCTACCGCCCCTGCGCGGATTGTCCGCGAGCGTTGCCAAGCCCGAGAACGTGTCTTCATCGGCGCCGCTGCACGCGCTGAGCAGCATCGACCACGCATAGATGTTCATCGCAGAGTCGATCACCTGGATGGTGCCGGCGCCGTTGCAGCCGCCGTCGTTTGCGAAGGTTAGCGTGTTGCCGCTGATGACGAGAGTCGTATCGATTACCGGCGGCGGCGGATAGACGTCGTATACGCCCGAAATCGCTGCCAGCGACGCGCCGCGCGAGGTCAGAGCGTTGTATCCGAGCGCGAACGACGCGGACTCGCCCGCTCCTGAATAGCTGCCCTTTAGCGACTGGCCCGCGACGACGCTGCCGTCGGAGACGGTCAAAGAGGCGCTCGGTTGGCCGTTCGGCAGCAGCGCCTCGCCGGCTTGCGCGAAGACAGTTCCGGTTGCGGTGAACCTGTCGAGCGTCGTATCGCCATTGCCGACCAGGAATCGGCCGTTCAGTCCGCTGCTCGCGACGACACCGACGAACCGGCCGTCGGGAGCCACTATCACGTCAAAGCTGCGCGTGAAGCCGTCCGCGGCCGTGAAGCCGCCCGCCCAAAGCCCCGCAGGATTCGCATCGCCATTAGGACTAACCGACGACTCGGAGCCGCCGCCGTGCCCGCCGCAGCCCTCGAGCGCGGCCAGCGCCAGGGTCAGCGGGAGTAGCAATCGCGAAGCGCTGAGCTTTGCCCTCATGCGGTCCGTGCGCGGGTTCGGAATCGAGAGGTGTCTAGTCTTCAATCTAGCTCTACCAATCACACTGTCAACGACGCGGCGCGTCCGCCGCATGGCCCTTAGTGCCTGGTGCTTGGTTCCTCGTGGCGTCGCGTAGGTTCAGTGAGCCTCCCGGCTCAGGTTCTCGGCTCGCGCAAGGCCGCATCCACCATCGCCTGCGCCTCGCGCACGATCGCCGCGAGATGCGCCTCGCCCTCGAAGCTCTCCGCATAGATTTTGTAAATATTCTCGGTGCCCGACGGCCTCGCAGCGAACCAGCCACGCGCGGTAGTTACCTTTAGCCCGCCGATCGCGGCGCCGTTCCCGGGAGCGCTCGTGAGCTTCGCCTCGATCGGATCGCCGGCGAGCGTCGAGGCTGCGACCGACGCCGGCGAGAGCTTCGCGAGCCGCTCCTTCTGCTCCGGCGTCGCCGCAGCATCGATTCGGGTATAGCTCGGCGCGCCGAACTTCTCTGCGAGCTCGCGGTAGTGCTCTCCCGGGTCGCGTCCAGTGACGGCCGTGATCTCGGCCGCGAGGAGATCCATGATCAAGCCGTCCTTGTCGGTGGTCCAAACCGAGCCGTCCAAGCGCAGGAAGCTCGCACCCGCGCTCTCCTCGCCGCCGAAACAGCACGAGCCGTCGAACAGGCCGGCAACGAACCACTTGAAGCCGACGGGCACCTCGTAGAGCGTGCGGCCGAGATCGCGGACGACGCGATCGATCATGCTGCTCGAGACCAGCGTCTTGCCGACCGTGGCACGCGAGGGCCACCGCGGCCGATGCGTGAGCAAGTAACGGATCGCGACCGCGAGGTAGTGGTTCGGGTTCATGAGCCCGACGGACGGCGTCACGATTCCGTGCCGGTCGGAGTCCGGGTCGTTCGCGAACGCGAGCCGATACTTGTTCTTCAACGACACGAGTCGCGCCATTGCGTAGGGGCTCGAACAATCCATCCGAATCTTGCCGTCGTGATCGACCGTCATGAAGCCGAACGTCGGGTCTACGCGCGGATTCACGACGTCGACATCGAGCCCGTAGCGCTCGTTGATCGGCGCCCAGTAGCCGATCGACGCGCCGCCGAGCGGATCGACCGCGAGCGGAAGCCCGGCTGCGCGAATCGCGGGCAGATCGACGACGTTCGCGAGATCGTCGACGTAGGGACCGATCAGGTCCTGCTCGGCGATTCGGCCCGTGCGCAGCGCGCTCTCGATCGTGAGCCGGCGCACGCCGGCGTTATCCGCGCGCAAGAGCTCGTTTGCGCGGTCCTGCACCGTGCGCGTCACGTCCGTATCCGCTGGGCCGCCGTTCGGCGGGTTGTACTTGAAGCCGCCGTCCGGTGGCGGGTTGTGCGACGGCGTCACGACGATACCGTCCGCGGGATGTTCGCTGCGGCCGCGGTTGTACGCGAGGATCGCGCGTGAGATCGCGGGCGTCGGCGTGAAGCCGTCGTCGCGCTGAATGATCGTGTCGACGCCGTTCGCCGCGAGCACCTCGAGCGCCGTGCGCTGCGCCGGCGCCGACAGCGCGTGCGTGTCTTTGCCGAGATAGAGCGGCCCGTCGATGCCGTGCGCACGCCGGTGCTCGCAGATCGCCTGCGTCACCGCGAGAATGTGCGCCTCGTTGAACGACCCCGCGAGCGAAGTGCCGCGGTGGCCGCTGGTGCCGAAAGACACGCGCTCGGCGGGAACGGACGGATCCGGACGGCGCGCGAAGTACTCGCGCTCGAGCTTCGCGACGTCGATCAGCATGTCCGGCGTCGCGGGCTTGCCGGCGAGCGGCGACACCGCGCTCATTGCACTCCGACCTCCATCGTCCTCGCAGTATGACTCAGCGATTTCGCCGCTTGCCACCCCCGACATTGGGCTCAGAGTGCTGCGACTTTCTGCTGCGACATCTAAGGGCGAGGGACAGCAATGCGCGTGGGTTTCATCGGGCTCGGTCGAATGGGCGGCGGCATGGCGCGACGGCTGCTCGACGCAGGGCACGACCTCTGCGTGTTCGACGTCGTCGCTGCGCAGACCGCGCCGTTCGAGGCAGCGGGTGCGCGCGTCGCGAAATCCATTGCCGAGCTCGCGGCCGGCAGCGAGATCGTGGTCACGATGCTCGTCGAGGACGCGATCGTCGCTCAGGTCGCGCTTGGTCCCGGCGGCCTGTCGAGCGGGCTCGCCGCCGGCGCGATCCATCTCGTGATGGGTACCCACGGCGTCGCGACGGTGCGCGAGCTCGAGAGCAAGCACCGCGCGGCGGGCCAGACGCTCGTCGCGGCGCCGGTGCTCGGTCGGCCCGACCTAGCGGCGTCCGGCCAGCTCGGAATCGTCGTCGCGGGCCCCGACGCGGAGGTCGCGCGCTGCACCGAGCTGCTCAAAGTCATCGGCCGGAGAATCTTCGTCGCGGGCATCAAGCCCGAGTCCGCGACCGCGATCAAGCTCGCGAACAACGCCGTCCTAGGCTGCGCGATGGTCGCGATGGCCGAAGGCTTCGCGCTCGTGCGCAAGTACGGCGTGCAGCCGCAAGTCTTTCAGGATGTGATGACCGAGGGTCTGTTCGCGGCCCCCGCGTACAAGGTGTACGGACAGAAGATGGTCGACGAGAGCTACGATCAGGTCGGCTCACCGATCTTCGTCGGCCTCAAGGACGCAAACTTGATCGCGGCAGCGGCTGATCTCGCGCGCGTGCCGATGCCGAGCCACAACGTCTATCACGACCGCCTGCTCGGCGCCGTCGCGCACGGCGATGGCGACCGGGATCAAGCGGTGCTCGCGCGCGAGCAAGCGCGCGCGTCGGGCCTCTAGCAACAGCTTGGAAAAGCGCGCGCGACACGCAGTCGCGCGCGCGTTTCGTTTCGTCCGACTTAGCGCGGTGCCCCGCCGCCCGGAGGAGCGCCGCCCGGAGGACCGCCGCCGCCGCGCGGCCGGCTATCGAACTCTTCCTTCGAGACCTTGCCGTCCTTGTTGGTGTCCCAACGCGCGAAGATCTCGTCGGGATTGGGCGGCCCGTTCGGCCCCCCCGTTATGGTCTTGGCCCACGCGGCGACCTCCTCCTTCGACAAGGAACCGTTCTTGTCCTTGTCGAGCCCGTCGAACGTCGGCGGAGTAAATCCCGCCGGCGGCTGCGCCCAAGCGTAGGCGCCGATGAGCAACGTGAATGCGGACACGAACGCGAGGCGTATTCTCATGTTGTTCTCCGAATGTAGGTGATGCGCTGCACGCGAAATTATACGCGCGGGTCGCCGCTCCAACGTTACCGTCTTGCCATCTGGCGTAGTCGGAACGGCGGCATCGCGGGCAGGAACCAGTCGTTCTACTACGCGGTCCGCTGGCTCTTGACGACCTCGGCAGCCGCGAGCGTCTCGCGCCCTCGGCGTGTGTGGTAGCGTGGCCGCATGATCGACGGACTGCCGGTTGCAAAGAGCGGCGACACGATCCTCGCGCTGCTGCCGGGGCTTGCCAACCGGCACGGCCTCGTGACCGGCGCGACGGGCACCGGCAAGACGGTCACGCTACAAACGATCGCGGAGCAGCTGTCGCGGATCGGCGTACCGGTGTTCATGGCCGACGTGAAGGGCGACCTCGCGGGCATCGCGGCAGCCGGCGGCACGAACGCCAAGGTCACGGCTCGCGCGCAGCAGCTCGGCGTGCAGTTGAGCTACACCGCCTGCCCGGCCGTCTTCTGGGACGTGTTCGGAAAGGACGGCCATCCGCTTCGCGCGACCGTCTCGCATCTCGGCCCGCTGCTGCTCTCGAGGATGCTCGAGCTGAACGACGTGCAGGAAGGCGTCCTCAACCTCACGTTCAAGATCGCCGACGACGCGGGCCTGCTGCTGCTCGACCTCAAGGATCTGCGCGCGGTGCTCCAACACGTCGGCGACAACTCGGGGCAGTTCACGACTCAGTACGGCAACGTATCCGCAGCATCGATCGGCGCGATCCAGCGAGGGCTGCTAACGCTCGAGTCGCAAGGCGCGGACCGCTTCTTCGGCGAGCCGATGCTGAACGTTGCGGACTTGATCCAGACGAACGCCGGGCGCGGCGTCGTCAACGTGCTCGCCGCGGATCAGCTCATGAGCTCGCCACAGCTCTACGCGATGATTCTTCTCTGGCTGCTCTCCGAGATCTTCGAGTACCTGCCCGAGATCGGCGACCCGGAGAAGCCGCGGCTCGTGTTCTTCTTCGACGAGGCGCATCTCTTGTTCGCCGACGCGCCGAAGGTATTGCTCGACAAAGTCGAGCAAGTCGTGCGGCTCGTACGCTCCAAAGGCGTCGGCGTGTTCTTCGTCACGCAGAATCCGCTCGACATCCCCGACACGGTGCTCGGCCAGCTCGGCAATCGCGTGCAGCACGCGCTGCACGCGTTCACGCCGCGCGAGCAGAAGGCCGTGCGCGCCGTCGCCGAGACGATGCGCGCAAATCCGGCACTGTCGATCGAGCAGGTCATCGGCGAGCTCGGCGTCGGCGAGGCACTCGTGTCGCTGCTCGACGAGCAGGGCCGCCCCACCGTGACAGAGCGTGCGTTAGTGATTCCACCCGGCAGCCGCGTCGGCGCCCTCACCACCGATGAGCGAGCGAAGCTGATCACCGCGTCACCGCTCGCCGGTCACTACGAGCAGGTGATCGACCGCGAGTCCGCCTACGAGCGGCTCAAGGCGCGCGTCGAGACGCCCGCACCGAGCACCGCTCCGGGCACGAGCCGCGCGGGCACGCCGCCTCCCGCACAACCCGGCCAGCAAAGCGGGATCGGCGGTCTCGCATCGGACATCCTGTTCGGCCGGCGTGGTCCGCGCGGCGGGCGTCAGTCGGAAGGGCTCGTCGAGGCACTCGCGAAGAGCGCCGCGCGCTCTGTTGGATCGCAGACGGGCCGTGCGCTGATCCGCGGCGTGCTCGGCTCGTTGCTCGGCGGCAGTAGCCGGCGGCGCTAACGTCTCGCGCGGCTCAGCCGCCGCGCACGTGCCACCACTCGCGCAACGTCGAGCAGAGGCCGGTCTTCGGGTCGAGCTCGAGCACGAAGACGCCGTCGAGCTCGACGGTCATACCGGTCGACGCCTGCTTGAACTTCGCGGACCAGTGCGCGACTCCCGTGTTGCCGTTCACCGCGATCGTCTGCGAGTGAAACTCGATGTCGCGCTGATCCGCCGTCACGCCCGACCAATATTCGCGAATGCCCGCGCGGCCGCTCTTCGGCGCATCGAACGGCATCTCTTGATAACGCGCATTCTCGGTAAAGAGCTGCGCCGCGCGTTCCGCGTCGCGTTTCTCCCAGGCCTCGCGATAACCGGAGAGCCAAGACTCGAGCTTCGCGGTGCTGAGCTGCGCGTGCGCGTTCGGCGCGACGGCGCAAAGAGCCGCGGCCACTGCGATGAGTCTGAAGAGCGCTGTCGCCATTGGGATCCTCGTCTCGTGTCGAAGAGCGGGTCGAGATCGTGGGTGTTATAGCTCGTTCGTGCGCCGCGGCGCAAAGAACGCGCGCCGCTAACGAGGCCCGGGGAACAGGTCGCGGGTGTAACCGCGCAAGCGGTAATACAGCAGGCCTACCCACTCGTGGGCCGCGACATCGACACCTTCGAGGTTTTCTGGCAACCCGAAGCTCAGCGGGTCGGGTCCGATCCGGAAGTTCGTCGGATACGGCGTCACATCCCAACCTGCCGCGCGGAAGCAGGCGACCGATCGCGGCATGTGCATCGCCGAAGTGACGAGCAACCATCGCTGCGACGCATCGACCGCGACGACCTCGAGCGTCGCGCGCGGACTCTCGCAGGTGATCCGCGACTTGGTCTCGAACACGATCCGTTCCGGGTCGATGCCGGCGCCGAGCAGGAGCTCGCGCGCGACGGCCGATTGGCTGTCCGGCACGGTGTCGCCGCTGTGCACGAGCCGAGCTTCGGGGAAGCGCCGCGCGAGCATCAGGAACGTCGTGAGGCGATCAGCGGCCGTGTTCAGCAGCGGCTGACCATAGAACGTGCTCTCGCTCGCCCGCTCCGCGCCCGCGAGCACGATGATTCCGTCGACCCGATCGAGGTTCGCCGGCACCGGGAAGCGCCGTTCGAGCGGTGAGGTCAGCAGCCACGCGGTCGGCAGAACGCCGAGCACGACCACGAGAATCACGGCCGCGACGAGGAACCGCCGGCCGATCGCGAGCCGCCAAAGCACGATGCCCAGGACCGCCAAATAGACGATCCAGTCGCTGGGCTTCACGAGGAGCCAAATGAGATTCGTGGTCAAGAGCATGGAATCATAGAAGCAGGCGTCGCAGCGTCACAAGCCGCCTGCGGCGCGGCCGCCGACGCCCGCGCCGTCCCGCGGTCGGTCTATAATCGCGGCCCCTGGTGATGTAGCTCAGTTGGTTAGAGCGGCGGATTCATAACCCGCAGGTCGGTGGTTCAATTCCACCCATCACCACCACGAACCTAAGCGACTGGCGGCGAGGCGAGGAGCCAGCGGAAAAGGAGCAAGGCCAGCGCCGCCCCGGCCAGCTCGGCTCCGACGAAGCCCGCGACGCTCGCCGGCGCGATACCCGCGAAACTGTCGCTCAGCGAGCGTGCGAGCGTGACAGCTGGGTTTGCGAACGAAGTCGATGCGGTGAACCAGTACGCACCGGCGATGTAGAGCCCGACGGCGTACGCCACCGCGTTGGGTCGCGAGCGCGCAACGCCGAGGATGGTTCCGACGAGCCCGAATGTCGCCACGACCTCGGACAGCCATTGGGCAGGGCCCTGAACGTACGTGCGTCGACGTTTGCAGCAACGGCTCGCCGAACATTGCATGGGCCAGCAACACGCCCGCGACGGCGCCGACGAGTTGCGCGACGACGTAGGACGCGAGCCGGCGGACGCTCAGCGTGCGAAGCGCCGCGCAGACGAGGCTTACAGCGGGATTGAAGTGAGCGCCCGAGATAGGCCCGAACGTCAAAACCAGCACGACCAACATGCAACCGGTCGATAGCGTGTTCCCGAGCAGCGCGAGCGCAACGTTTCCGTTCGCAAGCCGCTCCGCCATGATGCCCGAGCCAATCACGGTGGCGACGAGCAGCGCCGTGCCGATCGCCTCGGCAACGATCGCTCGAGATCGGCTAGCGCTCACGAGCCGCGCCCGATCGCGCGCAGTCGATTCTGCAAGCTCAGTTTGTCGAGCGATTCGAGCGGGAGGCTCACGAACGAGCCGATGCGGTTGTGCAGCAACCGCATCGTGTCCGCGAACGCGAGACGTTTCTCCGCCTCGCTTCCCTCCACCGCCGCGGGGTCGGGTAGCCCCCAATGCGCGGTCATCGGTTGGCCGGGCCAGATCGGACAGACTTCTCCCGCCGCGTTGTCGCAAACCGTGAATACGAAGTCGAGCTCGGGCGCGCCCGGCGCTGCGAATTCGTCCCAGCTCTTCGAGCGCAGAGCGTCGACAGGGTAGTTTTGGCGCCGCAGCAGGTCGAGCGCGTACGGATTCACGGCTCCGCGAGGGTAACTGCCCGCGCTGTAAGCGTGGAAGCGTCCGCGTCCGAGCCGGTTCAGCACGCTTTCCGCCAAGATGCTGCGTGCGGAGTTGCCCGTGCAGAGAAACAGCACGTTGTAGGTCTTCTCCGTCATGATCCGCCCGCTCGCTTTGCGCGCGTCGGTTTCCGCGCCGCCGGATAACCGCACAGCTCGGGTTGACCGTTGCAACAGTCGTTCACGAGGAAGCCCACGAGGTTCTTCGTGCCCACCGTGTCCACCGCGTACAGGATGCGCTGGTGCTCTCGCCACGACTTCAACAGTCCCGCACGCTCGAGCTGCGCGAGGTGCGTCGAAAGCGTCGACGCGGGAACGTCGAGCCGCTGGGCGATCTGCCCCGCGGCCATGCCATCCGGCAACGTTGCAACGAGTAGGCGAAAAACTTCCAGCCGTAACTCATGGGCGAGCGCGGCGAATACGTCGGCGTCCATATTTCGTATTTTCCCGAATTAACGAAACTATATCAATGGCCGCCCCCAGCGTTCGACGCGCCGCCCTGGGACGCGACGGCCATGACGAGATCGCGCGTCAGGCGTACAGTGTTCCGCGCTTCGAGCAACGCCACGGAGTCCGCATGCAACGTCTCGCAACCGCAGGTGTGCTTTTCGCTCTCGCGTGCGCGCCCGCGTTCGCGGCCGACGCGCCACCGAACCTCGAAGGCGTTTGGGGCATGGTGCAGCACGACCGCCTCGGCGCGCCGTTCTTCATCCCGATCGAGCCGAAGTACACCGACGAAGGCAAACGAATCACGACCGAGTTCATGTCGAAGTACGACGTCAAGGGCAACGTCACGGGAGAGATGGAGGCGAACGGTCACTGCGTCGAGCCCGGCATGCCGACCGTGATGTGGGGCATCGGCGGCGCCGCGATGGAGATCGTTCAGCAGCCGCAGCGCGTCACGCTATTGTCCGAGCTCGCAAACCAATCGCGCCGCATTTTTCTCGACGGCCGCGCGTTTCCGACCGATGTGCCTGAGCAGCGCGTCGGCTACTCGATCGGCCACTGGGAAGGCGACACGCTCGTGATCGAGACGCGCAACATCATGGAGTGGCAAGCGCCGCGTTGGCCGCACAGCAACGAGATGCGGATCGTCGAGCGTTGGTCACTGAAGGACCCGAGCGAGCTCAAGATCACGGGGCTGCGCACGGACCGCCCGCCGCCGAAGATCACGGGCAAGGTGCTCGTCAACGAGATGACGATCAACGATCCCGTGATGTACGCGGACAAGAACTACAAGGTCACGACGATCTACCGCAAGCTCGAGAAGCAGGTGATGCTCGAGGACGGCTGCACCGAGGGCGTGTGGATGAAGGCCCTCGAGGAGCAAGCCGCCAAGAAGCACTGACGGCGGCCCGCGGCCGCCGCAGCTCGGTTCAGTTGCGCTTCGCCGGCGCGGCGCCGCTCGGCGGCGCGGAAGCGCCGCCCTGTGCACCCGCCGAGCCGTTCTGAGCGCCGGCCGCGCTCGCACCCGCGAGCAGGTCCCAGTCGACCGTTCGGCTCTTGATTCGCCACTCGCCTTCTTCGCGCACCCACGTGTCGGTGTAGATGCCGGAGCCGGTCACGCGGAATGTGCCGTCGGGCTGCTCGCCGAGAAACGTGAAGCGCGAACGCGCGGTGGCCGAGTCGCCGGTAACTTGAACTCGTACGTCGCTCAAAACATCGGCGCGTTGCAACTGCGGTCGGTTCGCCGCGGCGGCGGCCGCTGCCATGCGCTTCGACGCGTTGTCCATCCGTGTGCGGATCGCGTCGCGGCCGACGACCGTGCCTTCGGCCATGTGGAGCTCGGGTGCGGCCTTCGCGAACATCTTGATGTAGTTGTCCCAGTCGCGAGAGCGGAGCAAGCCCATGTAGTCCTCGAGCTGGCGACGGATCGTCGCCTCGTCCTCGAGCTGGCGAACGCGCGCCTCGAGCGATAGGCCCTCGGCGCCGGTCGCGACTAGCGTGGAAATTCCGCCCGCGCTGGCGGCCCCGGCCCAAACCGAGGAAATCGTCAGGATCA
Source organism: uncultured Gammaproteobacteria bacterium (assembly GCA_963841645.1). GTDB lineage: Bacteria > Pseudomonadota > Gammaproteobacteria > Steroidobacterales > Rariloculaceae > FEN-1219. The sequence continues at coordinate 355,876 of CAWJDS010000002.1, read as the reverse complement.
CGAGCGGCAGCCGCGAGCGCGCGCGGCGTATTTGTCTGAGCATTGGAACCCCTTCGTCCGTCCTCGCGCTACTCCCAACCCGTCGGTGAGTTGTACGGCGCAGTGAAACCCATCGCTTCGATCTCGTGAATTTGCCCGTCCGGACCGACCTTGAAGATGTGCGCGGCCGGTAGGTCGAACGGAGCAAACGGCATGTTCTTCTCGTTGCGCTCGATCTCGGATCCGTCGAGCGCTTTCACCTTGTACGGCAGGTTGGTCATCGGGTGACGGAAGTGCGAGAGGCCCATCACGAGGCCCGTCTGCGGATCCGCGGCAAACACCCGGCGGTTCTCGATCCTGTCGATGTACTGGAACGTATTGCTGTTGAGTTGCCCACGGCAGTCACGCGCGACCGGAGGCGTCGCGGCGGCACCTGGAATGGCCGGCGCGGTAGAGGGCTTGCCGCTCGCGGTGATCATGCCATTCTCGTGGCGCTCGCAGTCGGGCGCGAAAGGCGCGAGCTCGCCATTGTTGTCGTCCAGCGCGTCGTAGTAAGACGCGCCGATCTTGATCAGCTCGTCGTGCGACTTGCGCTCCGCCGTCGGTATCTCGGTGAGGATCCCCGGCCGTAGCGACTGGAGATTGGCCATCTGGGCCTCGCGTACACCGGACAGCAGATGCTCGGCCTGAACGATCCGGCTCCTCGGATCGAGCTTCAGGCGGATGGCCACGATCACCGGCTGCTCGACGGGCGGCTTCCCGGCGAACTCGGCGCGCTGTTCGGGCGACGAGCCCGGCGGCGGCGGCTGCGGCGCCATGTAGGTCATCATCGCGAGGTATCCCGCCGTCTCGTTGGTCTCGTCCGGCACGTGGATCGCAAAAGTGCTCGGCCCCTTGACGACGCTCTTCCAGAGCCCTTCGCCCGGCCGCATCTTACTTGCGTTCTCGACGAAGACGATCTCGTCCGATAGCGGCGCCTTCTTGATGTCGTGCGCCACTATCGCAGCCACGTAGGCATCGGTGGCGTCGATGAGGCATTGACGGTTGCACGCGACGGATGCGACTGTCGGCTTGTTCGCTCCTGCTGCCGGTGCCGACGGCTTGCTGCACGCGGCCAGCGACGACACGGCTATGACGGCGACCGCAGCGGCGAACAACGTCCCCGATATTTCGCTGTGCATGGTCCCCCCGGGATGTAGAGCTGCGACCGCGGATTCTATGCCGTCTGGGAACGATCAGCTCGGCGCGGCCGCCACGGCCCTCGCCGCTTCTTCTCGGAGCTGCGTGCACTCCCGGCACCGACGATTCCGCGGAATCGTCTGGACTCAGTCCGGCATCAGACGCCCGAGAGCCATCCCGATTTCGAGCGCGAGTCGCTAAAGCTCGAGAGCCTCGACCGACGCTTGCTCCGCCGTGACCCCGTACCGGCCCGCGTCGTCGCGTGTCGGCAGCGCGAGCGCGCAGCCGAGATCGTGCGTGAAGAACAGGCGCACGCCGCGCGCGATCTTGTCCTCGAGGAACCGTCGCTTCTCGTCGATCGAGCCGCTCCGGATAACGGTCGTAGCCCATCGTCACCGGCAGGTGCACCCACGGCCGGCCCGGAATCAGGTCGGCGCAGAACACGACGCCGCCGTCACCGCCGACGGTCGCGAGCGCGAGGCCCGGCGTGTGGCCGTCGCTGTACTCGAACGCACGCGCGTCGCCGAGCGACGCGGCTTGCGGCCCGTCGACGAGCTCGAGCCGGCCGCTCGCGCTCAGCAGTGCCGGCAGCTCGGGGATGAACGACGCGCGATCGCGCGGATGCGGCTCGAGCGCGCGCTCCCACGCGCGTCCTGCTCACGACGAACCGCGCATTCGGAAACAACAGCCGCGGCGGACTGCCCTTCTTCGAACGCCGACGAGCAAACCGCCCGCATGATCGAAGTGCAGATGGCTCAGCACGACGACGTCGACGTCCTCGTGCCGCTACGCCGCGCTCCGCGAGCGAGCGCAGCAGCACGTGCTCGTGCTCGTGCACGCCGAACCGCGCTTTCGAAGCTTCGGATTGAAGAACGCGCCGATGCCGGTCTCGAACAACACCGTGGTGCCGTCGACGTCTTCGACGAGCAGGCAGCGGCACGCGAACTCGAGCCGATTCTCGGCGTCGGGCACGCAGCCACTGCTGCCAGAGCGCGCGCGGCACGTTGCCGAACATCGCGCCGCCGTCGAGCCGCTGGCGGTTACCCTCAACCGACCACAGTCGCATCGGCCGTCTCCTCGAGCGCTCGCGCTCGCGGCACCGAACTGCAGCTCGGCGAGCCGCGCAGTACAGCGGGCTCGCTGTGCAGCAGCTGCGTGTGCGCTGCCGCTCGCGACGATGCGGCCGTGATTCATCACGACGATGCGATCCGCCTTCGAGCACGGTCGCGAGTCGATGCGCGATGATGATCGTCGTGCGGTCGCGCATGAGCCGCTCGAGCGCCTGCTGCACGAGCAGCTCGCTCTGCGCGTCGAGCGAGCTCGTGGCTTCGTCGAGCAGCAGTATCGGCGGATCCTTCAAGATCGCGCGCGCGATCGCGATGCGCTGGCGCTGGCCGCCCGAGAGCCGCATGCCGCGCTCGCCGAGGAACGTGTCGTAGCCCTGCGGCAGCTCGCGCAGGAACTCGTCGGCTTCCGCCGGCGCGCGCGGCCGCCTCGATCTCGGCGTCGGTCGCGCTCGGGCCGGCCGTAGCGGATGTTCTCGCGCGCCGACGCGCCGAACAGCACCGTGTCCTGCGGCACGAGCCCGATCAGCTTGCGCACGTCGCTCGGGCCGGCGCTGCGCGATGTCGACGCCGTCGATCAGCACGCGGCCCGACGCCGGATCGTAGAACCGCAGCAGCAGCTGGAACGTCGTGCTCTTGCCGGCGCCCGACGGGCCGACGAACGCGACGGTCTCGCCGGGCTCGATCGTCAGCGTGAAATCGTCGAGCGCCGCGACTTCGGGCCGCGACGGATAGCGGAACGTCACGTGCTCGAACTGGATGCGGCCGCGGCTGTGGGCTGCGGCAGCGGCGACGGGCAGCGGCCGGCGCCTTGATGTTCGGCTCGGCGCGCACGCGAGCTCGACGAGGCGTTCCATCGCGCCGGCCGCGCGCTGCACTTCGCCCCACATTTCGCTCAGGGACGCGGCCGAGACGCCCATGTAGCCCGCGTACAGCAGGAACTGGCGCAACTCGCCGAACGTGAGCGTGCCCGCGAGCACCTGGTGCGCGCCGATCCACAGCACGAGCGTGATGCGCGCTGAACACGAGCGTCGTCGCGAGCGCCGTCAGCACGCCGCGGATCCGGATGCGCCGCACCGCGACGTTGAACGAGTGCTGCCACCGCGTCGCTGAAGCGCCGCGTCTGCAACGTCCTCGAGCGTGAACGCCTGCACGGTCTGCACCGCGTTGATCGTCTCAGCCGCGAGCGCGCTCGCGTCGGCGACGCGATCCTGCGAATCGCGCGACAGGCGCCGCACGCGCCGGCCGAGCATCAAGAGCGGCGCCACGATCAGCGGCATCAGCACCACGATCATCAGCGTCAGCCTCGGGCTCGTCGCCACGAGCATCACGAGCGAGCCGATCAGCGTCAGCGCCGAGCGCAGCGTGATCGAGATGCCGACGCCGGAGATCGACTGCACGAGCGTCGTGTCGGCCGTGAGCCGCGACAGCACCTCGCCGGTGCGCGTGACCTCGAAGAACGTCGGGTCCATGCGGATGACGTGCGCGTACACCGCGTTGCGCATGTCGGCGACGACGCGCTCGCCGAGCCACGACACCAGGTAGAAACGCAGCGCCGCGAACGCGCCGAACGCGACCGCGGCCGCGGCCAGGAACGCGATGAAGTAGCGTATTGATCGTCGCCGCGTCGCGGACGGCGAGGCCTTGGTCGATCAGGTAGCGCAACGCGACGGGCAACGCGAGCTGCGCGCGCCGCGGCGACGAGCAGAGCGCCGAGCGCCACGGCGAGCAGCGGCCAATGCGGCAGCAGGTACGGCACGAGCCCGCGCAAGGGCTTGAACGAATTGCCGTGCGGCCGTTCTTCGGGTGCCTGAGTCATCGCTCAAGCGTAGCCCGAAACGTAAAGATCGTCTCGATCCTGGCAATTTGTGAAGGCATCTGGTATCTTGCCGCCCCTTCGAGCGTCTCTAGACGCCACACTTCCGACAACACTCCGCCAACCGGTCCCGCATCAGAGAACCCTCCGACTCTTTCGGGACGACCGCGCGGCAATGTTTGACACTCTGAGAATTCCATCGCTTTTGCCCGTCCGGGCAATGAATCGCCGCGCGATCCGTGGATCGAGCCGCGCGACGAGCGTTTTCCATCGATCCGATCGTGTAAGGACCAAGTAAGTTTATGAAGATCTATGTTGGCAATCTGGCCTATAGCGTGACCGACGAGCAGCTCCAGACGGCGTTCGGCGCGTTCGGCGAAGTCTCTTCGGCCACCGTCGTCACCGACAAGTTCTCGGGCCAGTCCAAGGGATTCGGCTTCGTCGAGATGCCGGACTCCGGCGCTGCCGCGAAAGCGATTCAGTCGCTGAACGGGCAGCCGATCGGCGGCCGCAACGTGAAGGTCAACGAAGCGAAGCCGCGCGAGGATCGTCCTCAGCGGCCGCGCTACTAAGACAGCGCGCAAGAGCGGCGGCCCGCACGGTCGCCGCTTTCGTTTCTCGCTCTGCGAGAGCCGCGCTCGCGGCCGCTCGCATTAGGGCGCTCCGGTCCGCCCGCATGGCCGTGCCGTGCGATACTCGCGCGCGGGCCCGTCACCGATCGACCGCCATGCGCAACGTCGGCTTCACCGTCCTGCTACTGTCGCTGAGCAACGTCTTCATGACGTTCGCCTGGTACGCACATTTGAAAGAGCTCAAGGGACGGCCGTGGATCGTCGCCGCGCTCGTGAGCTGGGGCATCGCGTTCTTCGAATACATGCTGCAGGTGCCCGGGAATCGCATCGGCTACACCGTGCTGACCGTCGGCCAGCTGAAGCTCATGCAAGAAGTCATCACGCTCAGCGTTTTCGTGCCGTTCGCGGTTTTCTATTTGAAGGAGCCGCTGAAGCTCGACTATTTGTGGGCCGCGCTCTGCATCCTCGGTGCGGTGTACTTCGTGTTCCGCAGCAAGCTCGTCGGAGCCTAGCCGCTCTCGCGACGATTCGTCGACGTCGAGCCACTCTTAGGTCGTCGCCCGTGAGCCGGATGGCGGATAGCGGTATGTTCCGGCGGTGCGTTTAATCGGTGTTGCCCGCCGCCGGTCGTTTGGCGGCGAGCATCGCTGCATGCACCTTCTCGACACGACGATGTTCTTTTGTCACCGCGGCGGCGGCGTCAAGAAGTACCTGCTCGCAAAGCACGCATGGCTCGGCAAGTTCGCCGCGCCCGTCCGGCACACGCTGCTCGTGCCGGGACCGCTTCCCGGGTTCTCGGATGTGCTCACGTGCGGCGGGCCGTCCATTCCACTCGTCGGCGGCTATCGCTTCCCGCTCAGCGTCGCGCGCTGGCGCGACGCGCTCGTCGGGCTCGCGCCCGATCTCATCGAAGCGGGCGACCCGTACGTAGTGGGTCTCGCGGCGCGCGCTGCTGCCAAGCGACTCCGCATCCCCGTCGTGGCGTTCTGTCATTCTGATCTACCGCGGATGCTGAAGCAGCGAGTCGGCTCGTGGGTCGGCCCCCTCGCGCGCGCCTACCTGCGGAACTTATATGGCGGCTACGATCTCGTTCTCGCGCCGAGCGCCACGGTGCGCGACAAGCTCGAGAGCTGGGGCATTCACAACACGGCGCAGCAACCGCTCGGCGTCGACACGGACGTCTTCAGTCCGAAGCACAGGGATCCGAATTTTCGGCGTTCGCTCGGCGTCGCCGAAGACGCGCGCCTGCTCGTGTATGCGGGCCGCTTCGCGCGCGAGAAGAACCTGCACGTCCTCACCGGTGCGGTCGAGAAGCTCGGCGAGCCCTATCACTTGCTGATGGTCGGCGCCGAGAGTGTCGCGCAACCGTCGCCGCGAGTGACGCAGCTTCCGTACGAAGGCGACGCCGGCAAGCTCGCGCGCGTGCTCGCGAGCTGTGACGCGCTCGTGCACGCGGGCGATCAGGAGACCTTCGGCCTCATCGTGATCGAGGGCATGGCCTGCGGCTTGCCCGTAGCGGCCGTCGGCATCGGCGGAACAGCGGAGCTCGTCACCGATTCGGTCGGCGTGCGCACCGCGCGCCCGAACGTTACCGAAATGGCCGCCGCGATCGACGCACTGTTCGCGCGCGATCTCGCGCGCACCGGCGCCGCCGCGCGCGAGCGCGTGCTCGGCTCGTACTCGTGGAACATGGCGTTCTCGCGGCTCGTGCAGCACTACGGGCGCCTCGCGGGGCAAAAGATCGACGCGCGGGTGCCGCTTGCGCACGCGGAGCACTGAGCCGCGTAGCGGAGTCGCAGCAATCGGGCTGCACGACGTTTCGCCGGCGACGTGGCCCGAGTGCAAGCGCCTGCTCGCGCTCGTGCGTAGCATTCAAGCCGACGTAGCCGTAACGCTGCTCGTCGTGCCTGACTTCCATCGGCGCGCGCCGATCGACGCGTCGTCCGGGTGGCGCGATGTGGTCGACCGTGCGCTCGAGCGCGGCGCCGAGATCGCACTGCACGGCCTCTCGCATCTCGACGACGGCGGCCGATCGCCGACGCTGCGCGCGTTTTTCGCACGCCGCTTCCTGACCGCGGGCGAGGCCGAGTTCGCCGCGCTCGGCGCAGCCGAGGCGCGCACGCGCATCGAGCGCGGGCTCGAGATGTTGCGCGGCTGCGGCTGGGGCGCCGCGGGGTTCGTCCCACCTGCGTGGCAGATAAGCGACGCGGCTCGCTCCGTGCTCGCCGACTTCGGTTTCCGCTACACGACGACTTTGCGCACGATCACGGCGCTGCCCTCGGACACCCGCTTCGCGGTGCCGTGCCTTGGATTCAGCGCCCGCTCCGGCCTCCGCCGCACGCTGTCGCTGCGCTGGAACGGCTGGCAGCTCGCGCGGCTCCGCGGCGCACCGGCGCTGCGGATCGCGCTGCATCCGATCGACGCGCGCTACGCGGAGACGCTCGACGGTTGGCGTCGGTTCCTCGAGGCCGCGCTGCACGATCGGCGCGCGGTCACGAAGAGCGATCTCTGCGCGGCGCTCTTGCCGTCGACACGACTAGCCTTACCCCAATAGCTTCTCGATCAGGGAGCCGAGCTGCTCCACGCTCACGGGCTTGACGAGGTGCGCGTCGAAGCCGGCTGCGCGCGAAGCGGCGAGATCCTCGTCGCGGCCGTACCCCGTCAATGCGACGAGCCGAATCGAAGGATCGACGGCACGGATCCGCTTTGCGACCTCGCAACCGTCGATGCCGGGCAAGCCGATATCGACGAGCGCGAGCCGCGGACGCAGAGAGATCGCGCACTCGACGCCACTTTCGCCGTCCGCGGCCTCGAGAAGATCGTGGCCCGCGTTCTCGAGGACCATCCGCAGCGACTCCCGCGCATCTGCATTGTCCTCGATCAACAAAATCCGTTGCACGGCGGCCGCGCGCACGGCGGCGCCTCGTGGCGCGGCGAGGGTGCCAGCCCCGGCCGTGCTCGGCAGCCGCACGGTGAAGACGCTGCCGAGACCGTCGCCGTCGCTCCGCGCCTCGACGGCTCCGCCGTGCATCTCGACGATTCTCCGCACGATCGTAAGCCCGACGCCGAGCCCGCCACGCGCCCGGTCACGACCTTGGACGCCTTGTTGAAAGAGATCGAACACCCGCGGCAGCACGTCCGGGGTAATCCCGATGCCGGAATCCGCTACGCTCAAAACAGCGTCACGGCCTTCGGCGAACGTGCGTACTCGGACCTGCCCGGACGGCGTGAACTTGATCGCGTTGCTGACCAGGTTGGTGATCACTTGCTGGAGTCGTTCGGGATCGCCGTCGACCCATACGGCGTCCAATTGAAGGTCGAGCGGCGGACGTTTGCGACGGTCGAAATCCACGAGCGAGTGAACCGTGGTCGCAACGAGGTTCGCGAGATCCAGCGGGCGCCGCTCGAGCGTGAGCTTGCCGCCCGTGATCTTCGCAACGTCGAGCAGATCGTCGATGAGCCGCTTCAGTACCGCCGTCTGACGCCGAATGATCTGTCCGGCGCGCGCATTCCACGTGGGCGCCATCCCGGGCTGCTCGAGCGCGGCACCGGCGGCAGATATCGCGCTGAGCGGATTGCGAAGCTCGTGGCTCAGCATCGCGAGGAACGTGTCGCTCGAGCGCAGCGCAGCCTCGGCCTCGGCGAGCGCGGTTCGTTCGCGCTCGAGCAGCGCGAGCCGCTCCTGCACGAGGGCCGACATCATCAGCGCCGTGAGCGTGAAGAGAGCAGTGAACGCCTGAAGCACGAGCAAGCGACTCGTTCGGCGTCGCCATCACGAACGGACCGTGGCCCGTCACCGTGGCCCACGTCGCGATCGTCGACATGCACGCGGCGGCCGTGACCACCTCACGCCCGCGAAAGCGAAACGCGGACCAGACGAGCAGAGGCATGCAGAGGAACGCGAGCGGATAGTGCTCCAGCTGCGGCTGGAAGAAGAGCAACGCGGTCACGCCGATCACAGCCACGAAGAGCAGCACCAGCTCCACGCCTCGCGCACGCGAGAACGCGAAGAGCCGATCGCGAAACCACAGCAGGATCAGCGGCGCGACCAGAATGGCGCCGGCCGCGTCGCCGAGCCACCACGTGAGCCAAACGCCGCCGAAGCTGCCCGGCGCCGCGAGGCCAGCGATGGTTAGGATGCCTACGCCGAGCGTGGCGCTTATCGCCGTGCTCAGGATTGCCGCGAGCGCCGCGTATTTGGCGAGATCGACGGCGCGCTCGAACGCCGCCGAGCCGTGCGCAAAGCGTGTCACGAGGTACGCGGCGGCGACTCCTTCGAGCGTGTTTCCGGCCGCGATACCGAGCGACGCGAGCACACCACCGGAGGTGGCATCGTTGACGAGAAACGCACCGACGAACACCGCGCCCGCAGCCCGGTAGCCGAAGAGCAGCAGGCTCGCGATCGCAACGCCAGTCGGCGGCCAGACCGCCGATGCGCTCGGGTTCAGTAGCCCGAAGAAATCGAGCCCGACCTTGCCGGCGACGAAATAGACCACCGCGATGCCGACCAGCAGCATGGCGGACCAACTCTTCGCTAATTGTGGCGTCTCGGTACTCGGCATTCGGCTCTCGAGGCCCGAAACCGCTACCTTACCGCATCGGGTGCTTCGGCTCGGAATACGCGGACACGAAGTTGTCGCGGTTCGGCATCTTCACTTTCGGAAGCGTGGCCGCGTTCATCTCGTCGGTCTCGGCAATGACGCCGTTGAGATACAAGACATACGCGGACAGCGAGTAGAGCTCGTCGGGCGTGAGAGACTGCGGTGCGACGTACGGCATCGCGCGGCGAATGTAGTCGAAGAGCGTGGTCGCGTACGGCCAGTAGCTGCCGACGGTGCGCACCGCATTCGCGTCGCGTAGCGTGCCCTGCCCGCCGGCGAGCTGGTCGCTCGGTTTGCCCGCGCCCTTCTCCCCGTGGCACGCGAGGCACTTCGCTTGATAGAGCGCGGCACCGGTCGCCGCCGTACCTTTGCCCGGAGGCAAACCGGCGCCATCGGGCCCGACGCTGATGTTCCAGCTCGCGGCGTCGGCTTCGGTCACGGGCACTCCTAGCTTCGGCCCCTCGGGCACACGCGCGGACTGCGCCGCCGCGCACGAGACCCAGCCGACCGCGATGAAGCTCACGAGCAGCGCGCGCGCCGCTGCGCGCTCAGACGTAAACATTGCCGATCTCTCCCGCTTCGCTCACTTTCCAGCTCTGGATCGCGTTGTAGTGATATCGATAGTTCGTGCCGCGCGCGGCGATCAACGCGGCACGCGTCGGCTGCACGGCGCCGCTGTCGTCGACCGCGCGGCTCATCAACACGCTCGGGCTGCCGCTCCAGCGCCACGGCGACCGAAACCGCACGAGCGATTTCGAGAGCACGGGCTCGGTGAGCGCCGCCTGCGCCCAGGTCTTGCCGCCGTCCGCCGACACGTCGACGCGCCGGATCTTGCCGAACCCCGACCATGCGACGCCGGAGATCTGATAGAGACCCGGGCCCTGCATCTTCTGCCCGCCCGACGGCGACGTGATCACGGACTTCACGTCCATCGGGAAAGTGAACAGCTTCGCGCGCCCGTCCAAGCCGAGGTCCGAGTATTTCGACGTCTCGTCCTTCGTCATCGTGGGCCCCGCCGTGACCTTGATACGGCGCAGCCACTTCACGTTCATGTTGCCCTCGTAGCCCGGCAGGAACAGGCGCACCGGATAGCCGTTCGACGGCCGCAGCCGCTCGCCGTTCTGATAGAGAGCGAGGATCGCGTCGTCGAGCGCCTTCGCGATCGGCACGCTGCGGCTCATGCCGGCCGCATCCGCGCCTTCGGCGAGTATCCAGCGCCCCTCGGGCTTCAGTCCGGCCTCCTCGAGCAGCACCGCGAGCGGCACGCCGGTCCAGTCGCTGCACGAGAGCGAGGCCGTGAATACCGCCGGCGGATTGCTGCGGCGGCTCGGGCGCGTTGTTGCCGGCGCTATTGCCCGCGCACTCGAGGAACTGGATTCGCGACACGAGCGGATAGCGCGACAGCGCCTCGATGCTGAACAGCAGCGGCCGCTCGACGAGACCGTGGATCAGCACTTGATGAGTATTGGGATCGAGATCCGGGACGCCGTTGTGGTGGCGCTCGAAATGCAGCGAGCTCGGCGTGATCACGCCCTCGAGGCTCTCGAGCGGCGTGCGCGAGCTGCCGGTGCCGAGCGACGGCGCGGCGCTCTGCGCGATTCTCTGCACTCGTCGCCTCGTGCGGCGAGCGATCTCCGTAGGCGCTCGGCGGCACGCCGGGCGTCTTCATCGACGCGGGAACGTCGAGCGGCGCGGCGCTCGCCGCGCGCGCCGTGAGCAGCGCGGCGCCTGCCGCCGCGCCATGCGTTAGGAACAGCCGCCGGTGCAGCAGGCCGTTGCCCGCAACCGGCTCGAGCTCGTCGCGCAGGGTGTCGCTGGTCATGAGTCGGCTCCGATTCGAATGGAAACAGCGCGCGTCACTGCGCGACGGGAACCGTCGGTGCGGGCCCGAAGCCCTTGATCTCGACGATCACCTCGGCGTCCTTCGCGCCGTCGTAGTGCGCCTCGCCTTTCGGATGCAGCATGTAGCTGCCGGGTGGCAGCGGAACGGCCTTGTCCGGCTCGAATGTCGTCCCCGTGCCGGTCCACCACGTGCCCGAAATCACCGTGACGTGCCGATCCTGTGGATGCGTGTGCGGTCTGCGACATCACGCCGGGATGGAAGCGCGCGCGCAGCACGTAGAACCCTTCCTTCTGCGGGTCGCCATAGAGCAGCGCGATGTCGGGCGACGTGTTGCTGGTGCTGAGCTGCCACTTGAGCTCGTCCGGCTTCACTCTCACGAACCCGTGCGCGTCGACGGCGGCGAACACGCGCGGTAATGCCGCGAGCGCGACTACGGCCAGAGTCGACGCGACCACGAGCAAGCGTTGGCGAATCATTTTTCGTTCCCCTGCGCCCGCTCTTGCGGAGCGCTTCCTCGATGCCGCGACGCGGCGACCGTCGAAACGCTACGCGCGGAATCCTGCCATAGCAAGCGCGCCCATCGTTTATGATTTCGCTCCCCTTTCATGCCGCGGACGCGAAATTTATGGCGATGCGCATCGGCTTCATCGGTCTCGGCGTGATGGGCACGCCGATGGCGGGCCACCTCGCGAAGGCTGGCCACTCGCTCACCGTGCTCGACGTCGATCGAGCGAAAGCGGAGCGGCTCGCGGCCGCGCATTCGAACATCGTCGTCGCGCCGACGCCGCGCGAGGTCGCGCAAGCCGCGGACGTCGTCGTCACGATGCTGCCGTCGGGCGAATACGTGCGCGAAGTCGCGCTCGGCAAGAACGGCTTGATCGAAGGCTTCGAGGGCGGCGAGCTCTTGATCGACACGTCGTCGTGCGAGCCCTGGATCACCGTCGACACCGCGCGCGCGCTCGCGACGAGCGACGTCGAGATGGTCGACTCCGCGACCTCCGGCGCCGAGATGGGGGCGAAGGCCGCGACGCTCGTGTTCATGATCGGCGGCAGCGCGGCGGCCGCCGCGCGCGCGCGGCCCGTGCTCGAGGTGCTCGGCAAGCACCAGTTCCATCTCGGACCGGTAGGCGCCGGGCATGCCATGAAGTCGATCAACAATACGATCACTGCGATGACCCTCGCGGCGACGGCGGAAGGCCTCGTGCTCGGCAAGATGCTCGGCCTCGACCCGAACGTGATGACCGACGTGCTGAACGTCTCGACCGGCATGTCTTGGATCACGCAGACGCACATCAAGCAGCGGATCACGAACCGCGCGTTCGACGACCCGTTCAAGCTCGAGCTGATGGTGAAGGACATCGGCATCGCGCTCGAGCTCGCGCGCCGCGAACAGGCGAACGTGCCGTTCTGGGCGCTGGGCCAAGCGATCTGGCGCAAGGCCGACGAGCTCGCCGGGCGCGGCGCGAGCGTCAGCGAGCTCGTGCGCCACGTCGAGCGGGTCGGCGGCGCGACGATCGAGCCCTAGTTGCCCCTAGTTACCAAGCCCACTCCGCGGAGTAAGCTGCCTCGAACCTTCCCACCGGGAACATCGATGCGCGGTGTTTTCTTCGTGCTCACGCTCGCCGCGATGCTCGCGGGCTGCGGCGCCCCGCAACCCCCGCAAGACGAGGCGGCGAAACCACGCGACGCGAGCGAGCGCGGCTTCACCGGCGTGTTCGTGCCGATCGGCTCGTTCGAGGATCCGGCCGGCCCGCCGCCGTTCCAGAACACGCGCTGGCCCGCGAGGCCGCCGTTCACCGAGTGGGGCGCAGCCGAGTCGCAGCGCCTCAAGGATCCCGCGAGCTTGAAAGTGTGCTCGCCGAACGGGCCGGTGTTCTTCATGTCGGAGGTCGGCATCTTCCCGCTCCAGTTCCTCGAGGCGCCGGATCAGATCGTGATCCTGCGCGAGTCGAGCGGCATGCCTCGGCGCGTCTACATGGACGGCCGCGGGCACCCCGACGACCTCGAGCCGAGCTGGATGGGCCATTCGATCGGACACTGGGAAGGCGACATGCTGTTCGTTGACACGATCGGGCTCAACGGCCTCGCGCGCGCGATGAACGGAGTCGGCGCGAACGCGCGGGTCAGCGAGGACGACGCGAAGCCGCGGATGCCGTCGAGCGAGCAGCTGCATCTCGTCGAGCGCATGAAGCTCGTCGCGAACGGCGAGCTGCTCGAGGACGAGCTCACGATCGTCGATCCGAAGACCTACACCGAGACGTTGATCCTGAAGCACTACTTCCAGCGCCGACCCGACATCGACATGCTCGAGTACTACTGCGACGAGAATCCGCGCGACGACACGGTCGTATCAGGCTCGAGACCGAAGTGAGGCACCCGATGAGAGCCTTCGCCATGATCGTCGTTGCCATGCTCGCCGCTGCGGGGCAGTCGCTCGCCTACGCTCACCACTCTTTCGCGGCGTTCGACCGCAGCAAGAAGGTACGTTCTCGTCGGCGTCGTGAAGGACTTCCAGTGGACGAATCCCCATGCGTGGATTCAGCTCGAGGTGCAGGCCGACGAACGGCGACAAGACGGAATGGGGCGTGGAATGCGGCAGCCCGAACATGATGGCGCGCACGGGCTGGAAGAAGGAGTTGCTCCAACCCGGCGATCAGGTCGCCGTGACGGTGAATCCATTGCTCGATGGGCGGCCGAACGGCTCGCTCGTGTCGATCACGCTCGCGAACGGCACGGTTCTCGGCCCCGGCGATGCGCCGCCGCCGAAGCCGCTCGGCTCAAGTACGCGCTGAGCGGCGGGCTACTTCTCCTGGTCGATCCGGGCGCCGATGTCGTCCGCGCGCTGGCTCGCGCGAAACTCGATGATCCGGAATTCCGCGAGGCCGTGCTTCACGAACGGATCGTCCTTCACGATCGCCTCGATTTCTGCACGCGTCTTACCGGCCGCGATGATGACGCCGCCATCGCGCGGGATCTTGCGCCCGGAGACGACGAACGTGCCCGCGGCGTAGTGCTTCTTGAGGAACGCCATGTGCGGGCGCATCTGCGCGTCGATCGCAGCAAGGTCGGCCTTGTAGATCAGCTCGACGATGAACACGGCTCACTCGCCTCAGCGCTCGACGGGCCGACCGTAAACCTCGATCCGACCGACGTTCACGAAGCCGCCCCAGCCGTGGCCGCTGCCGGGCAGCAGGTCCGCGAAGCCGATCTCGTCGACCTTGCTGAGGTCCGGCTTCTCCCAGGCTTGGCCGGTCGTCACGACGTGCGCGATGTCGAGCGGCAACCAACGCACCGACGCAACTGCGAACTCCGACTGTAGGAACAACGTCGAGTTCGCGGATGGCGCGCCCTCGGCGTAGTCGCCGACGAACCATTTGCCGTCGGCGAGCTTCACGACCGGGCGCACGACGTGAAACCCGGACGTGCGTGTTACCCAGCGGATGTGCGCGAGTCCCGTGAGATCGACATAGCGCGCGCGATCGCGGAGTGTGACCGCGATCGGCGTCTGGCAGACGCCGGTCCAGAGGTTCGGCGGGTCGCGTCGCTTGGCCGTTCGGGACTTTCTGCGGCGGCGGATTCTGATTGAAGCCCGCGAGCTGCACGCACGAAGGCCCGCCCCAGTCGCGCGGGTTGCTGCGCGTCGGCGGTTTGTCGCGATACGCGGCAACGCTCGCGGCGTTCGGGTCGTAGATCTTGAGCTCGAGCGCGGAGCTCGTGACCGCCGCCGGGGTCACGCCGCCCTCGAGCACGAAATCCGCGGGCGCGTCGCTCGGCCGCGCGCGCTGTTGCCACTCCTCTTTGAAGAAGAGCGGCGGCAGCGACGGCGCCGCGGCGGTAGGCTGCGCCGGCTGCTGAGCGCGCGCGCGCGCGTCGACCGCGAGCGCTGCGAGGACGACAAGGATCGGAAGCAACGTGCGTGCCGGCATGGCTATCCCCCCTCTTCGCGTTTTTGTCAGGGCATGCTGTCTTCTTGCGCCGTCTTCACGACGACGAGGTCCGTCGGCGTGACTTTGAGCAGCAGCGCCATCGCGCTCGCCACGTAAATTGAGGAGTAGACGCCGACGCCGATTCCGAAGATCAGCGCGACCGAGAAGCCGAACAGCGTCTCGCCGCCGAGCAACGCAAGCGCGATCACGACGAGCATCGTCGAGCCCGACGTCACGATCGTTCGCGACAGCACCTGGTTGACCGACGTGTTCACGATCGACTCGGCCGAACCGCGCCGAACGAGCCTGAAGTTCTCGCGAATACGATCGTAGAGCACGATCTTGTCGTTCAACGAGTGACCGAGCACGGCGAGAACGGCGCCGAGCACGGAGAGATCGAATTGCCAGCCGACGAGCGAGAACAAGCCGATCGTCGTGATCACGTCGTGCAGCTCGGCCACGATTGCGCCGGCCGCGAGCTTCCAGCGGAAGCGAATCGAGACGTACAAGAAAATGCCGATCGAGGCGAACACCACGGCTAGAATGCTCGCCTGCGCCATGTCCGAGCCGACCTGCGGGCCGGTGGTATCGAACCGGCGGATCTCCACGTTGTCGGCCTGCTTGCGCAGCGTCTCGATCACGTGCTCGCGCAGCGCGGTGAGATCAGCGCCCTCGCGCGGCGGCGGCAGCCGAATCATCACATCGGTAGGCGAGCCGAGGTTCTGCACCTGAACCTTCTCGAAGCCCTCACCCTCGAGGTTCGTGCGGATCGCCGTGAGATCGGCGTCCCGCGTGTAGGTCGCCTCGATTACGACGCCGCCGGTGAACTCGATGCCGTAGTTCAGGCCGCGCACGGCGAGCGCCCCGATCGAGATAGCCACGAGGATGATCGACACGATCAGCGCGCCGCGCCGGTGCCCCATGAAGTCGATTTTCGTGCCGTCGAACAGCTGCATGGCGAAAGCTCCGGTCGATCAGCCGACCTTCTCGGGCAGATGCGTCTCTGAAGAACGAATGATGGCCTCGGTCACTGCCGCACCGTGCACCATCTCGTCGAGCGGGATCAGGAACTTCTCCTTGCCGCGGGCCGCGCGCGCGAACGCCTCGAGCGTGACCTTGGTGACGTCGAGCCGCTCCGCGTCCCAGACGACCGCGGGGCCCGCGATCGGCTTGAAGATGCACTTGCCGAAGAGCCGCGTTCGGCGCTCCTCGGACGCCGCGCCCGCGACGTGCGTCATGCCTTCGAGGCGCACGTAGCCCTTCGAGCCGTAGACCTGGAAGCTGAAGCCGCCGCCGGTCGCCGTCATCGTGCCGAGGTAGCCCGACATGCCTTCTTTCATCCGGAACAGGATCGACGTCGTGTCGTCCGCGTCGACCGCGACGACACGCCGGAAGCTCTGGCAGTAGACCTGATCGATCGGACCCGCAGAGATCGATCATGCCGTCGACCGCGTGCACGCCCATCGGCGTGAGGCCGCCGCACGGTGTCTCTTCTCTATCCGCGCGCCACGCGTCGGCCTTGAGCTGGAGAGCGTTCGGAAACGTCATCGTCGCCTCGACGTGCAAGATAACGCCGAGCTCGCCGCGATCGATCTGGTTGCGAAGCTTCGTCATCTCGGGGTGCCAGCGGCGGTTGTAGCCGAGGCCCAGCGTGACGCCTGCCTTCTTGACCGCGTTGACCGCGCGCTCGGCGCCCGCGCGTCGTGAGCGCGAATGGCTTCTCGCAGAACACGTGCTTCTTCGACTCGGCGGCCTGCACGACCTGCTCGACGTGTAGCGAGTGCGGCGTCGCGAGCACGACCGCGTCGACCTTCGGATCCTTAAGGAGCTTCTCGTAGCTGTCGTAGAGCTCGAACTTCTGCTGTTTCGCGAACGCCTTGAGGTCGTCCGTGTGCGTGCGCGCGGCGCCCGCGACGAAGTTGATCTCGTCGCTCTGGCCGTTCGAGACGGCCTCGACGAGCGTCCGGCCCCACCATCCCAGTCCGACGATTCCCGCGTTGATCATTTCGTCGTTCCCTCGAGTCACTCGATGCCGGCCGCGCGCGCCTGGACGCGCGCGATCACAGACCAATCCTGCTCGGCCTGCGCCGTTCGCGACCGCGCTGATCAGCCGGTCGCGATACACGCTCAGGCTCGGCAGCGGCACGTTGGCCGCGAGCGCAGCGGCCATCAAGAGATTCGCGTCCTTGAGGCCCAGCGTCGTCGTGAAGCCGGCCTGCGCGTAGAGCTTCTTTCGCGATGATGTTGCCATAGACCTTGTACGCCGGCGCCGCAAACAAGCCGTCTGTCATCACGTCGAAGAACGCGGCGGGATCGACGCCGTATTTGCGGATCAGCGAGAAGCCCTCGCCCATCGCCTCGATCGCGCAGCCGAGAATCATGTTGTTCGCAAGCTTCACGGCCGATGCGCCTTCGGGCTTCGTGCCCGCGTCGAACGTGCGCCGACCGATCAGCGACAGCACGCGGCGCGAGCTTCGCGATCGCGTCCTTCGGCCCTGCCGCGACGATGCCGACCTGGCCGGCGGCCGCGGCCTCGGGACGGCCGAGCACGGGCGCCGCGATCAGGATCTGGCCCGCCTTGTCGTGCAGCGGGCCGATCTCGCGCAGGGCCGCGACGCTGTGCGTGCCCATCGCGACGTGGATGGCTGCCCTTCGGCAGCCCGGGCACGACGCCCTCGTTCACGACCTCCGCGAGCGCCTTGTCGTCGGTGACCATGCTGATCACGACGTCGCGACCGCGGCACGCCTCGACCATCGAGCCCGCGACCTTTGCGCCGGCCTTCTCGAGATCCGCGCACTTCGCGCGCGTGCGGTTGTAGACGACGAGCTCGTGGCCGCCGCCTTGCACGCGCGCGGCCATGGCCTGACCCATTCGGCCGAGGCCGATGAAACCAACCTTCATTTGCGTTGTTCTCCTGACGGCGAGCTCAGACGAGCTGACCCTTGACCCAGTCGAGCTCGCGCTGCACGTAGTCGACGATGTCGCCGCTCTTCATCGAGTCCGGCAACACGTCCCATGTGTAGGTTTCGATCTCGAGCTGCGGCGAAAGCTTGTTCTTCTTGTGGAACTTCAGCGCATCCTCGATCGCGAAGCGCGTGGTCTCGAAGTGCTCGCCGATCTTGTCGAGGAACACCGGCACGTGCACGTGCGTGCGCCACTCGCGCTTGAGCTTCGGGTTCTTCTCGAACGCGGCGAACGCGTCCTCGAGGTTCAGATACTGCGTGAGCTTGCCATCGGACTTCTCGACGGTCTGCGTGAGATACACCGTGTCCGCGAACGGCCGCATCGCGTCGACGGTCTCCTTCGTGACGTTCGGCACGCGCAGCGCCGCCGCCTCCTGGAGCTTGAACACCGGGATGCCGGCGTCCGCGAGTGCGCGGAGCGACTTGCCGATGTCTTCGTACTCGACCGCCTGGTGGCAGATGTCGTACACCATGCCGAGGTGCTTGCGCAGCGCGGTCTCGGCCTGCGATTTGTTGAGGCCCGTCTGGCTCGCGAGCGAGCGTCACTGCGCTGCTCGCGTACAGATGGTTCTTGAAGTAATCGAGCGCCTCTTCCGTCGTCTCGAGGAAGCACGCGGGCTCGGGCTCGAGCGCGAGCGTGACGGTGCGGCCCGTGCGCTTCTCGAGCTGCACCATGTGCGCGATCGACCTTCAGCACGTGGCGCGTGAACTCGTTGACGTACTCGGGCCCCGTGACCTTCGGCTTGAAGCCGAGCGGCGGGCTCTGGATCGACGGTTGAACGTGCGGCGCCGCGACCTCGGCGAGGATGTCCGCCACTTGCATCGTGTAGGTTGCGCGCGCGTCCGTGCTCCAGTCCGGCTCGTAGACGTCCTTCTTGACGACGCGATTCTTGAACGGCCCGTACGGGAACGCGTTCACCGTGTACAAGTACATGTCGTGGGAGCGCAGGAACTCCTTGAGTTCCTCGCGCTTCGCCGGATCGCCCGTGAGCGTCTGGGCCGACGAGGCCGACAGCCGCAGCGACACGCCAAAAGATTTCTTTGGAGAGACGCGCGCCTTCACCTGCGGGACGTAGCGATTCAAGCTGTCCCACATCTCGGCTCCACGTATCGCCCGGGTGCACGAGCGTCGAATAGGTCAAATGACCCAGGCCGTTGCCCAAATCCATGTGTCTGCTCCTCCAGATAAGTCGCCGGTCGGTCCGTCGCTCGCGCGCGGCCGATTCCTTCGCGGTTGCTAGGGTTGTAGGTCGGCAGCTTCTACAATATTGTAGCCGGCTGCTGAACGAAATGTCGGCACGAAGCCGGCTCCACCACTCAAAAATACAGGTACGGACAATGCTACGCGCGACCGCGGACAAACTGCTGCCCACGACAATCACCGGCTCCCTGCCGCGGCCGAGCTGGTACACCGAGAACCTCGGGCTCAAGAACTTCATGACCGCGATGGTGGAGACGCGGTTCCGGGAGCAGTACGAGGACGCGCTCGCGGTCTACTTCAACGAGCAGACGATCGCCGGTCTCGACATCGTGACGGACGGCGACGCGCGCTTCACGCAGGACATCGGCGGCCAGAGCTGGACGAGCTATCCCGCCGTTCCACATGGCGGGCTTCGACGGGCTCCCGAAGATGGCGCCGGTCGGCGGCGGCGGCATCGGCTTCCCGCGCGGCCACATTCTCCATGACTACATCGAGGCGCGGCTGATGCCGAGCATCGTCGGCCCGGTCGGCCGCGGCAACATGCAATACGCGCAGATGTACAAGGCCGCGCAGCGCATGACCGACAAGCCCGTGAAGTTCGGCACCGTGACGCCCGAGCTCGTCGCGTTCGCGGTCCAGGATTTCCACTACAAAGACGTCCGCGAGCGCATCTGGGCGACTCAGCAACGCGTTCAACGAGGAGCTCCACGCGCTCGCCGACGCGGGCTGCCCGGTGATCCAGATGGAAGAGCCGCAGATCCACCTGCTCGCGGCGCGAGGCGTCGTCGACAAGGTGATCAACCCCGAGTACATGCTCGAGGTGTTCAACAACACCGTGCGCGGACTCCGCGCGAAGACGGAAGTTTGGTGCCACACATGCTGGGGCAACCCGTCGCAGCAGCGCATGTTCGCCGAGGTGCAGAGCTACAAGCCGGCGCTGAAGCTCTTGAACAAAGTCGACGCGGACGTGATCACGTTCGAGTCGTGCAGCTCGGGCGGCATGGATCTCGAGGCGATCGGCCGCGAGATCACCGACATGAAGATCGCGATCGGCGTGATCGATCACCACTCGCTGCAGGTCGAGTCGCCGAAGATGGTCGCCGACCACATCCGCATGGCGCTCAAGCACATTCCGCTCGAGCGGCTCGTGCTCTCGTCCGACTGCGGCATGGGCCGCGAGGGCATGGCGCGCCGCCACGCGCTCTACAAGATGGTGTCGCTCGTGCAGGGCACGAACATCATTCGCAAGGAGCACGGGATCAAGGAAGCCGAGTGCATCGCGGCGGACTCGAACGCTCACGCTGCTCGACGTGAAGCCCGCGCCGAAGGGCTGAACGGGCGTCAATGCGACGCCGCGATCGCCGCGGCGTCCGGCTTGCGCACGAATAGCGCGCAAACGACGGCGCCGAGCGAAGCGATTGCGCCGCATAGGAACGCTGCACGGATGCCGCCGGCCATCGCGTCGAGCGCAGTCGCACCGCCGACGAGTAGCTTTGCACTTTGTGCCGACATCAGCGCAACGAACAGCGCCACACCGGCGGCACCCGCTACCTGCTGCGCGGAGCCGAGCACGGCACTGCCGTGTGAGTAGAGCTGCGGCCGAACCGACGACAGGCTCGCAGTGAACAGCGGCGTGAACAGCAGCGCGAAGCCCGCACTGATGGCGAGGTGTCCGGCGAGAATGTAAGGCACGGGCGTGGTCGGAGTAAGCAGCGTCATCGCCCACAGCACTGCCGTCACGACCACGACGCCAGGAATCAGCAGCTTCGCCGGACCGACGCGGTCGTACTGGCGGCCAACGGGTGGTCCGAGCAGACCCATCAGCAAACCGCCTGGCAGCAGCAACAAGCCCGTCTGGAGCGTGCTCAGCCCTCGGACGTTCTGCAGGTAGATCGGCAAGACGATCAGTGTCCCGAACAGCGCCATCATCATGATGGCCATCATCACTACGGACACCGTGAAATTCCGTGACGTGAACGTGCGCAGGTCGAGCAAAGCGCGGTCGTGCCGCTGGAGAACGAGCTGGCGCGCCACGAAGGTCACAAGGCCCAGCGTCCCGATCGCGAGCGGCACCCATGTCGGGAAGCTCTGCGGCTGGGCGGGCGTGCCGATCAGACTCAAGCCATACACGCCGCCGCCGAAGCCGACGCCCGACAGAAGCACGGAGCCGATATCGAGCGGCGCCTCGCGCGGTGTGCTGACGTTCTCGATGCGGCGCGCGCCGAGCAGCAACGTGGCGATGGCGATGGGCAGCACCAGCGCGAACAGCCACCGCCACGACAACACACTAAGGATGAGCCCGGAGATCGTGGGACCCACGGCAGGTGCCACCGAGATCACGATCATGATGTTGCCCATCGTCTTGCCGCGCGATTCGGCGGGCACGAGGGTCATCACGGTCGTCATCAGCAACGGCAGCATGATCGCCGTGCCGGACGCTTGAATCACTCGAGCGATCACAAGCACCGTGAGACCCGGCGCCACAGCGGCGACCAGCGTGCCGACGCAAAACAGGGTCATTGCCGCGATGAAAATCGTGCGCGTGTGTAGTCGCTGCAGCAGGAACCCGGTGATCGGAATTACGACGGCCATCGTGAGCAGGAACGCCGTCGTGAGCCACTGCGCGGCAACGGCGTCCACACCGAGGCTCGTCATCAGCCTTGGAATCGCGACGCCCATGATCGTCTCGTTCAGGATCACGACGAACGCCGAGATCACTAGCAGTCGAATCACCGCGGCATGGCGCGGTGCGACTTCGCTTGAATTGGACGCAGACGGCGGCGACGGCCCGTCGGCGGAAGGAGTTGTCATGGTCGTGGTTGCCCGCAATTCGGAAGACACGCCCGCCGTGAACGGCCGGCGCTGAGAGCGCGCATTCTAGGCGAATGGCCGATCGCTCGACCACTACGCTCGTTGGTCGTTCTTGCGCTAGTCGTTGCGAGGCGCGGTTTTCGTCGCGGCTGCGCGGCTATTCGTAGCGCAGCGCCTCTAGCGGATCGACGCGGCTCGCTCGATAGGCGGGGATCACCGCCGCCGCGATAGCGACGAGCGCGAGCACGAGCGGAACGCCCGCGAACACGCCGAGGTTTCTCGGCTCGACGCCGTAGAGCATCGACCTCAGCAGACCGGCCGAGAAGTACGCCGCCAACAACCCGAGAGCCGTGCCGATGAGGACGAGGACGAGCCCCCGCCGGAGCACCATGCCGACGATTCGCTCGCCGCGTGCTCCGAGCGCCATTCGAATCCCGATCTCGCGCGTGCGCTCGCGAACCGAATACGCGACGACCCCGTAGACGCCTACGCCCGCGAGCAGCAGCGCAACGCCGCCGAACACGCTCATCAGCAACATGTTGGCCCGCTGCCGCGCGATGGAGTCCGCGACGACGTCCTTCATTGCCGCTACTTCGGTGACAGGCACCGCCGTGCTGCGTTGAATCTCGTCGCGAATGCTGGCTGCCGCGCCCAGCGGATCGGTCTTCGTTCGAACGATCCAGGCGAACGAGTCGCCCGGCAGCAGGCTCTTGAGCCACGTGCCGGAAATCTGCGCGAACGGCACGTACATCGTTTGGCGCACGAGCTCCAACCGCGCTTGCCTAACGTTCTCGACGACGCCGATCACGTCGCGCTCGGGCTCGTCGTGACTGCCGCCGATCCGGATCTTCTGCCCGATCGGGTCTTGGCCGTTCGGCCACCAACGGTCGGCGAGCGCGCGGTTGATGACGATCACGGGCGTGCTGCCGGCGTCGTCCCGCTCCCCGAACACGCGGCCGCGCACGACGGGGACCTCGAAGACGCCGAAGTAGTCGCCGGTGCTGATCGTCACTTCGCCGCCGCTCGTGATCGGCCTGCCGCCGTCGTCCCTACCGACGATTTTGAACACGTCGCCCCAGGCTCGCTGCAGCGGCACGCAACATGTCGCGCCGGCAGCCGCGACGCCCGGCAGCGCGCGGATTCTGTTGAGCGTCCCCCGCACGAGATCGCGCGTGGGCGTCGCAGAGAGGAAGCGTTCCTCAGACAGCAACGTGCGCATCACCACGACGTCGTTCACGTTGACGCCGGGATCCGTCGAATTCAACGCGGCGATCGTCTTGATCAGCAGTCCCGCTCCAATCAGCAACACCACGGCCAGGCCGACCTCGGCGACGACGAGAATCGATCGGCTCCGGTGCCGCCCGCGCCCAGTCGTGGCTTGCCCGCTCGCCTGCTTGATCACGGCGTTCGGGTCGGCCCGCGAGGTAATGAGCGCGGGCAGCAGTCCCGACAAGAGCACGGTCACGATCGACACGGATACGGTGAAGGCGAGCACCCGCCCGTCTACGCCGAGCAGCGCTCCGCCTTCCCCGAGCCGAGACAACCCGACCGTGCTCACGGCGGAGAGCGCTCGAATACCGGCGTAGCCGGCGACCAAACCGAGCGCACCGCCCGCCGCGGACAGGGTCACGCTTTCGGCGAGAAGCTGGCGCACGATGCGCCAGCGTCCCGCGCCGAGCGCAATTCGGACCGCAAGCTCGCGCTCGCGCGCGCTCGCGCGCACGAGCATCAGATTCGCCACGTTCGCGCACGCGATCAGCAGCACGCAACCGACTGCGCCGAACATCATCCACAGCACGCTTCGCGGGTCGTTGCGGAACAGCGTGCTCGACCCCGTCGCGATCAACGCGTCCTTGAACGGCACGGCGCCGAAGCGGACGTTGTCGCTGAGCGCGGCGGCTTCCGCACGGTCGAACGACGCCGTCGACGTCGCGAGCTCTGCTTGCGCCTGCTCCAGCGCAACCCCGGGCTTCAACCGCGCTGCCGCCTGAAACCACGCTCCGCCGTCCGTCCCCGTCGCGGGCAATTGCAGCGGAACCCAGAGATCGATGCGGCCGAATTCGCGCGTGTCGAACGTCTGCGCAGTGACGCCGACGACCGTGTGCGCGATCCCGTTCAGCCGAATCGTGCTGCCGACCACGCTGGGATCGCGGCCGAGGCGCCGCGTCCAAAAGTCGTAGCTGACGACCGCGGTCTTCGCGGCGCCCGGCACGTCCTCGTCGACGGCGAACGACCGGCCCAAAGCCATCGGCGCGCGGAACGTGCGGAAGTAGGGCTCCGTCACTTGGGCTACGGCGAGCCGCTCGAGCACCTCGTCCGACGAGTAGTTGACGGAGGCATAGCGGTACGCGCCGACGTCCTCGATGACGTCCCTTTGCTCGCGAAGATGCCGGTAGATCGCGGGCGAGACGCCCGTGTCGTTCGGCTGCCCGTTGACGGTGCCCACGAGCTGCACGAGCCGGTCTGCGTCCGGGAATGGCACGGGCGCCAAGACCACTGCATTGAAAACGGAGAAGATTGCGGTGCTCGCACCGATGCCGAGCGTGAGCGTCAGAACGACGGTGCACGCGAAAACCGGACTCTTCCGCAGAGTCCGCAGTGCTTGCAAGAAGTCGCGCAGCAACGCTTCCACGGGCCGTCAACCTACGCGCGACACCCGACCTGGGCAAGCGACGTGCGTCACGCGCCGCGCTCTCGCCCGAATACGACGAACCTCCGAGACGGCATCCTGCGTGTGCTTAGAGATAGAGATACGACCCGTCGGGCCGATGCAAGCTCTCGCCCTGATACAGCGAGCTCGGCGCTCGCTCCATGATCTCCGCGACGAGATTCAGCCGGCTCTCGTCGACGACGTTGCCGAGCCCCGGCCGGTCGTTCGCATGCATCTTGCCGTCGCGGAAGACATAGCCCTCGCGCAAATACTCGGGATACTCCGGGCGGAACACTTCGTTCACGACGACG
This sequence comes from uncultured Gammaproteobacteria bacterium, assembly GCA_963841645.1. GTDB lineage: Bacteria > Pseudomonadota > Gammaproteobacteria > Steroidobacterales > Rariloculaceae > FEN-1219. The sequence continues at coordinate 330,959 of CAWJDS010000002.1, read as the reverse complement.
CCGGGGAACGGCAACACCGCATGAATCACGGCCGACGTCGCGATCGGCGCGGTGAAATGCGGCACTAGACCCACCGAGTGTGCCCCACAGAGCGCGGCGAGCACGCGATAGCTCGTGATGCCGCCGCAGTTCGGAATCGACGTGCGCAAGTAGTCGATCAGCCCCTGCTCTATTAGCGGCAAATTGCCGTTACGCAGGTCCCCGAACTGCTCACCGGCCGCGAGCGGCACGGTCACGCGCCGGCGCAAATTCGTATACGCCGTGATGTCTTCGATCGAGCGCAGCGGATCCTCTACGAACAGCGGCGCGTACGGCGCGACGAGGTCGCAAAGCCGCGCGATGTCAGCGAAATCGAAGCGCGTGTGCGCGTCCAAGATGAAGTCGCCGTTCGGGCCGACGCCCTCGCGCAGCTCCGCGCAGATCGCGACGAACGCATCGATCATCTTCCGTACGTCGAACTCGGTCGAAGCCGGCGGCACGGTATGGAAGCGGATCGCACGGAAGCCGTCCGCCATTGCCTTGCGCGCTTCCTGTTTCGCCTGCCCCTTCGCGAGCGCGCCGAACGAGTGATAGCACTCGACGTGGTCGCGCGCCTTGCCGCCGAGGAGTTGATACACGGGCTGCTCGAGCGCTTTGCCCTTGATGTCCCAGAGCGCGCAATCGAGCGCTCCGACCGCGAGCAAACGCTCGCTACCGGCCGGATAGATCGAGCCGCGATACATCCGCTGCCAGTGGTACTCGATCCGAAACGGGTCTTCGCCGACCAGGCGGCCGGCGGCATAGCGGATCAGATCCGGCGAGCCGCCTTGGCCGTAGCCGGTGATGCCGGCGTCGGTGTCAACCGCGACGACGATGTTGCCGAGATTCAGAAAGCCGCTGAGGTCGGTCTTGTCGGTCGGATTGAACACGCGAATCCGCGTGATCTTGAGATCCGATACCGCCGCGTCGGCCTTAAGCGGGCGGAGAAGCGGCAAAGCGCCCGCAGAGCCCAGCGCCGCCAGTTGCAGGAAGCTGCGACGATCCATGGGGAGATTCCTCCGGGCGCCCGTCGGACGCGCGGCCGCACCGCGGGTCGCCGCTGCTTGTTATTGCTTGGTGGCGGTCTTGGTCTTGAACCGCATGCGCTGCTCACCCGTCACTGGGTCGGCGAACTCGCGGTTATCTTCGCAAACGTACTCGAGCATCTTGTAGCCGTTACGCCGCTGATACGCCCACTTCCACGTCCACGGCCCCGTCAGATATTGCGGGTCGACGTACGTGACCTCGTCCTCGAAGTGATCCGCGTCGATCATCTTGAGCCGCTCGTGAATCCGCAGATTCTCGGAGTGCGGCACGTTGCGATAGAGAACATTCGTCTTGAGACCCACGGTCTCGGCGACGAGCGTGTCCCCCTCCCACTTCGCACCGGTGTGTCCGTAGAAACCCGGCTCTGCGTCCTCGACCTTTGGCGCATCTTCGCCGATGTAGAGACGTCGAATCTGCGTGAACGCCTCCTCGATGATCGTGACCTGCTTCGGCGTCTGGATCACTTCCATCGGGAAGATCGCGAGCATCATCGCGGGCATGCCCTGCGGCAGGCACATCGTGTTCTGGCTCGTCGTCGGCTCGCCGCGCTGCTCGGCGTCGGCGAGACGTTTCACCTCGGCGTCGTACGCCGCCTTGAACTCGGGCTTGATCGGTGGCGCGGCGCCCGCGAACTGCGGTCCCGTCGGAGACTGCGCAGAGCCGCCCGTGCGCGCACTCGGCTGCGCCACCGGATTCTGCTGTCGGTCCCAGACGCCGGTGAAATCCGGCTTGCCGGCGAGCTTCGGAGCCGGCTTGGACGGCTCTTGAGGCTTGGCGGCCGGCGCCTGTGTGCTCTGCGCCTGCGCCCATGCGTTCGGCGCCGCGACGATCGACACCGCCACTGCTGCCGCAGCGATCGCAATCGCGCGCGAGCGGAGACCCGTCGACACGTTCGTGTCGCGTGTTGTTCTTCGCATCGGAACGCTCCTTATTGAATGAGCGCCGGACCGGCGGGCGCGCCGTTCCCGAACTGTTTGCCGTCGGCGAGCGTGACGAGCTTCAGCAACGCACCGGGCTCGCCGCTACGCAGCGGCGCGACGATCGCCGTGATCTCGTCGCCCTTGTGGATCATGTTGAACTTCCAGCCGATGCGATCGAGGATGCCGGGGTTCGCGCATTCGATCACCCAGGACTTCACGTCCTTGTTTTCGCCGTACTGGTCCACGCCGTCGAGCTCGATGTAGACGTGCGGGTTAGTCCACTGAAAATCCGTGACCTTACCCTTGAGCTTGACCTGATGCTCGTTGTCGTACATCGCGAACGAGTGATGCGCCCAAGCGGCGGAAGCCGCCGATAGCCCGAGCGCGACCAAAAGGAGCGCCGGCGCACGCCGGGCCCATCTAAAAAACCTCATTGTCTAGTCCCCCTTCGATACCGCGGGCCTTGTGCCGCCCTTAGTAACTATACGCTATGGAGCCGACTGATCAGCTCTTCGTCCGCGTAGTTCTCCGCGTCGAGCACGAGCCGCTCCTGCGCGAGCTGGATCTCGTGCAGCGTGTACATCAGCACGATGCTGAGCGTGAGCGCGACCAGCGTGGAATTGAACGAAATGCCGAGGCCGCTCGTGACCGCGCTCGTGTCGCCCTTGACCGCGAGCTCGGCGCCCTGGAGCGCGAGGCCGATACCGCGGACGGTGCCGACGAAGCCGAGCGCCGGCGTCACCCAGACGCTGAACCGCAAGATCGCGAGCTCGGCGTCGAGCCGGTTGTTCTCGCTCTCGCAGACGTTGTGCACGGTCTGCGACGCGTCTTGCACGTTGCCGGTCGCGCTGAAGCGCTTGAGCGCGGCCGCGAGCACGCGCGGCACGACCGAGTCGCGCTCCTTCGGCGGCATCTGCTCGAGCGTGCGCAGGTACTCGCGCGCGTCGCTCGGCAGGATCACGACGCCGGGCGCCTGCTTCATGAGACCCACGCTGAGCAGTTCGCGTTGCTGCTTGAGCTCGCGGAAGCGCAGGAACGCGAGGATCATGGCCCAGGTCGCGACGATGATGGTCGCCTCTTGCTCCGGATCCTGGATGATCACGACCAGCGTGCGCTGCGGCCGGTAGCCCGGGTGTGCGCTCGGCGAGCGCGCGTTGCTCCGCGCGCCAGCGCTCCCCGGCCGGCCGCACGTATGCGGTGAAGATCACTTGCGTGATCAACGCAATGACCGCGAGGATCACGAGCTTCGAGCCGCGGTCGCGAAGGTAATTCGTGTAAACGGCCATTAGCAGCAGTCTCCCGACACCCTACTGAGCCGCGTTTGCGCGGCTGTCGTTTAGACAAACCGCACCGCGGTCGTTCAAACCCGCCCGCCGCGCGGCCGCAGCCGGCGGCGCCGGGCGGGGACGGTCTAGACAGGGTCCGGCCAGGATACTCAGCCCGCTGGCCCGCGCGCAACGGACTCCACGGTTCTTGAGCCGCTCCGGCGCAAGCCGGCCTCGGTGGTAAAGTGTCGGCTCGTGCCGGAGGGGGATCCATGAGCCAATCGGTCTTACGCAGCCTCGGCCGCGTCGCGGCCGCGACGCTGCTCGCGCTCGCGTTCAACGCCGCCGCGCAGCCCGCGGCGCCCGTCGGCGCGATCACGCCGGAGAGCTTCAAGAAGCAGAAGGCCGCGCCGTTCAACTTGACCGGCACGTGGCAGCACGAGCTCAAAGGCCCGCAGTCGTGGAAATTCGTGCCCGAGAAGTTCGAGCTCACGCCCGAAGCGCAGAAGCACTACGACGCCGGCAAGAAGGCGCTCGCCGAGAACAAGGTCTATCGCGACGACATCGGCCAGTGCTGGCCCGCCGGCATGCCGCTGATCATGACGCGCGTCTGGCCGTTCGTCCTGCTCCAGGAGCCGACCGCGGTCTACATGGTGAGCGGCTTCATGAACAGCCTGCGGATCATCTACCTCGACGGCCGTCCGCACAGCGATCCGGACGTCGTCGTGGCGAGCTTCAACGGCGAATCGATCGGCCACTTCGAAGGCGACACGCTCGTCGTCGACACGAAGTACTTTCCGGGCCATCACCACTGGATGGATCAGGGCGGAGCGAGCATCCCGGCGAGCGAGCAGCTGCACATCGTCGAGCGCATGAAGCTCATCGAGAACGGCGAAACGCTGCAGATCGAGTACACGATGACGGATCCGAAGAGCTGGAAGGGCGACTGGGTGATGACGAAGCGCTTCAATCGCCTCCACGACACCGACATCGCCGAGGTCGAGTGCACGCCGGATTTGAACGAGAACCTGCCCGCGACCTCGTCGCAGTCGCTGGTCAAGTGAGCGGAGACTTAAGCATGCGCAAGCTTTCGATTCTCGGACTCGCAGCGGCCGCGCTCTACTCGGGCGCGAGCCTCGCGCACCACTCGCCGATCGTGTTCGACCGCACGCGCGAGGTCACGATCGTCGGCGTCGTCACCGAGTTCAAATGGAGCAGCCCGCACGCGTGGATCCACCTCGACGTGGCGGACGGCAAAGGCCACGTCGACAACTGGGGCGTCGAGATGGACCCGGCGACGAACCTAGCGCGCGCGGGCTGGAAGTCGACCAGCGTGAAGCCCGGCGACAAGGTCTCGATCGTCGTCCACCCGCTGCGCAACGACGAGAAGGGCGGGCAGTACATCTCGATCACGCTGGCGGACGGCAGCAAGCTCGGCCAGAAGCCCGACGGCGTGCTCTGACCGCGAGCCTGTGGGTCACGTCCCGCATCGCGGACTCAGTCGCAGCACCCATCAAGGAATCGCGTCGTCCCCGAGCTTGGCAAGATCCAGCACTTCGGTGACGTCCGTGATCTTGAAGTTCGACATCCGACCGCCTAGCACGAACACTTCCGATCCAACGACCTCTGCCCCCGCGGAGTAGCGCCCGGTAGGCAGCCTCGTGGCGGTCGCCCACGTTTCGACGGGCGGGTCATAGACGTCGACTCGGTCCGACACTCCACCGGATAGGGACGAGGAAGAGAGATCCTGGCCGCCGATCAGATAAGCGTGCCCGTTGGCTGCAACGCAACCCCTGCGCGCGATCTGCGTCGGTAGCGGCGATTTGACGGACCATTGATCGGCAGCGACATCGTAGGCGGTAATGGAAGGCTCCCACGTCGTCACGACCCATCCGCCGAGGACGTAGATGGAGCCATTGAGCGCGCAAACCGTGCTCAAGGCGCTCGGAGCGGGCGACGGACGACCGAACGACCAGCTGTCGGAAACCGGATCGTATATTTCCACCGCCGCTTTGAGCTCTCGTGTCTCCGCAGAAGTCGTTGGACGGCGGTCCGTTGTCCGGTCGGCCACTACCGCCAATCACGTAGAGCTTGCCGTTGACAGCCGCGCTCACGAATGCCTCACGGTATATCGGTCGCGGCTTCTTCTCCGTCCAATGATCCGCCACAGGGTCGTACGCAAAGAGCCTGTTGCTCATTCCTTTGGAGTCGCCATTGACGGCCCACTCGGCGACGACATAGATCGTGTCGCCGATCGTGTGCGCGTCGAGCCGGGACATTCCAACTGGAATGGGGGCTCGCGGCTGCCACACGTTGGCGACCGGATCGTACTCGAAAGCGTCCTGGTACGAATTGTCGAATGGGATGCACGGCCCGCCGGCGCAGTGATCGTCAGCGGACGTGTTGCCGCCGAAAACATAGATCTTCCCATCGTGCACGGCCGTGGCGTGCGACTCGGTTTCCTGCGGCATCGGCGCGGCGGAGCGCCACGCGCAGTCGAAGGTTCCCGCACATAGATTCAAGAACACGGAAATATCCGGGACGTCGAGCCCGGCGGGATAATCGACGATCGCTCGATTGCGCAGATTCGCGGCGATGGTGTCGGGGCTCAGACTGCGCAGCGCCGTCGTGAACTCGCGAATGAAGTTGGGCATCGCCAGCCTACCGTCGTCCTCTAGATCGTCGGAGATCCGATTCAGGATCAGCGTGAGCTCGGCGTCCGTGGTCGTTCCGAACTGCTGCGCCTTGGTCTCCGCGTACTTGTAGAAGCCGGTGGAAAGCGCGAGCAGATAGGTATTCCCGGCCGCGGCCGCCTGAGACGTACCGGTGTTGTAGACGCTCAAGCCCGAGAATCCCTCGAGGTTCGTCACGGGCAACGCATCGCGGAACGCCGTGACTAGCTCCGATTCCGCCTGTGCGATAGCCTCGTCGATTCCGATCTGTCCGCCTGCGAGCAGCGCGAGCACCCGATCGTTGATCAGGTGCGTCATGATGTTCACGTACGCTTTCTGGCCCGGCTGATTGTCGATCTTGAGAATCGCGCGCAGCGTGAGTGTGCTGCTCGAAACCTGGCCCGTGAGCTCGCTGAAGTAGTATCCCGTAGCGACGATTTGAACGAGACCCGGATCGTTCGTATCGAACTCGAACGAGCCGATGCTGTCTTCGATCTCGGACAGGATTGTCGCCGATGTGGAGCGCCCGCGGTCGTCGCGCCGATTGATCAGCACCGTCGAGCCGACGAGGAACGGCCCCTTCTGCACCGCCCCGTCGACATGCACGGAGGTAGGAACGGCCGGGGGTGTGGTAGGCGGCGAAGCGACTGGCGCCGGAGGCGGAGTGGCGACGCCGTCGCTACCGCCACCGCCGCAGGCCGCGAGTCCCAATAAGACCGTGAGTCCGAGAGCGCAATGTCGGCTTAGCACGCGTTGCATCCTTCGCTAGTGCGCGGAATAGGCTAACAATTTGCCCGCCAGGTTTGTGGACAACGTGGTTTCGCAGGCAAATTCTCGCGTGCGCCGCCGCGCGGGGAATGTCCAGTTCCTGCGGGAGGCCACTTCTGTCAAACGCGGCGCGAACCGTTCAGTGATCGAAGCCATGCAGTTCCGCGAAGCTGCCGCCGCGCGCGCTTCGGCGGCGGCAGCGGCACGGGCCGCGCCGAGCTGAGCGCTGGTCCCCAGCCCGCGGTTCAGATCGTGATCACGACCTTGCCGAAGTGCTGCGCGGCCTTGAGGTACTTGTAGGCCTCGACCGCCTCGTCGAACGCAAACGTCCGATCGATCACGGGCTTCAGCTCGTTCACCGCGACCGCGCGCATGAGCCCCTCGAAATGCTCGCGCGCGCCGACGAAGATTCCGCGCAGCGTCGCACCCTTGAACATCAACGGATACGGCGCGAGATCGCCCTCGGGCCGCGTGATCACGCCGATCAGCGCGATCTCGCCCCCGAAGCCGACGGCCTGATAAGAATGCGGCAGCGTGCCGACGCCGCCGAGCTCGACGACATGATCGGCGCCCTGCCCGTCCGTGAGCTCGAGCACCTTCTTCTCCCAATCCGGATGCTGCTTGTAGTTGATCACCTCGTCCGCGCCCAGCTTGCGCGCGCGCTCGAGCTTCTCGTCGCTCGACGACGTGATGATCACGCGTGCGCCCGCGATCTTCGCGAGCTGAAGCGTGACGATCGAAACGCCGCCGGTGCCGAGCGTGAGCACGGTCTCGCCGGCGCGCAGCGTTTTGCCGTGCATCAACGCGTTCCACGCGGTCACCCCCGCGCACGGCAGCGTCGACGCCTCCTCGAACGACATGTGCGGCGGGATCTTGAGCAGCCCATCCTCGTCGAAGGCTGCGAATTCCGTCAGCACGCCGTCGAGCGGCGAGCCGAGCGAATTCGGCGGGCGGCCCTGATTGAACGTCGCTACGACGCGGTCGCCGACCTTGATGGAGCGAACGCCCGCGCCGAGCGCGACGACCTCACCCGCGCCGTCCGACAGCGGGATCGTGTCGTGCGTGACCGGACCGCGCACGTACTTGCCCGACACGATCGCGAGGTCTCGAAAGTTCAACGACGCCGCGCGCATCCGGACGAGCGCCTGTCCCGGACCCGGCTTCGGCTCGTCGCGGTCGCCGCGCTTGAGACCGTCGAAGCCCGTCGAACCCTTCGCGACCGTGAAGATTTTCATGAGCAATCCTCGACTAAGAAGGCGCCCGACTCTACGCCGACTGGGCTACAATCGCTATCCGTATCCCCTCTAGGGGCATAGGATAGCCGCATGAGCAACACCGACCTGCATCACAGTCATCCAGAGATCGTCAAACGGCTGAAACGCGCGAACGGCCATCTCGCCGGCGTCGTGCAGATGATCGAGGGCGGCCGCTCGTGCCTCGACATCGCGCAGCAACTGCACGCGGTCGAAAAGGCGATCGCTCAGGCGAAGAAGACATTGATCCAGGACCATCTCGATCACTGTCTCGAGGACGCCGTCGGCGCGTTGTCGCGGCAACGGCGACAGCCGATCGACGAGTTCAAAGAGATCGCGAAATACCTCTGACGAAGCGAAGAGCAACCCATGCTGACGGACATCTTCCAACAGGGCGCGGCGGCCGCGTGGCTCTATTTGCCGACCGCGGTGCTGCTCGGCGCGCTGCACGGGCTCGAGCCGGGTCACTCGAAGACGATGATGGCCGCGTTCATCATCGCCGTGCGCGGCACCGTCGGGCAGGCCGTGCTGCTCGGGCTGTGCGCGACGTTGTCGCATACGCTGATCGTCTGGGTCGTCGCGCTCGGCGGAATGTACTTGTGGCAAGGCGTCGACGCGGAGAGCTTCGAGCCGTACCTCCAAGTCGCGTCCGCCGTCCTGATCATCGGCATCGCAATCTGGATGCTATGGCGCACGCGGCGCGAGCAGCGCCTCGCGCACGGCCACGCTCATACGCACTCGCACGCGCATGAGCACGGTCATGCGCACGCTCACGATCATCACCACGGCCATGGTCACGATCACGGCCACGGCCACGCACGCCACGGCCACGCCCCGGTCACGCAGGCTCGCACGGATCGCCGTGAGCTCCACCTCGCGTCCGACGAGCCGCTGGACGCGCACGCGCTCGCGCACGCGAACGACATCCGGCGCCGCTTCGCGAACCGCAACGTCACGACGGGACAGATCGTGATGTTCGGCCTCACGGGCGGCCTCGTCCCGTGCGGCGCAGCGGTGACGGTGCTGCTGCTCTGCCTGCAGACCGGTCGGTTCTTGCTCGGCGTCGCGCTCGTATTCTGCTTCTCGATCGGCCTCGCCCTCACGCTCGTCGCCGTCGGCGCGGCCGCGGCGTTCGGCGCACAGCACGCGGCCAAGCGCGTGCCGTGGTTCGGCGCGCTCGCGACGACGGCTCCTTATCTATCGAGCGTGCTGATTCTCGTACTCGGCGTGTACGTGGGTTACGAAGGAATCACGGCGCTGGCGGCCCGCGCCGTCTGACGGTCTCTAGCCGTAGAAGCGGGTCACGAGCCAGAACGCGCCGCAGCCGCCGAGCACCGTGGCCGCGAGGTCGCTCACGAGCGGCCGAGGCAACTCGATTCGCCGGCGGCGCAACAGAAGCAGCGCACCCACCGCCAGCGACGCAAGGAACGCCGCACCGAGGAACGCGCCGGTGTCGAAGCCGGCCGACATTGCGAGCAAGGCGCTTTTCGACGGTTCCGCGGGTGCGACCTGCGCCGGTAGAACGAAGCCGTCGAGGAAGCCGGCGACCGCGGCTGTCGCGACCCAGAATTCACGCCGCTCGAGCCACTCGCCGGTCGCCGGCAGCAGACCGGCGGCTAGCAGTGCGCAGCCCAGGAGAACGAGCCCCGCAGCCCAGCCCGAAACGAGGGTCGCGACCGCGGCGAGCGCGAAGGAACCCAAACCAAGAAGCGCCGCGACTCTCGATCGGCTCGTCTCACGCGCGGTGAGCTCGGCTGCAATCCAGAGCACCATGAAACCCACGAAGCCCTCGAGAAGCGGCGTGCGCGGCGCGACCCAGCTCCCGGCCGTCACGAGCAAAGCGAGCGCGTAGCCGCCCGCGAGACCGGCCGCGAGGAGCTTGAGCTCGTCGCGCCGACGCGCAAGCAGCAACAAGCCGAGCACGACCGCGATGCGGTCGAGGCTGTGCCAGACGTGGTCGAAGCCGAGCGATACGTAGCGGAGCCAACCGGCCCCGGGCGGCGCACCGGAGCTCGGCACCTGAATTTCCTCGCGGCCCGCGGTGAAGAGCTGCGGCGCCCAATCTCCGCCGCTCGCGCGCACCCGCGCATAGTTCACGTGCGAGCCCACGCGCTCGAACAGCACGGCGTTCTTCAGCACGCGCACTCGCGGGTTCGCCGTCGGGCACCTGAAGAAAATCTCGAACCCGAACGAGCCGCCGCCGACCGCGAGCGGATCGACGAGGCCGATGTCGTAACCTTGATCGATCGGCGCGCAATTCTCGCCGTCGCCTTCGACTGCGACGTGCGCCAGCAGGTATTCGCCGAGCTTCTTCGTCGTCGCGAGCGGCACGTCGACGCCGGTGAGGCGCTCCGCCTCGAGGGCCGGCAGCACGAACTTCAGCGTCGTGATCTCGCCGCCGATCGTCCAGTCGGAGTAGCTCACGCTGTGGTTGTCGGCGAGCGCGGGCGACGCGACGCCGAGCGCGCAGAGCGCAGCCGCCGCGACGACTCTCATTCCTCTTGCCCCGGCGCGAGGATGATCTGCGCCTGGTTGCGCAGCAGGCGCACGTTCTCCGCCGTCGCACGCTCGCCCTGCTCGCGCCGATACGCCTGATAGACCTTGTCGCGGACGCTCGAGAAGTCGGCGACCGACGCCGGGCGGCGAACGTCCATCACGAGCACGTGCACGCCGTCGACATCGATCACCGGCTCGGAGATCTCGCCGTTGCCGAGCGCCGATGCGACCTCGAAGAGCTTGTCCCCGAGCCGCATCCTGACGACGAAGTCGAGCTCCTCGACTGCGGGCAAACGGTTCGAGTCGACGAAGCCGTAATGCTCCTTCACGTAGTCGACCGACGCGCCGGAGCGCAGCCGATAGACCGCGTCGGCTGCGTCGGACAACGCTTGCGGCGTGCTCTGGTTCGCGTTCTGAAAGCCGCCGACATGCATCACGAGGTCGTGCACGGTCATCGTGCCATCGTTCGTGTAGTCCGAGCGGGTCTTGTCGTAGTACGCGCGAAGCTCTGCGTCGGTCGGCGGCAGCGACCAATACGGCTCCGCGACTTGCGCCTCGACGCCTTGCTGCATCGCCTCGCGAACTTCGATGGTCGTGTCGGGCAAATCGAGCAGCAGCGCGCGCTGCACGAGCAGCTCCTCGTCGATCATGCTGCGGAGCACGCGACGCTTTTCCTCGGGCGTCGCCTCGTCGAAGCGCTTCATCGTCGCGTTCTCGACTTGCGAGATCAGGTCGCTCAGAAGAACGCCCTTCTGGTTCACGAGCGCAACGTAGCCGGATGGCACCTCGACGAGCGGCGCCGGCGCGCCGCGGAACATTCCGAGCGCCGCGAGCACGAGCCCGAGCACGACGGCCGCGAGCGGCAGCACGGAGCTGCGGCCCGGCCTCGCGAGCGCGCGCTCGAGCGCGCGCCTCGGCCACGATCGCTGCTTCGCTGCCTGGCCGTTCGCCGGCGCGACGCTCACGGCGTGTCCCTCGCGGCGACGGTCGTACGCGGAGCCGCGGCCGGCTCGCGCGACACCGCGTAGAGATAGACGGCGAGCGCACGGATCTGGAACAGGCTCAACGTCGGGAACCACGCCTGCATCGTGCGGTGCTGACCGAAGTAGATCGCCTTGTACAGATCGTCCGGCTCGCCGCCGCTGTTCCAAACGTTCGCGGTCAAGTTCGGCGCGCCGTAGTAGGTGTCGCCGCGCGCATCCGCCGCATGGCAATCGCCGCAGTTCGCGTCGCCGGTGTAGATCCTGCGGCCCTCGTTCGCGGCCTCCACTTGATAGCGGCGTCCGCTGACCTTCAGCACGTACTGGACCACGTTGCGGATGTCGGCGTCGTTCAGCACGCCGCGCTGTCCGAAAGCGGGCATGTCGGTAACGCTGCGCGACTTGCTGTTGCCGGTCCGGATTCCATACAGGATCGTCCGCTCGATCTCGAAAACGCCGCCGTCGCCGTAGAGCCAAACGTTGTCGGCAAGGCTCGGTGCGCCGATCGCAGGCTGGCCCCGCATGTCGGCCCCGTGGCACGCGGCGCAGTGCTGTGCGAACAGCGGCGCGGCCTCGGCGCGCGCGAACGCGACGAGCGCGGGGTCGTCGGGGACGTCGTTCGGCAGTGTGCTCAACAGACGATCACGCCACTGTTGGTGCCGCACCTCGTGCGCATAAGCGATCCCGCCCGCGACGGCGAGCACGAGGAGCGGCGCAAGCCATTTCCACGACGCTCGCGTTAGACGATTGCGACGCGTTGTTGTTTGCGGGTCCACGTTAGGTGACGTAACAGAATGCGAAGGTTTCCGAAGACGGCCGCGCACTGTGGCAGTGCGGACGTTGCGCTACTATAGTGACGCCCCGCGCGAGTCGCCACTGACAAGGTCGGCGCTCGAAACCCCGGGCAACGAGTATGGAGAAGACCCAGAGTCACTCGCTTCAGTCGCCCGACGTCGTTCCGCGTTCTCATCGACTGATCAGACGACTCCTCATCGTCTACGGTTCCGCTCTTGCGGCGACCGTCGCGTTGCTATGCGCCGCATTCCTGCCCGCGAGCGTGTTCCCGCAGACGTACGCGATCGCACGCGAGCTCGTCGACGGCAGCGGCGGCGCGGCGGTGCTCACCGCACTTTTGCTCGCGACCGCGACGCTGCTCGGCACGTTCGCGCTCACGACCGCGCGCTTGCGTCACTCGCTCCTGCCGGCCGCGCAGCGTGCCGCACGCGGCTCGCGCGCTTGGTCGCTTGCCGACCCGGGGTTCGCCGCGCGCCAAGGTCAAGCAATCGTCGTCACGACGGCCACGCTGCTCATCTGGCTCGCGGTACGCGTACTGTGGCCGTCCGGAGCGGCGACGGCTTCCGGCGTGGCCGCAAACGTCGCGGGCGCGTTCGCCGTGGGCCTCGCCTTCGTGTCGCTCGTCGCCGAGCGCGTGATCTACGAGTTCCCCGAGCCGCAGCTGCCCGAAGCGCCGCAGCTGCGCCGAATTCTGCTGCTCGCGACGATCGTCCTTGGGCTCGCGGCGTGCGTCGAGTTCGCGCGTGCAGCCGGCATCGATTGGTTCTGGCTGTACTGGGCGGAGCTCGTCCTGATCTGCGTGCCCGGCGTGATCGCGGCGGAGCTCACGCTGCACGCGCTCGCACGCTTGTTCCTGCCGCCGCGCAGCGCCGCGGACGCGCGTGCCGCGACCGACAGCATTCTCGCGACGTTGATCACGGGCGGCCGGCATGCGCCCGGTACGCTGCTCAAGACGCACTTCGGCCTCGACTTCGCGCGCAGCTGGGCGCTGAAGTTCTTGACCGCCGCGATCCTGCCCGCGGTGCTCGCGACGGGTTTGTTCTGCTGGGGCTTGAGCGGCCTGAAGCTCATCGACCTCGGGCAGCGCGGCGTCTACGAGCGCTTCGGCGCGCCGGTCTCGGTGCTCGGTCCGGGCCTCCACATGCTTCTGCCTTGGCCGCTGGGCCGATTGCGGCCCGTCGAGTACGGCACGATCCACGCGCTTGCCGTTGGCGTCGATCAGAACGAGCCCGCGGCCGAGCAGATCGCGCTCGGCGCCGAGGAAACGACGCCCATAGCTCTGAACCGGCTTTGGGAGACCGCACACCCGGGCCAAGCGAACTACCTCGTGCCGAGCCCGGGCACGGGCCAACAGGGATTCCAGAGCGTCAGCGCCGAGATCAGCGTGCTCTATCGCGTCGGCCTCACGGACGACGCGGCGCAACAGTCCGTCTACGCCGTGAGCGATCCCGCGGGGCTCGTGAAGAGCGTCGCCGATCGGCTCGTGCTCCAGTTCTTCAATTCGCGCACGCTCGACGTCGTGCTCGGCGAACGCCGCGAGAACGTCGCCGAATCGATGCGCGACACCCTGCAGCGCGACGTCGACGCGTACTCGGCCGGCATCGACATCGTCTCGGTGCTCATCGAGGAGATTCATCCGCCCGCCGGTGCGGCCGCGGCCTATCACGCGGTGCAAGCCGCCGAGATCAACGCGAACGCGAGCATCTTCGACGAGACCGGACGCGCGAAACGCACGGCAGGCATCGCACAGCAGGAAGCGCATCAGCTCACGGCCGCGGCAAAGGCGACGGCGGCCGAGACGCTGCACACGGCGGATGGCGAAGCGTATCGGTTCGGCGCCGACCGGCGCGCGTACGGCGACGGCGGCCAGGCGTTCTTGCTCGAGCGCTCATACGCCAACTTGCGCACTGCGCTCGCGAAGGCGCCGCTCACGATCATCGATCATCGCTTGAGCGCGGCGGATGGACCGGTCATCGACTTGCGTTCGAGCGCTCCGGGCGCGGCCGGCGCGAACCGCGCGCCGGCGGCTCCGGCGCCGGCCCAACCCACCGTGACGCCCGGCATCGAAGACGCGCGCTGAACGCGCGTTCGCATCAAAACTTTACAGACTCTGGCGGGACCCCATGCTGACATCACACCACGGCCCGAACGATCCCGACGATCACGATCACGACGAGCACGTTCGCTTCTACATGCGCCTCGGCGTCGCGGCACTCGTGTTGCTCGCCGCCGTGGCGGCCGCGTGCGTCGTGATGGTTCCGGCTGGCACGGCGGCGGTGATCACACGCTTCGGCAATCCGAATCGCGTCGTCACGGACCCGGGCCTCGCCTGGAAACTGCCGGTGCCGTTCGAGAGCACGATTCCGGTCGACCTCAGGCTGCGCACGACGTCCACCGGCCTTCAGGACGTCGGCACGCGCGACGGACTGCGCGTGCTCGTGCAAGCGTACGTCGCGTGGGAGGTGCCCGCGGACGCCGATCGAGTGCGCAGGTTTCTGCGCTCGGTGAACAACCGACCCGACGAGGCCGCGCAACAACTGCGCAGCTTCGTGAGCGCCGCGATGCACATCATCTCGAGCAATTTCGAGCTCACCGATCTCGTCAACATGGACGCGAGCCGCGTGAAGCTCGACGGGTTCGAGTCGCAGCTCCGCGACCAGGTTGCGCAGCGGATGCTCGATACGTACGGCATCGACATCCGGCAGGTCGGCGTCGAGCGCATGACGCTGCCCGACGAGACGCTCGCGGCAACCGTGTCGCGGATGCGCGCCGAGCGCGAGACCGTCGCGGCGGAGCGCACGGCCGAAGGCCTGCGTCAGGCGGCCGCGATACGCGCCGACGCAGACCGCGAGGCGCGCGAGGTCGTCGCGACGGCGCGCGAGCAAGCCGCCAAGACCGAGGCCGACGCGCAGCAGGCCGCCGCGCGGATCTACGGCAAGGCGTATAGCGCGGATCCCGAGCTCTACACGACGCTGCGCTCGCTCGACACGATCAGCCAAGTCGTGAACCGCAACACGAGCGTCGTGCTGCGCACCGACGCCGCACCGTTCCGCGTGCTCGTCGACGGCCCGGCCGTCGGCGGCCGCGTGCCGCCGCGCCCGAACACCACGACGTCGCCGCGCAAGGGTGACGATTCCGAATCGGGGCCGTCCGGATCGAGACCATGACGAGCGCCGCGAGCACCGAACACGACGATCACGACCACGACCATGAGCCGGTCGGGCCGCCGCCCGTGCCGCCGCCCGGCCCGATCGCGCAGTCGGTCGCGATCGGCTTTCGCGTCGTCTACGCCGTCACGCTGCTCCTGATCGTCGTCTGGCTCGCCAGCAACATTCGCGAGATTCCGTCGGACAGTCAGGCCGTCGTGACGCGCTTCGGCCGGATCGTGCGCACGCAGGCGTCCGGTCTCTTGATCGCGTGGCCGCGGCCGATCGAGCAGGTGCAACTCTTGCCGGGCCCGCAGCGCTTGTTGAGCCAGGACATCGCGGCGCTGCCCGCTCCGAGCGAGAAGGCGCAGGCACTGATCGGGAGAGCCGCGACGCAGGGCGCGCAATCGCAGGCCGTGTCGCCGTACCTGACCGGAGACGGCAACGTGCTCGTGCTCAGCGCGAGCCTGATCTACCGGATCACGGATCCCGTCGCCTACGCGCTCGCAGAGAGCCATGTCGCACCGGCGCTCGATCGCCTCTTCCGAGCCACGACGGTGCGCGTGACGGCGGGCCGCGGGCTGAACGAGTTCGTCATCGTCGAGACCGGCGACGAGCAGGACGCCGACGCGCGCACAGCCCGTGGCTGCGCTGCGCGGCGAGGTCCGTGAGGCGCTGCTGACCGCGATGAACGACCGGCTCCAATCGCTCGCCGACTCGACTGCGTCCCTTGGTATCGCGGTCGAGCGCATCGATATGACCGCCTATCTGCCGCCCGACGCGAAGACGGCGTTCGACGCGGTGCTGCTCGCGACCCAGGCCGCGGACCGCGGCGTCGCGATGGCCAGAACCGACGCGGAACGGCGCCGGCAGGAGGCTGCCCGCGAGCGCGAGCGGCTGCTGAGCGCGGCCCAGGCCACTGCCAAGGAACTGATCAGCAAGGCAAATGTCGATACTTTACGTATCTCGGCGCTCGAGCAAGAGGCGACGGCGCAGACGCGCGGCAGCATGATCATGCGCGAATATCGCAACGGCGTGGCGGAGATCATCGGCCGCTCGTCATCCGTAACCCTCGTCGATCCGCAGAGCGGAGCGCGCTTCATTCTTCCCGGGAGCCAGCAATGAACACATCGGCTTCGAGCGGCGGCGGAGATGCCGCCTTCTTCACGACGACGGCCGGCGCTGTCCAGAACGACATATCGAGCCAAGGACAGCCCGCCGAGCTCCTGAGCAAAGCCGAGCGCGTGATCTTGGGATTGCGGCTCACGCTCGCGCTCGCGGCGCTTTGCCTCCTGATCGTCGCGGCCAGCATCCACTTCTTCCTACCCGCGGATCGCGGAATCGCGGAACTCGTCGCAGGCATCGGGGCCGCGCTCGTCGCGATCCCGGTGTTCGTCGAGGCGTGGGCGAGCCTGCGGCACCCGAGCCTGCACGGCATCACCGACCGCCTCGTCGCGCTCGCGCTCGTCGCGGCCTGGGCCACGGGCGACCTCATGACCGCCGCGTTCCTGCCGATCATCATGACGATCGGCCACGTGCTCGAGGAGCGCAGCATGCTCGGCTCGCACGAGGCCGTGAAGGCGCTTCGCAAGCTCACCGACGTCGACAGCCGACGGCTCAAGCCCGACGGCACGTCGGAGATGGTGAAGAACGAGGATCTCAAAGTCGGCGACATGATCGAGCTGCGCGCGGGCGAGCGCGTGCCGGCGGACGGCATCGTGCGCAAAGGCACGTCGAGCCTCGACCTCGCGTCGCTCACGGGCGAGTCGGTGCCGGTCGAGGTTCACGAAGGCGGACACGCGCTCGCGGGCGCGATGAACATCGACGGCCTGCTGCACGTCGAGCTCACGCGCGTCGGCGAGGAGAGCACGATCGGCAAGATCATCACGCTGATGCGCGAGGCCGAGAACGCGAAACCGCCCGTCACGCGGCTGCTCGACCGCTACGCGGGACAGTACATGGCGCTCGTGCTGCTGGTCGCGGGCGGCGTCTGGCTCATCAGCGGCAACGTGCCTGCGATGCTCGCGGTGCTCGTCGCGTCGTGCCCGTGCGCGCTCGTGCTCGCGGCGCCCGCGACGGCCGTCGCAGCGATCGCAGTCGCGGCGCGGCACGGCATCCTGATCAAGGGCTCCGGATTCCTCGAGCACCTCGCGGACGTATCGTCCGTGATCTTCGACAAGACGGGCACGATCACGACCGGCGACCTGCATCTCGCGGAGGCTAGGCCGGCGCCCGGCGTCGACGCGGCGGAGCTGCGCCGCGTCGCGGCGAGCCTCGGCGCCGGGAGCAACCATCCGCTGAGCCGCGCGGCCGCGGGCGCCGTGCCCGCCAGCGAGCGCTTCGAGCTCGACGACGCTCGCGAGCTCGGCGGATTCGGCGTCACGGGGACCTACCAGGGCAGGCAGGTCGCGCTCGGCCGCGCGGACCTGTTCGAGAAGCTCGGCATCGCGGTGCCCGATGTACCGAACTACAACGGCCCGATCGCGGGCGTGAGCAGCGGCGGCCGCTTCCTCGGCTGGCTGTTGTTCATCGATCGGCTCCGCGGCAGCGCGACCGAGGCCGTGCGCGATCTCAAGGGTCTCGGCATCGAGCACATGGTGCTCCTGACCGGCGACCGCGCTGCTGTCGCGAACGAAGTCGCGACGGAGGTCGGCATCGACGAGGTGTTCGCCGAGATGCTGCCCGAGCAGAAGATGGATCGCGTGATGGACGAGATCAAGCGCGGCCACCGGCCGATGGTGGTCGGCGACGGCATCAACGACTCGCTCGCGCTGCGCGCGGGTGCGGTCGGCGTCGCGATGGGCGCGCAAGGTGCGAACGTCGCGCTCGCTTCGGCCGATCTCGCGTTGATGACGAACGACCTGTGCCGGCTCGGCACCTGCATCCGGTTGAGCCGGCAGTGCCGCAAGACGATCTACGTGAACGTCGCGATCGGCCTCGGGTTCACGTTCGGCCTCATCGTGCTGTCGGGCGCCGGCGTGCTCGGCGTCGAGGCGCCGATCATCGCGGCGCTGCTGCACAACCTGAGCACGTTCTTGGGACTAGGCAACGCGGGCCGGCTGCTGCTGTTCGATGAGACGTCGCAGACGCCTGCCGCCGTCGCAGCCTGATTCTAGGGCGTCGGTCTAGGCGCCGACGCCTACGCCGTTAAGTAGCTCGAGCGCCGCTTCCGGTGAGCGAGGCAGCGGGTCGTTCGGCCCGAGCAAGCCACGCTCACGCGCGCGCAGACCGAGTTTCAGCAGGAACGGTGTCGCGAGCCGCGCCTTGCGCACGAGCTCGTCGTTCTGAAGCACTTCGACGATCTCCCCTTGCGCGATCGTCACGCCGTTGTCGAACAGCGCGACATCGTCGGCGAACCGGTACGCGAGCTCGACGTCATGCGTCGTGAAGACGAGCGTCGTCTTCGCGCGCTGCGAGCCCTTCGAGCACCGCGAGCAAATCCTGCGTGCCCTGATGATCGAGCCCCGCAGTCGGCTCGTCGAGCATCAGGATCTCGGGCTGCATCGCGACGAGCCCCGCGATCGCGACGCGCTTCTTCTGACCGAACGACAGCATGTGCGTGGCGCGCTCGGCCAGGTGCGAGATGTGCAACGCGGCGAGCGCGGAGTCGACGCGTCGACGGGTCTCCGCCTCGTCGAGGCCGAGGTTCAGCGGGCCGAAAGACACGTCCTCGCCGACGGTCGGCGCGAATAGCTGGTCGTCGGCATTCTGCAGAACGAGTCCGACGCGACGGCGCCAGGACGTGAGCGACGCGGAGTCGTACTTCATCGACTGGCCGCCGAGCAGCACCTCGCCGGATTTCGGCTTCAGCGTGCCGTTCAAGTGCAGCAGCAGCGTCGTCTTGCCGGAGCCGTTCGCGCCGAGGATCGCGAGGCGTCCGGCCCGCTTCGATCTTGAGATCGAGCCGGTTCAAAGCACGAACGTCGCCGGGATAGGTGTGGCTGATGCCACGCGCTTCGAGAAGGCTCATGAGCTCCAAAGACCGAAGGCAAGAACGAGTAGCTCCAATGCGACGATGATGCCCAGATTCACGGCCGAGGCGCTACGCACGGGGCTCAAGACCCGCAGCTCGCCGCGCCAACCGCGCGCCGCGAGCCCAACCTCGAGCGACCGCGCTCGTGCAAACGCCCGCGGCATCAAGTTGGCGATCAGCAAGCTCAGCGACTTCATATGCCGGCTGTAAGTCACGTGGCCGAGCCGTGCGGTTTGCGCGGCGTTCATCGCCTCGGCGGTGTCGGTGAGCAGGAATAGGAAGCGATACATCAAGAGCGACATCTCGGCGATCTCGGCCGGCACGCCGAGGCTGCGCATGCCGCGCACGAGGTCGGCCGCCGGCGTGGTGAGCGCGAGGAACAGCAGGCACGTGACGCCCGCGAGCGCGCGAGCGCCGAGCCTACCCGCGAGCTCCAACCCGCCCGGCGCGAGAGAGATGTGCAGGCTGCTGTCGACCTGGAACGCGAGCGTGATCGCGCCTACCACCAGGAATCCGAACGGTGCCGTGAACGCCTTCCACCAGACGGCCGGCACGACGCGCGCGCAGATCAGCGTGGCGCCGATCATCAACCCCGCGACGACGAGAGCCGCCTGCCACGACGGCACGCTGACCGCGATCACCAGCATGCCGAACGAGAGCAGCGATTTTTCTACGAGGGATTTCTTGCGCCAACGATTGAGGTTGGCGCTCGTGTCAATGTGCGACATCGCGAGGCGGCGCTTTTTGTTGTTGCGCCTCACGT
The DNA here is from genome assembly GCA_963841645.1 of uncultured Gammaproteobacteria bacterium. Lineage (GTDB taxonomy): Bacteria > Pseudomonadota > Gammaproteobacteria > Steroidobacterales > Rariloculaceae > FEN-1219. The sequence continues at coordinate 310,863 of CAWJDS010000002.1, read as the reverse complement.
TCCTTCGCCGAGCCGTGAATTCGGCCCAGGACGTAACCAATCACTCCGGCGCCGATCGCGGCCTGCACGGCGAACAACAAGCTCTCGATCTCGGGGCTCGGCGGCTCCCAGATCGGTTCGATCCATCGCTTAAACCCCGGCCGGCTCGCGGCGACCGCTTCCGATCCCTGATCGTCCGAGCCGCCGTACTCACCTTTCACGAACACGAGCGGCAGGATCATGAGCGCGAGCACGCCGGCGATCAGCAGGTAATTCGTGCGGCGCGAGATCATCATGGCGACTGTCCCTGGATGAGCCCGAGCTCGTTCAGCACGTCGGTCTTCTGCGAAAGCGCGTTCATCACGATGACCGTGAGGAACCCTTCGGCGATCGCGAGCGGCACCTGCGTCATCGCGAAGACGCCTGCGAACTTCAGGAACGCGCCGACGTAGCCGCTCGCCGCGTCCGGATACGCCGCGGCGAGCTCGACGGAGGTGACCATGTACGTCGCAAGGTCCCCCGCCGCCGCGCCGACGAACACGCCGAGTGCCATTGAAAGGCCGAGCGAGCGGAACAGTTTCCAGAGCCCATAGCTGACCCACGGGCCCACGATCGCCATCGAGAAGATGTTCGCGCCAAGCGTGGTGATCCCGCCGTGCGCAAGCAGCAAGGCCTGAAACAGCAATACGATCGCGCCGATGACGCTCATGACCGGAGGTCCGAACAGCACGGCACCTAAGCCCGTGCCCGTCGGATGCGAGCAAGAGCCCGTTACGCTGGGCATCTTGAGAGCCGATAGCACGAACGTAAACGCGCCGGAGGCCGCGAGCGTGAGCCGCATCTGGGGATGCTCGCGCATGATCTTGCGCAGCTTCATGCCCCCGTGCACGACGAACGGCGCAGACACCGCCGTCCAGGCAATGCAGTGCTCGGCTGGCAGGAAACCTTCCATGATGTGCATCAGCTAGCTCCTTACGTGGTGCGCGCGCGCTCGCGGACTAGGACAAGTCACCCGGCCAAAACGCCGCATACTTGTCGGTCGTGCATGGCGCGTCACGTAAATAACCGTTCACCCATGTTAGCCGAACGTTAATTAACGCTCTCTGTCGTGAACATGAAGACTTCTCCAGATAGCGGCTTCGATCGTCCGCCATGTCCTTGGACGGCTTGACCTCTAGACTAGGTTCAATATCCTTATGTGAATGGGCCCTTGCGCAGGGGCCGGCGCGGGCTCAGAAGTGCATCCGGACCCCGCCGTAGATCGACCGACCAGCCGTGTTGTAGCCGGTGACCTCTTGGTAGTCCTGATTGGTCGCGTTTTCGATCCGCGCGTAGACCTCGAATCGAGCGTTGATCGAATAGGAAGCCGAGACGTCGACGACGTCATAGTCGTCGAGCCGCGCCCCGCCGAAGTCCACCGCGTCGCGCGCGAGCCGGTAATTCGCGATCAGCTCGAGCTTCTGGCTGCGCGCCTGGTACATCAGGCCGATGTTGGCGAGATCCTTCGGCCGCCGGAGTCGCGGCTCGCCAGTCCGGTCCTTCGTGTCGTTGTCCGTCCAGTTGGCGAGCAGCCGGAAGCCGGCGCCGAGCGGGACGTCCGCGGCCACCTCGAACCCCTTCGACGCACTGCTCGCTCCGCCCGTCTTGTAAGTAGCCCGAGAACCCAACGGAGTCGAAATAAATCTCGTTGTGGATATCCTGATCGAAGTACGTGACCTCGACGTGCAAGCCGAGCTTCGTGTCGTACTCGACGCCGAGGTCGTAGCCCCGGCTCGTCTCTTCGCTGAGATGCAGGCCCGCGGCCGGCGGAAACGCGAATGGACCCGCGTTGTAGGCGATCTCGTATAGGCTCGGCGGTCGAAAGCCGGTGCCGTAGCTCGCTCGATACTTCAGCGACCGGCCGCCGCCGAGATCTTGAAGATACGCGCCCGTGACCCGGCTGCTCGTGTGCTGGCCGAAGTCGTCGTTGTCGTCGTAACGAGCGCCGGCCGTGAGGAAGAAGCGGTTCGAGAACGCGCCGTCGTATTCGAAGTAGTAGCCGTTCTGGCGCCGGTCGAAGCTGTCGGGGCTGCCGATCAGCTTTTCCCTTTCCAAATCGACTCCGTACACGAGCGTGAGGGTGTCGAACGGCCGGTAACTGCCGGTGTACTCGAAGCGGCCCGTCTCGCCTTCCGTCTTGAACGCGCTGACCCCCTCGGACAGATTGTCGCGCGCGATGTCGACGTCGCTATAAGCGAAAGTGTTCGTGAACTCACCGCTGTCGTAGTCGGCCGAGAGGCGATAAGTCGTCTGGTCCGTTGTCGACGAGCAGTCATTCACGAGAGCGAACGTCGTCGTCGTGAAACAACCGTCGTACATCGTCGACGCGTCGATGTGGCGCGCGACGAGCTGAAGCCGAAGCTCGTCGGTCGCGTTCCAGCCGAGCTTCGCGTGCACGGTGGTGTTCTTCGCGCCGTCGGCGTCGGCGAGCACCGTGTCGTCCGATCGCGCGTTGAAACCGTCCGTGTGCAGATCCGTGACGGACACGTAGTAGTCGCCGCGGTCGCTGCCGCCCGAGAGCGCGGCGTCGATCTTGCGCGTCGCGTAGTCGCCGTACTCGAGGCCGACGCGGCCGCCAAGGTCGCCCGCGCCACGCTTCGTCAAGATGTTCACTACGCCGCCGGCGTCCGCGCCGTACATGAAGCCCTGCGGCCCGCGCAGCACCTCGATGCGGTCGAAGTCGCTCGTCGCGAGCAGGCTGTCGAAGTCGGGCGAGACCTGCGGCGCGCTCGCATCGGCCGCTCGCACGCCGTCGATGATCAACGTCGTCCGATAGCTTTCCTCGCCGCGAATGCGCACCGACGTCTGCTTGCCGACGCCGCCGCTGTTGCTGACGCTGATGCCCGGTTGCGTGCGCAGCGCATCGGCGACTTCGGTGTAACCGCGCAGCTGCATCTCGCCGAAGTCGAGGACCGACACGGCCGTGCCGATCTCGCGCTTCGGCTGCGGAACGAGACTCGAGGTGACGATCATTTCCTCCGGCGCTTCCGCGGCCGCGGCTTGCTGCGCCGAAGCGATCGACGGACGAACGCCGAGCACGAGGCTGGCCGTGAGCACAACTCCGGACACAAAGCGCGGCGCAGCGCGCCAAATGAGCTCTCTCATGACTCCCCTTGTTCGAACCGCGACCGATTTCCCGCCGAGTTCCGCGCGCGAAAGGAACGGAATGCTAGCGGAAAGCTTGGACTGGCTGCTCGAAATTAACTGTTCTTCTTAACCGTTTCACGACGCGCTAAGCCGCGAGGAACCGGCGCACGAGCGCCGCGATCTCGCCCTGCGCGCCCTCGAGATGCAGATGGTGCCCGCCCGGCAGGACGACCGTCTCGATCTCCTCGAACGCGGCGATCATCTCGTCGTAGAGGTCCGTGCCGCGGAACGGGCTATCTTCCGCAAGGACCATGAGCGCGGGCGCCTTGACTCGCTCGACGAACGCGCGCACTTGCTCGCGCGTGAGCCGCACCTCGGGCGCGCCCTTCAGGCGCTGATCCGCGTGCCACTGGAAACCGCCGTCGACCTCGCGCAGCGCGCGCCGCGCGAGTATCTCCGCCGCCTCCGTGCTGAGCTTCGTGAAGCCCTCGCGCGCGCTCCGCGATCGCGGTCGCCCGATCGACGAACACGCGGCCGCTCTTCGCCCGCAGATCCCGGCGCTCGCGAAACGAGCGCGCGAGCGTCTCGGGCGCGTCGGCGGCCGTCCCGACGACCGGGACGCCGCCCTCGAGTAGAACCAATCGATCGGTGAGCTCGGGGTACGCGGCCGCGAACAGCATCGCGATCGCGGCGCCGCGCGAGTGACCGAGCAGGTTGAAGCGCGGCCAGCCGAGCTGCTCGGCAACCTCGAGCAGATCGCCGACGTCCTCCCAGATGTTGTAAGCCGCATCGGGCGAGCGAAAGCCGCTGCGGCCATGGCCCGCGAGGTCGAGCGCGACGATCTCGCAATCGGGCAGCAGCGGCGCGAGCAGATCGAACGTGCTCGCGTTATCGAGCCAACCGTGCAGCGCGAGCACCGGCACGCCGCCGCCGCGACCCCAAACTTGCGCCGCGAGCGTGAGCCCCGGCAAAGCGAATTCGCGCTGATTCGGCACGGCGGAATGATAGCGGCGAAGCGCCGCGTTGAGGGAATCGGTTAGAAGGGCGGCCGGCCGCGGAACTGCTGGTTGTTATTCTGCTGGAACGGCGTGCTCGAGAAGCGCGACGAGATGAACTGCTGGAGCCGCTCTTGCTGATCGAACAAGCTCGCGCTCGGCAGGAGGAGCACGCGATCGCCGGGCTGCAGCCCGGAGACGATCTCGCTGTACTCGAGATCCGTGAGCCCCGTCTTCACGGCGATCGGCACGGGCTGGTCGTTGCGCAACACGATGACCCAGTAGTCGCCGCCGAACTGATAGTAGGACGGGCGCGCCGGTGCGGCGCCGGCCGCGTTGCCGCCGCCACCCGCGGAGCCGCCGGGGAATCCGCCGCCCGGGAATCCGCCGCCCGGGAAACCTCCGGGCAGCACCGCCGCCGGAACCGGCGCCGCCGCGCGCCACCGCCTGGCCGCCCCGGCGCGCCACCGGCTCCGCCGCCGCCCGCGAAACCGCCGCCGCCCTGCCCGCCGCCGAAGCCGGCGCCCTGGAACACCTTGCGCATCAGCGCGCGGTCGGCCTCCGACAGCTCTTGGCCGCCGCGTCGCTTTTCCATGAGCGCCTTCACCGCGTCCGCGTCGACGCCCTCGGGCAGCGGGATCTCGCGGCCATTGGGCAACGTGATCGTGCTCTTGCGTGCCGGCGCCTTGCTCGACGGCCTTCGCGTCGGGCCAGATCTGTTTGCGCAGCTGCGCCTCTTCGATGCCGAGCATCTTCGCGCTGACCGTCACGTCGGTATCCGCGCGCAGCGCGGCCGTCGGCACGGCCGCGACCGAGTCGCGAGTCGCGATCCGGATCTTCACGTCGGCGTTCATGCCGGGCTTGAGCAGGCCCTCGCGGTTCGCGATCTTGATGAGCACCGAGAACATCGTGACGTTCTGCTCGACGACCGCCTGCGGCTCGACCTTGAGCACGACGCCGTCGAACGGTTGGTTCGGATACGCGGCGACGGTGACCTTCGTCGGCATGCCGGGCTGGACCTTGCCGATGTCCGTCTCGTCGACGCGGGTGCGGATCTGCACGTTCGTGAGGTCGGCCATCTGCATCAGCGTCGTGCCGCCGCTCACGGCCTGAGTCGTCGACTGGATCACGGTGCCGGGCTCGACGCTCTTGCTCAGGATCGTGCCCGTGACCGGCGCGCGCACCTCGCAGTCCTCGAGCGTGATCTGCGCGTTCTCGAGCGCGACCTGGGATGCCACGACTTGCGACTGCGCGTTCGCAAACTCGAGGTCCGCTTTCTCGACGTCCGTCTGCGTGAGCGTCTGCGACTTGAACAGCTGGTTCGCGCGATCGAGCTGCGTCTTCGCGATCGCTAGCCGCGCCTTCGCGGCCGCGAGCGCGGCCTCGTTCTGCGCGACGTTGTTCTTCGGCGTGCGTTTGTCGATCTCGATCGAGCAACGCGTTCTTCTGCACGACGTCACCGATCTCCGCGTGCACAGCGAGCACCTCGCCCGAGGCCTTCGACTTCACCTCGACGAGCGACTCGGGCTCGATCGCGCCCGATGCATCGACCGTGACTTCGATGTTGCGTGTCTCGACCTGCGCCGCGTCGTACAGCGGAGCGACGGACGTGGGCTTCGCGGCCTGCTTGCAGCCGAACAGGACAGCGAACGTGGCGACAGCGGACGCTGCGACGAGGAGGCTACGCATAGCTCAATGAACCGGGTCTGGGTTTCGGGAATCGTCGGCGACTTTGCCGTCGAGGATATGGATGATCCGGTGCGCGTGCTTCGCGATGTCCGTTTCGTGCGTCACGACCACGATCGTGTGACCGGCGCTGTGCAGCTCGTGGAACAGCTGCATGATGTCGCGGCTCGTCGTCGAGTCGAGGTTGCCCGTCGGCTCGTCGGCGAGAAGGATGCTCGGCTCGGTCACGAGCGCGCGTGCGACCGCGACGCGCTGCCGCTGGCCGCCGGACATCTCCGCCGGCCGATGACCCATGCGGCCGCCGAGGCCGACTTGTTCGAGCGAGCGCTTGGCGCGCTCGAGACGTTCCTTGCGCCGCATGCCGGCGTAGATCAGCGGGAGCTCGACGTTGTGCAGCGCGTTCGCGCGCGGCAGCAGGTTGAACGTCTGGAACACGAAGCCGACTTCCTTGTTGCGGACGCGCGCGAGCTCGCTATCGTTCATCGTCGAGACGAGCTGGCCGTTCAACCAGTACTCGCCGTCGTCCGGTGTATCGAGGCAGCCGATCATGTTCATCAGCGTCGACTTGCCGGAGCCGGACGGTCCCATGATGGCAACGTATTCGCCGCGCTCGACGACGAGATCGACGCCGCGCAGCGCGTGGATCGTCTCTTCGCCCATCGTGTAGTGACGCTGCAAGTTCTGCGTCTTGATCGTCGCGTCCATGGATATTTCTTGGTGCGCTCCACCCAGCGGCCGCGATTATCGCATCGCGTCTCGAGGTTGCACCGCTACGCGCAACGCAAACCCTACGCCTAAAGCATTCTTAAGTCGAAGAAGACTGCAACACGCGGCGCGTCAGGACGTCTGTTCCTCGAGGAATTCGATCGAACGGCCAAACGCAGAACGCGCGTCGCCTGCGCTATAGCTCGCGCGCTCATCGCAGTTGAACCCGTGCCCCGCGCCTTTGTAGACGTGGAATTCCGCGTTCGGATAAGCGCTCATGATCTTCTCGATGTCCGCCATCGGGATCGAGCCGTCCTGATCGCCGAAGTGATAGACGATCGGACACTGCGGATGCTTGTCGAGCATCCGCGCTACGCCGCCGCCGTAGTACGAGATCGCCGCGTCGAGGTCGAGCTCGCTCGCCGCGACGTGCGCGACGGTGCCGCCCCAGCAATAGCCGACTACGGCGGCTGTCCCCGAGTCGCGCGCCGCGTCGACCGCCGCTTCGACATCGGCGAGCGTGTTCGGCCACTCGAGCTGCTGCATGTACGCGCGGCCCTGCTCGATTTCGGTGTACGGCAAGCGTGATGCCGCGCTTGATCCGGTCGAACATCGCGGGCGCGATCGCGCGATAGCCTTCGGCCGCATATTGATCGGCGACGCGCTTGATGTGATCGGTCACTCCGAAGATCTCTTGCACGACGACGATGCCGCCGCGCGGCTCACCCTTCGGCTCGGCGAGGTACGCGTCGAGCTCATGGCCGTCGCGCGCTTTCAACCGGATCATCTTCCCCACGGTCGTGTTCCTTATCGTTCGTTCTGGTTTCGCACGCGCGACACGCAGCGCCGTCTCGCGACCACGACGCGTCGCGCGGAAGCGCAAACGCGAAGTGGCGCGAGCTTTGAGCGAGCTACGGTTGCGGGGCTTGCGGCTGCGTGCCGCGCGAGAGCCGGCGGAAGTACTCGGCCACCGCGTCCTCGTAGCCCTCGGCGATCTGCGGCGGCGCCTGCGAACGCACGGACGCGCGCTCGCCCTTGTCGTTGTTCGCCGTGAGCTTGAGCTCGAGCTGATCGGTGAGGTTCACGAGCCGTTGGAACTGTTGCTCGAGAAGATCGGGATTGCCCCCGACGTTGAGGCCCGCGCGCAGCGCCTCGCCGAGCTCGCGGATCGCCTTGAGCTCTTCCTCGTTGACGCCTTGATCGCGTAGCCGCGAGCCGAGCGTCAGCAAGTCGCGCGATGCGTCGCTGAGCTGATCACGGGCCTGCTGCACGTTGTCCGGGTTCTGCCAAATCCCACGATTGCGCGGATCCCAAACGCCGCCGCGCCGCGGGTCGTACCAACCGCGCGGCCCGCCGGGGCCGACGCCGTACGCGCCCCCGTTCGTGCCGCCGAATTGGTTGCCGCCGGCCGCGTTCGCCTGCCCGTTGCCGCCGTTCGACGCCTGTTGGCCCTGACCCTGCTGGCCCTGGCCTTGCTGGCCCTGGCCCTGCTGCCCTTGCTGGCCCTGGCCCTGCTGACCTTGCTGGCCGGACTGCTGCCCGTTCGGGTTCTGCGCGTTCTGACCGCTCCCGTTCTGACCGTTCGGGCCCGGCAACTGCTGTTGCTGCGGCGGCTGATTGAGCTCGGAGAGCTGGCGACGCAGCGACTGCAGCTTCGCGACGAGCTCGGCGTTCGGATCCGTCTTGCCGCCCTGCCCGGCGACTGCCTCTTCGTTCGCGTGCTGCGCGGCTTGCTCGGTGCCGCGCTGCAGATCGCGCAGCGCCGAGGTCGTCACGGGGTCCGTCGCAGCGACTTGCGTGCTCGCTCCGCGCAAGATCCCGTCCGCGCCGACGCCGAGCCGAGCGCTCGTCTGCTTGCCCTGCTCGTCGGCGAGCGCCTTGTTGAGCTCCTCGCTCGCATCCGGCGTCTGGCCGCGGTACTGCTGCGCGACGCGCTGGATGTCTTGCTCGAGCGCCTCGAGCTGCTTCTGCAAGTCGTACTTGCGCTCGGCGATCTCGCTCGCCTTGTTGCTGTCGATGTCTCGGTAGCCGTTCTGCCGATCGTTGCCGTTCGCCGCATCGCGGAGCGCGCGCTGAAGGTCTTGAGCGACCTGCTGCTGACCTTCGAAGAGCTTCTTCGAGCGCTCCGCGAGATCGGAGAACGCCTCGCCGACAGCGGCCTGGCGCTGAGCGGTGAGCTGTTGCAACGCCTGCTGGAGATCCCGTCGCGCCTGCTCGATCGCGCGCTGCGTCTGCGCGGGGTCGGCGTTCTGCTGCTGGCCCTGCTGGCCTTGCTGGCTCTGCTGACCATTCGCCTGATTCATCGCCTGCAGCGCTTCGTTGAGCTTCTGGATCGCCTGCTGCGTCTGCTCCTGGCTCTGCTCATTCGAGCTCGACTGCGACGGCTGCGCCGCCCTGCTGGCCTTGCTGACCCTGCTGGCCGCGCTGCCCGGCTTGCTGTTGCTGCGCCTGCGCGAGCTGCTGCTGCGCTTGCTCGAGCTCCTTCTTGAGCTCCTCGGTCTCGCGGCGCAGCGCGTCCTGCTGCCAGCGGTCCTGCTCGCTGAGCCCGTTACGCCGGTTCGCCTGCTGCGCGAGCTGCTCCTGACGGCGAGCGAGCTCTTGGAGCTTCTTGATCGCCTCGTCGACCTTGTCCTGGCCGGAATCGAGCTGTCCCGACGACTCGGTCTCGTACTGGTTCTTCTGCAGATCCATCTCGAGCTCGTACAGCTCGCTCAAGTCGCGGCCGGCACCGCCGCCGCGGCCGCCGCCGCCCTGTTGGAACGCGACCTGAACGTCGGTGAACGCGGCCTCCGCGCGCAGCAGATGCTGCAACGCGTCCTGCTCCGACGGCACGGCTTCCGAGAGCTTCACGTCGCCGAGGTTTTCGGACGCCGGCTTCATCGCGTCCGCGGCGTCCTCCAAGTTCTGCGACGAACTGCTGGATCCGCTCGTCGACGCCCGTGAGCTGACGGGCGCGTGCGCGCGCCGCGAGCGTGCGGGCCTGATCCGCGAGCGTGCGCTGCAGATCGGAGAGCATCTGCGCGTTGTCGTGCAGCTGTTGCTTGTCGAGGTAGCTCGACGTCTCCTCGTCGCGCTCCTTGATCAGGTTCCAAGTCGCGACGAGGATTTCCTTCTGGCGGCGCGAGATCTCGTCTTGCTGCTGCCCGCCGCCGCCCGCCCCGCCGCCGCCTTGCGTCGATTGCGTGAAGCTGCGGTCGAACGGCTGCACCTCGACGAAGTACAGATCGGTCTGCACCTCGCGGTTGCGGTCTTTCGCGACCGCGTAATACGAGATCACGTCGCCGGGCTCGAGCTTGCGCAGCTCGGGCGGCGCAGTCGGCTTATCGGCCGCCTGCTCGGTGGTCGCGACCGGCTGGCTGCCGTTCGGTGGCGACTGCGACGATTCGCCGGGCGAAGTCGCGCTGCGCTCGCGGACATTGTTGATCTCTATCTGCTTCCGCTCCTGCTGGATTGGCTGCGGATCGTCGCCGGGCGTCGGCCGTCGCGGTCGCGGCCGGCGCACCGTGAGCTCGTCGACGCCGTTCGTCAGCCCTGGACGCACGCGGTCGGCGTCGCGCTGCTTCGGCGCCGTCTTCTTCTGCGTCATGTCCTCGAGGAACAGCGTCTGGGTGTCGAGCGCGTGCGCGCCGTCGACCTTGATCGGCGCGCTCTTCCATTCGCCGCCGTTCACCGAGTAGCGCAGCTCGACGTTGTCGAGGCCGAAGTCGTCGCTCGCCTCGACGCGCACGCCGACCTCTTCGATGTTGCTCGCGCGCCAGTCGCGGCCCGGCTTCAGCACCTTCACGACCGGCTTGTTGTCCGGCACGAGCGTGATCAGGTAATCGTCCGTGAGCTTCACCGAGTCGTTGTTGAACAGCGTCGAGACGTAGTACTGCCCGTCCTTCTTGACCTCGAGCGTCGCGGTGTTGGTGTCGCCGTCGCTCTGCATCGCGACGCGCTCGCCGTTCGCGACGATCTCGGCCGCCGGCACCGGCGCGTCGGTCTTGAGCTCGACGGTCGACCTTCGTGCCCCCGACCGCGCGGATGTCGCTGCCTGGGTCCTCGACCGACGGCTCGAGCTTCGTCCAGTTCGGATAGTTATAGGTGAGCTTCAAGCTCGTGATCCGCGGCACGTCGACGACGTCGACCGCGTACTCGGGGCTGCGCAGCCCGGCCGCCGCCACGTAGTAGTGCAACGGCTCGCGCAGCGCGAAGAACGTGAAGTCGAAATCGCCCTTCGGGCCGCGAGTCATCTCGGTGCTTTCCCACGCGCCGCCGGGCTTGAACTGGGCGAACACCTGCATGTGCGGCGGCGCGAAGCCTTCCGCAGTCGCGAAGACGTGCAGGTCGCCGCCGCGGCGCACGGTGCCGTCGCCGGGCTCGACCGCGATCCGCTGCGGCGGCAACGTGTCGGCAGCAGCCAGCCGGCCCAGAGGTTGCGGACGCCATAGCGCCAATTGGCGGGACCGTACGCCGCGAACCAGACGAGCGTGCCGGCCGCGAGCAGCGCGATCACCGCCGGCATCCGCGACCTGAAGCGCGGGCACCTTGAGCGTGACGGGCGCCTTGTTCGCGACCTTGAGCGCATCCTCGGCGAGCAGACCCAAGAACGGAGTCGCGCGGTCGCGCCGTGCGTGAGACCGTCGTACGTCTCGAGCCGGCCGTTGAAGTCGGGCGCGCGGCGCTCGATCTCGCGAATGCCGCGCGTGCGCTTGCAGCGCGCGCAGCGGCAGCGCGAGCAGCGCGACCACAACCGCTGCAAGCAGCAGCACGAGCACGGTGCGGGCGCCGTAGACGAACGCGTGATCGAACGCGCGACGGATTCCGAAATAGACCGCGACGAGCGTGATGACGAGCGCGACGCGCAGCAAGCAACGCCGCGCCGCGCGCAACGATCAGCGCTTGCAGGCGACGGCGAAACGAGTCGAGGTAGGCTTCGAGCTGCGACTGTGCGGTCATGCGGCCAATCCCTCTGCGAATTCTAAGATGCCAGTTTCCTACCCAGGATTCCACGATCGCGGCGAGGAGCAGCGCGATCACGAGCAGCGGCCCCAGCGGCCGCGGCACGGGCTCGGTCGACGAGGCGACTCGCGTTGCTCTGGGGCTTCCGTCCGGCGCCCGTGCCGAGTCCCTTCCAGCGCTCGAGCGTCGCATCGTCTATAGGGGTTAAGTCCGATTCTCGGGGGTCGAAGTTCACCGCGACGAGCTCGGTGTTGCCGCCGCCGACCACCTCGTAGAACCCGACCTGGTCGAGCAGCACGTCCTCCCCCGCGCCCAAGCCGAGCGCCTTCTCGCCGCGCGGATCGAAGATCTGCCCGCCCGCGAGCCCGAGCGCGCGGACCGCGAGCGTGCTGCCGAGCTCGGCCTCGCTCGTGAAGCCCGCCCCGCCGAGCAAGTGGTTCGCGAGGCCCGCGACGAACGGCACGAACACTGGCTGCACCGGCAGATCATTCCACTCGCGATCGAGCGAGGATGTGAACAGCAGCACGCGGCCGGCGCCGACCGTCCTCTCGATCAGCAGCGGCGTGCCGTCGTCGAGCCGGATCAGCACCCGATCGTCCGCGCCGGGCTCGACGCCGACGTAGCGGTTGAACTTCGCCGAGCGTAGGTCGTCGAGCCCGCGCAGCGCGGGGTGCGCGGTGTCGATCTCGCCGATCGACACGGTCGCGGTCGCCGCGAGCTGCTGGCCCGAGCGCAAGGTTTCACCCGAGATCGGCACCGTCGTGAGCCCCGCGGAGCGACCCGCGAGCGCGAGCAAGACACGGCCGCCGTTTTGAACATAATCCGTGAGCGCCGCGACCTCGCCCGCGCCGAGCAGTCCCGCGTCGGTCACGACGACGAAGCTCTGCTCGGCGAGCGGTCGCTCGGTGAGCTTGTTTGGCGCGCGCGTCTCGGGCACGAGCCCGAGCGTCGCGAGCGTGCCGAGCGCGGACGAGAGGAACAGCGCGCCTTTGCCGCGCTGATCGGCCGACACGAGCAGCACGCTGCGCGGCTGCGGCCGCTTGAGCACGAGGTAACGCTGGTCGTCGGCCTTGAGATCGTCGCCGGGCTCGAGCGACACGGTGACGCGATTCGGTCCCGACGCGAGCTCGAGCGCCGCGAACCGCGCCTGCGCGCGGCCGCCCGCCGGAATGTCGACCGGCTGCTCCGCGATCGTCTTGCCGTTCAGCGTGAGGCGCACCGACTTCCGCGCGTCCGCCGCCGCGAAGCTGCGCACCGACGCCTCGAGCTCGCCCGTGAGCGCGGAGCCGCCGAAGCTCTCGATCGTCCAGTTGTCGGCCTTGCCGCCCGACACGTCGTGGATCGCGACCTCGGCCGCGCGCCGCGGCGCGAGCTCGCCGAAGCGCGTCGGCAGGCTGCTCTGCTGGCATGTCGGTCACGAGGTCGATCACGACGGGCAGCTCCGCGCCGCGCAGTAGCGCGTCGATCGAGCGCATGAGCTGGCCGTAGTCGAGCCGGAACACGCCGGGCTCGACGGTGTTCAGCGTCTGGCGCAGCACCGACGCGTCGGCGGTCGCGGCGCCGAGCACCTCGAACTGGCGGCCTGCGACGACGAGCTGGCCGCGATCGTCTGCCGCGCAGGCTATCGATCACGTCGCGCGCCGCGGCGCGCGCGCGCTCCCAGCGACCGTCGTCGCCCATCGACGCCGAGCCGTCGAGCACGATCAAGTGCAGACGCGCGCCGCCGGACGCGGCCGCCTGCGGCTTGCGCCACAGCGCGGGCTGCGCGAACGCGAGCGCGAGCAGCACGAGCACCGCGACCCGCAGCGCGAGCAGCAGCAGGTACTGCAGCTTCTTCGCGAGCACGCGGCGCGGCTCGCCGGGCTCGAGGAACATCGACGAGCTGAATTTCTGCTTGTTCGGGTTGTCGGACGACAGCCGGTGCAGCCAGAGCGGCAGGCCGATCGCGAGCAATGCCGAGCAGGAACGCGGGGGCGATCAGCGACACGTCAGCGCCCCCTGTAAACAATGCGTGTCCGTCGGCACCTGGCCACCGCATGGCCTTCCCGAGACCGTGTGACGCACAGGGATGTGCGCACACGAGCCCCAGGGACGGACTTCCGGCGTGTCTCGGGAAGGCCATGCGGTGGCCAGGGCTCGGACACGCTCGACTCGGCGTGTCTCGGGAAGGACATTCGGCGGCCGTGCATCGGACACGCTCCCTATCCTCGCCGGTGACGGAACATGAGGTAGCTGCGCAGCACCGCGTCGAGCGGCTCGGTGATGTTCACGAGCCGATGGTCGGCGCGCGCGCCGAGCGCGGCCTTGTTCAGCGCAGTCGACGTGCGCCGCGATCCGCTCGCGATAGAGCGAGCTCATGTAGATCGGCGACACCTCCATCGACTTGCCGCTCTCCATGTCCTCGAGCAGCGCAGACTCCTTGAGCTGCGGCTTGAGCTCTTGCGGATCGAGCAGCTGGAACAGGATCACGTCCTGGCCCTGATACGCGAGCGGCTGCACGCTCTTCAAGCAGCGCGTCGGGATCGCAGTAGAAGTCCGAGATCACGGCGACCAGCCCGCGGCCCTTCTCGACCTCGCGGAAACGCTCGAACGGAATCTTGAGGTCGGTGCCCGTGCCGGGCTGCGCGCGATCGATCGCGTGCATCACGCCGGTGAGCCGCCCGGCCCGCGACGACGCAGTGCGGTGCTCGCGAATCTTGTCGTCGAACACGATGAGGCCGACCGCGTCGTGCTGGCGCGCCGCGAGGTACGCGAGCGTCGCCGCGAGGTACTTGCCGTACTTCAGCTTCGAGACCTTGCCCGACGCGAAGCCCATCGACGCGCTCGCGTCGAGCAGAATCACGAGCCGCGTGTTGGTCTCGCCGATGTAGCGCTTGATGTAGGTGCGCTCGGTGCGCGCGTAGACGTTCCAGTCGACGAACCGCGGATCGTCGCCTTCGGCGTACGTCCGGTACTCGGCGAACTCCTGGCTGAAGCCGAAGAACGGCGAGCGGTGCATGCCGGTGAGGAATCCGGTCACGACCGCGCGCGCGACGAGCTCGAGATTCGCGAGGCTCGCGAGCGTCTCTGGACGCAGCAGGTGCTGTGGAATCGCAGTCCCTGCGCTCATCGTCGTCAGCCGACCCGGGCCTGCCTCTCGGAGCCGCTGACGCCTCGACGAGGTCCGTCAGCACCTTGTCGGTATCGACGCCGTCGGACTCCGCGAAGTAGTTCGTGAGCACGCGATGCCGCATGACGGGCAACGCGAGCGCCGCGATGTCCTCGCGCGTCACGTGGTAGCGGCCCTGCATCAGCGCGCGGGCCTTCGCGGCGAGCGTGAGGAACATCGTCGCGCGCACGCTCGCGCCGTACTGCACGTACTTGCGCACGATGTCGGGCGCGAGCGGATCCTTCGGCCGCGTGGCGCGCACGAGCTCGACGGCATAACGCGCCGACGCTCTCGGACACCGGCACCTGGCGCACGAGCCACTGGAACTTCAGGATCTGCTCGGCGCGTCGTGCACGCCTTGACCTCGGGCAGGTCCATGCGCGTGCGTGTTGCGGTTCACGACCGTGCAGCTCGTCGTCGCCGGTCAGGTAATCGAGCAGCACGTTGAACAGGAAGCGGTCGAGCTGCGCTTCCGGCAGCGGATACGTGCCCTCGAGCTCGATCGGGTTCTGCGTCGCGAGCACGAAGAACGGCCGCTCGATCGCGTGGTGATGACCGCGCACCGTGACCGAGAATTCCTGCATCGCCTCGAGCAACGCGGACTGCGTCTTCGGCGGCGTGCGGTTGATCTCGTCCGCGAGCAGCACGTTCGCGAACAGCGGGCCCGGCACGAACGTCCAGCGTGCGCCGGCCCGGTCGTCATGTCCTCTTCGATGATGTCCGTGCCGGTGACGTCGGTCGGCATCAGGTCCGGCGTGAACTGGATGCGCTTGAACGTGAGCCCGAGCGCGATCGCGAGCGTGCGCACGAGCAGCGTCTTCGCGGTGCCCGGCATGCCGGTGATCAGGCAGTGACCGCCGACGAGCAACGTGAGCAGCAAGTGCTCGACCACCTCGTCCTGGCCGACGATGACTCTTGCGGACCTGCTCGCGAATCTGCTCGAGCGTCCCGTGGAACGTCCCGATCAGCGCCCGAGTCTCTTCGGTCTCGAGCTGGTTCTGCGCGTCGCTCAACGTACGATCTCCAGTAGTAGTTGTTGGGCTTCCCGGAAACCGGGGGCGATTTCCAGAGCATACAACAGTTGCTCGCGGCCACCCGCTTTGTTGTCGGCCGCGAGATAGGCCTTCGCGAGACGGATAATGTGCGTTCGCGAGATCGTGCGGATTCATCGCGAGCAGCGCCTGGTATTCGATGACCGCGCGCTTTGCGTCGCCGGCCGCGAGCAGCCGGTCGCCGAGCTCGGCGTGCACTTCTTCCCGCAACGGCGCGACCATCAGCACGTCCTCGAGCACGCCGATCGCGGCGTCGTTGCGATTGCTCGCGGCGAGCGCCTTCGCGAGCGCGAGCAGCGCGGCGGGATCGTGGCCGCCGAGCCGCCGATAGTCGAGCAGCGTCGCGGTCGCGAGCGGCTCATCGCCGAGCTCGCGGCTCGCGCGCGCCTTGATCAGGTACGGGCTGTTCTCGTCGACATACTGCGGCAGAAGCTCGATCGCGCTGCGTCGCGGCCGTCGAGGCGCTCTTCCAGTCCTTGTCGAGGAACGCCTGCTGCGCTTCCTTGGCGGCCTTCTGCCAGACCTCCAGGTTCTTGACCACGTCGCCGAGCTGGCTCTGCACGTAGCCCGCGAAATCCTTGTCGAACTGCTTCGGCTCGATTGCGAGCGCGGCCTGCAGCGCCGCCGGAGTCTCCTTGCCCGCGCGCGTACTGGTCGAGCATCGAGCGCAAGCCCTGCTGCCCCCAGCGCGACGCGATGTACTCGCAGGTCAGGCCGGCCTGCATGTACGACACGATCACCTGCGCCTCGTACATCGGCCGAATGAAGCCTCGATCGAGCTCGGCGATCGGCAAGAACTTGTCCTCCTTGATCGCCTTGAAGACGGTCAGCGGGATGTGCCGGCCCGGCAGCGGACCCGTGGTCCACTCCTCGTACACGGACACGCCCTCGCTGAACCAGCGCGGCACGAGATGGTTCGTCTTCTCGAGCGTGAACACGTGCGCCATCTCGTGCCAGAGCGTGGTACCCCAGTGGAAATCGGAATCCGACCGGCCGGTCGGACTGTCCATCGCGACGAGGTAGCCGAACGTCACGCCAAGCAGACCGATGCCGGGCAGGCCCGAGGTTCGCACCGCGAAGTCGTCGTGCTCGGGATAGAGCTCGACGACCACCGGCTCCTTCAGCTCGAACGCGTACCGCTTCGAGTATTCCTGGATCGTTCGGTTCACGAGGTCGAGCACATACGCGTCGAGCACGGCGGCCTCGTTCTTGTGCAGTCGCAGCAGCGCCCCGGGGTTCTTGGCCGGCTTGTCCGCGCCCGGCGTGGCCTCTGTGGCGGCGCTCGGATCGGGCAGGTGCTTCTCGACGACGAAGTTCTGGAAGCTGTCGATCAACCGCAGCGTGTTCACGATCGGCGCACTGAACGGATCGCCGCGGTACGCCACGGTCAAATGCTCGCGCGCCTCGTCGACGCGGTTCTCGCGCAGCAGGTTCACGCCAAGCTCGGCGTGCGCCGAGTAGAGTCCGGGCTCGACGTCGACGGCTTTCTGGTAGAGCTCGATCGCCTCGCGATAGCGGCGCGTGATCACATAGAAATAGGCCGGGATCGCGTACGCGTCGCCGTAGCCCGGGTTGGCCTTGAGCGCGCGCGCGGTCCACTCGCTGTCGGTCTTGCCGCGCAAGAGATCGGCCGAGGCCTTGAGCGCGTCGATTTCGAGCTCCGGCAGCTTCTGCTTCTGCGCGATCGCGCGCGCTTTGTCGAGCTTCGCGTCGGCCTCCGCGAGCGCGCCGTCCTCGAGGTCGGCGCGCGCGAGCAGCAGATAGGCTTCGACGCTCGAGTCCGGCGACTTCTCGATCACCTCGTTCGCGAGATCTCGACCCTTTTCCTCGAACCGACCGGCCGCGACGCTCGCGAGGCCGAGCATCGCGGGCGCGTAGTGCTCGTCGAGCATCAGGCTCTCTTCGAACAGCTTCGCTGCCTCGTTGTTCTGATGCGTCGCGAGGAACAGGTCGCCCCAACGCGCGCGCACCGGCGCGTCCATCGGGTATTCCTTGATCGCCTGCTGGAAAAAGGCGTTCGCAGCGCGCACGTCGCCGCTCGCTCGCGCGGCGTCCGCCTTGATCCGTGAGTCGCTGCTCTTCGCGAGCAGCGCGACGTAGCACTGCTGCGCCTCGGCGCGCGCGCCGCGATAGGCGGCCCGGTCGCATGCGACGAGCTCTGGGTTGCGGTCGAGCGCGTACTCGATCGTGACGCCGAACGCGCTCGGCGCGCCGCCGAGCGATGGCAGCACGAGCAGAGCGAGCAACAGGCGCCGCGACACGCGCTATTCCTTGTGCGCCTTCTGCGCCTCGTCGATCTTCCCCTGCACGTCGGCGAGCTGCACGAGCAAGCCTTGCAGCTCGTTGAGATACGCGTCGGGCGCCATCGATTCGCGGCGCTGCCGCGAGGTCTGCAATCTTGTCCTCGAGCGCGCTCTTCTGCCGATCGAGCGCAGCGAGCTCGGGCGTCGTGGGCAGCGGCGCCGATTGCAGGCGCGCGACGACGAAGCGCGCGGCGCCGTCCCCCTTCAGCTGCGGATGCTCGGTCGCGAGCGTGCCGGCCTTGCTGAAGCTGTCGGCGACCTCGCGCGACGCGTAGTCGAACGCCTCCTGCGCCGTGATCACGCCGTTCTTGTCGACGTCGGCCGAGCCGTCAGCCAGCGCCTTCGCCCAATGCTCCGCGAAATGCGTCGCGTTGCGCTCGAAGCCGCTGCGCGTCGCGGTGATCAACATGCGGCCGTTGCCGGCCCATTTCTCGAGCGTCGCGCCGCTCGCGCTCGTCGTGTTGACGATCAGCTGCGAGCGCGCGGGAATCGCGGCGAGCAGCTTCAGGAGCTCGTCGCCGTCGATGTCCGGTCCCGGCAGATTCATCTTGTATTGCTCGCCGTCGAAGCTGCCGTGACCGACGAGGATCAGCGCGAACGTGTCGCTCGCTTTCACCTTCGCGCGCTCCGAGCCGAGCAGCTTCTCGACGGCGGCTTTCGTCGCGTGCTCGCCGCTCAGCACTGCGACGCGCGAGTCGCCGGTCGTGCGGCGCGCGACGGCGGCGAGCTGCTGCACCTCTTTGTCGAACGTCTCCTGATACTTCGGCTCGCCGCCAAGCCCGCCGACGATCACGTAGTACAGGTCCGCCCGAGCGATCGCCGGCAGCAGCACCGCGCCCACCGTCACCGCCAGCGCGAGCATCTTGACGAGCGCCGGACGCGCTTCCGGCGGCGCGGCCGAAAGGTGCTTCCCGGGGGCGTGTGCGCACAGGGATGTGCGCACTCGAGCCCCAGGGATGGTGTCTTGGCGTCCCCCGGGAGGCACCTTTCGGGCGCGCCGCCGGAAGCGCAGATGCGCTCGCCGATAAGATGCTCGCGCTCGAGGTCACAGGCGGCCCCAGTACAGACGGAGCAGCCACTCGGCGGACTTCACGAGCAGGAGGGCCAGAAAGATGATCGGCATGCTCCAGAGGTCGAGGACTTGGCGCTCGACCGTGCCCGCGTCGGAGAACTTCACGGCTTCGGGCAGCTTGCCGATGTCCGCAACCGTGAAGTAGTTGCCGCCGGTCGCCGCCGCGATTCGCTCGAGCAGCGCGCGGTTTTGTTGCGTGTGATAGTGCTCGGCGACGCCGTCCTCGCGCCGCACCGCGAACTGCGCCAGCCCAAGGGACTGATCGCCGACGGTGGCGGTCGCGGCGAAGCGGAACATGCCGGGGTGCGCCGTCTCGTAGGTCGCTTGGTAGACGCCGCGCTCGCCCGGCGACCGGCGTCATCTCGAGCGTCGCACGGGCGCCGAGGCCGTCGATGACGTCGAGACTGACTTTCGCGTCCGTAGCCGGCTTGAACGTCTTGTCGCGCACCTCCGCGCGCAGCGTCACCGTGCTTTCGTCGCCGTAGAACACTTGCTTCGACGTGAGCGTGACGGGTTGCGGCGAGCTCGTCGCAATCGCCTGGAGCAGCTGCCGCCAGAAGATCTCGTGGCGCTGGTCCTCGTGCGGCAGCAGCATCTGCCAACGCCAGGTGCCGCCTGTCGCGAGGATGTAGGCGTTGCCGAGACCGTAGCGCTGGTGCACGAGCAGCGGCTCGGTGCGGCCCGCGAAATCGGCCTCGAGCAGCACCTCCGCGCCGGGCTTCAGCTCGCCGAGATGCTCGAAGTCGGCGAGCTCGGGCATCTCGCTCCACGACTTCGCGTTTTTCGCGTCGTCGGTCTCGAGCCGCGTGATCGGCGACGTCTTGCCGGCGGGGGTGAGCTTGGCCTTCGCAGGGTTGCGCTCGAAGGTCGGCGCCTCGACCACCGGCAGCTGCGCGGGCAGCACCTCGGCGACGCTCGTCGGGCCCCAACCGCCGTCGGCGAGCCCGCGCCGGCCGCCCATCATCAGCAGCGTGCCGCCGCGGCGGCCGACGAACTCGCGGATCATGTCTTGCTGATCGGGCGACAACGCCGCGGCCTCGAAGCTGCCGATCATCAGCGCGTCGTACTTGAACAGCGTGGTCTCGTCGGTCGGGAAGCCCGCGCTGAGCTCGTCCGCCGACTCGATGCCTTGGCGGTAGAACTTGTTCGGCGTCGTCTTCAACAGGCTCGCGACGCGGATCGGGGAGTCGTCCTCGAGCGCGCGGCGGATGAATTTGTACTCCCAGCGCGGCTCGCCCTCGATATATAAGATGTGCCGGCGCTGCTCCGGCACCTCCATCGGCCGCATCTGGACGTTGTTGATCACGTTCGTCTCGCCCGGCAGCGCATCGAGAGCGAACTTCAAGTCGCGTACGCCGGGCTTGCCGACCTCGAGCTCGACCCAGCGCGTCGTGATGCCGGTGGTGTTCGGCAGTTGAATCGCCTGCGAGGCGAGAATCGCGTCGCCGTCGTAGACCTTCAGCTGCGCGAGCGATGCGCCGCTATGCCGGATGCTGACCTGCGCGCTCACGGTCGAGCCCGGCAGGCCGACCGGCGCGACCTGGACGTCTTCGAGCTCGAGGTCCTTCGGGTCCGATTCGGCGCCGACGCCCACCGTGTGCACGGGCACGCCGAAGCTCGCAATCTCGGCGATTTTCGCGGCGTCGAAGTCCGGTGAATTGTCGGCGCCGTCGCTCACGAGCACGACGGCCGCGATCGCGCCCGACTGCGCGCCGCGCAGCACGCTCAACAGCGCGTCGCCGATGTGCGTGACGGGCCCGGGCGCGGGCACCTGCTCGAGCGATGGCAGCTCGATCAAGTCGCCCGCGAACGAGAACAAGCTCACGTGTGAAGGTCGACTTCAGATCGGGCAATGCGTGCGCGGACAGCGCGTCGACGGCCTCCTGCAGGCGCGAGTGCGTGCCGTCGCCGTAGAGCATGCTGCCCGACGTGTCGAGCAGCACGGCAACCGAGTTCTCCTGCGGCCGCAGCGTCTGAGTCACGAGCGCAGGGCGCCACGCGAGCACGAGCAGCGCCGCAATCAGCAGCGTCTGCAGCACACCGAGGACGACGAGCTTCGGAATCGCAAAGCCCGCGCGCCGGCGCGCGAGCGTCACGCCGACCGCGACGGCGGCCGCGACGATCAACGCGATCAGGATCCAAACGGGCCAGCCGCTCGCAAACACGAGGTCGGACCGCTCGAAGGTCGCACGCGAGTACTTGAACAACAGCTCGAACAAACGCTGGCTCCGCTGATCCGACCGCAACCATACGCCCGGCGCCGAAGCGGCCCGGATGATCTGGTGAAAACTCCAGACTCGTCGATGTCGGCCCTGAGAGAAGGCGAACCGAGACCGGTTCACCTCCGAGCTTACCGAAACGGCGCCGCTCGCGCCTAGACCCGGCGGCGACGGTTCCGGCATCGCCGCGAGGCGCGCTACTATCCGTCGACGCCGCGACTCAGGGGATCGTGCACTCGTGTTTAGTCCCGTCGAGCGCCCGATGAGTTCGCCGCCCGAGCGCGGCGCGCGTAGCTCGCTCTGGGCGCGCCTCGGCCGAAGTGCGTCGCTCGTGGCGGCCGCCCTGCTCGCCGTGCTTGCCTCCGGCGACGATCTCGGCGGCGCGCCGACGAAGCCGACATCCGAGTTCCACTTCGTGCGGATGTTCTATCGCGACGGCGGCGTCGGCCGCGCCTATGGGTTCGGGTACGGCAACCGAAGCTGGACCGTGGACTATCCCGAGGCCGAGTATCACTTCCACCTCGGCGTGAGCCGGCTCACTCGCGTCGACATAGGCCAGCAGGCGCGGATGCTGCGCGTGACCGACGACGCGATCTTCGACTACCCGTGGCTCTACGCCGTCGAGGTCGGCCGCTGGTCCCTCGACGAGACGGAGGCGGCGCGCCTGCGCGAATACCTCGATCGCGGCGGTTTCCTGATGGTCGACGACTTCCACGGCACGCTCCAATGGCAGGGCTTCGTGGAGTCGATGCAGCGCGTCTTCCCGGACCGGCCGATCGTGGAGATCTCCGAGCGCGACGAAGTGTTCCACGTGCTCTACGACCTGAACCAACGGATTCAGATCCCCGGGATCCGCGCGCTCATGTCCGGCCGAACGTACGAGGAAGACGGCGTCACGCCGCACTGGCGCGGCATCTATGACGACGACGGCCGGCTCGTGGTCGCGATCAACTTCAACATGGATCTCGGCGACGCTTGGGAGCACGCGGACGACCCGCGCTATCCCGAGCCGATGACGACGCTCGCATACCGCTTCGCCGTCAACTACGTCGTGTACGCGATGACGCACTGAAGGCGGCCGGAGCTGTCCCCGGCCTGACCTCAACGACTCGATGGGACGCGTGTGACTCGTGCCACGGTTTTCACCCGTTCCATTTGACAAATGCTGGTGCGTTGCACGCGCCGTGATTTGGTTCGTACCGCGACCGGTACGTTTGCCGGAAGCTCGGGCGAGAGTCGTGGCCGAAAGGTGACGATCCATGGGACGCGCGAAGCTCGAGCAGACGCCGGATGTCGCGGCCTTAAGACGAGGCGCTGATCGTCAGGCCCCGCACGACGACCAGGTCGCCGAGGCGATTCTCGACATGGCGCTCGACTACGACGATGGCGAGCCGATCGTCGGGATCCGCAATGCGATGATCGTAGGCGTCGCGTTCTGGACGCTCTTGGGGCTAGGCGCCTTTCTACTCGTCTGATCCGCCTAGCGCGTTGCCGGCGCGTCGTCCGTCACGAGCATCCGGATCATGCCGTCCTGGCGCGACGTCACGAGGATCTCGCCGTCGCGGCTCAATCCTAGGTGCAGGTCCGCGCGCGTGAGCGAGACTCCCATCGTGCGCTCGGCGAGGTCGCGCATCGTCACGTAATCGCGAATGCCGTTCACGCCGCGCACGTAGAGCTGGATCTCCTCGATCGGCGCGACCGTGGCCGGGATCCCGTCATCGGCCTTCTTCATCGCGTCGAGGTCGGCCGCGAACAGGCGACCGCGCTGCACGTCGCCGAACACGAATTTGCCGCGCAGCGCCGCGATCTTGCCGTGGTACGCGAAGCCGCCGCTCACGGCTTGGCCCTCGTTGTGGTCGTAGATCGCGACGGGGTACGTGAACTCGTCCTTGTTCTTGCCGTTCATGCACCTCGGCCGGCAACGGATAGAGCTGATTCAGCGCGCCGCCGGGCCGGCCGATGCCGTTCTCGAAGTAGCCCTCGCGTTTCATCCAGCCGTAGTTGCCGCCATTCCTGACGATGTTGATCTCTTCGATGTTGTTCATGCCGATGTCGGACGCGAACATCGTGCCGTCCGCGAGATCCCACGACAGGCGATGCGCGTTGCGGAAGCCGTACGCATAGATCTCGCCGAGCGTCTTCGGGTCGCCGTCGGCGGCGAACTTGTTGCCGGCCGGGATCGTGTAGTCGCCGAGGCCTTTCGTGCCGTGCGTGACCGACGGGCTGCGTGGATCGATCCGCAAGATCGCGGTGACGAGCGAGTCGAGCCGCTGCGTCTGGCCCGGATTGTTCGCGTTCGGCCCGCCGCCGTTGCTGAACCCCAAGTCGCTGCCGCTCGTGAAGAGGAGGCCGTAGTCCGGAGAGCCGGGCCGCGCGGTCGGGTTGAACTCGACGTCGCCGTACGGATGCGTGAGGTTCTGCACGATGTGCGCGACGCGCAGCAGCTCGCGGCGCGTGCCGTCGAACGTCCGCGCGGCGGGATCGCGCGCGTGCCACTCGGTGATCACGTTGTGGTACGTCGCCTGCTCCGCCGTGAAGCCGGGCGGCACGAAATTCGGCTTGGCCGGATTGCCGGGACCCGTCTCGCTGTGCACCGTATAGAACAGGCCGTTCGTCGCGAACTCCGGATGGAACGCGAAGCAGATGAACCCGCTCTCGAGCCGGTTGTAGTTCGCGAGCGGGAACGCGGCCGCGACGTCCAGATAGAGCGACGTCTTGTCGCCTTCCACGAGATAGAGGAACCCGCGCGAGTCGTTCGCGAACCGCCGGCCGTCGGGCAAGTCGCGCACGAAGCTCACGCGCGCCCAGCCCGTCGGCGTCACGTCCTGATCGACCGGACGCAGATTGCGCGTCTCGGGCAGCCTCACGACGTCGCGGATCTCGACGACGATGCCGCGCTTTTGGATCGGCTCCGGCAGCGGATTCTCGGTGATCTGCGCCTGCGCGGCGGTCGCCGCGGACAGCGCGAGAGCGGTCACGATCGAAGTGCTGAGCAGGCGCATGTGCCGTTCCCCCCGAAGGCGTTGCGTCGGAGACGCTTATACCACGCGCCATAGCGACCGTGAGCGCGCCGCCGACCGGCGCCGACCGGGCCGCGGCAGCCGAATCTCGCGCCCGACACGCGCTCATGGCCGGGCCGGGCGGTAAGATGACGCCCTCCTCGGCAGACGACACGGTTGGGACGAACGATGGACGGGGCAAACACGCAAGTTGGCTCGGTGGCCGAGGCGTTCCTGCGCGCGCTGAAGCGGCGCGGCGTCGACTACGTGCTCGCGAACGCGGGAACCGACTTCGCGCCCGTGATCGAGGCGCTCGTCGCGCTCGCGGGCCGCGGCGAAGCGATGCCGCGGTTCCTCACGATCCCGCACGAAAACCTCGCGGTCGCGATGGCGCACGGCTATTACCAAGTAGCCGGCAAGCCTGCGGGCGTGATGGTTCACGTGACCGTCGGCACCGGCAATACCGTCTGCGCGCTGATGAACGCGGCGCGCGACAACGTGCCGCTGCTCCTGATGGCCGGGCGCACGCCGCACACGCAAGCGGGCCACATCGCGTCGCGCTCGGCGCCGATCCACTGGGGCCAGGAGAACTTCGACCAAGCCGGAATGGTCCGCGAATACACGAAGTGGGACTACGAGCTGCGCGCGGGCCAGCCCGTCGACGAGATCGTCGGCCGGGCGCTCGACGTCGCGCTTGCGCAGCCGCGAGGCCCCGTCTATCTCACGCTGCCGCGCGAGGTGCTCGCGGATCGCGACCGGGTCGCGTCGCAAGCTGCTGCCGCCGACCGATTTCGCCGCGCCGCAGCCGAGCGCGAGCCACATCGGCGAGATCGCGAAGCTCGTCGCGCGCGCCGAGCTGCCGGTGATCGTTACCGCGAACCTCGGCCGTGACCTCGCGGCCGTGGGCGCGCTCGCGGCTCTGGCCGAGCGCTACGCAATTCCGGTCGCACAGCCGCACGCGAGCTGCGTGAACCTGCCCGCGAGCCATCCGATGAACTTGGGCCACGCAGGCACCGAGCTCGTCGCGAAAGCGGACGTGATCATCGTCGCGGAGTGCGAGGTGCCTTGGTATCCGCGCTACGTGACGCCGCGCGCGGATGCAAAGGTCGTGCACCTCGGCGCCGATCCGCTGTACTCGCGCTACCCGATCCGCTCGTTCCCCGCCGAGATCGTCGTGCCGGGCAACACGCGCACGGCGCTCGAGCTGCTCGACGCGGCGCTCGCCGACGCGAGCGTGAACCAAAACGCGGTCAAGCGACGACGCGGTTCGATCGCGGAGCTCAAGGCCGCGCAGGCACGCGCGGCGGCCACACTGCTCGCGACCGCGCGCGGCTCGAAGCCGATCCGCTACGCGTACCTCGGCGACTGCCTGCGCGCCGCGCTGCCGAAGAAGTCGACGGTCGTGATCGAGCTCGGCGTGCCGCCGGACTCGCTCCAGCTCGAGGAGCCCGGCAGCCTGCTCGGCGTGAGCATCGGGGGCGGGCTCGGCTTCGGGCTCGGCGCATCGCTCGGCGCCAAGCTCGCGGCGCCGGATCGGATGATCGTGAGCACGGTCGGCGACGGCAGCTACATGTTCGGCAACCCGACTCCGTTTCATCTCGTGTCGCGTGCCGCGAATCTCCCGACGCTCACGATCGTCTGCAACAACGGCCGCTGGCAGGCGGTCGACTCCGCCACTCGCGTCGTCTATCCGCACGGGCTCGCGGCCGCAGCTCAGCCGATGCCGCTCGTAGAGCTGCAGCCGTCGCCGGAGTTCACGCAAGGTGGCCGAGGCGTCGGATGCGTGGGCCCGTCGCGTCGACGACCCGGCCGACGTGCCGCGTCGACTCGAGGAAGCGCTCGAGGTCGTCGCCGGCGGCCGTCAGGCTCTGCTCGACGTGCGGATGGAGCACGGCGTCCGCTAGGACGCTCGGTTCTCTGGAGCATCCCGCCGCGCAGCGGTCGAGCGACGCCGCCGCACGCGCCCGCCGATCGAATCAGAGCTCGCGGCCGCCCGACTCGGCGGCGAGCCGGGCCTCCTCGAGGCGCTCCGGCGTGCCGACGTCGATCCAAACGCCGTCGTAGAACTGACCCCGAAGCTCGCCGCGCCCGATCGCCGCATCGAGCACGGGCTTCAGCGGTCGGCGCCCCGGCGTGAGGTCAGCGAACTGCTTCGTGTCGAGCACCGCGACGCCGCCGTACGTGAGCCGAGGCTCCTGCATCGTGACGCTGCCATCCTCGTCGAGGCCGAAGTCGCCGAGCACGTTGTGCGCGGGGTTCGGTACGAGCAGCAGCGTGCTGCGCCCCGCGGCTTGCACCGCGAACGCGGCGAGATCGAGGTCCGTGTAGACGTCGGAGTTCACGAGCAGGAACGGGCCCGATCCGAGCCATGGCAGCGCGTGCACGATGCCGCCCGCGGTCTCGAGCGGCGGCTCGCCCTCCTCGCTGTATGTGATCGCGACGCCGAAGCGGCGGCCGTCGCCGAGCCGCGAGCGGATCTGCGCTCCGCGATACGAAAGGTTGATCACGACGTCGGCGAAACCGTCCGTCGCGAGGCGAGCGAGTTGCCGCTCGATCAGCGAAACGCCGCCGACGATGAGCAGAGGCTTCGGCTCGTTCGCCGTCAGCATGCCCATTCGCTCGCCGCGACCGGCCGCGAGAATCATGGCTTTCATGCGTTGAAGGGGGTATGCGGTCTATGCCATTGTAGCCGCCTTTGCGACACCATCCCGTGGTTTCATTGCGCCGCTCGTCATTCGCGATAGCGCTCGGTGTCGCGCTGACGAGGCAAGCCGTCGCACAAGATCTCTGCTTGCCGGTTCAGCCGCCCGCGCCGACCGTCGAGAGCGCGGCCCCGGCCGAGACACCGCCCGCGAACCCGGACAAGACCATCGTGATCGAGGCGAACAGCTTCGACCTCAGTCGCGACGCGCCCGCCGAGCTCTCGAACGGCCTCACGATCCACTACATGGGCGGCACGATCACGGCGGAGAACGCGACGGTCGGCAGCGACAACCTCGAGGCTCTCGGCACCGTGACGTTCACGGCGCCGGACGTCACGGTCCGGGGCGAGAACGCCGAGGGCGACGCGACCGCCGAGACGCTCGAGTTCTCGAGCGCGAGCTTCGACCTGCCGAAACGTCCGGCGCGCGGCTCGGCCGATCAGGTGAAGCTCGCGACCGCGGGGTACATGTCCGCCGCCAACGTGCTGTTCACGACCTGCCCGGTCGACAATCCTTCGTGGGAGCTGCATGCGCGCGATATTTCATTCGACACGAACGCGGGACTCGGCACCGCGCACGGCGTGAAGCTCGATTTCAAAGGCGTGCCGATCCTTTACTCGCCGTACTTCTCGTTCCCGATCGACGACCAGCGCAAGAGCGGTTTCCTGATCCCGAACATCGGCCAGCGCGACCGCACCGGGCTCGACCTGTCGGTGCCGTACTACATCAACATCGCGCCGAACCTCGACGACACCGTGCAACCGCGCTACATGAGCAAGCGCGGTATCCAGGTGCGCAACGAGTTTCGCTACCTGATGCCGGGAACCACGGGGCAGCTGAACTTCGAATATCTCCCGAACGACGACGAGACCCACGAGACTCGTCAATACATCGACTTTCATCAGCAGACTGCACTTCGGCGACGACTGGCGGCTCAACGTCGGCATCGAGGACGTGTCGGACGAGACGTATTTCGAGGATCTCGGCCGCAACCTCGCGGTCGCGAGCCAGACGCACTTGAACCGGTTCGTCGATCTGACCTACTACGCGCCGCGCGTGGTCATTGCTGACGCGCGTCCAGGACTATCAGACGCTCGACTCGACGCTCACGGCCGACGAGCGCCCGTACCAGCGTCAGCCGCAGATGGTGTTCGCGGGGCGCTGGCTCGGCCCGCGGATCGGCTTCGATGCCGTGACCGAGCTCGTGAACTTCGATCGCAACGTAGGCGTCACGGGCTGGCGGCTCGACTCGACGGAAGAGTTCAGCATGCGGTTCGCGCGCTCGGGCATGTATCTCACGCCGGCCGTCGCGTGGCGCCAGACGAACTACTGGCTCGACCAAGGCACGCTCGCGCCCGCAGCCGATAGCACGTTGTCGCGCGGCCTGCCGATCGAGAGCATCGACACCGGCATGCGCTTCGAGCGCGAGACAGGAGACT
Organism: uncultured Gammaproteobacteria bacterium; assembly: GCA_963841645.1. Classification (GTDB taxonomy): domain Bacteria; phylum Pseudomonadota; class Gammaproteobacteria; order Steroidobacterales; family Rariloculaceae; genus FEN-1219. The sequence continues at coordinate 282,497 of CAWJDS010000002.1, read as the reverse complement.
CCGGACGCCTGCAGACGCTCGAGCCGCGGATGCTCTACGTGCACGTGCCGTTCGTCGACCAGAGCCAGCTGCCCGTGTTCGACACGGTCGTGCCGGACTTCAACTTGATCCAGCTGTTCCGCAAATATCAGTTCGTCGGCCCGGACCGCGTCGCGGACACGAACCAAGTGAGCCTCGGCGTCACGACGCGGATCATCGACGCCGAACGGCGCCGAGCGGCTCACCGCTACGCTCGGCCAGACCCGCTACCTCGAGGCGCAGCACGTGAGCTTGCCGGGCACGACGCCGAACAGCGCCAACGCGTCGGACTACGTGGCGGAGATGTCGCTCGACCGGCAGGTCTGGAACGTCGACCTCGGCTTCCAGTGGAACAGCGAGACGGATTCGACTGCGCGCGCGGAGACGCGCTTCGAGTACCGGCCCCAGAACGACCGGCTGTTTGGTTTCGGCTATCGGTTCCGCCGCGACCTGCTCGAGCAAGGCGACGTGTCGGTGGTCTGGCCAGTCACCGACAAATGGCGAATCCTCGGCAGCTACAGCTATTCGTTCCTCGAGCAGCAGGCCCTCGAGCAATTCGTGGGGTGGGAATACGAAGCGTGCTGCTGGCGCTTCCGCGCCGTCGGCCGGCGCTACGTCGGCCGCACCGGCCAGCAGGACAGCTCGATCACGCTGCAGCTCGAGCTCAAGGGCCTGTCGCAAAAATCCCAGCGAGAGCGCCGGCCGGACGAGCTGCTCGACCGTGGTATTCTGGGGTACCGAAGCGTCTCCCAGACCGACAACAACGGGCTATGAACAACCTTCTGATTTCACGGGCATTCGGGGCGCGCGGCGCGCCCACGATTCTCGTCGCTGCCGCGCTGCTCGGCGCGACTGCGCTCGGCTCTAGCGCGCTCGCTCAAGACCGCGAGCTCGGCGCCGGCGGCGAACTGCTCGACGGCGTCGCCGCCGTGGTCGATAACGGCGTCGTGCTCAAGAGCGAGCTCACGGAGCGCGTCGGGATCGTCGTCGCGCAACATGCGTAAGCAGCAGGAGCAGCAGCCGCCCGAGCAGCGCCGTCAGCTGCCGCCGCACCGCGGTCATCGAGCAGCAGGTGCTCGAGCAGCTCGTGCTGCGCGAGCTCCAGCTCCAGCGCGCGAAGAAGCGTCGGCATCACCGTGAGCGACGACATGCTGAACAACGCGCTCGCCCGCGTCGCCGACGAACCTCGGCTACACGCTCGAGGAGCTGCCGACCGTGCTCGCGACGCGCAGAACGTGAGCTACTCGCAGTACCGCGAGGACAGCCGCCAGGACCTGATGATCGAGCAGCTGCAACAGCGCGACGTGATCAACCGCATCAAATTAGCCCGCGCGAGTTCGAGCTGTGCCTCGCCGCACAGCGTAAGCGAATCACCAACAGCTTCGACTACAACATCTCGCACATCCTGATCAGCATTCCGGGCAGTGCGACGCCCGATCAGATCGAGACTGCGCGCAAGAGAATCGACGAGATCTACTCGCGGCTCGAGGCGGGCGAGGACTTCGCGCGGCTCGCGGTCGCCACGTCGCAGGCGCAGACCGCGCTCGACGGCGGCAGCCTCGGCTGGCGCAAGGGCGCGCAGCTACCGACGCTGTTCGCCGACACGGTCGTGAAGATGCAGCCCGGCGAGTTCTCGAAGCCGATTCAGAGCGCCGCGGGCTTCCAGATCGTGAAGCTCAACGAGATGCGCGGCGCGGAGCGCACGACGGTCCAACAGACGCACGTGCGTCACATCCTGCTCAAGCCGGACAAGATCCTGGACTCCGCGGCCGTCAAGCAAAAGATCATCGGCATCCGCCAGCAGATCCTGAACGGCGGCGACTTCGCCACGCTGGCACACGCGCAATCCGAAGACCCGGGCTCGGCCACGGACGGCGGCGACCTCGGCTGGATTTCCCCGGGCGAGCTCGTGCCCGAGTTCGAGAAAGTGCTCGAGACGTTGCCGCTCCATCAGCTCAGTGAGCCGATCCAGAGCCGCTACGGCTGGCACATCGTCGAGGTGCTCGATCGCCGCGAGCACGACACGACGGACGAAGTAAAACGCGAGGAATGCGGGCGCTCGATCCGCCAGAGCAAGGCCGAGGAGGAGCGCGAGCTGTGGCTGCGCAAGCTGCGCGACCAAGCCTACGTCGACATCCGCCGCTGAGTTGCGCCCCCTAGCCGCCTGCGGCGGTCGAGACGCGCGAACCCCGTGACGACCGAGCTGCCCGTCATCGTCGTGAGCTCCGGCGAGCCCGCCGGCATCGGGCCCGACATCTGTCTCGCGCTCGCGAAGCATCACATCGGCGCGCGCGCTAGCCGTGCTCGGCGATCACGGCCTCTTCGCGGAGCGAGCGCGCACGATCGGGCTGCGCGTGCACCTGCGCGATTGCGACACCGTCGCGCACGTCGGCCCGCACCTCATCGGCAGCACTGCAGATCTTGCCGGTCGCGCTGCGCACCCAGGCCGTGGCAGGCCGGCTCGACGTCGCGAACGCCGCGTACGTGCTCGACATGCTGCGCCGCGGCGCCGCGCTCTGCAGCGCAGGCGCCGCGCGGGCGCTCGTGACGGCGCCGGTGCAGAAGAGCGTGATCACCGAGTCCGGCGTTCGCTTCTCCGGCCATACCGAGCTCCTGGCCGAGCTCACGCGCGCGCCGCTGCCCGTGATGCTGCTCGCTGGCAAGTCGCTGCGCGTCGCGCTCGCCACCACGCATCTGCCGCTTCGCGACGTGCCCTCCGCGCTCGACGCCACGAAGCTCGAGCAACTGCTCCGGATCGTGAGCGCCGACCTCGCGAGCCGTTTCCGTATCGAGCGGCCGCGGATCCTCGTGCTCGGGCTGAATCCGCACGCCGGCGAAAGCGGCACGCTCGGCGACGAGGAGCGGCGCATCATCGAGCCGGTCGTGCGCAAGCTCGCGGCGGAAGGCCTCGCCGTCGTCGGCCCGGTCTCCGCCGATACGGCGTTCACAGCCGAGTCGCTCGAGACCTGCGACGTCGTGGTCGCGATGTACCACGACCAGGGCTTGCCCGTGATCAAGGCGCTGTCGTTCGGCGAGATCGTGAACGTGACGCTCGGGCTGCCGATCGTGCGCACCTCGGTCGACCACGGCACGGCGCTCTCGCTCGCGGGGACCGGCCGAGCGCGCGAGGACAGCCTGCTCGCAGCCGTCGAGCTCGCGATCGACCTTTGCCGCGCGCCCGCGTGAGCGCGGGCGTGCGCGCAAAGAAGCGCCTCGGCCAGCACTTCCTGCACGACCCCGGCGGTCCTGCGCCGGCTCGTCGGCGCGGTCGCCCCAGCGCCGGCCGACCGGATGGTCGAGATCGGCCCCGGACGCGGCGCGCTGACGCGGCTGCTGCTCGAGCGACTCGATCGGCTCGACGTGGTCGAGATCGACCGCGAGCTCGCGGCAAGCCTGCCCGACAACGTCGGGAACTCCGAGAAGCTGGTCGTGCACACCGCCGACGCGCTCGACTTCGACTTCGGCGGGCTCGCCGCGGGTCCGAGCTCTCTACGCGTCGTCGGCAATCTTCCGTACAACGTCTCGACGCCGCTCTTGTTTCATCTGCTCGAGTTTCGGCGACGCGATCCGGGACCTGCACGTGATGCTCCAGCGCGAGGTCGTCGAGCGCATGACTGCTCGCCCGGGCGGCAAGGACTACGGCCGGCTCACGGTGATGCTAGCGACCGCGGCGCGCTGCGATGCGCTGTTCGACGTCGGGCCCGGCGCCTTCTCGCCGCCGCCCAAGGTCTGGTCGACCGTCGTCCGCATCACCCCGCGCGGTCCCCGACTTCGCGATCGCCGACCGCGCGCGCTTCGCCGCGTCTCGTCGCGCACCTCTTCTCGATGCGCCGCAAGACCCTCGGCCGCTCCCTGAAGGGGCGCGTGACAGCCAGCGCAGATCGCCTCGCGCGGACATCGACCCGATGGCCCGCCCCGAGACGCTCGCGCCCGCCGACTTCGCGAAGCTCGCCGCTCTCGACGCAGAACCGTAACAGTTGTTAGTGTTCTTCCCCGGAGCGCGACGATAACGTCAGCACAGCGGACGCGCGGGTGGCCGTGCAACGTCCTTCCCGAGACCGTCGGCGCACAAGGCATCGCTGCGCCGCTCGAGCCGCAGCATGCCCTTGCGCCGGCGTGTCTCGGGAAGGACGTTGCACGGCCGCCCGCCCGCGCGCCGCGCCGACGCGGGCGCGGCGCTCCGGGGAAGAACACTAACAACGGCTACCGTTCATGGCGCTTTACGCGATCGGCGATATTCAGGGCTGCGGCGCGGCGTTCGATGCCTTGCTGCGAAAGCTCGCTTTCCGGCCGTCGCGCGACCGGCTCTGGCTCGTCGGCGACCTCGTCAATCGCGGCCCGGATTCGCTGCGCGTGCTGCGCCGCGTGATGGACCTCGGCCGCAGCGTCACCTGCGTGCTCGGCAACCACGACCTGCATCTGCTGGCGACCGTTGCGGGCCGCCGCGAACTGTCGCCGGCGGACACCTTCGCAGAGGTGCTCAGCGCGCCTGACGCGCAGGACATCGTGGACTGGCTGCGTCACCGGCCGCTGCTGCACCACGACGCGCGCGCGAAGCGCGTGCTCGTACACGCCGGCATCCCTCCCGGTTGGACCGTGCAAGAGGCGCGCGCCCAAGCGCGCGAGATCGAGACCCTGCTGCGCGGGCCGAAGTGGCGCGCGTCGCTGCGGACCATGTACGGCAACGAGCCGACGGTTTGGAGCCGCAAGCTCGACCGCGAGGAGCGCCGCCGTTACACGATCAACGCGCTCACGCGGATGCGCTATTGCGACCGGCGCGGGCGCCTCGATTTGAGCGAATCGGGGCCGCCGGGCTCGCAGCCGAAGGGACTAAAGCCGTGGTTCGACGTGCGACAACCGCCGCTCGCGCAACGTGCATATCTTCTTCGGTCACTGGGCGGCGCTCGGGCTCATGCGCCGGGCCGACGTCACGGCGCTCGACAGCGGCTGCGTCTGGGGCGGTTGCCTCACCGCGGTACGGCTCGATAAACCAACCCGACCGATCAAGGTCCAATGCACGAGCGCGATGCTGCGCGGCGACGGTCACTCGGAACGCGGACAACCATCGCGCCGTCGCTAGTTTTCGGCATAATGCCCGACCGCGGCGCGGCCTGCCCCGGGGCCGAGCCGACGGAGGTGCGCCATGAGCTTGACGATGCCGTTCAAATTGCTCGACTGGATCGACGACAACCGCGAGTACCTGAAGCCGCCCGTCTGCAACAAGCAGATGTTCGAGAGCGGCGACTTCATCGTGCAAGTGGTCGGCGGCCCGAATTCGCGCACGGACTACCACCTCGACGAGGGGCCGGAGCTGTTCTTCCAAGTCGAGGGCGAGATGCTGCTCAAGACCGTGCAAGACGGCTGACTTCGTCGACATCCCGATTCGCGAGGGCGAGATCTTTCTGTTGCCGCCGCGCGTGCCGCACTCGCCGCAGCGCTTCAAGGACACCGTCGGCATCGTCGTCGAGCGCAAGCGCGCGCCGCAAGAGCTCGACGGCTTCATGTGGTTCTGCCCGCGCTGCGCGAACAAGCTGCACGAGGAGTTCCTGCACGTCGGGGACATCGTGAAGGACCTGCCGCCCGTGTTCGAGCGTTTCTACGCGAGCACGTCGGCGCGAACCTGCAAGCGCTGCGGCACCGTGATGCCGCCGAGATAGCCGGATGCGCGCGCGCGACTTCGGCCGCGGCGCGGCGGCCGCCCGCACGCTCGACGCAGCCGACGAGCTGCGCGCGTTCCGCGCTCGCTTCGCGCTGCCGAAGGACGGCCGCCGAACGCTCACGTACCTTTGCGGCCACTCGCTCGGTCTCATGCCGCGCGAGGTACCGCGCTGCGTCGGCGCCGAGCTCGAGCGCTGGGCGGAGCTCGGCGTCGAGGGCCACTTCGCAGACGCGCCGCCGCGCCGCGACGCCTCGGCGGGCGCGTTCCCGGGTTCGGAGGCCGGTTGGCTCGACTATCACGAACGCTTCAGCGCTCCGCTCGCGAAGCTCGTCGGCGCGAAGCCGGACGAAGTCGTCGCGATGAACACGCTCACCGTGAACCTGCATCTGATGCTCGTGAGCTTCTTCCGCCCGACCAAGCGCCGCTTCAAGATCCTGATCGAGCGCGACGCGTTCCCCTCGGATCGCTACGCCGTGCAATCGCAACTGCGCTTCCACGGGCTCGACCCGCGCGACGCGTTGCTCGAGCTTGGATCCGCGGCGCGGCTCGTTCGAGCTCGACCGCGAGCGGCTCGACGCGCTGCTCGAGCGCGAGGGCGACCGTATCGCACTGATTCTCCTGCCCGGCGTGCAGTACTTGAGCGGCGAGCGGCTCGACGTCGCCGAGCTCACGCGCGCGGCGCGGCGTCACGGCTGCGCGATCGGCTTCGATCTCGCTCACGCGATCGGCAACGTGCCGCTCGCGCTGCACAGCGATGCGCCGGACTTCGCCGTCTGGTGCAGCTACAAGTATCTCAACGCGGGGCCGGGTGCCGTCGGCGGCTGCTTCGTGCACCGGAGCGCCGCGGCGGCCGTCGGTCTGCCGCGCTTCGAGGGCTGGTGGGGCCACGACGTGCGCCGGCGCTTCTCGATGGAGCCCAAGTTCGCGCCGTCGCGCGGCGCGGACGCCTGGCAGCTCAGCAATCCTCCGATCTTCTCGCTCGCGCCGCTCGCGGCGTCGCTCGCGCTGTTCGCCGACGCCGGCCTCGCTCGGTTGCGCCGCAAGTCGGTCGGGCTCACGAGCCGTCTGCTCGAGCTGCTCGAAGTCGGAGCTCGGCGCGCGCGCGCGAGTCCTGACGCCCGCGGATCCCGAGCGGCGCGGCGCGCAGGTCGCGCTGCAATTCGATCCGCCGCCGCGGCGCGCGACGGAATTCGCGGCGCGGTTGCGCGCGGCCGGCGTCGTCGCGGACTGGCGGCCGCCGAACGTGCTGCGGCTCGCGCCGGTGCCGCTCTACAACCGATTCGAAGACGTGGACGCCGCGGTGCGCGCGCTGAAGCGCACGCTCGACGCATGAGCTCGGCGACGAGCGGGCGCATTGCGATCATCGGCGGCGGCCCCGCCGGAAGCCTGCTCGCGATACTGCTCGCACAACGCGGCTTCGAGCCGGTCGTGATCGAGCGCGGCGCGCGGTTCACTGCGACGAACGTCGGCGGCGGCCGCTCGATCAACCTCGCGCTCGCCGCGCGCGGCATCGACGCGCTGCGGCGAGCGGGCGTCGACGACGACGTGCGCGGCCTCATGATTCCGATGCGCGGGCGGATGGTTCACGACCTTGAAGGCAAGCAGCGGTTCCTCGCATACGGTCAGCGCGCAGCCGAGGAAATCTACTCCGTGTCGCGCGCCGCGCTGAACGCGCTGCTCTACCGGCTCGCGGCGGAGCAGCACGGTGTCGAATACCGCTTCAACACGCGCTGCGTCGACGTCGACCCCTCGTCTGGCGACCCGATCGTCGAAACGGCAGGCGAGCGCACGGCGCTCGAATTCGACGTCGTGTTCGCCGCCGACGGCGCGGGCTCCGAGGTGCGCCGCTCGCTCGCGGAAGCGGGCGCGATCGAGGCACGCGAGCACTTGCTCGATCACGGCTACAAGGAGCTCACGATCCCGGCGGGACGCGACGGCGCGTTCGTGCTCGAGCCGAGCGCATTGCACATCTGGCCGCGCGGCGGCTTCATGCTGATCGCGCTGCCGAATCCGGACAAGAGCTTCACCGCGACGCTGTTCCTGCCGCGCGCCGGCGAGAACTCGTTCGCGGCAGTCGGCGACGACGCGGTCGACGACTTCTTCCGGCGCGAGTTCGCCGACGCGATGCCGCTGATGCCTTCGCTGCAACGCGACTACGCGAGCCATCCGACCGGCCTGCTCGGCACCGTGACGTGCCGGCCGTGGAGCCGCGACAAAACCCTGCTCATCGGCGACGCCGCGCACGCGATCGTGCCGTTCCACGGCCAGGGCATGAACGCAGCGTTCGAGGACTGCGTCGTGCTCGACAAGCTGCTCGAGCAACGCGCCGACGACGACGCGGGCGGCTGGCCCGAGGTGTTCGCCGACTTCGAGCGCCTCCGCGCGCCGAACACGCGCGCGATCGCCGAGATGGCGATCGAGAACTATCAAGAGATGCGCGACGAGGTCCGTGACGCGAAATTCGAGCTCCGCGCGGCGTTGTCGTTCGAGCTCGAGCGGCGGTTCCCGGAGCGCTTCGTACCGCGCTACTCGATGGTGATGTTCCATCCCGAGATCTCGTACGCGGAGGCGCAACGGCGCGGTGCGGTGCAGGCCCGGATCCTGCGCGAGCTCACCGCGAGCGCGGAGACGCTCGCGGGCGTGGACTTCGCGCGCGCCGCAAGGCTCGTCGAGACGGAGCTTTGACGGCGCGGCGCCCCGAGCGAACCGGGAGGCGCCATCTCGTAGCCCTTCCATCAACGATTGTCACCCGATGTGACGATCTCGCATGTAGCGTCCGCGCATGTGACGATCGAGGCCGCAACCTCTCCGTGACCTCGACTTGGCGAAATTGATCGACGGGCGCTGACCGCGTGCCGTCTGAGAAAGAGTTTCCGCGGGCGCAGGCAAGTGCATTCGCGAGGGCGGCCTTGCGACGCGCGGGCAGGTCTCGATCTAGCGCCGGGCACGCGCCAGCGGCGCAGGTTCGCGGCTGAAAGCGTCAAGACCGCAGAGCTGCGCGCCGCCTTGCAACGCCGGCTCGGACGTCTCTACTACGCGGCAACCGCAATCGCGGCGATTCGAGGGGGCGAAGAACAATGCCTCGCGAAACATCCGCGTACTCACACCTGCCGCTGCCATTGCCCGCCGCCGCCCTCCGCTCGGCTCGCAGGGCTCGGGGCACCGCGCCGGCCCTCGCGCAAGGCGCAAGCGCGAGCGCCGATTGCCCGCTCGGCCGCAGCCTGCTGCTCGTGAACGGCAAGATCCACACGATGGACGCCGCGCGACAGCGTCGTCTCGAGCGTGCTGACCGACGGCAACCGCTTCGCGGCCGCCGGGCGGCAAGACGCAGCCCGGCCCGTGCATCCAGCGGATCGACCTGAAGGGACGCACCGTCGTTCCGGGCCTGATCGACAATCACAACCACGTCGTTCTGCTGGGACTCCGGCCCGGACACGACACACGACTCGAGAACGCACAGTCGATCGCCGACGTGCTTGCGACGCTCGGCGAAAAAGCGAAGACGCTGCCGGCCGGCGAGTGGATCACGTCGATCGGCGGGTTCGACATCAACCAATTCACGCCCGCGCCCGCCCCCGTGCGCTTCCCGACGTTGCAAGAGCTCGACACCGTCACGCCGAGCCACCCGGTGTTCATCCAGCAGTCGTTCGCGGGCCCGTCGGTGACGAACAGCCTCGGCAAGGCGTTCTTCGAGAGCAAAGGCATCGAGGTCGGCGCGGACGGCGCGCTCGCGGGCGGCTTCCAGACGCCGAACTCGACGACGCGAGCGCTGTTCGCGCTGCGGCAGCTGCAGACGCTCGACGACATGAAGCGCGGCACGCTCGACGCGCAGCGTTACGCCGCGAGCGTCGGCGTCACGACGCATCTCGACGAAGGCGCATTCCCGGCCGCGGGCTACGACGTCGACGGCGCGGCGCACGCCGACGAATACCACGTGTACGACGCGCTGCTCGCGCTCTTTCACGAGGGCCGGCTGATCAACCGTTACCGCATCGATTTCCTGACGATGGAAGCCGACGTGAACACGCCGCACCTCAAGGCGCGGCTCGCGAACGTGTTCCCGAAGTTCGGCGCCGACATGCTGAAGACCGTCGGCATCGGCGAGTTCACCGCGGGCGACAGCGCGATCATCGGCGCCGCGACGCCCGCGTGGGAGAACGGCACGAAGCTCGTCGCCGAAGCCGGTTGGCGCAACGAGAACCACTCGCTCACGCCGGCCGACTATAAGGTGATCATCGACGGCTGGGAGAAGATCAACGCGTCGCTGCCCGCACCCGGCATCACGCAGCTGCGCTGGGTCGTCGCGCACGTGCCGTTCATCACGCGCGAGTACGCCGACAAGCTCAAGGCGCTCGGCGGCGGCGTCAGCGTGCTCGGCGGCTGGCGCTACATCAGCGGCACGGCGCAGCAGAACGGGCCGCCGTTCAAGATGCTGAAGGAAGCCGGCATCCCGATGGGCATGAGCTCCGACGGCATGCAGATCTCGCCGATGAACCCGTGGCTAGGGCTCTACTACGTCGTAACCGGCAAGAATGCGCGCGGCGAGCTCATCAACGCGGGCCAGACGCTCGAGCGTAACGACGCGATCCACCTGTACACCGCGGCCAACGGCTGGTTCCTCGGCGAGGAGAAGCTGCTCGGCACGATCGAGCCCGGCAAGTACGCGGATCTCGTGGTGCTCTCCGCCGACTATTTCGATCCGAAGGCCGTGTCGGACGACGCGATCAAGAAGATCCACTCGGTGCTGACGGTCGTCGACGGCAAGATCGTGCACGGCGACCCGGGCAAGCTGTAACCGACGCACCCGCGGGCAACGACGACGCAGTGCCGTTTCCGGCGTCGCGGCATAACCGCAAGTCGCCAGGCGTCCTAGGGTGAAACAACGGCGGCATGAATAGAGGCTAGACCCCGTCGCCCCAGTGCCGCGTTAGCGCAGCGCCTCGATGATCTCGCGCACCTTCGGATTCTGCATCAGAGCTACGATCTTCGGGTTGCTCATGAGGGCGTTGTAGTCGTCCGCGGCGATCGCCTTCATGACTTCCGGATCGGAGAGGACCGCGAGCACTTCCGGGTCGTTTTGCAACGCCAATACGGTCGCAAGCAGCTTGGGATCAGCGATGATTTGCGACTTCGCCGCCTCGAGCGGATCGACTCCGGACGAAGATCCCTTTGCCGGTTGCCCGGCTCCGGACGTGCTCGGAGACTTGCCGTCCTCGTCGATCGAGCGAACGTCTGCTGCACGCACGTGCAGCGTGCCCACCGAAGCCGTCTCGATGGTGTAGACGCCGTCTTGCAGCGACTTCACTTCACCCTGGATCACCGTGCCGTCTCGCAACACGACGGTTGTAGCAGACGCCACGGCGCTGCACGCAAGCCAGCTCGCGACGAGGAGAGAGCCAACGGTGGCCGATGAGCCGCTCACGCGAACAGGATCCAACAGAGCAGCGCGCCGACCACCGTCATCGACAAGCCCCACGCGAGCAGCTGGTTGAAGAGCTTCCGGCTCTGCTCGCCCGCGGGGACGCCCGCGATGCAGAGCGCGCCGATGGTCGACAGCGGCGACACGTCGACGAGATGGCCCGCGATGTTCATCGTCGACGCGATCGACAGCGCGTTGCCGCCGCCGAGCTTCTCGATGAGCCCCGGCACCGTCGGCAGGAACGCGGGCAGCACGACGCCCGACGTGCTCGAGTACGCGGACACGAGGCCGATGATGAAGCCCAAGAACGGGATCACGGTCGCCTGCGTCGCGATGCTCGACAGCAGGTTCGTGAAGATCTCCATGCCGCCGGTCTTCTCGAGCAGGCCGATCAGCACCGTGACGCCGCAGACCATCAGGATCGTGCTCCACGGCATCTTCTTGATCGCCTCGCCGTCGTCGGCCGCGCGCAGCAGCGACAGCAGCACGGCGGCCGCGAACGCGGCCATGCCGATGTTGAAGCCGCCGAAGATCACGCCGAGGATCAGCATGCCGATCATGCCGAGCGTGATGCCCTGGTGACGGTCGAGCCGTCTGCACGGGCTCGGCGGCCATCTCGACGCGGTCCGCGCGCACGAGCAGCTTCGCGCCGCCGAAGATCAGATACCCGGCGAACGCGACGATCGCGTGCGCCAGCATGTTGAACAGCCACGAGTAGATCTCGTGACCGCCGAGCCCGATCCGGTTCATGAGCCCGGTCACGATGATGCCGGTCGGCGCGAGCGGCGACAGCGAGCCCGAGTTGCAGCCGTTGCCGACCATGATCGCCATCAGGAACGGCGAGATGTTCATCCGCAGCGCGGTGGCCATCGCCATCGGCGCGAGCAGACCGGTCGTCGCGATGTTGCCGGGTCCGGCTGACGCGAGCGCCGCGCCGAGCACGAAGTACATGATCGGCACGAGCCCGACGCGCCCGCGGCACAGCCGCACCGCGTTGTGCGCGACGATGTCGAGCGTGCCGTTCACGCGCGCCTGGCTGAACAGCAGCGTCACGCCCGCGAGCGTGAGGAACAGGTCGACCGGGAAGCCCGCCGTGACCTCGCGCAGCGGCAAGTGTCCGAAGTAGACGCCGATCACCCACGCGAGCGCGATCGCGAGGAGTCCCACGTTCAAGCGCGACGTGCAGCTCAACACGATCGCGAGCGCGAGCGCGCCGAGTGTCAATTCCCCCAGGCTCATTGCGTCTTCTTCTCCAGTTGTTCCAGCACGCGCCGCGTCATCCCGAGCGCGAGCTCGTGCTCTCCCATCAAGACCTCGGCTGCGCTCTCTTTGCGCAGCAGCGCGGCCTCCTCGTCGCTGTGCGCGCGCGCGACGATGCTCAACCGCGGCGCGATCGTTCGCGCGCGCCTCGATCGTCTTGCGCGCGTCGAACGTGTCCGGGATCGCGAGCACGAGCATCCGCGCCGCTGCGACGTGCGCCTTCGCGAGCACCGCGACGTCCGTGGCGCTGCCGGACACCGCCGGAATCCCGCGCTCGCGGAGCCGAGCGACGAGCTCGCGGTTCTGCTCGATCACCGCATGCGGCACGCCGCGCCTCGGTCAACGCGCCGCTCGACTCGCTCCCCGACTCGGCCGTAACCCACGACGATCACGTGGCCCGCGAGCCTGCTCGGAGCGGCCGCCTCCGGCAACTCGGCGAGCGGGTCGGCGCGCACGCTCGAGCGGCGCCGCGAGCCGCGGGTGCCGTCCGAGCCAGCGCCGCGGCCGGCTCGACGAGACCGAACAGCAGCGGATTCAGCGCGATCGAGATCAGCGCACCCGCGAGGATCAGGCTCTGGCCCTCCGCCGGCAGCAGGCTGCAGCGCCACGCCGAGGCTCGCGAGGATGAACGAGAACTCGCCGATCTGCGCGAGGCTGGCCGACACGGTGAGCGCGGTGCGCAGCGGATAGCGGAACGCGAGCACGATCGCGAACGCCGCGAGCGTCTTCCCGACCACGATGATCGCGACGACGCCGAGCACGCTGCAGCGGCTCGTCGATCAGCATGTGCGGGTCGAACAGCATGCCGACCGACACGAAGAACAGCACCGAGAACGCGTCGCGCAGCGGCAGCGACTCGTCGGCCGCGCGGTGGCTGAACTCCGATTCGCGCAACACCATGCCGGCGAAGAACGCACCGAGCGCGAACGACACGCCGAACAGCTTGGCCGACGCCGTACGCGATGCCGACCGCGGCCGCGATCACGCAGAGCGTGAAGAGCTCGCGCGAGCCCGTGCGAGCGACCTGCCAAAGCAGCCAAGGAAATATGCGCCGGCCGACCACGAGCATGAACGCGATGAACAGCGCGACCTGGCCGAGCGTGATCGCGATCGCCGCCGCGAGCGGGTGCTCGGGCGCGGCGGCTGCGTCGCCGCCGAGCCACGGCGAGAACGCCGGCAGCAGCACGAGCACGAGCACCATCGCGAGATCCTCGACGACGAGCCAGCCGACCGCGATGCGGCCGTTCGAGCGTCTCGAGCGCGCCGCGGCTCTCGAGCGCGCGCAGCAGCACGACGGTGCTCGCGACCGACAGCGACAGGCCGAAGACGAGCGCGCCGCCGAGCTGCCAGCCCCACGCGAGGCGCGACGCCGGCGCCGAGCGCGGTCGCGACGGCGATCTGCACGAGGGCGCCGGGCAGCGCGATCTTGCGCACCGCGAGCAGGTCCTCGACCGAGAAGTGCAGCCCGACGCCGAACATCAGCAGCATCACGCCGATCTCCGCGAGCTGCTGCGAGAGCTCCACGTCGGCGACGAAGCCGGGAGTTCCGGGGCCGATCAGGACGCCCGCGACGAGGTAGCCCACGAGCGCGGGCAGCTTGAGCTGCACCGCGACGAGACCGAGCACGAGCGCGACCCCGAGCGCCGCGGCGATGGTCGTGATCAGCGCGACTTCATGCGGCACGTGCCGGTCCTCGGTGCGGCCCAGGACGCACGGGGCGCATCGCGCGCGCGCCGATCAGGCGCCGATTCGCGGATGAGGCGTTTGCGACACGTCCTCGTGACCCGGCACTCTGAGGCCTTTGTCGAGCTTCGAGTTCCAGAGCCCGTACACGAAGTAAAGCAGCACGCCGCCGAGGAGATAGACGATGAAGAAATTGCGCGTGGTCGGACGAGCCATCAGAGACATCAGCAGGAACAGGCACATCAGGGCGCCGAGAATCGGCGTGAGCGGAAACAGCGGCGTCTTGAACGGACGCGGCACCTCCGGCCGCGTGTAGCGCAGATAGACGACCGTGACGCAGACGATCGAGAACGCGAACAGCGTGCCGACGTTCGTGAGGCTCGCGAGCTCGTCGAGCCCCATGAAGCCCGCGAATGCGGCGGCGATCACGCCGACGATCAGCGTGTTGATCCACGGCGTCTTGAACTTCGTGTGCACGCGCGCGAATACGGGCGGGATCAACCGTCGCGCGCCATCGTGTAGAAGATGCGCGTCTGACCGTAGAGCAGCACGAGCATCACCGACGACAGGCCGCAGATCGCGCCGATCTTCACGAGCACGGCGAACCACGGCAGTCCGATCTGGTTGACCGCCTTCGCGATCGGCGCCGCATCGTTCAAGTCCGTGTACGGCACGATGCCGACGAGCACGCCGGCCGTGAGGATGTAGAGCACGGTGCAGATGATCAGCGAGCCCAGGATGCCGATCGGCATGTCGCGCTGCGGGTTGTGCGACTCGGCGCCGGCGGTCGAGACGGCCTCGAAGCCGATGTAGGCGAAGAAGATCGTCGCGGCGCGCCGTGATGATGCCCGGCACGCCGTACTTGCCGGTGTTCTGCGCGGTCAGCACGTCCCAGAGCGCGCGCCGATCTCGCTCCAAATGCCCGAGCTCTGCCCGGCAGGCGGCGGCGGATCGAGCGGCGGGATCAGCGGCGACCAAGATGCGCGTTCACGTAGAACGCGCCGATCACGATGAACGCGACGACGACCGTGAGCTTGATCGCGACGACGACGTTGTTGACGAGCGCCGACTCCGAGACGCCGAGCACGAGCAGCCCGGTCACGGCGGCGATCGCGATGACAGCCGGCAGGTTCACGACGCCGGTCGCCGGCCGTCGCGCCCGTAAACGAAGTCGCTGACCGGCGTGTCGGGCGCGCCGCGGAGCTCGGGCGGGACGTTGAGCCCGAGATCGTGCAGGAAGCTCGTCACGTAGCCCGACCAGCCGACCGCGACCGTCGACGCCGCGAGCCCGTACTCGAGCACCAGCAGCACGCCCATGATCCACGCGACGAGCTCGCCCATCGACGCGTAGGAATACGAATAGGCCGAACCGGACACCGGGATCGCCGACGCGAGCTCGGCGTAGGAAAGCGCCACGAGCGCGCAGAGCGTGCCGGTGATCACGAACGAGATCATGATCGCCGGCCCGGCGAATTGCGCTGCGGCGCGGCCGGTCAGCACGAAGATGCCGGTGCCGATGATGCAGCCGATGCCGAGCAGCACGAGGTTGAACGCGCCGAGCGATTTCTTGAGCTCGCCGTGCTCGTGCTCGGCGTGCATCTGCTCGACCGATTTGCGCGCGAACAGGCGCGCGAGACCCTTCGCCATTGGACCGTACTCCCCTACCCCTCGAGCTCCGTCGCGCTCGGTTTCCTCGGCCGGCGCGCGAGATTCAGACGCGCTCCGATCGTGCCCTCAAGACTTCGACCAAGATCGGTACGAGCGACAACAAGATGACCGCAACGATCACGAGCCCGAAATTCTGTTTGACGACCGGCGCATTGCCGAAGAAATAGCCGAGCAAACCGAATCCGCAGACCCAGAATATCCCGCCGCCGATGTCGAAGGCGAGGAAGCGCGGGTAGCTCATGCGGCCGATTCCCGCGACGAACGGTGAGAACGTGCGCACGATCGGCATGAAACGCGCGAGCACGACGGTCTTGCCGCCGTGCCTCTCGTAGTAGCGTTTCGTCTGCAGCAGGTATTCGCGCTTCAACCAACGGCGGTCTTCGGTGAACACGCGGGGGCCGACGCCGCGTCCGATCCAGTAGTTCATGTTGTCGCCGATGATCGCCGCGGCGCTGAGCAGCATGAGCACCACGCCGAGGTCGAGGACGCCGGCGGCGGCCAGCGCGCCGGTGGCGAACAGCAGCGAGTCGCCGGGCAGGAACGGCGTGACGACGACGCCGGTCTCGAAGAACACGATCAGGAACAGGATCGCGTAGATCCAAGCCCCATAGGTCATCGAGAGATCGAGCAGATGGCGGTCGATGTGCAGGAATGCTTCGAATGCCGACGTGAGGACATCCATTCGTGAGACGCTAACCTCTAGTTCGCGATGTCGGGCGCTCGCGCTGCAAGCGTGCTGCTCGACGGGTCCTTCGGACTCTACACTACCGCGAACGCGGGGGTCACCGCCGGATCACGTCGATCTGGTACAGCTGGGGCCAGTTCTTGCCCGTCACGTAGATCTTGCGCGAGGCCGCGTCGTACGCGATGCCGTTCAGCACATCGTCGCCGCGGCGCGCAGAGTGCGGATAGATGTCGGCGAGATCGATCCAGCCGACCACGCGCCCGTCGGCCGGCGAGATGCGTGCGATCCGGTCGTCGTACCAGACGTTCGACCAGATTTCGCCCTCGACGAATTCGAGCTCGTTGAGCTTCGCAATCGGCTCGTCGCCGTCGTGCACCGTGATTTCACGCTGCGACTTGAAAGTCATGGGATCGAGGAAGCGAAGCGTCGCCGTGCCGTCGCTCATGATGAGATGCTCGCCGTCGTGCGTTAGCCCCCAACCCTCGGTCGGATACTGGAATGTCTGCACCACATTGAAGGTATCGAGGTCGTAAACGAACGCGAGCCCGCTCTTCCAAGTGATCTCGTAGAGCTTGTTGCCAAGAATCGTGATGCCCTCGCCGAAGTACTCGCGATCGATCGGGTGAATCTTCTCGACGCGGCCGCTCGCGAGGTCCACTCGCCGGATCGACGATGCGCCGTATTGCCCCGTCCCTTCGTACAGCCGCCCGTGGTCGATCACGAGCCCTTGAGTGTATGCAGCCGGATCGTGTGGATACGCCGCGACGACCTTGAACCCATACAGCTGCGGGCCGCGATGCGCGAGCTGCGCCCACGCCGCGACACCGGCCGCGGCCGCCACGACGAGCCCCACTGCGAGCCAGACGATCGCGCGCGCGCGCCGCGGCGCAGCCGGCGGAACTTGAGCGGATCTTGGGGAGCCTCGGTTATCAATTGCGTCGGACATGGCGGCGTAGCTTCGCAAACCAGCGGCTCCGGGTTCAAGCGGGGAATGACGGAGTGCGGTCAGAGCAGCGCGTCGAATTCGCTGCGGAGCTGCGAGTAGATCGCGTGATCGACGAACGTGCCGTACAGGTCCTCGCGCTCGCGAAGCACGCCCTCGAGCTTGAACCCGAGCCGCTCGGGGATCGCACGGCTGCGTTGATTGCCGGTCGCGGCCGCGATCTCGACGCGGTTCAGGTCGAGCGTGAGGAACGCGTAGCGCACGAGAAGGCGGCAGCACTCCGTCATCGTGCCGCCGCCCTGGGCGGCCGCCGTGAGCCAGTAGCCGATCTCCCCGACGCGGTTCACGCCATCGATCGGCCTGAAGCCCGCAATGCCGACGATCGCTCCGTCGCGCAGGATGGTGAACGTCGGCCCGCGCCCAGCCTCGCGCTGCGCGACCGTGGCCTCGATGAACGTCGCCGAGTCGACCTCGGCGAGCACGGCGTCGACCCACGGCAACCAGGCGCGCAGGTGCTTGCGATTGGTATCGGTGACCGCGAAGAGCTCGGGGGCGTCTTCCGCGCGCAGCAAACGGAGCGCGGTCGTGTCGTCGATCTTGAACATCGGAGGCGCCTCACGGTTGGCTCGCCGTGGGGCGAGCGGGCCTACTGCCGCTGGTCCGGATTCACGACGCGCCGATGGTCGGCGACTTCCTTCAGAAAATCGAGGATCTCGCTCGACGTGTAATGACGCGACGGCTCGAGCTCGCCGCGGCGCGTATCGCAGATCGGACGGCCGTCGGAGGAAAAGAACACCGCAAGAGGAATTCCGTTGACAGGCGCGACGCCGAGCTCGCGCGCAACGGCAGCGTTCTTGTCGAACTCGCCCACGTCGACGTTGACCATTTCGAACTTCCCGTTCGCGTATTCGCGCGTGACCGGGTCCTCGAGATCCTTGTGCAGCGTGAGACAGTCCGGGCACCAGTTCGCGCCGAATGTCACCATCACCATCTTGCCGTTGGCCGCGGCGCGCGCCTTCGCGTCGGCGATGTCGCGGCGCGAGTCGGCGGTCGCGCTGTAAGGAAGATGAGCGCGGTCCACGCCCCACTGCGCGTAGAACGCGTCGTCTGCCGTGCCCCGCCGTATGACCGCCGTCGCGCCGATCGCAGCGACGGACAGCAGCGCGACGGCCGTCCAGACGACGGCGCGCTTGCCTGCCATACGGCGCGGCTCACGGTTTTCGGACCCTGGGATCATAGGGCCGGAAAGATACACCCGGCCGCTCGGGGCCGGTCCAGCCTTGACCATTCTTCAGCAGGGTCTAGAGCGGCACGCGCGCGACGGCGGTGTACGTCTGACCCGTCGCCGTGCTGTATGCGAACGTCTTGCCGTCGGGCGCAATCGTGAGGTCGCTCACGCGCGGGGCGTCGTAGAGCGCCTCGACCTCGCCGTCCGCCGCGCGCCGGATCACGATCACGCCCTTAGCTAGGCCGGTCGCGTCGTAGGCTTTCGGCGCCTCGTAGCTCAGCACGAACTCAGCTGTAGGCGAGATTTCGACGAGATCGAGGTTCACCGACTCCGGCGCCGCGGCCGCGCCGTCGGCGTCGGGCGGCACGAGCGGCACCGACCACAGCACGCGGTCGGTCGCGAGATCGCGCGCTTCGATGTGGCCTTCGTTCATCGACACGCCGGCGTAGGGGACCGGGCCGAGCGGAGCGACGCGGCGCATCGTGCGCTTCGAACCGACGATGTTGCGCGTGAGGTGCCAGTCGGCCGTGCTCCAAACGCGGACGCCGAACGTCTGTCGGTCGTCGATCTGCGTGATGCTCATCGCACGAAAGCTCCCGCCGTCCGGCGAAAAGGTCACTTGCGCGATCGAGGCGACGGCATCGAGGCTCACCGGCTCGCCGCGCGCGAGGTCGACGACGCTCACGACACCACCGAGCCCGCTGCGCCAGTCGGGCAGCCCGCGCGTACCTTGGAACGCCAGGAATCGCTCGTCGGGCGAGAACGCGACGGCCGTTATCGCACCGCACGCCCCGTCGCACCAATGGCGCACCGGATCTTTGCCGGCCTCGAAAACCTCGGCGTTCCCCATGATGCCGAGCGCCACATTGCCGCTCGAGGACACGGCGAGCGAAAACGGCATGACTGACGACGGATCGAGCCTGAAGTCGTGCACCGGCTTGCCGCTGCGCGCCTCGACCACGCGCACGCGGCGCGAATCGTGGATCGCGACGTAGCGGCCGTCGGGGGAGAACGCGTTGAGCACGTCGCCGGTCGCACCGCGCTCGACTCGATGGCCAGGCATTCGCCAGACGATCGACAGGCCGGCGGGCGTGTCCGTGGGATCCGCGGCGTCGGCCGCGGCCTGGAGCGCCGTACCGAGCAGCACGGCGCACCCGAGCGCCGCGCGCATCCGGTTACGCCGCCTCATGCCCCGCGAACCGGCCGCGCGCTTGGCGCAGCGTCGTCCTCTTCGCCCGCGAACTGCAGCTCGACGCCGTTGCCTGCGGGGTCCCGGAAAAAAAGTTGCGCCTGACCCGTGAGCGGCACGCTTGCGGTCCGGTACTCGATGCCGCGCCCCGCGAGCCGAGCCTCGAACTCGTGCTTGCCGGTGCAATCGAACGATGCGTGATTGAACGTGCTCGAGACCTGCGTTTCGCAGATCTCGCCCGCGTCGGCTTCACCGAGATGCAGCACGGGGCGCTCGCCCGCGTAGAGCCAATAGCCGAAGCGGCGAAACGGCGGCCGCGGACCCACGGTGAGGCCGACGACGTCGCGATAGAACGCGCACAGGTCGTCGAGCAGCGCGCGCGGCGCGCGCAAGTTGTAGTGATCGAACGCGCGAACCGGCATGGCGCTAGCGCGCGCGTGCGGCGCGCAGACAGTCGAGCGTCGCGTCGTGCAGCGCACCGTTCGAGAATATCGCTCCGGCGGTCAGCGTGCCCGAACCGTTCAAATCGGTGAACCGGCCGCCGGCCTCCTCGACGACTAGCGCCGGCGCCGCGAGGTCCCACGGCCCCGCCATGAAGAACACCGCGAGGTCGTAGCCGCCGAAAGCGACCTGCAGCGCGGGATGATCGTCCGCGGCCGTCGGCTGCGTCGCGGCCGCGAGCGCAGTGGCCATCGCCTGCGCCTCGTCGCCGCGCACCCACTCGGGCGGCGGGACGAAGCTGCGCGCGCGGGCGAGCTCGCGGTTGCTCGTGACCTGCAAGCGGACCGGCTTCTTTGCCGCGTCGGCCCTGAACGCGCCACGGCCTTTCGTGGCCCAGTAGCGCCGATCGATCGGCGGATCATCGCAGACGCTCACGACGACGTGCCCCGCGACCTCGAGCGCGATCAACGTGCCCCAACCGGTCTTGCCGGCCGCGAAGCTCAGCGTTCCGTCGATCGCGTCGATAATCCAGCGGCGCTCTCCGGAGCCGCTCGCGCCGCGTTCCTCGCCGAGGATCGCGTCGGCCGGACGTTCGCGCGCGAGCAGCTCGCGGAGCTCGTCCTCGACCGCCTCGTCGACCTCCGTCACGATGCTGCCATCGGCTTTGAGGCGCTTCTGGAACGAGCCGCGAAAACGCGCGAGCGAAATCTCGCGCGCGGCGTCGGCGAGGCGTAGCGCGAGGTCGAGGTCGGCGTCGAGCGTGAAGCGCGAAGTCATCGAGCAATCTTGTGAAGGCGAGCCGACAGCGTACAACGATTGCGGTGGCGACCGCGACCGCAGCGTTACCGTTTCTTGCAACATTCCCGCGCTCGCGTCAGACCGGCGGCGCTACGCTCGCGGGCGGCGCCCGGAGCGAGCCGACGCCGACGAAGACCTTGAGCGCGCCATCGACGAAGCCGAACAGTCCGAACGGGACCTCGGGCAGCAGCAGACCGAGCGCCGCGTTCGAGATGCACGCGCCACCGAGCAGCAAGAACAGCGGCCCGAAAGACACGGCCATCGGCAGGAAGTGCACGCCGACGATCATCAATACCCAAAGCCAGCGCACGCGCTCAGGAGTGCCGGGCGGCAGCACGCGTGGGAGCAGCGCGAACAGCACGGCCTCGAGCACGAGCGCAGCCGCAAGCGCGAGGAGCTGTGCACGCGTCGGCCGTCCGTCCGACAGCCGACCCGACACGAACAGCGACAAGATCGCGAGACCGAGGCCCGCGAAGAAGACGGGGTAGCTCACGAGCGTGTCGCGGCCGAGCGCGATCGCCGCGATCAAGCCCCGCGCCTACAGCCACGAGAAACAGCCCGCCGCGGCGAGCCATCGGATAACGAGCTTCCACGCTCCTAGCCCCCAAGAAGCGGCCGAGCTGCAGCGTATAACAACGCGTCGCGCCGCCCACGCGACTTCGAGACGCGGTGCCGGTACTCACTCGGCTATCACGGCGCCCAACAGGTATTTGCCTTGACAAATATTGCTATGGCAGTAAATTGATGACCCGGCCCCGCCGCCGCCTCTTCACACTCCCGCTCATGAGCTCCCGGCCCGCAATCGAACGTTCCGCCGCCGTTACCGAGCCGGCGTTTCGCGCGGTCGGCCGGCTGATCAAGCAAGTGTTCTCGTCGCTCGTGCGCGGCGTCGATCAGCACATGCAGCCGCTCGAGCTCACCGCGATGCAGTGGGAGCCGATCCTGCTGCTGCTGCTCCAGCGCGCCGACACGGTCGCCGCGCTCGCGCGCGAAAGCAACGTCAACTGCAGCGCGATGACACGGATGCTCGACCGGCTCGAGGAGAAGCAGCTGTTGCGCCGGCGGCGCAGCAACGACGACCGGCGCGTCGTGCACCTCGAGCTCACCGACAAGGGCCGGCGCGCGGGCGACGAGATACAACCGCTCATCAATGCGGAGCTCAAGCGCCACCTGCGCGGCTTCAGCGACAAAGAGATCTCAACCCTCACGGACTTCTTGAGGCGCATGCTCGAGAACGGCCGCGAAGAGACTTAGCAGAAGGAACTCCGAACGTGATCCGCAAAGGGACTTGGATCGCCGTCGTCGCTTTCGCGGGCGCGCTCTTCGGCTGCAGCGGCGCGAAGGCGCCGGCGGGCCCGCAGGGCCCGACCGAGGTCGGTGTGATCACTCTCGCGACGCGCAGCGTCGGCATCGTCGACGAGCTGCCCGGCCGCACGGTTGCGTATCGCGTCGCCGAGGTCCGGCCACAGGTCTCCGGCATCGTTCAGAAACGCTTGTTCGCGGAAGGCAGCGACGTGCGCGTCGGCGAGCAGCTCTATCAGATCGATCCGTCGAGCTACACCGCCGCACTGCGCTCGGCCGAGGCGGCGCTGCAACGCGCACAGGCGAATCGCGACAAGGCCAAGCTGCTTCAGGACCGGTACGGGCCGCTGCGCGAGAACAACCTCGTGAGCCAACAGGCCTACGACGACGCGGTCACGGGCTTCAGCGCCGCGGAGGCGGACGTCGCGGCCGCGAAAGCCCAAGTCGAGAGCGCCCGGATCAACGTCGTCTACTGCCAGGTGCTGTCGCCGATCGCGGGCCGAATCGGCCGCTCGCTCGTGACCGAAGGCGCGCTCGTGACGTCGCAGCAGTCGACGCCGCTCGCGCTCGTCCAGCAGCTCGATCCGATCTACGTCGACATCACGCAGTCGAGCGTCGATATGCTGAAGCTGCAGCGCGCGCTCGCGAGCGGCGAGCTCCAGCGCGACGAGAAGAACGAGGCCGAGGTGAGTCTCACGCTCGAGGACGGCAGCGACTACGCCGAGCACGGCAAGCTGCAGTTCGCCGAGGTCTCGGTCGATCCGAGCACGGGCGCGGTGGTGCTGCGCGCGCTGTTCCCGAATCCGCAGCGCGAGCTCCTGCCCGGCATGTTCGTGCGCGCGCAGCTCACTCAGGCGATGAAGAGCGAGGCGCTGCTGGTGCCGCAGCGCGGCGTCACGCGCAACCAGCGCGGCGACGCGGTCGTGCTCGTCGTCGGCGACGACAACCGCGTCGCGGAGCGGATGATCACGACGGCGCGCGTGATCGGCAACGATTGGCTCATCGACACCGGCCTGCACGCGGGCGAGCGCGTGATCCTCGACGGGCTCCAGAAAGTGCGGCCCGGCACGGAGGTGAAGCCCGTCGAGCTGCACCGGAGAGCAATCGAGCGCAGGCGGCCAAGCGGCAGCCGGCGTCGCGCAGCGCTGAGAGCGTCCCGTGATCTCGCAATTCTTCATCGACCGTCCCGTCTTCGCGTGGGTGCTCGCGATCGTGCTGATGCTCGCGGGCGGGATCGCCGCCGTGCGGCTGCCCGTCATGCAATACCCGACCATCGCGCCGCCGCAAGTCGCGATCAACGTCAACTATCCGGGCGCGTCCGCGCAGACCGTGCAGGACACGGTCGTGCAGGTGATCGAGCAGCAGCTGAACGGCATCGACAACCTCGACTACATCACGTCGGACAGCAACTCGGACGGCACGGCGCAGATCACGCTCACGTTCACGCAGAGCGCGAATCCCGACATCGCGCAGGTGCAGGTGCAGAACAAGCTCCAGCTCGCGATGCCGCTGCTTCCGCAGGAGGTCCAGCAGCAGGGCATCCGCGTGAACAAGCCGACGCGCAACTTCCTCGTCGTGCTCGGCTTCATCTCCGCGAACGACAGCATGTCGAGCGAGGACATCGGCGACTACGTCGCGACCAACATCCTCGACCCGCTCAATCGCACGCCCGGCGTCGGCGACGTGCAGCTGTTCGGCTCGCAGTACGCGATGCGCATCTGGCTCGACCCGGACAAGCTCAACAACTTCGGGCTGACGAGCGGCGACATCGTCGCCGCGATCAAGGCGCAGAACGTGCAGGTGTCGGCCGGGCAGATCGGCGGCCTGCCGGCGGTGCCGGGCCAGCAGATCACCGCCGCGATCATCGGCCCGACGCGCCTGTCGACGCCCGAGGAGTTCCGCCAGATCCTCGTGCGCGTGAATCCGGACGGCTCGCAGCTGAAGCTCGGCGACGTCGCACGCGTCGCGATCGAACTCCGAGAACTATGCTCCGCGACATCAAGTACAACGGCAAGCCGGCCGCCGGCATCGGCGATCCGGCTCGCGACCGGCGCGAACGCGCTCGACACCGTCGAACGCGATCCACAAGACGCTCGACCGGCTCGCGCCGTTCTATCCGCCCGGCTTCGAAGCCGTGTTCCCGCTCGACACGACGCCGTTCGTGCGCATGTCGATCGAGGACGTCGTGATCACGCTGGTCGAGGCGATCGGCCTCGTGTTCGTGGTGATCTTCCTGTTCCTGCAGAACCTGCGCGCGACGCTGATCCCGACGATCGCGGTGCCGATCGTGCTGCTCGGCACGTTCGGCGTGCTCTCGGCGCTTCGGCTACTCGATCAACACGCTCACGATGTTCGGCATGGTGCTGTCGATCGGCCTGCTCGTCGACGACGCGATCGTCGTCGTCGAGAACGTCGAGCGGCTGATGGTGCAGGAGCGGCCTGTCGCCGAAGGACGCGACGCGCAAGTCGATGCGCCAGATCACCGGCGCGCTGATCGGCATCGCGCTCGTGCTCGCGGCCGTGTTCGTGCCGATGGCGTTCTTCGGCGGCTCGACCGGCGTGATCTACCGGCAGTTCTCGATCACGATCGTGTCGGCGATGACGCTGTCGGTGCTCATCGCGCTGATCCTGACGCCGGCGCTGTGCGCGACGATGCTGAAGCCTCTGCACGGCGAGCACCACTCGACGCCGCGGCCCGTTCGGCTGGTTCAACCGCGCGTTCGGCGCGAGCACGCGCGGCTACGACCGCGGCGTCGCGTTCGGCTTGCGCCGGCCCGCGCGGATGCTCGCGATCTACGCCGTCGGTGATCGCGGCCGTCGCGCTGCTCTACGCGCGGCTGCCGACGTCGTTCATACCCGACGAGGACGCCGGCATTCTCTACGGCCAAGTGCAGGCGCCGCCGGGCGCGTCGCAGGAGCGCACCTGGAGTCGCGCTCGACGCGGCGCAGGATTACTTCCTCGACCAAGGAGAGCGACATCGTCGACGGCGTGTTCACGGTCGTCGGCTTCAACTTCGCCGGCACCGGCCAGAACTCCGGCCTCGTGTTCGTGAAGCTCAAGGACTGGAGCGAGCGCAAGAAGGCGTCGCAGTCGGTGCAGGCGCTCGCGACGCGCGCGACGCGGTACTTCTCGACCGTCCGCGACGCGGTGATCCTCGCGATCGCGCCGCCGGCCGTCATGGAGCTCGGCAACGCGACGGGCTTCGACATGATGCTCCAGAACCGCGGCGGCCTCAGCCACGACGAGTTCCTCGCGGCGCGCAATCAGCTGCTCGGCGAGGCCGGCAAGAATCCGGCGCTCGTCGCGGTGCGGCCGAACGGAGTCGAGGACGCGCCGCAGGTCAAGGTCGACATCGACCGCGAGAAGGCGAGCGCGCTCGGGCTTGTCGCTCGCCGACGTCAACCAAACGCTCTCGGCCGCCTGGGGCTCGAGCTACGTGAACGACTTCATCGACCACGGCCGCGTGAAGCGCGTGTACGTGCAGGGCGAGCCGAATTCGCGCATGCAGCCCGAGGACTTGAACAACTGGTACGTGCGCAACTGCGAGCGGCGGCATGGTGCCGTTCGCCGCGTTCGCGACCGCGAAATGGACGTACGGCCCGCAGAAGCTCTCGCGATTCAACGGCGTGCCGGCGTACGAGATCCAGGGCAGCCCGGCGCCGGGCAGCAGCTCGGGCGAGGCGATGGACATCATGGAGAGCCTCGTCGGCAAGCTGCCGGCCGGCGTCGGCCTCGAGTGGACCGGGCCTGTCGTTCGAGGAGAAGCTGGCGGGCTCGCAGGCGCCGCTGCTCTACGCGATCTCGACGATCGTCGTGTTCCTGTGCCTCGCGGCGCTCTACGAGAGCTGGTCGATCCCGATCGCCGTGCTGCTCGTGGTGCCGATCGGCGTGCTCGGCGCGCTGCTCGCGACCTGGCTGCGCGGGCTTCTCGAACGACGTCTACTTCCAGGTCGGCCTGCTCACGACGATCGGTCTCGCGGCGAAGAACGCCATCCTGATCGTCGAGTTCGCGAAAGAGAACTTCGACCGCGGCCAGAGCCTGAAGGACTCGGTCGTGCTCGCCGCGCGCACGCGCTTCCGGCCGATCGTGATGACCTCGCTCGCGTTCTCGTTCGGCGTGCTACCGCTCGCGCTCGCGAACGGCGCGGGCTCGGGCGCGCAGAACGCGATCGGCACCGGCGTGGTCGGCGGCATGGTCGCGTCGACGCTGCTCGGCATTCTGTTCGTCCCGGTGTTCTTCGTCGTGATCCTGCGGCTCTTCAAAGTGCAGCCGACGAAGCTCGCGGCCCGCCGGCCCGTTGCCGATGGCGGCGCCGGCGGACAAGGCGCAGGACTGAAGCGCGGGCGTCTTCCGATCCTCCGCGGAGGGATTTTGCACCGTGCCGGTGCGCCGACGCTTCCGCGGAAGCGCCACCGACCATTTCGGATCTCCGATCGACGCTCCGAGCGGCTATACCGCGATCGGCGCCTTGATCGCGGCGTGCGAACGGTAGCCGACGATCTCGAAGTCGTCGTAGCGATACTCGAACAGGCTCGGGGGCCGCCGCTTGATCACGAGCTTCGGCAGCGGCAGCGGCTCGCGCGCGAGCTGCTCGTCCGCCTGCTCGAGGTGGTTCAGGTACAGGTGGCAATCGCCGCCGGTCCAGATGAGCTCGCCCGGCCTTGAGATTCGTCTGCTGCGCGATCAGGTGCAGCAGCAGCGCGTACGAAGCGATGTTGAACGGCACGCCGAGGAACACGTCGGCGCTGCGCTGGTAGACCTGCACCGACAATCGCCCGTGCGCGACGTGGAACTGATAGAGCGTGTGACACGGCGCGAGCGCCATCTTCTCGAGCTCGCCGACGTTCCAGGCGCTCACGATGATCCGCCGCGAGCTCGGATCCCTGCGCGATCTGGTCGAGCACGCGCTGCATCTGGTCGATGTGTCGGCCGTCTGCGGTCGCCCACGCTCGCCACTGCGCGCCGTAGATCGGCCCGAGATCGCCGTTCTCGTCGGCCCACTCGTCCCAGATCGTGACGCCGTGATCGTGCAGATACTTGACGTTCGTGTCGCCGTTCAAGAACCAGAGCAGCTCGTGGATGATCGAGCGCAGGTGCAGCTTCTTCGTCGTGACGACCGGGAAGCCCTCGTCGAGATCGAAGCGCATTTGATGGCCGAACACGCTGAGCGTGCCCGTGCCGGTGCGGTCGTCCTTGCGAGCGCCGGTCTCGCGGATCGTCCGCAGCAGATCGAGATACTGCCGCATCCCGTCTAGCCGGCCTTCTTCGGCATTGCGCCGCGGGCGGGTGGCGTGTCCGCTGTCGGCGCGCTGTCCTCGTCGAGCCCCTTGCGCAGCGCGAGCGTGAAGCATGATCGCGCCGAGCGATCACCATCGGCAGCGACAGGATCTGACCCATCGTGACCCAGCCGAGCGAGAGGTAGCCCAGCTGCTCGTCCGGCACGCGGACGAACTCGATCAGGATCCGGAACACGCCGTATAGGATCAGGAACAGCCCCGACGCGGCCGCGGTCGGCCGCGGCTTGCGCGTGTAGAACCAGAGCACGAACGACAGCACGAGGCCTTCGAGGAACGCCTCGTAGAGCTGGCTCGCATGCCGCGGCTCGCCGTTCACGAGCACGGCCCACGGCGCGTCGGGGCTCGTGACCTTGCCCCAGAGCTCGCCGTTGATGAAGTTGCCGATGCGGCCGAAGAAGATGCCGCCGGCGCACCACGGCGCGATCGCGTCGGTGAGGTCGAAGAACCTGATGCCCGTCGCGTGCGGCCGTAGAGCCACATCGCGACCAGCACGCCGCTCAAGCCGCCGTGGAACGACATCCCGCCCTTCCACACGGTGAAGATGCTGAGCGGATCCGCGAGCAACTCCTGGTGCGCGTAGACGAGCATGTAGCCGATGCGGCCGCCGACGATCGCGCCGAGCGCGCCGTAGAACACGACGTCGTCGACGTTAATCGGCTTGACCTTGCTCCACGGCTGCGTCGAGCGCATGCGCAAGCCAATCCAGACGAGCAGGAACGCGGCGAGGTACATGATCCCGTACCAGCGCACCTGGAGCGGACCGAGCGAGAATGCGACGGGATTGAATTCGGGATAGTGGAACACGAGCCTCTTCGCACCTCGCGGATCGTCGTTGCGGACGACGCATTAGTTTACGCGCGCCGCATGGCGGATTGCAGCTTGAGCGTCGCTCGCCGATAGTGTGCCGATGCGCAATCGGCTGAACGAAGAGACGAGCCCGTATCTGCTCCAGCACGCCGGCAACCCGGTGCACTGGCAGCCGTGGGACGACGCGGCGCTCGCGGCGGCGAAGGACGCGGACAAACCGATCCTGCTTTCGGTGGGCTATTCCGCGTGCCACTGGTGCCACGTGATGGCGCACGAGTCGTTCGAGGACGAAGCCACCGCGAAGCTCATGAACGACCTCTTCGTGAACGTCAAGGTCGATCGCGAGGAGCGCCCCGATCTCGACAAGGTTTACATGGCCGCCCACCAGCTCAGCACAGGCCAGCGCCGGCGGCTGGCCGCTCACGGTGTTCCTCACCCCGGACGACCACGTGCCGTTCTACACGGGCACGTATTTTCCGAAGGATCGCCGTTACGGAATGCCCGCATTCCGCGAGGTGCTCGAGGCCGTCGCCAACTACTACCGCACGAACCGCGTCGCGATTCGGGAGCACGGCGCGAGGCTCGCGGACGAGCTTCGAGCAGATCACGACTGGCGGCGCGGACGATTTCGCACCGCTGTCGCGCGCGCCGATCGAGCGCGCGGTGGAGCGGCTCGCCGCGAGCCATGACCGCGAGCACGGCGGCTTCGGCGGCGCGCCGAAGTTTCCCCACGCGACGGCGCTCGAGCTGCTGCTCATGGAGGCGCAGCGGCTCGGCCGCGGCACGACCGACGCAGACCGCGTCGCGGCCGCCGAGCAGATGCTCACGATCGTCATGCACTCGCTCGATCGGATGGCGCTCGCCGGCCTCTACGACCAGCTCGGCGGCGGGTTCTTTCGTTACAGCGTCGATCGCGAATGGTCGATCCCGCATTTCGAGAAGATGCTGTACGACAACGCAGCGCTGCTGTCGCTCTATTCGGAGACGTTCGCGGCCACCATCATGCCGCTCTATGGCCGCATCGCTGTCGAGACCGCGGACTGGGTGCATCGGCGGCATGCAAGCGCCGAACGGCGGCTTCTACTGCACGCTCGACGCGGACTCGGAGCACGAGGAAGGCAAGTTCTACGTCTGGACGCCGGCGGAGCTCGATTCTCTGCTGCCGGCGAACGAGAGTCGGCTCGCGAAACGCGTGCTCGGCCTCACGAACGCGGACGGCACGCCGACCGCGCCGAACTTCGAGCATCGATCCTGGCATCTGCATCTGCCGGTCGAGCCACCCGCCGCGGGTACGGAGATCGGCCTAGACGCGGAGGCAGCGATCGCGCTCTTCGATGCCGCGCGCGCCCAGCTGCTCGCCGCGCGCACGCGCCGTGTCTGGCCCGGGCGCGACGAGAAGATCCTCACCTCGTGGAACGGGCTCATGATCTGCGGGCTCGCGCGCGCCGCGCGGCGACTGGCGCGGCCCGACTACGCGGAGGCCGCGACGCGCGCGCTCGACTTCATCCGCGCGGAGCTCTGGCAGGACGGCCGGCTCAAGGCCGCGCACAAGGATGGCCGCGCGCGGTTTGCGGCTTATCTCGACGACTACGCGCTGCTCGCGGCCGGCGTGCTCGAGCTGCTCCAGTGCCGCTGGCGCGACGGCGACCTCGACCTCGCCTGCGCGCTCGCCGACGTGCTGCTCGCGCGTTTCGAGGACGAGCGCGGCGGCTTCTTCTTCACTGCAAACGATCACGAGCCGCTGATCCACAAGCCGAAACCGTTCGCCGACGAGGCGCTGCCGGCCGGTAACGGCGTCGCGGCGAACGTGCTCGTTACGCTCGGCCATCTGCTCGGCGAGCAACGCTACCTCGACGCCGCGGAGCGCACGGTACGCGCCGCGTTGCACTCGCTCGAGCGCTACGCCGAAGGCCACCCGACGTTGCTCCGTGCGCTCGACGCGCTGCTCGCGCCGCCGCAAATCGTCGTCGTGCGCGCGCCGCCTACCGCGTTCGACGCGTGGCACGCCGCGTGCAACGCGAACTACGACATGCGCCGCCTCACGTTCACGATCCCAACGGACGCCGAGAACCTGCGCGGCCTGCTCGCGGAGCGCACCTCGCGCAGCGAGCAAGGCACCGCGTACGTGTGCGAAGGCCTCACCTGCCGCGCGCCGATCGACACCCCCGAAGCGCTCACCTCCGCGCTCGCCCCAGCGAGCGACGCGACCGACGCCGTCTGACCGTCGCCGGCCGCGCACGAGGACGCCGAGCGTCCGTCCCGGGACCGTGTGCGCACATGGATGTGCGAACACGAGCCCCAGGGACGGCGTCTTGGCGTGTCTCGGGAAGGCATGCTCGGCGGCCTCGTGCGCGGCCGGCGACGGCGCGACACGCTGGACCGCGTACGCCGCCAGCCGTCTCAGTACGCGGTGTACCGCTCGCCGGCGCGGACGGCGATCGCCGCGCCGCTCGCAGCCTCGAACTGGATCGGCAACGAAATGATCGCGCCGCCTCGGTTGCGCTGCACGACGAAGTGCAGATGCGGGCCGGTGCTGAATCCCGTGTTGCCGGAGTCGGCGATGTATTCGCCGCGCTCGACGCGCTGGCCGGGCACCACGCGAATCGAGTTCCAGTTCAGGTGGCCGTACAGCGACATCGTGCCGTCGTCGTGCAGTATCCGGACGACGTTTGCCCGCGGTCCGTCCTTTGCGGCGTCGACGCCGGCTTCGAAGAAGTCGCTCGCGATCTCGATCACGACGCCGCCGCGTGCCGCATAGATGTGCGTGCCGATCGGCATCTCGAAGTCGATCGCGTACTGGCTCGACGGCTCGGTATGCGTGACCGTATCGGGGTACGCCTGCGAAACGAAGAACGCGTTCGACTTGCCGAACGGGAACCGGTACGGCCGGTCCGGCCGATGCTCTGCCTGCGGATCGCCGGGCAGGAACTGGTACTCGTAGTCGAACGAGACCGGCATCGACGGATCTGCGGCGCCGACGCTGAGCAAGGTCGCGTCGCCGCGCGCCGGCAGCATCTGCATGCCTCTGAGCGGCGTATTCGTCGCGACGTTTTGCGCGGTCGTGATCCGGTACGCGAGCTGAATCGGCGCGTAATACGTGTTCTGCGCATACAGCGTGACGCCGTCCTTCTCGCTGCGCTCGAACAGCCTCACGTCGGGCTTGTCGAAGCTGTGCTCGACCTTCGCGGTCTCGTACTGCTGGTCGCCCTCGGGCTGGCGGTCCGTGAACACCCAGACGCCGTTCGCGTCCTTGTACTTGAAGAGCTTCTGCGCGGCCGCCGGCA
This sequence comes from uncultured Gammaproteobacteria bacterium, assembly GCA_963841645.1. Classification (GTDB taxonomy): domain Bacteria; phylum Pseudomonadota; class Gammaproteobacteria; order Steroidobacterales; family Rariloculaceae; genus FEN-1219. The sequence continues at coordinate 250,814 of CAWJDS010000002.1, read as the reverse complement.
GCGCGAGCCGCAGCGAGCGCGAGGACGAGCGTGACGGCGAGATCGGATCGGGTGGACAACTGGAGCTCCGTGGCACGCGCGTTCGAAGGCAGCGCTACTCTGCGCGACGCGAGCTTGGGCTCCCCGCGACTTCGGTCACAGTTGCGCCGCCGGCGCCCGCCTATGTCGTATTGCGACCGGGCTCGCGCCGATCGATCAGCGATGGTCGGCGCTTTGCACGTCCGCCTGACCCGCCCAGATTCTGCGGACGTGCGGCCACGACATGCCCATCGCGAGGATCGCCGAGAACAAGACGAGCGCGATCCATTGGAGCACCGAGCCGTTGGCGGGGTTCACGACGCCGTAATTCGCGAGCACCCAGTAGACCGTCGCGCAGAGCCCCATCGCGAGTATGACCCCGGCGCCGCCGAGCGAGCGAGCGGTGGTCCGGACGTAGAACAGCCACGCGATCAAAAGCACCACGCCGACGAACGCGATCAACGGCAGCGTGTGCTTCTTGTCCGCGCCCGAGGAGATCTGCGCGTATGCCCAGCGAATGTAGTTGTACCGAGTGGGGTTATACGTGAGGCACACGAGCAAGAGAGCCACGAGGAACCGCCACCAGAACACCCTGAACAAACTACCCACCGTCCACCCCCGGTTTCGCTCACGGATTGCCGCCTCCCGTCACCTCGAGCGGCCGGCGATGCCACTCGTAGCCTTCGCGGCGCAGCTCGTAGCTCGGCCAGTACTCCGGGTCGAGCTTCATCGTGATCACCTCGGGCACCTCGTTGAACGACACCGTGTTGAGCCGCACGGCTTCTTGCCCTGCGTGGCGCTTCACGACGTCGACGAACGCGTCGAGGTTCATCGTAGGCTCACCGTCGACTGCGACGACGCGCCGGCCCGCGAACAGCCCCGATCTGCTCGCGGGCGAGCCGAAGTTGAAGTAAGACACGTAGACGCCGCCCGAACCGACCCCCCGCTGCACGGCGAGCTCGCGATGCGGCGCCTGCACGAGCGCGCCGCCCCACGACACCACGCGGTCGATGCCGAGCCCATCGAGCGCCACCGTGTCGACTCGGCCGTTGATCTCGGCACCGTCGCGGAACACCGTGACGTCGACCGTCGGCTTCTGCGCGGCGCGCTCGACCTCGCGGAACGTGTTCGCGAGCTGACCGTCGATGCCGAGCAGGATGTCGCCCGGCCGGAAGAACTCCGCCGCCGGAGACGCGCGCGACCGTCGTCGTGACGGCGAGCACCTCGCGACGGTCGGGGTTGTGCGCCTCGTACTTCTGCACCCAAGCTCTCGGGGAGCATCACCTTGCGCGCGGTCGCGAGCGGCATCTGCTGCCCACTCGACCTCGATCGAGCGCAGCTTCTCGGTCGCGCGCAGGTGCTCGACCATGTCGACGATCAGGTCGGACTGGATGCCCATGTTGACTTGCGTGAGGTCGCGCCCGGTCTGGTACGCGAAGCTCGCCCACATCCCGAGCACTCGGCCCTGCGCATCGACGATCGCGCCGTCGAAGTCCGTCGGCGCGTTCACGAGCGACGCGACGTCGAGATTCGTGTCGCGGAACCGCAGCGTGCGCGACTGCGGGAACGTTGCGGCGGACACATTCGCGACGTCGCTCGACTGGCTGCAACTGCTTGAAATCCGGACCCAAGCCGACGACGGCGATGTGCTGACCCGGGACGAGCGCCTTCGTCTCGAACGTGGCCGACTTTACGGGCGTCTTGCCGAGCAGCTTCGGGTCGTAGGAGACGACCGCGAGGTTGTGCAGCGGATGGATGTATTGGACGCGGCCCGGGATCTCGAGCGAGCCCGCGAAAGTGAGCCGCACGTCGCCCATCGCGACCGGCACCGTGTTGCGGTCGACGACGACCCAGCCGCGCTCGGCGTCGGCGACGAGGCCGGTGCCGTAGTAGTACCGGTCGGCGACGCCCGACACCGTGTACGGCATGTCGAAGTTCACGAGCACGAGCGACGGCGTGATCGCTTGCACGTGCCGCTCGCCCTGGCGCGGGAACGTGGTGCCTTCGCTCGGCTCGCGCGGCTCACGCGGCGCGCTCGCCGCGAGCGGCTTGCACGGCCATTCGCCGAGCGCTGTCGTCGCGGTGGCAGCGCGACGCCGGAAACCAGCTCCGGTCGTTCGTGATGATCTTCTGCCGCTCGCTCTGTGGCTCGTCGAAGCTCACGAAGCGCACGGCGACCTGGCGAGCATCGGGCAGGGACTCGAGCGCGCGCTGCGAGGTCGTCCAGGTCGTCGATCTTCTCACTGCCCATGCCGGTCACGATGCTGCCGCGCGGTATCGCGGCCTTGCCGAACACGTAGCCTGGGTTCGCGACGTAGACGCCCTTCACGGGCCGGTAGAGATGCCGTGCCTGTTGATACGAAAGCTTGTGGAACACGCCGTCGCCGTACTCGATGTATTCGGCGGGCGTAATGTCGTGGAGGTTCGCCGACCGGCAGCGTGCTCTCGATTCGCTTGCCGCCGCGCTCGATCACGACGTGCACCTGCTTGACCGACGGCCGCGTCGAGCTGCGCGTCGAGCGGCACGAACTCCGCGATGAGCTTGCCGTCGATCTCGATCAAGATGTCGCCGGCCTGGAGCTTCGACGACGCGGCCGACTCCGGGATCACTTGCTCGACGACGAGCAAGCCCGTCTGATTCGGATACGCCGCGCGCACGCGCGCCTCGGACTCGCGCGTGAGCCCGAGCCGGCGCAGCTCGGCGAACGGCTTGTGGACGAACTCGGTCTCGAGCGTGCCGCGCGGCACGGCGTCGCCGTGCTCGATCTTCGCGAGCGCGACCTGGACGCGGTCGAGCGGCAGGAAGAAGCTCGACGCGGCCTGCGAGTTCGCACCGGCGTTGAGCGCCACGACACGCCCCTCGATGTCGACGACCGGCGAGCCCGACGAGCCGCCCGACGTGCTCGATGCGGCTTGCAGATAGAAGGTGTTGAAGTCGTTGTAATTGCCGCGCCCGTAGTTCGGTGCCTGCCGGTCGAGCCGCGCGATCGTGCCTGCGAGGATCGATAGCTGCTCGCCCGCGTCGTTGCCGACGACGCGGATGTCGCGCCCGATCTGCGCGGCCTCGGGCACGAGCTTGAGCTCGGTCGGCTTCATGAACTGGAGCTGTTTCGGGTCGTAGCGGAAGAACCCGAAGTCGTGGATCGGATCGCGATAGATCGGCGTGAGGTCGACTTCCTCCTGATTCAGGAACACGGCCTGCGCGCGCACCGGTCCCGGCGTCACGACGTGCCGGTTCGTGAGGATGATGCCGTGCTGTGCGTCGACGACGAACCCCGTCGCCTGCGCCGACGAGTTGCGCTCGGTGTCGAACGAGCGCGTGCTATCGATTTGAATCGAGACCACGCCGGACGCAATGCGCTCGAGCGTACGGTTCCAACTCGGCGCCTCTTGCGCCGCCACGGGCAGCTTCGGCGCCTGTTGCGCCGCGACGGGCAGCGCGACGAGCAGCGAAGACGCATGCGACCGTTCGCGAGTCCAGGATCTTTATCGTTGGCATTGGCCCTAATCCGTTACTGACGCGGCGACGGCCGCCCCCCGGCGTCTGACCATCGTAGCCGGTTTTTGCTCCCCGCGTTCAGGCCGAGCGCGCGGCGCATGAAGAAGCGCTTCGCGACGGCCGAGCTATCTACGGCGCGCAAACCGAGCACCGCGCAGCGGCGCCGCCCAAGCCGGCAGCGCGAACACCCGGTGCAGCGCGTCGAGCGCGACGAGCATCTCGAGGTTCGCGCCCTTGCGTTCGCGCTCGTAGCGTCGCAGCACTTTGACGTCGCCCGGATCTTCGCCCGCGAGCAACGCATCCTCGATCACGCCGCGCGAGCGCGGCCGCGTCGAGCAGACCCAAGTTCATCCCTTGGCCGGCGAGCGGGTGAACCGTATGCGCCGCGTCGCCCACCAGCACGGCCCGCGACGCGCAGTAGCGGCAGCGCATGCAGCGCCTGCAACGGGAATCCCGCGCGCTGGCTGCAAGCGCCGAGCTCGCCGAGAACGCCGGCGCTCGCGCGCTGTAGCTCCGCGAGGAACGAGCCGGGTTCCGCGGCGATCAGCTCTGCGCGCGCGCTCGCTCGGCAGCGACCAGACGACGGAGCTGCGTCCGTCCGCGAGCGGCAGGAACGCGAGCGGTCCACCGGGCAAAAATCGCTGCCACGCCGTCTCGCGGTGCGGGCGCTCGGTCGCAACGTGCGTCACGAGGCCGGTTTGTCCATAGCTGCGCGCCGTCGACCGGCAGCTCGAGCATGCCGCGGATCGCAGACTCGCTGCCGTCCGCGGCGACGAGCACGTGCCTTGCGCGGAGCGTCCGTCGGCGAGCCGAACGCGCGCCAAGCGCGAGTCGACGTCGACGCTCTCGAGCCGGCGCCGTGCGCGAGCTCGGCGTTCGGAGCGGCCGCGAGCACCTCGGCCAAGGCCCTGCGCAGCAAACTGTCTTCGACGATATGGCCGAGGTCCGGCTCCGCGATCTCGGCGCTGTCGAACTCGAGCGCGCCGGCGCGACGGATCCTCGCCCTCCCAAACGTGCATGCGTCGATACGCGCTCGCGCGCCGTGCGAGCGACACGTTGCCACGCGCCGACCGAATCGAGCACGCGCTGCGACGCACGCGACAGCGCGTAGACGCGCAAATCGGTCTCGTCGGCGCGCCACTCGCGGCAGCGGGCGCGCCTCGAGCACGTGCACGCGCAGCCGGTCCGCACAGCGCCCGGTCGCGAGCAGTGCCGCGACGCGCGAGGCCGACGACGCCCGCGCCGGCGATCAGGATGGTCGGTGGCGTCGCGCTCAAGAGCGGCTACTCGACGAGACGCAGGCCGCGCGCGAGCCGCGGCACTCGGCCGCCGCGGCCCATCGTTTGCCGCGCGAGCAGCGCCTTCGCTCCGGGCAGAAGATCGAACGCAACGAGGCCGAGACCGCGGCCGAGCCCGGCGCCGGGCGCGGACTCGCCGAAGAGGCTCACGAGACCGTGCGTGAACGTCGAGACACGGCTCCGATCCGCGGCGCGCCAGGCGCGATAGCGCTCGAGCACCTCGTCCGAGCCGGGATCCGGATCGGCGCCGCGCGCGCGCGCGGCCTCTATCTCGTCCGCGATGACCTCCGCGAGCGTCGCGACGTCGCGCAAGGCGAGGTTGAAGCCCTGCGCCGCGATCGGGTGCAGACGCAGCGCCGCGTCCCCGATCAAGAGCGCCGCGCTCACGCGTGAGCTCCTCGCTCGCGACGCGCGCGAGCGTGTGCGCGCGCCGTTCGCCGATCCGCGCGATGCGGCCGAGCCGAAAACCGAATGCCGCCTGCAGCTCCGCACGGAACTCGTCGACGGGCAGCGCGAGCGCCCGCTCGGCGTCCTCGCTCGGCAGCGTCCAGATCACCGCGGCCCGGCCACCCGTGAGCGGCAGGAACGCGATCGCGCCGCGCTTCGTGAAGCGCTCGAACGCTCGACCCGCGAGCGGCGCCTCCGTCGTCACATTGAAGATCAGCGCGCGCTGCTCGTAGTCGTGCTCGACCGCCGTCGACGCCGAGCGCCGCGCGAACCGAGGAGCGTGCGCCGTCCGCGGCGACCACGAGCCGCGCATGCAACCGTGCGGGCGCCGGGCTCGATCCGCGCCTCGGCCGCGTCGCGGCCGACGCTAAGCTCCGCGACGGTCGCGGGTGCGAGCACGCGCAGGCGGGGCCGCGCTCGCAGCCGCTCCCAGAGCGCCCTCCCGAGCGCGGCGTTCTCGACGGTGTAGCCGAGCGCCTCGACGCCTTCCTCCTCGGCCGTGATCCGCGCGGCGCCGAAGCGGCCGCGCTCGGACACGTGCACGGTTCGAATCGGCTCGGCGCGCGGCCCGAGCTCGGGCCAGATGCCGAGCGCCGCGAGGATCTTCTGCGATGCGTTCGCGAGCGCGGTCGTGCGGCCGTCGAAGCTCGGCTGCTCGAGCTTCGCGGTCTCGCGCGCCTCGACGAGCACCACGTCGAGCGGCAGCTCGGCGAAGGCGCATGCGAGCGCTGAGCCGACGGCGCCGCCGCCGACGATCAGCACGTCGCAGTCGAAACGCTCGGCGAGGCCTCGCGCTCACGCGCGCGCGGCCATCAGCGCCTCGATCTCCTCGACCGAGGCCGGCGAGGTCCGCCGTCAGCACGTCGGGGCCTTCGCGCGTGACGAGCACGTCGTCCTCGATCCGGATGCCGATCCCGCGCCAGCGCTTCGTCGACGTCCTTGTTCGCAGGCGAGACGTAGATCCCGGGCTCGATCGTCATCACCATGCCGGGCTCGAGCAGTCGCCACTGCTCCTCGACCTTGTAGTCGCCGACGTCATGCACGTCGAGGCCGAGCCAGTGGCCCGTGCGGTGCATGAAGAACTGCTCGATAAGCCTGACGCTTGATGAGATGCTGGACGCGCCCTCGAGCAGGCCGAGGTCCTTGAGGCCGCGCGTGACCTCGCCGACCGCCGCGTCGTGCGGATCGTTCCAGTGGTTGCCGACCTGCGCGGCCTTCGTCGCGGCCGCTGATTCGCGGCGAGCACGACGTCGTAGAGCTCGCGCTGCGGCTTACTGAACCGCCGTTGACGGGGAACGTCCGCGTGACATCCGACGCGTACATCTCGAGCTCGCAGCCCGCGTCGATCAGCACGAGGTCGCCGTCGCGCGAGCTCCGCGTCGTTCGCGCGGTAGTGCAGCACGCACGCGTTCGCGCCGGCCGGCGACGATCGGCGGGTACGAGCAGTCCGCGCCGTGGCGGCGGAACTCGTGCAGAAACTCGGCCTCGAGCTCGTACTCGATCATCCCGGGCCGCGTCGCGTGCATCGCGCGCTCGTGCGCCGCGACCGCGATCTTCGCGGAGCGGCGCATCGTGCCCGCTTCGCCGCGGCTCTTGAAGAGCCGCATCTCGTGCAGCAGGTGATCGAGCGCGACGAGGTCGCTCGGCGCGTGGCTGCTCTGGCGCTTCGCGTTCAGCGTCTGGATGAACGCGAGCAGCTTCTGGTCGAACTCGCTCTTGCCGATCGAGTAGTAGACGCGGTCGCTGCGCTCGAGCAGCCCGGGCAGGATGTCGTCGAGGTCGTCGATCGGGTACGCGTCGTCCGCCCCATAGGCCGCGACCGCGCCCTCCGGCCCGGCCCGTGGGCCGTCCCAAAGCTCACGCTCGGGATTGCGCTCGCGGCAGAACATCAGGAACTCGCCCTGCGGCCGCCCGGGCACGAGCACGGCCACGGCCTCGGGCTCCGGGAAGCCCGTGAGGTAGTAGAAGTCGCTGTCCGGCCGATAGATAAATAAGGTATCGCGGCTGCGGACGCGCTCGGGCGCGGCCGCGAGCACCGCAATCCCATTAGCGCCGATCATGCCCATCAGCTCGCGGCGGCGCCGCACGAACTCTTTAGCGCCTGACATGATCAGTGAGCGTCAGCGGGCGGCCGCCTCGCGCCGGTCGGCCAATTCCTCGAAGACGATCTGCACGCTCACGCGGACGTACTCCTTGAGCTCGGCGAGCGCGAAATCCGCTCGATCGCGATCGGTCACGTCCTCGTCGTCGATGCCAGCGCGGCTCATCTCGGCGAAGTCGCCGAGGATCTCCGCGACCTCCGCAGACACGATCGCCGCGGCGGCCGCGGTTGGCTTCGCGTTGCGGCCGACGAGGTCGGGCGCGACGCGCCGACGCCGTTCAGGAAACCGCTGGCACCACAGCGCGAGCGCCTGCACCTGCTCCTCGAGCGGCGCGTCCTCGCTCGGCAGGAGCGGCTCGAACGCGAGCTCCGCTTCGGCGAGCGCGCGTCCAGGCCGCGCGCTCGAGCTCGACGCCCACGGCGCGCGTGCCCGCGGCATCGGCCATGTCGCTGTCGGAGAGGAAGCCGTCGAGCCAACGCTCGGCGGCCGTGAGCCCGCCCGCGCAGAGCGCGCCGCAGAGTCCGCCGTGCAGCTCCGCAAGCGCGACGATCGTCCCGGAGCCGCTCAGCGACTCCCGTAGCGCGTCGTAGTCGTTCGTGCTGATGTGCGAGCCGGCGGTCACGGCGGGGCGAATGTCCTGCGCGAAGGCGCGTCCGCGAATGCTATCACCGCAGCGAGCGTTATTGACCCTCAGGCTAGAGGGCACTATATTCGCGGCGTGAACAACGACCAAAGCAATCATCGCTTCGATCTCGAGCTGCGGCGCCTCGAGAAACGGCTGGAAGAGCTCGTCGTCATCTGCCGACAGCTCCAAGAAGAAAACACCTCGCTGCGACACCGCCAAGATTCGTTGATCGTCCGAGCGCGCGTCACTCCTGCACAAGAACGAGCAGGTGAAGGGGCGCGTCGAGGCGATGATCGGCAGGCTCAAAGGGATGGAGCAGGCCTCGTGAGCGAGGCGTTCGCGCACGTCACGATCCGGATCTTAGAGAAGGAGTACCACGTCGCGTGCCCCGCCGAGGAAAAGGCGGCGCTGCAGACGTCCGCCGAGCTCCTCAACAGCAAGATGCGCGAGATTCGGGACAGCGGTAAGGTCGTTGGGCTCGACCGCGTCGCCGTCATGGCCGCGCTCAACCTCGCAAACGAGCTCATTAGGACCCAAGGCCAGGACGAAGAGCTCAAGAACATCGTCGGACTTCGAATCCGTGCGATGCGCGAGCATTTAGACTCGGCTCTCGGTCCGGCGAAGCAGCTCAATCTATAATTCGCCTTGGTGCTCCCTGCAGTGTTCGACGCGGACGAAAGTCTCTCGGACCCTAAATCATGCGTCTGGGGTTAGTTCTGTAGGAGGTGTTGTGCAAATCCGGTCCAACCGGAAAGCCTTCAGCCGCCACGACGTACCCCACTTGTTGCTCCGGTTCGAGAGCAACGGTTCGTGACGGCACAGGCGGGGAGCATCTCCTCCAACTACCGAGCCGAGCGGTACCGCTTGCGGCAACGGATCCGGGCGGAGCGGCGCGCACTGCCGCCGCCGAGCGCGCCGCCGCCGATCGCGCGATCGCGACGCCGCATCCGCAAGCTCGACGTATTTCGCCGCGCGCAGACGCATCGCGCTGTCTTCCTCGCGTTCGACGGCGAGCCGTCGCTGCACGGGTGTCATCGAGGACGCGGCGCGCGCGGGCAAGCGCATGTACGCGCCGATCATCACGCGCAAGGCGATGACGTTCGCGGAGCTCGACCGATGCGCGCGTCTCGGCACGAACTTCTTCGGCATTCTGCGAGCCCGACGTGGCAAAGCGCATCGACCCGCGCCGGCTCGACCTCGTGCTGACGCCGCTCGTCGCGTTCGACGACCGCGGCGTGCGCATCGGCGTCGGCCGCGGCTACTACGATCGCTGCTTCCGCTTTCTGCACACTCGCCGCGCCTGGCATCGCCCGAAGCTGCTCGGCGTCGCGTACGAGCTCCAGCACGTGCACACGATCTGCGCCCGAGCCGTGGGACGTTCCGCTCTGGGGGGCGGTGACGGAGGCCCGGGTCCGCCGCTTCCAGCGAGGGACCTAGACGATGAATTACTGGCTCATGAAGTCGGAGCCCGACGTCTTCAGCATCGATGATCTGGCCCGAAGTCCCCGAAAAACAACGTTTTGGGATGGGGTCCGAAATTACCAAGCACGCGGCTTCATGCGCGACGACATGCGCGTCGGGGACCTTGCGTTCTTCTACTACTCGAACACCGAGGAGCCCGGAATCGCGGGCATCGTGAAAGTCGTGAAGCGCGGCTATCCCGACTACACCGCATTCGACAAGCGCGACAAGCACTACGACCCCGACAGCGATCCCAACGAGTCCGCGTTGGTACATGGTCGACGTGCGCTTCGAGCGCAAGCTGCGCGCGCCGATCACGCTCGCGACACTGCGCGAGCACAGCGACGGCGCGCTCAAAGGACTCGCATTGCTCAAGCGCGGCAACCGACTTTCGATCACGCCAGTGAGCGCCGCGCATTGGAAATTCATTTGCTCGCTCGAGCGGTGAGCACAACGCAAGATCGTGTGTTGTGCGTCACGCGAAGTCGCACGCGATGTGCAACGAATCACACTCTGCGCGCGCATTGTCGCGATAAAGATGCGCAAAAAACCGTAACGCGCTGGAATTTTTGATCCTTTTATATATACTCACGCCGTCTATCCCGACAACGGAGACTACCCATGGCTTCTGTGAAGAAGACTTCGATGAAGAAATCGCGTGCCAAGCGCAGAAAATCCAAGCGCAAGGTCGCGAAGAAACCCGCGAAGCGCAGAGCGAAGAAGCGTCGCGCGAAGAAGCGCGGCGGCAAAAAGCGCGGCAAGAAGCGCCGCAAGAAAGGCCGTCGTAAGAAGCGGTAGCTGATCAACGCTTGAGCCGCTTGTTTGGCTCAAACGAGTGTAGTGCCCGCCAAGTTGCGGGCACTCTCTTTTCGGGGGGACGATTTTCGCGAGCATCACCGTGAGCCAAGCAGACCAAAAACGCCTCGTCGCAACCGCAGCGCTGTCTTACATCAAGGACGGTATCGCGCTCGGCGTCGGCACCGGTAGCACCGTTGATTTCTTGATCGAAGCGCTGCCGCCGTTTGCCGACAAGCTCACGGCCGTCGTCTCGAGCTCCGAGCGCTCGACGCGCCGGCTCGAGGCGGCCGGTATCCAGGTGACCGCCGCTCGAGCTCGACCGGTGAGCTCGACCTGTACATCGACGGCGCCGACGAGGCCACGAAGCACCTGACATCTGATCAAGGGCGGCGGCGGCGCGCTGACGCGCGAGAAGATCGTGGCCGGCGCCGCGCGGCGCTTCGTCTGCATCGTCGACGAGACGAAGCTCGTCGCCACGCTCGGCCGCTTCCCATTGCCGATCGAGGTGATCCCGATGGCCGTGCCGTTCGTCTCGCGGCAGATGATCAAGGCAGGCGGTCAACCGATCCTGCGCGAGGGCTTCGTGACGGACAACGGCAACCACATCCTCGACGTGCACAATCTGCGGATCGCGAATCCCGTCGAGATGGAGACGCGCTTCAACCTGATCCCCGGCGTCGTGACGGTCGGCCTGTTCGCGAATCGCGCGGCCGACGTCCTGCTGATCGGCGGCGCCACCGGCGTCCGCACCATCGAATAGCAGCCAACTCTCTCGCTTCGTCTTCTTCCGACTTCATCCGACGCGACGCGCGCGAGGCAGATCGCGCGTGTGCGAAGGCGCACGAACGTCCTTCCCGAGACACGCGCGGAAGACCGTGTCTGCGCGCTCGAGCGCCACGGATCGCCTATGCGCGCAAGGTCTCGGGAAGGATATTCGATGCGGCCTCGCACACGCGCGTTCTCGCTTGGCGTTCTAGGCGTTGGCGGAAGTCGGAAGAAGGCGAAGCGCGAGAGGGTTGGCTGGGGGACTAGGATTCGAACCTAGGTTCTCGGAGTCAGAGTCCGATGTCCTACCGCTGGACGATCCCCCATTCGCGATGACCGCCTGTGGCCGAGTCTCGGGACGGGCTCGCCGGCGCGCTCAAGCGGCCGGCCTTGCGAACTCATCTTCTATAGCAGCGATGCGCCGAGCGAGTCCATAGACCCGCGGCGCCGTGCTGCCGATTAGCGCTTCGAGTACTGCGGACGGCGACGGGCCTTGCGCAGACCGACCTTCTTGCGCTCGACCTCGCGCGCGTCGCGCGTGACGAAGCCGGCTTTGCGGAGCACCTTGCGCAGGCTCTCGTCGTAGGCCATCAGCGCGCGCGTGATCCCGTGACGGATCGCGCCGGCCTGGCCGGTGGTGCCGCCCCCGCTGACGGTGACGTGCACGTCGAACTTGCCCTCGGCCTGGGCGACCGTGAACGGCTGGCGCACGATCATCCGGGCCGTCTCGCGGCCGAAGAACGTGTCGAGCGGCCGCCCGTTGACGACGATTTCGCCGCTGCCGGGCTTGATGAACACGCGCGCGGCCGACGACTTGCGGCGGCCCGTACCGTAATGACTCTGAACGGCCATCGGCTATAGCTCCAACGGTTTCGGCTGCTGCGCCGCGTGCGGATGCTGCGCGCCGCGCACGACTTTCAGCTTCTTGAACATCTGCCGCCCGAGCGGGTTCTTCGGCAGCATCCCCTTGACGGCGATCTCGATCGCGCGCTCGGGCGCGCGACCAGCAGCTTCTCGAGCGGCTCGATCTTCATGTTGCCGATCGTGCCGGTGTGGCGGTAGTACATCTTGTCCTTGAGCTTGCGGCCCGTGACGCGGATCTTCTCCGCGTTGATCACGACGATGTAGTCGCCGGTATCGACGTGCGGCGTGTAGACGGGCTTGTGCTTGCCGCGCAGCCGGTCTGCGAGGGCGGTCGCGAGCCGGCCGAGCGTCTTGCCCTCGGCGTTCACGAGGTACCAATCGCGGCGGACGGACTCCGGCTTGGCGGAGAATGTCTTCATGTTCGGTGCGTCAGTTGAGGGGCCGGGGGCCGGCCAAAGAGGGCGGATTCTAAAGACCCCTTGGGCCCCACGCAAGCCCGTCAGAACGCATAGGCCAGCGCGATCGAGGTGAATCGGTCGGTCGCGACGAGGCCCGGCGGCACGTTCGAGTTGTTCTTGATTCTGAACGAAATAACGAGGCCGACCTTGCCGATGAGATTCGCGCGCAGCGCCGAGATCGCCTCGGTGGTCGTGTTGGACGAACCGCTCTCGATCACGAGGCTCTGCTTGAAGCCGGTCTTGTCCGTGAGCTTGAGCTCGTAGTCGAGCGCGAGCCGCAGGATGGCCTCGTTCTCCTCGATCTGGTCGAGACTGCGTGTGGCTTCTCTATAGCCGGCGCCGATTTCGCCGTTCAGGGTGCTTCTGCCGCGATCGATCAGCACGCGGCCGTAGCCGGCCGAAGCCGACGTCTGCTCTTCGTAGGCCGAAAAGCGATCGTGGCTCCAGTCGAGCGCCGTGAAGAGATACGACTTGCTGCCGTCGAACGGCCGCTTACCTTTGTACTTCGACGCATACGCCTCGGCCGTCCTGAGCGCGTCCGACGAAGCCGAGTTCCCGGTGAGATCGAATTTGTGCGACCAGTGCGTGAGCGTCCAGAGCAGCGCGAACGTCCCGTTCGCGCTCTCGGTGTCCGTGTTGCCCTTGGTCGATTGATAGCCGAGCGTCGCCTCGCCTTGGACCGGCGGAGTCGGTGCCGGTGGCGCGGCGCCCGGCGCACCCGGCGCCGGAGCCGCCGGCGGTGCCGGTGGAGCGGCTGCGGGCGGCGGATTTTGCGCGAACGCTGGGAGCGCCGCCAACAGAAGCGGCAGCGCGAGAAGATGGCGTTTCATTCGGAAGGCTCCTTCGGGCCAGGCGGTACTTTAATGCGCGCTCGCGAAATCGGCACGTTGCCCTCGGGCCCCATATATAAGCGGCGCCCTATATAATGCCGCGCCATGCTGGAGCACTCGAGTTGGTCCGACCGGCTCATCGCTGCGCTCGATGACGGTCTGCGGGCGCTCGGCGGAGCGGGAATCGCGGCGCGTCCCTCGCCTGCCGACTCGGTTGCCGATGACGATCTCGACGCGGCGGACCGGCGCGCGAGCGCCGCCCTCCTGCGCGTGAATCACGCGGGCGAGCTCGCCGCACAGGGCCTCTACAGCGGTCAGGCGCTGCTCGCACGCGACGAGCGCAACGCGTGCGCAGCTGCGAGCCGCGGCGCGAGAAGAAAGCGACCACCTCGCGTGGTGCGCGGCGCGGCTCGACGAGCTCGGCGGCCGCCCGAGCATGCTCTCGCCGTTCTGGTATGCGGGAAGCTTCTGCATCGGCTTGCTCGCCGCGAGCATCGGCGATGCGCAGAGCCTCGGCTTCGTCGCCGAGACGGAACGTCAAGTGGAAGCGCACTTGGACGACCACTTGCGGCGCCTGCCCGCGCACGATCACAAGAGCCGCGCGATCCTCGAGCGCATGGCCGCCGACGAATCGCATCACGGCACGATGGCGAGCCTCGCCGGCGGCACCGACCTGCCGCTGCCGGTGCGCCGTTGCATGGGCGTCGGGGGCGAAACGCTGAGGCGAATCGCGGCGCTCTTGTGATTCCCGTCACAACCTGAGCCGGTAATCCCTTGCGAGTTGGCGGGGAATTGATTAAATACGGCATTACGTCAAACCGGAGTCGCCTCGTATGGAAGAAGCCCTTAGGCCGCTGAGCGATGTGCCCGCCATCAATCGCTTTCTGAGCTACTGCAGAGTTCGGACGATTCCCGGCAAGACGGTGATGATTCACGCGGGAGATCTCCCCGACGTGCTCTACTACATCGTCGACGGTTCAGTCGAAGTGATGATCGAGGACGAAGACGGCAACGAGATGGTCCTCGCCTATCTCAACAAAGGGCAATTCTTCGGCGAGATGGGCCTGTTCTACGAACAGCCGACTCGCAGCGCCTGGGTCAGGACGCGTTCCGAGAGCGAGATCGCGGAGATGACTTATCCGCGATTCCGCCAAATAGCCTCCGAAAGCCCCGGCCTCATCTTCGAGCTCGCGACGCAGCTCGCGACGCGCCTCGACCGCACTAACCGCAAGCTCGGCGACCTCGCATTCGTGGACGTCACGGGCCGCGTCGCGCACGCGATCATGGACCTTTGCCGCGAGCCCGACGCAATGACGCATCCCGACGGCATGCAGATCAAGGTGTCGCGGCAGGAGCTGTCGCGGCTGGTGGGCTGCTCGCGCGAGATGGCGGGCCGCGTGTTGAAGGTGCTCGAGGATCAGGGGCTCGTACGCGCGAGCGGCAAGACGATCGTCGTGTTCAATGCGCGGCGCGAGTTGCCGAAGGCGCGCACCGAGGCCTTACGCCGGCCTGCTTAGCGCCTCTTTCCGGGCCTATTTGAACCCGCGCTGAGCCTTGATCTTTTCGTAGGCCGCGCGGACTTCGTGCGTCTTCTGCTCGGCTATCCCGATCATCGATTGCGGCAGCCCGCGAGCGACGAGCTTGTCGGGGTGGTGCTGGTTCATGAGCCGGCGATACGCCTTTTTCACTTCGTCGTCGCTGGCGTCGGCAGCGATCCCTAGCACCCGATACGCGTTGTCGAGCGACTGAGCATCGCTTTGCCGCACCGCACGCTCGGCGTGCGCGCGCACGAACGCCTCGATCTGCGCGAGCTCGGCGCGGGTGACTTGCAGCGCGCTCGCAACGTGCCAAAGCAGCTGCCGCTTCTCCGGTCCGATCGGACCGGCGCCTATCGCGGCCTGCAGCTGAAGCTGCACGAATGCGCGCGCGAGCTCCCCGCGATCGCCGATCTGCCGCTCGAGCGCGCCGAGGCGTTCGGTCGTCGAATAGCTCTCGCTCTTCCCGCGATTGAAATGCTCGATCGCGCTCTCGACTTCCTCTGGCGATAGCTGCATCCCGTGCATGATCGCGCGCGCGACGCGGATCTCGTCTTCGGAGACTCGCCCGTCGATCTTCGCGACGCGGCCCATCACCTCGAACGCGACTTCGAAGAACAATTGGCTGATTCGCTGCAACGCGGGACGGTCTGCGCCGCGCAGGAACGCGCCGCGGTCGTCGAGCTGATGACCGAGAATGATCCCGAGCACGGATCCGACGGGACCGGCGGTCACGAAGCCGATGATTCCGCCGACCGCCTTACCGAACCATTGCATCGCAGCTCCGCGAGAAGTGATCAGCCTGCACACGCCCGCGAAGTTGCCGAGAGGCGCTGGCCGGGCTCATTATCTCGGCTTTCGGTCTTCATGCAACGAGATGAACGCGCCCGACGCATTGCTCGAGTCGAATCTGCATAGCCTGCGGCTAATCGCACGCGGAAAGGTGCGCGACATCTATCGCGTCGACGACGGGCGGCTGTTGATCCTCGCGAGCGATCGAATGTCCGCGTTCGATGTCGTGTTGCCCGACCCGATCCCCGGCAAGGGCATCGTGCTCACCGCGATCTCCAACTTCTGGTTCCACCGCCTCGAAGCGGTGATCCCGAACCACTTGACGGGCACGGAGCCCGTCGAGGTGCTGTCGGACCCGCGCGACCACGCCGTTGTCAAAGATCGCGCCGTCGTCGTGCACGATCTGAAAGCGCTGCCGATCGAGGCCGTCGTGCGCGGCTACTTGATCGGGTCGGGCTGGAAGGACTACTGCAAAACCGGCCGGGTCTCCGGCGTCGCGCTGCCGAAGGGCCTCGAGCTCGCCGAGCGGCTGCGCGAGCCGATCTTCACGCCGAGCACCAAGGCGGCGGCGGGCAAGCACGACGAGAACATCTCGATGGCCGACGCCGAGGAGTTGCTCGGCGCCCCGCTCGCGCGCAAGGTCCGCGACGTGTCGTTGCAGCTTTACGCACGCGCGACCGAGCATGCGCGCGCGCGCGGCATCATCATCGCCGACACCAAGTTCGAGTTCGGCCTCGACGCGGACGGAAACTTGCGGGTGATCGACGAGCTCCTGACGCCCGACTCCTCGCGCTTCTGGCCCGCCGACACCTATCAGCCCGGCTCCTCGCCGGCGAGCTTCGACAAGCAATACGTGCGCGACTATCTCGAGACGCTCGACTGGGGCAAGACGGCTCCGGGCCCGCGTCTGCCCGCCGTCGTGATCGAGCGAACCCGCGCGAAGTACTACGAGGCACTGCACCGTCTCGCGGACGACGCGCGCGAATGAGCGCGCGAACCGCCCGGCGCGCGCGCACGGCGGATCGCTCGGCCGAGAACTGATGGACTTCGTCCTCGACCCCATCGAGCGTCGGCTCTGGTCCCGATCGAGAGAAGGAGATGCACGTGTTCCGCGCTGGCTCACCGTCGCGCGCTACGCGTTTGCGTTGTTGCGGGACTTCATGCGAGGCGAGCTCAACCTGCGCGCGACGAGCCTCGTTTACACGACGATGGTCGCGATCGTGCCGTTGCTCGCACTGAGCTTCTCGGCGATGAGGGCTCTCGGTCTGCACCGGAGCCTCGAGCCGCTGATCATGAGCGTGCTCGCACCGATCGGACCGCGCGCGAGCGAGCTCACGGAGCGAATCATGCATTCCATCGACAACGTGCACGACTCGACGCTCGCAAGCGTCAGCGTCGTATTGTTGATCGTGAGCGCGCTGTCGATGGCCCAGAAAGTCGAGACGAGCTTCAACTTCGTATGGCGCGTGGGTCGTCCGCGCAGCTGGGTGCGCCGCTTCAGCGAGTATCTCGGCATCATCGTGATAGGGCCCGCACTCATGAGCCTCGCGATCGGCTTCACCGCGAGCCTCAGGAGCGACGCGATGATGGACCGCGTCGCGCAGCTCGGCCCGCTGGGAGGCTGGCTCGCAGCATCGAGCGGGCTCGCGCCGTATCTGCTCGTGAGCGCGACCTTCATATTGCTCTACGTCTACGTGCCGAATACTCGCGTGCGTCTCAAGCCCGCCGTGCTCGCCGGCGTGCTCGCGGGAGCGGCGTGGGCTGCAATGGGCGGCTTGTTCACGAGCTTCGTCGTCAACGTGACGCGCGACGAGGCGATCTACTCGGGCTTCGCGATCGTGCTCGCGGCGATGATCTGGCTGCAGCTGTCGTGGTTGATCCTACTGCTCGGCGCGCAGCTCGCGTTCTACGTGCAGAACCCAGCCTGCTTGCGACCAGGTCAGGCGCCGCAGCCCGACGCGGAAGCTGCGCCTATTGACCGGCGAGGGTGAGGCCGTCGACGAGCACCGAGCCGCAGCGTACGACGCCACGGGTTTCGATGTCGGAGCCGATCGCGCGGATGTTCTGGAGCAGATCGCGCAGGTTGCCCGCGATCGTGACTTCGTTGACCGGATGCACGATCTCGCCGCGCTCGACCCAGAACCCAGCGGCGCCCCGCGAGTAGTCGCCGGACACGATGTCCACACCCTGTCCGAGCAGCTCGCCGACGACGAAGCCTTGCTCGCAGCCTTTGATCAACTCTTCGAGCGGGCCGGCCGTCGGGCGCACGAGCAAGTTGTGGACGCCGCCCGCATTGCCTGTTGTCGGCACGCCCAGGCGGCGCGCCGAATAGCTCGACAGCACGTAGCCTTGCAGTACGCCCGACTTGACGAGCTCGCGGCGCTTCGTCACGACGCCTTCGCCGTCGAACGGCGCGCTGCCGAGCGCGCGCGGGATCAAGGGGTCCTCGGTGATGTCGACCAAGCTCGACAGCACTTGCTCGCCCTTCGCGCCGGCAAGAAACGACGCGCGCCGGTACTGCGCCGTGCCGCGAATCGCGGCGATCAGATGGCCGAACAGTCCTCGCGCAACCTCCGGCGGATAGATCACGGGCACGACACGCGTCGACACCGGACGAGCGTCGAGGCGGGCAACCGCGCGCCGTGCCGACTCCTCGCCTACGCTCTCCGGCGAGTCGAGATCCTCGGGCCGGCGACTCACCGTGTACCAATAGTCCCGCTCGAGCGAGCTCGCTGACTTCGCGACGACGCTACAGCTCAGCGAATGACTGCTCGACGGATAGCTACCGACGAATCCATGCGAGTTCGCGTACGCGCGACGGCCGGCGCCGCTCGTCACCGTCGCGCCTTCTGAGTTCGCGATCCGCGAGTCGAGCGCTCGCGCTGCGTCCTCGGCGCGCAAAGCAAGGCCCGTCGCGCCGTCGACGTCGACGTCCCACGGGAAGTACAGCTCGAGATCCGGCGGATCGACTGCCATCAGGCTTGCATCAGCGAGACCCGCGTACTCGTCTGCGGCCGTAAAGCTGCCGATGCTGAGCGCCTTGCGCACGATCTCCTCGACGCTCGACGAATCGAAGTCGGTCGTGCTCGCACTGCCCTTCTTCCGATCGCGATAGACCGTGATCGCGAGCCCGCGATCGCGTTGTCGCTCGACGGACTCGACCTCGCCCATGCGCACGGTCACGGACAAGCCCTCCTCGTAGCTCACGCCGGCTTCTGCTTCGTCCGCGCCCAGTCGCTTCGCAAGCTCGACGGCTTGCGCAGCGACCGTTTCGAGCGAAGCCTCGACGCCCTTCTCGTCCATGCTCGTCCTCTGCCTCGGCGAGTGAGAACTCGATTCTAACTGCTGTACAATGCGGCGATGAAACCATTGGTCGGCGTCATCATGGGCTCGGCGTCCGACTGGGCGACGATGACGCACACCACCGAGACGCTCGAGTCGCTCGGGATCGCGTTCGAAGTCCGCGTCGTATCGGCGCACCGCACTCCCGACCTCCTGTTCGAGTACGCGAGCGGCGCGGCCGGCCGCGGGCTCGAAGTGCTGATCGCAGGCGCCGGCGGCGCGGCACACCTGCCGGGCATGACGGCCGCGAAGACCCGGCTGCCGGTGCTCGGCGTGCCGATCAAGTCCCGCGCGCTGAGCGGCATCGACTCGCTACTGTCGATCGTCCAGATGCCCCGCGGCGTCCCGGTCGCCACGCTGGCGATCGGCAAGTCCGGCGCCGTGAACGCGGCGCTGCTCGCGGCTTCGATCCTCGCCAACAAGTACCCGAGCATAGCGTCTGCTCTCGACAAGTTCCGGGCCGAGCAAACCGCCCAAGTCCTTCGCGCACCCGACCCGCGCGACGCGCACTGATTCCAACAAGCGGCGAGCGAACGCCGCAACTCTGCGAGCCATGAACAGGAAACGGGTTGGCATCGTCGGCGCCGGACAGCTCGGCCGAATGCTCGCGCTTGCGGGCTATCCGCTCGGGATCGAATGCCGCGTGCTCGACACTTCGGCCGACGCGCCCGGCGCGCAAGTGGCACCCGCAGTGCTCGGCCGTCTCGACGACGCGCGCGCGCTCGTCGAGCTCGCGAGCCAAGTCGACGTCGTGACGCTCGAGATCGAGAACGTCGCGGTCGCGCCGCTCGAGGCGTTGCTCGAGCGAACGACCGTATATCCGCCGCCGCGTGCGGTCGCTGCAGCGCAGGATCGTCTCGCCGAGAAGACGCTCTTCCGCTCGCTCGGAATTCCGACGACTCAGTTCGTCGTCGTCGACGGCGAGCGCGATCTCGGAGTCGCAGCGCGCGAGCTCGGCTGGCCTCTCGTGCTCAAGACGCGACGCATGGGTTACGACGGGCGCGGTCAGCGGGTCGTCTCATCCGACGCCGAGCTCGCGGCCGCATGGCGCGAGCTCGGCGGAGTGCCGTCGATCGCCGAGCAATGGGTTCGGTTCGTGCGCGAGGTTTCGCTGATCGCGGTCCAGGGCGCGAATGGCGAGCGAGCGTTCTATCCGCTCGCGGAGAACGTGCATCGCGACGGCATCTTGGCGCGCACCGTCGCACCTTATGTCGACGCGAGTCTCCAGGCGCATGCCGAGCGCTGGCTCGGCGCGCTACTGAGCGCGCTCGACTATCGCGGCGTGCTCACGGTCGAGTTCTTTCAGACCGAGCAAGGTTTGCTCGCGAACGAGATGGCGCCGCGTGTCCACAACTCCGGCCACTGGACGATCGAAGGCGCCGAGACGAGTCAATTCGAGAATCACCTCCGCGCGGTGCTCGGCTGGCCGCTCGGCTCGACTCGAGCCCGAGGCCACGCAGCGATGCTGAATCTGCTAGGCAAGCTTCCGCCCGTCGAATCCGTGCTCGCAATTGCAGGCGCACATTTCCACGACTACGGCAAGAGCCCCCGGCCGGGACGCAAGGTCGGCCATTGCACGCTCGTAGACGATGATCGCGAGCGCCTGCTCGAGCGATTGCGGGCCGTCGAGCAGCTCGTAGGGCATTGAAAGACGGTGGTTTCCTACAAACGTCCCATTCTTTGTATTAGGCTTCGCCCCTACGAATCGACGTGGGCGACCTTGGCGCTATGTACTGCGACCTGTTCCACCTGAAGGAACCACCGTTCGGGCTCACGCCCGATCCGCAGTTCCTTTTTGCGAGCAAGCAGCACGCGCGGGCCAAGGCGTACATGGAGTCGACGATCTGGCTCGCCGACGGTTTCGTCGTGATCACGGGCGAGATCGGCTCGGGCAAGACGACGCTGATCGAGAGCTTTCTCTCCGAGCTGCCGCCGGAGATCGTGGTCGCGCAGATCAGCCAAACGCAGCTGTCACCGGTCGAGTTCCTCCAGACCCTGCTCGTCGAGTTCGGATTCAAGCCGTTTCGCAAGCGCAAGGTCGAGCTGCTCGCGATGCTCAAGGATTTTCTCGTCGAGCAGTACGCGGCCGGAAAGAAGCTGCTGCTCGTGATCGACGAGGCTCAGAACCTGTCGCGCAAAGTACTCGAGGAGGTGCGCCTGTTGTCGGGCCTCGAGTCGCAAAAGGAAAAGTTGATTCGCATCATCATTGCGGGTCAACCCGAGTTGTCGCGCAAGCTCGACTCGCCCCGACTCGCACAGCTCACGCAGCGCGTGCGGCTGCGCTTCCACTTGAGCGCGCTGTCGAAGCGGGAGACCCACGAGTACATCACGCATAGGCTCAACGTCGCGGGCGCGAACGGCCGTACGCTTTTCACGGAAGCCGCCTGCGACATGGTGTTTCGTTATAGCGGCGGCGTACCGCGTCTGGTCAACGTACTCTGCGACACGGCGCTCTTGTGCGCGTTCGGCGAGGCCAAGGCGCAGGTCGACGACAAGCAGCAAGTCGACGACAAGATCGTGAAGGCGGCCGCCGAAGAGCTGCAATGGGTCGAATATTCCGAACGTATGCGCGAGCAAGAGCTATACGCAGAGGCGACCGGCAACTTCTCGGAAGCCGCCGGGCGTCCGCTCGCGCGTGTCGAGGTGCTGTTTCGCGACGAGTTCGTTGCGGAGCTCAGTCTGCCGCTTGGAACCGCAATCATCGGCAGGACGCCGGAAAACGATTTGCAGATTCGCAGCAAGTTCATCTCTCGACATCACGCGCAGATCGTGTCGGACGCACAGCACTCCGTGGTCGAGGACTTGAACAGCACGAACGGCGTCTATGTCAAAGGCAAGCGCGTGAAGCGCCATGAGCTCAAGGATGGCGACGTCATTCAGGTCGGCGAGCACAAGCTGCTATATCGAGATCAGCGGCGCACGCTGGTGGCGGTCGGCGACGACGAGGACGAAGGGGACGATGACGACGAGGACCTGCGTGATGATCTCGCAGACGAGGAGTCGGAGGACGAGGACGACGAGGAGCCCGCGCGCGCCTCGAAGACCTAGCGCTTTACGCGCTAACCCTTCGTCACGCGCTCGGCGCGATGATCGCGACGCTTCAGCCAGACGAACACGCCCGCGACGAGGCTGCCGATGCCGACCACCGTGCAGATCAGCGGCCAATACCAATAGTCGACGTAGAGCCGCGCAAGCAACGCGACGAGCCCGATCGCGATGTAGTAGAACGGCAGCGCCTCGTAGATCGGCTTGGACAACCACATCGTCACGTACTCCCGGAGAGGTGCCGCGCGCTGCAGGTCTGCGCGCTACGTCGACGGCACGTCATTCTCTGCCCGCGGCGATTCGCGGGGCAAGAAGGGCAACGCGGTCAGCGTTTGCCGCCGAAGAGGCCCGCGAGTCGGCCCAGAAGGGAGTTGCGGAGGCCGTCGACACGAAAGTCGGAATCGCGCTGCAGCTCGCGCGCGAGGCGCTCCTCGTTCGGGTCCAGCAACGGCCGCTTGAACTCGAATTCGGGTCTCGTGGTGTCGGGATTGAACGTCATTTTTCGATCCGCGTTAGCTTCCCGAAATCTTAAGCGCCCGTGCGGCGGATCGCAGTGATCGGAATCACTGATCGCGAGCACGCAGTTTGACTTAAGGCTAGCGCGCCGCGATTTGCGACGCGAGCTGTCTGCACCCGGCGACGCCCATACGTCGAACGCGCGCGATCGCGCGTCGCCGATCAGGTCTGCGTGCCGCCGACCGTGAGCGAGTCGATCCGAATCGTCGGTTGTCCGACTCCCACGGGCACCGATTGACCATCCTTACCGCAGGTGCCGAGGCCCGCATCGAGCGCGAGATCCTTGCCGACCATCGACACGCGCGTGAGCACCTCGGGGCCGCTGCCGATCAACATCGCGCCCTTCACGGGCGTGGTCTTCTTGCCGTTCTCGATCAGATAGGCCTCGCTCGCCGAGAACACGAACTTGCCCGACGTGATGTCGACCTGGCCGCCGCCGAAATTGGGCGCGTAGATGCCTTTGTCGACCGACGCGATGATTTCTTCCGGATCGTATTTCCCTGGCAGCATGTATGTGTTCGTCATCCGCGGCATCGGCGCGTGCGCGAACGACTCGCGCCGGCCGTTGCCCGTCGATCGGCCCTTCATCAGCCGAGCGTTCATCTTGTCCTGCATGTAGCCCTTCAGCACGCCGTTTTCGATCAACGTCGTGCACTGCGTCGGCGTACCCTCGTCGTCGACGTTGAGCGAGCCGCGCCGGCCGGACAGCGTGCCATCGTCGACTACGGTGCACTGCTCCGTCGCCACGCGCTCGCCGATTTTTCCGCTGAACGCGGAAGTGCCCTTGCGGTTGAAGTCGCCCTCGAGCCCGTGGCCGATGGCCTCGTGCAGTAGGATGCCGGGCCACCCGGAGCCGAGCACGACGGGCATGTTGCCGGCCGGAGACGGTACGGCTTCCATGTTCACTGCAGCGGTGCGCACGGCTTCGGCTGCGATCTCGAGCGCGCGGCCCGTGACGAGACCGAAGTCGCCGCGGCCGCCGCCGCCCGCGTAGCCCTGCTCGCGCCGGCCGTCCTTCTCCATGATCACCGAAACGTTGATGCGCACGAGCGGCCGTACATCGGCGGCGAGCGTGCCGTCGGACGCCTGCACGAGCACGATCTCGTAGACGCTCGCGAGGCTCGCGACGACTTGCGCGACGCGCGGGTCCATCAGCCGCACGCGGCGATCGAGATCGGCGAGCAAGTCGACCTTCGCGCGATCCTCGAGGCTGCGCAGCGGGTCGACGCCGGGATATAGCGGCTCATAGGGCAAGCTGCGTGCAACCTTGATCCTGCCGTCGCCGCTGCCGCGCGCAATGCCGCGCGCGGCGTCGACGGCGTCGAGCAGCGCGGCTTCGTCGAGCTGATCGGAATACGCAAAGCCCGTGCGCTCGCCCGCGATCGCGCGGACGCCTATGCCTTGGTCGATGCTGTGCACGCCCTCCTTCACGATACCGTCTTCGACCGTCCAGGTCTCGAAGCGCGTGAGCTGGAAGTACAAGTCCGCGTAGTCGAGTTGCCGCGACATCGCCTCGGACAGCGCGCGGTCGAGAGCGCTCATCTCGAGGCCGGCGTGCGCGAGCAGCTGCTCGCGGGCGACGGCGAGCGCGTCGAACTGTGGTGCTGCACTGAGTTTCGGTTCGATCATTCCTTTGGTACTCCGCAGGGGATGTCTCGCCTTCAGGCCGCCGAAGGGCCTTCCCGAGACACGCCGGAAGACCATCCCTGGGGCTCGATCGCGCACATCCCTGTGCGCCACGGTCTCGGGAAGACCCTTCGACGTCCTGAAGGCGAGACGCCACTGTCATCACAATTTCCGAAGATCTCTACGGTCGCGTCCGTGTGAGACAACCGCACCGTTACAGCTCGCGCCGGTGCTGAATCACGGGAAACTTCTCCCGCAGTTGCGCGCAGGCGGATCATATCGAGGTCGGCGCAGAGCACGCCAGGCGACGTGCCGAGCTCACCCACGATTTCGCCCCAGGGCGCGATGACCAACGAGTGGCCGTAGGTCTTGCGGCCGCCTGCGTGCTCGCCGCACTGCGCTGCGGCGACGACGTAGACGAGCGACTCGATCGCACGCGCTTGGAGCAGCGGCCGCCAGTGGACTTCGCCCGTCGGCACGGTGAACGCGGCCGGCACGACGAGCACCTCCGCGCCGAGCACGCTGAGCCGGTGGAACAGCGCCGGGAAGCGGATGTCGTAGCAGACCGTCATGCCGATCCGCGCCGACGGCAGAGCCGCCGTTACGACGCGAGTGCCTGCCCGCGCGCTCGCGGATTCGAGATAACGCTCCGCCTCGCGGCCCGGGATGTCGACGTCGAACAGGTGGATCTTGTCGTAGCGCGCGAGCTCGTGGCCGTCCGGGCCATAGAGCAACGAGCGTGCCGCGGCCCGATCCGCGCCCGCGTCGCGGATGTGGATCGTGCCGCCGACGATGAACAGGCGGTGCTTCTCCGCTTGCTCCGCGAGGAACGCCTGCGCCGGACCGTCGCCGTCGCGCTCCACCGCCGCGATCTTCTCCGCTTCGGTGGCGCCCATGAACGAAAAGTTCTCCGGCAGCACGGCAAGCTTCGCGCCGCGCGCGGCCGCCTCTGCCAAGAGGCGCCCAGCCTCGACGAGATTCGCGCGCACGTCGCGCGTGCTCGTCATTTGGATAGCGGCTACCTGCATCGCTTGCGCTCCCGGCGCTTCCAAGTGCGATCAACGCGCCGCGACCGGCGCGGGCGCCGCCGGCGGCAGCTCCGCGCAGATCTGGCCTTTCCCGAGCTGCTCCGCCGTGAGGCGCTCGACCGACGGCTCCTGCCAGGAGCCGCTCACACAATACGAGACGCGGCCAAGGCCCTTGAGCGGCTCCTTGAAGACCCGCGTGAAGATCAGGAGCGCCGCCGCGACCGCGGGTCCGCCGAGCAAGCCGACCGTCGGCAGCAGCTTGCTCGGCTCGGACGTCACGACGGCCTGCTGATGATAGTCATGATCGCGCAAACCCGTGCGACCGATTATGCCGATCTCGGCGACCGGCCCCGTGAGCTTCAAGTTGTCCGTGTACGCGTTGCCGTCGATCACCACGAAGTCGCCCTTGATGTCGTCGAATGCGAGCCCTTTGTTGAACACATCGCGAAAGTCGAGAGTCAGACGTCGGGGCAAAGCGCTCAAGCTCAAGAGGCCGATCATGCGTCCCGCACCCGGCTGCCACATCGAGCAGGCTGCCCTTCGTCGCGTGCAGCGACACGTCGCCGCCGACATGGGACATCCAATCGCCCGTACGGCGGTCCGGGCCAGTGCACGCTCGCGGTCGCGTCGAGGCCCTGCGCCTCGATGATCGGATCGAACCCGAGCTGATCGAGGGTCTTCGCGACGTTCGTCGACGTGAGGCTCACCGCGAAGCGGGTCGTATCGCCATTGTCGCCGACGAACCAAGCTCCGCTGCCTTGAGCGCTGAAGCTCTCGTTCGTGCTCTCGAACGACACGAGACGCAACCCGAGCGGATCGGACAGGATCTCGGCATCGACCCGTCCGAGCTGACGCTGGCTCAGCGCGAACGCGTCGGCGTGCAGCTGCAGTCCCGGCAGATGCCGCGGGTCTACGCTCGACACCGAGCCTTCGTCGCCGCCGTTCAAGAACAAGCGCCTCATGACGGCAATCACTTGCGGCTTTGCCGTGAGGTCGATGGGCACGAGCAGCGTGCCCGCGATCGGCCCGCTGTCGAGCTCGATCTGCCAGTCGTCCGTACGCCGGCGCGCGCTCACTTTCGTCGCGCCGAGCTTCTGAGCGAACGCCGTGAGATCCGTCGACTCGAGCTCGGCGCCGGCGAAAGCGCCAGCCCAGTCGGTCGTTGCCGCGCCGTTCTGGCTCGGCGCAGTCGGTAGCGCGAGCCACGCATCGACGTCGAGCGCACCGACGCTGCCGTCGAACGTGACGCCGTTCTCGGCCCGAAACTCGGGCGCACCGCCCCCGAAGCGCAGTGCGGCACGCCGGAACTCGAAGTTGCTGTCGCCTCCCGAAGCCGGGTCGAACTGGACCGCGAAGCGGCGCGACGAGCCGAGATAGCCGTGCATGTCGAGCCCTCCATCCTGCGGGAACTCGATCTGCAGGTTGAGGCTCGTGGGCTCGGCCGGCGGCTTCTCGAACGGCGCGGGCAGTCGCACGGCGACGCCGGCGAGGTTCGAGTCGACCGTGATCTTCGGCGGCGCGTTCGCATCGAGCGACGGTATCAGCAGGCTGCCGCGCCATTTCGTCCCGCCCGCGAGCAGATTCCCGAACGGCAGGTCGAACGCGGTTGCGACCTTGTCGATCCCGACCTCGCCGTCGAGCGAGATGCGCGTGCGATAACCCTCGGTCTGCGGCGTGTCGACGCGCACGGTGACGGGTCCGTCGAGGAAGATCGCGCGTATGCCCTCGCCCCCGAGCGCGCCGCGCGCGAGCGTGACGGTGCCGTTGATCTCGGTCGCGTGCGGCGCGAAGCCGCGGAACGCGAGCTCGCCGCCGCTGATCTTCAGCGCGCCCTTCAGGTCGTACTTGGCGCGATCGAGCAGCGGCAGCTTCAAGTCTAGGCTCACGTCGGCCGTGCCCTTCGGCCCCTCGATCCGCGTGAACGCCGGACCGAGGCTCTGCGCGATCATCGGCGAGCCGTCGAGGTAACCGAGCAGCTCGGAAAATGGACCGTTGCTCGTGACTTTCATCAGCAGCACGGCCGAGCGCAGGTCGGGGATCGTGACCTGCACGTCTGGGGCGCGATTGCCGAGCACGCGGCCGCTGCCGCGCGACGCGAAGCTCGCATTCACGAACTCGACTTTGCCGTCGAGATCCTCGGCCCGAGGCCAATCGGCGACGTACGCGAGCCGAGCGTGCTCGATGTTCAAGACGGCGCGGAACTGGCCCTCGTCGTGGTCGAACGGAAACGCGCTCAAGGGCCCGACGAATGAAACCTCGGCGCTGTTCGCGATGCCGCCCTGGAGCGCCGCGTCGAGCCACTCGACCACGGACGGCGGCATCTTCCGGGCAGGCAGATACTTGGGCGCCTCGGCGATCGCGAAGCTCGAGATCTTGCTCGCGAGATCGAGCCGCGGCGAGCGTGCCGTCGAGCGGCAGCGTGAGCTCGAGGTTCGTGCGGGCGCTCGCGTCCGGCGTCGCAAGCGCGAGGTTGTCGCTCACGACGCGCACCTCGTTCTGGTTCTGCCGCCAGACGACGACGCCGGTCGCCGACTTGATCGCGAGAGGCCCGCGGAACATCTGCGGCCAGTCGAACGACGAATCGCCGGTGCGCAAGTCGACGCGGCCGCTGCGCGTGTCGGCCCGCATCTCGCCCGTGAGCGACGTGATGCCCGGCAGGCCGTTGTACGGCGCGAACCCGAGACCCGCGAACTGCAGAGAAAGCGTGTAGTCGAGCCGCTCGTCCGCGCGCGCGACCTCGACGGAGACGCCTTTCAGGTCGCCGTGCGGGGCGAGCGCAAACCAGGCATCGAGCGGCCGCGAGACGGGGAGCGGCGAGAGGAACGGCGTAAGGTCCTCGAGCCGCAGAAACGAGCTGCGCAGCGCGAGCCGCTTGAGCCCGCCGTCCTCGAGCGCAACGTCGATCTCGGCGTTCGACGTGACCGGCCACGCGCGTCCCTCGCGCGCGACCGAGACGTTCTTGAGATCGACGTGCCATGCGCCGTCGTTGAGCCGCCACTCGCCGTCGAGAGCGATGCGGTCGAAGCGCGAGCCCGCCGTACCGCGCACGGCCGGCAGCTCGACATCGATGAGCGCGAGCTTCACGTCGCCGCCGACGAGATGCGTGCGTCGCCACTCGAGATCGACCGCGACATCGCCGTTGCCGGCCTGCGGCACGACCAGAGAGTCCGGTAGAAAACGGCCGACGGACGACAGGTCCACGTCGTCCGCGGACGCCGAAACCTGCCAGTCGCCCGTGAACGTCACGCCGTGGGCCCGGCTCGCGGCGTCCGCCGTCACCGAGCTCGCCCTGCGCCGTCACCGTGATCCGGCTCGCGACCTCGCGCGGCGCCCGGGCTTGCGCCTCGAGACGCAGCGCGCCGCCGTCGCGCCGCATGCTCGCCTCGACATTCTCGAAGCTCCACGCGATGTTGCGGCTCGCGTCGAGGTACAGCACGCGGCTGTCGCGGACGAGCACCTCCATGTCCGGCGGCACGTCGAAGCGGAATTCATCGACGCGCGCACCCGACGTCGGCGCGCCTTGCATGCGGTACGCGCCGTCGGCGGTCTTCACGAGCGTGAGCTCGGTGCCTTCGAGCGTGAGGCGGTCGATGCCGATGTCGCGCTTAGCGACGAGCACGGCGATCAGGCGGAACGGGCCGACACCGATGCTCGCCGTACGCGCCTTGATGAAGGGCTGCGCGCCGGCCGCCGCCGCGACGCTCGCGTCGCGGAACGTGAGCTCGGGCCCGCGCCAACCCCAGCGCGCATCGAGGTCCGCGAAGCTCAGCTCTAGACCGAGCTCGCGATTGACCCAGGCCTGCAGGTCTTGGCGGTAGCTCGGGATCTGCGCGAGCAGCTCACGCACGGCGAACGTGCCCGCGAGCGCGAGCAGCACGCCGCTGCCCGCGACCACGAGCGCGATTTTCACGAGCTTACGGGCCCAAGGACGCATCTAGCGTTCGCTCACCACGACTACATCAAGACCACGTCGAACTGATCGGGCGCGTACAGCGCCTCGCTCTGGAGGCGGATGGGCTTGCCCGTGACTTCCTCGAGCTCGGCGATGCTCGCCGACTCCTCGTCGAGCAGCCGCTCGATCACGCCCGGACGCGCGAGCACGAGCAGCTCCTGGAAGTCGAACTGCCGGTGCTGGCGCAGGATCTCGCGAAAGATCTCGTAGCAGACGGTTTCCGACGGTCTTCACGAAGCCGCGGCCTTCGCAGCTTGGACACGGCTGGCAGAGCACGATGTTCCAGGCTCTCGCGGTTGCGCTTGCGGGTCATCTCGACGAGGCCGAGCGGCGACACGTTCATGATCTGGCGTCTTCGCGTGGTCGCCCGCGAGCCGGTCCGTCGAGCGCCTGCAGCACCTGGCGGCGGTGCTCCTCCTCCGTCCATGTCGATGAAGTCGATGATGATGATGCCGCCCAGGTTGCGCAGCCGGAGCTGGCGCGCGATCGCCGCCGCCGCCTCGAGATTGGTGCGGAAGATCGTCTCTTCGAGGTTGCGATGGCCGACGTAGGCGCCCGTGTTCACGTCGATCGTCGTCATCGCCTCGGTCTGGTCGAACACGACGTGCCCGCCCGACTTCAGCGGCACCTTGCGGTTCAGCGCGCGGTCGATCTCGTCGTCGATGCCGTAGACGTCGAAGATCGGCCGGTTCTCGCCGTAGAGCTCGATCAGCGGCGCGAGATGCGGCACGAAGTGCTCGGCGAACTCCTTCACTGAGCGCGTAGGTCGTCTCCGAGTCGACGCGCACGCGCGCGATGCCGGCGCTCGACGAGTCGCGCAGCACGCGCAGCGGCAGCGGCAGGTCCTCGTAGACGAGCTCGCCCGGCGGCGTGCGTGCGGCCTTGCTCCTCGATCGCTTTCCAGATCTTCTGCAGGAACGCCATGTCCGCGCGCAGCGCGTCGTCGGAGGCGCCCTCGGCCGCCGTGCGCACGATATAGCCGCCCGGCGCGTTCTCGGCTTGCGATCACCGTCTCGAGCAGCGAGCGCAGGCGTTCGCGCTCCGCTTCGGCCTCGATGCGCGACGACACGCCGACGCCGCTGCCGTTCGGCGTCATCACGAGGTAGCGCGACGGGATCGTGATGTAGGTCGTGAGCCGCGCGCCTTTCGTGCCGAGCGGCTCCTTCAAGCATCTGCACGAGCAGCTCCTGGCCCTCGCGCACGAAGTCGCGGATGTCGGCCTCGCGCGTCGCGGGCGCGGGCTCGTCGCCGTTGCGCGCGAGCGCGGTGCGGGCGATGTCCGAAGCGTGCAGGAACGCGGTGCGCTCGAGGCCGAGCTCGACGAACGCGGCCTGCATTCCCGGCAGCACGCGCGACACCTTTCCCTTGTAGATGTTGCTGATCAACCCGCGGCGGCTCGCGCGCTCGATCAGCACTTCCTGCAGCACGCCGCTTTCGACGAGCGCCGCGCGAACCTCGCGCGACGTCGCGTTGATCAGAATCTCCTCGCGCTTCATCGCGCACCCGACCCTGCGTGCGCGGCCGTGCGCGCGCCGAGCCGCGCGCCTGCCACAGAGCTACGCCGCAGCGCGCGAGCAGGACCGCCGTCTCGAACAGCGGCAGGCCGACGACGCCGGAATAGCTGCCCGCTAGATGCTCGACGAACATCGCCGCCCGCCCTTGGATTCCATAACCACCCGCCTTGTCGAACGGCTCGCCGCTGCGACAGTACGCGGCACGCTCCTCGGCCGTCGTGGCGCGAAATCTCACTTCGCTGCTCGCAGAGCGAGCGTCTCGGCGCGTGTCGCCGCAACGCAGCGCGACTGCGGTCAGCACGCGATGCGTGCGGCCGGACAGCGCCGCGAGCATCGCCTCGGCTTCGGCCTCGTCGGCGGGCTTGCCGAGCACGCGCTCGTCGAGCACGACGGCGGTGTCCGCGGCGAGCACGGGCCTGCGCTCCTCGGCCGGAACTCGCCGCCAAACGGCGTCCGCCTTCTCCGCTGCGAGCCGCAGCACGAACGCGTCGGGCACTTCGCCGCTCGCCTGCGCCTCGATGATTTGCGCGGGACGCACCTCGAACGGCACGCCGATCTGACGCAGCAGCTCGCTTCGCCGCGGCGAAGCCGAGGCGAGGTAGACGAAATCCTTTTTCATTCAAAAGACTATACGAGGTCGCTGCGAACCCGCCTAGCCCCGCGGCGGCGCGGGGGCGGCGCCCCCGGGATACGCGCGGGCTCGCTCGCCGGCGGCCAGGGTTAGGCGCGGTGGTAGGGGTGATTCTGTAGAAGCGACCAGGCTCGGTAGAGCGCCTCGGCGACGAGGATGCGCGCGAGCCCGTGCGGCAGCGTGAGAGGCGACAGCGACCAGCGCTCCGCGGCGCGGCCGAGTGCCTCGGTCCCGATCCCGTCTGGGCCGCCGAGCAAGAGCGCGATCGGCGCACCGCGCTCGCGACCAACGCTCGAGCTTCGCCGCCAGGTCTTTCGTCGACAGCGGCTTGCCGGCTTCCGCGAGCGCGACCACGTGCGCGCCAGAAGGGATCGGCGCGAGCCATGCGCGCGCCCTCGTCGGCGAGGGCTCGGTCGGGCGGCGTGGAGGCGGTGCGGCGCGCGAGCGGCAACACCTTGAGCTCGAGCGTACAACGGCCGCGGAGGCGGTCCGCATATTCGGCGTAGCCCGCATCGACCCAGCCCGGCTGGCGGTTCGATGCGGCGATCAGCTCGAGGCGCAACATCGTCGGCGCCTCGAAGCGCTCAAGCGCGCTCGGCGGCGGCGGCTTGATCGCGCTCGGACAACGTCCAGAGCTTTTCGAGGTTATAGAACTCGCGGGCGCGCGGCAGCATCACGTGCACGACGACGTCGCCGAGATCGACGAGAACCCACTCGCCCACCTTCTCGCCTTCGACGCCGATCGGGCGATGGCCTTGCTGCTTCGACTTTTGGATGACCGCGTCCGCGATCGCGCGCACGTGCCGGTCGGAGCGTCCGCAGGCGACGATCATCGTGTCGGTCACCGTCGTGAGGTGACGGACGTCGAGAACGCTCACGTCGAGCGCCTTCAGGTCCTCGAGCGCGACGCTGGCGGCTTGTAGAGCCGTGAGCTCGATCTTCTTGCGGCGCGGTCGGTGCTCGCCCCGGCGGGGCTTGTCATGCGCGTCGGCGCCTTTCGAGGCGGCGTGCGAGCGTTGAGGCTGAGGTTGGCGGCGGGATTTGTGTCTAGGGGGTTTCGGCATAGCACTCCGTTTCGAGAATGATCCTGCGAACGTTATCGGGCATCAAGAACTTGGGGTCGAGGCCTGCGGCGATCAATGAACGGAGGTCCGTCGACGAGATCTCGAGCTGCGTGACCGGCTGGACGTGCACGCGCCCGGCCGGGTTCGCATGCAACGCAGCCGGGTCTTGCGTGCGCCTTGCGCGCAAGAGATCGCCGAGGAAACCGCTGTCGGGCGCGCGCCATCCAGGCCGGTGCGCGACGACGAGGTGCGCGAAGTCGAGCAGCTCGTCCCAGCGGTGCCAAGCCGGCAAGCCGAGGAATGCGTCCATCCCGACGAGCAGGCAGAGCGGCTGCTGCGGAAACTCCTTCCGGAAGCTCGCGAGAGTGTCGATCGTGTACGAGGGGCCCTGGCGCTCGAGCTCACGCGCGTCCGCTACGAACTGCGGCTCGCGCTCGATCGCGGCTTCAACGAGCCGCATCCGCAGCGCGCCGTCGCTGATCGGCTTTTTCTGGTGCGGCGGCGTTCGCGCACGGAACGAAATGCACGCGCTCGAAGTCGAGCGTTTGCTGGAGCTCGAGCGCCGTGCGCAGGTGCCCGTAGTGAATCGGATCGAAGGTGCCGCCGAAGATGCCGATCGGCCGCATGCGGTTCGTGCCCGTCACGCTTTCTCCGGCTGCGACAACATCGCGATCAAGAGTCCCGTGAGCGTCGCCCACGGCTCGGCCGGGAACACGCCCTTGAGCGCCGCGTCGACCTGCGCGGCTTGCATCAGCAACGCCGCGAGCTGGCGGGTCTTGAAGCGGCGCATCGCCTGCTTCACGAGCGCCTGGCGGCGGCGCCAGACGCGTTGATGCTCGAGCGCGCCCTCCAAGTTGTCGCCGTGGCGCACGGCGTAGTCGAGCTGGGCGAGGAGTCCGATGTCGCGGTTCAACGCCCAGCTGATCAGCACGGGTGCGACGCCCTCGGCGCGTAGGCTCCATAGAATCTTGAATGCGCGCGCGGTCTCGCCCGCAAGCACCGCGTCCGCGAGCGCGAACACGTCGAAGCGGCTGTTGTTCGCGACGGACTCGAGAACCTCCGCCTCCTCCACCGCTTCGCCCGCGGCGCTGAGCGCGAGCCGTTTGATCTCCTGATCGGCGGCTAGCAGGTTGCCCTCGACACGCTCGGCGAGCGCTTGTGCGGCTGCCGGCGTGAGCTTGAGCTTCGCGGCTGTCGCGCGTTGTTGCACCCAGCGCGGCAATTCCGCTCGGTCGATCGGCCAGACCTCGACGAGCACGCCGTGCTTCTCTATCGCCTTCACCCACGCCGTGCGCTGCGCGGCCGAATCGAGCTTCTCGCCCGCGCCGATCAAGAGCAGCCGATCAGGGTCGTTGCGCTCGGCGAGCGACGCGATCACGCGCGAGCCCGCGTCGCCGGGGCGCGGCGTCGCCATTCTGAGCTCGACGATCTTTCTCGTCGCGAACAGCGATAAGTTATCGGCCTCGCTCTCGAGCTCGGCCCAGCGGAAGCTGCGGTCGACGACGTGCAGCTCGCGCGTCGTGAATCCGCCGCGGCGCGCCGCGATCCGGATCTGCTCGAGCGCCTCGTCGACGAGCAGCGGCTCGTCGCCGGCGACGAGGTACACCTGCGAGAGACCGCTCGCGAGCTGACGCTCGAGTTGGCGACCGGGGACTTTCAGGTGGGACCTTCGAGCTGCGCGAGCGCCATGGCTTGATCTTCGAGCAGGATCGGAACGCCGTCGCGAATCGGATAGACGAGCTTCGCGGTACGGGTCACGAGCGCCTGCTCGAGCGGTTCCTCGACGATCGCGTCGTCACGATTCTTGATTCGTCGCGCGCTGATCGCTTGGTTCAGCTGCGAAAGCTCACGGTCCGACAGGAGCTCGAGCGGCGAGCGGCTCACGGGGCAACAGATGATGTCGAGCAAAGCGCGATCCAACACGGTCCTCAATCGACTCCGTTCATATGATGGCGCGGCGCACGTTACACCGTTCTTACGACCGGCGCCCGTCGCGAACGTGCCCGCCAGCCCCTACCGGTCGCGACTTGCACCGCCCTCCGGCACGGGATCGTAACCCGATCCACCCCACGGATGGCACCGCCCGAGGCGCTTGAGCGCAAGCCACGAGCCGCGCCGCGCGCCGAAACGCTCTATCGCCTCCGCGGCGTAGACAGAGCACGTAGGCAGATAGCGGCACTGCCGACCTAGCCATGGCGAGAGCGTGAGCTGGTAGACCCTGATCGCGGCGAGCAGCGTGCGGCGAGCCGCGGCCTCGGCGTAGCTGGCCGGCATCGGTCAACGCTTGCCCTCGTCGCGGCCCGCGGCCGTCGACCCAACGCCTTTAACCTGCACGCTCGCCGCGGCGGCTCCGATTCCGGCCGCGACGCGGCGCCAGCGGGCGCCCCCGGGCTTGTCCTCGATCACGACGCCCCGCTCGGCGAGCCGATCGCGGATCCGATCCGCTTCACGGTAGTTGCGGTCACGCCGGAAAGCGTCGCGCTGCGCGAGCAGCGAGTCAATCTCCGCCGCGTCGAGATCGTCAGCGGCCGTACCGCCCGAGCGCGCAAACCATGCCTGCGGGTCGGCTTGCAGCAGCCCGAGCAGCGCGCCTCCGGCGCGCAGGCTACGCGCGAGCCTAGCGCGCTCCGCGTCGTCACGGCTCGCGTTGAGCGAGCGCGCAACGGCGAGGAGCTCGGTGAGCGCGAGCGGTGTGTTGAGATCGTCCTCGAGCGCGGCGAGAACGCCGGCCGGCACGTTGGCCGCCGCGTCGGGCGCTGCGGCGGCGCCCGTGACGCCCGCATCGCGCAGCGCGCCATAGAGACGGTCGAGGTTCTGGCGTGCCTCGCTCACGAGCGAGGCCGTCCAGTCGAGCGGCTGCCGATAGTGAACCTTCAACAGCGCGAGCCTCGCGGATTCGGCCCCGTACTCGGCGAGCACGTCGCGCACGAGCAGGAAGTT
The DNA here is from genome assembly GCA_963841645.1 of uncultured Gammaproteobacteria bacterium. Lineage (GTDB taxonomy): Bacteria > Pseudomonadota > Gammaproteobacteria > Steroidobacterales > Rariloculaceae > FEN-1219. Next base: position 215,664 of record CAWJDS010000002.1, on the reverse strand, counting down.
GCCGAGCGACTTCGACATCTTCTCGCCGTTCACGACGACCAAGCCGTTGTGCACCCAAAAGCGCGCGTAAGTCTTGCCCGAATGCACGCAGGTGCTCTGTGCGACCTCGTTCTCGTGATGCGGGAACACGAGATCGACGCCGCCGCCGTGTATGTCGATCGTCTCGCCGAGGTGCCGCTCCACCATCGCGGAGCATTCGATGTGCCAGCCGGGCCGTCCGCGACCCCACGGGCTCGACCAGCCGACGATGTCCGGCGGCGACGGCTTCCAGAGCACGAAGTCACCCGCATAGCGCTTGTACGGCGCGACGTCGACGCGCGCGCCCGCGACGAGCTCGTCGGTGTCGCGGCCCGAGAGCCGCCCGTAGGCCGCGTAGCTCGGCACGTCGAACAGCACGTGACCCTCGGCCTCGTACGCGTGTCCGGCTGCGATCAGCCGCTCGATCATCCCCACGATCTCACTCAGATGTGCCGTCACGCGCGGCTCGACATCGGGCGGCGCGACGCCGAGCGCCGTCATATCCGCCGTGGTATGCGTCGAGATAGCGCGCAGTCAGCACGCCGATCTCGACGCCTTCTTCGCGCGCAGCGTTGTTGATCTTGTCATCGACGTCGGTGACGTTGCGCACGTAAGTCAGCCCGTAGCGGCTGCGCAGCAGTCGCGCGAGCACGTCGAACACGACGGGCGGTCGCGCGTTGCCGATGTGCGCGAAGTTGTAGACCGTGGGCCCGCAGACGTACATCGTGACGCGCCGCGGGTCAGCCGGCACGAACGGCTCGCGCGTGCGGCTCAGCGTATTGTGGAGAGTCAGTGCCATCGGCGGCTCGGGGACGTCGTTCGGCTGCGCGCATGATACCAGCCGTGCCGTTCGTGGACGGCGCCGTCACGGTCGTGGTGCAAAAACCCTCCGCGGAGGGATTCCGGCCGTATAATTGCCGCCCGTTTCCTCATGGACTGAGCCCATGTCGCAGAGATTCGCGGCCCGCACGAGCATCGAGCAAGTCGAGGAAGGCAAGGAGCTCGCGCCAAAGTTCGACGGGCACGGGTTGATCCCGGCCGTCACGACCGACGCGACGAGCGGCGAGCTCTTGATGGTCGGCTACATGAACGCCGACGCCCTCGCGAGGACCATCGAGACCGGCGAGGCGCACTACTGGAGCCGCAGCCGCAAGGCGCTCTGGCACAAGGGCGCGACGAGCGGGCTCGTGCAGACGGTCAAGGAGCTCCTAATCGACGACGATCAGGACTGCGTCTGGCTCAAGGTCGACATCGCGGGCGGCGCGAGCTGCCACGTCGGCTATCGCTCGTGCTTCTACCGGCGGATTCCGATCGGCGAGACCGCGCGGCCTCTCGAGTTCACCGAGCAGGAAAAGGTCTTCGACCCGCAGAAGATCTACGGCGACGCGCCGAACCCGACGCAGCTGTAGCGGACCCCGCGCGGTCGATGAGCTTAGGCCGCGCTGCGCTCGGGCTCCGCGATCACCGCGGTCCCGTAGCAAAGCACCTCGGTCAACCCCGCCATCACCTCCGTGGCGTCGTAGCGCACGCCGATGATCGCGTTCGCGCCGTTGCGCTCGGCGTGATGAACCATTAGGTGATAGGTCTCCGAGCGCGTCTCCTCGCAGAGCTGCGTGTAGATCGTGATGTTGCCGCCGAAGAGCGTCTGCAAGCCCCCGAAGATGTTGCCGACGATCGAGCGCGAGCGCACGCGGATGCCTCGCACGATGCCGATCGTGCGAACGATCTCGTAGCCCGGCAGCGTAAGCGCGGTCGTGACCATGTCGTTGTTCATCGTCTCACCTCGTCTGCAGCCAAAATCGATTTGCGCGGGCTATCGCAGCGCAACTTGAACGTCGGCCGGTCGTCGCCGTCGATCAGCTCGCGCTCGAGCAGCCACTCACGCGCGAAACGCGCGTCGCCCATCCACCACGCGGCTGCCGAGCCTTCGCGGAAGCTGTAGCCCCACGCGTCCATGTCGGCGAGACAGCGCGAGCGGCCGAAGCCGCGGAGCTCGTCGGCGAGCAGGACCTCGAGGTAGCAGACGCCGCACTCTTCGTCGTCGCTGCCGCCCGCGTCGGTTGCGAGCCGAGCGCGTCGCGCGTCGTCCATGCAGACGTAGTGGCAGAGCTCGTGCAGCGCCGAGTGCACCGGCGTGTCAGCGCGCACATAGAGAACGTCGCCAACGAGCCCCGCCTCCGCATCGCCCCAGTACGAGCCTCGAATCTCGGCTCCGCGCGCGACGACGACCAGATGCATGCCGTACCTCGCCACGAGCGCGTCGAGGTCGCCGCTCGCGAGGTCTGCGAGCGTCAGGACGGGAGGCGAGACGTCAGCCGCCGTGGACTGAGTCGCCACCGAAGCGGCCGTGGCTTCGGCCGCAGACTCGCGCGACGCCGTCGCCACGAGCTACGCGCCGGGCGGCGCGGGGCCAGCGCCGGCGGGCTCTGGGGCGCTCGGCGCTGTCGGCGCGCTGCCTAGCCCCTCGATCCGACGCACAACGCGGCGCGCGAGGTCGTCGGCGAGAGCGCGTCGCAGGACCTCCTCCTCCGACGCCTTCGCGAGCACCTGCGTCTCGTCGAACGTATAGCTGCGCGTGACGACGAGCGTCTCGCCTTGAATGAGCTTCTGGTCCCCGACCTGGAGCGAGAACGTGATCGAGTAGTAGACCTCGTACTCGCGCGGGATGTTGCGCGCCGACACGGATAGCACGCGCTGCCCTGTGTCATCGGCCGTGACGTTGAGCTGCGCCGCGCCCGGCTCGTTCTTGCCGACGATCGTCGCACCGCGCACGCGCAACGCGTCGGTCACGCTCGAGACGAAGTCGGAATGCGGCGCGGCGCTCACGACGTAGGTTTTCGCGAGCACGGGCGGCAACGTGCCGGCGCCCTGCAAGTGGAAACCGCAGCCGCCGAGCGCGCCGAGCAGCGCGAGCGCCGCCGCGTGTTGCAGTTTGACGACTATCGGAAACCTCATTGGGCGCGCGCTGAGCTTTGGGGTCGTGGCAGAATAGCACCGTTCATCCGCACCGTTGACAGGCGCCGAAGATCAACCTCTTCGGCCTCAAGAGCGATGGCTTATCCGTTCACGGACGTCGAGGCGAAGTGGCAAGCCCATTGGCGAGCCAAGGGCACCTTTCGCACGCCCGCGAAGGTCGACACCACGCGGCCGAAGTACTACGTGCTCGACATGTTCCCGTACCCGTCGCGGCGAAGGGCTGCACGTCGGGCACCCCGAGGGCTACACCGCGACCGACATCGTCGCGCGCTACAAGCGGATGCAGGGCTTCAACGTGCTGCACCCGATGGGCTGGGACGCGTTCGGCCTGCCGGCCGAGCAGTACGCGCTGAAGACCGGCACGCACCCGAGGATCACGACCGAGAAGAACATCGCCGCGTTCCGCGAGCAGCTCCAGAAGCTCGGCTTCTCGTACGACTGGGACCGCGAGGTCGACACGACCGATCCCGGCGTACTACAAGTGGACGCAGTGGATCTTCATGCAGCTGTTCGAGCGCGGGCTCGCGTATCAGGAGGAGCTGCCGGTCTGCTGGTGCCCGGAGCTCGGCACCGTGCTCGCGAACGAAGAGGTCATCGACGGCAAGTCCGAGGTCGGCGGCTTCCCGTCGTGCGCCGGCCGCTGCGCCAGTGGATGCTCAAGATCACCGAGTACGCCGACCGGCTGCTCGAGGATCTCGACGCGCTCGACTGGCCCGAGCAGCACGAAGGAGATGCAGCGCGAACTGGATCGGCCGCAGCGAGGGCGCCGAGATCGACTGTTCGCGCGTCGACGGCCACCGCGCGCTCGCGCTCGCGCGTGTTCACGACGCGGCCCGACACGCTGTTCGGCGCGACCTACATGGTCGCTCGCGCCCGAGCACCCGCTCGTCGACCGGCTGACGACCGACGGCCAGCGCGCGCGCGTCGCGGCGTACAAGGAGCAGGCGTCGCGCAAGAGCGAGCTCGAGCGCACGGAGCTGCAGAAGGACAAGACCGGCGTGTTCACCGGCGCGTACGCGATCAACCCGGTCAACGAGCGGCAAGATCCCGATCTGGATCGCCGACTACGTGCTCGCGGGCTACGGCACGGGCGCGATCATGGCCGTGCCCGGCGCAAGACGAGCGCGACTACGAGTTCGCGGCGACGTACGGGCTGCCGGTCATCCGCACCGTGAAGCCGCCGCCCGGCGTCGACGGCAAGGGCGCGTATCTCGGCGACGGCGAGCGCGATCAACAGCGGCTTCTTGAACGGCCTCAACGTCGCGCAGGCGAAGGCCAAGATGATCGAGTGGCTCGAGAAGTCGGGCGCGGGCGAACGACGCGTGAACTACAAGCTGCGCGACTGGCTGTTCTCGCGCCAGCGCTACTGGGGCGAGCCGTTCCCGATCGTGTTCGTCGACGGCGAGCCCAAGACCGTGACCGACGTCGGCGTTGCCGGTGCGCTTGCCGGAGATCGACGAGTTCAAGCCGAGCGGCTCGCCCGAGGGCCCGCTCGCGACCGCCGGCGCGTGGCTCGAGATCCGCGACGAGAAGACCGGCAAGCGCGCACGCCGCGAAACGAACACGATGCCGCAGTGGGCGGGCTCGTGCTGGTACTACCTGCGCTTCCTCGATCCGACGAACGACGCAGCGGCTCGTCGATCCGGCAGCCGAGACGTACTGGATGCCGGTCGATCTCTACGTCGGCGGCGCCGAGCACGCGGTGCTGCACCTGCTCTACGCGCGCTTCTGGCACAAGGTGCTGTTCGACGCGGGCTTCGTGTCGCACGCCCGAGCCGTTCACGCGGCTCGTCCACCAGGGAATGATCTTGGGCGAGCTCGAGTTCACGCTCTATCGCGACGAGCAGGGCCGCGCGGTATCCGCCGAGCACGTGCGCAACGACGTCGACACGCGGACGGGCCTCGCCGTCACGCTCGATCACGCGGACGAGGAGCAGGTCGAGAAGCGCGGCGACAAGTTCGTGCTGCGCGACGCACCGGACGTCGCGCTCGAGGCGCGCGCGTTCAAGATGAGCAAGAGCCGCGGCAACGTCGTGAACCCGGACGACATCATCGCGCGCTACGGGGCCGACGCGTTCCGGCTCTACGAGATGTTCATGGGCCCGCTCGAGCAAGTGAAGCCGTGGAACACGCGTGGTGTCGAAGGCACGTTCCGGTTCTTGAACCGCGCGTGGCGGTTGATCGCCGGCGCGGCCGACGACGAGCGCGACGAAGAGTCCGACGCACGCGCCGCGAGCAACGGCGGCGGCGGATTCGGCGCGATTGCACGAGGTAGCGGCAGCGGCGGCGACTCGGGCGGCGGCAGCGGGCTCGCGGGAGGAGCGACTGATGGTCGCGTGCAAGACGTCGAGCCGACGCGCGAGCAGCTGCGCGCGCTGCACCAGGCGATCGCGAAGGTCACCGAGGACATCGAGGCGCTGCGCTTCAACACCGCGATCTCCGCGCTGATGGAGCTCGTGAACGCCGCGTACAAGTGGCCGAGCGTGCCACGCTCGGTGGCCGAGCCGTTCGTGCTGCTGCTCGCGCCGCTCGCGCCGCACATCGCCGAGGAGCTTTGGCAGCGGCTCGGGCACGCCGAGTCGCTTGCGTATGCGGCGTGGCCGGCGGCGGATCCAGCGTATCTGCGCGCAGACGTGATCGAGATCCCGGTGCAGGTCAACGGCAAGGTCCGCGGCAAGATCCAGGTGCCCGCCGAAGCCGGCGAGAGCGAGGTGATCGACATCGCACGTGCGGATCAAAACGTCGGCCGGCATCTCGACGGCCAGATCGTGAAGCGCGCGATCTACGTGCGCGGGCGGATCGTGAACTTCGTGGTCGGCGGCTGACGCCGCGCGGCGGAAGCGCGGCGCCGCCGCGATGCGGGGTGCGCCTCACGTCCACCGACGACCGCTCGCGAAGGTGAGGGGGCTCGCAAGCGCTCGCGGCCGCCATGGCGACTCGCGGCGGATCGAGGGTAACGCATGGGTGTCGCGGCGGATTGTCACATGCCGGGACGTTCTATCCGACTTTGTCACATGAGGTGACGATCTCTGCGATACCCCTCCACGCATGTGAACCAGCCGAAGGCATCAGCCGGCTCCGTCGCTGGCAAAACCTGACCACACCAAGGACCAGCTCGCACGCACCTAACGTCCGCGCGTACGTAACCACCGGCTGACGACATGTCCAAACGAATCGTGATCAACTGCTGGGGCTCGCACGGCGACTTCTTTCCGTACGTCGGCCTCGCGGTCGCGCTCAAGGCGCGCGGCCACGCGCCCGTCGTCGCGACAGCCGAGATCTACCGCGAGGAAGTCGAGCGCGCGGGCGTCGAGTACGCGCACGTTGGGCCCGATCTCGATCCGAACGACGAGACGCTCTATGAGCGCGTCATGGATCAGACGCGCGGCACCGAAGTGATCGTCCGCGAGCTACTGATGCCGAAGCTCGTCCGAGACGCACGCGGAGCTCACGGCCGTCGCGGCCGGCGCCGACTTGCTCGTCGCGCATCCGCTGACCGTTTCGGTGCCGCTGGTCGCCGAGCGCGCGAACCTGCCGTGGGTGTCGACCGTGCTCGCGCCGATGCTGTTCTTCTCGGCGACGGACTTGCCCGTGGTACCGCAGGCGCCGGGGCTCCGGGCACGCGGGCAGGCTCGGGTCGTGGGCCGCGCGCCGCGTCGTCGATGTTCGCGAAGCGAATGACGAAGGCCTGGTTCGAGCCCGTGTCCCGGCTGCGCGCCGAGCTCGGGCTGCCGCGCGCCGGCCATCCGATGTTCGAGGGGATGTTCTCGCCGCTGGCTCACGCTCGCGCTCTTCTCGCGCGTGCTCGGCGAGCCGCAGCCCGATTGGCCGCCGCACGTGCGTACGACCGGCTTCGTGTTCTACAACGGCCCGGACGCGGCTCTTTCGCCGGAGCTCGAAGCAGTTCTTGGCCGCCGGGCCGCCGCCGGTCGTGTTCACGCTCGGCACGTCGGCCGTCGGCGCTGCCGGCCGCTTCTATCACGAGAGCGCGCGCGGCCGTTGCGAGGCTCGGCGTACGCGCGGTGCTGCTCATCGGCACGTTCGAGCAGAACAGGCCCGACGCGAGCTGTCGCGCGACGTGCTCGTCGTCGACCGCGCGCCGCACCAGCTCCTGTTTCCTCGCGCGAGCGCGATCGTGATTCACGGCGGAATCGGCACCACCGGACAAGCGCTGCGCAGCGGCCGACCGGTGCTCGTGGTGCCGCACGGGCACGATCAATTCGACAACGCACATCGCATCACGAAGCTCGGCGTGGCGCGCACGCTGCATCCGAAGCGCTATCGCGCGCCGCGTGTCGCGCGCGAGCTCGCGCGACTGCTCGAGCGACGACTATCGCAAGCGCGCCGAGTCAGTAGCCACGATCGTGCGAAGCGAGGGCGGCGCCGACGCGGCGGCGGAGGCGCTCGAGCGGCTCGTTCCGTGAGCACCGGGCGTCTCGTTCATGGCTGAGGCGACGCAACGGGGAAGCGCCGCCGCACGTCGTAGTAGTCGTACATGCCCTGGAGCCCGCGCTCGGCGACGAGCTGGTGCACTTCGAGCCAACTCGCGAGCATGTCGTCGAGCTCCTTTCCCACAAGGGCCTGGCCCGGCTTCGGCGAGCTCTGCATGGACCTCAGCGCGTCTCCGGCCCGCGCATCTCCGGACAGGGCCAGTGCAATCACAGCGAGCTTACTGAGCTGCTGATCATAGTCGGCATCCGATCGGAAGAGCGGTGGAGAGCCCTGCTGAACGTTGCGCTTGCGCCATGCGCCTGACGTCAGCCCGTCGAGTAGATACGTGAGCGCTCGAGCGCTGCCGGTGCGATTGACCAGGCATCCCAGTCCCCTGAATTCTTCGGAGAGACTGTCAAGCCACGCCGGCCCCCGAAGGTTCGGGGTCTCGATCGCCGCGATCAGCGCTTCGACCGCAGTTTCATCGCCAATTAGTCCGAGCACCGACGCCCAACACGCGCGGCGCCGCTCGTTCGTCTCCGACTCGAGCTTGGCGATCAACTGCGGCACGGCGGCCGAGTCATACGATGCCCGGTATCCTGCGAGTTGAATGTGGTTTCGGCGGACCGCCATCGAAGTCGCAGAGATCGAGGAGGGACGTCGCATGAGCATTCGAAAGGGTTCCGAACAGCACCCAGAACCCGAGCAAGAGCTGCCTCGGACTCATGACGGCTGATCTTCGAGGTGTTGCGCGCGCCGTCGCACGCGTTCGGCAATGGCCGGCAGACGCGCAAGCGCGGCGCCGAGCGCGAGCAGCACCACCGCCCAGTTCCCGACCACCGCATACGGCGTCGCGCCCTCGAAGCCGCGCACCGTCGCCTTGAGCACCGCGGGCTTGAACTGCGGCAGCGTCGCCTCGACGCGGCCCGCGTCGTCGACCACGGCCGTCACGCCGGTGTTCGTCGCGCGCAGCAGGTAGCGGCCCGCTTCGGCCGCGCGCACTTGCGCGATCTGCAGATGCTGGTGCGGCGCGATCGAGTCGCCGAACCACGCGTCGTTGCTCACGTCGACGAGCAGCGTCGCGTCGGGCAAGTAGCGCAGCTGCTCGGCGCCGAACACGTCCTCGTAGCAGATCGTCACCGCGATCTGCTGGCCCGCGGCGTCGATCAGCGGCTGATTCGGCGCGCCGGCCATGATGTCCGTATACGGCAGGTTCATGAGCCGCATCCAGCTGCGGATGAACGGCGGCACCGGAAAGTACTCGCCGAACGGCACGAGATGACGCTTCACGTACGTCTGCGTCGGCTGGGTCAGCGCGACTACGACGTTCTGCTCGCGCTTCGACTCGGGATCCGCGCGCAAGATGCCGAGCAACACGGTGCTGCCGCGCTGCGCGCTAGCCTTGCGGAGACCGTCGACGTAGTCGCCCACGTAATCGATCAGCGTCGGCACCGCGGCCTCGGGCCAGACGATCAGGTCCATGCCGAGATTTTGCGTCGTGAGACGCGCGTAGAGCGTGAGCGTGTCCTTGAGCTGCTCGGGCTTCCACTTCAGCTCCTGCGTGATCGCGCCCTGCAGCAGCGCGACCGAGATCGCGCGCGACTGCGGCATCGTCCAACGGTGCGCACGGGCCGCGAGGCCGCCGACCCAGACCGCGGCAACCACGAGCACGGCGGCGAGCACGCCGGCGTAGCGGTTCGAATCGACTCGTTAGCCGCCGTCGCGGCCTCGAAGACCGTGACGAGCGCGCCGGCCGTCACGAGCACCGCCCAGCTCATTGCCGTGCACGCCCGAGCAGCGGCGCGTAGCCCATGAGCCACGAGCTCGTCTGGCTATAGCCGGCCGAGAGCCAGCCGAAGCCCGTGAACATCCAGCCGCGCGCCCACTCGCAGAGCACGAACAGCGCGGGCAGCGTCACGAGCCGCGCCGCCGCCCCGCTCGTCTTGAACCAGCGCGCCGCGATGAAGCCCGCGGCGCCGACGAACGCCGCGCAGACCATCGTGAGGCCGACCGTGAGGAACAGCGCGACCGCGAGCGGCGCTCCGCCCATCTCGCGGACCGCGATGTAAGTCCAGTACGTGCCGCCGCCGAAGCTCGCGCAGCCGTAGACGAAACCGAGCCCGAACCCGCGCCCACTCGGCACGTCCTTCCAACAATAGAGAAGAACCGCGTACGACAGCGGCGCGAGCCAAAACCAGCCGAACGGCGCGAACGCGAGCGGCAGCACCGCACCGGCCAGCAAGCTCAGCGCGTAAGGCAACACTTTGGATCGCCCGCGCTACTTCGCCGGCGCCGGCGCGCGCGTAACTTCGAGCGTATGGAGGCGCCGGCGGTCGCCGCGCAGCACCTTGAAGCGGAAGCCTGCGAAGTCGAGCTGCTCGCCGCGGCGCGGCAAGCGGCCGAGCTCGTGCATCACGAGGCCGCCGACCGTGTCGTAATGCTCGTCGCTGATCTTCGTTCCGAAGAAATCGTTGAATGCCTCGATCCGCGCGAGCGCGAGCACGATGTAGCGGCCGTCGTCCTGCGGCTGGATCGTCGCAGCCTCGTCCTGGTCGTGCTCGTCGTCGATCTCGCCGACGATCTGCTCGAGCACGTCCTCGATCGTCGCAAGGCCTGCCACACCGCCGTACTCGTCGACGACGAGCGCCATGTGGTTGCGGCCTTCGCGAAACTCCGCGAGCAGCGTGTTCAGGCGCTTGCTCTCGGGAATGAACACCGCGGGACGCAGCAGCGGCTCGATGTCGAACGACTCGCGGGCCTCGTCCTCGACGAAATGCTTCAGCACGTCCTTCGCGAGCACGATGCCGACAACCTCGTCGCGATCGTCGCCGATCACCGGGAAGCGCGAATGGTTCGACTGGATGATCGTCTTGAGCAGCTCGTCGGGCGCGTAGTCCTTGCCGAGCACCACCATCTGACTGCGCGGCACCATGATGTCGCGCACCTGCGTGTTCGAAACGTCGAGCACGCCGAGCAGCATCGCGAGCTCGTCGGGCGCGAGCACGCCGCGATCGCGAAATTCCGCCAGGAACTCGGCGATCCCCTGCCTCGTCTTGACCTCGTCAGCGCGGCCTCGGAACAGTCTCGACCATAACCCCGATACGCCGGTTTCGCTGCTCGGTGTTTCGTCTGCTGACATGGATGGAGATTATGTTGAAGATCGCCGCCGGCGCTTGCAACTCATTGGTCGCGCGAAGCATAAGGATCGCGAAACCCAAGGCCTGCGAGGATCTTGCGCTCGCGATCCTCCATCGTCTGCGCCTGCTCCTCGGTCTCGTGGTCGAAACCGAGCAGGTGCAACACCCCGTGCACCACGATGTGCGCCCAGTGGGCGTCGAAGGACTTGCGCTGCTCGCGCGCCTCGCGCGAGACCACCGGCGCGCAGATCACGAGGTCGCCGAGCGGGAGCATGTCGCCGGCCGCCGCGCCGCCCACAGGCGCCGCATCGGCGGCGGGCGCGTCCCGCGGCGGCAGCGTCAAAACGCGCGGCGCGGCTTGGCCCGCCTCCGCAGCGGGCGCCGGGGGCTCTGCCGGCTTCGCGTCGGCAGGCGCCCTCGCTTTGAGCGCCCGGGGCGCCGCTCGGCGCTCCCTCGGCCACGGCGTTTGCGGATTGCTCGCTCGGCGTCTCGGGCAGATCGCTCAAGAAAGCGAGCACGTTCGTCGGCCCACGCTTGCCGCGATAGCGCGCATTGAGCTGGGCGCTCTCTTGCGTGCCGACGATCCGGATCAACACTTCGCCCGCCGCGGGCGAAGCCGGCTCGCCCTCCGCCGGCCCGGAGACCGCCGCGAGCACCCAAGCGCGCAAGCGGTCTTCCGCCGGGAAGCGCGCGCCGCCCGAGGCATCCTGAACCGCGATCGTGACCCCCGCCATGCCTATCCGTTCTCCTTGCCGTTGTTCGACTCTTCGCGCTCGTAGGCCGCGACGATCTTCTGCACGAGCGGATGACGCACGACGTCTTCGGCCGTGAAGAAAACAAATTCGATGTCCGGCACGTCGCGCAGCACACGCGTGACGTGGCGCAGGCCGGACTCCTTGCCGCGCGGCAGGTCGGTCTGCGTGACGTCGCCCGTGACGACGGCGCGCGAGCCGAAGCCGATGCGCGTCAGGAACATCTTCATCTGCTCGGGCGTCGTGTTCTGCGCCTCGTCGAGGATCACGAACGACTCGTTCAGCGTGCGGCCGCGCATGAACGCGAGCGGAGCGATCTCGATCACGTGCCGCTCGATGAAGCGGCCGACGCGATCGAAGCCCATCATCTCGTAGAGCGCGTCGTACATCGGGCGCAGATACGGATCGATCTTCTGCGTCATGTCGCCGGGCAGGAAGCCGAGCCGCTCGCCGGCTTCGACCGCCGGCCGCACGAGCACGATGCGCCGCACAGCGTCGCTCGTGAGCGCCTCGACCGCCGCCGCGACCGCGAGGAACGTCTTGCCGGTGCCGGCCGGTCCAATCCCGAACGTGAGGTCGCGCTCGCGCATCGCGCGCGTGTATGCGACTTGGTGCGGGCCGCGCGCGCGAATGCTGCGCCGGCGCGTGTTGATCGTGAGGCCGCCTTCTTCGCCGGCTAACGGCTCGAGCGCGTCGTTGCGCATGTGCTCGGCGAGCGCGATGTGCACGCGCTCGGGGTCGAGCTCCTCGGTGGCCGCGAGCTCGAACAGGTCCTCGAGCACGCGGCTGCCGCGCCGCGTCGCGCGCTCTTCGCCGACGAGCTCGAAACGGTTTCCACGGTTGTTGATCTTGATCGCGAGCTGGCGCTCGATCTGGCGCAGATGCTCGTCGAACTGGCCGGAAAGCGACGCGAGGCGGCGCGGATCATCCGGGCTCAGGATCACGCTGAGCGAGTGCTCTCGTTTTGCAGCGGCGTCAGGCAACGGACTTCTGCGTCGCGCCCGCGAAGAGGCGACCCCTCAGCGAATTGCGCAGCGGCTCCGTGATCAAGACGTCGGCGAAACGGCCGACGAGCACCGGGTCGCCGATGAAGTGCACCCAGCGGTTGTTCTCGGTACGGCCCGAGAGCTCGCGCGGCGACTGCGCCGCCGAGCGCTCGACGAGGATCCTCTGCACCGAGCCCACCATCGCGCGGCTGATCGCCGCGGCTTGCTCGTGCAGCAGCGCCTGGAGCCGCTCGAGCCGCGCCTGCTTCACCTCGCGCGGCAGGTCCGGCAGCTCCGCGGCCGTCGTACCGGGCCGCGGGCTATATATAAAGGTGAACGACTGGTCGAATCCCACCCGCCGCGTGAGCTCGAGCGTGGCCTCGAAGTCCTGCTCGGTCTCGCCCGGGAAACCGACGATCATGTCCGTCGCGATCGAGATGCCGGGCCGTGAGCGCTTGAGCTTGTCGATCTTCGCCTCGTACTTCGCGGCCGTGTACCCGCGCTTCATGAGCTTGAGCACTCGATCCGACCCGCTCTGCACGGGCAGGTGCAGGTAGCTCACGAGCTTGTCGACCTCGGCATAGGCCGCGACGAGCGCGTCGTCGAAGTGGGCCGGGTGAGACGTCGTGAAGCGGATGCGCTCGATGCCGTCGATCTCGGCCACGCGCCGAATCAGGTCCGCGAGGTCGGCCTTGCCGCCGTTAGGTCTAGCGCCCCTGTAAGCGTTCACGTTCTGGCCGAGCAGCGTGATCTCGAGCGCGCCGAGCTCGGCAAGCCGCCGAGCTTCAGCGAGCACGTCGTCGAGTGGCCGGCTGATTTCCTCGCCGCGAGTCGTCGGCACGATGCAATACGAGCACGCCTTGCTGCAGCCTTCCATCACGGACAGGAACGCGCTGCAGCGCGTGCTCGTCGGCTTCGGGATAGCGTCGAACTTCTCGATCGCGGGGAACGACACGTCGACGACGCCCGGATGCCCCGCTCGTACCTCGCGGATCATCGCGGGCAAGCGGTGCAGCGTCTGCGGCCCGAAGACGAGATCGACGAACGGCGCGCGCTTCAAGATCGCGGCGCCTTCCTGGCTCGCGACGCAGCCGCCGACGCCGATGATCAGATCGGGCCGCTCCTCTTTGAGCTCGCGCCAACGGCCGAGCAAAGAGAAGACCTTCTCCTGCGCCTTCTCGCGCACGGAGCAGGTGTTCAGCAGCAGCACGTCGGCGTGCTCTGCCGCATCGACGGCGCCCGCATTGAACGAGTCGACGAGCACGTCGGCCATCTTGGCCGAATCGTACTCGTTCATCTGGCAGCCGAAGGTTTGGATGAAGAAACGGTCAACCAAGCCGTGTGAGCCTTCGATTCAGAACGGAATATCGTCGTCGAATTCGCCGCTCGGCGGCCCACCGCCGCCCGTATCGGCGTCTGCGACCGCGGATGACTGGCGTCGCGGCGCTTCGCTCGCGGGCGTCCCCGCGCCGCGCCCTTGCTGTCGAGCATCTGCATCTCGTCCGCGATGATTTCGGTGGTATAGCGATCTTTGCCGTCGGTCTTGTCCTGCCACTTGCGCGTGCGCAGCTTGCCCTCGATGTAGACCTTCGAGCCCTTACGCAGGTACTCGGCTGCGATCTCGGCGAGCCGGCCGAACATCGCGACGGAATGCCACTCGGTGCGCTCTTGGTTCTCGCCCGTCGCCTTGTCCTTCCACTGCTCGCTGGTCGCGAGGCGCAGGTTCGTGACCGCGCTGCCGCTCGGCATGTAGCGGGTCTCGGGATCGCGGCCCAAGTTGCCGACGAGAATGACCTTGTTCACGCCTCTGCTGGCCATGCTAGCTCCTGACGTTCGGGACCTGGTTCGGGCCTCTATGGGGGCCCTTTGACGGATTCCCGCGGCATTTTGCCGGGGGTCGCCATTGTACGCCGCGAATTGTACGCCGCGACCTAGGCTTTGGCACTCACCTTTCCGGGAAGTCGGGGCCGAAATGAGGTGCCGAAGCAAGAGGGCGAGCAGTGAGCGCGGCCGGTCGCGGGAGCGCGCGGCGATGTTCAAGCTGGTCGGCGTGCGTTCGGCGAGCTCCCGCGAAGCGGCCGACTCGCGAATGTCGTCGACGCGAAGCGCGCCCGGGCGGCGACATGGATCGCCGCCCGAGCGCCTTTCGCTAACTGATTCAGGGCTCTCAGTTGTCCCGGTCGTGCCCCGGAGGGAGCTTCTTCCAGCCGGTGATGTCGAGGATGTAGCCATGCGCGTAGCTCGGTCCCGGCGTGCCGCTCGTGCCCGTGCCGATCGCGTGCTGGATGCTGACGTAGAAGTGCGTGCCCGAGGCATCGAAGATGCCGCCGGTCCACTCGGCGCCGCCGCCGCCGGAGCCCGCGCCGATCGTGTCGTTGATCGTCCCGATCTTCACGCAGCCGTCCGACAGGTTGTCTTTGTCGGCGCCGTCGTCGAGGCAGTCCCAGAGATCGTTGCCGCGCTTCAGCGGAACCGGGCTCGACGGACCCTCACCGTCCTCGTGGAGGATCCAGTTGCCGGTGCTCGGCTGGAACGCGATGTTGTCCATCATCGCGAAGTCGAAGTGGCCGATGACGAGGGGCTGATACTCGGGCGTCGAGTTCGCGAGCATCGTGTACGGCACGTTCGCGGCGAGGCCGAGCGTCTGGAGCGACTGCGTCATCGTCGTCGTGTCCGCGGCCTGCGCGAGCGTGCCATCGGTGAGGCAATAGACTTCGCCGAAATGGTTATCGCCCTGCGGGATGTCCTGACCGGTGGCCGTGCCGCACACGCGGACATTGCCCGCCTCGAGTGCATTCAGATCTACGTCGATGTCCTCGGGCCGATAGTAAGCCGCCAGATTGAGCGCCGTCTGCCGCGGCGCCGAGGTCCGCCTTGTGGATCGTCACGCTGCCGATCACTTGGTTCTCGACGATCTCGACCCACCAGCCGCGGCCGAACTCGTTGCCCGGGCCCGCGTCGGTATTGCTGAACGACCCGCCGTTGCGGCCCGGACGGAAGCCGAAGACGCGTCCGTCGACGAGTGGCGATTGCGACAGGCTGGTGATCGGCGGGTTACCGACGACCCACGGGGTCGACGGAATGAACTTGTACAACGAGCCGCCGAGCCCTCCGACACCGCCGGTCCCGGGCCGCTTCTCGTCGCCGTAGTAGATCACGCCGTTCGGCATCACGCCGAAGCCTTCGAACGACAACGCGCCGAGTGCCGTGCGCAGCGCGATGTTCGCCGCGTTCGCGCCGCTGATCGTCGTGCCGCTGATCGTGACGTTGTTCGTATGCAGCGGGTCGATGATCTCGACTACGCGGCTCGCCGCGCCGTTCTCCTCGGCCGCGAACACCGTGCCCCACGCCGTGCGGCGCAGCGGGTCGCAGCGGTTCAGGCCCGTGAGGATCGTCGCGACCTCACCCGTCGCGATCGTGACGCGCTGGATCCCTGGAGCGCCCGTGCCTTCCTCGTTGCAGAAGATCAGGTGCGTCGGCTTGGTGTCCGACGGCCAGAGCGCGATCTGGTCGACGTTGCCGCCGAGCGCGGGATCCTTGCTCACGACGTGTGCGGTGAGGCTGTGCGCAAGCGTGACCAGCTTGCGCGGATCGGCTTCGGCGTCCGCACCGGTCACTTGCGTCGTCGACGACTCGTCGAGGGTGCCAATCACGCCGAACAAAGAGTTCGCTTTCGCGTTGAGCAATAGTTCGACCTCCTCTCCGAAGTCCCGCGCATAGGCGACACCCGCAGGCAGTCAGGGCGGTTGCCGCGGCGAGCACAGCGATTCTTTTCATAGTTGTCTCCTTGTGTAGTGAACGAACGAAAAAGAGCGAGAACGCGGGCCGGCCCACGCGACGAGCCCATCAGCTCGTTGCGGTCCGGTGCGGACTACCGCGATGAGGAAGGCGAGGTTAAGTGCCCAATGTGAACGGCACGTGGAGCTTTTGTTTAATTGCCGCGACATCCGACGCGTCTCACGAATTGGGTCGGCCCGAGCGGAGTGTCGCGCTCCAAGCGGAGCGCTTCGAGACCACGTGTCCCGCATTCGCACTAATTGGGTTTTCCTCTAGCAAACCCTGGAACCGCGAACGGAAGGCTACCGGCGGGAACGCCGCGCCGAACCCTGGCGTAGATCTTGCTTATCACCCGCATCAACACGCTGGTGAAAAATTGACCATGAACACCCAAGCAAGACTGCTCGCGCTCGTCGCCCTACTCGCGGTGCCGACGCTCGCCTTCTCTCAACCCTACGCGAACGTTCAGCTCGGCTACGCGCGTGCAGACTTCGCGGTCGGCCCGCCGTACAACGGCGTGGTCAAGGACAACGCCCCGATGGTCGGCATCGAGGCCGGCTACGCTTTCGGCAAGTGGGGCGCGGAGCTCGGCCTGAACGACTACGGCAGCCTAGAAGGATTCGGCACGCCTTGTACCGGCGGCACGAGCTGCCCGCCGACCACACAAACCATCAGCGGCAACGACCAGTCGCTCTACAAAGTCACGCTCGTGCGTCGCTTCGAGATCGGCGACAACGTGCGGCTGTTCGGGAAGGCGGGCTATTACCACGCGACTTTGAAGACGAACGTGCCGGGCGGGGACTTTCATCCCGAGGGACTAGTCCTCGGAGTCGGAGCGCGCTGGTACTTCAGCTCGCCCTGGAGCCTCGCGTCTCGAAGGCGAGCGCTTCGACTCCAACGTCTCTCAGGTTTCGCTTGGCGTCGGCTGGGGCTTCGGCCGCGGCGGTCGCGACAGCCGCGATTACCGCGAAGGTTACCGCGACGCGGAGCGCGACACCGCGCGTAACTGATCCCTCGGAAGCACCGAACGGCAGCCGACGCGTGCGGCGCCGTTCACGATTTCGCACGGCGGTCGTTGGTCTGCACGCCGAGGGTGTGTACATTGCTGCGTCATGGCCAATCAGAAGCGTCCGCGAACCCGGCGATGAAGTTGCCGATCAGCAGCCATCCCGCGCGTGCCGGAGACTCGGACGCGTGGCGGCTCGATCCCAGCGACGTCGCGCGTCACGCACAGCTGCGCCGCAGGAGCGAGCAGCGCGGCCCTCTCGGCAAGGCTCTGCGCTATTTCGCCGTCGTGCTCGCATTGGCCGGCGCATTCGCCGTCTACTGGAACTTCGATACGCTGCGAAACGTCACGGTCGAATCGCCGGCTTTGTCCGCGCTCTTTAAGAGCCCGTCGCCGGACGATGCTCGCAATCGGGCCAGCGGCGTTACGGGCAACGCGGAGGTCGAGTCGAGCTCCATTGTCGGGACGGCCGCGCCGACGAGCGTCAGCGGCGCGCACGACCGCGAGCCGCCTGTCGAGGTCGCGAAGGTCGAGGGGCACGCTGCGCCGAGCACCGAGTCGCGCGAGGCGCCAGCCGCGGATAGCCGTCGGGCGGCTCTGAGCACATCAGCCGCCGACGGCGTTGCCGCCGCCGAGCCCGTCGTGCAGTCTCCCGCGCCGCCGCCGGAAGCCGCGCTTCCGCCGAAACCCGCGCCGCCGCCGGTGCCGGAGACGATTGGATTCGCGCTGCCCAAGTTCACCGTCTCGGAGCGTGATGCATCCGCTGCCGTTCTAGTCGTACGCAACGGCGGCACCCGCGGCCCCTCGGTGTTCACGTGGTGGACGAGCGACGGGACGGCCAATGCGGGCAAAGACTACGTCGACCTCGGCAAAGTCGTCGTGAAGTTCGCCGCGGGCGAAGAGAACCGCACGATCCACATCCCGATCGTCGGCGACGAGGTCGCGGAGGGTCCCGAATCCTTCTACGTGAACCTCGCGGCGGGAGACGACCCGTCGGCCGAGCCGCAAGACCGCGTCGAGGTCGTCATCGAGGACGACGACTCGCGCTAGCGCCGCAGCCCGAAAACGAACAGCCCGTTGCCGCTCGACACCGCGACGTACTGCGCGCCGCCGACGGAATAAGTGATCGGGCCGTTCGCGCCCGCGCCGCCGAGCGTCGTGCGCCAGAGCTGCTTGCCGTCGCGCGCGTCGAGCACGTAGAAGTAGCCGTCGCGGCTCGCGGTAAAAAGCACGTCGCTCGCGGTCGTGAGAATTCCGCCGGTCGAGACGTCGGCGAGCGGGACGCGCCAGCGCTGCGCGCCCGTGCGCGGATCGATCGCGATCACAGCGCCGTTGCCGAGCGCCTCGGTCCAGTTGTTGATCGGCCCGCGGATTCGCGGCAGGTTCGCGGCGCCGGCGAGTGGGCTGCCGGGCAAACCGCCGACGAACTGCAACCCCGGCGCGTAATCGACCTTCTGCGGCCGGAACACGGAGCCGTAGTTCTCCCACGCCGACACATAGAAGAGTTGCGTGCTCGGGCTGTACGACGGCGAGTACCAATTCGTTCCGCCCTGCACGCCCGGGAACGTGACGGCGCCTTCGGGTTGCGGCGTCTCGATCGGCCGCCCACGCTCATCGAGCCCGCTCGCCCAGTTCACTTTGACGAACGGGTTGCCGCGCACGAACTCGCCGGTCTTGCGATCGAGCACGTAGAAGAAGCCGTTGCGGTTCGCCCAGAGCATCAGCTTGCCGCTCGTGACGGAAGTCGTCGGCATGTCGACGAGCACCGGGATCTGCACCGAGTCGTAGTCGTAGTCGTCGTTCGGTGTGAACTGGAAATGCCACTTCAGCTTGCCCGTGTCGGCGTCGAGCGCGACGACGCTGTCGGAATACAGGTTGTCGCCGGGCCGCTGCGTCGGGTTCCAATCCGGCCCCGGATTGCCGATGCCCCAGTAGGTGAGATTGAGCTCGGGATCGTACGAGCCCGTGAGCCACACCGACGCGCCGCCGTGCTGCCACGAGTCGCCGCCGCCTTTCCAACTATCCGCGCCCGGCTCGCCCGGCGCCGGGATCGTGTAGAAGCGCCACGCCTCCTCGCCGGTGGCCGCGTCGAACGCCGCGATGAAGCCGCGGATCCCATATTCGCCGCCGGCCACGCCGACGATCACCTTGTTCTTCACGATGAGCGGCGCGAGGGTCATCGCATAGCCGACCGCGGGATCGGCGACCGACTTCTGCCAGACCGGTTGGCCCGTGGTCGCGTCGAGCGCGATCAGCTTGCCGTCGATCGTCGCCATGAAGAGCCGCTCGCCGAGAATCGCGAGGCCGCGGTTCACGCGTCCGCAGCACGGCCGCGCGCTCGCGGCCGGATTGTACTGATAGCGCCAGAAGATCCGGCCCGTCGCGGGATCGAGCGCGACCGCGGTATCGGGCGCTTCGGTGAGGTACATCACGCCGTCGACTACGAGCGGCGTAGTCTCGAAGCTCTCGAGCGACTGCGCTTGAAACACCCACTTGAGCTCGAGGTTCGCCGCGTTGCTCGGCTTGATCTCGCGCAACGCGCTGTGCCGCTGGCTCGCGTAGCTGCCGGAATACGTGAGCCAATTCTGCGGCTCGCTCCCGGCGCGCAGCAAACGCTCGTAGCTCACGTCGGCGCGCGCAACGAGCGGCGCGAGAACGGCGAGCGCGACGAACAGGCCAAGGGCTCGAGTAATGGTGCGCATGGGCGGCCCTCAGTTCGTCCCTTTCAGCGACAACAGGTACGCGACGAGATCGGCGCGCTCGTCCTCGTCGAACACGTTCGCGAACGACGGCATCGTCGCGCCGGCGCCGATCGAATACTCGCGCAGCTGCGACTTGTCGAGCGAGACGAGCCGCTCGTGCGTGTCGACGAGCTGCACCGTGTGCGTGTCCTCGTTCACACGCCGGCCGACGATCACGGTGCCGTCGCGCTTGACGACCCGTACCGGACGGTTGATCGGCAACATCGCGTCGGTCGGGTCGAGCAAATAGCGCTGCAGCGTGCCGGCCGTGCGGATCGCGCCGACGTTGCTCAAGTCGGGCGCCGCGCGCGGCCCGACGCCGTTCACCCGGTGACAGCTGCCGCAGTCGCCCTTGCCTTGAAACAGCTGCCGCCCGCGCTCCGCGTCGCCGGGCTTGCCGCTGCGTCCGGGGTCGTAGCTGCCGAAGTTGCGCAGATACGCGACGAGCGCCGTGAGCTCGGAGTCGCTGTACGCGTTCGGCGCCATCGCGGTGCCCGCGACACCGTCGCGGACCACGTTGCTGAGCTCGCGGTCGGTCGATGCGTTCTTGAAGCGGCCGCTGCGCAGGTTCACACCCGGCATCCCGTCGCCGCGCTCGCCGTGACAGATGATGCAGCGACCCAAGTAGAGCCGCGCGCCGTATTCGATGTCGGCCTGCTCGTATTGGCCCGCGTGCTGCGGCTGTGCGTGCGCCGCGCCGGCAGCGACGATCGACGTGCCGATCCACGCGGCGAACCGCGAGGCCCTCCCGATGCTCACGTACTTCCCCCCGGTTTCCGTTCGCTTGCAGCGGATGTTATCACCGGCGGCCCGAGGTCGCCGGTCGCGCGCAGGGCTACTTCTTGTCGAACACGAGCGTGTTCAACGCGTCCCCTCCGCCGGCGGCTGTCGTCTTGACGGTCATGACTTTGCCGTCCGCGGAGACCTCGCTCGTCGACGTCGCGACCACCTGGCCGTTCACTTTGCCGCCGACTTGTACGCTCTCGCGCTCACGTGCTCGTAGGACTGGGCTCATCGACGGCATGCCGCCGGGCGGCGCGGGCGTGACCACGGGCGCGTAGTCCTTGCCGTCGATCGCGAACGTGATCTCGACTTTGTAGCTGGCCGGCCACCGGTCGCTCGGTCACCGACTTGTACTTGCCGCCGCCTGCATCCGTCACGGTGACGTTACGCCCATCTGCCCCCGCGCCTTCCGGCAGCGTCGACTTGGCGGCATTCAAGGCCCAGGTGCCGAGGAACGCGTCCGCGTCGCCGGCGAGCGCCGCGCGCCCTGTCAGACCGAGCTGCGAGGCCGAGAGCCAGGAACGCTGCGGCGAACCGTGAAGTGAGTTTCATGACGCACTCTCCTATGATTCGAAGGTTCGTTCAATGCCAAGCGCCGAGAATCGCACCCATGATCGTAAAGACGACGGTTTGATAACCGGCATTGATGAGCCAGAGCTTGAGCGGTCGCGATTCGAACAGGTACGTGATTCCGAAAGCCATCGCGACGAACGTGAAACCGGCCATGAAGCCGGCGAACACGCCGACCTTCCAATCGCCGGCGCCGATGAACATCGCGAGGCTCGTCGCGATGATCAGGTTCAACACCGCGGACGTGCCCATCGTGAGTGCCATGCTGTTCTGACCGGGCGTGCCGCGCGTGATGCCCGTGAGCGCGCTCCACGGCTTCATGAACAGCGGGCCGTACCAGAGCGAGCCGACGAGGAACGGTGCAATTGCGGCGACGATCACGGCGAGCCAATTGACCTTCGCGATGTCCACGGCAGCCTCCCCACGTTCTCGATGGCGGTGAAATACTAGCCGCGGCTCAGCCGCGTTGCGAGTTCCCGCGCAACCGGCTGTGCCTAAACCCATAGAACGCGTAGATCGAGAAGCCCGCGATGCTCCAAACGAGCAGCCGCCACCACGTGTCGGCCGGCAATGCGAGCGTCATCGCGAGGCATACGAACGCGCCGAACACGCAAGTGACCGGCGCCCACGGCACGCGGAACGGCCGGTGCACGTCCGGCCGCGTGCGCCGCAGCACGAGCACGCCGACGCAGACGACGGCGAACGCAAGCAGAATGCCGATCGAGATCAGCTCGCCGAGCACGTCGAGCGGGAACAGGCCCGCGAACGCGGCGGCGAACACGCCGGTTACGACCGTCGCGACGTGCGGCGTGCGGTAGCGCTCATGACACCGGCCGAGTCCGCCGGGCAAGAGACCGTCGTCCGCCATCGCGAGCAAGATACGCGGTTGGCCGAGCAGCGACATCAGCACGACGGACGTCATGCCCGCGATCACGCCGACCTTCACGAGCGTGCCGATCCAGCCGAGCTCGGGATGCAGGTCGATCGCGACTGCGACCGGCTGGTCCACGTCGAGCTTCGCGTACGGCACCATGCCCGTCATCACCGCCGCCATCGCGACGTAGAGCACGCCGGACAGGACCAACGCGCCGAGGATGCCGATCGGCACGTCGCGCTGCGGTCGGCGCGACTCGAGCGCCGTGGTCGACGCGGTGTCGAAGCCGATGTACGAGAAAAAGATGATCGCCGCGCCGCGCATCACGCCGCTCCAACCGAAGTGCCCGAACTCGCCCGTGTTCGGCGGGATGTACGGATGCCAATGCGCGGTATCGATGAATCTCAATCCGGCGATGACGAACACGACGATGATCACGACTTTCAAATAGACCATGACGCTGTTCGCGTGCGCGGACAGCCGCACGCCGTAGTAGCAGACCGCGCTCAGCGCGGCGATCACGAGCACGGCCGGCACGTTCACGACCGCGCCCGTCGCGACGAGCCCGCCGTCCGGCCCTTTGCCGATCGGCGCGCCGGTGAGGGCGGCCGGAAGGTGAACGCCCGCGTCGGCGAGCAAGTTCGTCACGTACCCCGACCAGCTCACCGCGACTGCGGACGCGGACAAGCCGTATTCCAAGATCAGGTTCCAGCCGATGAACCACGCGATCCCTTCGCCGAGCGTCGCGTACGCGTAGCTGTAGGCGCTGCCCGACACCGGCAGGAACGACGCGAACTCGCAGTAGCAGAGCGCGGCGAGGCCGCAGCCGACGCCCGCGATCAGGAGCGACAGCGTGAGCGCGGGGCCCGTGTTCGTCGCGGCGACGGTGCCCGTGAGCGCGAAGATGCCGCTACCGATCGTCGCGCCGATGCCGACCGCGATCAGCGCGACGGGACCGAGCACGCGCTGCAGCTGGCCGCCGCCGTGCGCCGAGTGGTCGGTCGAGCGCACGGCGAAGAATTGACGAAGGATCGCGTTCACCGCCGACACGCTCCTCCGCTCCTCACAGGCACCTCGCCGCCACCGATCGACACGCGGGCGAGGATACAACGTTTGGAACTGCGGCCGTGTACGAACTTGCACGCGGCGACGGACGGCATCGATAGCGCGAGCGGAAATCGCGCCGGACCGGGACGGGCCCGGTCCGGCATCGTGGAGTCGCCAAGCCAGAGGGATCCGCGCGATCGCGCGGCACGTCCTCGTCGCGGAAGCGTCATTTGACCGGCGCCGTGTACATCGCGAAGGTCTGCGAGACGATCTTCCCGTTGTCCACGAAGAAGGTGTCGGTGCCAAGCGGGATATCGTCGCCCACATTCCAGGTGATGTACGCCAGGTTTCCGTCGATCTGCAGGCTCTTGAGCGCGAAGCGCTCGACGGCGCCCGCCGGCAAGGCGCTCATGAACTGCACGAAGAAGTCGTTGATCTCCCGTTTGCCTCGGTAGATCTTCGTTCCGCTGTAGAACCGCGCGTCATCGTCATAGTCGCTGAGGATGGCAGCAACGCCTTTCTGCTCGATGAACGCTTGCAGATGCTTCCGCACGACAGTTTCGGTAACGGACGATTGGGTGCCCATATTTCTAGCTCCTTGAGGTTTGGAATCGGTAATGACGCGCGAAGCATGGATAATCTCCCGCCTATGGGCCACTTCTAAAAATGAAGTAGCGCACTACCGAATCTGTAGTGAAAATGGAGCGCCATGAGCAAGTACGGCCAATTCTGTCCGATCGCGAAGGCAGCCGAGGTGTTGGGCGAACGCTGGACGCTGCTGATCGTGAGGGAGCTGCTGCTCGGGTCAACGCGCTTCAATGAGCTTCAGCGCGCGCTGTCGCATATGTCGCCTTCCTTGCTCACGAAGCGTTTGGAAGAGCTGCAGCAAGCGGACTTGATCTTCAAAAAGAAGGCACGCGGACAGATTTTCGCGACTTATCACCTCACGCCGGAGGGTCGACAGCTCTCTCCCGTGATCGAAGCCTTGGCGGCATGGGGAATGCGATCGGTACGCGCCGGCATAGATAGGTCCGATTTGGACGCGGAATTCCTTATGTGGGACATCCGCCGCCGCATCGACACCGAGCAGCTACCGAGCAAGCACTGCGTGTTGGGTTTTCATTTTTCCGATCAAAAGAGGTTTCGGGACTGGTGGTTGGTCGTAGATGACGCAGATGTGGATCTGTGCACGAGAGAGCCCGGGCGCGATGCCGACCTGCATGTGGTCGCCGAGCTGCGCACGCTCGTCGACGTCTGGATGGGGAACCTGTCGATCAGCGCGGCTCGAAACAGCCAAAAGCTGAAGCTCATTGGCAGCTCGGCGGTCGGTCGCCGCTTCAACAAGTGGTTCACGTTGTCCGCGATGGCGCTGCGCTGAGAACATCGATCCCGGGGCGGTTCAGGCCGAACCTCTGTATACCTGACATCTACTGTCGGCGTGTTCCCGTCCGAGCAAAAAACGTTATTTTGCGCCGAGCTTCGCCCCGGTCGTATAGTCGCTTGGGCCTCCAACCGGCAGCCTTGAATCCTCAGCGGCCCGCCGGCATGTCCGCAGGCTCGGTGAATACCAGTGTCCACACGAACGATCCAAATCCGCGGCGCACGCACGCACAACTTGCGGGGCATCGACCTCGATCTGCCGCGCGACAAGCTCGTCGTGCTGACCGGTCTCTCGGGCTCCGGCAAGTCGTCGCTCGCGTTCGACACGCTGTACGCCGAGGGCCAGCGCCGCTACGTCGAGTCGCTGTCCGCGTACGCGCGCCAGTTTCTGTCGATGATGGAGAAGCCCGACGTCGACCACATCGAGGGCCTCTCCCCCGCGATCTCGATCGAGCAGAAGTCGACGTCGCACAATCCGCGCTCCACCGTCGGCACGGTCACGGAGATCTACGACTACCTGCGTCTGCTCTACGCGCGCGCCGGCATCCCGCGCTGCCCCGATCATGGGATCGCGCTCGAGGCGCAAAACGTCTCGCAGATGGTCGACGGCGTGCTCGAGCTCCCAACCGGCACGAAGATCATGGTGCTCGCGCCGATCGTGAAGGGCCGCAAGGGCGAGTACATCGCGAAGCTCGACGAGCTCAAGGCACAGGGCTTCCTGCGCGCGCGTATCGACGGCGAAGTCGTCGAGCTCGACGACCCGCCGAAGCTCGACGCGCGCAAGAAGCACGACATCGACGTCGTCGTCGACCGCCTCGCGGTGAAGCCCGAGATCCAGCTGCGTCTTGCCGAGAGCTTCGAGACGGCGCTCAAGCTCGCCGATGGCGTCGCGCTCGTCTCATTCATGGACCAGCCCAAGAAGGCGCCGCTCGCGTTCTCGAACAAGTTCGCGTGCCCGATCTGCGGCTACAGCATCAGCGAGCTCGAGCCGCGGCTCTTCTCCTTCAATAATCCGTCGGGGGCGTGCCCCGATTGCGACGGGCTTGGGCTTAGGATGTTCTTCGACGCGGCGCGCGTCGTGACGAACGCGGCCGCCTCGCTCGCGGACGGGGCGATCCGCGGCTGGGATCACCACAACGCGTTCTACTTCACGATGATTCAGGGGCTCGCGAAGCACTACAAATTCGACGTGCAGAAGCCCTGGAACGAGCTGCCCGAAAAAATCCGCAAGATCGTCCTCTACGGGAACGAGGGCGAGAAGATCCAGTTCAAGTACGAGAACAAGAAGAAGGGCAACAAGTGGGCGTGGCAGCACGCGTTCGAGGGCATCATCCCGAACATGCAGCGCCGTTACTCCGAGTCCGACTCCGCGATGGTGCGCGAGGAGCTCGGCAAGTAT
Source organism: uncultured Gammaproteobacteria bacterium (assembly GCA_963841645.1). Lineage (GTDB taxonomy): Bacteria > Pseudomonadota > Gammaproteobacteria > Steroidobacterales > Rariloculaceae > FEN-1219. The sequence goes on along the minus strand of CAWJDS010000002.1, from coordinate 189,787 downwards.
CAGAGCACGCAGCCCTGCGCGACGTGCAACGGCGCGCGCTTGAACGCCGCCGCGCGCAACGTGTTCGTGCAGGAGCGCGCGCTGCCCGAGATCGCGTCTTTGAGCGTCGTCGCGGCGCTCGAGTTCTTCGGCTCGCTGAGCCTCAAAGGCTGGCGCGGCGAGATTGCCGAGAAGATCGTCAACGAGATTCGCAACCGGCTGAAGTTCCTGGCCGACGTGGGCCTCGGCTATCTGTCGCTCGATCGCAGCGCGGACACGCTCTCCGGCGGCGAGGCGCAACGGATCCGGCTCGCGAGCCAGATCGGCTCGGGCCTCGTCGGCGTGATGTACATCTTGGACGAGCCGTCGATCGGGCTGCACCAGCGCGACAACCAGCGCCTGCTCGACACGCTGCTGAACCTGCGCGACCTCGGCAACACGGTGCTCGTCGTCGAGCACGACCGCGAGGCGATCCTCGCGGCGGATCACGTCGTCGATCTCGGACCGGGCGCGGGCGTGCACGGCGGCCAGGTTGTCGCGAGCGGCACGCCCGCCGAGATCATGGCGAACGCCGCGTCGCTCACCGGCCAATATCTCTCGGGCCGGCGCGAGATCCCGCTGCCCTCCTCGCGGCGCGAATTCGATCCACAGCTCGTGCTCGAAATCCAAGGCGCGCGCGGCAACAATTTGAAGAACGTGACCGTGCAGTTTCCGGTCGGACTCATGACCTGCGTCACCGGCGTGTCGGGCTCCGGCAAGAGCACGCTCGTGAACGACACGCTCTATCGGCTCACGGCGCAGTACATCAACAAGAGCGGCGAGAACTCCGCACGCGTTCGCGCGAGTGAAGGGCCTCCAGCACTTCGACTACGTGATCGACATCTCGCAAGACCCGATCGGCCGCACGCCGCGCAGCAACCCCGCGACCTACAGCGGCGTGCTGACGCCGATCCGCGATCTCTTCGCGGCGACGCAAGAAGCGCGCTCGCGCGGCTACGAGCCCGGACGCTTCAGCTTCAACGTGAAGGGCGGCCGCTGCGAGTCGTGCCAGGGCGACGGCGTGATCAAGGTCGAAATGCATTTTCTGCCCGACGTCTACGTGCCGTGCGACACCTGCGGCGGCAAGCGCTTCAACCGCGAGACGCTCGACATCAAGTACAAGGGCAAGAACATCTCCGAAGTGCTTGAAGCTCACCGTCGAGGACGCGCTCGCGCTCTTCCGCAACGTGCCCGATGGTCGCGCACAAGCTCGAGACGCTGATGGCCGTGGGCCTGGGCTACATCGAGCTCGGCCAGAACGCGACCACGCTCTCGGGCGGCGAGGCGCAGCGCGTGAAGCTCGCGAAGGAGCTCTCGAAGCGCTCGACGGGCTCGACGCTCTACGTGCTCGACGAGCCGACCACGGGCCTGCACTTCCACGACATCGCGCAGTTGCTCGAGGTGCTCTACAAGCTGCGCGACCAGGGCAACACGATCGTCGTGATCGAGCACAACCTCGACGTGATCAAGACCGCGGATTGGATCATCGACCTCGGGCCCGAGGGCGGCGCGGGCGGCGGCGAGATCATCGCGGCCGGGACTCCGGAAGCGATCGCGGCCGAGCCACGGTCGTACACCGGTCAGGCGTTGCGCACGATGCTGCCGGCGCAGACCACGCGACGGCCGGCGCGCGCGAAGTGAGTGAACGGCCCGCCTAGGCCGGCTTGGCTTTCTTGATCGCTGCCTCGATCGCGGCGACGTCGATCTTCTTCATCGGCATCATCGCTTCGAAGGCGCGCTTGGCCTTGTCGCCCCCGCGGCGAGCGCTTCGCTCAAGATGCGCGGGGTGATCTGCCAGGAGACGCCCCACTTGTCCTTGCACCATCCGCACTGGCTTTCCTCGCCGTCGTTGCCAACGATCGCGTTCCAGTACTTGTCCGTCTCGGCTTGGTCTTTCGTCGCGACCTGGAATGAAAACGCCTCGTTGTGCTTGAACGCGTCGCCGCCATTGAGGCCGATGCAGGGAATGCCCATCACGCTGAAATCGACGGTCAGCGTGTCGCCCTCTTTGCCGCCGGGATAGTCGCTCGGCGCACGGGCAACCTTGCCGACGCTGGTGTCGGGGAAGGTCGCGGCATAGAAGTTCGCGGCTTCTTCGGCGTCGTGGTCATACCAAAGGCAAACGATGTTCTTGGCCATCTTTCACTCCTTGTTAGGTTCGCCGCGTTGCGACAAATCGACAACGGCGCTTCCACGAGCGCTGCGCCTCGTCCGCCGACTCCGGTGCGGTCCACCGTACTGCTGGGTACCCCGCCTCCGCGTCCGATAAACCGTAGTACGACTCGTCTAGGGAGTCGGGCCTTCGTCCTGCTTGTCGGCAACTCCCGGCGGCTTTGGCGCTGCCGGACGATCGACAAAGTGATGCGCCGGGTCGAGCGCCTTGTCGACCTGATCTCCCAGATCGGGCGCACTCTTCGATCCAGACGAGCAACCCGAAAAGGCCAGCACCACCATCGTCCCGCACAACAAAGCTCCGCAATCGCTCACTGCTTCGCATTGACCGTCCTTTCCGTGCACACGTCTAGGCCGGAGCAAGTTGCGTGCCACGGCAGTTGAGCCGGCCAGACCGAATCGCAGTCGCAGCACGCGTCGCTGGTGAGGCCAGCGATGCGAAGCCGGGAAAGCTGCGTGCAAAGGTTGCGATCGGGTCGCTTGCGCCTATCACACACCTTGTCGGCGGAGTGGCATAGGACTTGCAAAACCCTTCTTCGCTAACCAGGAGTTGTCGAATGAAACGCAAGTATTGGCAATTGATTTGCACGACTATTTTATTGCTGCCGCTCGATGGCCTGCCAAAAGCAAGGACCCTTCGAGAAGGCGGGCGAAAAGGCCGACAAAACCGTGAGGACGCTCAAGAACGGTGGGAAGGAAACGACGGCCGACAAGCTTGACGATGCCGCCGACGACGTCAAGAAAGCCGCCAAGGACGCGACGAAGTAGCCGTTACGACCGTGCTTGCTCGCGCTGCGGAGGGAATCGCGGCGCGAGCGTGGGCTGTGGAGCCACGTGGTGCGGCGCTCGCAGGTGCTCTCGCTACCCATCGCACCATAAATCTCAAGGACTTGCGAGGCACCAGCCGTTGACCCGCTCGTCGGCGCACTCATAGTATCTCCCGAGCCAAACGCGTCTACGCGTCCTGTTAGCGCTCGGGGGATTCATGCAAGCACACACCAGGTCGTGGCGAGTCGTCATCGCCGCACTCGCGCTCGCCGCCGCACCTTCGTTCTCGTTCGCGCAGAACGGTGGATTCGGCGCGGGCTATGGACCACCTCTGAAGGTCGTGCCGCCTCCGAAGCAGTTCGCGTCATCCGAGGAGCAGTACAAGTATCTGCTCGAGCAAGCGAAGGGCGGCACGAAGAAGACGCTCGACACCGTGCCGCGCTGGGACGGGCTCTGGGTCACCGCCGGCAACACACATCTCGAGGCTTTCATTACGACGGGCGACTTCAAGGGCAAGGTCCGCGAAGGCGTGCTCACGCCCGAGTACGAAAAGGCCTACAAGGAGCGTTGGCGGCAACAGACCGAGGACGGCCAGGTGAAATACGACCGGCTCGGCCACTGCGAGCCGCCCGGCTTGCCGCGCTTCCTGCTCGAGCCGTACACGCACGAGTTCATCAACCTGCCGAACGAAACGTACCTGATCAACGACTTCGGCCCGTCGATCCGTCGCGTGCTGATCGGCAAGGAGCACAGCAATCTCTACGGCACGCACTCGTGGTACGGCGACACGATCGGCTTCTGGGACGGCGACAAGCTCGTGCTCAACACGAAATTCCTCTACCCCGCCGACTTCACGCGCTGGTCGCCGATGACGAGCAACGCGTTCGAGACGGTCGAGATCTGGCAGCTCAAGAAGTACGACGGCGGCGTCGAGCGGCTCGAGGTGCAGGCCACGTTCTACGACAAGTACGCGTTCCTGAAGCCGGTGAGCGTCGTGTACGCGTTCCGGCACGCGACCGAGCTCGTGAAGGCCGACTACCGCGTCAACCACTGGGAATGCGAGCAGACGAGCGAGACCTATCTCGACGACAAGGGCGTGACGAACTTCCACCTGCCCGGCGAGGCAGGCTTCCAAGACGGCCGCGGTGCGACGATGTTCCCGGAGCTGCCGGGGCAGACGCGCGACCCGATCTACAACACCACGCTGCCGACCGGCCCGACGGCCGCAACGAGCGCGCAGCCGACGACTACGACTAAAGGAGCCAAGTAATGAAGAGGCTGTTCACTTCGGCGCTGCCGGCTGCGGTCGCGGCCGCGCTGCTCGCGGCGACGAGCGTGCAAGCGCACCACTCGTTCGCGATGTTCGACGGTCAGACGCAGATGGTGAAAACCGGCACCGTCGTCCGCTGGGCGTTCAACAACCCGCATTCGTGGCTCTACCTGAACGTGAAGAACCCGGACGGCACGGACACGCTCTGGAGCTTCGAGGGCTCGGCCCCGACCGGTCTGATCCAGCGTGGCATCACGGGCGACACGTTCAAGCCCGGCGCGACCGTGACCTTCATGTATTGCCCGCTCCGAGACGGCCGCCCCGGCGGCGCGATCGGCTGGGCGAAGCTCGACGACGGCAAATTCATGAACCCGGCCGACGGCGGCTGCAACGGCGGCGAGGCGAATCAGAAGAAGTGGACGGAGTGGCTCTCGAAGGGCTACACGTCGAATAAGGACGCCGAGGCCGCGGGCGAAGCGCAAACGCAGTGATTCTTCGGCGCAGCGCGCCGGCTCAATGCCGGCGCCCGAGCGCGTGCTTCGAGAATACCCCGGTCACGAGCAATCGGTGCGCCACGTCGTCGAGCAGCTCGACGCGATTGCGGCCTCTCACCTTCGCCTCGTACAGCGCCTGATCCGCGAGCTGAAGTGCTCCGCGTGACCGGCGTTCCGTGCTCGGCTGGACCACGGCGACGCCGACGCTGATCGTGACCGACCCGCCGGCAGTCGAGCCGTCATGCTTGATCGCAAGCGCGCCAACCGCGAAGCGCATCCGCTCCGCGAGGCTTTCCGCATCGCTCGAGTCGATGTCGTACGCCACCAGCGCGAACTCCTCGCCGCCGTAGCGCGCGAGCACGTCGAGCGGCCGAGTCACGAAGGCCTGTAGAGTCTGCGCGACTCGGCGCAGCGTTTCGTCGCCGGCCTGATGACCGGCCCAATCGTTGTAGGCCTTGAAGTGATCGATGTCGACCATGAGGATCGAGAGCGGGCGATGCTCGTCGATGCCGCGGTCCCATAACCTCTCGAGCTGCTCGTCGAACACCCGCCGGTTCTTCAGGCCCGTGAGCGTGTCGTGATGCGCGAGCTCTTCGATCAAGTGGCTCTCGAGGAAGCTCTTGCGCGACGATTGCTCGACGTTGCGCGCAGCGATGGCACACGCCGTTGCGATCATCGTGAGGAAACCGAGCGCGCGCAGCGCGGTCGGCGTCTCGAGCCCGAAAGCCACCGCGGCCACGACCAACGCCGCCGCCGTGACGACGACCGTCCACGACGCCGCCCGGAACCGGAGGCCGGTGAAATAGAACGGCCCGAGCACGAGCAGAGGCACGACCATCAGCGCCACGATCTCGCCGTGTGCGGCGGTTTGCACGATGCCGACCGCCGCGATGATGTTACGCACCGGCACGACGAACAGCGCGACTGACAAGTAGAACCGCTCGTATGCTCGGCTGAACGCGAGCACGGCGAGCAACGTCGACATCGCGAGCACGACGCTCATGAACAACAGCGAGGACGGCGGGACCGTGCCGACCAATACGCGGTCCACGACCCGCGATGCCGTCGTCAACGCCGCGAGCGCAGCAGCGGCGCGGATCAGCGTGCGATTGTTGCGTAGGTGAGCGCGGACGTATTCGGCCTCGATCTCGGGGCTGAACGCGCGGCTGCCCTCGCCGCGCTGGAGCTCGGCCGCGTACGGGGAGTTTGGAAAATTGGCGAGATCCGCTCGGGGCGTCGAAGGCATGCGCCTCAAGATACTGGCTATTCTCGCGCCCCGATGTGACCTAATCGGCGTGTCCGCCGGGTGCCGAAAGCACCCAAATCGGCCGCGCCGACCGCGGAACTCGCCGCACGGTGACACAGTTCCTCATCGAGCGCGCGGCAGAATCGGCGATCCTCCGCGCCCCATGGTTTCACGATCGCGACGTTTCCTTCTCGCCGCGCTGCTCGCGGCGTCGCCGCTCGCCGCATTCGCCGGCGGCGACTATGGCTCCGTTCGCATCCACGACGACGAGCAGACCCTGATCGACTCGTCGAAGCAGCTGCACAACTACTTCGAAGCGCACGCGCTGCTCTACAACGACGACAAGGTGCTCGGCCTCGTGCGCCGCGTCGGTGACGAGATACGGCCGATGCCGGCCGACGACTATGTCGAGTACGAGTTCTACGTGCTGCGCGACCCGTCGCCGAACGCGTTTGCGCTCCCGAACGGGCACGTCTATGTGAACACCGGCATGCTCGCGCGGCTCGAGGACGAAGATCAGCTCGCCGCGGTGCTCGCGCACGAGATCAGCCACGTCGCGGGCCATCACGGGATCATCGAGCACCGCGCGACGAAGAAGAAGGCGATCACGAGCATGGTATTTGGCGGCGTCCCGATCTTCGGCGGCGTCCTCGCGATCGGCTTGCAGACTTCGGTCTACGGCTTCGGCCGCGAGCTCGAGCAGGAGGCGGACGATCACGGCGCGTCGATCTTGCTCGTGAGCCGCTACGATCCGCACGCGCTGCCCGAGATGCTCGACACGCTCTCCCAGGACTACGAGGGGCTCGACCCGCGTTTCCCGACGATCTGGAGCACGCATCCCGAGACGCGCGCCCGCGCCGCGACGAGCCGCGCGCTCGTCGCGTCGATGCCCCAAGCGGGAGCGCAGCGTGGGCGCATTCGAGCCCGGCATGCTCGGCGTCCGCACGCTCACGATCCAGGATTACATTCGCGACGACTATCCGCAGACGGCGCTCGCGCTCGCGGACGAGCTCGTGAAACGCTATCCGAACGACGCACGGTTGCAGCAACTGCTCGGCGACGCGTGGCAAGGCCTCGGCGGTCAGCCGCGCATCGAGGACCCCGCGTCGCTGTCGAACTCGGACAAGAAGCACAACCTCAAGGATCACGCGCGCAAGACTCGCGAGCAGCGTCTCGCCGATCAGCTCGCGACGGACGCGGGCCGCGCCGCGTACGAGGCGAACCTCGCGCGCGCGGAGCAGGTCTATCGCCACGCGCTAGATATCGACCCGAGCTACGCCGCAGCGTATCGCGGGCTCGGCGAGGTGTACGAGCAGCAGAAACGCGACCGCGACGCGGCCGCCGCCTATCTCACCTACGTCCGCTCGGCGCCGGATGCGCCCGATCGGTCGCTCGTCGTGACCCGGCTCAAGAGCATCACCGTGAAGATCAAGGAGAGCAGCAATGATCGGAGCTAAGGCTAGGATCGTCGCGTCATGCGTCGCGGCACTCGCAGTGTCGGCGCAGGCGCTCGCCGAGAAGACCACGGTGGAGTTCGCGAACGGTGCGACGCGGCCGCACTCCGTCGCGTTGCTGCCGGTCGACTCGACCGTAAACCGCGCAAAGGTCGTCGATACGGATAGCCTCGTCGACGACGGCCTCAAGTACGGCTCGCTGTTCAACGCGCGAGTGAAGACGCTGCTCGAGAGCAAGGGCTACGCGGTCGAGGTCGTCGACACGGACCGGATCAACTCGGATCCGCAGCTCCAAGAGTATGTCGTCGAAGCGACGCGCGGCTTCAAAGACATGATGAGCAAGTACAAGCCGAAGAAGCTCGAGAGCCGAATTTACAACGCCGGTCCATCGGCGAAGATGCTCGCGCAGAAGCTCGGCGTCGACGCGCTCGCGTTCTCGACGTTGAGCGTGACGATCACGGGCGCCGGCAAGGCGATCGTGAGCGGCTTGTTCGGGGGCACGACCTCGGGCGCGAACGCGAATCTCGAAGTGGTCAACGGCAAGACCGGCGACCTCGAGGCGACGTTCATCGCGATCGCGATCGTGACACCGGGCGAGAAGACGGACCAGGATCTCGCCGCCTACGTCGACACGCTCGCGGCGCGCACGATGAACAAGATGCCGGGCTCCGACCCGAGCTCGCGCGATCGATGTCGCCCAGAGCGACGACGACGTGCTCAACGAGGCCGACGCGGTCCTGAAGCGCTGATCCGCTAGTCCGAGCGCGGATGCCGCTCGGTCTTCACTACGATCGCGAGCACGAACCACGCGAACACGACGCCGATTGCGGCGACGCCGAGCCGGCCGAAGCCGATCGCGACGCCGATCGCCGCCGTCATCCAGACGCCGGCCGCAGTGGTGAGGCCGTGGATCTCGAGCGAGTCTTTCATCTTGAGGATCGCCCCGGCGCCTAGGAAACCGACGCCGGTTGCAATTCCCTGGATCACTCGCGACTGCGCGTCGTGCGGCATCCCGACGTCGACGCCGATGAACACGAACAGCGTGACGCCCATGCTGACGAGCATGTGCGTGCGCAGGCCGGCCGGCGCATGAGAGTGCTCGCGCTGTAGGCCGACGATAGCGCCAGCGATCAGCGCGGCTAGCAAACGGATCGTGACTTGCGCTGCCTCATGTGCGTCAGGCAGCGACCTCGAGAGCTCTTCGAGTAAGGCGTTCATTTTCGTGGCTCTCTCCGAGAAGTGCTCGGATCCGGCCGAGAGCCTAGCAGAACGTGGCCCGAAGACCACAAGGCGTTCTACCAGACGAACGCCGAGCGCGTGTTCAAGCTTTGATCGGCCCGGCCGGCTTCGTCGACTTGAACGAGCCGCGGCCCTTCGCGAGCGGCTCGAGCCGCATCGCCTCGCTGTCGACGAAGCGCGTGAGCACGATGTCGACATAGACCGTCTCGTTCGGCCGAATCCATTTGTCGAACGCCGCCTTGTCGAGGTGGAACTCGGCGCGCATGTAGCCCGCGAACTCCGTGGGCTTGCCGTCCGGAGCGCCGTACACGGGCCGCGCGTCGACGCGGATGCCGAGATGCGCCGTCGTCGCGAGCACGTCGTAGTCGAGGTAATAAACGAGCGCCTGGGAGCTCGGGTTCTTCTGCCGGTCCACGAAGAAGCCCTTCGGCAGCGTGTCGGGCTCGAAGTCATCGCCGAGCAAGATCAGGTCGTAGTCGCCGATCATGCGTCCCGCGTCGTCGCTGATCCGGAAGATGAACATCACGAAGCGCCGGATCCTGCCGCCGTACTGCTGCGCGTTCGCCTGCTGCGTCGCGGCCGTGAAATTGGCGAACGACGTGATGCACGCCGCATAGTCGGCTTGATCCTCGACCTGGAGGCACTCGACGATCCTCGCGACGACGGGCTTTTGATTCGCGTTCTGGGGCGTGACGCTCGCCATGATGCCGATCCTGTCGCCCGAGTGGCTCGCGTTCGGCACGACGCAGAACGGCGTCGGCGGCGGGCGCGCCTTCGTGCGCGGCACGACTTTGAGCTGATAGCCGAAATCTTCGTTGCCTTCGTAACGATCTTCGCTCTGCACGAGACGAAAGAACGTGTAGTTCAAGTTCGCGCCCGCGAGGCGCACGACTCCGTCCGAGCCCGGCTCGACGAGATAGTTGTTCACGAAGTCATAGAACCTCGTGTCGATCGTCTCGCCGCCGAGCACGAACGGAAACAGCTGCGACTTCGCGAGCGCGTAGCCCGTGTAGTCGTCTTGAAGCTGCCAGGCTTGCGAGCTGCCGAGGCAAAGCCAATCCAGGATTCCTTGCCCCGGCTCGACGCCGCTGAGCCACGCCTGCAAACGCCCGACGCGCGCCTTGCCGAGGATCGCGAGCGCCGAGCCGTGGTTCGCGGGCGCGAGCATGATCAGATGCCGCAGCGGACAGTCGGCGAGCCGGTCGCCGTAATGCCTATCGACCCAGCGGCGCACGAGCGGCCCGCCCGTCGAGTGCGTGATGCACGAGAACGTTTCAACGCCTTTCAAATCCGTCTGCACGGCGTGCTCCATCGCATCCGCGAGGTCGTCCATCTGGACCTCGTCTTGAAAGCTGATGTAGCGGCCGAGATAGATGTTCTTGAGAGCGACGGGCACGCCGGCGGCCGTGGCCGCGGCGCTCACGGCCTCGGGCAACTCGCCATAGGTGTCCTTGCTCGTGACGCTCCAACCGTGCACGAACGCGAGAACGATCGGGTCTGCCAAGACGGATCTCCTTCAGTCTTCGGACTTCGCGACAGCGCGTGCGCGCCGCCGAAACGGCGCCACTGCTTCAGCCGAAGCGGGCGCGCGCGCGCTCGCGCGCCTTCTCGGCCTCGATCTCGCGATTGCGCGGAGCTGCGGTCGTCTCGAGTGAGAGGATCAGCTTGTGCGCGGCCGCGGTCACTTCGACGACGGCGCGATCGAACACTTGGCGATTGGCCTGCGACGGAGCGTTGAAGCCGCTGAGCTTACGCACGAACTGCAGCGCGGACGCACGGATCTCGTCATCGGTCGCGACGGGGTCGAAGTTGAAAAGCGTCTTGATGTTGCGGCACATCGGCTCGCTCCGAGAGCGGAAGGTTCGCCGATGCTAATGCGACCATGCACCGAGCGGCAACGGCTCGCGTGGTGTAAATTCGTGCCCGTCAATGCGCAGCTCATCGCAAGCACTGTTAGGCGCGCGGGCGTGCCGCGCGCGATGCCGGCCCTCCGCCGTCGCGGTGCTGGCGCTCGCCATCGCAGCGGCGCCGGCCGCGCATGCCGATCTCGTCGCGAAGATCAATGGGCTGCGCAAGAGCCAGTGCGCGGAACGGCCCGCCGGCGCGCCGCTGCGCGCCGACGACACGGCCGCCGGCGTCGCGCACGAGCTCGCGCGCGGCAAAAAGCTGGCGGACGCTCTGAAACGCGCCGGCTACCCCGCGTCGGCCGCGACGTCGCTGCACGTGAAGGGCGCGCAGGGCGAGGACGGGGTGCGCAGCGAGCTCGCGGCTCACTATTGCTCGGAGATCGGCAATGCGCGCTACGCCGAGATCGGCGTGTTTCGCAGCGGCGACGAGTACTGGATCGTGCTCGCCACGCGCGAGTTCAAGCCGCCGCCGCTCATCCCCGCCGCCGCGGCCGCGCGCGTGCTCGATCTCGTGAATGCGGCGCGCGCCATCGCGCGCGACTGCGGCGTGGGACACCACTTCGAAGCCGCTCAGCCGGTCGCGGCTTCGCCGGCGCTGAACGAAGTAGCGCTCGAGCACTCGCGTGACATGGCCGAGCACCGCAAGCTCGGCCACCCGGGCTCCGACGGCAGCGCGCCGGCCGATCGCGTCACGCGCTCGGGATACGCGTGGCGCGGCGTGGGCGAAAACGTCGCATCGGGCCAGCAGACGGCCGACGCCGTCGTAAAGAGTTGGCTCGAGAGCCCGGGCCACTGCGAGAACATCATGGAGCCGCGGTTCACCGAGATGGGCATCGCGTTCGCGCTCGCTCCCGACCAGAACCCGAACATCTATTGGACGCAGGTGTTCGCGACGCCGCGGTGAGCGCCGTCGCTACCGATGCGCGGCCGCGCGTCGAAACGTCATGGGCTGCTTCAGCGAGCCCTCGCTGAACGTGCCGGCGATCTCGTTGTTGTCGGCGCTCAACGTGCCGGTGTAGCCCGCGCTCGTGACGTTCGACGTGAGCGTTACGCTGCGCTCGCGCTGCGTAATCACGATCGACGTCGCGCTGCCGTCGCCGGCCGACCACGTGCCGACGGCGGTGCCGTCGCCGCGGTTCACGAGCTCGAGGTTCACGGGCAACGAGTTGCCGCCGAGGTCGATCGACGCCGTCCACTCGCCGACGAACGCTTTGTCGATCGGCGCATTCTTCGGAGGCGGCGCGAATTTCGCGTCTCCCGTGCGCTCGAGATCGAACGGCACGCTATAGACGCCGACGAGGAAATCGCCGGACAGCTTCTTGCCATCTGCGCCGAGCTTGCCCGCGAACGTCTGCGCGCCGGAGCCCCCGGTCTTGAGCTCGAGCCGCACGTTGCCGCCATCGATCGTCGCGACCGCGAGCGGATAGCCCGCGATGTGCTCGCCCGGGTTGCTGACCGTGCCGGCGAGCTTGCCGTCGCGGCCGAGCGCGAGATCGACCGAGACGGTCACGTCTTGCGACGGCGCGTGGATCGCGCCTTCCCAGTGGCCCGACGGGTCTGCCGCCGTACCGCGTGACCGCGCGTCGGCGGCGCGAGCGCGACGAACACCGCGAGCGAGAAGAGCAGCGCGTCGTTGCGCTTGCGGCAGAGGCAGCGGACGAAGCGGTTCGGGGCTTGCGAGCGGATCATGGTTGGTCTCCTGTTCTGTTTCTTGGGATCGACTCGGGAATGACGGTCAGAAATCGCGCCGCGCGAGATGCGCGGCGGCGCCGTAAATCAGGCGCGCCCGTGAGCGCGACGCCGAGAACGAGCTCGAGCCACGGCAACGTGCCGGCGCGGAAATACGCCCCGCCCGCGAGCGCGTGAAATAGGCCGCGGCCGCGCGGCAGCGCGAGCTCGGCGAGTCCGACGACCGAAGGCGCCGACCGCCGTGATGACGATCGCGCGGCCGAAGTCGTCGACGATCGCCGACGCGAGCATCGCGACCGCGAAGAAACACGCTGCCGAGCACGAAGATCAGCGCGCCGTGGACGAGCGCGTCGGTAACCGAGTAGCTCTCCCCGACCACGGGCGCGAGCAACGGGATCAGGAGCGGTGGCGCGAGCGCGAGCGCGAGCACCTGCGCAACGCCGATCGCTGCGCGAGTCTCGACCCAGCGGCCGCGCGCGACCGGCAGCGCGAGCGAGAACAACAGCCCGCGGCCCGACGTCGACAGAGCACTGCCGCTGCCAAGCAGCGCCGCAAAAAGGACGATGCACGATGCGAAGTTCTGGTCGAACCACTGGTACCAGACGTAGCCGCGGAACGTCTGCTCCGCTGCGATCGCTTCGGCTACCGCGTTACGGACGGTCGCGTTACCGCCCGCCACGGACGGATCGACCGTCGCCAGGAGTGTCTGCACGCGCGGCCACTCGAACACGTGGAAGCACGTGAGCGCGACGAGCACCGCGATGAATATCGCGAACCGCCAGCGTGTGTCGTGCCAAGCCTTAGCCCAGACCATTCGACTTCTCCTCGGCAACCGTCTCGATGAAGATTTCCTTCAGCGTGACCGGCAGCACGTCGACGGACGCCGCGCCGCGCGCCCGTAGCTTCGGCCGCGACGCCGTCGGCGTCCGCGCGCACGAGCACCGTGAGCACGCGGCCGGCGCGGCGCACCGCGACGACTCCGCGCGAGGCGAACGTGATCTGCGGCGCTTCGTCCGCGAACACGACCTGCACGCGGCGGTAACTCGCGCGCAGATCGTCGAGCGGCGCATCGAGGAGCGTTCGGCCGCGGTCGACGATCGCGACGTGGTCCGCGACCTGCTCGATGTCGGCGAGCTGGTGCGTCGACAGCAGCGCCGTCACGCCGTCGCGCGCCACGCGCCCGACGAGCAGCTGGAGAAGCTCTTCGGTCGCGACGGGATCGAGCCCGGCGGTCGGCTCGTCGAGGATCACGAGCTCCGTGCCCGCGCTGAGCGCGAGCAGCCACGCGAGCTTCGTACGCATTCCGCGCGACAGGTGCTTCACGGCTCTGTCGGCCGGCAGCTCGAGCTTGCGCAGATACTCCGCCGCGAGATCCGCGCGCCAACGCGGATAAACACCGGAAGCGAACCCGACGATCCCCGCCACGGACATCGACGAGTAGAGATCGCGGTCCTCGCTCACGAACGACGTGCGGCGCCGAATCTCGAGACTCTGCTCCGGGACGTCGGCCGCGAGGCCGTGCGCCCTGATCGTGCCGCTCGTCGGACGAACCATCCCGAGCAGCGTCTTGAGCGCCGTCGTCTTGCCCGCGCCGTTGCGGCCGAGAAGGCCGCAGATCGCGCCGCGCGGCACGCGGAGGTTCAGTCCCGCGAGGGCCTCGACGCCTTTGTAGCGTCTTGCGCAGGTCCGCGATTTCCACGATCGCATCAGCCACGTTGCTCTCCCGTCTTCCCGAAACCCGCGAGCTCGGCCTCGAACAGCCGCCGGATCTCCTCTTCGCTCAAACCCTTCGCGCGCAACCGCTCGACCGTGCTCGCGATCAACGGCTGCGCGCTGCGCATCCGGTCGGCGAGCTTCTGTCCGTGCGCCTTCGCCGAGACGAACGCGCCCGCGCCGTGCCTGAGCTCGATCACGCCCTCGTGCTCGAGCTCGCGATACGCCTTCGCGACCGTGTTCGCGTTGATCACGAGCTCCTCCGCGAGCGGCCGGATGCCCGGCAGCTGGTCGCCCGGCTTCAGCGCGCCGGTCTCGATCGCGTGCTTCACCTGCTCCATGAGCTGGAGGTAGATCGGCACGCCCAGAGACGGATTCGGCTTGAGGATCACGCTGTTCACAGTACTACTGTACTAGCACTGTGCTTACTGTGCTATAGCTGTAGTACTGTGTCAAGGGCCCCGTTCCGCCGGCGAGGGGCTTGTCTTACCCGCGTTACGTTGGGCCAAGCGCCGCGCGGGCTCCGCGCGAGTGCGACCGCCCCGAACACCCGATAGACTGGCGCGCGGTCTCGACGGCAACTAACGCGAGGGGAGCGTATGCAGGGCGAAGCAAGAAAACGGGCCGCGGTGCGGCTTGGCATCGTCGCGGTCATATCGTCGCTGGGCGTCTGCGGCGCGGCCGACGCGCAGCAGCCCTACACGACGTGGCGCGAATACGGCGGCGGCGCGCACTCCTCGCAATACTCGGCGCTCAAGCAGATCGACAAATCCAATGTCGCGCAGCTCGAGGTCGCGTGGACGTTCCCGAGCGGAGAGAAGTCGTTCTCCTTCAATCCGCTGATCGTCGACCGCACGATGTACGTCGCGGCGCGCGACAACGAGATCGTCGCGCTCGACGCCGAGACGGGCAAAGAGCTCTGGTCGCATCCGAACGAGAGCGCGCTCGGCGCGCGCGGCATGAACTACTGGCAGAGCAAGGACGGCTCGGATCGTCGCCTGCTCTATCAGAGCGGCGGCTTCCTGACCGCGATCGATGCGCGCACCGGCAAGGCGATCGAGACCTTCGGCGACAACGGCCGCGTCGACTTGCGCAGCGCGCTCGCGGGCGACGGCTTCGACGTCACGAACGTGCGCCCGCTCGTCACGAGCAATCCGGGCCGCGTGTTCGAGAACCTCGTCATCCTGTCGCTGCCGGCGCAAGGCGCGGGCTACACGTCGACGCCGGGCGACGTGACCGCATGGGACGTGCAGACCGGCAAGCTCAAGTGGATCTTCCACAGCATCCCGCATCCGGGCGAGTTCGGCTACGACACGTGGCCGAAGGACGTCTACAAGACCGCGGGCGGCGTGCACAACTGGAGCGAATTCACGGTCGACGAGGCGAACGGCATCGCGTTCATGCCGTTCGGCACCGCGCGTTACGACTTCTACGGCGGCAATCGTCCGGGCAACAATCTGTTCGCCAACTCGCTCGTCGCGATCGATGCGCGCACCGGCAAATACATCTGGCACCAGCAGCTCGTGCATCACGACCTCTGGGACTACGACCTGCCGCAGGCGCCGAAGCTGCTCACGATCCGCAAGAACGGCCGCGCGATCGACGTCGTCGCGCAGGCCACGAAGCACGGCTTCCTGTTCGTCTTCGACCGCAAGTCGGGCGAGCCGATTTGGCCGATCGAGGAGCGCCCCGTGCCGCAGTCGGACGTGCCCGGCGAGCACTCGTCGCCGACGCAGCCGTTCCCGACCAAGCCCGCGCCGTTCGCCGTGCAGTCGTTCACCGAGAAGGACATCAACCCGTTCCTGCCGAAGGACGAGCAGGACGACGCTGCGCCAGCGGCTGCGAACGTCGCGCAACGAGGGCTTGTTCACGCCGCCGAGCTTCCAGGGCTCGATCGAGATGCCGGGGCACAACGGCGGCGCGAACTGGGCGAGCTCGGCCGTCGACCCGATCAACGGCGAGCTCTACGTCGTCTCGAAGAACTTGCCCGTGATGCTGCACGCGCAGGTCAGCAACGACGAGCCGAGCGCGCGCAGCATCGTCGGCTCGGTCGTCACGCCCGAGGAGGCCGCGAAGAAGCTCGCCGACGCGAAGGCCGCGGCCGCGAAGGGACCGGTGCGCTACGTCGTGCCGTACGACTTCCTGCGCAGCCCGACGAACGGCATGGCCGCGATCGGCCCGCCGTGGTCGCACCTCACCGCGTACGACCTGAACACCGGCGAGATCAAGTGGCGCGTGCCCGACGGCAGCACGCTCGGACCCGGCATGCCCGCGGACTCGGGCGCGCACTTCCCGCGCGGCGCGCCGCTCGTGACGGCCGGCGGGCTCGTGTTCGTCGCGACCGCGCAGGACCGGCGGCTGCCGCGCGTACGACCGCGACAACGGCAAGGTGCTGTGGTCGAAGGAGCTCCCGAGCGGCTCGGAAGGCATTCCCGCGTACGTACGAGGTGAACGGCCGGCAGTTCATCGCACTGCCCGTCGCGGCCGGCGATGGCTTGTTTCCGCCGACGCGCGCAGCCCGGCGCGCCGCCGCAGCAACGCGGCTACGTCGTGTTCGCGCTGCCGAAGAAGTAGCTCGCGCGCGGCGGTTCCGGCCGCCGCGGCCCGGCGCTGCTGCTGCGCGCTGCGCGCCCCGGCCCTACTCCTTCGCGCCGTGCGCGCGCAGATAGGCCGCGACGTCCGCGCGGCCCGTGTGCAGCGCCCAACCGAGCGGCGTGCCGTGGTGAAAGATGTCGCGGATGTCGAGACGCGCACCGCGCTCGACGAGCACGCGCACGACGTCGAGATGACCCGCGATCGCCGCTTGGTGCAGCGGAGTCGAGTGCGCGTGGCACAGCAGCGGGTTGTAGCGATCCGGGCTCTCGCCGTCGTCGAGTAGTAGCCGCACGATCGCCGCATGACCGAACTGGGCTCGCGAACGCGAGCGCGCGGTGCCGCGCGTCGCGATCGGCCGCGCCGAGCGTGCGCCGCGCCTCATCGACTCGGCCGAGCGCCGCGGCGACGGGCAGATCGAGCGCCGCGCCGCAGCGCAGCAAAGCGTCGACGGCCTCGAGCTCGCCGTGGACGAGCGCGGCGGTCATCGCAGCGTTCGGGTCGGCGCCGTAGTCGCAGAGCAAATCGACGAGCGGCACCTGAGACCCGCACTCGCGCGACACGCGACCCGAGCAGACGAGCGCCAGCGTCTCGCCGAGAGCACGAGAATCCGACTTCGCACCGGCGTCGAGGAGCGCGCGCGCGATCTCGACGACGTTCGGCGGCATCGACTCGTGCCGGATCGGATTCTCGGCGACGAACTCGAGCAGCGCCGGCTCCCTGAAGTAATTGCCGCCCTCGAGCACGACGCGTTTGTGCACGAGGTCCGGATGGAGCGCGAGATGAGCGCGCAAGCCGTCGAGATCGCCGTCGTCGGCGAGAATCACGGCCGAGCGAAACGCTTCGTCCTCGATGCGGTCGACGTAGGGGCGGTCGAGCTTCGCGCGCTCGTCGCTCTCGACGTGCTTCTTGAGCCGCGGCCAAGTGTTGAAGCCGTACTCGCGCGCGATCGCGAGATGCGCGTCGGACAGAGTCAGCGCGGCCGCGCCGATCTCCGCGTCGCTCGCGGCGTGAAAGCGCGGGTGAAACTCGCGAATACGCTGAAACGCGTCGAGCTTCCGCGCGCGGAAGTCGGCGAGCAAATCCTTCGCTTGGTGCTTCAGATGGTCGAGGTTGGGACGCGAGGGCAGGCGCTTCGTCGGCATGGAACTCCCCTTTCATTGTGGCGCCCGACGTCCGCAGCTACGGGCAGAAAGGTTCGTTCGAGATCGAATCGTTCGACGATCGAGAGTGGACTTCTGTCCTGTCCGCGGACCGGGCGCGCCTCTCTGCGCACCTGCGATGCTAGCACCGCGGCGCGGTGGCCACAGGCTCCGAGCCGCACCAGCAAGCGCGAGAGCCTAGAAACGTCGAGGCCGGCGCACCGCGTCAGCGATGCGCCGGCCCTTCGAGTGCGGCCGCGCGTGTGGGCGGCCAATCTTCAGAGCTGAAGTCTTACTTTGGCGGCGGCGGCGAGAGCTCCGCGCCGTCCCAGTGCTCGTCGGCCTTGCCGTCGACGAAGCGCCAGGTGTCGAACCAAGTCGTGTAGTACATCTGGTCGTCGGCGCACTTGGCGCGTTGCGCGGGCGGCTTCTTCATCTCCTGCTCGCACTGCGAGCCGGGCTTCGGCAGGTGACGCGGCGTCATCACGTTCACGTAGTCGCCTTCCGCGATCACCGCGACGTACTCGCCCGTTAGCGCCGGGCAGCTATCGGTCCGCTTCGCGTTCATCACCTTCGTGAAGAAGAACACGACAGCATCTCGGCCGGTCTGCGCGTTCGGATTGTGTTGGTGGTATGCCGGCGTCAGCCACTCCGCCGCGCGATCCCACTGGCCGCATTGCAGGAGCTCGCGCTCGATGTGCAGCGCCGCCTGCTTGTTCTTGTTGAGCTTTGCGTCGCTCGACTTGAACAGCGACTCCGGATCCTTCACGCCCTTGACGGGCTCCTGCGCGCCGAGCGCGAATGCCGCGAGCGCCGACGCGAGAACGATAGAGGCAGTGCGTATTTTCATTGTGGCGAGTCCCCCAGGTTGGTTCTGAAGCCGGCATGATCGGCGCAACGTGACGCGCCAGTCAATTACGAGCCGACGAGCGGACCGTGCCGAACCCGCCGGCGAGCCCGGTAGTACCAGCAAGAGAAGCGCGGCTCAGCGCTTCGTCTTCGGGGGGACGCCGAGCGACGGCGAATCGACGAGCGCCATCGCCGCCTCGTACGCAGTTGCGACGTGCGTCGTTCCGTCGCTCGTGACGCGTGTGGAGAACATTCCGTTCACGAGCAGCATCAGCGCATCGGCGAGCGCTTCGGGCTGGCGCGCGCCGAGCTCGCGGCAAAGCTCGCGCAGCCTGCGCACCTTCTCGGCCTTGTTCTTCCGAAGCAGCTCGCGCGCCGGATGGTCCTCTTCGACGACCTCGACCGCGGCATTCGTCAGCGGACAGCCGCGCTCCGAGGTCTCCTGCTCCATGAAGTCGCTGAGCTCGCTGAACAGCGCCGAGATCTGCTCGCGCGGCTTACCGGGGTAGCGCGCGGCGACGGAATCCCACCAAGCCCAGAAGCGCTGCGCCTGATTCTCGAGCACCGCGCAGATGAGTTGCTCCTTCGAATCGAACACGCGATAGAGCGTGACCTTGGTCGTGTCCGCCTCGGCCGCGATCGCGTCGACGCTCACGCCGCGGATCCCGAACTTGTAGAAGAGCCGCCGCGCGGCCTCGAAGATCCGGTCGCGCGCACAACTCGCCTGCGTCGCAAGTCGTCGTCCCGTCCGGAAACGGCGACTCGGCATGAATTTTCGTTTCGGGTGTTGACATGTAACTAACCGGTAAGTACCCTGCAATGTAACTAAACGGTATAGTAACACGTGAAGCCGCTGTTACCAATAGCGAGCCGAGGCGATAGGGAGGCCACGGCAAAGCTTCACGGCTCCAACACCCCCTCTGTAAGGACAGATTCCTATGAATACTAGGACAGGGATTCTTTTTTCCTCGATTTTGGTCAGCGCGGCCGCCGTGTCGGGCTGCGGCGGGGCGAAGCCAGCAACGCGCCGGCCGCGCCGCCGGCCGCCTCCGTCACCACCGCGGTCGTCGCGACCCACGAGCTCAGCGATTGGGCCGACTTCACGGGCCGGCTCGAAGCGGTCGAGAACGTCGCGGTGCGGCCGCGCGTGGGCGGCTACGTCGAGTCCGTCGGATTCACCGAAGGCGCGCGCGTCGCGAAGGGCGATCTGCTCTTCCAGATAGATCCGCGGCCGTTCCAGGCCGAGGTCGACCGCCTCACGGCCGAGCGCGACCGCGCGCGCGCGGAGCTCGAGCTCGCGCGCACGTACCGCGATCGCGCACAGCGGCTGCTCGCGCAGAACGCGACGTCGCGCGAGGAATCCGAGCAGCTCGAAGCCGACGCGGCCGTCGCACAGGCGAAGCTCGCCGCGGCGGGCGCGGCGCTCGACGCCGGCGCAGCTGAACCTCTCGTTCACGCGCGTCACCGCGCCGATCGACGGCCGTGTGTCGCGCGCCCTCGTCACCGCCGGCAACCTCGTCGACAGCGCGACGGTGCTGACGACGGTCGTGTCCGACGCGCCGGTGTACGCGTACTTCGACATCGACGAGCAGACCTACCTCGCGAGCGTGCAGTCAGCGCGCGGCGCAGGCAGCCCGTGCACGTCGGCCTCATCAACGAGCAAGGCTATCCGCACGAGGGCGCGTCTCGACTTCGTCGACAACCGGGTCGACCCCGACCACGGCACGATCCGCGCGCGCGCGGTGATCGACAACGCCGACGGCCGCTTCACGCCCGGCCTGTTCGTGCGCCTCCAGCTCGTGAGCCCGAGCAGCTTTCGCGCGGCGCTCGTCGACGACCGTGCGATCGGCACCGATCTGGGCCGCAAGTTCGTGTTCGTCGTCGACGAGCAGAACGTCGTCGCAGTACCGCCCGGTGGTGACGGGCCTCCGTCGACGGCCTGCGCGTGATCAAGCAGGGCCTCGACGCCGGCGACGTCGTGATCGTCAACGGCCTGCAACGCGTGCGCCCCGGCGTCGCCGGTGAACGCCACGCAGGTCGCGATGGATCGCGGCGCGCCCGGCGCGCTCGCGCGGCTCGCGGCCAGCACCGACGTCTTCGTACGCGCACGTCGCGCGCTGAGGGAGCAGCCATGGGGTTCTCGCAATTCTTCGTCGACCGGCCGATCTTCGCCGCCGTGCTCTCGGCGATCATGTTCATCGCCGGCGCGCTCGTCGCTGCGGCTCCTGCCGATCAGCGAGTACCCGGACGTCGTGCCGCCGACCGTGGTGGTGCGCGCGATCTATCCCGGCGCGAACCCGCAAGTGATCGCCGAGACGGTCGCGACGCCGCTCGAGCAGGCGATCAACGGCGTCGAGGACATGCTCTACATGTCGTCGCAGGCGACGAGCGACGGCGTGATGACGCTGACCGTGACGTTCGAGCTCGGCACCGACCTCGACAAGGCGCAGGTGCAGGTGCAGAACCGCGTGTCGCAGGCGCTGCCGAAGCTGCCCGAGGTCGCAGCGGCTCGGCGTCACGACCGAGAAGGCGTCGCCGGACCTGACGATGGTCGTGCACCTGATCTCGCCCGACGACCGCTACGACACGCTCTATCTCGCGAACTACGCCACGCTGCACGTGAAGGACGAGCTCGCGCGCATCGACGGCGTCGGCGAGGTGCGCGTCGTTCGGCGCCGGCGACTACGCGATGCGCGTCTGGCTCGATCCCGAAAAGGTCGCGGCGCTGAACCTCACCGCGAGCGACGTCGTCCGCGCGATCCGCGAGCAGAACGTGCAGGTCGCCGCCGGCCAGCTCGGCGCGCCGCCCGCGCCGAACGCCGCCGACTTCCAGCTGCTGATCGACACGCAAGGCCGGCTCGTCACGGAGGAAGAGTTCGAGAACATCGTCGTCAAGACCGGCGAGCACGGCGAGATCACGCGCCTCCGCGACGTGGCGCGCGTCGAGCTCGGCGCGACAGCCTACGCGCTGCGCTCGCTGCTCGACAACAAGCCCGCCGTCGCGCTTCCGATCTTCCAGCTGCCCGGCACCAACGCGATCGAGATCTCGGACGACGTGCGCGCCAAGATGGCGGAGCTCGCGAAGGACTTCCCGGAGGGCATCGACTACGACATCGTCTACGACCCGACGGTGTTCGTGCGCGACTCGATCGACGCCGTCGTGCACACGCTGTTCGAGGCGCTCGCTGCTCGTCGTGCTCGTCGTGATCCTGTTCCTGCAGACGTGGCGCGCGTCGATCATTCCGCTCGCGGCCGTGCCGGTGTCGCTCGTCGGCACGTTCGCGGTGATGCACGCTGTTCGGCTTCTCGCTCAACGCGCTGTCGCTGTTCGGCCTCGTGCTCGCGATCGGCATCGTGGTCGACGACGCGATCGTCGTCGTCGAGAACGTCGAGCGCAACATCGACGACGCGGACTCGCCCGATCGAGGCCGCGCACCAGGCGATGCGCGAGGTCACGAGCCCGATCATCGCCACCGCGCTCGTGCTGTGCGCCGTGTTCGTGCCGACCGCGTTCATCAGCGGCCTCACCGGTCAGTTCTACAAGCAGTTCGCGCTCACGATCGCGATCTGCACGGTCATCTCCGCGTTCAACTCGCTGACGCTGTCGCCCGCGCTCGCCGCCGTGCTGCTGAAGCCGCACGGCGCGCCGCCGGATCGGCTGCAGCGCGGCATCGACGCGCGCGTTCGGCTGGCTGTTCCGGCCCGTTCAATCGCTGCTTCGAACGGCTCGCGCATGCGCTACGTCGGCGTCGCGGGCAGCGCTGCTGCGCGCGCGCCGGTCTCGCGGTCGCGGTGTACGGCGGCCTGCTGGTCCTCACCTGGCTCGGCTTCGCGAGCGTGCCGGGCGGCTTCATCCCGCAGCAGGACAAGCAGTACCTCGTCGCGTTCGCGCAGCTGCCGGAGGCCGCGTCGCTCGATCGCACCGAGAGCGTGATCCGCCAGATGGACGCAGATCGCGCTCGCGGAGCCCGGCGTCGCGCACGCGGTCGCGTTCCCGGGCCTGTCCGATCAACGGTTTCGCGAACAGCCCGAACTCCGGCATCGTGTTCGTCGGGCTGAAGACTTCTCGACGGACGCGCAAGCACGCAAGACCTACGCCGCTCGGCCGGGGAGATCGCGGCGCGCTGAACCAGAAGTTCGCGTCGATCCAGGACGCGTACATCGCCGTGTTCCCGCCGCCCGCCGTGCAGGGCCTCGGCACGGATCGGCGGTTTCAAGCTCCAGATCGAGGATCGCGCCGGCGCTGGGCTTCGACGACGCTGTACGAGGAGACGCAGAAGATCGTCGCCGGCGCGCGCAGCAGGCGCCGGGGCTCGCGGGCCGTTCTCGAGCTTCCAGATCAACGTGCCGCAGCTGCGCGCCAACGTCGACCGCGACAAGGCCAAGGCGCAGGGCGTGGCGCTCACCGACCTGTTCGAAACGATGCAGGTCTATCTCGGCTCGCTGTACGTCAACGACTTCAACCGCTTCGGCCGCACGTACCAGGTCATCGCGCAGGCGGACGCGTCGTTCCGGGTCGAGCCCGACGACATCGCTGCAGCTGCAAGGTGCGCAACGCGCGACGGCGAGATGGTGCCGCTCGGCGCGTTCGTCGACGTCGAGCAGACGCTCGGGCCCGAGCTCGTGCAGCCGCTACAACGGCTATCCGACGGCCGAGATCAACGGCGGCCCGGCGCCCGGGTTCTCCTCGGGCCAGGCGCAAGGCGCTGATCGACGAGGCTCGCGCAGCAGGAGCTGCCGAACGGCATGACGTTCGAGTGGACGGAGCTCACGTATCAGCAGCTCATCGCGGGCAACACGGCCGTCTGGATCTTCCCGCTGTGCGTGCTGCTCGTGTTCCTCGTGCTCGCGGCGCAGTACGAGAGCTTCACGCTGCCGCTCGTCGTCATCCTGATCGTGCCGATGTGCCTGCTCTCCGCGATCGTGGGCGTGTGGCTCACGGGCGGCGACAACAACATCTTCACGCAGATCGGCTTGATCGTGCTCGTGGGCCTCGCGTGCAAGAACGCGATCCTGATCGTGGAGTTCGCGCGCGAGCGGAGCAGGCGCGGCGCGAGCACGTGGCGACGCGGCGCTCGAGGCGTGCCGGCTGCGCCTGCGTCCGATCCTGATGACGTCGATCGCGTTCATCGCCGGCGTCGTTGCCGCTCGTCGCTGTCGACGCGGCGCCGGCGCCGAGATGCGCCACGCGCATGGGCGTCGCCGTGTTCGCCGGCATGCTCGGCGTCACCCTCTTCGGCCTGCTGCTGACGCCGGTCTTCTACTGGGTCGTGCGGCGCTTGGGTGCCGCGGTGCGGCGCGGCAATGAGCCCGCGCCGCCGCGCGTCGTTTCGCACGAGCAGATGGCGCTACGGCCTCTGTCGGCGCGCATTGAGCGTCGCTAGCGGAGAACGATCATGAACAACGCTTACGTTCGCCACGTCCACGCTGCTGCTCGCCGCGTGCGCCGTCGGGCCGAACTACCAGCCTCCGGAGACAGGCCCCCGAGTTCCGCAACGCGGATCCGGCGTCGTCCAAAGCAGCCGTTCGAGGCCGCGTGGTGGCAACAGTTCGGCGATCCGACGCTCGACTCCTGATCGAGCGCGCGCTCGCGCGGCGACCTCGATCTCAAGATCGCGGCCGCGCGCGTCGACGAGTCGCGCGCGCTGCTCGGCGCCGCGCGCCGCGAGCGCTGGCCCGGACGTGACGTCGAGGTCGCGCACAGCGAGAGCAACGGCGCAGCAGCCGGGCTTCACGACGAGCGGGTCGACGATCGAGTCGAACGACGTCGGCGTCGCGACGCTCTGGGAGCTCGACCTGTTCGGCCGCGTGCGCCGCGGCGCGGAAGCCGCCGGCGCCGACGCCGAGGCGGCCGAAGCGGATCTGCGCGACGCGCAGGTGCTCGTCGCGGCCGAAGTCGCGAGCAACTATCTCGACCTGCGCGGCGCGCAGAAGCGGCTGGCGGTCGCGCGCGCGAATCTCGGACTCCAGCGCGAGACGTTGAACCTCACGCGAGTGCGCGCTCGACCTCGGCCGCGGCAGCGAGCTCGACGTCGCGAGCGCGGCCGCGCGCCTCGCGGCGACCGAAGCGAGCATTCCGCCGCTCGTCGCGGCCGAGGCGTCCGCGGCGCATCGGCTCGCGGTGCTGCTCGGCCTGCGACCGGGCGCGCTCGACGCGAGCTCGCGCCGCGCGAGATCGCGCCGCATCTCACGACGCTCGCCGTCGGCGCGCCCGAGGAGCTGCTGAGCGCCGGCCCGAC
The DNA here is from genome assembly GCA_963841645.1 of uncultured Gammaproteobacteria bacterium. GTDB lineage: Bacteria > Pseudomonadota > Gammaproteobacteria > Steroidobacterales > Rariloculaceae > FEN-1219. The sequence continues at coordinate 164,995 of CAWJDS010000002.1, read as the reverse complement.
ATCCGCGCCGCGGAGCGCGAGCTCGCAGCCGCCACGGCGCGCATCGGCGTCGCGAAGGCCGATCTCTTCCCGCGGCTCACGCTGAGCGGGCTTCATCGGTTTCATCGCCGGCGACGCGAGCGAGCTCGGCGAGTCGCAGAGCCGCGCGTGGGCCTGACGCCCGTGCTGTCGTGGGGCGGGCTTCGGCCCGGCGGCCGCGCCCGATCGTACGCGGCCGAGGCGCGCACGGACGGCGCGCTCGCGACGTACGAAGGCACGGTGCTGCGCGCGCTCGAGGAAACCGAGACCGCGTTCGTCGGCTACGCGCAACGCCAGCGCCTCGCGTCGATCGTACGAGACCGCCGCGTCGCGCGCGCGGCGGAGCTCGCGCGCGTGCGTACCGCGAAGGTGCGGTCGATTTCCTGCGCCTGCTCGATGCGGAGCGCACGTGCTGCAAGCAGAGGACGCGCTGGCGGCGGCGAAACCGATCTCAACACGTCCGTCGTCCTGATCTACAAGGCGCTCGGCGGCGGCTGGGAAGCCGCGGCGCCGCAGTCCTGAGCCGCCCCGCGACGCCACGGGAGGGTCTGGGGTGCGCTCTCCAATGGGCATTGGCCCCCTTGATCTCGTCGCTCGCGACGCGAGCGCTGCGGCGGAGACGCTATTCGCAAGGCGCACCTGACGCGGCTCGCCGCAATGGACGACTCGCGCCGCTGGACGGTGCACGTCGACGACGACCTCTTCGCTTCGCGACCGTGACCAAGACTACACGGGCGGCGTGACGTTCACGCTGAGCGGCGAACGCGCCCACGATCATTCGTTGTCGCTCGCGGGCGTTCTCGATTGCGTCGATCGCGTGACGGGCTTCGCGCCCGGCGCGGCGACGGGCGCCCGAAGGGGGAGCGCTCGAGATCGGCTTGCTGCTGTTTTCGCCGCAAGACCTCGCTACGCCCAAGCCCCGCCCGACGATCGGCCGTACGCGAACCTCCTCTATGTCGCGAGCTCCAAACTCGCCCTCGACGACTCGCGGCGCGGCGTTCCAGTCGTCGCTGGCGATAGGGCCTCGGCTTGGCCGTAGCGGAGCGCTGCAGCACGCGGTCCACGAGCGCTCGGCAGCCCCGAGCCGGGCGGCTATTCGCACCAGATCTCCGACGGCGGCGAGCCCACCTTCATGTACGCGGTGTCGCGTTACCGGCTGCTTCGCGAGCGGCCCGGCCCCGAGGACAGCCGTACTCCCTGCGTCGGAGCCGGCGCGAGCGTCGGCTACATCACCGAAGTCAACGTCGAGATCGTCGCGCGAAGCAACGCGCCGTGGTGGTCGTCGGCCGCGGTCAGCGGGACTACGCAAGGCACCCTGCGATCGACGGTCCGCCGCCGGCGCGGCGACCACCCGCGGGTCCAGCTCGAGGCCGGCGCGAAACTGCACGTGCGCCTGTACAACGCGTTCCTCGAGGGTCAGTTCCGGCACAGCGACCTCGCGTATTCGGCGCGCGAGCTCGAGCCCCTGCTCGTCGACGTCTGGCTCGGCGCGACGACGGTGTTCCCTAACGGCTTCAGCGTGAGCTACCGATCCGTCACCGACCGCGGAGATCGAATCGGGCCGCGGTGCTCGCGGCTTCGCCTGGGCGAGCATCGGGATCTCGCGGAGTTTCTGAAGATCGCCTTCCGCACCGCAGCCGGCATTGCGGCGCGCAAGACTTGGACGCGGCGATAGCGCACTGCATAGTTAGCGGCCTATTCACGTTCAACCGTGCGGAGTTCTTCTATGAAACGCCTGCTCTCGCTCGCGATCGCTTTCATCGCCGGCCCGGCCGCCGCGCAAACGGGCTCGCCGCGGGCCGTCGAAACGAAACCCGTGCTCGGCACGTGGGGCATCGACCTCGCGAACATGGACAAGAGCGTGAAGCCGGGCGACGACTTCTATCGCTACGTGAACGGCGGCTGGCTCGCGCAGAACCACATCCCCGAGGACCGTGGCAGCTGGGGCAGCTTCGCCGAGCTGCAGCAGCTCTCGGAGAAGCGCGTCCACCCGATCATCGAGGAACTGTCGTCTGCGACCGGCGGCCACCAGTCCGGATGCGCAGAAGATCCGCGACATGTACAACAGCTTCGTCGATCAGGCCACCATCGAAGAGAAGGGGCTCGCGCCGGCGAAGGCGGACCTCACGCGACTGGGCTCGCTGAAGACCTACGAGGAAGTCGCCGCGGCGATGGGCGATCCCAAGCTCACGCTGCCGACGCCCTTCAATCTCTACATCGACATCGACGCGAAGGATCCCAACACGTACGCCGTCGCGATCACGCAAGGCGGTCTTGGACTGCCCGATCGCGATTACTACCTGCGCGACGACGAACAGTTTCCGCAGATCCGCAAGGACTACGTCGCCGCGATCGCGAAGATGCTCGCTCGCCAACATCGCCGACGCCGACAAGAAGGCGCAGTCGATCCTGGCGTCGAGCACGCGCTCGCCGAAGTGCAGTGGCCGGTCGAACAGCAGCGCGACGCGGACAAGACCTACAACCCCGTGACGCGCGCGGAGCTCGATCACGCTCGCGCCGGATTTCCATGGGCGCTGTCTCGAACCGCGCAGCTCGCCGTCAGCAGGAATTCATCGCCAACGAGAAGGCGCGTTCCCAAGTTCGCCGAGCGTCTTCCGCAAGACACCGCTCTCGACCTGGCAGGCCGTACCTGCAGCTTCCACTACCTGCAGGCGTTCGCGCCGTATCTGCCGAAGGCGATCGACGACGCCAACTTCGCGTTCTTCGGCACGCGTGCTCAGCGGCCAGCCGGCGCAGCGCCGCGCTGGAAGCGCGGCGTCGACTCGTGAGCGCGCAGCTCGGCGAGGCGGTCGGCGAGCTCTACGTCGCGCAAGTACTTCCCGCCGACGTCGAAGGCGCAGATGGACGCGCTCGTCGGCGAACCTGCGCGCCGCGTTGGCGGAGCGCATCGAGAAGCTCGACTGGATGACGCGACGAGACCAAGACAGGCCGCGCTCGAGAAGCTCGACGCAGTTCACCGTCGAAGATCGGCTACCCGGACAAGTGGCGCGACTACTCGCAAGCTCGACGGTCGAGCCGGACGACCTCGTCGGCAACGTGCAGCGCGCCGCGCGTTCGAGTGGCGACCGCCAGCTCGCGCAAGCTCGGCAAGCCGGTCGATCGCGAGCGAGTGGGGCATGACGCCGCAGACGGTCAACGCCTACTACAACCCGCTCATGCAACGAGATCGTGTTCCCGGCCGCGATCCTGCAGCCGCCGTTCTTCGATCCGAACGCCGACCCGGCCGTGAACTACGGCGGCATCGGCGCGGTGATCGGCCACGAGATCAGCCACGGCTTCGACGACCAGGGCCGCAAGTCCGACGCGCAAGGGCATGCTGCGCGACTGGTGGACGCCGGAGGACCGACGCGAAGTTCGAGGCGCAGACCGAAGCGCTCGTCGGCGCAGTACGCGAGCTTCGAGCCGCTGCCCGGGCGTGCAAGCGTCAACGGCGAGCTGACGCATGGGCGAGAACATCGGCGACCTCGGCGGCCTCGAGATGGCCTACGACGCCTACCAAGCTCTCGCTCAGGCGGCAAGCCGGCGCCGGTGCATCGACGGCCTCACCGGCGACCAGCGCTTCTTCCTCGGCTGGGCGCAGGTCTGGCGCGCGCAGATGCGCGACGAGCGCTCTGCGCAGCCAGGTGCTGACCGACCCGCACTCGCCCGCCGACGTACCGCGTGCAACGGCGTCGTGCGGAACGTCGACGCCTGGTACGAGGCGTTCGGCGTGCCGGCGAACGCGAAGCTCGCGCTGCCGCCCGAGCGGCGCGTCTCGATCTGGTAAGCGCTACGCCGCCGACTCCGCGCTGTAGCGCGCGAGGAGGCCCGTTCGCACCGCGTATCGATAGACGCGCGAGAACACGTACGCGGCGACCGCGATATCGAGGACAAGCGCTTCCTGCCCAGCGCAAGCTGCGCCGGCGGAAACGCCTGACCGTTGATCAGAGGAACGCGGTCGTCACGCCTTGCATGATCCGCGTGAAGAGTCCCACAGCAGAACGGCGCCGAGCAGCGTCGGCACGAAATCGACGCCCGACGCACTGACTGAATTCAAGTAGCGCGTGATGAATCCCCACAGGATGACGTCGATCGCGACCCACGCGAACATCGGAAACAGCCGCACCGGGCTGCCGCGGATCAAGTAGAACTGGCGGAGCGCAAGCCCTGCTATCGCGCGCGCGTTCATCGCGCGGCCTCCACGCTCGACGCGAGCGGCTCGCGCGCGATGCGGATGAAAAGCTCCTCGAGCGTCGCGGCGCCGTGCTCGTGCGGCAAACGCTTCGGGTCGCCCTCGAGCAGGATCTTGCCGTGCGACAAGAACAACACGCGATCGCACACCTCCTCCACCTCGAGCATGTTGTGCGACGTCCAAAGAATGCCGCGGTTGCCTTCGCGCGCGAGCTTGCGGATTCGGGCGCGAACGACATCGCGCGGCGGGAAGGAAGCCGAGCGGCTCGGCTCGAGCAACAACACAACAGCTCCGGCCGGTTCAGCAACGCCTTCGCGAGCGCGGCGCGAGTCTGCTCGCCGGACGACAACAACCCGCACTGGTATCGCGCAGACGCTCAGATCGAACTCCTCGAGCACCTCTTCGATCGTCGCGCAGAGAGAGCCGCGCACCCCCGTAGATCAAACCCGAACACGCGCAGGTTCTGCGCCACCGTGAGATTGCCGGGCAGCGTCGCATAAACCGCCGCGAAGTTGGTCTTCGCGAGCGCGAGCGAGCGCCGGCGCGCGACGTCGATGCCGCCGATGTGGATCGCGCCCGAGGTCGGCGCGAGCACACCGAGCACGGAGTTGATGATCGTGGTCTTGCCCGCGCCGTTCGGTCCGAGCCTTGAATCCGGCTTTCGACAACAACGCCTGCCACTGCGGCTGCGTCCGCTCGCGGCCCGATGCGAACACGAGCATCTCGATGTCCATGTCGATCGGGAACGAGTCCGTCGCGCTCTCATCGACGATCGCCTCGACCAGCAGCAGCTTTGCGTTCGCCGGCGCGTTACCACGCAGGTTCCGCAAGATCTCGATCGACTCCGCGTCCGACCAGTCGTGGATCACGGTCATCATCACGTAGAGGTCGCAGGCCGGAATCGCGTCCTTGAAGAAGTCGCCGGGCGTGTAAGTGATCCGCGGGTTCGGCCGCGCCCTCGCCTGCGCGACCACCTCGGGCAAGTCGAACAGCACGCCCTTCGCGCCCGGCGCGGCGTTCAGAATCGCCGCGAGCAGATGGCCGACGCCGCCGCCGATGTCGCCGATCGTCTTGAACGGCGAGAAGTCGTACGCGCCGAGCACCGGTCCGATCTGCCCGAACGACTTGCCGACCATCGCTTCATTGAAGAGACGGCTGTCCTCGGGATGCGTGCGCAGGTGCTCGAACAAGCCGCCCTGCTGCACCTTGTAGCCCGCCGACTCGCCGGTCGTGAGGCTGTGCACGAGGTCGCGATAGACGTCCCAGTGGAAGTCGAGCCCCATCATGCGCGCGAGCGAGCGCATCGACGCGGGGTTGTCCGAGCGCAGCAGCCGCGACGCGGCATTGTGCGAGAACCGCCCGTCGCGCAGCGTGAAGATGCCGTGATTGCACAGCGCGCGCAGGATGCGGTGCAGCGCGTCGGCGTTCGTGCCGGTCTTCTTCGCGAGCACGGCGGCAGCTTCGGGCTCGTCGCCGAGCGCGTCGGCGACGCCGAACTGAGCCACTGCGTGCAGGCAGCGCGAGGTCCAGTACGCCGTCGATAGCTTGAGAATCGTCTCCGCGGGATGGCGCTCGCTCATTGTTCTTCTCGTTCGTTCGCTGATGTGGAGGGACAGTATGCCTGAACTCGCGCAGGCTCCCAGCCGACGTCGTGTGGTAGGTTGCGTGCCGGGGTAGCCCGCGCGGCTGAGCGGTGCATCACGTTTCCACGATAGTCGCGCCGGTAGCATCGATCTTCGACCTAAGGAAGGGAGAGCCGTCGTGTCGAGCCTTCGCTCCATCCTCGCCGCCGGCGCGCTCGCGTCGGCCACGGCGTCGTGGGCGCAAGACGCTCTCCGCGTTCCGCAAGACTATCCGACGATCCAGGCCGCGATCGACGCGGCGGCGCCCGGCGCGAGCGTCGTGGTCGCGAGCGGCACCTACTTCGAAAACCTTGTCGTAGGCAAGAGCGTTACGCTCGTCGCGACATCGGGCGCCGCCGTCACCACGCTCGACGGCGGCCGCATCGGCCGCGTGATCTTTGCGCGCGGCACCGGTGTCGAGAGCGTCGCGATCGTCGGCTTCACGATTACGAACGGCCTCGCTCTCGAGTCGATGAACGTTCCTGCTGCGGGCTCGGGCGGCGGCATCTACCTCGAGTCGCTCGCTGGCGCGACGCTGCGCGACAACGTGATCCGCGACAACGTCGGCTGCTTCGGCGTCGGCGTCTCGGCGCTCGACGTCACCATCGTCGTCGCGCACAACGAGATCCGGCACAACTTGCAAGATTCGTCGTGCGCGCAAGCGGAGGGCGGCGGCATCAAGGTCCAAAGCGCGACGGCCGTGATCCGCGACAACGACATCCGCGACAATGCGGCGAGCTCGGGCGGCGGCATCGCGTTCGATCTCTCCGACGGCGTCATCAGCGACAACCTGTTGATCCGGAATTCGGCCGACGTCGGCGGAGCGCTGCGTCTCGTGCCAGTCGACGGCAATCACGTGGTCGTGTCGGGCAACACGCTGCTAGACAATCGCGCGACGATGGACGCGACGGCCGTGCACCTGATCCCGATCCCCGACGACGCCCTGCGGATGAGCGGCAACACGATCAACGGCGACGGCGCGGTCGAGCTGATCCGCTGCGAGACCCCGTTCGCCGTGTCGCGGTCGAACGCGCTGCGCAACGCGTCCGGTCCCACCGTCTCCGGTCTGTGCACATTCGGTCTAGTGTTCTAAGCTCGGGGGCGTCACGCCACCCGAGCCGAACACATGAGCCAATCCGACCGAGCCGATTCGATCAGCCGCCGCAAAATCCTCTCCGCCGCAGCCGTGCCGCTCGCGGCCGCGCTCGCGCCGAGCGTGCTATCTGCGCAACCACGCAAAACCGCCAAAGCCGGCAAGATTCGCGTCGGGGTCATCGGCGCGGGCGGCATCGTGAGCTCCGTGCACGTGCCGGGCCTGCGCAAAATGCCGAACGTCGAGATCGTCGCCGTCGCAAATCGCTCGCTCGAGTCGAGCAAGCGCGCCGCGGCCGAGCTCGGTATCCCGCGCGCTTACGCCGACTGGCAGCAATTGCTCGCGGCCGGCGGCATCGACGCGGTGCTGATCGGCACCTGGCCGTACATGCATCGCGCGGTCACGCTCGCGGCACTCGATAGCGGCCGCCACGTCCTGTGCCAAGCGCGGATGGCGAACGACAGCGCCGAAGCGCGCGACATGCTCGCGGCGTCGCAGCGCCATTCGAATCTCGTGTGCCAGCTCGTGCCGAGCTCCGGCACGTACAGAATCGATCGCGCGATTCAGAGCTTGCTCGCGGACGGACGTCTCGGCGACGTGCTGTCCGTCGAGGTGCAAATGCTGCAGCGCAACTTCGCGAGCTTCGGCGGCGAGCTCGACTGGCGCCACGATGCCGAGTTCAGCGGCATCAACGTGCTCAACGTCGGTGGCACCTACGAATCGGCGATGCGCTGGCTCGGCCCCGGCAATAAAGTGATGGGCATGACGCGCGTGCAGATACCGACGCGGAAAGACGAGCGCGGCGAAACGCGCGCCGCGAAGATCCCGGACCACGTGGAAGTGCTCTACGAGCTCGCGAACGGCGCGCCCGTGCACATGAAGTTCAGCGAGACGACCGGGCTATCGCGCGGCAACGAAATCTGGATCTACGGCAGCGAAGGCACGATCCGCATCGACAACGAGCAGAACGTCTTCGTCGGCCGCCGCGGCGAAAAGGAGCTCGCGGCGTATCCGAACCCGCCCGAGGCGCAGGCACATCATCGCGTCGAGGAGGAGTTCGTGAACGCGATCCGCGGCGTCGAGCAAGTCAAGATGAACACGTTCGAGATCGGCGTGAAGTACATGGAGTGGACCGAGGCGATCTACCGCAGCGCTGAGTCGGGGCGCGCGGTGAGCCTGCCGCTGACCGCGTAAGCAGCAGCTCGGCGCGGCGCCATGTGCCGTACCGACCACGGGCTTGCAGAAGTTTTCTGTCGACGGCTTGCGGCCGCCCCGATCGGTGGGTGACGATGCGCCGCAACGTCAAATCGTCCGGGGGACAAATCATGCTGAAGCGCACTCTAGCGACCGCGACGGCCGCGGCCCTGCTCTCGATCGCGAACGTCTGCTCCGCGCAGCTCGGGGCCGGACCTTTCACGATGGACATGGTCAGGACGTCCCTGCCCGTCGAGGGCGCGCCGCTCGCCGAGAAAGGCCCCTATGAGGTCACGACAGAAGCCGCATTCGGCTCGCCCGGCCACGTGACCCTGCATCCCTCGAACCTCGACGCGTTTCCGAAGAAAGACACGCTGCCGGTCGTCGTCTGGGGCAACGGCGGTTGCGCGATCGACAGCAAGGGCTTCATGGGCTTCCTGACGACCGTCGCGTCGCACGGCTTTCTCGTGATCGGCACCGCAGCGATCGAAGGCGCCGAGCGACGCCAGGCCAACGTCGAAGACTTGCGCACCGCGATCGACTGGGCAGACAAGGAGAACAAGCGCGACGGCTCGCCGCTCAAGGGCAAGATCGCGGTCGACAAGGTGGCCGTGATGGGCAGCTCGTGCGGCGGCTTCCTCTCGATCAACCTAGCAGCCGATCCGCGCGTGAAGACGATCGGCGTGTTCAACGCGGGCGTGACGCGGATCGACCCGAAGGCGCCGCCGCCGTTCCCGATCCCCGACTTCGACGCGCTCCCGAAGATCCATGGCCCCGTGTTGCTCGTCAACGGCGCCGACCGCGATTTCATGCTGGCGCCCTCGAAGGCCGCATACGACGGTCTCACGAAGGTGCCGGCGTTTTACGGCTCGCGGCACAACGCAGGCCATAGCGCGACGTTCTTCCACCCGGGCGGCGGCGAGTTCGCGAACGTCGCGTCGAGCTGGGCGCTCTGGCAGCTCAAGGGCGACAAGAAGGCGGGCGCGATGTTCTCAGGGAAGAGCTGCGGGCTCTGCACGAACCCGAATTGGGACGTCGCAGCGAAGGGCTTCAAGTAAGTGACCGCCTCGTCGCGATAGCGCGATCGGACCCACGCGTCTCCAAATTGCGACGCGAGTCGCCCCGACTCGCGTCGTTTATCATTGCTCCCAAGCATCCGCCCCTGAACCCATGGAGGGAAGAATGAACGGAGTCTCGCGTGCAGTGCTCGTTGCCACCGTGCTGCTGCTGCCGGCGTTGAGCTCGGCGCAGGAAGCGTCGAAGCCCGCGAGGTCGGGTTTCGACTACAACTACGCCGAGCTCAGCTACGACAAGCACGACGTCGACATCTCGCGCGCGCCGGACAACATCGACGGCGACGGCTTCACGTTGTCCGGGTCGTTCAAAGTCGGCGACGACTGGCACGTCTACGGCTCCTACGGCGACCGCGAACGTCGACTTCGGCATCAATGTCGACACCTGGGCGCTCGGCCTCGGCTACAGCTACGCGCTGAAGCCGAACGTCGACCTTTACGGGCGCGTGCTCTACATCGATCAGTCGGCGAGCTCGGGCCAGTTCAGCGCGCACGACAACGGCCTCGGGCTGCAGTTTCGGGTCCGCGGGCGCGTGAACGACAAGGTCGAGGTCGAGGGCGGCATCCAATACCTCGACGTCGCGAGCACCGATACGTCGCTCCAGGCGTCCGTGCGCTACTATTTCTCGCGCGCGCTCTCGGCCGGAGTGGGCATCACGTTCGGCGGTGACCAAGACGGCCTCGGGGTCAACGTGCGATATTCGTTCTAGCGCGGGCTGCGCCGCGGCTCGACCCGCGCCTTTCGGGGGAAGTCGCTATGCAGCAGAGACCTGGCCGAATCGCGGGCGTCGCGGCGGCGATCTTCGCGACGGCGCTCGTTAGCCCACGCGTCTTCGCGCACCACTCGACGGCGGAGTACGACGCGAAGACGATCGTCGAGGCGCGGGGCGAGATCGTGACGCTGCTCTGGGCAAACCCGCACGTACGCTTCACCGTCAGCACGAAAGCGATCGACGGCAACGACGCGCTGTGGGAGATCGAGAGCGCCGACCTCACGCGGCTCGATCGCGCGGGACTACCGCACGACATCGTGAAGATCGGCGACGTCGTGCGGTTCGCGGGCAATCCGTCCACGCGGCGCGAACGCCGCATGTACGTGACGAACCTGCTGGTCGCCGACGGCCGCGAGATCCTGCTGCGCGGCAACGTGATGCCGCGCTTCGCCGCGGCCGACCGCGTCGTCTACACGGATCCCACCTACTCTCCGCGCACGGCCGGCGCGGCCGCGGACAATCGGTTCTTCGGCAAGGTCTTCGTGCCGATGCGCGAGGGCAAGCCGCCCGCGTGGGTCGGCAACCCGCCGTACACGCCCGACGCGCGCAAGAAGCAAGCCGCGTACGACGAAGTGGTCGACGATCCCGTGCTCGGCTGCGTATCGCCCGGAATGCCGCGCGTGATGCTGCGCAGCGGGCCATATGCGATCCGCTTCGTCGAGCGCGGCTCCGATCTCGTGCTGCAAAACGAGTGGTTCGAGATCGACCGCACGATTCACATGGACGGCAAGGAGACGCCCGCCGACCAGCCGTTCACGCCGCTCGGCTACTCGGCGGGACGCTGGGACGGCGACGCGCTCGTGATCACGACGACGCACATCGATTGGCCGTACTTCGAGATCTACGGCCTCGTCGGCGTGCCGCAGAGCCGCGCGATGAAGATCGTCGAGCGGTTCACGCCGCGCGACGGCGGCACGACGCTGCAATACGACTGGACGGCGACCGACCCCTCCGCGTTCACGATGCCCGTCAGCTACGAGAACTACGCGACGTTCCGCTGGCAGCCGTCGATCCAGTTCCTGCCCTACAACTGCATCGAGACGGAGCGCAAGGCCCGAGCTCGACAATAGAAGCCCGCGCGCGCAGGCGCCACTCCCCCCCCCGACATGAGCAAACTCAACATCAAGCTGATCGTCGGCAGCACGCGTGCGAACCGTTTCAGCGAGAAGCCGGCGCAATGGATCCACGATCTCGCGGCGGCGCGGCCGGAGATCGAGCTCGAACGATTGGATCTGCGCGACTATCCGCTGCCGTTCTTCGAAGAGCCGTTGCCGCCGGGTTTCGCGCGCGACAACTACACGAACCCCGCAATCATCCGTTGGCGCGAGAAGGTACGCGAGGCCGACGGGTTCATCATCTGCACGCCCGAGTACAACCACGGCTATCCCGCGATCCTCAAGAATGCGCTCGACACGGTCTATCACGCGTGGAGCCGCAAGGCGGTCGCGTTCGTGAGCTGGGGCGGAGCCGGCGGAACGCGCGGCGTCGAGCAGTTGCGGCTCGTCACGATCGAGCTCGACATGGCGCCGATCCGCTTTGCCGTCCACATCCCCGAGCCGTGGTTCATCAAGGAGATCGGCCAGATCGACACCGAGCAGAACCGCGGCAACGCGGCCTCGCTGCTCGACAATCTGATTTGGTGGACGAGCGCCCTCAAAGCGGCGCGCGAGCGCGCCGCGTGAGCGTCATTCCGATGCCGCCGAGGATCGCGATCGACGACGACACGAGCCGCCAGCTCACGGGCTCGAGCAAGAAGACCACGCCGCCGACCGCCGCGATCGCGGGCACCGACAGCTGAATCACCGCCGCGCGGGTCGCGGTCAACCCTTGCAGGGCCGCATACCACAGGATGTAGCCGATGCCCGAAGTCACCGCGCCTGACGCGACCGCGAGCGCAGCGCCCTCGGGCGTCACGTGTCGAATGCCGACGAGCAACACGCTCGTTGCCACCGCCAGCGGCACGCTGCGCAAGAAGCTGTCCGCGTTCATGCGCACCGGATCGCCAAGCCGGCGGCCGCGCAGCGAGTAGGCGCCCCAGCCGATTCCCGCCGCGGCCATCAGCACCGCGCCGAGCGAGCTCGGCGCGCTCACGCCGGGCGCGACGAGCCACGCAACGCCGGCAACCGCGATCGCGACCCCGCACCAAGCGACCGGCCCGAAGCGCTCGCCCGCGCGCAATCCCGCGACGAACATCGTGGCCTGCACCGTCCCGAACAAGATCAGCGCTCCGATGCCCGCAGTCAGCAACGTATAGGCGAACGAGAAGGCGATCGCGTAACCGAACAGAACGAGCGCCGCGATCCAGTCGCGCGGCGCCGCCGCTGCACGCGAGGCGGGCAACGCACGCGCGAGCAACAGAAGGACGACCGCGCCGGACAGGAGCCGCAGCGTCGTGAAGCTCGCGGCGTCGATCAGCTCCCGCCCAAGCGCCGCGCGGCAGAGCAGCGAATTGCCCGCGAACGCCACCATCGCGAGGCTCGCGAGCGCGGCCGTGCGAGCGGGCTTAGGTCCCTCGGTACGCTGAGCGCTCAGCGAGCTCACGACGAGCGGGACGGCGGACGTTCCGTCGGTCGCCGCTCAGGGCGCCGGAACGATCGCGATTCGGTCGCCGCGATACGAGCCGAGCCAGAGATCCGTGCCGATCTCGATCGCGGTCGTGTTGCCGGCGAACGCGGCGTCGTCGGGCCGCGTCAGCAGGTCGCGCACCTTGAGCGTCTTCGGGTCGATCTTCACGACGCGCGAGCTGCGCGCGTTCGGATCCGTGACTTGACCCGCCGCGAGCAGCGAGCCGTCCTTCGCGAAGTGAATGTTGTCGACGCGGAAGCCGAGCGGGATCTCGTCGCGTTGCGGCGTCGCGCCGCGCGTAAAGCGAATGAACGATTGGCTGCCCCACGCGGCCAAGTAGAACGTCTTGCCGTCGGCGGACAGCTCGATCCCGTTCGCGCCCGCGGCTTCGCTGCCCGGAACCTTCTGCCAGCCGCTCTTCGTATGCCACTCCCAAAGCTCCCCGTTCTTCTCCCCGGCCATCATCTTGGTCATCGCGTCTTGACCGCCGCCGCGCGGCAACCAGTTGGTCGTGATGAAGCCGCCGTCGACGAGCCCCCGAACCGCGTTCAAGCCGATCGGCTCGGGCGCGATCACGCAACCGACCCAGGTGAAGCTCGGCGTCGCGGGACGCATGTCGACGCGAAACACGTCGATCGACTCGCGCACGCCGTGCACCACGGCCATGACCCGCAGCACCGGTCCATTGCCGGGCTCGACGTAGACGCCGTGCGTCGTGAACGCTCCGGCCGGCGGGCCGGGGCAGTCGGGATACGTCGTCTTGTCGAGCTCTACTTTGACGGTCGGGCCCGGAAACACCGTGGTCGACGCGCGTTCGGCGACTTTGATCAAATTGATGCCGCCCGTGCCCGCATAGACGGAAGCGACTACCCAGCCGCCGCCCGGCAGCGCGACGAGGTCCTCGGGCGTCTGCTGGCCGCAGACCCAATGTTTGTCGGCGGGATCGCACGGCGGCGACTGCGGGGCGGGGCCTTGCGCCGCGGCGCTCCACGCCCACGCGGCCCACAACGAAGCAGACAAGGCTAGCGCTCTCACACCGATCACCGCATCTCGGTGATCACGCCGTCGAGGCCCACCTGCATCTCTAGTCCGCCCCAGTCGAATTGCGACTTGAGCACTGCCGAGATCTCGTCGCGAGTTTTCTTCTGCTTGTTCATCTCGCGCACCATCTCCTGCGTGCGCGTCAGGTAGTCCTTGTAGCCTTCCATGTTCTTGCGGTCAGTCAAGCCGCTGTGGCCCGGGATCACGGTGTCGAAGTCGAGCTGCAGCGCGCGCTCGAGGGTGCGCGTCCAATCACGGAGGCTCCCGCCCGCCGTATAGTCGATCACTTCGCGATACGGCCCGTATAGCGCAAACAGGTCGCCCGCGATCAGCATCTTCTTGGTCGGCAGATGGATCACGATGTCGTTATCCGTGTGCCCTCGGCCGAAGTAGTAGAGGTCGATCGGCATGTCGTCCAGATACACGCGCAGGTAGTCCCTGAGCGTGATGTTCGCGAGACCAGGCGTCTGGCGCTCGGCCATGATCCGCCGGCCGTTCTCCGACGCGATCACGTCGGCGCCGACCATCTGCATCGCCGGATTGCCGCCCGCGTGGTCGGGATGCATGTGCGTGTTGATCACGTAGCGGACGGGCAGCTTGGTAACGCCGCCGATGATCTTCATGATCCCGTCATGGTCGTTCGGAAACTTCGCGTCGATCAGGATCACGTACTTCTGGCCGACGAGCATCGTGATGTTGCCCGCGCCCATGTTCCGGATCATGTAGATGTTGTCCTTCACCGGGACGAGCGTGAGCTCCGGCGGGCCGAAGCCGCCTTGCGCGTGAGCCGGCGCCGCGATGCCGAGCAATACGCCGAGACAGGCCGCGAAGAAGATCGATCGTGCGTTCATCAGGCCCCCCGAGCTGCATGTGGCGACAGCGCCGCCGGACGCGCTCGATTCTGCGCTTGTTGTTTTGGCGCCTATTCGGGCGCGCGACGACTGGCGACTATACCGAACTTCTCTCGCCCGGATTGTCGATTTCGAAAGAGCTCGTTCGACGATTAGGCGAAACCCACACTCGAGCCCCAGGAGCTCAGCCATGAAATACATGATGTTCATCAAGCACACCGAGAACTACCGAATGGAGGAAGTCCCGCAAGCCCTGTTCGACGCGATGGGCAAGTTCGTCGAGGAATCGATGAAGAGCGGCGCGATCCTCGACACGGCCGGGCTCCAGCCCACGGCGAAAGGCAAGCGCATCCGGCTTACGAAGGGCAAGATCAGCGTGCACGACGGCCCGTTCGCCGAGGCGAAAGAGGTCGTCGGCGGCTACGCGATCGGAGAATTCGCCTCGTACGAAGACGCGCTGAAGCTCGCGACGCGCTTCATGGACCTGCATCGGGTGCATTGGCCCAAGTTCGAGGGCGAATGCGAGCTGCGCCCGTTCGAGGCCGGCCCGGAGCCCGCGCGCTGAGCGCGCGGACCTCGGGCTCGCTGCGTTACTTCCCCATCGCCTTCCAGACGTCCTCTTTGTGCTGGGGCGCCGCGGACGCGTGCACGTTGATGTAGCGATCGAAGTTCACGAGCCCGAGCTTCTCGAGCGCGGGCACGAGCGCCTTCACATGATCGTTCGCGGGCTCGCCCGGATTTACCGAGAAGTCGCCCTGGAACAGCACGCGCTCCTTCGGGATGTACGCGACGAGCAAGCCGTTCGAGTGCGGCGCGGGATAGATGTGATACATCTCGACCGTGCGCGTGCCGTCCGTGTACACGCGCTTCTCGTCGACCGTCTCGATCTTCGCCTTCTTCGGGCTCTTCGCGAGCACGTCGTCGAGCAGCGTGCGCGGCGAGTTGAGCGCGCGCTCGAAGAAGTCCTTGTTGTTCGCTTGCGTGACGATCGTCGCGCCCTCGGCGACGAGCGCGGGCAAACCGCCCGTGTGGTCGGAGTGCGGATGCGTGTTCATCACGTAGCGAATCGGCTTGCCCGGGAACAGCTTCTTCGTCTCCGCGATGTACGCGCGTCGCTCGCGCGATGCTCTGGCCCGCCTCGAGCATCATTACGTAGGTCTTGAACTCGACGAGCACGGAATCGTAGCTGCCGGCGCCCGTCGTGAGCCGATAGAGCCCGTCGCCGAGCTTCTCGGACGTGACGTTGAGCGCCGGCGGTTGGCCGCCGCCCGGCGGGCCCGCCGGCGGGCCGCCCGGAGCGCCTGGGCGATTCGGCGGCTCGGGCGCGAGCGGCCGAAGGTCGGCCGGGTTGCCCGTCGCGCTCGTCACGTCGACCTCGAAGAACGGCCAGCCGCCGCGCGACTGCTTGATCTCGGTCGGGAACATGAAGCCGCCGAAGTCGCGCCAATCGGTGTAGCTCGCGACGATCATCATGTCGCCCATGATGTTCTCGCCGAGCCAGGTCTCGACTCGCTCGACGATGTTCGCGTCGTCCACGTAGCCGTTGATCACGTAGCTCTTGCCCGACGGCGCTTTGACCTTGGGACTCCAAGTCAGGAGCGTGTAGCTCTTGTTGCCGACCTTGGCGCGCGCCAGGGCCGCGTTGTTCTCGGCCGCGCCTTTCAAGAAGCCCCACGGCGTGATGTAGAGCTCGAGCGACTGGGCCCACGGCTGCGACACGTCGGCCTGCTGCGTGGTGACCTGTTGGAAGAACGTGCCGACTGCCGGCGTCGTATTCCCGCCCGCGCCGAAGTTCTGCGTGCTGCCCGTGTGCCGCGACGAGCGGCGCCGTGAGATCGATCAGTCGCGTGTAGCTCGTGATCGGCCGCATCGGGTCGTGCGTGCCGTGGCAGATCAACTCGGCCGCGTTGCCGCCGCACTGCTGGAACGCGACGTCGCGTGCCGAGCCCGAGTACGTGACGGCCTTCGGATTACCCAATGCCTTTTGGGCGTTCGCGATCACGGTCTTCGCGTCCTGCGCGAACGCGTTCGCGCACAGGAGCATCGTGCCGAGTGCAGCAAGCACCAGCTTCTTATTCATGGTTGTTCCCCCCGCTCGTTGTTCGAGTCGTTAGCTAGATCCGACGCCGATATTACATGTGTTGTCGTGGTTCGCGAGCGCGTAAGTCGGCTCCGTGGGGCTGATCGGCCTTCTACGCTAGACTGCGCCCAAGCGCTTCTTGCCAACTCGAAATCCGGGGGGACTCATGAAAACAACGATCGCTCTCGCCGTGCTCGCCGGCTGCGCCGCGACCACCGCACTCGCTCAGAAGCCTTCTTCCGCGTTCGATCGGGGCCACAGCCAGCAGTCCTGGCAGAACTCAGGGCTAGCCGCGGCCGTCGCGAAGTGCAAGAAACCGCCCGCGCCGTTTTCGATCGGCGGCGGACGCGCAGGCCAAGCGGCGCAGGCGAACGACGCACCGCCGCCCGAGCCCGCGATGCCGCCTCCGACGGCCGAGATTCCGGGCGTGATCGCAGCCGGACAGACGTGGAAGGTCGTGTGGTCCTGGGAGGGCAACAACGTCGACGGCCCAATCGCGGGCGACGACGGCACGATGATCTTCGCGAACAACGACGCGAGCAACGTGATGCAGGTCGATCCCGCCAACGGCCTCGCGAAGATTCTCTTCAGCGACACGAACACCGGCGGCGCGGTCTCGCGCAGCAAGAACGGCTCGCTGTTCCTCGCATCGCGCGGCTTCCCTGCGGCCATCATCGAGCTCGAGCCGCAGCGCAAGATCTTCGCGAACACCGTCAACGGCGAGCCGCTCGATTGCGCCGGCGGCGTGCTGAACGACCTGTCCGCGGACGCGCGCGGCGGCGTCTACGTCTCGGTGAGCGGCACCGGCGTGTTCTACGCGGACCCGAAGGGCGTGATGACGCAGTACGGCGACAACGTCGCGGGCGCCAACGGCATCATCCTGAGCCCCGACGAGAAGATCCTCTACGTCACGAACGGTCCCGTCGTCGTCGCGTTCGACGTGCAGCCGGACGGATCGCTGAAGAATCAGCGCGAGTTCGGCAAGCTGCAAGGCGGCCAAGGCGGCGACGGCTCGGCCGTGGACCAGCAAGGCCGGCTCTTCGTCGCGACCGGCCAGTCGGCCGACGTGTTCGCACCGAGCGGGCAGTTCTTGGGGTCGATCAAGGGACCGCAGGGCATGCACGGCGTCGCGTTCGGCGGCAAAGACCGGAAGACGCTGTTCGGCATCGTGTTCTACGGCGGCTGGGGCACGCCGAGCGCGCGCAACAAGCTGATCGCGATCCCGACCATCGCGCAGGGCTACACGGGCCGCGCGAAGTAGCGGCGACGCTCAGTGCTGCGCTAGGTTCCGCCAGTGGTCGGCGAAGAGCCAGACCGATAGCACGTAGCCGAGCAGCACATTGACGACGACGCCGGCGGCGAACGCGAGCTGCGGCTTCGTGCCGCTCTTCGCGAGCTCGCGGAACCGCGTCGTGAGACCGATGCTGAAGAAGCAGAAGATGAACGCCCAGGTTCGCAGATTGCGGATCGGCGCGATCAGAGCCGGCGTCACGCGCGAGTCGTACTCGGCCAGCGTGTAGCCGCTCACGATCGCCGTCACGAGCAGCGACGCGACCAGAAAGCCGAGCACGAATTTCGGGAAGCGCAGCCAGACTTGAGCGGCCGGACTCGCGGTCGCCGGCCGCGCCGCGTGAGAAATCGTGCCCCGCTCCCAACGCGTCACCGCGACGATCGCGAGCACGAACGCCCAGATGCCGATCCACACGTCGCGGCCGACGACCTTCATCAGCGTGAACGCGGACAGCGCCTGCTCGCTGGTTCCGTCGATGTTCGGGAGGTTATCGGCGATATTGCCGTAGGACTGCGCGGCCGCAAGACCGGCAGCGTCGGCGAACTCGGACGTGCCGATCCACGCGCCGCCGATTCCGGCCGGAAGCTCGAGCAGCCTCGCGACGAACGGGAGCAGGAAGATCATCACGATCGCCCAGACGATCACCGTCGCGATCGCGATCGACGAGTGCTCCTTGCGCGTCCCTATAGCGCCCGAGATCGCGATCGCGGCCGAGACGCCGCAGACTGCACCGCCCACGCCGAGCGTGGCCGCGAACCGCTGCTCGAGGCCGAGCCTCCGCGCGACGGCGTAGATGACGAAGAACGTCGTCAGCGAGACGATCGACGCCTGCAGGATCGCGACCGGGCCGGCCCAGACGATCAGCGTGAACGGCAGCGTCGCGCCGAGCAGCACGATGCCGGTCTTGATGTAGAACTCGACTCGGAAGCCCGCATCGAGCCGGCGCGGCAAACCGATCGCGTTCGAGATCACGAGTCCGAGCAGCAGCGCGACGAGCGGCGGCTCGAAGCCGTACACGCTCGCTTGGGTCCACTGGCCCAGCACGAAGATCAGCATGGACAGCACGTAGACGAACACGAACGCCGGCACGAACTCGCGCAATCGGTAGCCGATCGCCTTCATTGCGACGCTGAACAGCACCGCCCAGAGCAGGAATTGCGCGCCGTAGCGACCCGCGTTCGCGGCGAGGTGCGAGCCGATCTGCCCGAACGTCGACCACCGCGGCGGCGTCACGGCGATCCAAGCGAGGGTCTTGCCGTTCGCGAACAGCAGATAGGCGGCGATCACGATCCCGAGCCCGATCCAGATCGACCACCCGTCCTCACTGTTCAATAGCTGTCGCCACGACGAGGACGCCTGCGGTTGCGGCGATGTGTGCGCGGCCGAGGCAGGGGCAGGGGCAGCGGTGTTGCTCATCGTTCGTTCCTTGGTGCTTGTTCGTGTGTTCTGGCCGAGCCGACGACTTGAACGCTGGCGGGCGCCCCCGCACCGTGCAAACCGCCCATTGGCGGCGCTAGCAATCTAAAGAAAGCCCGTGGCAACTTTACCGGGTAGCCCCTGTCTCCAGCATCATGCGGCCCCTGATTAGCCGCCCGCAGGACCAGAATGGACGATATCCCACTGCCGGCTCCGCAGCCCTCGTTGCGCCCGGACTTAGGACCGCGGCGGCGCTCGCGCCTTTCCCATGCGCTGAGCTTCTTGGCCGTCGCGTTGTTCCTCGCGGGCTTGGCCGCACTCGCTTGGTATCTGCCGCACCGCAACGCCACCGATAGGCCCGCATCGCCGTTCGGCCGTGGCCCGGGCGGCGCGCGCAATACGACGACCGTCGCGCTCGCCGACGCAAAAGTCGCCGACATCCCCGATCCGTCTCGAGGCGCTCGGCACGGTGACGCCGCTCGCGGTGGCCACGGTGCACCCGCAGGTGTCGGGCGTCCTGACCGACGTGTTCTATAAGGAGGGCCAGCAAGTCAAACGCGGCGACGTGCTCGCGGCGATCGATCCGCGACCGTTCCAGATCGCGCTCGACCAAGCGAACGGCAATCTCGAGCGAGACCAGGCGCAGCTCGCGAGCGCGAAGGTGACGCTCGACCGCGATGACGCGCTGCTCAAGCAAAAGTTGATCGCGCAACAGAACGTCGACACGCAACTCGCGACGGTGCAACAGCTCGAAGGCGCCGTCGTCACGGACCGCGCCGGCGTCGGCGCCGCGCAGCTGAACCTCTCCTATAGCAAGATCACGGCGCCGATCGACGGGCGCGTCGGCTTGCGCACGGTCGACGTGGGCAACTACGTCGCGACGACGGGCGCCGTCGGCATCGCGACGATCACGACCGTGACGCCGATCGACGTCGTGTTCACGTTGCCGGCCGACACCGTCACGAAGATCCAGCAGCGCGTCGGGGCCGGCGCCACGTTGCCGGCGACCGTGCTCGACCGCACGCGCACGTCGGTGCTCGGACAGGGCACGTTCCTCACGCTCGACAACCAGATCGATCCGACGACCGGCACGATCCGCGCGAAGGCGCGGTTCGCGAACGAGGATATCGCTCTGTTCCCGAGCCAGTTCGTCAACGTGCAGCTGCAGGTCGACGTGATCCACGACGCGGTCACCGTGCCGGCGGCCGCGATCCGCCACGGTCCGAACGGCGACTACGTCTACGTGGTCGACCCGGAGCAGGTCGCGACGATGCGGCCCGTGACGGTCGGCCCGGCATCGGACGAGGCCATATCCATCGCGAACGGCCTCACCGCGGGCGAGCGCGTCGTGACCGAGGGCGGCGACCGGCTCACGGACGGCGCACGCGTGCGTCTGCCCGATGCCGCGCAGGGCGCAGGCTCGAGCGCTCCGACCGACAACGGCTCGAACAATAACCGTCGCCAATACCGGCGCAACGGCGGCCAGGGCGGCGGCAACTTCAGCGGCCAAGGCGGCGCCAACGGCAACACCCCCACCGGCGGCGGCAACGGCGGTAGCGCGGGCGGCAACGGCGCCGGCGGTCCCGGCACCGGTCAAGGGAATCGCTGATGAGCCCGTCGCGGCCGTTCATCCTGCGGCCGGTCGCCACGTCCCTGTTCATGGCCGCGATCATGCTCGGCGGCCTCGTCGGCTTTCATTTCTTGCCGCTGTCCGCGCTGCCTGAGGTCGACTTCCCGACGATCCAAGTCCAAACGATCTATCCGGGCGCGAGCCCGGAGGTGATGAGCCAGACGGTGACCGCTCCGCTCGAGCGTCAGCTCGGGCAGATGCCGGGATTGATCCGCATGTCGTCGACTAGCGCCGCGGGCGCCTCGATCGTGACGCTGCAGTTCGGCCTGGAGCTCACGCTCGACGTCGCGGAGCAGGAAGTGCAGGCCGCGATCAACGCGAGCGGCTCGCTGCTGCCGACGGATTTGCCGGCGCCGCCCGTGTACGCGAAGGTAA
Source organism: uncultured Gammaproteobacteria bacterium (assembly GCA_963841645.1). Lineage (GTDB taxonomy): Bacteria > Pseudomonadota > Gammaproteobacteria > Steroidobacterales > Rariloculaceae > FEN-1219. Next base: position 143,781 of record CAWJDS010000002.1, on the reverse strand, counting down.
ATCCGGCCGACGCGCCGGTGCTCACGCTCGCCGTGACCTCCGACAGCATGCCGCTGACCGACGTGCGGAATCTCGTCGAGTCGCGGCTCGCGCAGAAGATCTCGCAGATCGGCGGCGTCGGGCTCGTGACGCTCTCGGGCGGGCAGAGGCCCGCGATGCGGATCCAGGCCGACACTCGCGAGCTCGCGTCGATCGGGCTCAGCCTCGATCAGCTGCGCGCCGCGATCTCGGCGGCGAACGCGAACGGCGCGAAGGGCAGCTTCGACGGGCCGTCGCGCTCGTACTCGATCGACGCGAACGACCAGCTCGTCACCGTCGACGACTACAAGAACCTGATCATCGCCTACCGCAACGGCGCGCCGGTGCGCCTGAGCAACGTCGCCGACATCGTCGGGGGCGCCGAGAACGTGAAGCTCGGAGCGTGGGAGAACACGCGACCGGCGATCATCCTCAACGTGCATCGCCAACCCGGCGCGAACGTGATCGCGACCGTCGACTCGATCAAGGCTCAGCTGCCCGACTTGCAAGCGGCGCTGCCGGCCGCGCTCGAAGTGAAGATCCTGACCGACCGCACGCTCGGCATCCGCGCGTCGGTCCGCGACGTCGAGCTCGAGCTCGGGCTCGCGGTCGTGCTCGTCGTGCTCGTGATCCTCGTGTTCTTGCGCAGCCCCCGCGCGACGCTGATCGCGAGCCTCGCGGTGCCGATCTCGATCGTCGGCTCGTTCGGCGCCATGTACCTGATGGGCTACAGCCTGAACAACCTGTCGCTGATGGCGCTCACGATCGCAACCGGCTTCGTCGTCGACGACGCGATCGTGATGATCGAGAACATCGCACGCTATCTCGAGGACGGCGACAGACCGCTCCAGGCCGCGCTCAAGGGCGCGCAGCAGATCGGCTTCACGATCATTTCGTTGACCGTGTCGCTGATCGCCGTGCTGATTCCGCTCTTGTTCATGAGCGACGTCGTCGGGCGACTGTTCCGCGAGTTCGCCGTGACGCTCGCGACGACGATCGTGATCTCGGCCGTCGTATCGCTGACGCTCACTGCGTCGCTGTCGGCGCTCTGGCTGAAGCGCGACCCGCACGCGGGGGTACCAAGCGCCGCGCCGCGCACACGCTTCGCCGCGCTCGCCGACAGCTGGCGCAACGGTTTCGCGCGCGTGATCGATCGCTACGACAGCACGCTGCGCTGGGTGCTCGACCACCAGCGGCCGGTGCTCGTGATCGCCGTTGCGACGCTCGCGCTCACGGCGCTGCTCTACGTCGTGATCCCGAAGGGACTGTTCCCGACGCAAGACACGGGACAGATCCAAGCGGAAGTCCGCGCGCGCGAATCGGTGTCGTTCGCGGCGATGGGCGGGATCCAGCAGTCGATCGCGGAAAAGATCCTCGCGGACCCCGACGTCGAAAGCTTGAGCTCGTACATCGGCGTGGACGGCTCGAGCTCGACCGCGCTCTCGAGCGGCCGAATGCTGATCAACCTGAAGCCGCACGGCGAGCGCGGCGCGCTGCAGGACATCATGGACCGCTTGAGGACCGAAGCGTCCGCGGTGCCCGGCACGCGGCTCTATCTGCAACCCGTGCAGGATCTCACGATCGACGCCGAGACCGGGCCCGACCGAGTACCGGCTCGCGCTGCAAGGCGCGGATCCCGAGCAGATCGCGACGTGGAGCGACCGGCTCACGGCCGCGCTGCAGAACGTCCCCGAGGTCGCGAACGTCGTCTCGGATTCGACCGCGCACGGGCTCGCGGTGACCGTCGACGTCGACCGCGACACGGCATCGCGGCTCGGCGTCACCGCCGCGAGCGTCGACGAAGCGCTCTACAGCGCATTCGGCCAGCGCGTGATCTCGACGATCTTCACCGACACCAACCAGTACCGCGTAATCCTCGAGGAGAAGCCCGGCGTCGTGACCGCACCGCAGGACCTCGACCTCGTGAACATCCAAACCTCGACGGGCCAGCCGACGCCGCTCACGGCGGTCGCCGCGGTCCGCGAGCGCGACGCGCCGCTCTCGATCAACCGCGTCGGCCAGTTCCCGGCCGCGACGATCGGCTTCGACACCGCGCGCAACGTCTCGCTCGGCCGCGCGGTCGACGCGATCCGGGCGACCGAGGCGAGCATCCACATGCCGACGAGCATCACGACGGTGTTCCTCGGCGCCGCGAACGCGTACCAGGCGTCGCTGCAGAACGAGCTCTGGCTGATCCTCGCGGCCGTCGTCTGCGTCTACATCGTGCTCGGCGTGCTGTACGAGAGCTACATCCACCCGCTCACGATCTTGTCGACGCTGCCGTCCGCGGGCGTCGGCGCGCTACTCGCGCTCCAGCTCACGGGCAACGACCTCGGCGTGATCGGGATCATCGGCATCATTCTCTTGATCGGCATCGTGAAGAAGAACGCGATCATGATGATCGACTTCGCGATCGACGCCGAGCGCGCGGGCAAGGCGCCGCGCGCGGCGATCCACGAGGCCGCGCTGCTGCGGTTCCGTCCGATCCTGATGACGACGTTCGCCGCGCTGTTCGCTGCCGTGCCGCTGATGATCGGGCTCGGCGAAGGCTCGGAGCTGCGCCGGCCGCTGGGGATCGCGATCTTCGGCGGCTTGATCCTGAGCCAGCTGCTAACTCTTTACACGACGCCCGTGATCTACCTTGCGTTCGACCGGCTCGCGAGGCGCGGCGGCAAGGCCGATGCGGCAGCGAGGGCCGAGCGCGACGCGGAGACGCGGACGGATACCGAGACCGTCGACGCGGCGACGACGATCTGAGGCGCGCGTGGTGAACCTCTCCGCACCGTTCGTCCGCAGGCCCGTCGGCACCGCGCTATTGACGGTGGGGCTGATCCTCGCGGGAATTGCGGCGTTCTTCGTACTTGCCGGTCGCGCCGCTGCCGCAAGTCGACTTCCCGACGATCTCGGTGAGCGCGAGTCTGCCGGGCGGCAGCCCCGAAACCATGGCGACGAGCGTGTCGACGCCGCTCGAGCGCCACCTCGGCGTGATCTCGCACGTGAACGAGATGACGTCCGGGAGCTCGCGTGGCCGCTCGCAGATCACGCTGCAGTTCGATCTCGATCGCGACATCAACGGCGCCGCGCGCGACGTGCAGGCCGCGATCAACGCCGCGCGCGTGGACCTGCCCGCGACGCTGCGCGCGAATCCGACTTACCGCAAGGTCAACCCGGCCGAGTCGCCGATCATGATCCTCGCGCTCACGTCGCCGACGCGCACGCCGGGGCAGATCTACGACGCCGTATCGAACGTCGTGCAGCAGCGCCTGCTCCAAGTGCCTGGCGTCGGCGACGTGGAGCTCGGCGGCGGCTCGCTCCCGGCCGTACGCGTCGAGATCATCCCGTTCGGCCTGTCGCGCTACGGCGTGAGCCTCGAGGACGTCCGCACGGCGCTCAATGCGGCGAACCCGAATCGGCCGAAGGGTGCGATCGAGGACGACTCGCTGCACTATCAGATCTACTCGAACGACAACGGCCGCGCCGCCGCGAACTATCGCAACCTCGTAATCGCGTATCGCAACGGCGCCGCCGTGCGCTTGAGCGACGTCGCGAACGTCGTCGACGGGGCGGAAGACATCCACACGCTCGGCCTCTTCAACGGCAGCCCGGCCGTGATCGTGAACGTCACGCGTCAGCCCGCCGCTAACATCATCGAGACCGTCGACGCCGTGCGCGCGCTGCTGCCGGAGCTCGCGGCGGACCTGCCCGGCGACATCAAGCTCGACGTCGCGATCGACCGTACGGTCACGATCCGCGCGTCGCTCCACGAGGTCGAGATCACGCTGTTGATCGCGCTCGGGCTCGTGATCGTCGTGACGAGCCTGTTCCTCACGAACCTACGCGCGGCGCTCGTGCCGGCGGTTGCCGTCGTCACGTCGCTGCTCGCCACGCTCGGCGTCATGTATCTCGCGGGCTATAGCTTGAACAACCTGTCGCTGATGGCGCTCACCGTCGCGACGGGCTTCGTCGTGGACGACGCGATCGTCGTGCTCGAGAACGTGTCGCGGCACCTCGACCAAGGCATGGGCCGAATTCAGGCAGCGCTGCTCGGTGCGCGCGAGGTCGGCTTCACCGTGCTCACGATCAGCGTGTCGCTCGTCGCGGTGTTCATCCCGCTGTTGTTCATGGGCGGCATCGTGGGGCGGCTGTTCCGCGAGTTCGCGGTCACGCTGTCCGCGGCCGTGCTGATCTCCCTCGTCGTCTCGCTCACGACGACCGCGATGATGTGCGGCGTGATCCTGCGACCGCATCGCGCGGACAAGCCCCCCGGACGCATCGCGCGCGCGGCGCGCGCCGCGTTCGCGCGCATGCTCGCGGGCTACGGACGACTGCTCGACTGGGCCCTCGATCACGGGCCCGCGACGGTCGTGATGCTGCTCGGCATCGTCGCGTTGAACGTCTATCTATTCACCGTGATCCCGAAGGGCTTCTTCCCGCAGCAGGACACCGGCCAGCTCATGGGCGGCATCCGCGCGGATCAGAGCACCTCGTTCCAGGCGATGCAGGACAAGCTCCACGAGTTCGTCGGAATCATCGGCGCGGACCCGGCGGTGCAGAACGTCGTCGCATTCACCGGCGGGCAACGCGCGGGCGGCGGGTTCTTGCAGGTATCGCTGAAGCCGCTGTCGGTACGGCAAGAGCCGAGCGCGGCCGTCGTCACGCGCCTGCGGCCCAAGCTCGCGCAAATCACGGGCGTCGCGGTCTTCCTGAACCCTGTGCAGGACCTGCGGATCGGCGGCCGCTCGTCGAACTCGACGTACCAGTACACGCTCGAGAGCGACGACCTCTCGGACCTGCGCAAGTGGGCGACGCGGCTCGCCGAGCGTCTCAAGCAGGACCCGGGCCTCACGGACGTCGACACCGACCAGCAGGAGCGAGCGCTCGAGTCGTACGTCACGGTCGATCGCGATTCCGCATCGCGCCTCGGCGTCAGCTCCCGCGACGTCGACAACGCGCTGTACGACGCGTTCGGCCAACGGCAGGTATCGACGATCTATACGAGCTTGAACCAGTATCACGTGGTGATGGAGGTCGATCCGCAATACGCGAAGTCGCCGGAGGCGCTCAAAGACATCTACGTGCCCGCGAACGGTGGGGCGACCCCGCGCTCGACGCCCTTACCGTCGCGCGACCCGACGTCCGGCGCCGCGGTGAGCGCCGCCGCGTCGTCGATGGTGCCGCTGTCGACGATTGCGCGCTTCGCAGACTCCGGTGCGCCGACGCAGATCAATCATCAAGACACGTCAGTAGCGACGACGATCTCGTTCAACTTGCCCGACGGCGCCTCGCTCAGCGACGCGACCGAGGTGATCAAGCGCGCCGAGGCGGACATCGGTATGCCGAACACCGTGCACGGCAGCTTCCAGGGCACCGCGCGGACCTTCCAGCAATCGCTGGGCGAGGAGCCGCTGCTGATCGCGTTCGCGATCCTCACCATCTATCTCGTGCTCGGAATGCTCTACGAGAGCTACATTCACCCGCTGACCGTGCTCTCGACCCTGCCCTCGGCCGGCGTCGGCGCCGTGCTCGCGCTACTGCTGTTCCGGATGGAGTTCTCGATCATCGCGCTGATCGGAGTCGTGCTGCTGATCGGCATCGTGAAGAAGAACGCGATCCTGATCATCGACTTCGCGCTCGATGCCGAGCGCGCGCGCGGCTTGACCGCGCGCGAGGCGGTCCGCGAGGCCGCGCTGCTGCGCTTCCGTCCGATCCTGATGACGACGCTCGCGGCCGCGTTCGGCGCGCTGCCGCTCGCGATCGGCTTTGGCGACGGCGCGGAGCTGCGCCAGCCGCTCGGAATCGCGATCGTCGGCGGCTTGATCGTGAGCCAAGTGCTCACGCTGCTCACGACGCCCGTCGTCTACCTCTACCTCGATCGCCTCCGCAAGCCGCGCGGCGACGAGCGCCATCTGACGCGCGTCGCCGCGACCGTCTCGACTTATTAGGCGAGCGCCTTGCCGAAGAGCGCCAGCATTCGGCCCCACGCCTTCTCGGCCGCATCCTTGTTGTAGACCTGCGTGTCCGGCGGGCACCAGCCGTGCGCGGCCGGATACACCTCGATCTCCGCCGGCAGCTTCGCCTTCGCAAACGCCTCCTTCAACACGTTCTTGTCGTCGGGAGAGCGCATGTCGTCGTTCTCGGCGATCGCGATCGAGGAACTGCGCCTTCATCTGCGGGATCAAGAGATGCGGGCTGTCCGGCGCCTTCGTAACCAACGCGGCACCGTGGAACGTCGCGGCGGCGCCCACGCGGTTCGGCTCGGCCGCCGCCGTGCGCATCACGATGAACCCGCCCATGCAGTAACCGATGGTGCCGATCTTCTTGTTCTTGGCGACCTGCGACTGCTGGTCGAGCCACGCGATGAACGCCTTCGCGTCGATCGATGTTCGTCGCCGGGGTCAGCGCCTGCATCTGCGGCATCACTTCCGCGATCGGCGTGCTCGCGCCATTCGCCGCCGTCGGGGCCTTCTTTTGCCGGTAGAACGGATTCACGACGAGCACCGCGTAGCCCGACTCGGCGAGCCGCTTGCCCATCTGCCGGAACGCGGGGCGCAGGCCGAAGATGTCGGGCCACACGAGCACGGCCGCGCTCGCGCCGCTCGACGGCGCGACGAAGTACGCGTCGCACTCTCCGTCCGGCGTCTTGATGTTCACGTCGCGCTCTTTCACGTCCACCGCGTTCGACGCACGCGGCAGCATCGCGGCGACGCCGACGGCGGCTGCGAGCACGCCGACGTCACGGCGCGTGTATTTCTTCAGGTCTTCTTGAAAATCTTGGTCGCACATGCGCGTGTCTCCCCTCGTTGTTGTTGCGTCGCCGGTGGACGCGTGGCACCGACTATACCGCGTTCGCGGTATCGCGCGACCAGCGGCGCGGCGTGAAGAATTCTTCGGCTAAGCGTCCGGCGTCTGCGCGGCACGAGCTTCGGCCGCGAACGCCGGCGTGCGCCCGCCGCCGGAGACCGTCTGCAGCGCGGCCGCGCGGTGCCGGCGTTGCCTGCGCATCCGCCACATGATGAAGCCGGTCACGAACAGCACGCCGGGGATCAAGCCGATCACGACCCAGATCAAGCGCCCGGTCATCCCGCCGAAACGCCCGAAGTGCCAATACACGACCGTGCGCAGCGCGACGTCGGCCGCCCGGCTCGGATCGCTCGGATCGCCGCCGAGCGAGTCGACGGTCCAGATGAACGGGTCGGGAAACGCGAAATAGATCGCCGTGAGGCCCCAGACGAGCGCCATCGGCAGCGACCAGAACCCGAACGAGACGTGCAATCGCTGCGCGAAGCGGCGCGTCTTCTCGGGCCAGCCCGTCAGCAGATTCTCGGTCCAGCGGCCCTTCCCCGGCCACCAGAGCAGAGCGCCACTCAGCGCGAGCAGAAAAAAGAGCGTCGCGCCGATGCCGTTGACCGCGCGGCCGCGCTCGCCGCCGAGCAGGTTGTCGTGCAAATCGACGACCCACTCGACCGCGTCGAGCACGGGCGGGTACATGAGGCCGATGTCTTGCGCCGCGTAAGGGTCGAACAGACGCTCGACCTCGACGCCGTCGCGCTTGAGCGTCACGCGCACGGGGCTCTCGGCGCGCCGGCCCTCGAACACGGACGCGATTTCGCTGCCTTCGTACGCGCTGCGCAGCGCGTCGCGGAGCTCGTCGCCCTTCAGTCGCGTTCCGACCACCGGCACGGTGCGCGGCACCATCCAGAGATGGAACTGCGGGCGTAGCACGCTAAAGCTGCCGGTGATGCTGAGCAGCAAGATGTAGAGGCCGAGGCCGATCCCGGTCCACGAGTGGATGCGCATCAGCACGCGGCGCCAGCGCAGCGACTGCGGCGCGTTCGACCAGCGTCTCCAGCCGGACATACGCGGGCGTTCGATGAGCGCGTGGTCCTCCATTGCGTCGGCAGCGTAGCGCACGCCGGTGGCGCGCGACACACGCGCGGCTCGACTCGGAGCGCCTCCACGGCGAGAATCGGCCACCGGCGCGGCGCGCCGCCCGTCGCGGCGAGCGCCGCGAGCAGTTCGGCAAAGCGAGGTTGCATGAGCACGTTCACGCGCCGCGAGGCGCTCAAGCTGGTAGGTAGCGCCGCAGCGGCCGCTGCATTGCGCTTCGACGCGTCGGCGCAGACGCCGTCGTTCCCGAAGGGCGCCGTCATTCGCACGCTGTTCAAGGACTACGCGCCCGAGGAGCTCGCGGGCGGCGCGACGCTCTTCCACGAGCACTTGTCGCTCGGTCCTGACTTCGGCGATCGGTTCCGCGCCGCGTCCGCCGCCGTGCTCGCCGCGCAAGGCGCGCCGCCGACCGCCCGGCCCGCGGGGCCGCCGCCCGCGCCGCCCGGACCCGATCCGATGCGCGACGTCGACCTGATGGCCGAGGAGCTACGCAGCGCGCAGCGCGACGGCGTCGTGTGCCTCGTCGACGCGGGCCTCGATGGCGCCGGCATGGACCTCGAGTTCATCCGCGCGGCCGCGATGAAATCGGGGCTGCCGATCGTCAAGGGCGCGGGCTTCTACACGCAGCCGTTCTATCCGAAGGACGTCGCGACGATGAGCGAGGCGCAGCTCGTGCGCGCGCTGCTGCATCAGGCCGACGACTATCCGGCCGGCGTGTTCGGTGAGATCGGCTCGTGGGACGAGATCACGGCCGTCGAGCGCAAGGTGTTCCGCGCGGTCGGCAAAGCGCACGTCGAGACGAACCTGTCGATCTTCACGCACACCGGCATCCCCGGAAAATCGGCGCTCGAGCAGCTCGACATCCTCGAGGACGCCGGCGTCGACCCGAAGCGGGTCTGCATCGGCCACCTCGGCAATCTCAACGATCCGAACGTGTACGTGCACAAGACGCTCTGCCGGCGCGGCGCGTTCGTCGGCTTCGATCGGCAAGGCGGCGGCGGCGACGCCGCGGCCGTGCCGCTCGTGATGGCGCTTCTCGAGGCGGGCTTCGCGGATCACGTGCTGATCTCGGGCGACGCATCGCGCGGCTACGGCCGGCCGCTCACGGCGTTCTTGCCGAAGCTCAAGGCCGCGGGCGCCGACGATGCGACGCTGAAGCGCATCACGGTCGACAACTCGCGCCGCTTCCTCGCGTGCGTGCCGAAGCGGCCGCGCAACGCGAAGGCGGCGGCGAGCGCGGAGCGTGCGAAGAAGCCCCCGCGGGCCGGGGGCGCGCCGGGCACCTGACCGCGCGCTAGAAGGCCGGAAGCGCGCCGGGCACGAGACCGGGCGCCGGGCGGGCCTAGCGCCCGCGTGCGGACGCGTCGCTACGCCGACGCCTGCGCCGGCGGGGCGTTCCGCTCGAAATGCTGCATCTGCGCCCTGAGCGCGCGCTTGAACGCGGGCCGGGCTTCGCAACGCCGCCGATACGCGTCGAGGTTCGGAACGTCCGCGACGAGCGACGTCTGGCGCGGGATGCGTAGCACCGAGGTCATCAGCAAGTCCGCCGCGGTGAATCGATCGTGCCACCAGGTACTCGCGCTCGCCGAGCGCCGCGGAGAGCTCTCGCGAGACGCGTCTTCGCGCGCTGCTCGACCGCCGGACGCCGCTCCTTGGCCCAGGCCTTGTCGGCGTTGAACAAGTCGATCTCGGTGAGATTCTGTAAGTGCTGCTCGATCGAGTTCAGCGCCGCAAACATCCACGTCTTCACGCGCACGCGCGTGCTCTCGTCCGCCGGCATCAGCGCGGGCGAGCGCTCCGCGATGTGCAGCACGATCGAACCCGACTCGAACAGCACGAGGCCGTCCTCTTCGAACGCCGGGACCTGGCCGAACGGCTGCAACTTGCGATACTCGGGCGAGTTCTTCGATTGCTGGTCGACGAGTCGCTCCTCGTACGGCCAACCTGCCTCCTCGAGCGCCCAGCGCACGCGTAGATCGCGGACGAGACCTTGCGCGAACGGCGGAACCCAGCTAAATGCGCTCAGCGTGATCATGTTCCTTCCTCCTTGAAAAGCTCGGCCAACCGCTCGATCGCCTGGCTCCAACCCGCGTTGACGGCAGGCACATCGTCGTAACCCGGCAGCTGCTCGTGCGTGACGACGATTTCAGTAAGTCGCCCACGCCGGGTGAACTCGACGGTCACGAGCGACGGCGGCTCGAGCGGACCGCGCGCGCTCCACGTGAACACGAGCCGCCTCGGGCGATCGATCTCCTGGTAGACGCCTCGGTGCAGCAGCGGACCGGAGCGCAGGCCCATGGTGATCTCGTACCCTCCGCCGACGCGCGCATCGACGACGGCCGTCGTGCTGTCCACGCCGTTCGGGCGCATCCACTGCGCGATCGCGTCGGGGTCGAGCCACGCGTCGAATAGCTCCTCGGCAGACGCGTCGATCGCGCGCCGGACAGTCACCGTTGGCGTCTTCGCCTTGATCGTTTGGGCCGCTTTCTTCATCTCTTGTTCCCTCTCTTCACCGATTTGCGCTTGCTCTTCACGAACGACTCGAGCGCGGCGAGCCGCACGGTCCAGAACTCGCGGTAGTGCCCGATCCACTCGGCGGCCTCGGCGAGCGGCTCGGCGTTGAGCGTCAACAGGTGCTCGCGGCCGCTGATCGTGCGGCTCACGAGACCCGCGCGCTCGAGGATCCGGATGTGCTTCGAAGTCGAGTTCAGGGAGATCGGAAAGTCGCTCGCGAGATCCGTGACGCGCGCCGGCGAGCTCTCGAGCCGCGAGAGGATCGCGCGCCGCGTCGGATCGGCCACCGCGCCGAACACTGCGTCCAACCGGTCGTGTCTATATTCACCCATAAGGGTGAATATATGGCGGCTCGCACATGATGTCAACGCCAATTGGACCCAACGGTAACCTTTGAAGAGCCGCAAAGAGTGGATCCATCGCTAACTTTCGAACGGCCGTTGAGCACAGTCGACATCGCAATTCTCACGGTTCGCGACTCGACGCTGCACGTGCTCTTGGTCCGTCGTCCGGGCGACGCCAGCGACCCCTTCCCTGGCCGATGGGCGCTTCCGGGCGGATTCATCGATACCGGTCGCGATGAGGATCTCGCTGCGTGCGCCCTGCGCAAGCTCAGAGAAAAGACGGGGATCGCAACCCCTTACCTCGAGCAACTCGGGAGCTGGGGTACTGCCACGCGCGACCCGCGCGGCTGGTCCGCGACCCACGTGTACTTCGCGCTCATTCCGTCCGAGAAACTCGATCCGAGAGCTGGTGGCAATGCAACAGACACGCAATGGTTTGCAATGCGAGGCGACAGGGTCGCCGAAAGACTTGCTTTCGATCACGCGCAGCTGCTCAAAGCTGCCGTCGCTCGGTTGCGATCGAAGGTTGAGTACACGTCGCTTCCGGCATTCCTGATGCCGGAGGAATTCACGCTAACTGAGCTGCAGCAAATGTACGAGACAATCCTCGATCGCGAGCTCGAGAAAAAGGCCTTTCGAACGAGGTTGCTCGCTGCGAATCTTCTCGACGCCGCTGCCGCGGACGAAACCCGGCGCGAATCGACCGGCCCAGCTATACAAGCTGAAGCGGCGCCGGCACCCTCATCTGTTCGCGAGGCCTTTTGGCTCGGCGGAACCAGTGCAGCCGTGAGCCGAGAACCGCGAAAAGACGCAAATGCTCAGAGAAAGCTAAGGACCGGTGGCGCGCTAAGCGCCGCGCGACAGCAACTTCCCGTAGCCCGGCGCGGCGCCGTTCATGCCGACGAGCCGTGCGCCGGCCCAAAGTCCGTGCGGCATGCTCGAGATCACGGGCACGCCGGTCTTCGCCTCGAGCGGCGCGATGATCTCGAGCGTCCTGAAGCCGCCGCACGAGACGAGCAGCGAGTCCGCATCGGGCGCCATCGCGCGCACGCGCGCGCCGAACTCGATCAGGTCGTTCTGCGTGACCTTGTCGACGTCGGTCATCGCCTCGATGCCGAGGCCCTTGACGACGAGTGGCTCGAGCCCGTGCTCGATCAAGAACGCGTGCAAGCGCTCGTTGACGTCGTCGTTGTACGCGGTCGCGACCGCGACGCGTTTCGCGCCGACGGCTTTGAGCCCGTCGATCACGCCGTTGCTCATCGTCGTCGCCTTGAGCCCCGACGCCTTCGTGACGGTCTCGCGCAGCTTCTGATTGAACGCTTCGCCCTTATAAAAGGTCAGCGACGTGCCCGTTAGCTCGATCGCCTCGGCGCCGGCGGCCGCGAGCTGCTCGGCTGCCGCCGGGATCTTCGGGAGCACCGCCTCGAAGCCGTCCGGCGTCATCCGCTCGACGCCGAGGCCCGTGACGACGAACTTGAGCTTGTCGCCGTACATCGCGACGCCTTCTTCCGGCACGCCGCGATTGAGCGGCGGGAAGATCAGACCGAGCACCGGCACCTTGCCGGCGGCCGCGGCGCTACGCGCGGCGAAAGCGGCGGCCGCAATGGCGGCGGAGCCGACGAGAAAGTCCCGGCGTTTCGTGGTCATCGCATCCCCGTCTTCGTTGCGCTTCGGAAGCGCACATCATACGCCGCGCCGCTCAAGTCGGCGTCGCATCGGCCGCGGTGTCGGGCGGAGTGGTCAGATACAAGGCCAGGAGGAAATTCGAGACGACGCCGATCGTCACCGGCAACCCGATCGCACGCAGCACCGGCAGGCTCGAGGTTGCGAGCAGCGCGAACACGAACAGCGTCGACAGCGAGCAGACCAGCACCGCGTGGAGCGTGCGGCGTTGCTCGACGGGCTCGTCGGCTGCGTGCTCGAAGAACAGCGCGTAGTCGAGCCCGAGGCCGGCGACGAGAATCAGCGAGATCAAGTGGAAGACCGTGAACGAAATCCCGGCGCCACGTAGCGCCGCCACGACCACGAGCGTCGTGATAGCCATCGGGGCGAGCACGCGCAGCACGCGCGTTCGGCTCCGAAGCGAGAACGCGATGACGCCGACGAGCGCGACGGCCGCGATGGCGAGGCTCACGAGCATGCGCGCGCGCTCGCGCGCGACGAGCGACTCCGACGCCTGCCGCAAGTCGAGCAGCATCGTTTCCGGCTCGGCGGCAGCGAAGGCACTCAGCGCACCGAGATCCTTGACGCCGCTGAACGTGACGAGCCCGGCGACCTTCGTGCCGTCTCGCGCGAGCAGCGGATCGACGCGCGCGCCTAGGCCATGTTCGCGGAGCTTGTCGACCGTCAGCGGCGGGAGCGTGCGCGCCTGCGCGACGTCGGCGAGAAACGGTTCGAAGACACCGGCCCGAAATTCCGTTGCGGCGGTCGCGTCTTCCAGCGCGGCGCGCAACGAGCTGGCATCAGGCAGCGCGGCCTGACGCGCGCGTTGCTTGGCAGCGCTCGGCAAGTAGCGCGCCGCGTCGTCGTAAGCGCCGGTCGCGCCGCGCGCAACGAGGGCCTCGAGCGCGGGCTCGAGCGCTTCGAGCCGCGCGAGCACGGCGTCGACGTCCGTGCCGTCGACGGCGAGCAGATAACGCAGGTCCGCTGTGCCGAGATCCGCGCGCAGCTTCTGATCCGCCGCGAGCAGGTCTGCGGGAACCGGTGTCAGGCCGCGCAGGTCGTTGTCCCAGAATGGCCCACGCGCAAAGACGATGGTGCCCGCGCATGCGGCGATCAGAACGAACGCCGCCCAGCGCGCGCGCGGTAACCGCACGATCGCCCTCCAGAGCCGCGCGAGCCAGAGCGAGTCGCCGTAGTCTCGCGACGGCGAGCCGACCAGCAGCGGCAACGCGAACCGGCTCGTCAACCCCGCCGCCGCGAGGCCCGCGACCGTGAAGCAGGCGACTTCCTCGAGGCCCACGACGCCCGAGAACAGGAACGTGAAGTACGCGATGCACGTGCTCGCGACGCCGGTCGCGAGCGTCGGCCAGAGCGCGCTCGCGACCTCCTCCGGCGTTCGATCCGGGCGCCTGTGGCTCAGGAGATGAAGCGGATAATCCTGCGCGACGCCGATCAACGTGAAGCCGAACGCCAACGTAATGCCGTGCACTGCGCCGAACAGCCCGCCGACGGCCGCAAGGCCCGCGATGCCTGCAGTCACGAGTGGCAACGCTCCCAGGACGACACCGCCGACGCCGCGATACGCGATCAAGAGCAGAACGACCATGCCGATAGTGTCCGCCAGGCCGATCGTCTGCACCTCGGCGCTCGTGCGCTCCTCCATGAGCGCGGAGAACGCGCCCGCACCGCTCACCGTCATCGTCACGTCCGGCGCCGCAGCCGCCGCGAGCGCTGCGCGGAGCCGCTCGAGCGCCGCGCGCTGAGCGCCGGGATCGAACGCCGGCGCACGCGTCTCCACGAGCAGCAGCGCGCGCGTCCCGTCGTGGTCGAACCAAACGTCGAACTCGCGGCGGGGCTCCTGAGTCGGAAGCCAGCGTTGCAGAACTTTGAGCAGCTCGAGCGTCGGATCGCGCGGCAGCCATGGCTCGAGGAAGAGTCCGGCGGGAGACTCCAGATCGCGCGAGCGCGCCGTAAGCGCTACGCCCAACTGGTCGCGATCGAAACCATGCGGCGTATCGAGCGTCGGGGAGAGCAGGAACCGGTACGGCAACAGCTCCTCGGGGAACGAGTCGAGCGCGAAATCGCCGTTGGCAACCAGCAAGAACGCCTCGTCGCCGCGGAGTGCGTCGGCGAGAGCGCGCGACGCATCGGCGAGCTGCTCGGGCCGCGCGCCTCCGAGTGCTACGACGAGCACGCGCGTCGCGGGGCCTTCGCCGATGCCCTCGAGCAGGAGGCGCTCCGCGGGCGTCGCGGGCTTCGGCAGGAACAAGCGCAGGTCATTGCGAACGGAGAGATGCCTTTGCGCGTACGCGCCGGCAGCGACGAGCACGACGACCCAGAGCGCGAACGCGAATAGCGCGAGCGGCGTCCGCTTCATTCGGCGCGGCAGCGAGCGAGCAGGCTATCGAGCCCCACGCCGCTATCGAGCGGCGCGACCGTCGGGCCGACCAAAATCACGCTGCCGCCGCCTTGCGTGTCGAGCACCGCGAAGCACCGAGGCTCCGACGCGTGGCCGCTCACGAGCACGCTGCGAATCCGGCGCCGCGCGCGCGCCTCCTTCGGCGCGAGCTCGAGCTGCCATCCGGCCGCATCGCCGCTCGCGCTGAGCGTAAAGTCTTGCTCGAGCTCCGTCGCGTCGCCAGCGAGCAGCCCGGCGAACGCCGAGACGAAGCCCTGCAGCTCGGGGGCGCGCTTGAGCCCGAACGTGCGCGGGCTTTCGCCCTCGCGCTCGATGCGTACGGACTCGCCGCGGATCGTCGTCGTCTCGGTGTACGGGCTCGTCACGCGTCGCTCGAGACTGCCGGGCCCGAGATAGCCGAGCGTGCCCGAAACGATCAACGGCTCGCGCAACAACGCCGAGAAACGGGCTTCGGTGAATGCAATGCTCGACGGCGCATCGCGCGCCAGGCTCGCGACGATCCGACGTGCATCGAGGGCGGCACCGGCAGCGGACGAAGCGGCGAGCACCAACGGAACGACGACGACGGCCAGAAGCGCTGCGCCGCGCGCCGTCACGATCGCGAACCGGTACTTAGCATCGCGGCCTAGCTTAGCTCAACATGGTCCGAACGGCGCTGGGCCGAGCCCGCGGCGCCGACGCGACGCGTAGTAGACTTGACGCTTCTCTCATTGAAGAAACCGTCTGGGTGAAGAGCGGTCTCGAGATAACGCGCTGGGCCTTTTGGTCGCCCGAGACTCGAGAGCCGAGCGAATGGCGCCGGCATTGGAGCCGGCCCGACGCGAGCTCGCACGACGCGAAGGTTCCCGATCGCGACGTCCCGGCCGCGCAGCGACGGCGCATGAGCGCGCTTGCGACGCTCGCGGTACAGATCGCGACCGAAGCCGCCGGCGGCGTCGCGGCCGATTTCCTCGTGTTCGGATCGCAGCATGGCGACGTGACGAGCTTGCGAGCGATGCTCGACGACATCGCGGCCGGCACGGAGCTGTCTCCGACCGTCTTCAGCCAGTCCGTTCACAACGCGAGTGCCGGCCTGTACACGATCATCTCCCGAAGCAGCGCCCCTGTCTGCGCGTTGTCGTCGGGCGCGAGCACGTTCGCCGCCGCATGGCTCGAGGCCGAGGGCTTCTTGTCGGAGCACGCCGAAGCCTCGGTCTTGCTCGCGAGCTACGACGAGGCATTGCCGCCCGAATACGCGTCCTACTCGTCGCAACGCGTCTGCGCCTACGCGCTCGGACTCCTGGTGCGCTCGGCGCACACGGGCGGCGTCGAGCTCGAGCCGGCGCCTGCGGAGCGCGACGAGCCTCTGCCGATGGCGCCCCTATTCATTGCCTGGCTGCTCTCCGGCGAGCCGTCGCTGCGGATCACCGCGGACGGGCGAGGCTGGATCTGGCGGCGCACGGGCGCTTGACGCCGAGCATCGTCCCGATTCGCGAAAGTGGGCGATTTTGCCTTGCTTCGCCGAGAGACGGGGTGCTAGCGTACCGCCGCGAATTTTCGGGCATACGTTAAAGGGGCCTCGATTACATGGACTCACTCGAGCAAGAGCTCAAGCAGCTGCTCATCGAGGCTCTCAATCTCGAGGACATCTCGGCCGAGGAAATCGACAGCACGACGCCGCTGTTCGGCGAGGGCTTAGGATTAGACTCCATCGACGCGCTCGAGCTCGGGGTCGCGATTCGCCGCAAGTACAAGGTGAAGATGGACGCCGAGCCCGCAACGATGCGCCAGCATTTCGCGTCGATCGCGAACCTCGCTCGCTTCGTCGAGGGCGCCCGCGACTCGGCGTAGGATGCCGCCGCGCGACTCGAATTCCGACGGGGCCAAGCGAAGCAAGACCGCCGACGTACTGTCGCTCGCCGTGGGCGGCGTGCTCGTCCTCTACCCCGTGCTCATGTACTTCGGTTACACCCATCTCGGGGCGCGCTCGATGGCTCTGATCCTGATCGCGCTCTGCGTCGCGAGGCTCGTCGTGCTGCGAGTCGCGCCCGCCGCGCGGCGGGCCGGCGCCTTCGGTCGAGCTCAGCTGCTCGCGATCTGCGTCGGTGCGATCGGGCTCGCGTTGCTGACGATCTGGCGCGGCGAGCCGCGGGCGATGCTCTACTACCCCGTGCTCGTGAACGCCGTGTTCCTCGCCGTGTTCGCGTGGAGCCTGTTCCATCCGCCCACCATGGTCGAGCGAATCGCGCGCGCCACGACGCGCGATCTGCCTCCGGAGGCCGTTCCGTATCTGCGCCGCGTGACGATCGCATGGAGTATCTTCTTCGTCTGCAACGGCGCCGTAGCGCTCTTCACCGCGACGGAGACGGCGTTCGAGACCTGGACTTTCTACAATGGATTTCTCGCGTACGTGCTGATCGGCCTGATGTTCGGGGGCGAGCTCATCGCGCGCCAGCGGGTGATGAAGAACCTACGCAAATGACGGGGAGCGCCATCTCGGCCGCGCTGACCGCCGACACCGACCATGTCGCGTGCTTCGGACGCGGCGGCGCCGTGCAAGGCTGGCAGGACCTCGTCCGCTCCGCGTCGCGAGTCGCGGCGGCCGTCGCGGAGCGACGCGGCCAACGCTGGGCGGTGCAGCTCGACGACACGTTTCAGTTCGCGGCGGCGCTCCTAGGCTGTTGGGCGGCCAGCAAGACACCGGTGCTCGTGGCGATGCCGTTCCCCGAGACCGGTGAGCTCGCGGCGACCATCGACGGCGTAATCGAATCCGCCGCGGCGCCGACGCGGGCGCGCGAACGGCTCGTCTGGGAACGGCTCGCTCCGACGTCGACGCGAATCGACACGATCTCTTCGTCGGCCGAGCTCGTGCTCTACACGTCGGGCTCGACAGGCGTGCCGAAACAGGTGTCCCGCCGCCTGCACAACGTCGAAGCCGAGCTCGCGGTCCTCGAGCTCTTGTGGGGCGCGGAGGTCGGCGACGCACGCGTGTACTCGACCGTGTCGCCGCGGCACGTCTACGGCATGTTGTTCAGCGTGCTTTGGCCGCTGCTCTATCGTCGGCCGTTCGCCACGTTCCGCCTCGAGTTCCCGGAGCACCTCGCAAGCGCGGACGGCGCCGGCCAGGCGCTCGTCTCGAGCCCCGCGCTGTTGAAGAGGATCGGCCATCTTCCCGCCGGCGCGGGCCGCTGGCGTGCCGCGTTTTCCTCGGGCGGCCTGCTGCCGGCCGAGGCGGCGGCTGACGCCGGCCGCGTGCTCGGTCACTTGCCCGGTCGAGGTGCTCGGCAGCACCGAGACCAGCGGCGTCGCGTGGCGACGCCAGGTCACAGGCAACTCGGGCGCGTTCCAAGCAATGCCGAGCGTGGAGGTACGGATCGCGAAGGACGAGCTGCTCGAGGTGCGTTCCCCGTTCTCCGGACAACCCGCGTGGCTGCAGATGGGCGACCGCGTGCGCTTCGATGAGGCGGGAGGTATCGAGCTGCTCGGGCGCGGCGATCATCTCGCGAAGATCGAGGACAAGCGCGTGTCACTCGCCGAAATCGAGCGCTACCTGCGCGAGAGTCCTTGGATCGCGGACGCCGCGGCCGTCGCGCTCGACGATGGCAAGCGGCAATTCATCGGCGCGGTCGTGCAGCTCACTGCTACGGGCCGGGCGGAGGTCTCGCACCGCGGCAAGAGAGCGTTCAACGAAGCACTGAGGTCCGCGCTCCGAGCACGGATCGAGCCGATCGCAGTGCCGCGCAAGATTCGCCACGTCGACGCGATCCCCGTCGACTCTCAAGGCAAGCGTCAGCCGGGCACGCTGCGAGAGCTCTTCGCACGACGATGAGGGTCACGGACCCCATCGTCGTCCACGAGCGCGTCGATGCGCATACGGCCGAGATCGGTATCGTCGTGCCGCACGATCTCGCGTTCACCCAGGGTCATTTTCCGGGCATGCCGGTCGTTCCGGGTGTCGTGCAATTGAAGTGGGCGCTCGATCTCGCGCGCCGCTGTCTCGGCGTGGGCGGACGCTTCGTCGGTTGCGAAAACGTGAAATTTCACCGCGTGTTGACGCTCGGCACGCGCGCGACACTCAAGCTGGAGCACAGCGAGGCGAGCGGCAAGCTCGCGTTCACGTTCGAGTCCGCAGTAGCTCGCTACAGCAGCGGGCGCGTGCTACTGCGCGTGGCTCCCTGACGCCGATGAGCGCCGAGCGCTGGTCGGACGTTCCCGAGCGCGGCGATACCGTCGCGCTGCGATTCGGATACGCGACGTACCGCGCGTTCGGCCGAGGGCTGTTCTCCGTTCTGCTCTACCCCGTGGTCCTCTACTTCTTGGTGACGGGGTTTACCGGCCGTAAGGCGTCTCGCGACTACTTGCGGCGCGTTCGCCGCCAACTCGAAGCGCTTGGCCGGCCCATCCCGCCGCGTCTCGACACCTTGCGGCACTTCCTCGCGTTCGGCCATTCGATATTGGACAAGACGGCGATGTGGGCGGGAACGATGGATCCCAGCGAGGTCGAGCTCGACGACCCCGCGACGCTGCAGCGCGTGCGCGAGCAGGGTCGCGGCGTGCTGTTCATCAGCTCGCACCTTGGCAACGTCGAGGTGTTTCGCGCGCTCGTGGACTCGCAGGAGGCGGTCAAGGTCGCGCCGCTCGTGTTCACGAATCGTTCGCCCAATCTCAACCGGCTGTTCTCGGCGGTCGGCCCGCGCGCGCTCGAGGGAATGATCCAGATCGATTCGCTCGGACCGGATTCCGTGATCAAGCTACAGGAGAAGCTGCAATCGGGCGAGCACATTGCAATCGCCGCCGACCGCGTCTCGGTGCGCCATGCCGAGCGCTCGATCGCCGTGCCGTTCCTAGGGCAACCGGCACCGTTTCCGGAAGGGCCGTTCATCCTCGCGAGCCTGCTCGCGTGCCCCGTGTATCTGATCTTTTGCCTACGCGTCGGTGCGCGCTATCGCGTGTTCGTGGAACCGTTCGCCGATATGATTGCGCTGCCGCGGCGAGAGCGCGCGGCGCGCGCTCCGGCATATGATCGAGCGCTATGCACAGCGTCTCGAACACTACTGCCTGCTGGCCCCAAAGCAATGGTTCAATTTCTTCGACTTCTGGAGCCGGGCCGACGAGGATCGAGCACACTGAGATGTCGCGCACGCGCGTAAGGCACCCTGGCAAGAAAGCGGCGCCGTGAACCTGTACGTCCCCGACATCGGCATCGTCAATGCGCTCGGCGCGAGCAAGGCGGACGTCTTGCGCGGGCTGCTCGCCGCGGACCGTTCCGGCATGGTGCCGTACACACGGCTACTCACCGGGCGCTCGACCGTCGTCGGCAGAGTACGCGTCCCGCTTCAGCCGGTGCCCGAGTCGCTCGCGAACCTCGACTGCAGGAACAACCGGCTGCTCGCGACCGCGGCCTTCCAGATCGCTCCCGCGGTTGCGGAGCTGCGCGAGACGCTCGGCCCCGAGCGCATCGCCGTCGTGATCGGCACCAGCACCTCGGGCATCGCGGAAGGAGAAGACGCCATCGAGGCGCTCGCGGCGACCGGGCGCATGCCGGCCACGTTCCACTACGCCCGGCAAGAGATCGGGATGGCGAGCGAGTTCGTGGCGCGCTACCTCGGCCTCACGGGCGTGCGCTTCACCGTGTCGACCGCGTGCTCGTCGTCGGCGAACGCGTTCGCGTCCGCGCGGCGGCTATTCGCGTCGGGTCGTTGCGACGCCGCCGTCGTCGGCGGCGCGGATAGCCTCTGCCGGTTGACCTTGAACGGCTTCGACTCCCTCGAATCCCTGTCTCCGGACCTCTGCAACCCGTTCAGCGCGAATCGCAACGGGCTCAACATCGGGGAAGGAGCATGCGTGTTCTTGATCACGCGCAAGCCGAGCGGCATTCGCCTCTGCGGCATCGGCGAGTCGTCCGACGGCTACCACGTGTCCGCTCCCGACCCGGAAGGGCGCGGCGCCGAAGCGGCGATTCGCGGCGCGCTCGCGGCGGCCGCGGTGGCTCCGAGGGATGTCGGCTACGTGAACTTGCACGGAACCGCGACGCCGAAGAACGACGCGATGGAGAGCACCGTTGTGTCCCGGTTGTTCGGCGAGGCGCCTTGTGGCTCTACGAAAACGCTGATCGGCCACACGCTCGGCGCGGCTGGCGCACAAGAGCTCGGGCTCTGCTGGCTGCTGCTTGGCGAGCATAACCAACCTCGCCGGTTGCCCCGGCACGTTTGGGACGGGGTCCGGGACCCGAATTTGCCCGAGCTCAATCTCGTCCGCGACGGCGAGCGCTTCGACCGCGACGTATTCGTGTCCAATTCGTTCGCGTTCGGCGGCAGCAACACCGCGATCGCGCTCGGGCGCGCGTAATGGACGCGACCTCGATACCCGTCGCCGAGCTGCTTCCGCACGGCCGCGAGGCGATCGTGATCGACGCGATCGTAGAGCACAGCGCGATCCGCTCGATCGCCGTGGCACACGTCAGCGAGCGAAGCGTGTACTGGCAAGACTCCGGCGTGCCCGCGTGGGCGGGCATCGAGTACATGGCGCAAACGATCGCAGCGCATGCGGGTCTCGAAGCACGGGCCCGCGGCGAGCCGCCTGCGATCGGCTTCGTGATCGGCACGCGCGCCTATTCGACGTCGGTCGAGGAGTTTCCGAATGGCAGCCGGCTCACGGTGACAGTAGAGCCGGAGCTCGTCGATGCAGGCTTCGCGGCGTTCAAATGCACGATCGCGATGGATCGTCTCGTCGCGACGGCCGTCGTGACGACGTATCGGCCGTCGACCGCGGAGATCGAGAAGCTAGGGCCGGCGGCGAGGAACGCGTGAGTCGCTCCGTCCTGGTTACGGGCGCGAGCAGGGGCATCGGCGCCGCAATCGCAACCCGACTCGCGAACGACGGGTTCGAGATCGTGGTTCACTACCGCAACGACGCGGAAGGCGCGGAGCGCACGGCCGCGGATATCTTGCGCGCCGGCGGCAAGGCGCGCGTGCTTCGCTTCGACGTGTCCGATCGAGCCGCAGCGCGAGCGGCTATCGACTCGGATATCGAAGCTGCGGGCCCTTACTACGGCGTCGTCTGCAATGCGGGAGTCGTGCGCGACAATGCGTTCCCGGCGCTGACCGGAGACGACTGGGACACGGTCTTGCGAACCGATCTCGACAGTTTCTACAACGTTCTGCACCCTTGCGTCATGCCGATGATCCAAGCGCGGCGCGGCGGCCGGATCGTGGCGCTCTCGTCCGTCGCAGGAGTGGAAGGAAACCGCGGCCAGGTGAACTACAGCGCCGCGAAGGCCGGCATCATCGGCGCGGCGAAGGCGCTCGCGCTCGAGCTCGCCAAGCGCAAGATCACGGTGAACTGTGTCGCGCCCGGCCTAATCGAAACGGCGATGGTGGCCGACGCGAATCTCGAGGAGGCACTCGGTCTCATACCGATGCGGCGCTTGGGGAAGCCGGACGAAGTCGCGGCGCTCGTCGCGTATCTTTTTTCGGACCTGGCGGCTTACGTGACGCGGCAAGTCATCATGATCGACGGCGGCCTCTCGTGACGCGAACGCCCGGCGTACGCGGCGTCTGGCTGCTCTGGGCTGATGCGAGAACGGTCGACGACGCGGCGATCGACGCACTCGTCACGGACGAGGATCGGCAGCGCCTCGCGGCATTCGCCGCTCCAAAGCGGCGCCGCGAATACATGCTTGGCCGCGCTCTGCTGCGCTGCGCGCTAGCGCGTCATACGGGCCGGCCCGCAAGCTCCCATCGGCTCGAGACGACGGCAACGGGCAAGCCGTTTTGCGTCGACGGTCCGGCGCTTGGCCTCTCGCACGACGGCGCGCTCGTCGTTTGCGCGCTCTCGACGATCGGCGAGGTCGGCGTCGACGTCCAGTCGCCCTCGCCTCACCGGCACACGGCAGAGATCGCCGCTCACGCACTTCTCGGCCGAGGAACGAGCGTGGGTCGAGCGTGCATCGGGCGTCCACGCGTTCTATTGGCTCTGGGTCCTCAAGGAAGCCTATCTGAAGCAGGTCGGCATCGGGCTCGCGGGCAAGCTCGACCGGCTGCGATGCCGCATCGACCCGCCGCGTCATCGACGCGACAGCCCCGACGAGAGCCTCGCTCGCGCTCTACTCACTGGGTGACGCGTTCGTAGGGCTCGCGATCGACGCCGACCAGTTCGACGGCTGCGAGTGCGAGCGCTGGACCGGCGAAGACATCGCTACATCGCGGCTCGAGCCGATTGCGCGAGGCGCGGCCAGGACGACGTTACCCGGCGCCGCGCGCGACCGGCGGGCGAGCTAGCGCGTCGCGGCCGCCGTCGGCGTCAGGTCCTCGCAGGCTTCGACCGCGAACGGCACGTTCGACGGCGACAGAGAGTCGGAGCCCGTGTACGCGGCGGTGAAGAACGCCGGGTCCTCGGCGGTGTACTCGCGCTTCAACGTCGTCGTCGTCGGGTCGAGCCTGAAGCGCTCGACGACGTGCAGCTTGTCGCTGTGCGGCGTCGCGCCCGTCAGCGTGCCGGGCAGGAAGCCGACCGTGTCGACGACGAGCACGTCGTTCTCCCACTTGCCGATCGAGTGCCCCGCGCGCGTCGGCGCGACGTTCGTCGGGTGCGCCGACGCCTTCATGTAGATCGTGCGTTCGAGCCCGAGACGACCGTACTGGAGCTTGATCGTGTCGGCATTCTGCGTGATTCGATTGACGCCCTCGCCGCCCCAATCGGACAAGATACTGCCCTGCTGGCACGAGCGCACCGCTCGCGGCACGGCGGCAACCTTATCCATCTCGGCCTTGCCCGCGTCGGTGAGCGCGACCGCGGAGCGCGCCGCCGGCCTGTTCGCCGGCAGGCCGCCCGCGTTCGCCTCGGCCGTGCCGCGAGCGCCCGCGATCTCGCTCTGGCCCTCGGGCACGCCGCCGACGCCGAATTCCGTCGATTTCGACAGCGGCACGAGCGTGCCGTTTAGGCCCTTCGGGTCCGTCATCACGAGCTGCTCCTGCGCCCAATCGCCCGCGATGTTCGGCTCGCCGCTCGCCGTGCGCGCCGCGCGCTGGGTTGTCGGCTTCGCCTCGATGCGCTGGCCGTAGCGATCGAGCGTCGTGCCGTCGGCGAAGACGAGCGTGCTCACGTAGCACGCGTGCGGGTCCGTGCGATCGGGCGAGCCCTGCACCGTGATCTTCGTGCCGGCCGCGAACATCTCCGGCGTCCAGCCGGAGCGGCGCAACGTCGTGGCCGAGCGCATCTCGCAGCGATACGACGTCGTCTTGCCGTCCGTGCCCTTCACGTCGAACTCGAGCCACGAGTGCGGGTTCACGTAGTCGAACTTCGTGACCACGCCATTGAGCTCGATGTTCTCGTTCATCAAGAACGTGCCGAAGCTGTGGTGTGCAGATGCGGGCAACGCGACCGCGAGCGCGGCCGATCCAACCGAGCGATGTCATCCTCATCTCTGTGGCCCCCTCGCCGACGAGCCGCGCGATGCGCGCGGAATGCACATTTTATCGTAACGTGCCGCGGGCGGCGCAGCGCGCCGCCACGGCGCGCCGCGCTCAGCTTGGCGCAGGCAGCGCGCGTTGATTCGACAGAATCTTCATCCGCCGCTCGAGATCTTCCTTCGACAGCTTCGAGTAGTCGACGGTTAGTTCTTTACCGACGTCCATGCCCCGCTTCACGGCGGGCCGACTGCCGACATCGTCGAGCCAGCGCTTGACGTGCTTGAACTCGTCGAGGCTCTGGCCGAGCGTTTGCCAGTTCAGCGACCACGGATAGCAGATGACGTCGGCGATCGAGTAGTCCACCCCCGCGAGATAGCGGCGATCGTAGAGCCGATTGTTCATCACGCCGAACAAGCGGTTAACCTCGTCGTCGAAGCGGCGCAGCGCGTACTTCAGCTCGCCGTTCTCCGGTTTTTGCGACGCGCGCCGAAAGTGTCCGGACTCGCCGAACTTCGGCCCTTGATTCGCCATCTGCCACATCACCCATTGCGCGACCTCGTACTTCTCGCGCGGCGTCTGCGGCCAGAACCGCCCGGCCTTCTCTGCGATGTACATCAGAATCGCGCCCGACTCGAACACCGAGATCGGCGCTCCGCCGCCGAGCGGCTCGTGGTCGACGATGGCCGGCATCCGGTGATTCGGATTCAGCGCGAGATACTGCGGCGAGAACTGCGCGCCGAGGCCGATGTCGAGCGGCACGACGCGATACGGCAGCTCCACTTCCTCGAGCAGGATGCTGACCTTCTTGCCGTTCGGCGTGGGCCAAAAGTAGAGATCGATCATGCTCGCCTCCGTGCCTCGCTCCGGTCCGACCTAGATCATAGCGAGGAGCGCTAGTGCGCGAGCAGATCCCAGTGCTTCGCCGGCGCGCTCGAGCACGCCCGGCAGATCCTCGGCGAGCAGGTAGCGCTCCGCGACGAGCTTGTCGCCGGCCGCGCGCACCTTGTCGAGGTATTCCTGTTTGGACGCGTAGCGCTCGGTAATCGCCGCGCGCGGATCGTGCGCGGCCGCACGCGCCGTAACGGTCGCCGGGAACGGAATATACGATCCGAGCAGCGGATAGAGCTGATCCGCGCCCCCGATCGCGGGATTCCGATAGTTCCAGCCCGTGTAGGTCGCGAGCGGCGCCGCGATGTCGGGCAGCCGAACGCCGGCGAGCTCGAGACCGTCGTGATCGGTCTGCGGAACGAGATACGGCAGCGGCGTGCCGGCGCGAGCCGGCGTGCGGGATCGCGAGATTCGGTGCGCGTGGGCCGACCGGCAGAGTCTGCGGTGCGCGCACGCCGGGCAGCGACGGGAACGCCACGTCGGCCGCACGCACGAGCGTCTTGTCCTGCAGACGCGGATATCGGCTCGGCGGCGGAGCGGCGCCGCCGCGCAGCCACTCGTCCATCGCGACGAGCAGCGCGCGCATCGTGAGCCAGTAGTCGTTCGGGTTCTCGCGCTGCGCGCCGAGCCGCGGCTCGCCGGGCGGGAAGCGCGCGGGGCCGTGCTGCGAGCCGGTCAAGAAATAGACGCGCTCGTTGTCCGGCAACGCAAGATCCTGCCCGCCGTCCGGCGTCGTATGGATCAGCGCGGCGGAGCGCGCGCCGCCCCAGTACTCGACGCCCGTGTTCGTGTAGAAGACTTTCGGCTTGAAGTCGCGTCGCGCGCGGATTATCCAGCGCGCCCTCCTCTAGTCCGGAGGCGGGGTCGTGCAACGCTTGATCCGCGAACGGGAACGACGTTGCGTCGAACTGCCCGAGGTTCGTCGGCGTGGCGCAGGCGCGGTTGAGATCGAGGCGCGACGCGCCCGCGATGTGCGCCATCACGCCGTCGAACACTTGCCGGCCGTGCTCGTCGGCGTTGAAACCGTAGTAAAGGAACGTGCGCAGGAACCGGCCGCTCTGCGACGCGCCGAACGCGAGCGTGCGCTGCACCTTCACGTTCGCGTCGGTCGCGTGCCGAGCCCACGCGACGGCGTCGCGCACGGCGGCGAACCCGAGACCGGCGAGCGGAGCGCTCGCGACTTCGTACTCGAGATCGTAAGTGCGCCCGGCCGTGAAGCCGCCCTCGAGCGCTACTTGGTTCCCTTCGAGCGTGAAGCGATTGCGGGCGATCGGCGTCGGCTTGCCGAGCAAGCCATCGCGGACGGTCAAGCTCACGTTCGCGGCGGTTCGGGTCGGACGGCGCGTAGCGCGCGACGTCGCCGAACGCGGCGGTCGGCGCGTCGGCGTTCGGCGTCACGGCGCCGCGCACGCGGCAATGCGTGTCCGTTAGAGCCGGCACGTCGATCCGCGTCGTGCCGTCCGCCGCGTCGAACTCCCATCCGACCCACAGCAGACCGTGAAGCCGCGGCGCATCAAGAAGCCGTCGTCGTGGCCGCTCGCGGCGGCGCGATCGAAGCTGTTGAGCACCGTCTTGTTGCCGCGATTCACGACGTCGAGCAGCAGCGTGCCGTTGCCTTTCGCGGGATCCTTCGGCCGCAGGATCGCGACGTCGGCGGAGAACTCGACTTTGCCCGCGGCGTTGCGCGGCGCGTGCTCGATCCCGACGATGACCTGGTTGCGCGCGTTCGCCGGATCGACCGCGAAGCGGATCTTGCCGGACACGACCTCGTACGCGCCGGCGTCGCCGAATGGCGCGCCGTTCTCGACGTCGACGCGCGACGCGATGTCGACGCCGACCACCTCCGCACGAGCGGGCGGTGAGGACGCACAGAGCAACGAGAAAACCGCCGCGATCAGCGGCGCACACCGATTCGAGCGCAGCACCGAAGCCCCCCGTGAGAATTGCGGTTCGCTGCGATGATACCCGCAGATTCTCGCCGCCGGGTTATTCGGCGAGGTGTACGGCTCAGTGAGCGACGAGAGCCTGCGGCTCTGCGACGCGCGCGCGATACTCGCCCCGAGGTTCGCGCACCTCCGCGGAGGGATCTCTGCCCTGCGCAGCCGATGCGGTCCACCCCTCCGCGGAGGGATTTCTGCCTTGCGCGGCTGGCGCTGGCCCACCCCTCAGCGGAGGGCTCGTCGTCTAGCTCGAACCCGTGCACGATCGCCGCGACGCGCGCCTCCGCGGAGGGATTGGCGCCGGGCAACGTGACCGCGACGTCGTCGAGCACGTCGTCCGCGCGATAGCCGGACCGCGGGATCACCCGTCCGTCCGGGCGACGGAAGTAGATCCCGCCGCCCGAGTCGCGATCGGATCGAGAACCCGCCCTCGTGCAGCAGCGTGTGGTGATGCGTGCAGAGCAGCGTGAGGTTCTCGAGGCACGTGTCGCCGCCTTCGGCCCAATGGTGGATGTGGTGCGCGTCGACGTAGCGCGTGCGGTGGCAACCCGGGAACGAGCAGCCGCGATCGCGCGACCAGAGCGCGCGCCTGAGCGCCGTAGTCACCGTGCGCTGCTTTCGACCTACGTCGAGCGGCGTGCCGCGCTCATTCTCGACGACCGTGACCAGGCTGGCGTCGCAGGCGAGCCGCTTGACGGTGTCGATCGGCAGATCCGACCGGCCCGCCCCTCCGCGGAGGGCTGACTCGTCGACGTGCACGACGATTTGACAGTGATCGGCCGAGGACGCGAACGCTCGCACCGCGCTCCGCCGCATCGCCCTCCGCGGAGGGATTTGCATCAGCACGCGCACTCCCGCCGAGATACCCCTTGACGATCGCGACGAGCGCATCGGCCTGCTGCGCTCGCCAGCCGTCCGCCGCACGCTCCGCGCTCGATGTGAACTCGACGCCGATTGCCACGTCCCCGGCGGCGACCGCATTCTCGAGCGCGCGCCCGACGAGCTCGCCTTCGGCTTCCGGCAGCTCGACCGTGATCCGCACCACGCCGCGCGACCGATCGCGAAAGAGCGTGAGCGAGCGCCGCTCCCAAGCTCGTTTCGCCGCGTGCACGCTGTCGGGCTCTACGTTTCGAATCTGCCGGCAGCGCTCTTCGACCTGACTGGCGGTGGCTTCGAGCGCGTACGCGAGCAACAGATCCTCGTCGTGCAGCGCCGCGACGCGCGTGAGCGCGCGCACCTTCGAGTACGACAGACGCCCGTCCGCAAACGCCGCCGTGATCGCGGGCAACGCGCGAAGGGCCTGCGCCGTGCGCACCTTCTCTCTCGCCGCCGACAGCGACAGCCCGCACCTCCACGCGAGCCACTCGGCGCAGCTCGCAAAGCCCCACTTCGCGAACCCGAACCGATCGTCGAAGTCGCGCACGAGCCGCAGCATCCGGTACGTCTCGGCGTTCATGTGCCGCACGAGCCGGCAGATTTCCAGATCCAGGTCGTCGATCGAGCGGTCGGCGGCAGGAGCGACGCATGCCGCGCCGCGAGCGAGCTGGGCGGTCATCGGAGGCCTCCGAGGCGACGAAAAAGAATAACTGATATTATATACAGCTACTAGCTACTTTCGCCAGCTTTTTCAGTCTGTTACGGGCGTTTCCGGTAGACGCCCGGGGTATAGATGAGAGTAGGCAACGCTGCCGGCCGAGCGCGACGGCGAATCGGCCTTCACAGCCCACGTCACCGCGTCCGCCGCGCCGATCGACGCCTTGGGTCGCGCCGACGCAGCACCGCCCGCTGCCCACACCTCAGAGCACGGCCCCGTCAACGATCGGCCGAGTCAAAACAACGACGTCTGCGGCGGAGCCCGCGCCCCGAGTGACGCCCTCGGTGCCTCCTCCTCTCCTTGTTCACGCCGGTGCGCGAGGATCCGCTCGATGAGCTCCGGCCCCTCGATGCTCGCAATCACTTTCAACCGCCCGCCGCAGCGCACGCACTGCTCGATCTCGATCCCGAACACCCGTTTTAGGCGCCGCGCCCAGGCCATACGCACGTCTTTGGATGTCGGCCGTTCGAGGGTCGTGGCTCGCTTGGCCCCCGTCCTCCTCCCGTAATCGCGGTTGAACCGGTCCACGCTGATGCGACCTGCGCGGACGGCTTGCTCGACTTTGGGGTGAGAGATCGGCTGCAGCATGCACGTATTATGCGCGACACCCGCGAGCTCGGCCGCAGGTGCCGGTCTGTGCCGCTGAGTTTAGTTGCACCGGTAACTTTACCGGTAAATCCGAGCTGCGACGTGTTGTGTACCCGCATGTCTGTTCGGTAACGCACGGCCTAACTCAGCAAGCCGGAACAAGATCGAACGGGCAAACAGCATTGAACTAACACCGAAGGGAAAATTTCGCATGATCAAGAAACTCGTTGTGGGACTGATGGCTCTCGGTTTCGTTGGCACGGTGTCAGCGGCGGACGTATTCACGGGCACGTGGAACTTGAACGTCGCAAAATCGAAGTTTACGCCGGGCATGGAAGTGCAGGCCCAGAGGGCTGTGGTCACCGAGAAGGGCGCTGATCTCGCCGTCAGCGGAACGGGCACGGATGGCGCCGGCAAGGCGACGTCGGTGCAGTACATGTTTCCGATGAAGGGGGGCGCGTTGAGTTACACGGAAGGCGCCCCTGCGTCCGGCGCAACCGTAATGGCCAAGAGAGTGAACGAGAGCACGATAGACAGTACGGCAACCCTGAATGGCAAGGAAGTCGGTAGCACTCACGCCACCGTTAGCGCTGATGGAAAAATGTTGACGCGCGTGGTGAAGGGCACAGACGCCGGCGGCAAGGCGTTCACAAACACTGAAGTGTACGAGCGCCACTAACGCCGAGGACGAAGTCGGCACGGCGGGCCGGCACCAAGGGGGCCGGCCTTTCTGCTTCCATTTCCGGTCACGCTCTGTGCCATTCAGCTCGGCTGCGGAACTAGAGCGACTACTTCTGGCGGACGTAGAATTCTGCCGTGCTTAAGTCCGCTCCTCTGGTGAAGCAGTCATCACGACCGGCTGAACTGGCCGGCCGCTTCTAGCGGTCGGAATCTACACTATCGACCCGGTCACCGCTGGAGCGCGAACGGGCTATTTTCCGCGGGAGTTATCTTTACCCCCCGTAGACTGCCCGGGGTATAGATATATCCGGCGGAAAAAAGAAAGCCGGACGCATCGGGGTCGCTTCGGTTAGTAGAGTGTGAGGCGGATGGTGGCGGTCTGCGGACCAATATCCCCCCGGGTACAGGTCGTTAGCAGCTTTAGGCAAGGTCGTGATGGAGAATTGTGTTCACGCCGCGAGAACCCGCTGCTCTCTTTTTGCCTTTACGCTTCATTTGATTCTCTCCACGTCAGGCAGTGTCCACTTCTTCTCGAAGAAACCTTTCTCCGGGCCGTAGAGGCGGAACAGGACCTCGAAGCCGCCGCGAGCCTTCGTCGGCACCCAATTCGACTCCTTGCCCTTCGGCGCTTTCGGTCCGAAAAAGAGCGTCACGGAGCCGTCGTCGTTCTGCTGCAGACCAGGCGTCTGCGACGAACGGCTCGACCAACGCGTGCCGCGAATCAGCGCCTGCGTAGCGCGGTCGTACACGGTCGCGGACCAGTACTGCTCACCGGCGCATTCGCGGGCACGGTGAGCCGATAGTTCTCGCTGCCGTCGAATGACCGGCCGGCCTTGTCTTTGATCGTCATCAGGTAGTACTGCCCAGCGCCGAGATGCTTCGCGCTGAAGAACACGTAGCTGTACGCACGTCCTCGGCTATCGATCGGGTAGCTGTCGGACGCAACGAAGTCGGTTTGGATGGCCTCCGCGACATCGGGCGATGCCGGCAACGCCCAGCGGGAGCCTTTGGCGAACGCCGGGAAAAACTCTTCATTGTAGATGCTATCCATCCACGCATGCGCCTCCAGGATGGCACTCTTGAGGAGTCGCTTGGTGCTTGCGTCCGGCGCAAACCGCTTGTC
Source organism: uncultured Gammaproteobacteria bacterium (assembly GCA_963841645.1). GTDB lineage: Bacteria > Pseudomonadota > Gammaproteobacteria > Steroidobacterales > Rariloculaceae > FEN-1219. Next base: position 112,734 of record CAWJDS010000002.1, on the reverse strand, counting down.
CTTCGCGATCCCGATTGTCTTCAGCACGTCGATCATCGCCTGCAGCATGCGTTCGAAGTTGACCGCCGGCATGCCCCAGCTGACGGCTTCGACGGCTCGCCGTTCAATCGCGCGACGCTGTAGGTCCTTCGGTGAATAGCTCCGCATCAGCCAACCCCGCTTGGCAAGTTCCGAACCTGGGAAGATTCACTCTAGAGTGTCCGATCGAGCAACGCAAAACGACTTGGACCACAGTCCAATGACGTTTGAACGGCACCGGCCGCGCAACTTCCGGGCTAGTGGCCAATGCGATATTCGATTCAGGGCTTGCGCGCGCCCAACCTCGCGAGCATCTCGGACAGATCCTCGGGGCTGATATAGAAGTGCTCGCAGACGCGGCCCCAGAGCATCGTCGTCGGGACGCTGCGGCCGCCGCGCTCCTTCTGCGTCTCGTGCAGAACCCAGAGCACGACGCGCTCCTCGCGCGTGAGCCCGTCGCGGACGTCGGGTAACACGTTGCGGAGGTCCGGCAGCATAGCGAGGCGTCACGGTATCACGGCGGGATCGATCTCGCGCCACTTGCCCGGCGCGAGACCGTCGAGCCCGACGCGGCCGATGCTCGCGCGCACGAGCCGCAGCGTCGGGAAGCCGACGCGAGCGGTCATGCGGCGCACTTGGCGGTTCTTCCCTTCGCGTAGCGTGAGCTCGAGCCACGCGGTCGGGATCTTCGCGCGGTAGCGGATCGGCGGGTCGCGCGGCCAGAGGCTCGCGGGCTCGTCGATCAGCCGCGCGCCCGCGCGCCGCGTGACGAAGTCGCCGAGGTCGACGCCGCGGCGCAGCGCCGCGAGCGCGTCGTCGGTCGGCACGTTCTCGACCTGCGCCCAATAGACCTTGGCGAGCTCGTGACGCGGATTCGCGATCCGCGCTTGGAGCGCGCCGTCGTCGGTGAGCAGCAGCAAACCCTCGCTGTCGGTGTCGAGTCGGCCCGCCGGATAGACGTTCGTAACCGACACGAAATCGGCGAGCGTGCGCCGCTCGCCGGGAGCCGGGCTGAATTTGCAGATCACACCGAACGGCTTGTTGAGCGCGATCAGCATCTAGAGCCGTTCAGTCGAGACGGCGTTCCGTTAGCATGGTCGGCACCGCCCGCCACTGCTCAAGACGGTCACACTGGCGCTGCAAGCTTAGAGCTGCGCGGTATCGAGCACCTCGACGAGGTCAAAGCGTTTCGGATCAGTCTGGCCTCCGATAAAGAATATCTGATTGCCCACGGCGGCCGCACTCATCCAATATCGTGCAGTCGGCAACCTAGTCGGCGATGACCAGGTTTGCTGCAGTGGGTCAAAACGCTCGAGCACGTCGAGCGCAAGAGGAGCGCGTCCTCCCGCGAGATAGATCTGGTTGCCGACCGTCACGCAGGTCGCACCCGATCGACCGGAGGGCAACGGCGTTTTCGCAGACCACGAGTTGGTCGTCGTGTCGTAGGCGAGCACGGACGGATCGACCGAATAGACTGCAAAATCGCCCGTTTCCTCCCCAAAGATGTAGATCACGCCGTCATGAAGACAACCGTGGCTCGTTGCCGAAAACGGCATCGGCGCGGGTGCACCCGTCGACCATGAATCGGTGGCAACGTCGTAGATCTCGACGTAGTCCTTCCTAGACCACGTCTTGCCGTTCGAAGGACCGTCATCGATCTGGCCCGTGCCTCCGAGCACATAGATCTTGCCGTTGACCGCCGCGCTCGCGAATTCGTATCGATAGGTCGGCTTGGGTTTCAAGCTGCGCCACGTGTTCGTCGCGGGCGTGTACTCGAGTAGGTCGTTGAGAAAGCCCATATCTCCATAGGCGGCGACGACATAGATCTTGTCGCCAATCACCTGAGCCGAAGAATTGAACGTAGCAACCGGCATCGATGCTCGTTCGGTCCATTCGTTCAAGACTGGGTCGTACTCATACGTATTGGCTACCGTCTGCGGACAGCGAGGTTCGTGGCAAACTGGATTGCCCGACCCTCCGAATACGTAGATTTTGCCGTCGAATGCGGTAACTGCCGGCGACACCACGGCTTTCGGCAGCGGAGCCGCACCGCGCCATGGACAGTCGAGAGCGCCCGCGCACAGGTTCAGAAAAACCGAGATATCCGGCACGCCGAGGCCGTGAGGATAGTCGACGAGGCTTCGCTTCTGCAGGTTCTCCAGAATCGTCGTGGGGCTCAAGCTGCGGACCGCGCGGATGAAGTCGTCCCTGAAGCCCGGCTCATCGATCGCACCGTTGTCCGCGAGGTCGTCCGACAGGCGATTCAGCACGAGCGTCAATTCCGCATCCATCGCTGTCCCGTACTGTTGCGCCTCGGTCTCGGCGTACTTGTAGAACGCCGTCGATAGCGCGAGCAGATACACGCTGCCGAGCGATGGAGCCGCATTCGACGCCGTAGCGTAGATGTTGAGATCGGAGAATCCTTTGACGCCCGTAACGGGCAGCGCCGGATTGAACGCCTTCAGCAGCTCCGACTCGGCTTGCGCTATGGCCTCGCTCATGGTCAGGGTTCCGCTCGAAAGGAGCTTAAGCGCGCGATGATTGATCAGGTGCGTCAGGACGTTCACGTACGCGCTTTGCCCGGGCTTGTCGGTGAGCTCGTAAAGCGCTCGCAAGGTCAGGGTGCCCGAAGAGATTTCACCCGTGAGCTCGCTGAAGTAGTACCCCGTCGCGACGATCTGGACCGGCCCCGGCGTGTCCGAGACGAAGTCGAACGAGCCGACGCTATCCTTGATCTCCGAAAGGATCGTTTGCGATGTCGATTGACCGCTGCTGTCGAGCCGGTTGATGAGCACGGTGGAACCTGACGATGAACGGCCCCTTCTGCACGGCACCGTTGACTTTGACAAGCGTGCTTGCAGGCGTCGCGGGAGTGGTTGTTGGAGGCGCCGCTTGCTGGCCGCTTCCGCCACTTCCACCGCCGCAAGCCGACAAAAGTAATGCTGCAAGAGCCAGTAACAAGCGACGGTTACCGCGCATGTTCTTATCGTTCCTTGATCGGAAATATTTGCATTGCGATTCTATCATTTCAACATTTGCGACCGCTTGCTGAGACGTTCTGTAAAGAACATTGAGGCATCGCGGCTCGCTCATGGCCGGTTGACAGAACGACCGAGCGCATCCACGCACGGATGCCCGCACCGCAAGCCGAAACGCAATAGCAAGTTACGCGCCGTTTGTCGCGCACTCAGGCGAGATAACGTTCGATCAAGTCCGGTGGCACCGTCGTCGGCGGCACTCCCGAGCGCGGCGGCCGGCGTCGGCGCCGTCGGCTGCTGGCGCGCCGCGCACGCCGGCGCCGGCTCGAACCATGTCTGCACGTCCGCATCGAGCCCCACGCCGTGCATGTAGTTATAGAGCGCCTTGCGCAGTCCCGCGCCAAGGAAGTCGTGATCCGTGCCGACCGGATCGACGAACTCGACATCGTTGTGCGCGAACACGATCTCCGCCGGCGGGCGGAGCTGAATACCATAGTGGTCCGGATGCAGCCCGATCGGCGAATGCGCCGTCGCCGAGAACCGATGCCAGTAGGCCGACTGTATGCAGCCCGCGGCGAAGAGCTGGCGCACGCGCTCGAGCGCGTCGATCGTGTCCTGCGCGGTCTCCGTCGGGAAGCCGTACATCAGATACGCGTGCACCATGATCCCCGCGCCGGTGAACGCGCGAGTCACGCGCGCGACCTGCTCGACGGTGACGCCCTTCTTCATGAGACCGAGCAGCCGGTCGGACGCGACCTCGAGCCCGCCGCTCACTGCGACGCAACCGGACTCGGCGAGCAGCGCGCAGAGCTCGGGCGTGAACGTCTTCTCGAAGCGAATGTTGCCCCACCAGGTGATGCGCGAGCTTGTCGGCGATGAGCCGCTTCGCGAGCGCGCGCAGCCCGGCCGGCGGCGCGGCCTCGTCGACGAGGTGGAAGCCCGTCTCGCCGGTCTCCTCGATCAGCGCGCGAATTCTCTGCACGACGACGTCGGCGCTCGGCCGGTCGTAGCGGCCGATGTAGTCGAGCGACACGTCGCAGAACGTGCACTTCTTCCAATAGCAGCCGTGCGCGAGCGTGATTTTGTTCCAGCGCCCGTCGGACCAGAGTCGGTGCATCGGATTCAACATCTCGAGCACCGAGACGTAGTCGGCCAGCGGCAGGCCGTCGTAAGTCGGGGTCCCGGTGTCGCGGTTCGGGATGTCGTGCTGCGTGGCGTCGCTCTCGAGCACGACCTCGCCGCCCCGGCGCACGTAGGTGCGCACGAGCGGCGCGCCCTTGCCCGCGAGCCGCGACAGCAGATTCAGCAGCGGCCGCTCGCCATCGTCGAGCGTCACGTAATCGAAGTAGTCGAACGCGCGCGGCTCGCGAAGCGCGCGCAGCTCGGTGTTGACCCAGCCGCCGCCGAGCACGATGGTCGGTGTTGGGCGCCGCCGCGCGAATCGCGCGCGCCATTCGGAACGCTCCGTAGACGTTGCCCGGGAACGGCGCGGTCATCCCGACAACGTCGGGCCGCTGCGCCGCGACGAGCTCGCGCGTGAGCTCGTCGAGCGTCTCGTCGACGAGCGTCGGCTCGCCGTCGAGCGCCTCGCGCAGCGGATCGAACGACGGGGCGCTCGCGGCGAGCCGTTCGGCGTAGCGCGCGAGCTCAAAGCGCGGGTCGATGCCGGCACGCCAGACGTCCGCGAGATCGTCGACGTAGAGGCTCGCGAGATAGCGCGCCTGCTCCGTCGAGCCGAGCGTGCCGAACGCCGCCGCTAAATGCTCATCGACCTCGGCGTGCTGCGCAGACGGCGGCGGGCGAAGATGCGCGAAGCGCGGCCCCTCGGGTAGAAACGTACGGCCGACGATCCGCAGCGCGAGGCTCGGATCGCGGCGCTTGCAGGAATCGGATCGCCGGCTCCACTGTTTCGACGTAACGTTCCGCGTGTCGCGAGGAAGTGCGCGATCTGCGGCGGCGCACGCTCGCGCTCCGACGCCGCGCGCGCGCGCCGGCGCAATTCGCCGGCCATCCGCTCCACGAGCGCCGACGAGAACAGCCGTAGAAACAGCCCGAGCGACGCGTCCGCCTGGCGTCACGGTAAAGCCGAGCTCGGCCGCGTGCAGGCGCAGGAACCCGGTGAGATACGCCGTCGCCGGGTACGGCGTGTTGAGCTGAGTCATCGGCGGCGTGACGAGCAGGACGCGCATGGTCGGAGAGCGTAGCGCACCGTCACGCGCGCAGCGACGCGAATCGGGGCGGCACATCGCCGCCCCGCTCGCTTCAGGACTGGAACAGTAGGCTTAGAACTCCCCGCGGAAGCCGAGGTGCCAGACGTCGGCGTTGTCCGTGCTATCGATGCCGAAGCTCAGGGCCATCGATTTCTTGAAGTACCAACGGCCGTTGGCGGACAACCCCGTATCGCTGCCGCTCTTGTCGAAGTCGACGTACTTGAGCGATGCGTCGAGCTCGAAGTCCTTGCCGACACGCGTGCGGATGCCCGCGCCGAGCCCGAAGCCGTCGTCGCTCACGTTGAACGGGCCGACGTCGACCTTGCTGTCGATGTACGACAACGTGCCGACGAAGTCGAGCGTCGAATTGATCGGGTGAGTGGAAGCCCGCCCCGACCTCGAATTGACGCCCGTCGACGCCGCCGTCGTAGCTCTGCTCCTGCCACTCGCCGAGCAGGAACATCTTCTTGCCGAGCTCGTACGACCCCGCGATCGCAAAGCCGTCGCCGTCCACGTGGACGACATTATCCAGCGACAGATTGAGGTACTTGAGGTCCACGTTGCTGTAGCTCATGTCCGCGAACGCCGCGGCCGGAGCCAGCGCCAACGCCAAAGAACCGATGGTCTACGCGAGTCATCTCCATCTCCCACAGTGGAAATTACGCGCGGCATCGTGGACCGGCCCGGCGAGACACGCGCGTGCATGCTTCACAGCCTTAGCGGCCGTAGCAAAGGCGCCACACTGGAATATGTGAAATGCCGCGAGCGGCGGCCGGAGCCGGGCGGGACGACGCTAGAGTCGAATCACCAAAGCCAGGTCGATGACATCGACGTCGCCTTCGCCGGTCTGGTCCGGGTCGCCGACGTTCTTGAGCTTTTCGTATTCGAGGCGAATCGAGAAACGGCGGCTCGCGTTGAACGCGCCGCCGACCCCGAGCGCCCAATCGGTCGAGCGCGCCGAGATGCTCGACGAGCTACCGACGCTCAAGACCGACGCCGCCGAGTCGATCGTCGTATCGGCGTAGAACAATCCGACCCGCCCGAAGACCTCCCAGCGCTTAGCCAACGGCACGCTTCCGATCACCGACAGGATCGGGCCCTTGGACGACACCTCGCCCGGATCAAGCTGGCCGAGGGCGACGGCAGCCCCCCGGCCCGAGAGCGTCATCGTCGCCGAGTAGCTCAACTTGCCGATGTCCGCGAAGGCCAGCTCGAAGCCGTAGTACGGGCTGAACCGGTAGCCGACGAGGCCGTGCAACTCGCGTGCTCGACGTCATCGAGCTGCGACACGGCGGTCTCAGTCACGCGCTGAAGCCGGCATTCCGTGAACGAGCCGACCACGCCCGGCGTCGAAGTCGGCCTTGCTCTGATCGAACGTCGACGCGCCGAAGCCGACGCCGACGTAGAAGCCCTCGTCGGGCTGCGTCGTGGATTGGCGCGCGCGCACTCGGCGTGCGCGCGACACAGCAGGAGCCGATCACGATCGCCGGCTTCGATCCTGTGCCGCGCGCTACGAGCCGCCGCGTGCCGAACGGCATGTGTCTCGATCCCCCCGATCGGCATGCCGGCGCAGCGGGGCACACCAGACGTGCGGGCATTGTCCTGATCGGCGTCCGGCGCCGCAATGCCGCGGCGGCAGACCCGGGCGGGTCGAGACCACGCTAAGATCGCCCCTTCGTTCAGCTGCACGCGCCAGCGCGCGCCTCCGATGGTCCACTCGATTCAACTCGTCGTCGCACTGCTCGCGGTGGTCGCCGTGGTCGCACTCGCGGCGCGGACGCTGCAGATCCCGGCCGCGATCCTGCTCGTGGTGGCGGGCGTGATACTCGCGCTGATACCGGGCTTGCCCGAGATCCACCTCGCACCCGAGCTCGTGCTGCTCGTGGTGCTGCCGCCGTTCATCTACTCGTCCTCGGTCGCGATGAGCTGGCGCGAGTTCAGCTTCAACCTGCGGCCGATCGCGCTGCTCGCGGTCGGCTGCGTGCTGTTCACCGCCGTCGCGACCGCGGCGGCGATGCACTGGCTGCTGAGCTTTCCGTGGCCCGTCGCGTTCGTGCTCGGCGCGATCGTCTCGCCGCCGGACGCGGTCGCGCCGCTGTCGATCGCGCGGCGCATGCAATTGCCGCGGCGGCTCATCGTCGTGCTCGAGGGCGAGGGCCTCGCGAACGACGCGACCGCGCTGATCCTCTATCGGTTCGCAGTCGCCGCGGTCGCGTTCGGTGTGTTCTCGCCCGGCCGCGGCCGAGACGTTCGCCGCGATCGTCGTCGGCGAGATCCTCTGGGGCCTGGTGGTCGGCTGGCTGATGCTGCGGCTGCGGCGCTTCGTCGGCGACCCGCGGATCGAGATCACGCTGTCGCTGCTCACTCCTTACCTCGCGTACTGGCCGCCGGAGTATCTCGGCGGCTCGGGCGTTCTCGCGACCGTGGTCACCGGCCTCTACATCAGCTGGAACGGCCTGCGCCTGATCAGCGCCGCGACGCGCCTGCAGGGAATCTTCTTCTGGGACTTGCTGATCTACCTGATCGAAGGCCTCGTGTTCCTCGTCACCGGGTTGCAGGCTCGCGCCCTCGCCCGGAGCCTGCGCTCCTACTCGACGCACGATCTCGCGATGTCCGCGCTCGTGGTCTGCGCCGTGGTCATCGTCGCGCGCTTCGTCTGGATGTTCCCGGCCACCTACGTCCCGCGCTGGCTCAGCGCGTCGCTCGCGCGCCGCGATCCGTCGCCGCCGTGGCAGTTTCCGTTCCTGCTCGCGTTCACCGGCGTGCGCGGCATCGTGTCGCTCGCCGCGGCGCTCGCGATTCCGCTTACCATCGCCGACGGCAGCGCGTTCCCCGAACGCGACCTGATCCTGTTCCTCACGTTCGTCGTGATCCTCGTGACGCTCGTCGGCCAGGGACTGCTGTTGCCCGCGGTCATTCGCTGGCTCGGTCTCGCGAACGCGGGGCTTCAGGAGCACGAGGCCGACCGGGTCCAGGAGTTCGTCGCGCGCCGAGAAGCCGTCCAAGCCTCGCTCGCGCGGCTCGACGAGATCGAGAAGGACGAACGCCTCGAGCTCGATCTGTTGGAGCGACTGCGCGCGCAACACCGCGAGCGGCTGCGCCGAGTGGATCACCGCGGACAGGTGACGGCGAGCATCGGGCGGCGCAAGCCTGCACGACGAGATCGAGTTCAGCCTGATCGAAGCGGAACGCCAGCGCGTGAACGAGCTCTATCGGCGCGGCGAGCTCAAGACGAAGCACGCCGGAGGATCGAGCGCGAGATCGACCTTCGCGAGGCGCAGCTCGTGAGCTGGCGCGGAGAGGAACGCTAGTGCCCGCCCAGGGCCGCATCGAACGCTACTCCGCGCAAACCGAGGGCGGCGGACTCGCGCGCTGGCTGCCGGGCCTCCGCATGCTGCGCCACTACGAGCTCGCCTGGCTGCGCCACGACATCGTCGCCGGCCTCGTGCTGACGACGATGCTGGTGCCGGTCGGCATCGCCTATGCCGAGGCGTCGGGCGTGCCCGGCATCTACGGCCTCTACGCGACGATCGTTCCGCTGCTCGCCTACGCGCTGTTCGGTCCGAGCCGCATCCTCGTGCTCGGCCCGGACTCCTCGCTCGCCGCCGTGATCCTCGCCGTCGTCGCTGCCGCTCTCCGGCGGCGATCCGCAGCGCGCGATCGCGCTCGCCGGCGCATGATGGCGATCGTCTCCGGCGTCGTCTGCATCGCCGCGGGCCTCGCGCGGCTCGGCTTCGTCACCGAGCTGCTGTCGAAGCCGATCCGCTACGGCTACATGAACGGCATCGCGCTGACGGTGCTGCTGAGCCAGCTGCCGAAGCTGTTCGGCTTCTCCGTCGACGCGCAGGGCCCGCTGCGGCCAGGCTGGGCGATCGTCGAGCAGATCGCTCGCGGGCAGCACGAACGTCGTGGCGCTCGCGATCGGCGCCGGCACGCTCGCGCTGATCCTGCTGCTCAAGCGCTGCCCGCGCGTGCCCGGCATCCTGATCGCGGTCGTCGCGCGCGACGGTGGTCGTCGCCGCGTTCGACCTGCGGCGCGCGCCGGCGTGTCGGTGCTCGGCCCGCTGCCGCAGGGGCTGCCGAAGCTTCGCGATCCCGTTGATCGCGCTTCGACGACCTCGTGCCGGTGCTGATCGGGCGGCGCTGGCCGTCGCGCTCGTGTCGTTCGCCGACACGAGCGTGCTGTCGCGCACCTACGCCGCGCGCCTGCGCACGCCGGTCGATCCGAACCAGGAGATGGTCGGGCTCGGCGCCGCCAACCTCGCGGCCGGCTTCTTCCAGGGATTCCCGATCAGCAGCAGCTCGTCGCGCACGCCGGTGGCCGAGGCGGCCGGCGCGAAGACGCAGCTGACCGGCGTCGTCGGCGCGCTCGGCGATCGCGCTGCTGCTGCTGGTCGGCGCCGAACCTGCTGCAGCACCTGCCGAACACCGCGCTGGCCGCCGTCGTCATCGCCTCGGCGATCGGCCTGATCGAGATCGCCGACCTGCGCCGCATCTATCGCATCCAGCGCTGGGAGTTCTGGCTGTCGATGGTCTGCTTCGCCGGCGTCGCGGTGTTCGGCGCGATTCCCGGCATCGGGCTCGCGATCGTGATCGCGGTGATCGAATTCCTGTGGGACGGCTGGCGCCCGCACTTCGGCGGTGCTCGGCCGCGTCGACGGCGTGAAGGGCTACCACGACATCACGCGCTATCCGCGAAGCGCGACGCGTTCCGGGCCTCGTGCTGTTCCGCTGGGACGCGCCGCTGTTCTTCGCCAACGCCGAGCTGTTCCACGATCGCGTGCTGGAGGCCGTGGCGCAGTCGCCGACGCCGGTGCGCTGGCTCGTCGTCGCGGCCGAGCCGGTCACCAGCGTCGACGTCACCGCCGCCGACATGCTGGCCGAGCTCGACGACGCTCTGCACGCGGCGGGCATCGAGCTGTGCTTCGCCGAGATGAAGGATCCGGTGAAGGACAAGCTGAAGCGCTTCGGGCTCTTCGCGCGGCTCGGCGAGGACGCGTTCTTCCCGACGGTCGGCGAAGCGGTGAAGGCCTACGTCGACGCCTACCGAGTCGAGTGGGAAGACTGGAAGGACCGCGAGTAGCGGCCCGCGTCACCGCAGTCCGACGTCCGCGCGCTGAACGCGTTCGAAGCGAGTCGACGCGTCCTTCCAGTCGACGAGCTTCCAGAAACTCTCGACCCACTCGTTCTTGCGATTCTGATGCTGCAGGTAGTAAGCGTGCTCCCACATGTCGAGCACGATAATCGGCACCGCCCCAGTCCCGTGGTTGCCTTGGTGATCGTAGATTTGCTCGGTGATCAGACGCTGCCCGACCGGGTCCCACGACAGCGCCGCCCAGCCGGATCCTTGCAAGGACGTCGCAGCCGCGCTCAGCTCGTCCTTGAACGCGTCGAACGCGCCGAAGCACGTGTCGATCGCCGGCCCGAGAGCGCCATCCGGCCGTCCACCGCCGTCGGGCGTCAAACATCGCCACAGCAGCGAATGAAGAATGTGTCCCCGAGAGATTGAAGGCCAGGTTCTTCTCGAGTCGTCCTATATCCGTGAACGACCCGCTTCGCCTCGCCTCGGCGAGCTCCTCGAGTGCATCGTTCGCGCCTTTGACGTAGGCCCGTGATGCTTGTGGTAATGCAGCTCGAGCGTATCGGCCGAGAGCAACGGCTCGAGCGCATCGAGTCCATAGCGTAGTGGCGGTAGCGAGTACGTCGTCATCGACTTAGTGCTCCGCCCAAACGGTCTCGTCGGAAAACGACTTCAATCGACCACTCGCCTGCCGAGCACGGCGAACACGATGGCGAGGATGAGACCGACCACGAACAGTATCCACGCGATGTTGGTCGCGAGGCCCGCGATGCCCGTGAACCCGAGCACTGCCGCGATGAGCGCGATGACGAGAAACGTAGCTGCCCAAGCAATCATTTGATCTCTCCCAAGCGTCATTGGATCTGTCCTAGCTCGCGGCCGGTCGACGGGCGCCCGCAGTCCATTGCCGACACCCGCCACCGTGCTACCGCGGAACGCCTACCACACGGGCCACCTTCCCTTAGGCCCGCGCCCGTCGCTGCTCTCACGACCCGCCGACGCTCTTGTCGATCACGAGCTCGTTCTTGACCTTCTTCACGTCGCCCGTGTTTTGCGCGATCTTCTCGGCGAGCTGCTTCTGCTCGGCCGAGCCGACCTTGCCGCTGAGCGTGACGACGTCGCCGGTGGTCTCGACGCTGATTTTCAGACCCTTGACGTTCGAATCGGCGAGCAGCTTGGTCTTCACCATCGCAGTGGTCGTGGCGTCATCGACATACTGTCCAAAGGTTCGACTAGTACCGCTGCTTTTGCTGCCGGCCTGGCCCGAGCCCGCCTTGACGACCAGGTCGTTCTTCACCGACGTGACGCCGTCGATGCCTTTCGCGAGCTCGCCCGCGAGGTCGCGGTCGATGGTGCTCTCGACGTTGCCCGTCAAGTGCACGACGCCGTTCGTCGTCTCGGGATGGATCGTGAAGACGTTCAAATGACGATTGAGCAGGTACGTCGCTTCGAGCTTGCCCGTGATGAACGAGTCCTTCGCGGGCTGCGACGAGTCGGCGGCGAATGCCTGCGTCGCTACCAGCGACATCGTCGCGAGTAGCGCATAAAAAGTTAGATGCTTTCTCATGGTCCTCTCCTTCCACTTTCGATCGTTCGAGCTAATGCGAACCCCTAGTTCAAACCGCGCGACCACTCACGGCTCGCGTCGCTTGATCGCCCTGCTTGCCGCCCATAGCAGGTGCAAGCGCTGTGCCAGCAGGCGCGGCATGGGGCAGCTGCGCGCCGCGCGCGAGGCGCGGCCTCAGTGAAGAAAAGGGATTGCAGAATTGAGAAACGCGAACCCGGCGAGGCCCGCGGTGCGGGCGCGTTAGGACGACGCGCCGTTGCTGTCGTAGGCGTTCAGCCGGTTATAGAGCGTGTTGAGGCTAATGCCTAGCGTCTCGGCCGCCGCCTTCTTGTCGCCATTCAAGTGCTCGAGAGTTCGCGTGATGAGCTCGCGCTCGACGTCGCGAATCGAGCGTCCGATCGTGAGACCTTGGCGCTGCTCGCCGAACGGGCTCTCGAAGCGGTCGGGCAACACGAGCTCGTTCGCGCCCGGGTCCGACATGATGGTCGCGCGCTGCACGACGTGCCTGAGCTCACGCACGTTGCCGGGCCAGTGATAGGCCTTGAGGCGCGCCATGCCCGCGTCCGATAACCGCCGCGGCAGCGAATCCTCGCCGCTCGCGAGGCGCAAGAAATGCTCGACGAGCAGCGGGATGTCTTCGACGCGCTCCCGCAGCGGCGGCAAAGCGATCGGAAAGACGCTGAGCCTAAAGTAGAGATCCTCGCGCAGCGCTTTGTCGGCAATCGCCTTGCGCGGATCGCGGTTCGTGGCGGCGATGAGGCGCGAGTCGACGCGCTCTTCCTGCTCGCTGCCGACCGGCAATACGAAGCCCTTCTCCAGCACACGCAGGAAGTGCGGTTGCAGCTCGAGCGGCATCTCCGCGAGCTCATCGAGGAACAAGGTGCCGGAGTCCGCGCGTTTGAAGAAGCCGAGATGGCGGCGAACCGCGCCCGTGAAACTACCCTTTTTCGTGACCGAACAGCTCGCTGCCCGCGAGATCGCGCGATAGCGACCCGCAGTTCACGGCGACGAAGCGGCCCGTCCGTTCGCTCGAGCGGTGAATCGCCTCGGCCACGAGCTCCTTGCCGGTGCCCGTCTCGCCGACGATCAGCACGGGACTGTCGGTACGCGCGACCTTCTCGATCTGCTCGTACACGGCGCGCATCGGCGCCGACTCGCCGATCAACAAGCCGAAGTGCACGAGCTCGCGCTCGCTATCGCCTTGCGTCGTCGCTGCCGAAATCCGCAAATCGCTCAGCGCCGACATGAGATCGTGGCTGTCGATCGGTTTCGTGAGATAGGTGACCGTGGGCCCGCTCAAATTCTTGATCAGCGACTTGATGCCCGGATGCCCGGTAATGAAGACGACACGCTTGACGGAGCTGCCGCGGAGCTCTTCTAGAAGCTCGAGACCGTTGCCATCCGGTAGCATCAGATCGAGAAGCAGAACCTCGGGGCCGTCGTTGCCGAGAATACGCCGCGCATCGTCGAGCCGCTCCGCGGTGTCGACGCTGTGCCCGTGCATCGTCAGCAGCTCGCGCGTGGCAGCAACGAAGTCGGGCTCGTCGTCGACGAGCAATACGTTCGCCATTCTTCAGCGCTCCAGCGAAACTGAGTTATGCACGGATTCTACCGAAAGGTGCGCGACGTCGACGCATGGCGTTTGACCCCTCAACGGACGAGATGCAGAATCGAACGTCGATGGGCGCGCCGAACGCCAATCATATGGCCGCATGGATTCGCTCCTTTCCCGCGGTCGCCGCTTTGCTCGTGGTCGCGAACGGCGCCGTGGTTCTGGTCGGCTGGGCCTACCACCTAGCGTGGCTGCGTAGCCCTGCACCGAACTTTGGCGTAATGATACCAGGCTCTGCCGCCGCGAGCGGCTTGCTTGGGCTCGCTCTGTTGGTTGGGCTCGGCCGGCCGCGTTCCGGCGCGTCCGGTTTGCGCTGGCTCCTCGAGCTCGCAGCCGCCTTGCTGGGCGTCGTGGCCCTCGCCGAATATGCCCTCGGGATCGACCTCGGCATCGATCGCTGGCCCTTGCCCACCTCGCTCGACGCCGTCGGCGGCTCCGTGCCGGCGCGCATGTCGATGCTCGAAGGCATTTGCGTTATGTTTCTTGCCACCGCCCTATCCGTAGACCGAATGGGGGGCGCGCCCGGCCGCACGGCCGCGCGCGCCATCGCCATCTGCGTCGGAATCGCGGGCCTGCTGACCGCGCTCGGCTACTTCTACGGCGCGCCACCGCTCTACCAGCCGCTCGCGGCGAGCGCCGCTACGCCATTGCAGTCGGCCATCGCGTTGATGCTGCTCGCCGCCGCAATCGTGATGCGGCACCCGCACTACGGCCTGCCGAGCGTCGCGACGGGACCCTCGCTCGTCGGCTCCCACATGCGTTGGCTTCTGCCGACCGTCATATTGGTGCCGCTCTTGATCGGCATCTTCGCGGTGCGTGCGTACCAGTCGTTCGGCGGCGCGCGCCTCTCGATCGCGATCACCGCGGGCGGCACGACGATCGCGATCGGATTGATCGTTGCACTCGCGGCGTCGCGGTTGCGGCGCTTGGAGGATCGGCTCGCGCTGCGAAACCGCGCGCTCGCGGGGACGAGCCAGGGCGTTTTCATCGCGGACGCCGAGCAGGTAATCATCTATGTCAACGACGCGTTTACGCGGCTCACCGGTTATTCCGAGATGGACGCGCGCGGCCGGCGGTGCGACTTCCTCGTGAGCGCCACGCCCGAAGATCCGGCGCTCGCACAGCTTCAGAGCGGGCTCGCCGAACGCACGAACGTCACGGTCACGTTGCCGAGCAAGCGACGCGACGGCACCGTGTTCTCGGCGCGCTGGTCGGTCAGCACGGTACCCGGCAGCGACGAGCGCACGCATCTCGTGGGCCTACTGGAGGACGTGACGGCGGAGCAGCTGGCCGCGATGACCCGGCTAGAGCTGCTCGCCGAAGCTTCACAAGCGCGCAAGGACGCCGAGAGCGCCACCCGCATCAAGGACGTCTTCTTCGCGTCGATCACGCACGAGCTGCGGTCGCCTCTCAACGCGTGCACGATGTGGCTCGACGTGCTCGCGCTCGGACCGCTTTCGGACAAGTCCGCGAAAGCGATCGACGCGATCAAACGCAACCTGAAGCTCCAGACGCGCCTCGTCAACGACTTGATCGACGCGGCGAAAATCTCCGCCGGCGGAATCGAAATTCATCGTGAGACTCACGAGCTCGAGAAGCTCATCGAGGCGAACACCGAGACCTGGCGTCTGCTCGCCGCCGCACGAAAGGTGGATTTCGTCTGCCGATTGTCCGCGCGAAGACACCAACTGAACGTGGATTCCGAGCGGCTAATCCAGGTTTTCAACAACCTGCTCGAGAACGCTTTCGCCCATACCCCCGCCGGCGGTCGAGTCGAGCTTAGCGTGCGGGACGACGGAGACGACGTCGCGATCGAAGTCGAGGACACGGGCACGGGGCTCAGCCCCGAAGATCTTGGGCAGGTGTTTACGCCGTTTTGGCGCGCTGGATCGGCGAAGGGTTCACACAAGGGA
The DNA here is from genome assembly GCA_963841645.1 of uncultured Gammaproteobacteria bacterium. Taxonomy (GTDB): domain Bacteria; phylum Pseudomonadota; class Gammaproteobacteria; order Steroidobacterales; family Rariloculaceae; genus FEN-1219. Next base: position 97,356 of record CAWJDS010000002.1, on the reverse strand, counting down.
CTTGGGCTCGGACTCGCGATTGCGGACAACCTGATCAAGAGCCACGGAGGATCGCTGCGCGCAAAAAGCCCCGGACTTGGCATGGGATGTGTATTCACTATTCGCATGCCGCGCGAAAGCGACGCCACCGCAACGAGGTCGGTGGGCTGAGCGAACGAGGCCAATAAGGACGTTGGATGTTATGACTCAGAGGGTTCTTGTCGTCGAGGACGATGACGACGCGCGGGATGCGCTGGCGCTCATCCTCGCAAGTCAAGGGTACGAGCTCGAGACTGCAGGCGACGGCTACGCTGCGATCGCCAAGGCCCGAGCTTTCCACCCCGACGTATTGATCTGCGATTGGCGCCTACCCGGTATGGATGGCGTCGCGGTTGCGCACGCCATTCAGCGCATGGGCATGATCCCGGTCATTTTCGTGACGGCCCATTCCGTGCCAGACCTACGCCACCGCACCAAGGATCTCCGCGTCCACGCATACCTGCCGAAACCCATCGATGTCGGACGACTCCGGAATGCGCTGCTCGCGCTAGCGTAATCGGCAGACGGCTTTCGGAAGAAAAACGAGGGATCGGCATTGGTTCAATTTTTGGGGGGGGTGAACCAACGGGGTGACCGATCCCTCGGGAGCTAGCTTTACGGCCGCCGAATGAGTCTTTCGTTGCCGTTCCTTTTGCAGCTTCTGTGCCAGCGGGATCGGGCGCCTAGGAGAGCGCCGCGCAGGCGGCCGAGGCTCGCAGAATCTAAAACGGCGTCCCAAAACCCGGGAGACCGCTTTGGCCCGCGCGGCAGCCCAGCATCGCCGCGGCGCGACGAGTCGGTTTACGCGCTCTGGGAACCTCGCGCGCGGAGGCTCCACGCACGTGCGGCTCGAGCACGTCGCGCAGCGTGCGCGGCGTCCGACCCGTGAGCTTCGCGACCGCATCGCTGCGAACGTCGAGGAAGCCCTCGCGGATCGCGCGGCCGAACGATGCGAGCAGCTCGGCGCCGTAACGCAGATGACCGTCCGTCGAGCTGCCGACGAGCCCCGCGACGAACGTCGCGTCGTCGATCGGGCGAAGTGCGACAGGTTTACCGCCGAGGTCTCCGTAGAGTGACGCGAGCGCCTCGGCGCTGTAGCTCTCAGGGCCCGTGATGTCGTAGACAGCGCCATCGTGTCCGTCTTGCAGCAGCACCGCCGCCGCGGCCGCCGCGCAGTCGTCCCGCGCGACGTACGCGACGCGGCCGCCGCCGCGATTGTGCGCAAGCACGCCCGTCTCGATCGCGTGCAAGGCCTCGTGCAATTGGTAGTCTGCGTACAAGCTGTTACGGAGCAACGTCCAGGCGAGGCCGCTTGCCGCGAGCGCCTGCTCGGTCGCGTAGTGGCTCGGTGCGACGGCGGCAGGATTGGGCGGTTCGGGCATCGATCCCGACGTATAGATCACGCTGCGCACGCCGGCGGCCTCGGCCGCCGCGATCGCGGCTCGGTGCTGCGCGACGCGCCGCTCGAGATCCGTTGCGCTGATCAGCAACACTCGCTCGGCGCCGACGAGCGCGTCGCGCAACGAGCCCGGCTCGTCGAAGTCCGCGCGGCGAATCTCGGCGCCGCGCGCCGCGAAGTCGCTGAGCGCGTTCGGCGAGCGCGTCGCGAGGATCACGTCGCGCGGCGCGCACTGCGCGAGCACACGCTCCGCGACGAGCCGGCCGAGCTGTCCCGAAGCACCCGTGATCGCAACGCGACCGCTCATTCGCCGTCGGCTCGCGGCCGGCCTCTACTCGGTGCGCTTGACGGCAATCGCTTCGACCTCGACGAGGAACGCCGGGCTCGCGAGCTGCGGCACACAAACGGTGGTCGAGGTCGGCCGATGCGCGCCGAAGTGCTTCTCGCGAACCGCGCGCAGGACTTGAAGATCCTGGCCGGGCAGCACGAAGACTCCGAGCTTCACGACCGCGTCCACGCCGACCCCATGCGCCGCGAGGCAAGCGCGAACGTTCTCGAACGTGACCTCGGCTTGCTCTGCGAAGCCGTCGGGAATCGAGCCGTCCGGACGAATGCCGACCTGACCCGCGAGAAAAAGGATCTGGTCGCCCGGGGCAACCAAGGCCGTGTGCGAGTAAGGACCCACCGGCGCATGAATCTCGCGGGGGTTTAGAAACTTCGTCGCCATCTCGTGTGCTGCAAACGGGCGTCGCATCGACGTCGCACAGTCTCCAAGCGCCGCCGCGAAAAAGGGAAGGCCCCTGCGCCGGGCGCCGATTCGGCGCGCGGCGAGGGGCCTTCGTAAGGTCCAGTACTTTTAGCGGTTGAAGTTACGAGTGAACGTGATCGCCCACTCCTCGGGGCGGCCCGGCTGGCCGTTGATGTAGCCCGCCGCGTTTCGCGAGAGGTCGAACAGCGTCAAGTAGTAGTACTTGTCGGTGATGTTCGTGCCCTCGAGCGCGACACGCCATGCTTCGTCTTCCGACCGCCAGGTAACGCGCACGTTGGCCAAGCGTATAAGCGTCGATCAGATTCGTCGGCGCGTTGACCGCGGCCGCATAGACCTGGTCGGTGTAGGCCACGTCGAGCCGCGGCGTGATGCTGCCGTGCTTACCGAGGCCGAACTCGTACTGCAAGCCCACGCTCGCCTTATTCTCCGGAGTGAACGGCGAGATCATGTCGGTCGTGACGGACCCGAGCGGATCGGTCTTGTAGTAGTTGAAGTTCAGATTGCTAAACGACGCGTCGAGCGAGAATCGTCCGGGATTCCACTCGGCCTCGACCTCGACACCATTGACATGCGCGCTGCCGATGTTGGCCTGGCTCGCGCACGGCACCTGCTCGGCCGGCGGCGCGAAGAAGCAGCTCGTGAGCGGCAGCTGGATGTCCTTGTAGTCGTTGTAGAAGACCGCCGCGTTGAGCCGTAACGTCCGGTGGAACGTGCTCTTGATGCCGACCTCGTAGCTATCGAGCGTCTCGGGCTCGAACGAGTGCAACTGGCTCGGGAAGAACGGACGCGCGTTGACGCCGCCGGCCTTGTAGCCCGTCGACAGCTGACCGTAGATCATCACGTTGTCGGTGAGGTTGTCGGACAGCACCACGCGATAGTCCGTGTGGCTGCCGGAGAACGTACGACTTCAGGCCGTCTGAGACCGAACGACGCCGCAGTTCGAGGGATTTCCCGCCTCCCAGAACCAGGCCGTCGTGCACGGCTGGGGCAGCGTGCCGTCGGGATTGTGCCGCTGGAACGTGTAGCTCTTCTCGTCCTTCGAGTAGCGCGTGCCGACCGAGAGGTCCAACTTCTGCGTCAGATGAATCGCCGCGTTTGCGTAGACCGCCTTGTTCGTCGCCGGCACGAAGTCGGGGCCGTGGATGAAGTCGAACCCGACGTACGGCAGGTCGACGCGCGCGTCCTCGTTCGTCTTTTGGTCGAGATAGAACAGGCCGAACGTGAGATCGACTTTGCTGTAGGTTCCGCTGAGCCGCAGCTCCTGCGTCCACTGATCGTGGTCCAGCACTTGAAGCAGCTGCTGCGCCGCGAGCGGCGAGCCGTCGGTGTCTTCCGTGAAGATTGTTCTTGTACGTGCGGTACGAGGAAACCGACAGGAACGACCACTGGTCGCTGAGCTTCCAGTTCAGATTGATCGCGGTATCCCACGAATGCAGCGTGTTGACCGGCGTGAGCACGTCCGGCTTGTAGAGCGCGATGTTCGCGTTCGCGACGCCTCCTTGAAACAGCGGGCTCGGCGTGCTCTTGCCGTCGTTGATGTACGTCGAATAGTTGATGTACTTGCCGCCGGTCACGAACCGGTTGTCGAACGGAACGTCGATGCCCGCGTCGAAGACGCCGTTGCGGTTGTTGTCGTAGTAGATCGGCACCTGGGTGCTACCGGGGGGCCGCCCGCGGCGATGAACGTCGGGTTGTTGAAGTCACGAGGAAGCAAACGGCGGCGCAACCGGCCCATTCGGCGTCAACCATCGGGAAGCTCGATCCCGCGTGCGAGTCCGCGGCCACGAGCACGCTCGGCTGCGACTCCGAGTTGTCGTTCGTGATGCTCCCCGTGACGTCGAGCGAGAATCTGTCGGTCGCGTCCCAACGCATCGAGAACCGGCCCGAGGCATAGGACTGCCCGCCTTCCGTGCCGAGCTTGCAGCCGGCCGCCTGAATATAGGTCGGCAAACCGCCGGGTTGCCCCGGAGGCGGCAGATGGTTCACGCACGCGTAGTCGAGGCGCGTCACGTAACCGTCCATCGACCGCGCCATGCCCGCTATGCGGACGTGGAGCTTGTCGGAGATCGTCAAGCCACCCGCACCCTTGACGTCGGTGCGGTTGAACTCGCCCTTCGTCAACGAGAGGTTGATGTCGTCCTTGCCGTCCGGCTTGCGCGTGAACAGCTTGAGCGCGCCGCCGATCGCGTTGCGTCCGGCGAGCGTGCCTTGCGGGCCGCGCAGGACTTCGACGCGGTCGAGGTCGAGGAGATCGAGCAGGTTGCCCGTGATCGTCGAGTAGTAGACGTCGTCGACGTAGACGCCGATGCCCGGCTCGACGGACGGGTTGAAGTCCGTCTGGCCGATGCCGCGGATGTACGCGACGAGCGCGCTACCGAACGAAGAGTTTGCGGGCCGCAACGAGACGTTCGGCGCATTCGCCGTGATCTGGAATAGATTCGTCTGGCTGCGCGCCTCGAGCATCTCGGCAGTTGACCGCCGTGATTGCGATCGGCGTGTCTTGAACGCTCGACGAGCGGAACTCCGCCGTCACGATGATCTCTTCGAGACCACCTGCCGGGCCGCCCGGCTGCTGCTGAGCGAACGCGGGCGTAGCCAAGATGGCCGCCGCCAGCGGTGACAGAAAAAGATACGGAGCTCTGCGACGAGCACGGTCAGATAGCGACATAATGCACCCCCACTGATTTCCCACCCTTACGCAGTGAAACGCACCCCGATGTCGCGTTTCCCCACTAGCCGAATGGCTTGCGAACGACGTCGCGTTGCGGAGTCTAGCCGGAACCCTAGCATTTGCGCTACTGGGAGTGAGGCTGCTGGCGGAATGCGTTATTCCCGGTTTTTGTTGTAACCGAGCTACGCACCCGCGCCACGCCCTGAGAATGCCGCTCCGGGCGGCTGACATAAGAGCCGCTCCGTCGAGCGCCGACGGTGGGACGGGTCTATCGCGAAGGATCTATAAGGAGCGGCGCCGGCGCGGCCGGACGCGCGGAATTACTGCGTCGAGAAGTCGAAGTTGACGTTGTCCGGGATCGTTTCCCCGGCGCTATAGCCCTTCGTCCAGGCGATCCAGCGTGCAATGAAGATCACGGCGGTCCAGATCACGATCGAGGCAGCTCCGGCGAAGCGCGCGCCGCGCGCCGGCGTGACGTCTTTGTCCCAGCTTGCGACGCCGCGCTTGGTCACGAGCTCGAACACGGCCATATTCACGCCCGCGAGAAGCAGCGCGAGCATCTTCAAGCGGAACGCCGTGTTGCCGTAGTACGTGGTCGCGTTCGCCGCGAACATCAACACGCCGGTCACGACGGAGATGATGAACGCGCCCCAGGTGTAGCGCAGAATCTCGTGCTCGATCCGTGTGAACGACCGACGCGTGTTCGGGAAGCCGAGCAAGCGCAGGTCGACGATGAGAATCGTGCCGAACACGATCGCCGCCGTCAGCACGTGAATCGCCTCGACGATCGGCATCGACTTCAGCGACATGCGCATCCACTCGGCCAGGAGCGGAGCTCTCGATCACTCTGACGATGCTCGGTACGATCCATACGTGGTCTGGTCAGAGCATCAGGCGTGCAGCGACAGCGATCCCCAGACTTCGTCGTCGTAGGCGATCGCGCGGCCGAGGAAGATGATCGCGAGCCAGAGCACGACGGTGGCGAGCGCCGCGGCTTTCCTTCCCACCGAGAACTCCGGCGCTCGGCGACGTGCGCGCTTCGGGCCGCAGCGTGCGCCCGAAAATCAGAATGCTCGAAGATGCTGATCACGAGCAGCGACATCTTGAGCCAGAACGACAGCGCGGTGAACTCGCGCACCGGCTCGCCGATGATCAGCACGAGACCCGTCAGCGCCATCACGACGAGCCCGCTCCACATCCATGGAGCGAAGCGGCCCCACACCGTCGCGAACGGCTCGTCCGAGCGCATGCTGCCGACGCACGCGTAGCGTGATCATGAGGCTCGAGACGAACACGATGCCGATCATCAAGATGTGGATCGACTGCAGCACCGGGATGATCCAACTGATCGACTGGACCTTCACGCTGATGCCCGTGGTCTGGAGCCACTCCGCGAAGTCGCGAAACATGAGCCGCTCCGGGGCTTACTTGACGAGTGTCGGCTCCGGCAACGGTCCGGTACCGATGGTCGTGTGACCTTCGACGGAGTCGCAGTTCTTGCCGGCCGCCGGCGGCGTCTTCTCCGGGCACTTGTAGATCGCGCCCGTGTCACGCCGGCTGCCCGCGGGCTCGCCGCTGCGCAACGGGTGCAGCGCGACGCTGAAGACCGTGCCGGGCGGGAACGAGTTCACCGAGATGCCCATCGTCGCCGCCTGCGCCGAGCCTTCCATCTCGACGGCCCAGATGACGGGCTTGCCGTCGGCTCCGCGCTCGACGTTCTTGCGTTCCGCATTCATCGGGGCGAAGAAAATCTGCAGGTGGTTCGCATCGGGATTCACGCGCGTTACGACGCCCGTGAACACCTTGGTCTGTTCCGCATCGAAAATCGCGAACGAGTGGTGCGCCTGCACGGGCGTCACCAGTCCGACGACCGCGGCTGCCACCACCGCACCGAAAATTCCAGTCGCTTTGCTGTTCAAGACCGTTCTCCGTTGAATCCTTGACCTGGCGCGCCATTATCTCATTCGGCGCTCATTTAAACGTGAAGATATCTTCGCTTTGCGGCTTCTGCATACCCTGCTCGAAGTACTTCTCCCAGATATGGGCCCAGGGACGGCCATACATATCGGGAACTTCGTATTGAATAAAAGTACCAGGCGACTCGGGTGTCGCTCTCCCTTCCACCGGGAAGATCGTCGGCACGCACTCGATGAAGACATAAGGCTCGACGTCTTTGAAGTTAGCGATCTTCTTGTAGTTGCGAACGATCCGCACCGGCTGCACGAGCGCGTCCGGATCGTAAAAGATCGCCTCGTGATTCAGCCCTAGGAACTTGCCCTTCGCGTCGCGGTTCGGCGTGTAGATCTCGATCGTCTGCATCTTGTTCGAGTACTCGAACGCGCCGTGCACCATCCAGCCCTGGATGTTCGACGTCCACGTGATCAGCGTGTCCTTGTCCCAGAAGCCGATCGTCTCGCCGTACCAGCGCGGCACGTCGGCGCCGAGGCGCGGCACGTTGCCCTCCATCTTGAAGCTGCGGCCGATGTTGATGTTGGTGATGAAGTTGCGCGCGACGCCCGCGAGGATCTGCACCATGTCGGGCGTCACCATCACGTTCCATTCCCAGGTCGCGAACTCGTGCCAACGGCGCATGAAGCCTTCGGGCCAGCAGTACTGCGACGGCCACTGCGGCGTGGTTGTCGACGCCTTCGTGATAGGCCTGCTGCACCATCCGCTGCTGATACTCGGGCGTGAGCAGCGACAAGATCGTCGTCATCTGGTTGTGACGCATCCTGTACCAGTAGTCGTTCGTGAAGCCCGGATGCGCATAGCGGCCGTTCCACTCGCTCGGCAGCGTTTGCATACGTGTGGATCGTCGGGCCGCCGCGCTTCTTCGTCTCCGCGAGCAACGCCTCGTAGTGCTCTTGCGCGGTCTTGAACGGATACGGGCTCACGATCGCCGCGCGCGGATAGTCGCGATTGCAGTAACCCCACGCGGCTTTGGACGGGCCCGCCTCGGCGATCAGCTTCGGGCCGTTCGCTCCGTACTGCTCCTCGATCGCGACCGGGCTATTGCAGCGGAAGTAGCGCGGATCCGTCCAAAGATCCTTGTCCTTGTAGAAGTCCTTCGTCGTGATAGAGGTCGACGGCGAGCGGGGTTACGCCCTCGGGAGATTGACCGTCGCGCGCAGAGCCGACGAAGTCGCCGATCTTCGCCGTCGTCAGATCGCCGGGCACGGCGAGAGTGATCGGGAAACCCGCGCCGACGATCTCTTGGTTGGTGAGATCGGCCGCGAGCGGAGCGGCACGGCCGACGCTCTTGAAGCCGATGTTGGCCACCTGTTGAGCGCCGACGGACGCGGCGACGAACATCGACGCGGCGAGCGCAAACGCCTTGAATGTCGGGCTGCTCATGGTCTATCCCACACTTCAGTAGCGCGTCGCGAGGCTCTGTCGACCCCTTGGGGCGACGCAAACACGCGATACTAAGTTGAAACCATCGAGCACGCGAGTGGCGGCGAGGTAGCTATTTGCACCGCTACCTGCATCGCGCGGGACTCGGTCGATCAGCGGGCTCGCGCGGTCCCCAGGAATTGCGGCAGAGACTGCTTTTCGCAGGCCGACGCGGCCGCGAACGCGGGATCCTGCACGCGGAGGCCGGCATATGCGATTCGCCGCGCGAGCATCGGCAGCACGAGCTTGTACGGCAACGCGACGATCCGGTTGCGTTCTGCCGAGGAAAGCTCGCGCGCGTCGGCGAGCTTCGCGTCGGCCTCGTGGTTGAGCTCGACGAATCCTAAGAGCGGGATCGGCGTCTCCGGCGCGAGCCCGGCCGTCAGCGCCGTCGCGGCCTCGGCCTCGGCACGGCCGACCGCCGGCGCCGCGCTCCGGATCGCGGCGACGGTGAGCGACTCGGGCAGCTTGTCCGGATGCGCCGCGAAATAGTCGTCGATCAGCGCGTCGGTGGTCGTGTAGCTGATCGCTTCGTCCTCGAGGCGCGCCGATGCATACCAGTGCGCGTCGTAGAGCGTCGCGGGCATTGCACCGCCGCGCTTGCGAGAATCGCCGTTCGTCGCTCCAACCGTCGCCCCGCGGAAGAAGTGGCGCAGATAGTCGTCGGACGTTTGGAGCGCTGCGGGCGACAGCTGACAGCCGCTCGCGCGGACGTCGGGATGAGCGGCGAAGAACCCGCACTGCACGGCCTTCGCGAACTGACCGCCATTGCACACGCCGCTAACCATCAGCAGCTCGCCGCTCGATTCGCGTTTGATCGGCTCGATGTCGGCCGGCGACAGCGTGAGGCCGTGGCCCCACAGCGGCGCGCCGGTCGGTCCGGCGTGCCCCGCTTGCACGAGCAACGTGCGCGCGTGGTCCGCGCGCAGGACGCCGGTCAGCACGCTGCTCAACCCCGCGGCGTCCGCGGCGTAGTCGGCGTGGACGTCGGCGCGCTTGAACAGCGTGCGGCCGCCCTCGATATAGCTCGTGTCGTTGCCGTCGACGCCCGGTCCGTGGCCGTCGAGCGTGACGAAGCGGAGGCCGCCGATCTTCAGTCCCTCGATTGACGTGCGGATCTCGCGGAGCCGCGTCGGAATGAACAGCGCATGCGCGAGCGGCGTCGATGCCGAGCCCCAAAGGATCACGTTGCGCGGTGCGAGTGATGCGAAATTCGGCGACGCGAGGTCGACCGGCGGCTTCGCGATCCGCTTCGGCCGCTTACCGAGCGCGACGTCGACGAAGTATTCGAGATTCCAGTGGCTCGCGAAGAACGCCGGATAGAGATTCTCGTCGCGCAGTGCCGGATCGCCGTCCGCAGGCGCAGACGGCGGGAACATCACCGCCCGAGAGTGACGCAGCTCGTCGTTGTCGGCCGACTCGGCGATGTTGCCGGCGGACATCACGCGCCCCGCGTCGACGACGAGCACGAGCAGCGTCACATCCCAGTACTTGCTGCGCGGGCCGACGTCTTCGGGCAATTGCGCAAGCACATCGGATGCGAGCGCGCTCTTCTCTATGGACAGGATCGGGATCGTGAGCCCGGCGCCATCCGCGTAGCGCAGCGCGCGCCCGTAGCCGCGCGATTGCGCAGCGCGCTGATAGATGTCGCAGCTATTGCAGCTCTGCGTGCTCGCGAGCCATACCTCGAGCGCGCGCGCGTTGCTCGCGAGCGAGACGAGCGCGAACGACGCGACGAGAGCGAGAGCGCGCAAAGCGGAGCGAGCCGCTGTCACTCGATGGCCGCCGTCGTCACTTCGCCGCGCCGACGACCTCGGCGTGCTGGATCATCGTCGGCTTCTCGGCGAGAGAATCGAGGTAAGCGCCGCCGTCCTGCCAGAGACGATTCTGGTCGAGGCCGAGGCTCGGATCGCCCACGCGCAAGAACTTGTCGACGACGTCCATGCCGCTCACGACCTCGCCGAACACCGTGAAGTTGTAGCGCGGCTCCGCAAGCCGATTGTTCTCTTTGTAATTGATGAACACCTGCGTCGAGTTCATGTTCTGACCGGACTTCGCGAACGCCAGCGTGCCGCGCTCGAGCGCGTAGTAGGTCGGATCGTCGTCGAAGTCCTTGTCCTTCCAGGCCTTGTGCGGCTCGCGCCAGTTGACGCCGAACTGCGCGACGAAGTCCGGCACGACGCGCGAGATCGGCGTGTCGTCGTAGAACCCCGAGCTCACGAGCTCGAGGAACCGCTGCGCCGCGTGCGGGGCGGCGTCGGGGAACACGTCGATCACGAGCTCGCCGGCCGTGGTCTGCATGCGCACGGTGCTCTTCTTCGTGAGCGGCGGCGCGTCCTTCTCGTGGCCCGGCAGCGGCTTCAAGTTGCTCGTGATCGCGGCGGACTGCGCGGTCGGCGCGGCTTGCTTCGCGGCCGGTGCGGAGCCGCCCGGCTGACCGCACGCGCCGATCAGCGCGGCAAGCGACGCGAGAACGGCGAAGCGACGAGCGTTGTCGATAGCCACGAAGTATCCTCCAGTGCGCGGCGAGCTTGAATCGGCCGCCGAGTGGCGGCAGCGTAAGCCAGGGCTGCGAGGCGAGACAAGCGGAAATCGTAAGGAGAAGAACGATGAGCGATGAGGATCTTCGTGACCTGCTAGCGCAGCTGCACACACGGCTCGGCGCGCGCGAAGTCGCTCGACGGCGAGTCGCGGAAGCTGCTCACGACCGTCGCGCGCGACATCGAGACGGCGCTTGGGCAAAGGCGCGACGCCGAAGACGACGCTCGAGCCGATCGAGGAGCTCGCCGTGCGCTTCGAAGCGGACCACCCCGCGGTCGCGGACGTGCTGCGCCAGATCGTCGATACGCTCGGCAGAGCCGGCGTCTGAGATCGAGCGATCGATCCGCGAGAGCTGACCCCGCCCCGCGGAGGCCGAGCGGCCTCCGTGGGCGGGATTTCAAACAGTGACGGTTCGCCAACTCACGCCTGCGTCCGTCACAGCCTGACCTCGCAGACCGAGGAAACACGACGACCGATCGTATCGTAATTCGAGTTCGTCGTTCCGATCGCGTTGTTCGATGGTCGTCGGCCGACCCACTCGGGATCCTCGTTGAGTAGGTTGTCGATGCCGCCGCGCAACTGCCAGCGCTGCTTGAAGTTCCAGCTGCCGAAGAGATCGAGCTGCTGGTGCGAGTCGATGCCGAACACGGAAGATGAGGCACCCGGAATGAGGCTTGAGCGACGGAAGATACTGCATGCGCAGCACCGACCGACATCGGTCCCTTGCCCCAACGCACCGTCGAGAAGAACCGGTAGTCGAACGACGAGTTGTGCGTCGTGCCGGTGTAGTCGATGAAGGCGGCGCCGGGGAACGGCGACACCGAGTAGAGATCGAGGAAGCTCGTCTGGAAGTTGACGTTGAAGTTGCCGATGCCCCAGTCGACCTGGATGTCGTAACCCTCGTCCTGGATGCCGCCAGTGTTGATGTACTGCGCCTTGAACTTGCGATCCGCCGCCGACAGTTGCCCGGCGTGCCCGGAGGGCCGTCGCCGACGTACTCGCGCTGGATCAGCGAGCAGAACGGATTCGCGGCCGCGAGCTCGGCGCCCGTGTGCGAGCCCGGAGCGGACCCGATCAACGAGTTGAACTTCGCATCGAGACACTGCTGATAGACGGCCTCGTGACCCGGGATCGCGATCGCCTTGTCGAGCTTGACCTGGTACCAGTCGAGCGCTGAACGTGAGCCGATCGGCGAGTTCAGACGACGCCCGCGGTGTACGTATCGGCCGACTCGGTGTCGAGCTTCGGTTGCCTTCCTGGATCGCGAGAGAGAGCGGGAAGTAGAACGAAGCGCCGAACACGTTGAACTGGTAATTGTCGGCGCTCGGCGGTGCCCGGCACGTAGAACGATGCAGGCGCGCCGTCCCTCGTCATCAGGATATTGGCACAGCGTCTGCACGTTGACGCGGTTCGGATTGTCCGCGCCGTTACCGTACACTGCGTCAGGTTGGCAGGGCCTACCGGCCCAGTTGCCGCACGGGTCCGGTCGCGTTGAAGTCGAGCGAGCTTCCGCCCTTCGGCGTGTACAGCTCGACGATGTTCGGCGCGCGGTTCGCGTACTGGTAGCCGCCGCGGAAGCGGACGCGATCCGTGATCTTCAAGCTGCCGAGCAGCTTGTAGGTCGAGACCTTGCCGACCGTGTCGTAGTCCGAGTAACGGAAGCCCGGATCGATCTCGATCCGATTGTTCTTGAACAGCGGGATCGCGAGCTCGCCATAGACTTCCTTCACGTCCGTCGAGCCGTTGACCGAGACCGGCAGCACGATGTTCTGAATGACGTTCGGGAAGTCCTGGTTCGCGTTGTAGCCCGAATCCGGCTGGAAGCCGAAGATCTCCTTCCGGTAGTCGACGCCGGCCGCGAACTGCAGAGGCCCGCCCGCCATGTTCAGGATCGTGCCCGTCACCGTGCCTTCGAAGATGTTCTGCTCGAGCGTCGTGACCGAGTTCATCCGCAGCACGACGTAGTCGGAGCAGTCCTGCGACGCGGACGGCGTATTGTTCACGCTGCCGTTCGGATTGAAGATCGGCAGACCCGACGTGCAGTGCCCCGTCACCGCGACCGGCGAGTATCCCGGCAACGACGAGTTGTCGAAGTTCATGCCGTACTGGTTCGCGTTGAACAGGTTCTGCACTCTCGGCAAGTACGGGAACCCTTCGGGCTGATAGGCGTTCACGCTCCGTGTTGCCGTGCGACGCGTACACGTTCCAGCTCCAGTCGTTGTCCCTGACCGTGAAGTCGCCGCGCAAGCCGCCGACGACCTGGTAGACGTCGGTCGTCGTGTCGGTCTGAAGTTGCCGAAGTAGTCCATGCCGCCGGCGTAGGTCCACGGATAGTTCGTCCTGCCCGGCAGGGTGCCGGCGTGCCGCTGATTCAGCAGCGCTCGCGACCTCGGCCGGCACCGGATGCAGCCCCGTCTGCGCCGGGCGGGAGCACGGCGGATTCCGAACGTCGGCGAGGCCGGATCGTCGACAGGCTGGGTGTACGGGCACCGTGCGGCGACCAGACGTTGAACACGCTCGACGTGAAGCCCTGCGCGACCGTGTAGTTCTCGGTGAAGTTCAGCTGCGTGAACGCCTCGACCTTGTCCGACAGCGCGATGTGGCCCGAGCCGAACAACGAGTAACGCTCGAGCGGCACCTGCAGGTAGGTGTGCGGTTGATCGTTGAAGCCGAGCGAGCCGTCCGGATTGATCTTGTACCCCGAGTCGCCGCCGAGCGGACCCGTGTACGGATGCGTCGGGTCCTGCGGCGCTTGCGTTGTCGAAGACGTGGCCGTTCTGATCGATGTAGTAACGTGCCGCCGGTCGAGAGCGGATAGCCGGCAAGCCGCCGGCGGCGGCATGGCCCGCACCGGCCGGGAGCCGCGGCGTGCACCAACTGGGACAGATTCGAGCTACCGAGACCGCCGTGCGTTCGTGCCCGGATCGTTCCATCCCCGGACGACCCAGTCACGGTCCTTGCCGAAGATGATGTCGCGCTTCGCTGTAGTCCGCGCCGATCATGACCGAGCCGCGGCCGTCGGCGAACGTCGCGCCGAGGAGACCGTTGACGGTGGCTCTCCTTGCCGTCGCCCTGCTCGCTCATGGCTGGCGCACGTCGATCGCACGCCTTCGAAGTTCTTCTTGAGCACGAAGTTGACGACGCCCGCGATCGCGTCTGCGCCATACACGGCCGCCGCGCCACCCGTGATGACCTCGACCCTGTCGATCGCGGCCGCCGGGATCGTGTTGAGGTCGACGACGAGATAGCCGTTGACCGGCTGCGCGCGTCGCCCGTCGAGCAGCACGAGGCTGCGGTTCAAACCGAGGCCGCGCAGGTTCACGTCGCCGCGCCCGGCGCGGCATTCGCCTGCGGGAACGGCGTCGACGACGCACCATATTCGCCTGCGAGCCGGCACCCGTCATGTTGAACTGCGGCAACTGGTCGAGCGTCGCTTCGAGACCGATGGCGGTCCGCGTACGTGAAGGCGCTTTGTCGACGGTCACGATCGGCGACTGCGACGGAAGTCGCGGCGTGCGATGCGCGAGCCCGTCACGACGATCTCTTCTAGATTGCCTTGGGCCTGTGCGCCCGCGGGCTGCTGAGCGAACCCGTGAGCTCTGTCGACGTTCCGAGCGCGAGTACGCCGCCCAGGACAGCGCCCGACGGCCTGTCTGGAGCATGCTCATACAAGTACCCCCCGTTCATTGAGTGAGTAAGTTGTTACCGTCGCCTGCAACACTTCGAGACCCCGCGTGTTGCGAAACGCTGCCTTTTGTCGCACAGATTCCGATAATTTCCAACTTTGTGAGCAGTTATTTCGCGGTCGGCGCTCGGCGTTACCGCCTGGATGATCGTCACCGGCCCGAGATATCGCCACGGCTCCGCGCCAACGCGAGCACCTCGGCTCGCCGCGCGCTAGCGCTTGTCGACGACGATCTTGCCCTGCTTCACGACGACCTTCGCCTTGAGCCAGTTCCAGTAGCCCTCGAGCGGATCGCCGGCGAGCAGCACGATGTCGGCGAGCTTGCCGGCCTCGAGCGTGCCGAGCTGGTCCTGCATCTGGATGTAGGACGCGGTGTTCGGGCCCATGATCTTGATCATGTCGATCGTCGAGAACACCACGTTCATCGACTTGAGCTCGTGCTCGAGACCGGCGACCGCGTCGTAAACCGTGTCGGTGCAGTAGCCGAGGATCACGCCCGCGTCGAACAGCGTGCGCGCGTTGACGATCATGTAGCCGGCCTCTTCGCCGAGCCGCACGCCGTCGACGATGCCCGACGGCCAGTCCTTGCCGTCGCGAAAGCGCGGCTTGTTGTCGTTCGCGAACACGCCGAACACCGGCGCGCCGAAGCCGATCGTCATCAACGCTTTCGTGCCCGAAGCCGCGATCTTCGCGGCGTCTTCCTTGCTGACCCAGTCCTTGTTCGGGATGTGCACGAGCAGCGGAATGCCCAAATTCACCGCGGCCATCATCGCGGGCGAGCTCACGGCGTGGACCTGCACGAGGACGCCGACCTTCTTCGCCTCGTCGAGCACGGCGCGCAGCGTCTCGAGCTCCTTCTCGCTCGGGCCCGGCACCGGCGTGAGCGCGATCTCGCCGGTGTACTTGATACCGAGCGCCGCCATCTTGCGAATCTCTTCGCGCGCGGACTCGGGCGTGTGATTCGCGAGACGCAGCGAGCCCGACGGAATGATCCGTGGTCCATTGATCAATCCTTGCTCGATGTGATCGCGCAGCGTGATGTTGCCGTCCGCCGGGCCGCCGCCCGAGAGAACGGTCGTGTAGCCGGCCTCGAGCAGGCGCTGCATCTGGGCCTTCTCGTCGGGGCCGGTGTTCACGTGCTTGTGCGCGTCGATGAAGCCCGCCATCGCGGACATGCCCTTCGCGTCGATCGTCTGGCCGCTCTTCGCCGACGGCGCGCCCGCCGCCACGGACACGATCTTGCCGCCGCGGACGACGATCGAGCCCTTGTCGATCACCGTGCCGTTGCCGACGACGATGTGAGCGTTCGTGATCGTGAGGTCCTGCGCCGACGATGGCGCCGCCAGTGCGGACGCGAATGAGAGCGCAAGCGTAGCCAACAACGATGTTTTCATTCTTCCCCCATGAGTGCCGAAACGAGCGCCGAAAGCGCGAACCGCGCCGATCATAGCGCCCGAATCCTCTCAGAGCTGGCGTGGTTCGGCCTGAAGGCACGAGACCGCGGTGTCTCCCTTGCACCGCTCGGGTTAATTCCCGAGACTACGGCGGTCGCCGGGGGGCGCTCATCTCGAATAAGAAGCCATCCGCGGGGATTGGGGACCGCGGAGCAATTGTCGCTCGCCCGACGGCGCGGCCGACGGCTCGGTCGCATCGACGTCATCCATAACAAGCAACAACAGGAGACAGTCATGCCCGCTCTCATTGCGCTCGCGCTCTCGGTCGGCGTGCTCGCCGTCGCAGCCACTTGGCTCTTTCTCGTTCCGGCCGCAGTCGTCGCGGCCCACCTGCAGGTGTGGCAGGCGTTCATCGCTTGGGGCTGCCACTATCACTCGGGCGGGAAGGTCACGGGCACACGCAACACGATCGTCTGCATGAGCTTCGGCGCGGTCGTCGGCATGGCGGCCGTGCTGCTGGCGGCGCAGCTCGGCTCGCTCGGCGCGTTCGCGGCGCCGGTCGCGGTCGGACTCGGCGCGGCCGTGATCTGTCTCGCGTCGGCGATCCCGCTGCTCGGTACGATCCCGGCGAGCGTCTACGGCTTCGCGAGCATCGCGGGCCTGATCCTGCTCGGCAAGGACATGACAGCGACTTCGGCGCTGTTGCCGACGATCCTCTCGATCATCATCGGCGCGATATTCGGCTTCGTCTCCGAAGTCGTGATGAACGCGTTGAAGAAATAGCCGACGTCGGAGCGCGCGGCACACGCCGCGCGCTCCGGCACTGAGTCTAGATCTACCGACGCTTGGTCTTGCGGCGGGGCGACTTGCCGACTTTCGCGCGCTTCTTGTTAGCGGCCTTCTTCCCCGACCTCTTCGCGCCGCGCTTCGCTGCCTTCTTCTTGCCCTTCTTCTTCGCTGCTTTGCGAACGACTTTCGTCTTGCTCGACTTCTTGGGGCTCGACTTCTTGGCGCTCGACTTCTTGGCGCTCGATTTCTTGGCCGGCTTCGTCGCGGTCTTCTTGGACGCTTTCTTCGCCGCCTTTGGTTTCGATTTACGTGCGGCCTTCGTGTCGGCCGCGTTCACGAGCACCGCGAAAAACGCACCATGCGGGTCGCTGAACTGCGCGATCCAATCGCCGCTGGGCACCTCCATCGGCCCGTTCAACACGCGTGCCGCGCTCGGCCTTCACGGTCGCGACAGCCGCGTCCATGCTCGGCACGCGCACGTAGCCGACCCAATACGCGCCGCCGGGCAAGCCCTGCTTGCCCTTGTCGAACACGCCACCGATCTCGCGGCCGTTGCGGCCGAACACGAGATAGACGCCCATCGGGCCCATGTCGTATTGCCTGACCTCGTCCCAGCCGAACAGCTCCTTATAGAAGGCGAACGTCGCGACGGGATCGGCCGTGGTCGCGAGCTCGTGCCAGTAGAACTCGCCGTAAACGGGCGGCGTCTCGGGACGCGGCTCCGTCGGCGACGAGTGAACGCCGAACCTTCGCGCCGTGCGGGTCCTCGAGCACGGCGAACCGGCCGGCGTTCGGCAGCGACGTCGGCGGCGTGAGGACTTTGGCTCCGAGGCCCGTTGCGGTAGCGACCGTCTCGTCGACGTCGAGCGTGCCGATGTACGGCCGCCAATGCGGCGCGTCCTCGCGCGACTCGATCGATGCTCCGAGCGGACCGCTCGCCGCGGCGAACATCGTGTAGGAAGGATCTTGCTCCCACGCCTGCTTTTCCCAGCCGACCGCCTTCGAATAGAAGTCGTGTGCGGCCGCCTTGTTCGGCGTAAGAAGCTCGTGCCAAACGAACCGCCCGCGTACCGTGTTGTCCGCCATGGAGCCGTCCCCTTTGTTGTGGTGCGAGACCGACCGATCATAACGCCGTTGAAGACTCGGCGGTCGGCCTGCATAATCGGCAGCCATGTCACTGACCCGACACATCGCAACCCACGCGCGCCGCCAGAACGCCGGCCGCAGCCTGCGCGCGCTCGTAGTCCTCGTAGTAGACGCAATCGAGCGCGCTGGCCGGGTTTAATCACGCATAGTCACTGAATCGAGAAACCCCCGCCGGTGCGAGCCGGCGGGGGTTTCGTCTTTTTGGGCTCCGCCGGCGACCGCCGGATGACGAACGAAGGAGCTCGCAGCCATGATCCGCAACAACACGACGAACGCCGTCGCGCACGCAGAAGGCGAACCGCGCGAGCGGCCCGCTCTGGTCCCGCGCTTCAGCGGCGCGGAGCTCGTCGTCCGCCTGCTCGAGCGGCAAGGCGTGACGACCGTCGCGGGCATCCCGGGCGGCGCGGTGCTGCCGCTCTATGACGCGCTCGCGCGCGCGGGCACGATCCGCCACGTGCTCGCGCGCCACGAGCAAGGCGCGGGCTTCATCGCGCAGGGCATCGCGCGCGCGACCGGGCGACCCGGCGTCTGCATCGCATCGTCAGGCCCCGGCGCGACGAACCTGATCACCGCGATCGCCGACGCGAAGCTCGACTCGATCCCGCTCGTTGCGATCACGGGCCAGGTGCCGCGCGCGCTGCTCGGCACCGACGCGTTCCAGGAAGTCGACACGTTCGGACTGTCTCTGCCCGTCACGAAGCACAACTTCCTCGTGCGCTCGGCGCGCGACCTGCTCCGCGTCGTGCCCTCGGCGTTCAGCCTCGCCGCCTCGGGCCGGCCGGGCCCGGTGCTGATCGACATCCCGAAGGACGTGCAGACGGAGCATGTCGACGTCGAGGAGTGGCCGGAGCCCGGCGTGCCGGACGCAGCACGCTTGGCAAACGACGACGCTCTCGCGCAGGCGGCGGCGATGATCGAGGCAGCGGAGCGCCCGATTCTTTATCTCGGCGGCGGCGTCGTGGCCGCCGGTGCCGCAAAGGCAGCGGTCGCGCTCGCCGAGCGGTCGTCGCTGCCGACCGTGATGACGCTGATGGGCCTCGGCTGCATGCCGGCCGACCATCCGCTCGCGCTCGGCATGCTCGGGATGCACGGCGCGCCGTACACGAACCACGCGCTCGACGAATGCGACTTGCTGATCGCGGTCGGCGCGCGATTCGACGACCGCGCGACGGGCAAGCTCGCCGAGTTTTGCCCGCACGCGAGCGTGATTCATGCCGACATCGACGCAGCCGAGCTCCACAAGCTGCGTGCCGCGCAGCTCGGCGATCGCGGCCGACGCGCGCGCGCGTGCTCGAGCCGCTGCTGTCGCGCGTCCGTGCGCGCCCGCGCACGGCGTGGCTCGAGCGAGTCCGCACGCTGAAGCGGCTGCATCCATTCCACATGCCGCGGCTCGATTCGCTGCGCAGTCCTTACGGCCTCGTGCACGCCGTCGCCTCCGTGCTCGACGACGACGCGCTCGTCGCGACCGACGTCGGCCAGCACCAGATGTGGGTCGCGCAGGCGTATCCGCTACGCCGCGCGCGCCAGTGGCTCACCTCTGGCGGCCTCGGCACGATGGGCTTCGGCTTGCCGGCCGCGATCGGCGCCGCGCTCGCTTACCCGGAGCGCACGGTCGTGTGCTTCTCGGGCGACGGCTCGATACTCATGAACCTCCAGGAGTTCGCGACGGCCGCGGAAGAGCGCGTGAACGTCAAGGTCGTGCTGATGAACAACCGCTCACTGGGGCTGGTCTATCAGCAGCAGACGCTGTTCTACGGCCGGCGCACGTTCGCGTCGGAGTACGCGCGCACGCCGGACTTCGTCGCGCTGATGCGCGGCTTCGGCGTCGACGCGGTCGACCTCGAGCGCGCGGTCGATCCTCGGCGTGCGCTTGCGGAAGCGCTGCGAGCACCGGGGCCGTGCTTGATCCACGCGCCGATCGCGACGCAGGAGCAGGTGCTGCCGATGGTGCCGCCCGGCGCGGCGAACACGCGAGATGATCTTGAGCGAGGCTTAAGCCGAGCGCAGCGGCACGAGCGCGCGCAGGCGCGCGTCGCGCAGATAGAGGCCGAGCCAGAGAAACACGCCGACGTAGACGCCGAACAGGATGTGCGAGAACAGCGGATCGCCGACGCGCACGTGCGTCGCGACCGCGCCGCCGAGATAGCCCGTGAGCAGGATCGCGCCGAGCACCGCGGTCTGCGGCGCGGCATAGAGCAGCGTGCACACGAGAAGCAGCACGCCGAGGCCTCGCGCCATCGCGGCACCCGGGAAGCCGAGCGGCCCGCTCGTCTCGAGCACGACCGAGAGCGCGAGCAGCTTCATCGTCGCGTCCATCAATAAAAACGCGATCGCGAGACCGCTCAACACCCAGCCGATCGTGCGGCCGCGGCCGCTCGCTTGTGCTTGATTCGCCATCGTCCTCTCCCGTTTGCCGACCGCGCCCGGCCAGACGTCACCGAGCCGAGAAATCGTCTCGAGCGCCGCGAGCCTACCCGCGCGCCGGCGGCTGCGTCTTGTACAAAAACGACAACTGCCGCTCATCGCGCGCGATCCGCGCGGGTGTGAGCCCGATCAGCCGCGATAGCGAGCGCGACAGATGCGCTTGATCGAAGAAGCCGGCCTCCCCGACCGTATCGGCGATCGAGACGCCGCCGCGCAGCAAATTGGTCGCATGCCGCGCTCGCTCGATCTGCTTCAGCGCCGCGTGCGACATGCCGGTCGCGAACAAAAAGTGTCTCTGCGCGCCGCGTGCCGACAACGCGAGCTCGTCGCCGTCGAGCGCCGCCGCGACGGCCGGGTCGCGCGCGACCAGCCCCGCGCGCGCGAGCCGTGCGACGAACGTCTCGGCGTTATCGAACGTCGGGTATTCCCAAGAGCCGTCGTCCAGCCGAAACGTTCGCGCGCCCGACGGCAAGTTCCGATTGCCGTCGACCAAGCGCGAAATCGGCAGCTGCGGCATGAACACCCCCGCCTTGAACCGAATTCCGAGCCACTCGCCGTCGGCGGGACAGAACACCTCGCTCGCCCGGGTCTCGGGCCCCTTCAGCGTGAGGGTCGGCTTGCCTGCGAGCCGAGTGATGACGAGGTCCCAGTGGCTCGTCGCGACGGAGACGAATAGGCCCGCGCCCTCGCTGTGCGAGCGCCAGACGCGCTCGATGAACGGCGAGTCCGACAGCCGGTTGTCGTCGAAGATGATGAGCATGGCTCGCTGCGAGAGTGTACAGGCCTTGCGGCCGCGCCGCCGACGCCGTGTAATCCCCCGAACCGAACCGCGGGAGTCACCATTCAGATCCGCATTCACCTGATGTTCGACGGCCAGTGCGAGGCGGCGTTTCGCTTCTACCAGCGCGTGCTCGGCGGCGAGCTCACGACGCTGATCACCTACGGCGAGTCGCCGCTCGCCGCCGCGACCGATCCACGCCATCACGGCTGGATCTTCCACGCAACGCTCGCGCTCGACGACCAAGATCTGCTTGGCGCGGACGTGATCACGAAGGAGTTCGCTCGGCTGTACGGCTTCGCCGTCGTGTTGTCACTGCCGAGCTTCGCCGAGGCGAAGCGTGTGTCCGACGCGCTCGCCGACGGCGGCAGCGTGCAGATGGCATTCCAGAAGACGTCCTGGGCCGATGGCTATGGCTTCGTGACGGATCGTTTCGGCGTGCCCTGGGAGATCACGACATGACCACCGCGATCGAAGGCTTGCTGAGCGACTATGAGACGGGGCGACTGAGCCGCCGCGATCTCGTTCTCACACTCGCGGCGCTCGCCGCAGCGCCGCTGCCGGCCCGCGCCCAAGCCCCGGCGCTGCGGCCGCGTAGCCTGAACCACGTGAGCCTGATCGTGTCCGACCTCGACCGCTCCGTCGCGTTCTACCAACGGGTGTTCGGGCTCGGCGTGAAGAGCAAGCAAACCGGCGGCGTGAATCTCGCCGTCGGCGACCAGTTCCTCGGTATCTACCAAGCCGGCGCGAACGCGCCCGCGCAGATCAATCACTTCTGCTTCGGGCTCGAGAGCTTCGACCCCGAGCGCGCGGTGGCGGCGCTCGGTGCGAGCGGCGTCAAGGGCGAATCGCGGGTTCGCGACGGCGTGCCGCAGGTCTACTGCACCGATCCCGACAACCTACGAGTGCAGCTGCAGGACGTGAGCTTCTGCGGCGGCGTAGGCGCGCTCGGCAACGAGTGCCGTTAGCGCGCCCGCGCTGTGTCGCGGTCGGCGACGCCGAGCCGCGTTGCCGTTACTTCGCGGCGACCTTCTTGTAGCCGGCAGGCACGTCGAACGTCGACGCGGGTATCGCGTCGCCGCGAATCGCGGTCGTCTCCGTCTGCACGCGGAATAGGCGGATCATCCCTGCGTCCGTCGGAGCGGCGGCGGCCTCGGTCTTCGGCTGCGCCGCGTCCTTCTTGTGCAGCTTGCTCATCATCGAGGAGCCGAACTTGCTCGCGAACCCGCCCACGGCAGAGCCCGCGACTGCGCCGGCCGCACCGCCGCCTGCTTTGCCGATCGCGGCCTGCGTAGCGGCCGAAGCGACCTCCCCGGCCGCCGTGCTGACCCCGGCGTCGACACCCGCCTGGACGGCGTCCGCGAACCCCGGCGCGGACGCGACCTGCGTACCGTCATCCGTCGTGCACTGCGGGCCGCCCATCGTTATCTGCATCGTGGACTTGAGCGGATAACCCTGGAACGTGCCGGCCTTCTGCATGAGCTCGGTCCAGGTCCCCTTGTATTGCGAGAACGCGCTCTGCATCCGGCTCTGCATCGCCTGTAGCCCGCTCGCGTCGAGGCCCATCTGCTTCGCATAGTTCTGCGCGAACGCTCTGGATTCGTCCATTCCCGGCGCTTGTGCGGCGAGCCATTCGTCGATCGAAAAGACCATGTCGCACGACTTCATCGTCTTCAAGTCTTTGCAAGTCTGCTTGAGCGACACCGATCGCGCGCGTCGTTTCATAGCCCGCGATCGTCGCCTGCTCGCCCGTCTGCCTCGACTCGACGACGGGAGACGAGCACTCAGACTCTGCGGCGTCGATTGGCAGCTGCTGCTGCGGCTGCTGCGCCTGCGCTTGCTGCGAGGCGGCTTCCATCTGCTGCATGGCCTTCTCCATCGCAGCGCGCGCGTCGGCGAAGGTCCTCTCGGTGTACGTCTTGTCCTTGGCCTGCACTTCCCACATGAGGCCCTTGTCGAGCCGAACGATTTGCGACGTGGGGCCGGACCTACCGGCAAAAGTGTTGAGCAGCTTGGATTTGAACTGCAGGTTCGAATCCGTGCGCGACTTGTCGGCGCTCAGGCTCCTCGTCGTCGTGCCCTGCATGGCGAGCATCGAGAAGCCGGCCACGCCGTCGGTGTTCATCGTCTCCTCGATGACGACATCGGCGCGCGCCGCGATGGCTGCGAGCGCGAACGGAACGAGAAAAAGAGAAGCGAGCTTGGAGGTCGGTGAGGTCCGCAGCATTGTTCTTACCCCTGCGCGTTTTTGGACGAACCGTCGCGCGGATATTAGCACCGCCGAGGGCCGCAACATCAACCGGTTGCAGCGCTCGATCGCTACCCGACCGATCCGGGGGTTTGCCGCTTCAGCGCAGAGGCGCGGCGCCGTCGCGGCCGTCAAAAAGCGTTTGTGGCCAAAGAGTTAGGAGATTCGACCGACCCCGGCGCCCTGACGCTCGGCGAGCGACTCTTCGTGCCGCACTCAGCGCGCGAGCCGCCGGATTCCGACGCGGTCGCGGATCTCGGCGATGAACGGCTTGCTCACCGCGCGCGCTTTCTCGGCGCCCGCGAGCAAATGGCGCTCGACTTCCTGGGGCGACGCGATCAGCCGCTCGTACTCCGCGCGCGCCGGCGCGAGCTCCGCGTCGATGCGCTCGAACAGCAGCTGCTTCATCTCGCCCCAGCCGATGCCGGCCGCGTAGCGCTCGCGAACCGCCGCCGTCTCGTCTGGCGTCGCGAACGCGCGGTAGATCGCGTACAGCGCGCTGTCGCTCGGTGTCCTTCGGTTGGCCCGGCTCGAGCGAGTTCGTCTTGATCTTCATCACGAGCTTGCGCAGCGCCTTCGAGTCGGCGAAGAGCGGTACCACGTTGCCGTAGCTCTTCGACATCTTGCGGCCGTCGAGGCCGGGCAGCGTCGCGACCTCGTCGCGAGTGACGGCGTCGGGCAGCACGAAGGTCTCGCCGTAGTGGTGGTTGAAGCGCTGCGCGATGTCGCGCGCCATCTCGACGTGCTGCTTCTGATCGCGCCCGACCGGCACCTTCGCGGCCTTGAACATCAGGATGTCGGCGGCCATCAGGATCGGGTACGAGTAGAGATTCATCATGACGGCTTGGTCCGGATCGGCGCCGGCCGCCGTGTTCTCGTCGACTGCCGCTTTGTATGCGTGCGCTCTATTCATCAGTCCTTTCGCCGTCACGCTCGTGAGGATCCACTGAAGCTCGAGGATCTCCGGGATGTCGGACTGGCGATAGAACACGACCTTGCTCGGGTCGAGCCCGAGCGCGAGCCAGCTCGCCGCGATCTCGAGCGTCGCGCGCGCGATCGTGTCCGCGTCGCCGCCGATCGCATGATAGTCGGCCAAGAAAAAGTACGATTCGACGCCGCGCGCCGCGCTCGCGGCGATCGCGGGCTTGATCGCGCCGACGTAGTTGCCGATGTGCAGCGTGCCGGTCGGCTTGATGCCCGTGAGAACGATGTCCATCCGAGTCCCGATCGAGCGCGGCCGGCTTGGTGGGCGGCGCGCGGGGCGTCTATTATTCCCGAGTTTGGATTCAGGATCGAACCCGCTTGAGCAGCGTGCGCCCACAGGACCCCGCAATTCAGGACAGCGACCTCCGCTTGCCGGAAGAGCTCGGCGCGAAAATCGAAAGCGAGTATGGCCCGCACCTCGCGATCATGGATCACCGGCTCGGCGAGGCGCTGCACGCCGCCGAGCTCGATGGCGCGGTCGTGTTTGCGGGCGACGAGAAGATGATCTTCCGCGACGATCAGGCGTACCCGTTCAAGGTCGAGCCGTACTTCAAGGCCTGGGTGCCGCTCACGCAGGCGCCCGGCTCGTTCCTGCGCCTCGTCCCGGGACAGCGGCCGATGCTCGTCTACAAGCAGCTCGAAGACTACTGGCACGAGCCGCCGAGCGACCCGAGCGGCTACTGGACCTCGCACTTCGACATCCGCGTCGTGCGCAGCGAGGAAGATGCCCGCAAGCTCAGCGGCGTGGGCCCGCGTTGGGTCGCGATCGGCGAAGGCGCCGGCGCGGCCGCGCGGCTCGGCGCCGCGGCGAGCACTGGCGGCGGCGGGAGCCCTACGGGTGCGCGCGCGAGGGTGAACGACGCGAAGGTCCTCGCGCACCTCGACTACTTCCGCGCGACCAAGACGCGCTATGAGATCCACTGCATGCGCGCGGCGCAGCTCATGGCCGTGCGCGGCCACCAGGCCGTCGCGGCCGCGTTCCGTCCCGGCGTATCGGAATTCGAGCTGCACCAGATCTATTGCACCGCGGCGCAGCAACGCGAGACGGAGCTGCCGTACTCGAGCATCGTCGCGCTGAACGAGCACGCTTCGACGCTGCACTATCAGAACTTGCGAACGCGTGCGCCGTCGCCGCTACGCTCGCTCCTGATCGACGCCGGAGCGGAATACAACGGCTATGCCGCTGACATCACGCGCTCGTACTCGGCGGCGAGCGGCGACGACTTCGACACGCTGATCAGGTCGATGGACGCGCTCCAACAGCGTGTTTGCGCCGAGGTGAAGCCAGGCGTCGATTTCGTCGCGCTGCACGTGCTCACACATCGGCTGCTCGCCGCCGTGCTGCGCGAGCACGGTTTCGTCAAATGCAGCGACGACGAGTCGATCGCCGCGGGTCTCACGCGCGCGTTCCTGCCTCACGGTCTGGGTCACCTGCTCGGTCTTCAGGTGCACGATGCGGGCGGCCGGCAGGCTGACTCGGCCGGTAAGACTCGCAAGCCGCCGTCGCAGGACCCTTACTTGAGACTCACGCGCGAGCTCGAAGCCGGCTTCGTCGTGACGATCGAGCCGGGGCTCTATTGCATACCGGCGCTGCTGCGCGCGGCGCTCGCGGAGCACGAGGACAAGCTCAATCGCGCGTTGATCGAGCGACTGCTGCCGTTCGGCGGAATTCGCGTCGAGGACGACGTCGAGGTCACGCAGGACGGCCACAGGAACCTCACGCGGGAGACGTTCGCGGCGCTCGGGGACGCCGCACCGGGCGCTCGCGGCCGAGCACGGTAGAAGAACAACGAAACGCGATTAGAGGGACGCCTAGATGTCGCATCGCACCGAAGACCTGCCGCCGCTCACGGGGCCCGCGCATTTCATACGCGAGCTGCGCTACCACGAGGCGTCGCGCCAATCGTTCGCGCTGATCCTCGTGCTTTTGTTCTGCCTCACCGCGCCGCCGCAACCGCCGCCGCTGCTCGTCCTGATCGGCCTTCCGATCGCGCTCGCCGGCGAGGCATTCAGGCTCTACGCGAGCGGCTTCGTCGTGAAGAACCAGGAGCTAGCGACCGACGGCCCGTATCGCTTCGTGCGCCATCCGCTCTACACAGGCAACATCCTGCTCGTCGTCGGTTTCGCGCTCGCGGCGTCGCGCTGGTGGAACCTGCCCCTCGCGGTGTTCTTCTTCTGGTTCTACTACCCGCCCGCGATCGAGTACGAAGACCGCAAGCTGCATCGCATTTTCGGCGCGGCATGGGAGCAGTGGTCGGGCCGCACGCCCGCGCTGATGCCGCGCTTCGCGGGCGCGCCGTCGGCTGGCGCCGGCGGCCGCACGTGGTCGCTCGGCGTGAGCACGATGCGCAACGGCGAGCTCGTGTTCGTTATCTACTGCGTCGGCTGCGCCGCGTGGATCGCTTGGAAGACGTGGGGCTGAGCGCGAAGCGTAAGCCGCGCTCGACAATCGATTGCGCGGCGTGACCTCGTCGCCGACGCGTCAGTGACGACTTCAGCGACGTCTCCCGCTGCAATCGCGCGCGCACTACGCGACGCGATCGCGCGCGGCGAGGGTCGCGTCCTTGGCCGCGGCTACCAGGCCACCGTCGAGCTCTACTCGACGCCCGGGGGCGACGCGGTCGTCAAGAGAGCGCACGGCACCGGACCGCTCGGCCCTTTGTATCGGTATCTGCTGCGCCGCGAGCACGCGGTCTACGAGCAGCTCGCGGGTGTGCCCGGCGTGCCGCGCACGTACGGGCTCATCGATGAGAAGCATCTCGCGCTCGAGTACATAGCGGGCCCGTCGCTGCGCTCGCACGAGCACGAGCTCGCTGATCGCGCCGGGTTCTTCGCCGCGCTGCTCGAGACGCTGCGCGCGATGCACGCGGCCGGCGTCGCGCACGCGGATCTGAAGCGCAAAGCGAACATCATCGTCGGCCCGGGCGAGCGACCGTGGCTCATCGACTTCGGGATCGCGGCGCGGCGCGGCACGAGCGCGCTCGGCCGCTCCTGGTTCGAGCACGCGGTGCAGGGCGACTACAACGCGTGGATCAAGCTCAAGTACGGACGGCGGATCGAGCCCGCGGAGGCGGCCGAGCGTGCTATCGCCCGAGGACGCAGCGCTCTACCGACCGCTCTGGACGGAGCGCGTCGCGCGCGCGATTCGCGTGCCGTGGCAGACGATCACGCTACGACGGCCGCGCCAGCGCTGGCGCGCCAAACGCAACAGGTCGGAGAGGGACGAGAGTGTAGACGGTTTGCATCCGCTCACTCGCGCCCGCTTTTCGCGGCTTGCGCGCAACGCCGGCAGTCAGACGCTCGCCGCGCTATTCGTCGGACGGTTGGGAGTCCGCTCGCGGCGCCGCGGCAACACGGCCGCCGCGCTTCGGGGCCGAAGCGGCTTTGAACGAGCGACGCCGCTCGTTGAGCGCGATCACGATCTTTTCGACGTCCGCGTGCACCGTCTGCAGGTCGCCCCGCCGATATCCTTTGATGACGTTGTCGCCCTGGCCGATGCGGTACTCGAGCCAATCGCGTCCGGCACTGTCGCGCGGCGCGCTCGACGCTCGGATCGACAGCAGGCGAAACGCCAAGTCTTCGAAGGTGGCCGCAGAGGCCGCGGCTTTGGGCGTGTCTTGCAAGGTCAAGACGCGCGTCCGACCCATGTTGCGCAGCAGACCCGTTTCACTTGCCCGCCAATGGCACCGCTGCGAGGGCTTTGTACACAGATATCAAGCGGCCGTCGAGATTGGCAAGATTGAGCCCTGCGACTGCGCGCGCGGCGTCGACCGCGTTTCCCATCTCGACGAATGCACCACGACGGCTCGCACCCGTGGCCGAGTTGCCATCAAGCGTGACGGATACCACGCTCCCGAACTTGGCAAACTTGACGGCGAGCAGCTCTGCTGTGGCCGAGATCGGCAGATTGCCCGCGTAGAGCGTCGTGCTCACTCGCGGTCCTTTGGGGGAGAGCGCCAGCGACTCTGGCGTTAGCGGAGTGTACACGGAAAACCCGCTCCAGCGCGGAATATCGCTCATCCACGACGATTCAGGCTCCGAAACACGATGTTCTCCGCGGTTCGGGTCGCGAAGCGCCGCGAGGAAATAACGCGTCCTCCGCACCTGAAAGGCGTACACTGCAGCGGTCCCACCGATCGCTTCGAGCAAGCCTGCAGGCATGGTGCCTACATCCTCTTGATAGCGAACGCTACCTGAGGAGGTAACTCTATGGGCAGGAAACTCTACGTCGGCAATTTGCCATTTTCAGCCACCGAAGCCTCGTTGCGCGAGGCATTCGCCGCGAGCGGAACCGTCGACACGGCGACGGTAATCACCGATCGCGACACGGGCCAAAGCAAGGGCTTCGGCTTCGTCGAGATGTCGACGGATCAGGAAGCTCAGGCGGCGACGCAGGCGATGAACGGCGCGTCGCTCGACGGCCGCCAAATCAAAGTCAGCGAAGCGAAGCCGAAGCCCTCGGGCGGTGGCGGTGGCGGTGGCGGTGGCAACCGGCGCGACAACGCCGGCGGCTACGGTCGACGCTACTAAGTCCGCTCGCAATCCGTAAGCCAATGCCGCGGCGGGCGCTTGCTCGCCGCGGTCTTTGCCGCGCGATCGCGCGCCTGGAGATCTCACTATGGCCAAAGCCAACCTCAACAATCAGAAGAAGCGCGGTCGCGAGCTCGCGAAGAAAGACAAACGCGCTGCGAGCGTAGCCCGCGCGCCAGCCGCGAATCCCGCAGCCGCGTCTAATTCGCGTGCGCTCGCCGCGGCCGCGTTCGTTCGCCGGATGAACAAGACGCCCTGACGTCTAGCGAGGGCCGACGCGCGGCAGACTGGACACCGTGCGCTGCTTGTTCCTGCGGCTAGCGCCCTCCATCGCAAGTTGCCACGCCGCGGCAAGCAGCTCGCGAAGCTCGGTGCGGCTGACGTTCGAGAGGCGCACGAGAACGCCTGGATATTGCCTGAAGTGGTCCGTGAGGTAGTAGACGTCCGGACGCGCAGCCATCAAGCGGTCACGCTCCTCGAAGGTGATGTGGACGCCGAGCGAGTTCGGCTCGACGTCGGGACGCGCAATCGGCTGAGCGGCGAAGCGCCTCTTGCCGGCCTTGAACGCCGGCATGCCGTAGGCCGTCGTTTCGATGACGTCCGGCATCGACAATGCGATCTCGCGCACGTCGTCGAACGTCAGCACGCGAGGTCGCGCGCTCTTCTTCCGTCGCGAGCTCATGCGGCGCGCACGATGCAGCGGAACCCGAGATGGCACGTCGACGTGTCGATCGCCTGCGCCATCCGCGCCGCGGGTCGATAGCGGCGGCAGTAGTTCGGCGCGCAGAGATACGAGCCGCCCTTCATCACCTTGCGCGGGATCTTCACGTCCGGCGTGCGCGGGTCGAAGCTCTCGTCGCGCTCGCCGCCGCGCGGGTTCGTCGATCGTGCAGCACGGGCTGCTCGATCTTCGCGTGCTCCTGGTACCAGTCCGTGGTCCATTCCCAGACGTTGCCGGCCATGTCGTAGAGGCCGTAGCCGTTCGGCGGAAACGAGCCGACGGGCGCCGTCCACTCGAAGCCGTCCTCGAGCAGGTTCTGCCACGGGAATTCGCCCTGCCACGTGTTCGCGATGCGGCTTGCCGCCGGGCGTGAGCTCGTCGCCCCAGCAGAACTCGGCGCCGTCGAGCCCGCCGCGCGCGGCGAACTCCCACTCGGCCTCGGTCGGCAGCTCCTTGCCGGCCCACTGCGCGTAGGCCTCCGCGTCCTCGTACGCGACGTGCACGACCGGATGATCCCAGAGCCCTTGCAGCGAGCTGCCGCGGGCCGCGCGGATGGCGCCAGTCGGCGCCCGGCGACGTAGGTCCACCAGTTGTACGGGTTGCGCAGGTCGACCGGCGCCCGCGGCCTTGCGGAACATGACCGACGACGGCGCGAGCATCTCGGGCTTCGCGCCGGGATAGTCGTCCGCGTTCGGCGGGCTTCTCGGCGAGCGTCACGTAGCCGGTCGCGTCGACGAAGCGGCGGAACTCCTTGTTCGTGACCGTGTGCGCGTCCATCCAGAACGCGCCGACCGCGACGCGATGCGCCGGCGCTTCCTCGGCGATAGTGCTTGTCCGAGCCCATCAGGAACTCGCCGCCCGGGATCCGCACCATGCCGGCCGTGGACGCCGCGGGCGGCGCGCGGCCGCAGCCGCCGTTCCCGGCTCCCTTCACCGCAGCGGCCCGACGTCGAACACCATGCCGACGACGGCGAGGAGCCCGATCAGGCAACAACAACACGGCCACGATCAGCGTGAGCGAGATCGGATACTCGCTCTGCGCGTGAACCAAGCCCGCGGCGGTCATCTCCTGACGTCGATGGCGAAGCCCCAACATGAACCGCACGTGATACCAGATGCCGATCACGAGCATCAGCACGCCGAGCATGACGAGCGAGAAGCCGAAGTTGCGCGGCGTCGTGCTGTCCGCGCGGAGCAAATTTCCGTTCTGGAGCTTCGCGAAGAATTGGAAGATCGTGAAGCCGAAGCCGATCAGCGACAGCGACGTGCGGATCACGGACATCAGCGTACGGTCGGCGCTCATACGCGTGCGCTGGAACGACATCCCGGTCCTGCGCGACGAGAGCTCTGTGTTGATCTGGCTTTCGGGAGACTTCGACGTGACGACTTGCGTATCTGCCATGGCGGTTCTCACCGCGCGTGCTCGCGCGATTCCTTTTGCCGTTCGCGAATCTCGCCGAGATCGCGCCCGAGAAAGTAATCGAGGAACGTCCGGATCACGGCGATCGCTCCGAGCCGGCCGATCGCCTCCCAGCTCGTGCTGATCGATGACTCGATGATGTCGGCCGCGAGCTGGAGGCTCAGCGCCGCGACGAGCACCTTCGCAAAGCCGAGCCAGATCTCGCGCTTCGCTTGATTCGACGCGCCCGATAGCTCCGCGCGCAACGCGCCGACGAGCAGAAAAACGACCCCGACGGCGATCCACGCGAACGCGACCGCATCGATGATCACGATCGTCGGCTCGCTGACGGCGACCAACCATGCCTTCAACGTCTCGCTCACGCTACTGCTCAAATGGATACACGACTTTCCAGTCCTGCTTCATGTCCACGACGACCCAGCCGCGTCTCGGCGCCTCGTCGAGACCGCGCGCGAGCTTGCCGACCTGCGAATCGCGATCGTAGGCCCACTCGCGCGTCGGCGATCGGTGTGGTGGACGATCATCCCGAGCCGCGCGCCCGGGCCGGACGTCGTCCATTCGAGCATCTCGAAGTCGCCGTCGGAGTTGCCGAATGCCGCGATCGGCCGGCGGCCGATCTGCTGCTGAATCCCGACCGGCTTGCCGGCCTTGTCGTCGACGAGGTCGATGCCCGCAAGCCGCTCGATGCGCGGCATGCCGTCGCGGACCTCGTACTTCGAGCTTCGCGCGGCTGCCGACGACCTGCTCGGGCGGGATGCCGTAGACGTCTTCCGTCCACGGCCGCATGAACTCGACGCCGCCGCCGGACACGATGAAGGTCTTGAAGCCGTTCGCGCGCAGGTACGCGAGCAGCTCGAGCATCGGCTGGTAGACGCACCTCGATGTACGGCCGGCCGAAGCGCGGATGCTGCGCGGTCGCGATCCACTGCG
The DNA here is from genome assembly GCA_963841645.1 of uncultured Gammaproteobacteria bacterium. Taxonomy (GTDB): domain Bacteria; phylum Pseudomonadota; class Gammaproteobacteria; order Steroidobacterales; family Rariloculaceae; genus FEN-1219. Next base: position 65,516 of record CAWJDS010000002.1, on the reverse strand, counting down.
CGGACGATTGCGTCGAACTCGTCCGTCGTGTTGCCGGCGTGCGTGGCCGCGATCAGCTCCACGAGCGCGCGCTCGCCGCCCGCGAGCGCGGCCTTCGGGTCGCCCGCGAGCACGGACTTGAACGGCTCGGCGGTCCGCCACTCCGGGTGCTGCGGCGCGAGCTCGCGCACGCGGTCGAGCGCGAACGCGAGCTGCACGTACATCGGCTGCTCGGACCAGAGCGTGCCGTCGTTGTCGAACGTCGCGATGCGCTCGGACGGCGGCACGAAGTCGGCACCGCCTTGCGTCGTTACGCGCGCGACGAAGGCTTCGATCGCCTTCTTCGCGGCGCCGGCGTTCCACGACGGCAGCGGATCGGCCCAGCGACCGGCTGCGCGGTCGCTGGCGGCGCGGACACAGCGCTTCGCTCCGGCGCCGCGCCGCGGTCCGAGCAACCGGCGGCGAGCAGCGCCGCGAGCGCCATCGACGTGCAGCCATCGGCGCGCGCGGAGCTCGTTCGACGAGGTGAGTAGATGTCGCCATGGGCGTGTCCTCAGGCGGGCCGCGGCGGCGGTCCTGCCGCCGCGCTCGCTCGCTCGATCCACTTCGTGTAGACGGCGCCGAGCACCGCGCCGACGACCAGGCAGACCAGCACGATGCCGAGCACCGGCAGACAGCAAGTCGCTGGCGTCGTGAACGACCGCGAGCGCGACGCCGGGATGCCGCGACGCGGTCGCGAGCGCGAGCACGCTGCGATCCGCCGTATCGGGCCCGCCGAGAATATGCCCTACCGCGAGCCCCGCCGTGACGAAAACGACGATCGTGAGGAGCGTGAAGTTGCCGACCGATGCGACGATCGCCGGCCAGACCTTGAGCAGCACGGGCACGAACGCGACGACGAGCACGATCGTCGCGACGTGCGACAGCGGCCCGGCGATCCGCGCCGCAATCGCCGGGCGCGAGCCGTCGTGACGACGACGCCCGCGAGCAGCGGCGCAAGGATCGAGGTCACGACGATCCACGCGACCGCCGACGGCGCGGCGTGCACCTCCCGGCCGAAAATCCGCCCGATCACGGCGACCGCCGACGGCACGAACACGATCGAGACGAGCGCGGCGGACGCCAGCAGCCCGACGACGTACGACTCCCGCCCGCCGGCCTTGAGCTGCGTCCCGGGCAGGATCGGCGGCACCGGCGACACGGCGAGCGCCAATCAGCGCGACCTTGAGCGCATGGTTGAGATCGAACGCGAGCGCGATCCCGACCGCGATGGCCGGCATGATCACGCCCATCGCGAGCAGCGAGCGCAGGAGCAGGCGCGGACGCTGCACGAGATAGGCGAGATCTGCGATCCGCGCGTGGAGACCGACGCAGAACACCATCAGAGCCATGCTGCCCTGGATGCCGAACGAGATGGCCTGTGCGATGGTCAAGCGTCGGCGATCGATCAGTGCTTCGGATACAGCAGCGTCAACACGAACCGCACGCCCCAATCGGGACCGTTGTCCGGCGCGTCGAAGTAGTAGCGGAATCCGCCCCCGTAGCTCACGAGCTGCTTGCCGATCTTGCCGACTTTGCTGTACGTGAGGTTCAGCGGTACGGTCCACTGCCCGGCCTCCCAGTCGTAGCTCGACTCGAAGTTGACGGTAACCGTCTGGCCTTTGCCGATCGCCTTGGCGAGAAACGGCTGCAAGAACATCGAGCTCACGTTGGCCCGATCGCCGTCGCCAGCGATCGACCACACCTGATTGACCAGCGCCCCGTACGTCCAGCCGCTCTGCGTCTGCCTCAGCACGACGGCCGTCGGCCCTGCGCTCCACTTGCCCGAGCCGAGCAAATCGTCGCTCGCGAGCGGCACCGATAGCGCCGGACCGACACCCCAGATCCAGCCCGATTTCGTCGGCGCCTTCGGCGAGAAGAACAGGCTTTGGAGCACGTCGCCAGTGCCGAGCTGGCTGCCCTCGCCCGGGAAGACTCCCGACTGGTAAATGACCGGCACAATCGTGCGCGAGATCATGTTCCAGTCCTTGGAGATGGACACTGGAATCACCGGCTGCACGTTCAGCAGCACGCGGCCGCCATCGTCATTCGGACCGAGGCCGTCGTCGTAGTTCAGCTGCAGCGGCACGCTGATCAGGCTCGCTACCGGATTCGCGAGCTGCTTCGCTAGCTCGTCCGCGTTTTGAGCCGCGGCGGCGTGCCCGACGAGCGTCGCGAGGCAGACCGCGAGCCACGTCTCCTTCCTCTCGCGCTCCATCGAGCTCTCCGGTCTCGTGATCGCAGCGATCGACGTCTAGCATTCGGCAGAATCTCTCATGGCTACCGAGCTAGGTCGTTCGGCATCATTGCTTCCATCACCTGGTCGATGCTGAAGCTCGCTGGCTTCGAACGCGGCGGGAACTCCTTGAAGCTCTCCAGCCACTGCATCAAATAGGGCGGCGCGGCGTACTGAAGAAAGATGTTTTCGCAGAACCAGTCGTTGTATTTGAAGCTTTCCTCCCCGCGCTCGAACGGATCGGCACGCAGGTCGAAGAATTTCGGGATGCGCATTGGTGACAACGGCTCGCGCCAGACTTCGAGCCCCTTGCTGCGCTGCTCGGCGAAGACGATCTTGTACCGCCCCATGCGCATCGCCATGCAGTCGCCGTCGTCGCTCCAGTAAATGAAGCCCTTGCGCGGGCGATTCCTTCTCCTCGCCGGCGAGGAACGGCAGCAGGTTGACGCCGTCGAGATGCACCTTGTACTTCTTGCCGCCCATCGCGTATCCCTTCTTCACCTTCTCGACGAGATCGGCCTCGCCGTTCGCGGCCGCGAAGGTCGGGATGAAGTCTTGCAGCGAGCAGATGTCGTTGATCACGCGGCCGGGCTCGATGACCCCTGGCCAGCGCATGACGCACGGCACTCGCCAGCCGCCTTCCCAGTTCGTGTCTTTCTCGCCGCGAAACGGCGTTGCGCCGCCGTCGGGCCAGGACAGCACCTCGGCGCCGTTGTCGGTGGTGAACACGACGATGGTGTTGTCCGCGATGCCGAGGTCGTCGATCTTCTCGAGCAGCTGCCCGACGTAGCCGTCGAGCTCGACCATGCCGTCGGGATAGAGCCCGAGGCCCGTCTTCCCCTTCGACGCGGGCTTCAGGTGCGTGAACACGTGCATCCGCGTCGGGTTGAAATAGCAGAACCACGGCGCGCCCGCCTTGGTCTTCCGGTCGATGAAGTTGAGCGCGGCGCCGATGAACTCCTCGTCGACCGTTTCCATGCGCTCCTTGGGCAGCGGACCGGTGTTCCGGATCGTTTGCTTGCCGACGCGTCCGAACTGCGGATCGACCGTCGGGTCGTCCTTGTCCGTCGCCTTGCATTTCAGAACTCCGCGCGGGCCGTACTTCTTGCGGAACGCCCGGTCCTTCGGATAGTTGTCGTAGTAAGGCTCCTCCTCGGCGTTGAGGTGGTAGAGATTGCCGAAGAACTCGTCGAACCCGTGGACCGTCGGCAAATGCTCGTTGCGATCGCCGAGGTGGTTCTTGCCGAACTGCCCGGTCGCGTAGCCGAAGTGCTTCATGAAATTGCCGACGCTCGGATCCTCGAAGCTGAGCCCCAGCGTGGCGCCGGGCATCCCGACCTTGGTCAAGCCCGTGCGGATCGGCGACTGCCCGGTGATGAATGCGGCGCGTCCGGCCGTGCAGCTCTGCTGCCCGTAGAAGTCCGTGAACATCGCCCCTTCTCGCGCGATGCGATCGAGATTCGGCGTCCGATAGCCCATGACGCCGAGGTTGTAGCAACTCAAGTTAAACCAGCCGATGTCGTCGGCCATGATGAACAGGATATTCGGTTGCTTCCCGTCGCCCGCCTCGGGCGCGCTCTGCTGCGCGGCCTTGGGCGCGCTCGGCTTGGCGCTGCGGCTCACGGGTCTCGTTTTCTTCGCTGTCTTCGCCATGTCGGTCTCCGTCTGGTTACCTATTTCCTCAGGACGCGCAATACCAAGCCCGAGCAGGCGCTCGAGACAGTTCGGGCTCGCAGAACGTGGCTTTCCGCGGAAGAGGCGGACAGAAAGCGGACCAAGGCCGAACGCTGGTTCATTCGGTTCCCGCCGTCGCGGCTACGTTTGTACGTTGGTTGTTCGAGTTGCTTCGAGCGGCTAACCGCTCGAGCAACCGTATGCACGCTAAGCGGGGAGTTTCGCACTGTGCGATCTCGCCGTACAGCGCAATCTTCCCTGAATGCGGGAGTAATTTCGGCGCGGCGCACGTCAAGGCTCGACGTAACGGGAAGATGTTCTTGGCTGCTTACGTCCCGCGACTCGGCATGGCATGATCGCAGAGCCCGACCGTTTGCGACCCCTCCGAAAAAAGCTCGGCAAGAACAAAGGTGGCCTCGGTGAAACGCTCCAACGCTCTTCTGCTCGTTTCCGCACTGCTCCTGACCTACGGTTCCTACGCGACCGCGGCCGACGGCGCGCTCGCGAAGATCGCGAAGCGCGGCGAGCTGCGGATCGGCTACGACAAGGACTCCGAGCCGATGTCGTTCGTCGACAAAGACGGTAGCCCGGCCGGGTACTCGGTCGACCTCTGCCGCCGGATCGCCTCGGCCGTGAAAACCGAGCTCAAGCGCGACGACCTGAAGATCACGTTCGTGCGCGGTCGACTTCGACGGCAAGTTCAAAGCCATGGTGAACGGCGACATCGACCTCGAGTGCGGGTCCACGACGATCACGCTCGGGCGCTACGAAATGATCGACTTCTCGGTCATGACGTTCGTGACCGGCGGATCGTTCCTGTCGCGCGGAACGCAGCCGGTGGACGTCGTGGCCGATCTCGCGGGCAAGAGCGTGGCCGTGATCCCCGGGACCACGACCGAAACCGCGCTGAAACAACAGCTCAAGGACCGCCTGATCGACGCGAAGGTCGTCAGCGTGAAAGACCACGTCGAGGGCATGGCGAAGGTCGACGCGGGCCAGGTCGCGGCGCTCGCGTCCGACCAGATGCTGCTGATCGGGCAGCTCATGAAGTCGAAGAACCCGAAGAACTACGCGCTCTCGAACGAGCTCTACTCCTACGAGCCGTACGGGCTCGTCGTGCCGAAAGACGACGCGGCGTTCCGCTTGGTCGTCAATCGCGCGCTCGTGCAGATGTACCGCAACAACCAGTACGTCGACATCTTCCAGCGCTGGGTCGGCTGGGCCGGCATCAAGCCGTCGCCCGTGCTCGTGAGCATGTTCGCGATCCAGCAGTTCAGCGACTGACGGCCGCCGCGCGGGGGCGTGCGAGCGCGCTTCGCCCGGCCTCGCGAAGAAACGAAAAGGCCCGCTGCGATCGCCGCAGCGGGCCTTCGTTTTTTGCGAGTCTCGATGGCCGGCGAAACGCGACGCCGACCCCGAACCGACCGAACCTATTCTTTCTCGGCCGCGGCCTTCTTCGTCTTCTTCTTCGCGGCGGCCTTGGTCTTCTTCTTCGCGCTCTTCTTCGCGCTGGCCATGTCTTCCTCGGCCTTCGCTTGCGCCTCGGGCTTGGCCTCGGGCTTATCGAGCAATTGCACGATGGCCATCGGCGCGGAGTCGCCCGGCCGGTAGCCCATCTTCAGGATCCGGAGGTAGCCGCCGGGCCGCTTCTGGAAGCGCGGGCCGAGCTCGGTGAAGAGGCGGCCCACGGCCGCGTCGTCGCGCAGGCGGCTGAACGCGAGCCGGCGGTGCGCGACGCTGTCCTCTTTCCCGAGCGTGATCAACGGCTCGACGACGCGACGCAGCTCCTTGGCCTTCGGCAAGGTCGTGCGCACGGTCTCGTGCGTCAGCAGCGAGGCCGCGAGGTTGCGGAACATGGCCGTGCGGTGCGGCGAGTTCCGGCCGAGCCTACGGCCCGATTTCTGGTGACGCATCGAAACAGAACCTTCCTTAGAACGCGATCGAGGACGTCGGCGGCGCCGCCGGCTCGTCGGCGCGCAGGCCCGGGGGCGGCCAGTTGTCGAGCCGCATGCCGAGCGCGAGGCCGTGCTGCTCGAGCACTTCCTTGATCTCGGTGAGCGACTTCTTGCCGAGGTTCGGCGTGCGCAGCAGCTCGACTTCCGTGCGCTGCACGAGGTCGCCGATGTAGTTGATGTTCTCGGCCTTCAAGCAGTTCGCCGAGCGCACCGTGAGCTCGAGCTCGTCGACCGGGCGCAGCAGGATCGGATCGACCTGCGTCTCGGCGCGGCCGAAGCCGATCTCGTCCTCGCCCTGGAGATCCACGAACACGTCGAGCTGATTCTTGAGGATCAGCCCCGCGCGGCGGATGGCCTCCTCCGCGTCGATCGTGCCGTTCGTCTCGATGTCGATGATCAGCTTGTCCAAGTCCGTGCGCTGCTCGACGCGCGCGCGCTCGACCGTGTAGGTCACGCGGCGGATCGGGCTGAACGACGCGTCGAGCTGCAGACGGCCGATCGGCCGCGTCTGCTCGTCGAACGTCTGGATCTGCGCCGCCGGCCGGTAGCCGCGGCCGCGCACGACCTTCAGGAACGCGCGGATCTCGCCCGCGGACGTGAGGTTCGCGATCACGAGGTCCGGGTTCACGATCTCGACGTCGTGGTCGACGACGATGTCGCCTGCTCGCACAGGGCCCGGGCCCTTCTTCGACAGCGAGAGCTCGGCTTCCTCACGCGCGTGCATGCGGATCGCGATGCCCTTCAAGTTCAAGAGCATGTCGACGACGTCTTCTTGGACGCCCTCGATGCTCGTGTACTCGTGCAGCACGCCCTCGATCTCGGCCTCGACGATTGCGGCGCCCGGCATCGACGACAGCAGCACGCGCCGCAGCGCGTTGCCGAGTGTATGACCGAACCCGCGCTCGAACGGCTCTACCGTGACGCGTGCGCGATTGGTGCCGAGCGGCTGAACCTTGACGGCTCGCGGCCGCAAGAATTCCGTTGCAGTTGCTTCCATCTAGATGTGTCCTCTCTTTACTTGGAGTACAGCTCGACCACCAGATTCTCGTTGATGTCCGGCAAGATCTCGTCGCGCTCCGGCAAGGCCTTCAACTTGCCCTGCATCTTCTGATCGTCGACCTCGACCCATTCCGGGAAGCCGACCTGGCTCGCGATCGACAGCGCGGACTTGATCCGCAGCTGCTCTTTCGCGCGGTCGCGAACCGCGATCGTGTCGCCGGCCTTGAGCTGGTACGACGGGATGTTCACGATGTCGCCGTTCACCGCGATGCCGCGATGGCCGACGAGCTGCCGAGCCTCGGCGCGCGTCGACGCAAAGCCCATCCGGTACACGACGTTGTCGAGCCGGGCCTCGAGCATCCGGAGCAGGTTCTCTCCGGTCGAGCCTTTGACCTTCGCAGCCTTCTTGTAATACGTGCGGAACTGCCGCTCGAGCACGCCGTACATCCGGCGCAGCTTCTGCTTCTCGCGCAGCTGCACGCCGTAGTCCGACAGCCTCTGCCGGCGCTGACCGGCGCCGCCGGGCGGTACCTCGAGCTTGCACTTCGACTCGAGCGGCTTCAGCCCGCTCTTCAGGAACAAGTCCGTGCCCTCGCGCCGGGCCAGCTTGCAGGTGGGGCCTCTGTATCGAGCCATGCTTCCTTCCTACACTCGCCGCTTCTTAGGCGGCCGGCAGCCGTTGTGGGGGATCGGGGTAACGTCCTCGATCTGCGTGATCCGAAAACCGCAGGCGTTCAACGAGCGGACGGCGGACTCACGGCCCGGGCCCGGTCCCTTCACGCGGACCTCGAGATTCTTCACGCCGTATTCCTTCGCGGCGTTGCCGGCCTTCTCGGCGGCAACCTGAGCGGCGAACGGCGTGCTCTTGCGCGAGCCCTTGAAGCCGCAGTTGCCCGCGCTTGCCCACGACAACGTGTTCCCCTGACGATCCGTGATGCCGATGATCGTGTTGTTGAACGACGCATGGACGTGCGCAACGGCGTCGAGAATCTGCCGCTTCGACTTCTTCCGGACCTTCGGTGCTGCCGCAGCGCCCGCGGCGGCGGTGCCTGCGGCGGCTGCGCCCGCTGCCGGTGCTGCGGCCGGCGCTGCGGGTGCCGTTGTATTGGGTGGTTCGGCCATACTTTCAAGCTCCCTGGATTACTTCCGAACGGGCCGGCGCGGGCCCTTGCGCGTACGCGCGTTGGTGCGCGTGCGCTGCCCCCTGAGCGGCAGGCCGCGGCGGTGACGGATGCCGCGGTAGCAACCGAGGTCCATCAGCCGTTTGATGTTCATCGCGGTCTCGCGACGCAGGTCGCCTTCGACCGGGAATTTCGCGATCACGTCGCGAATACGCGCGATCTCGGGCTCGGTGAGGTCCTTCACCTGCGTCGCGGGGTTCACGTTCGCCGCCTTGCAGATGGTCTGCCCACGGCTACGGCCGATCCCGAAAATGTGCATCAACGCGATGCCAACGTGCTTGTTGGTCGGGATGTTGACGCCTGCGATACGTGCCATACGGTCTCTCTCTTGTTCCTAGTCAACCCTGACGCTGCTTGTGGCGCGGGTCCTCGCAAATCACTCGCACGACGCCGCGGCGCCGGACGATCTTGCACTTCCGACAAATCTTGCGAACCGATGCCCTAACTTTCATCGTTTGAACTCCAAACCGGGCCCCTCAAGTGGGGGTCTTACCGTAGCCGCGCAAGTTCGCCTTCTTGAGCAGCCCTTCGTATTGGTGAGTCATCATGTGCGCCTGCAGCTGGGCCATGAAGTCCATCGTCACGACGACCATGATCAGGAGCGACGTGCCGCCGAACGAGAACGGCACATTGAACTCGAGGATCATGAACTCGGGGACGAGACACACGATCGTGATGTAGATCGCGCCCCAGAACGTGAGCCGCGTGAGCACCTTGTCGATGTACTCGGCGGTCTGCTGCCCCGGCCGGATGCCCGGGATGAACGCGCCCGACTTGCGGAGGTTGTCCGCCGTCTCGCGCGAGTTGAACACGAGCGCCGTGTAGAAGAAGCAGAAGAACATGATCAGCGACGCGTACAGCGCGATGTAGATCGGCTGGCCCGGTGACAGGCTCGCCGCGAGCCGCTGGAGCCACGGCATGGCCTGGCTCGTGCCGAGCCAGCTCGCGACCGTAGCCGGGAACAAAATCAAGCTAGACGCAAAAATCGGCGGGATCACGCCCGACATGTTGATCTTGAACGGCAAATGGCTCGTCTGGCCCGCGTACATGCGCCGGCCTTGCTGGCGCTTCGCGTAGTTCACGGTGATGCGCCGCTGCGCGCGCTCCATGAACACGACCGCGGCCGTGACACCGAGCACGAGCAAGCCGAGCAGGAACGGCATCGCCTGGTTCATGCCGCCGTTGTTCACGAGCTCGAGCGTGCCGCCGATCGCGGCAGGCAGACCCGACAAGATGCTCGACAGAATGATCATCGAGATGCCGTTGCCGATGCCGCGCTCGGTGATCTGCTCGCCGAGCCACATCAGGAACATCGTGCCGGTCACGAGCGTGGCCGCGGCGGTCGCAACGAACTGGAAGCCCGGGTTCAGCACGACGTTCTGCGTCTGGAGCGCGGTCGCGGCCGCGACGGCCTGGAACAGCGACAGCAGCACCGTGCCGTAGCGCGTGTATTGCGTGATCTTGCGGCGGCCGCTCTCGCCTTCCTTGCGCAGCTGTCCGAGCGCCGGAATCACGTGCGTGCCCATCTGCAAAATGATCGACGCCGAGATGTACGGCATGATCCCGAGCGCGAAGATCGACCAGCGCCGCAGCGCGCCGCCCGAGAACATGTTGAACATGCTCAGGATCGTGCCGGACTGCTGCTCGAAGAACCGCGACAGCGCGACCGGGTCGATGCCGGGCACGGGGATGAACGTGCCGATGCGATAGACGATCAGCGCGCCGGCCAAAAACAGCAGGCGCTGGCGAAGATCGGCAAAACGCGTCGCGTCGCCGAGCAGCAATGCCGGATTGGTCGTGCCAGCTGCCTTCGCCATAACCTAAGCGTTACTCCGAAACCTTACCGCCGGCCGCTTCGATGATCTTGCGCGCGCCCGGTGTCACCGTGAGGCCGCTCACCGTCACCGCCGCCTCGAGCTTGCCCGAGGCGATCACGCGGCAGCGCTCCGCGCGCTTGCTCACGAGCCCCGCGGCCTGAAGCGACGCGAGGTCCGCGGTCTTGCCCGCGAAGCTCTTGAGCTCGTGCACGCGGAGCTCGGCCGTGAGCCCCTTCGACGGTGACACGAACCCGATCTTCGGCAAACGCCGTTGCAGCGGCATCTGGCCGCCTTCGAAACCGACCTTGTGATAGCCGCCCGCGCGCGCGCGCTGGCCTTTCACGCCGCGGCCGCCGGTCTTGCCGAGCCCCGACGCGCCGCCGCGGCCACGCCGCTTGTGCTCGAACTTGCTGCCGCGCGCCGGCTTCAGATCGTTCAACTTCATCTCAAGCCTCCTCGACGCGGATCATGTAGCCGATCGCCGCGATCATGCCGCGGTTCTCCGGCGTGTCGTTCACGAGCACGGACTGATGACGCCGGCGCAGGCCCAAGCCCTGCGCGCACTCGGCGTGCCCCGGGGTGCGCCCGAACCTGCTCTTCAGCAGCGTTACGCGCAGTTGCTTGCTCGCCCTTCGCCTTGGCCACGTCTTTGGACCTCAACCGAGAATCTCTTCGACCGTCTTGCCGCGCTTCGCCGCGATCTGCGCCGGCGAGCGCATCTTCGAGAGCGCGTCGAGCGTCGCGCGCACGACGTTGATCGGGTTGCGCGAGCCGTAGCTCTTCGCGAGCACGTTGCGCACGCCCGCGCACTCGAGCACCGCGCGCATCGCGCCGCCCGCGATGACGCCCGTGCCGTCCGACGCCGGCTGCATGAACACGCGCGTCGCGCCGTGGCTGCCGCGCAGCTCGTACTGCAGCGTGTCCTTCTTCAAGTTGATCGTGTACAGATTCTTGCGCGCCGCCTGCATCGCCTTCTGGATCGCGAGCGGCAGCTCGCGCGCCTTGCCGTAGCCGAAGCCGACGCGGCCCGCGCCGTCGCCGACCACGGTCAGCGCCGTGAAGCCGAATTGCCGGCCGCCCTTGACGACCTTCGCGACGCGGTTCACCGCGACGAGCTTCTCTTGAAATTCTTCGACGTTTGGCATCGTTCGCCCTTTGACTACAGCGCTCGAACTAGAACTGGAGGCCCGCTTCGCGTGCCGCGTCGGCGAGCGCCTTCACGCGACCGTGGTACTTGAAGCCCGAGCGATCGAACGCGACCTGCTCGATGCCCTGCTGCTTTGCGCGCGCCGCGATCTCTTTGCCGACGGCCGCGGCGGCTTCCTTGTTGCCGGTGGCCTTCAGCGCCTCGCGGACCTCTTTCGTGAGCGTCGACGCGCTCGTGAGCACGCGATTGCCCTCGGGCGCGATGATCTGCGCGTAGATGTGCTCGGAGCTCCGGTGCACGCACAGGCGCGGCCTGCCGGCGAGCTTGATTCGGATCCGCCCGCGCCGCGCACGGCGCTGGCGCTGTGCCTTCTTGTCGTTCGCCATGACTACTTCTTCTTCGCCTCTTTGAGGACGATTTGCTCGCCCGAGTAACGGACACCTTTGCCCTTGTAGGGTTCCGGCGGCCGGTAGGCGCGCAGCTCGGCGGCCACCTGGCCGACCTGCTGGCGGTCCATGCCCTTCACGATGATCTCCGTCTGGCTCGGCGTCTCGATCGCGATGCCCTTCGGGATCGGGTACTCGACCGGATGCGAGAAACCGAGCGTGAGGTTCAGCTTCTGGCCCTGCACGGCGGCGCGATAACCGACGCCGACGAGCTCGAGCTTGCGCTGGAAGCCCGCGGTGACGCCCGTGACCATGTTCGCGATCAACGCGCGCGTCGTGCCGGCCACGGCGTTCGCGAACGTGCTGCGCGAGCGCGGCTCGACTTTCACGGCCGAGCCGTCGACCTTGACCTCGACCTCGGTGTTCACGTTCAGCGCGAGGCTACCCTTCGCGCCCTTGATCGTGACCGTCTGCCCTTGCACTTCGGCGCTCACGCCCTTGGCAAGCTCGACGGGCTTTTTGGCTACTCTCGACATGGCCTGTTACTCGTTACAACAGCGGAGCGTTTAGAGCACGATGCACAGCACTTCGCCGCCGTGCCCTTCCGCGCGCGCCTGCGCGTTCGTCATCACGCCGCGCGACGTCGACACGATCGCGCAACCCAAACCGCCCTGGACGACCGGCAGCTGGTCGGCGCGCTTGTAGATGCGCAGCCCAGGCCGGCTCACACGCTGGAGGCGCTCGATGACCGGCTTGTCCTGGTAGTACTTGAGCTCGAGCGTCAGCATGTCCTTGCCGTCGACGTTCTCGGCCGTGACGGAGCCCAAGTAGCCCTCCTTCTCGAGCACCTTCGCGATCGCGAGCTTGCGCTTCGACGCGGGCACCTGGACGGACGGCTGGCGCGCGGTCTGCCCATTGCGAATGCGGGTCAGCATGTCGGCGATCGGATCGGTCATACTCATCGGCGTAGTCCTTGCGTTCTCTTAAGCGCGCCCGAGGCTCACCAGCTCGCCTTCGTGAGGCCCGGTATCTCGCCGCGCATCATCGTTTCGCGCAGCTTCGTGCGCGACAAACCGAACTTGCGGTAGTAGCCGTGCGGCCGGCCGGTCAGCGCGCAACGATTGCGCAGCCGGATCGGATTCGCGTCGCGCGGCATCTTCTGGAGCACCGCCTGCGCCGCGATCTTGTCCTCTTCCCGGGTCCTCGGGTTGCGGATCAGCTCCTTGAGCTCGGCCCGCTTCTTCGCGTACTTCTTCACCGCGATCTCGCGGTGCTTCTGCCGCATCACCATCGATTTCTTGGCCATTAGCGATCGCTCCTCAGCGGGAACTTGAACGCCTCGAGCAACGCGCGACCGTGGTCGTCCGTCCGCGCCGTCGTCGTGATCGCGATGTCCATGCCGCGAATGGCGTCCACCGAGTCGAAATTGATTTCCGGGAAAATGATCTGTTCCTTCACGCCCAAGTTGTAATTGCCGCGGCCGTCGAACGAGCGGCGCGACACACCGCGGAAGTCGCGGATACGCGGCATCGCGACGTTGATCAGACGGTCGAGGAACTCGTACATGCGCTCGTTGCGCAGCGTGACCTTGCAGCCGATCGCAACGCCGTCGCGCACCTTGAAGCTCGCGACCGAGATGCGCGCCCGCGTCGGCACGGGCTTCTGGCCCGCGATCTTCGTGAGATCGCTGAGCGCGCTCTCGAGGACCTTCTTGTCCGCGAGCGCCTCGCCGACGCCCATGTTGATCGTGATCTTCTTGATCCGCGGCACGGCCATCGGATTCTTGAGCCCGAGCTTCTCCATGAGCTGCGGGACGATCTCTTTCTTGTAGATCTCGTGGAGTCTTGCGGTCATATCATCGATCCAGGACTTCGCCGTTCGACTTGAAGAAGCGAACCTTGCGGCCGTCCTCGAGCCTCTTGTAACCGACGCGATCGCCCTTCTCGGTCGTCGCGTTGTAGATCATCACGTTGGAAGGATCGAGCGGGCGCTCCTTCTCGACGATTCCGCCGGGCTGGCCCGCTTGCGGATTCGGCCGCTGGTGCTTCTTCGCGACGTTCAAGCTCTCGACGAGCACCTTCCCGCCGGGCAGCACGCGCGTGACGTTGCCGCGCCGGCCCTTGTCCTTGCCGGCGATCACGATCACTTCGTCGCCTTGCCTAATGCGTTGCATGTCGTGGCTCTCTCTACAAGACTTCCGGAGCGAGCGAGATGATCTTCATGAACTGCGTCGTGCGCAGCTCGCGCGTCACGGGCCCGAAGATGCGGGTGCCGATCGGCTCGAGCTTGTTGGTCAGCAGCACCGCCGCGTTGCCGTCGAAACGGATCAGCGAGCCGTCCGCGCCGGCGCAGGCCGTGCCGCGTGCGCACGACCACGGCGTGATAAACCTCGCCCTTCTTGACGCGACCGCGCGGGATCGCGTCCTTCACGGTGACCTTGATGATGTCGCCGATGTGCGCGTAACGACGCTTCGAGCCGCCGAAGACCCTGATGCACATCAGGCTGCGGGCGCCGCTGTTGTCCGCGGCATTGAGCATTGTCTGTGTCTGAATCATCGGCCGCCCCTTACGCCTCCGCCGCCTCTTCGACCGGCGCGCGCTCGAGCACCTCGACGACCTTCCACGACTTGCGCTTGCTGATCGGACGGCATTCGACGATCGCGACCGTGTCGCCCGGGCGGCACGTGCTTTCCTCGTCGTGCGCCATGATCTTCGTCGTACGGCGAATGAACTTGCCGTACGCCGGGTGCTTCACGAGCCGCTCCACCGAGACGGTGACGCTCTTTTGCATCTTGTTGCTCACGACCCGGCCGACCGTTCTACGGGTCGTCTTGCCGGTGCTCGTGTCGCTCGTATCCGCGCTCATCCGTTCTCGTCCTCTATCCGCCGTTGGTCCCGGTTACTTCTTTACCTTGAGGCGCTCGGTCTGCAGCGTCTTCAGCCGCGCGATCGACTTGCGCACCTTGCCGTGCTGGTCGGGCTTCGCGCCCTGACCGGCCGCGGCCTGCATCCGCAGATTGAACTGCTCGCGGCGCAGCTTGAGCAGCTCCTCGCCGAGCTGCGTGTCCGACATGTCGCGGAGCTGCGCCCTGTTCTCTTTGGCCTTCATCAGAACACCGTCCGCTTCGTGAACGACGTCTTCACCGACAGCTTCGCGGACGCGAGCGCGAACGCCTCGCGCGCGACCTCTTCGGTGACGCCCGCGATCTCGTAGAGCATCTTGCCTGGCTGCACTTGCGCGACCCAATACTCGACGTTGCCCTTGCCCTTGCCCTGGCGAACCTCGAGCGGCTTCTTCGTGATCGGCTTGTCCGGGAAGATCCGGATCCAGATGTTGCCGCCGCGCTTCACGAAGCGCGTCATCGCGCGGCGCGCAGCCTCGATCTGGCGCGCCGTGAGATCGCCGCGCTCGAGCGTCTTCAGACCGTACTCGCCGAACGCGACGCTGTTGCCGCGCTGCGCGAGCCCGCGATTGCGGCCCTTGAATTGCTTTCGGAACTTGGTTCGCTTTGGCTGCATCATGGTCGTTTACTCAGCCGCGCGAGCCGGGCGCTCTTGTTGCGGACGCGCAGCATCCGCGCCCTCATCGCCCGCTGCGCCTTCGCCGCTGCCGGTGCTCTTCAGCACCTCGCCGCGGAACACCCAAACCTTCACGCCGATCACGCCGTAGGTCGTCTTCGCCTCGGCGAGGCCGTAGTCGATGTCGGCACGGAACGTGTGCAGCGGCACGCGGCCCTCGCGGTACCACTCGGAGCGCGCGATCTCGGCGCCGTTCAGGCGACCCGACACGCGCACCTTGATGCCCTCGGCGCCGATGCGCATCGTGTTCGTCACGGCGCGGCGCATCGCGCGGCGGAACTGCACGCGGCGCTCGAGCTGCTGCGCGATACCTTCGGCGACGAGCTGCGCGTCGAGCTCCGGCTTCCTGATCTCGGCGATGTTGAGCCGCACGTCGTGCAGCGGCATGCCGAGCAGCTTCGCCACCTCGGCGCGGAGCTTCTCGATGTCCTCGCCCTTCTTACCGATCACGATGCCGGGGCGAGCCGTGTGGATCGCGATGTTCGCCTTCTTCGCGGGCCGCTCGATCTGGATGCGGCTCACCGAGGCATCCTTGAGCTTCTTGCGCAGAAACTCGCGGATGCGGTGGTCCTGCTCGACGTAGTCGGGGAAGGTCTGCGTGTTCGCAAACCACTTCGAAGACCACTCCTTCGTGATCCCGAGCCGAATGCCGATCGGATTGACTTTCTGACCCATGTGACTACTCGTCGCCTACGCGAATCGTGATGTGGCTGTTGCGCTTCAAGATGCGGTCGCCGCGGCCCTTCGCACGCGCCGTATAGCGCGCGAACGAGGCCGCGCCGTCGACCTGCACGTTCGAGACCTTGAGCTCGTCGATGTCGGCGCCGTGGTTGTGCTCGGCGTTCGCGATCGCGGACTCGAGCACCTTGTGCACCATCCGCGCGGCCTTCTTGCGGCTGAACGCGAGGATCTTGAGCGCCTGCGCGACGGGTAGCCCTCGGATCTGATCCGCGACGAGCCGGCATTTCTGCGCCGAGATGCGCGCGAAGCGGAGTTTGGCTGCTACTTCCATCGATTGTTCCCTGGGGCCATCGAATGTTCCCCTCGCTCAGGCGCCCGGCGCCGGCTTCGGACCGGCCGGCGCGCCGGGCGCCGCCGCCACCGCCGGCCCCGGCCGCCGCGGCTGCCGCTTCCTTCGTCTTGCGGTCGCCGGAGTGGCCCTTGAACGTGCGCGTGCTCGCGAACTCGCCGAGCTTGTGGCCGACCATGTTCTCCGACACGAGCACGGGCACGTGCTGGCGGCCGTTATGAATTGCGATCGTGAGGCCGACCATGTCGGGCACGATCATCGAGCGGCGCGACCAGGTCTTGATCGGGCGCCGGTCGTTCGTCGCCGCGGCCTTCGCGACCTTGGCGAGCAAATGGTTGTCGACGAACGGGCCTTTCTTGATCGAACGTGACATGACGTTTCCTGAAGTTCGCTCTCTAGTGACTCTTTGCGTTACTTCTGACGGCGATCGCGCACGATCATCGAGTCGGTGCGCTTGTTGCGACGAGTCTTGTAGCCTTTCGTCTTCTGGCCCCACGGCGTGACCGGATGCGGATTGCCCTGACCGGACTTGCCTTCGCCGCCGCCGTGCGGATGGTCGACCGGGTTCATCGCGACGCCGCGCACCGTCGGCCGAATGCCGCGCCAGCGCTGCGCGCCGGCCTTGCCGATCTTGCGCAGGTTGTGCTCCTCGTTGCCGAGCTCGCCGACCGTCGCGCGGCAATTCACGTGCACCTTGCGCATCTCGCCCGAGCGCAGACGCGCCGTGACGTACTCGCCCTCGCGCGCGACGATCTGCACCGACGGCGCCCGCGCTGCGCGCGAGCTGCGCGCCCTTGCCGGGCTTGAGCTCGAGGCAGTGCACCTGCGTGCCGAGCGGGATGTTCTTCAGAGGCAGCGCGTTGCCGGGTTTGATCGCGGCATCGACGCCCGACATGATCGGATCGCCGGGCTTCACGTTGCGCGGCGCGAGGATGTAGCGGCGCTCACCGTCGGCGTACAGCACGAGCGCGAGGTACGACGTGCGGTTCGGATCGTACTCGAGACGCTCGACCTTGCCGGCGACGCCGTCCTTGTCGCGCTTGAAGTCGATCAGGCGGTAGTAACGCTTCGAGCCGCCGCCCTGGTGGCGCACCGTGACGCGGCCCGCGTTGTTGCGGCCGCCGTGCCGCCGTAGCGGCGCGAGCAGACCCTCATACGGATCGCCCTTATGAAGTTCGTCTCGCACGACGCGGACGACGAACCGTTGTCCGGGCGAGGTCGGTCTGAGCTTACGTAGTGCCACGAACGTTCCCTACGCCGACCTACTCGGCGCCCATGAAGTTGATGTCGCTGCCCGGCGCGAGCCGCACGTAGGCCTTCTTCCAGCCGCCGCGCTTGCCCTGCCGCTGACCGAAGCGCTTCGTCTTCGCGGGCATGCGCGCAACCGTCACGCGCTCGACTTTGACCTCGAACAAGAGCTCGACCGCGCGCCGCACGTCCGCCTTGGTCGCGTCGTTCCGGACCTTGAACACGACCTGATGGCTGCTGTCGGCGAGCGCCGTGGCCTTTTCGGACACGTGCGGCCCGAGCAGCACCTGCGTCAATCGCTCTTGGTGCGCCGCGTTGCTCATTTCAGCCGCTCCTCGATCATCTTCATCGCCGCGGCCGACGCGAGCACTTTCTCGGCGCCGACGAGCGCGACCGGGTCGACGAAGCGCGCTTCCTCGACGGAGACGTTCGGCAGGTTGCGCGCCGCGAGCCAGAGGTTCGCGTCGAACCCCTCGACGACGATCAGCCCATGCGTGAAGCCGACCGCGTCGAGCTTCGACTTGAGCTCCTTCGTCTTCGGCGCCGAAACGCCGAGCTCGTCCGCGACGATCACGCGATCCTGGCGCAGCAGCTCGGAGAAGACCGAGCGCAGCGCGCCGCGATACATCTTGCGATTGACCTTCTGCTCGAAGCTGCGCGGGCGTGCAGCGAACGTGCGGCCGCCGCCAACCCAGATCGGGCTGCGGATCGAGCCGACGCGCGCGCGGCCGGTGCCTTTCTGCTTCCACGGCTTCTTGCCCGAGCCGCTCACATCGGAGCGGTTCTTCTGGGCCTTCGTGCCGGAGCGGCCAGCGGCGAGGTAAGCCGTCACGACCTGATGGACGAGCGGCTCATTGAACGCGACGCCGAACGTCGTGTCCGCGAGCTCGAGCGTTCCGCCCTTACCTGAACCCGTCTTGTCGACCAATTGGACTTTCATCGCCCGTTCTCGCGTCCCGATCACTTCTTGTCTTTGGCCGCGTCTTTCTTGCCCGCGTCCTTCTTGCTACCGTCCTTGCCTTCCTTCGCAGCGGCCTTCGGCGTGATCTTCGGCGCAACGGGCTGGCCCTTCGCGGCCGTGCTCACGATCACGCGGCCGTTCTCCGCACCCGGAACCGCGCCTTTGATCAGCAGCACGTTGCGCTCGGGGTCTACGCGCAGGACCTCGAGGTTGATCGTGCTCGCGCGCTCGTTGCCGAGGTGGCCCGCCATCCGCTTGCCCGGAAACACGCGGCCCGGCGTCTGGCGCTGACCGATCGCGCCCGGAGCGCGGTGCGACAACGAGTTGCCGTGCGTGAAGTACTGGTGCGAGAAATTGTGGCGCTTGATCACGCCCGCGTAGCCCTTGCCCTTCGTGACGCCCGCGACGTCGACGAGCTGGCCCTTCTTGAAGACGTCCACCTTGATCTCGGCGCCCGGCTTCAGGTCCGCGCCCTCGCCGTCGGCGAGCCGGAACTCCCAGAGGCCCTGACCCGGCTCGACCTGCGCCTTCGCGAAGTGGCCCGCCTCCGGCTTCGGGAGCCGATGGGCCTTCGGCGCGGCGCCGACGGTGACCTGCACCGCGCGGTAGCCATCGCTCTCGGCGGTCTTCAGGGTCGTGACTCGATTGGGCAGGGCTTCGATCACGGTCGCCGGCACGGATTCGCCGGACTCCGTGAAAATGCGGGTCATGCCGCATTTTCGGCCCACTAAACCGACTGACATTCTCTATTCCTCTGTATCCGCACCGACTCCGTCGGCCGGCGCTTCAGCCAGGCGCGCCTCAACGCCCTGGCACCCAAAAGGACATCGCCGGGTTGTGCGTCCGGTGAGTCCCTTGCTTTAGGTCGGCGCGCGAACGCGCCAGACCCGGTAAAAAATTGCCCTGCGAGTCCGGCTCGGACGGCGTCTAGGCACCGAATCCAGCCGGAAAGCCGCGCATTATAACCATCCCACTTTCCCTAACACAACGCGTCTCGCCGGCGGCGATGGGGCGGTCACGCCAACGTCTAAACAAACGTGTCTCGCCGTGCTGGGAAGCTCGCATAGGTTTCCCGGGACCGTGCCCGCACAGGGATGTGCGCGCCCGAGCCCCAGGGATGGTCTTCCGGCGTGTCCCGGGAGACCTATGCGAGCTTCCCAGCACGGCGAGACACCTCGTTAGTTGAGCTTGATCTGGACGTCGACGCCGGCCGGCAGCTCGAGCTTCATCAGCGCGTCCACCGTCTTGTCCGTCGGATCGACGATGTCCATGAGACGCTTGTGCGTGAGCAGCTGGTACTGGTCGCGCGCGTCCTTGTCGGCATGCGGCGAGATCAGGATCGTGAACCGCTCGACCTTGGTCGGCAGCGGCACCGGGCCTCGCACGGTCGCGCCGGTGCGCTTCGCGGTTTCGACGATCTCGCGGGCCGATTTGTCGATCAGACGATGATCGAACGCCTTGAGCCGAATACGAATGTTCTGATTGGTAGCCATCTCGTTTCCTTATTGAATGATCTTCGCGACGACGCCGGCGCCCACGGTGCGGCCGCCTTCGCGGATCGCAAACCGCAACCCCTCTTCCATCGCGATCGGGCTGATCAGCTCCACCTTCATCTGGATGTTGTCCCCGGGCATCACCATCTCAGCCCCTTCCGGCAACTCCACCGCTCCCGTCACGTCCGTCGTGCGGAAGTAAAACTGCGGCCGATAGCCCTTGAAGAACGGCGTGTGCCGCCCGCCCTCCTCCTTCGTCAGCACGTACACCTCGCACTCGAACTTCGTGTGCGGCGTGATCGAGCCCGGCTTCGCCAGCACCTGCCCTCGCTCCACCTCCTCGCGCTTCGTGCCTCTGAGCAGCACCCCAACGTTGTCCCCCGCCCGACCCTCGTCGAGCAGCTTCCTGAACATCTCCACTCCCGTGCAGATCGTCTTCGTCGTCGGCTTGATCCCGACGATCTCGATCTCGTCCCCCACCTTGACGATTCCGCGGTCGATTCGACCCGTCACCACCGTGCCTCGGCCCGAGATCGAGAACACGTCCTCGATCGGCATCAGGAACGGCCCGTCGATCAGCCGCTCCGGCACCGGGATGTACTTGTCCATCTCCGCTACGATCTTCTCCACGCTCGGCACCCCGATCGGGGAGGTGTCCCCCTCCAGCGCCTTGAGCGCAGAACCGATCACGATCGGCGTCTTGTCGCCCGGGAATTCGTACGTCGACAAGAGATCCCGCACCTCGAGCTCGACGAGCTCCAGCAGCTCCTTGTCGTCCACCATGTCGGCCTTGTTCATGTACACCACGATGTACGGCACTCCCACCTGGCGCGCGAGCAAAATGTGCTCCCGCGTCTGCGGCATCGGGCCGTCCGCCGCCGACACCACCAAAATCGCCCCGTCCATCTGCGCCGCGCCCGTGATCATGTTCTTCACGTAGTCCGCGTGCCCCGGACAGTCCACGTGCGCGTAGTGCCGCGCATCGCTCTCGTACTCCACGTGCGCCGTCGCAATCGTGATGCCCCGTGCCTTCTCCTCCGGCGCCTTGTCGATCTGGTCGTACGCCAGCACCGTCCCACCGTGCTTCGTCGCCATCACCTTCGTCAGCGCCGCCGTCAACGTCGTCTTCCCATGGTCCACGTGCCCAATCGTTCCTACGTTCACGTGCGGCTTGCTGCGCTGAAATTTTTCTTTGGACATGTGCTTTCCTCGTACCCTCTCGAATTCGTAATGGGTTGACTATTTAGTGCCGCGCGCCTCTGATGACCGACACGGGCCACGTTGCCCGGCACTTCGGCGTAGCGCGAAAACTCCATCGTGTAGGTCGCGCGGCCCTGGCTCATCGAGCGTAGCAGCGTCGCGTAGCCGAACATCTCGGCGAGAGGCACCTCGGCGCGCACGATCTTGCCGGCGGGCGAGTCGTCGAGCCCTTGGAGCACTCCGCGTCGGCGGCTCAGGTCGCCGTTGACGTCGCCCATGTAGTCCTCGGGCGTGACGACCTCGACGCTCATGATCGGCTCGAGCAGCTTGGGGCTCGCCTTGCGCACGCCGTCCTTGAACGCGATCGCGCCCGCGACCTCGAACGCGATCTCGCTCGAGTCGACCTCGCCCGAATCGACATCGCGACAGCCGCCGTCGAACATCGTGACCTTCACGTCGACGACCGGGTAGCCCGCGATCACGCCGTTCGTGGCCTGCTCCCGCACGCCCTTGTCGACGGCCGCGACGTACGGCTTCGGCACGGCGCCGCCGGGTAACCCCGCGACGAACTCGTAGCCCCGGCCGGCCGGCCGCGGCTCGATCTTGAGCCACACGTCGGCGTACTGACCACGGCCGCCGCTCTGGCCGTGCGAACTTGCCTTGCGTCGAGACGGCCTCTCGGATCGTCTCGCGGTACGCGACCTGCGGCTTGCCGACGTTCGCGTCGACGCCGAACTCGCGCTTCATGCGCTCCACGATGATCTCGAGGTGCAGCTCGCCCATCCCGCGGATGATCGTTTGCCCAGACTCTGCGTCCGCGCTCACGCGGAACGTCGGGTCCTCTTGCGCGAGCTTCGCGAGCGCGACGCCCATCTTGTCTTGATCGGCCTGTGTACGAGGCTCGACGGCGACCGCGATCACGGGCTCGGGGAAATCCATCTGCTCGAGCGTGATCGGCTTCTTCGGGTCGGTGAGCGAGTCGCCGGTCGTGACGTCCTCGAGCCCGACGGCCGCGGCGATGTCGCCCGCGCGGACCTCCTCGATCTCCGACCGCTCGTTCGCATGCATCTGCAGCAAACGGCCGACGCGCTCGGTGCGATCCTTGACCGGGTTGTACACCGTGTCGCCCGAGGACAGGACGCCCGAGTAGACGCGGAAGAACGTGAGGTTGCCGACGAACGGATCGGTCGCGATCTTGAACGCGAGCGCCGCGAACGGCGCCTCGTCGCACGGCGTGCGCGTGGCCTCGCTCGAGTCCCCGAGCATACCCTTCACCGGAGGCCGGTCGGACGGCGCCGGCAAGTAGTCGACGACCGCGTCGAGCACGGCCTGCACGCCCTTGTTCTTGAACGCCGAGCCGCAGAGCACGGGCACGATCTCGCCCTTGACGCAGCGCGCCCGCAAGCCGCGCTTGATCTCGGCCTCGGTCAGCTTGCCCGTCGCGACGTACTTCGCGACGAGCTTCTCGTCGCCCTCGGCCGCGGCCTCGACGAGCTTCTCGCGATACTGGTCGGCGAGCGGCTTGAGCTCGGCCGGGATCTTGGCAGCCTTGAAGCGCATGCCCTGTGTCTTATCGTCCCAGGTGATCGCCTTCATCTTCAGCAGGTCGACGACTCCGACGAACTCGTCCTCGGCGCCGATCGGGAGCTGTAGCGCAACCGGATTCGCGCGCAACCGCTCTTTGATCTGCTTCAAGACGCGGAAGAAATCCGCGCCGGCACGATCCATCTTGTTCACGAACGCGAGCCGCGGCACGCCGTACCGGTTCGCCTGCCGCCACACGGTCTCGGACTGCGGCTCGACGCCGTGAACGGAGCAGAACAGCGCTACGGCGCCGTCGAGCACGCGCAGGCTGCGCTGCACCTCGATCGTGAAGTCGATGTGGCCCGGGGTGTCGATGATGTTGATGCGGTGCTCGGGCAGGTTCTGGTCCATGCCCTTCCAGAAGCAGGTGGTTGCGGCCGACGTGATCGTGATGCCGCGCTCTTGCTCCTGCTCCATCCAATCCATGATCGCCGCGCCGTCATGGACCTCACCGATCTTGTGCGAGACGCCGGTGTAGAAAAGGATTCGCTCAGTGGTCGTGGTCTTGCCGGCATCGATGTGGGCCATGATGCCGATGTTGCGATAGCGCTCGAGTGGGGTCTTCCGTGCCACGACTACGTCTCAAGCGCATCGCTCACCACCGGTAATGCGCGAACGCGCGATTCGCGTCCGCCATACGGTGCGTGTCTTCGCGTTTCTTCACAGCCGCGCCCCGGTTGTCCGAGGCGTCGATGAGCTCGTGCGCGAGGCGAACGGCCATGCTCTTCTCGGAGCGCGCGCGTGCGGCCTCGATCGCCCAGCGCATCGCGAGCGTCTCGCGGCGCGACGCACGGACTTCGACCGGCACTTGATACGTCGCGCCGCCGACACGGCGCGACTTCACTTCGACGGCGGGTTTGATGTTGTCGAGCGCCTGCCCGAGCATCTCGAGCGCGCGGCTCTTGTCGTTGCCCACACGCTCGGACATTCGGTCGAGCGCGCCATAGACGATCTTCTCGGCGACGGACTTCTTGCCGCTCTTCATCACCATGTTGATGAACTTCGCGAGCATCGCGTTCCCGTACTTCGGATCGGGCAGCGAGTGGCGATGGGGGGCTTGCGCTCTTCTAGACATTCAGATTGTCCTCAACCAAATCTCGTCAGGCCTTGGGCCGTTTCGCGCCGTACTTCGACCGCCCCTGGCGACGATCGCCGACGCCGCCGCAGTCGAGCGTGCCGCGCACAATGTGATAGCGCACGCCGGGCAGGTCCTTCACGCGGCCGCCGCGAATCAGCACGACCGAGTGCTCCTGTAAGTTGTGGCCTTCGCCGCCGATGTAGCTCGTGACCTCGAAACCGTTCGTGAGCCGTACGCGCGCGACCTTGCGCATCGCGGAGTTCGGCTTCTTCGGTGTCGTGGTGTACACGCGGGTGCAGACGCCGCGCTTCTGCGGCGAAGCGCCGAGCGCGGGCACGCTGCTCTTCGTCTTGCGAATCACGCGCGCCTTACGAACGAGTTGGTTGGTCGTCGCCATTCATGCTTCCAAATAAATTTTGGCCCGTTGCCGACGGTTTCGGCATCCGGGCCAGCTTAGGAACCCCGCCATGCCGGCCCGCGCTGGTTCTGGGTAGCGCTGCGACCGGCTCAAGGTACGGAGACGGGCGCGAATTTTAGGGTTGCGGGCTTCCGCGCGTCAACTCGGCGCGGTCCGAGGCCGGGGGCAGGCGGCCGGGCGAGCACCCAAAAAAGCGCGGCGGGCCGAAGCCCGCCGCCATAGTCCCGGAAATGTCCGTCGAATCAGAAGTCCATCGTCATGCTGATGAAGTACGTTCGCCCGAGCGGATCGTACGTCGAGCCGTCCGTGACATGGACCGGAGCCGCCCCGAACTGGTACGGCGCCGCCGACGTCGGAACCAGCGTCGGATTGGAGAGGCCATAGTTCATTGGCGGATCCTGATCGAGCAGGTTCTCCAAGCCGAAGGCCACCCTGTACTTGTCCTTGAACCGAATGCTCGCGTTCGCCGAGAACAGGTTGTAGGCGGGCAAGGAGTTGTACAGGCAAGCGATAGCCGTCGGGCCTGTCGTGCGGCACGCGTCGTTCTTGATCGATGGCCAATATTGGTGCTGCAGCTGCACGTTCCACATGCCTCGGCCGTAACCCACCGTGCTGAATACCCGGTAGTCGTAGTTCAGGCACTGGAGCTGTAGCGAGCACGCCGTATTCGGCGGCCCGAAACCTTTCCAATCCTTCGGCGCGAGCTGCGGGGTATCCTGCGTGATCTCGTGCAGGTTCAGGGTCAACGACGTGTTCAGCGTGAGCGAGCCACCCTTCCCCAACTGGTGAGCCCAGTTCACCGCGAAGTCGACCCCTTCGAAGTCCGACCGGCCCGCATTGTTGAACGACCGATTGATGATACCGCCGCCGCCGGTGCCCGGATTGCGGATGATGTGCTGGCAGTCCTGGCTGTTGACATCGCCGGTCGGGTTGAACTGCTTGTCCAGACACTTCTGGTACGTCGCGTCGGCGCCTTCGAGCGCGATCATCTGGTCGATCTCGATCTTCCACCAGTCGACCGTGAGCCTCCAGTCGTGGAACAACGACATCGCGACGCCCATCGTCCACGTGTCGGCCTGCTCCTCTCGCAAGTTCGGGTTGCCGAAGCTGTTCGGGATGCCCGCCGAGTCGAGCGCGTTGTTGCGAGACGGGTCGTAGTAGACCGTCGCTCCTGCCGCCCCCATCAACGCCGTGCAGATCGCCTTCGATTGCGCCGTCTGCGCGGGGTCTACGCCCGCCACCGGCGTCGCGCTGAACGCGCCGGGATTGGTGAGTCTGTCCCCGCACCAGTCGCGCGTAGCACCGCCGGCGCCGAAAATCTGCGTGCGCTTGAGGTATAGCTCGCCCAGGTTCGGCGCGCGGAACGCGCGGTTGAAGCCGCCGCGGATCCGATAGCGGTCTCCGATCCCCCAGTCGATCAACGCCTTCCAGGTGAAGAGATTGGGCATCTGCTCCAAGTTCCAATCCGAAACACGACCGCCGAGCTCGAGGTTGAAGTGCGACGCAATCTTCGGGCCGTTCGCAATGATCGGGACCAAAAGCTCGCCGTAGATCTCCTTCACGTTGAAATCGCCGGAGCTGTGCTCGGTCGGGAACAGGCCCGCGACCGTGTCGATCTCGTTCTGCTGGTCGCTCAAATTGTCCGGCGTGTAATCGAAGCTGTTCTCGCGATAGTCCATGCCGAGCGCGTACTGGAGCGGACCGTGCCTTCATCTTGGCCAGGTCGCCGGTGAGGTTCATCTCGAAGATCGACTGCGTCATCTCCTGCACGTTCTTCAGCGCCGGTGCGATGATCTGGATGCAGTCCTGGCTCACCTTACGATTGTCCGCGACCGGCAACCCCGAGGTGCACGTCGGCGAGGTCTCGGCGAAGCCGCCGGCCTCCCAAGGGTTCGGATCGAAGATCGCGCCCGCCCCAAAGTTCGGGAACGACAGCACGTCTCGATACGAGTGGAGTCTGGTCGAGCCCAGCTGGTCGACCACGTTGTCCGAGCGCCCCGTCGAGATCGAGGCGTCCCAGTGCTGGTTGCCGCTCGGGAAGTCGCCCTCGATTCCCATCGTGAAGTTCATCGTCGTCGAGGTGTTGGTCGTCGAGCGCGCGGCTCCGATGGCGTTCCGCAACCAATCCGGCTCGCGGTTCACCCAAAGCTGCTGTCCGTTCTGCGGCCGGGTCATCATCAGGTTGTAAATTTGGGGCGGGACGGGCCAAGCCTCCGAGTTCGTGCAACCGGGTTGACCGTCGGCCCAGGGCAACCCTGCCGTGCCGGCCGCCGCATCGCAGTTGACGTGGAATCGGCCGCCCGGCGTATACGCCGAGTTCGTCACGTTGGGGCCGGAGCACCCTGGGCCGACCGCCGTGCACAGCGAGTCCGGGATATCGAAATAGGTGTTCGTGTTGCCGTGGTAGATGGCATTGCCGAACGGGATACCCGCGCCCCACTGGTTGATGTTGGCGGAGGCAAGGCCGAGGCTCGACTCCGTCTTCGTGCGCGCGACCGTGAACTGCCCGGTCAGGCGCATGCTGTCGGTGATTTCGAAATGGCCGCTCCCGAATCCAGCGAGCCGCTCGAGCGGAGTCGAGGCCCACTGGTACATGATGTTTTCTTTGATTCCGCCGTTCGGCATACGAACGAATACGGGCAGGCCCTGGAAATTGCCGTCGAGGTCGCCGCTGCCGCCCTCGCCCCATACCGGACCGTCGAACTTATACGCGCCGCTATTGGGGTTGCCATTGTCCTGGAGACCCGAGAAGACGGTGCCGTCCCGGTTGATGCGGAACCGTGCAGGGCCCGATGGATTGCTGACGTTGTTCGATTGCCGGCATTGCGGTTGGACGTTGCCGGGAGGAGTAGGCAGCGCAAGGTTATTGGGGTTGGGACACGCCGTAAGCGGGAAAATCGCGTCGACCGCGGCCTGCGTCGGATTGTTGGGGTTGGCCGCACCGCCAGGAGCAGTAGCAGGCAAGTTGGCTTGGGGCTCATTGGTGAACCACGTCGCGCTGCCGAACGCGAAACCGCCGCCCGGCGTGGCCGGATTCGCCATGTCCGCGACGCGCCAGTCGCGCTGCCACGTGAACTCCTTCGTCCGCGTGTTGCGCTCGATGCCGAACATCACGTTGCCGCGGTCGTTGGCCGAATTGACGCCGAAGAGGCCCGAGATCGTCGTCGTCTGGTTGCCGCCGTGCTGCGTATCGCCGAAGCGAGCGTCGACCGACGCGCCCTCGAAGTTGTCCTTCAGGATGAAGTTGACCACGCCGCCGACGGCGTCCGCGCCGTACACGGCCGACGCGCCGCCCGAAATGACCTCGACGCGCGAAATGGCGGACGAGGGAATCGAGTTCACGTCGACGACCATCGTGGGATTGATCGGCATCCCTCGTTTGCCGTTGATCAGCACGAGGTTTCGGTTCGGGCCGAGGCCGCGCAGGCTGACGGTCGCCGCGCCGACCGTGTTGGTAGCCGTGTTCTGCACGTCTCCGGTGGTGAATTGGGTCACCGCGGGCACGAACTGCGGCATCTTGTTCAGGACCGTCTCGACGCCGATCAAGCTCGTCTGCTCGAACGCTTGCTGATCGACCGTCTGCAGCGGGCTGTTCGCCGTGAAATCCTGCTTCTTGATGCGCGTGCCGGTGACGGTGATTTCTTCGACTGTCCGTTCCGCTTTCGGCTGCTCCTGAGCTCGAACATGACCGGCGGACGACACTGCAAGGACGGCTGTAATGGCCGAGGACAAGGCGCAAAGACGCGGACGCGAGCCCGCGTAGGTAGAACCCTTCATTTTTCCTCCCCCCAGAGTTAAATGATGGCGTAACGGCGGCGACGTCCGACGTTGTCTACGTGTTAGTGTCCCTACCCCCCGCGTTCTCGAAACTACCACCGCCGCAGCGTTTACACAACCCGGTCTTCGCATCGAAGTGGAACACCGCGTCCGCGAAGTCTTCGCGGGCGAGTCGAGGTTGTGGCGTTCGGGCAAAGACCAGCAGCGAGCGAGTGGTGCGATTTGCTCGAATGGTTCGCGCAACGGCCGTCGCCACTCTCATACGGATCAGCCGGTTGGCCCATGTTCAGGACAATAGCGTGCGATCAACCTTCGGCTCGCACCGTAATTCCCAGCTCGAGCGCGCTCGTCCTTCCGGACGAGCTCGTTTCTGAAGCGCCGAGCTCGCCTCTGTGCGTGAGCGAAGGCGCGCGAGCGTACGATACGCGCGCTGGATTTAACGTTTGCAGTCGCGAGAGCGGAGGGATTCGGTAGGAACAATGTCGGAGCTCAGCGCAGATCAGGCCTTCGCGCTTGCGCTGCAACACCATCGAGCCGGCCGTCTCGCCGAGGCGGAACGCGGTTATCGCGAGATACTGCGGAGCGAGCCGGAGCACGCCGACTCGTTGCATTTGCTCGGCGTGATCGCACTGCAAAACGGGGACTTCACGTCCGCTCTCTCGCTCGTTCAACGGGCGGTCGGTTTGCGGCCCGACGCGGCGGTTTGCCGCAACAATCTCGGCCAGGTTCTCGATCGGCTCGGGCGCAATGACGAAGCCGCTCGTTGTTACGAGGCGGCGATCGAGCTCGATCCCGGTTACGCCGAGGCGTACAACAATCTCGGCTTCGTCCTCGCCCGGCAGGATCGTCTGACGGACGCCGACGCACTCTACAGAAAAGCGATCGATCTCGATCCCGGGTACGCCGAGCCGCATACGAACCGCGGCAATCTCCTCAAGGATCGAGGCGAGCTCGACGCAGCGATCGTTTGTTATCGCCGTGCCATCGAGCTACGGCCCGATTTGTCGGCTCTCCACAGCAATCTTCTCCTGCCGCTCCACTACCATCCCGGCTACTCGCCGGCCGATCTCCTGCGGGAGCATCGCGCGTGGGCCGAGCGGCACGTTGCGCCGCTCGTCGCCGCTCGCCGTCCGCATGAGAACGTCCCAGAGCCGGACCGCCGCCTGCGCGTCGGCTACGTGTCGCCGGATTTTCGCGAGCATTCGGTTGCGCGCTTCGTTCTGCCGTTGTTCCGGGAGCACGACCGGCGGCAGGTCGAAGTCGTTGCGTACTCCGATGCGACCGACGCCGGACGCCGTCACCCGTTTGGTGCGCGATCACGTTGATCGATGGCGCGACGTCGCGACGCTCGGCGATGAGAAGCTCGCCGAGGTCATCCGCGCTGACGGGATCGATATTCTCGTCGACCTCGCAGCACATTCCGGCCACAACCGGCTACTCACGTTCGCCCGCAAACCGGCGCCGGTCCAGGTCACGTATCTCGCCTACTGCAGCACGACGGGCGTCGACGCGATCGACTATCGATTGACCGACCGTTTTCTCGACCCGCCCGAGGAGCGCGGGGACTATACCGAGGCCTCGATACACCTCCCGCACTGCTATTGGTGCTATTCCGCGCCGCCGCTACCGGACTCCCGGCGTCCGCCGCACGGAGCACCGCGCGGGCCCGCCCACGTTCGGTTGCCTCAATAATTTCGCCAAGGTCACCGACGTGACGCTCGACCTTTGGGCTCGACTGCTGCGGCGCGTGCCCGAGGCTCGGCTGCTCGTCTACGCGCGCACCGAAGCGCATCGCGACCGCGTGCGGCGGGCTTTGCGCGAGGCAGACGTCGACGAGTCACGCGCGGCTTTCGTGGGCCGCCAACCGCTCGCGGACTATCTCGAGACCTACCGTCAGATCGACGTCGCGCTCGACCCGCACCCGTATTGCGGGGGCACGACGACATGCGATGCGCTCTGGATGGGCGTGCCCGTAGTCAGCCTCGCGGGCCGCACGGCCGTGTCGCGAGCGGGCGCGACGCTGCTTTCCAATGTCGGCCTTGGGCACCTCGTGGCACGAACCCCCGAGCAGTACGTGGAGCTCGCGGCCGCGTTGATCCGCGACGCCGCCGGGCTCGCCGCGTTGCGGCGCGAGCTCCGCGAGCGCATCGAGTCCTCGCCGGTGATGAATGCCCGACAGTTCGCCCGCGACGTCGAAGCGGCGTTCAGGACCGGCTGGCGGGCGTGGTGCCGCGAATCCGGCCGCCGTTCGCCGAGAATACCGCCGCACTGAGCCCAAACGGCAACGGGCTTGCTCAGCGCGCCTCTAGCTCCCTATCCGCGATGCGGCTGACGATTTCGTTGTGCTGCGCTGGCCCGACGCGCTCCTGATCGAAGGTGTACAGCGCTTGGAGGTAGGAGCGATCCCAATCGGTAAGACCCGAATAGGCTGCCGGGTTACTGAAGAGATTCAGGATGCTGTCGAACTCCGCCGGATTCGTTTTCGGGTTGATCTGCGCGAGCGACACAACCGCGAGATAGTCGGCGAGCTGCTGCCACGTCGTCCCGGTCAGCTTGGTCGCATCCACGATGATGATCACATCCCAGAGCACGTCGATGGTGCCGTTGTGGAGACGGGACGGACCTTCGACCGTGACCTGCGGAGGACAGTACGGCTGCCCACAGAGTCTCGCCGCCGGCACTTCGATCGCAAGCCCGCCGTTGTGCGCGCTGACCGGCAGGCTCACGTGCCACCAGCGCACGGCGCGTTCGGATTCTACGAACTCGTCGAGCGCCGCGCGGCCGAGATCCGTGCCGGCGAATCCCGCCATCGGCCGAAAGATCCGCGGTTCGCTGCTCGACCATGAACGACGCCGTTTCCTTCGCATTGGTTGCGAAGACGATGTTCACCTGAGGGGTGCACCCCGGCTCGCCCGGCTCGAGCCCGAGGTCGATCGCCTGGCGCGAAATGCGATCGACGACATAGTGGGCCGCCGTGGTTTCGAGATTGTGGACGCCGACGCACACGCTGCGATTCCAGCGCGCGTAGCCTCGCCCGTTTGGCGGCTTTGCGACCTCGTGGAGGAACTTGTCGATGTAGATACGAAGATCGGATTCGATCTCGCTCATTCGACGTCCGCGAACGACGACTTCGTCCACCGGTTGCGACGCGTCGGCCGTGCGAGCCGCTGCTTGCGGTGACGAATCCTGTGCCAGCCCCGGTGCCGCGACCAGGGCAGCCACCACCGGCGCCCAACCAAAAGCGGCGCGAAACGTTCTGCGTTGGATCATCCGTCGGAACTAGCGCCTAGCGCACACGTTCGACATTAATTTGGCCGTGCAACTCCGGAGCTGAGAGGCGATAGCCGAACGTCGTCTCACGCAGCCGCACGACCAAACCCGGACGCAGCGGGTACGGCATCGGATGCGCCTGCCGCCAAACCTGCCCGTTGTCGAGTGTGATCACATAGGCGTTCGGAACCGTCTGGCGCAACTCGGTCACTGTCGCGACGATTTCGATCGGTGCTCGCTCGGGCGCCCGCTCCGGACTGGGCTCCGCGAGGCCGAAGTTTTCGGCGGAGCGCGGTTCGCTGGTCGTCTTCTGGCTAACGTCCGGCGGGGGCAGTGTCCAGTCCGACAGGTTCGGCCGCACCACTGCTGGATGGAATACGTTCGGCGGCGCCGGTGCTGGCAGCCGCGCTCGCTCCCGCGATGGCACCCGCGCCGGCTCCCGTGGCTTCGCTCGCGGTCGCCGACGCCGCGCGTTGCCGCGCTGCCTCGACCTGAGCCTCGAAGCACGCCAGTCGCTCCTCGGGCTTCTCGAGCGCGACACAATTCCCAACGTCGATATTCAAGCCCTTCGGATCCTGGGCGACGGCCAGTTGCGACACACCGGCGCAGAGCGCGATCGCGACCGTGATGATCGTCCGACGCGCATGTTTCTCTTTATGGATCGCTTGCCATCCGCGCTGCCGGTTGCTTCAGACCTGGGCAGTTTAGGCGCGTCGTGCGTGAGCGCTATGCCTGCCTTTTCTTCGTGACGAGACCACGCTATAAGAAGGGCGTACAGGCTTGTAAGTCACCGGGGGGAGGGACCATGGGTCGTACCAATCGTTTGTTATGGCTTGCCTGCACGCGGCGTTACTCGCGAGCGTGCCCGGCACGCGGGCGCCGGCCGACGAAAAAGAGAAACCCGCAAAGGATATCGACCGCACGCCCGTCGATTGCGTCCGGTCGCTTCGATCAGTCGCAAGACGGCGATAGACAACAGGACAATCTTATTCTCGATGAAGGGCAACAAGTTCATGCGCGTCGACCTGCCCGGGGCATGCCCGAGTCTCACGCCGGGTCAGACACAGCTGATATTCATTACGGCCGATGCCAGCGCCGGGAAGCTCGCGAAGCTCTGCAGTCGCGACTCGTTCGGCGTCGAGCACAGACCCGGCAGCGGATGCCAGCTCGCAAAATTCAATCCGATCACGCCCGACGAAGCGTCGCAGCTGCTCGCGACGACGCAAGGAAAGTAGCGCACACGTAAGTTCTCCGACCCGTCGCAGATGGGCCTCGGCAGTGCGCATGATGATCGTGCGCAAATCGGCGTTCCGCGAAACCGGCGCGCGCGATGCATCCGGAGGGCTCGAGGGAGCCATCGATGGAAGTGCTGGATCGGTACATCGCCGGACAATTCCCTCCCGAGATCGAGCTCGGGTGTTACTACGGCGCCGGATCTTGTAAGGCCGGCGAGAAAGACGATGCGAAGCGCCACCTCCTTTACGAGGCGCAGACTCTCTACTCGCAAGCAGTCAACGTCCTGCTACGCAGCGGGCAGTATCCGCCCGACGAGATCCAGACGCTCCTCGAGAATCTCGTCCGCAACACCTATCACTACGGAAACCCGAGACTAGGCAGGCATAGTCTCGTTTTCCTGCTCGACTGGCAGAACGACAATGCGCGTGCGTGGTCGGACAGAATTGAAACGCTCGTCGAGATAGCGGACTGGGACTTGTTTCACTCGAAAAGCGGCGACAATGACGAGAAAGCGCTGAACGAATATAGGCGCGTGTACGAGTTGATCGCCGAGCAACGGGCAGAAGAAATGCTCGACCGGATCTTCTCGCCGGAGACCCCGATCGTTCTTCCGACGTTCGCCCCGAATCCGCTAGCTCCGGACCGCGAGCAGCGCGGCAATCGATACGTCGACGTCGAATTCGAGATAGATGACGTCGGTAAGAGCCACCACATTCACATCCTGCCTACCACGGTAGACCCCGGGCGAGCGGCGGAAAAGCAGCTGGTGCAACTGATTGCGCGTAGTCACTTCCGACCGCGCGTCGTCGATGGCCGGCTCGCTGGTCGCGCGCCGGTCGTCGTGCGGTACTACTTCGAATAGCCCACAGCGGACATCCTCACGATCGACGTGAGCACGGCGGCGGCGCAGCGCTCACTGCCAACGCTTCCCGCCTATCCACGCAACGAGGCTCCAGCGCGTGCCGCGGGTCACCGGCGTCACGCGGTGCAGTCATGAAGCTCGGGAAAACGAGGAAGGTGCCCCGACTTCTGTCGAGCTTGTACGGCTCCTTGTCGTACAGCAGCTCGAGGTCGCCGCCTTCGTAGTCCTCGCTGTTGGAGAGCTGTATCGTGATCGAGAGCTTGCGCAGCGGCCTCGCCCCCGAGAAATCGGTGTGCCAACCGTAGAAGCCCTGATCGGTGCTGTCGTAGCGGGCGAGCTGAAGCTCGCTTTCCACGCCGCCGAGATCGACGCAGAAGAAGAGCCGATTGCACTCCCGCGCGGCGGTCCACAACCGCTCGTAAAGCCATCGATACTTCTCTATCAGACCCAGATACACACTTGAGAGCGCCTGATGGTGGGATCGGTGTGGCCGTACGCGAGCTTGCCCTCGGAAACGAACGGAGCGTGCTCGGCGATCAACCGATCCATCTCCTCATCGGTCAGAAACTTCTGCGCCGTCGCGTGGGGCTGGAAGTAGGGTTGATCTTCTTTTTTTCCCGTCGCCATAGGTGCAACAGCGTATCCGAGCCGGCAGTCTCCGCGTGCGCGCCGCTACTCGCGATTGAGACAACTTGCCTAAGGCGGTGTCGCTGGGGACCCGCGCACGCGACTCCGTGAGCGGCGAATAGCTGCCGGCCGACCCGAGGCTATTGGGGCGCGGGCTACCGCTTCATGTGCTGCATTCGGAGCACCATGTCTTGCGCCCAAAGCTCCTGGGCCCGATTCCATATCTTCCAATCGTTACGCGTCATGCATTGCTTGCGGAGCACGTTTGAACCCTGTATCAGAATATCGCGGCACGTGACGGGGTTGGTATCGGCAAGCTTCGCGACTTCGACGGTCTGTACGGCCTCCGGCGTAGCCGCGGATGCTGTGTCGCCGGCCACTCCTTCGGTCTCGGAGGCGTTCGCCACCGCGGACGCTCGAGCCGGCGCGGAGGCGCTCGCTGCCGGCACAGCGGGGCTTTCGACCGGCGCCTGGGGCGCCGATGCACAGCCTGCAAATAGGAGGATCCCAGCCAACACGAGACGGCATTCGGTGCTCATTGTGCACCTCCGAGCCGGGAATAAGCCCGAAGGCTACGCCGCGGAGGGTCCAACGTCCACACGTCGGGACGGCGCGAACGGCGGCCCAAAGAACCACCGTTGCGACGGTCTCAAGGGCTCGCCCCGGATCGCCCGGCGCATCACTGGGCGGTGCGGTGCAGTACGAGCGACGCCGTCGCGTCGCCGCCGAAGGTCTTGCCCCTCCATTTGCCGTCGAGCGTCGAGCCGTCCGCGCTCAATTTCCCTTCCCACGACGCCTGCGTAGCCGGCATCGTGAAGCGAATTGTGTCGCCATCGACCGAGATCTCGATCGGCGTGCTGCCTGGGGGACCCGCACTGGCCCAGGTGCCGCTGAGCTTGCCGTCGTTGTCGGTGTTGATCGCGACGACCACGGGCAGCTTTGTAGTGCGGCCCGTCGATCCCAGCTCTTTGCTTGCCGCTTTCTTTTCAGCCGTCGGGGTGTACTTGCCCTCCCATCGCCCCGCGAGCGCTGGCGCGTTTTGCTCCGCGTCGACGACGACGGCGACCGACAGCGTCGCGAGCGCGAATGAAAACACTAGAGACGTACCGAGGCGCATTTCGAACCGCTCAGTTCTTCTTCGAGGGATCGGGCGCAGACTCGGCCGCCGGATCGGGCGCGGGATTGGCCGGCGGATCGCCGCAAGTGCATTTCAGATCGCGCACACGCACGCTGACGAGATCCACGTTTTGTCCGATCGGATAGTCAGCCGCGAACTTGACGTCCGGACCGTCGCTGCGCTGCCACTTGTCGCTGAATTCGAGCGAGTTAATCTCGCCCTTCTCGTCCCGGATGCGGACCACGACGTTGTAGGTCCCCGTCGATGCCGTGGAGCAGTTCCGGATGTTGATCGTGCCGTCGGTGCGCGCAATCGTGTTGCTTTGATAATAATTCGTCGTTGCGGTGGCTTCGCACTGCGGCGTGTTGAGCTGCGGAGGCGCGTCGAGCGAGACCTTGAGCGTCTGCTCCGTTCGCACCGTCGTCGCCGTAGCTTCCGGCTCGCAGTTCGCCCGCATGCGGGAGCCGCCTGCAGCCGCCTGGCAGTTCGGCACGTCGCCGCCGCCAACGCGGCCTTGGTGACCCGTAGTCGGCGTGCCCGAGGGTGCCTGGGCCTGGGCGAAAGCGGTCGAGACGGGAACTGCCAAGGCTAACACTACGAGTATTGCAGTGACGTGGGTCCGGCTCATCTTTCAGCCTCCGACTACTCTCGGCTGCGTAACACGAGCTAACACGCGCGCGTCGAAGCCTACCACGGTTCGCCTTACGACGATGCAGTCGGAGCTCGGCCGACGAGGTCACGCCGCATAGCCATAACGTGCGAGGACGTCACGCACGTAACCGGCGAATGCCATGAGCTCGGGCTCCCGACGAAACGCGAAAGCTCGCCCCGCCTCGAGGCCCTCGACCAGCGCCTCGTTGTGCACCGGCGCCGGAACGCGACACAGGTTCGCGATGGCCGCGATCACCGGTTCCGGCTGCATCAGCAGATCCTCGTATCGGACCTCGAGCGCGCGCTCGCCGAGCGACGCGCACTCTTGACGCGCCTTGTCGACGTACTGCTCCCACATCGTGAGCGCCTCGGCGATCGTCCAGCCACGCCGTGACGAGAGCACACCGAGCGCGTGATCCCGGATCACGGTGAGCGCGGAAGGAACCGACTCGCCGGTCGCGGTGCGCATCGCCTTTGCATGCCGGCGCGCGAGGCTCGCGGCGACGTCGACGCCGTGACGAACGATGTGGAGGGCCCGCAAGTTCGGAAACACCTGCTTCCACACCGGCAGCGTGAACGTGTTTCGAGGATCCTTCCACCCGAAAGGCGGCATCTCATCCAGGTTGGCTTTGAGATGCCAGCCCGATGGGCCCGCGTACTCATCGAACCGCGTGGCAAGCGCCTCGTGCGCGGTCGCCGCGAGATGCTCGACGATGTTCGGCTCGGCGAGCATGAAATGCGCCGACATCGGCTCGGACCAGAACGCTCCGCATTGGTGAAGGATTTCTTCGTTGATTCGCATGAACGCGGCGGACTCGGAATCCGCCTGCCGATCCGCGCCCATGAACACGCCGAGCTTGTCGAGGATCTCGACGAGCGCCCGCGTGCCCGAGCGATGCATGCCGATGACGACGATCGGGCTTGCCTGTCGCAGCTGTGGATTCATCAACGCGACGCTCGTCAGGTGATCATCCAAAACGCGAGCGTCAAGCGCGGAAACTCGTAGAACGAGTTCTGTGGGTGATGGGCGGCATGAAAATACTCGGATGGAAACATCAGCAATCGCCCAGGGACCATGTCGACCGTCCCCACTGTTTGCCACCAGTCATCGGCCCCACCTCCCCAATAATCCAGACCCGTCTCCGCGAGCCGAGGATCTTGCTGAGCCGCCCGCGCGTACGCTTCGTCCAGCACGAGTGAGCCCGATTTCTTGAAGCGAAAGAATGCGGTGCCACCAGAGCACTCCTCGCGGCGGTTCAAGTAAACGATGCACGTGAAAGACCGGCGCACGCCTTCCGTAATGTCGCTGTGGGGAACCGCGAAGTCGGCGCGTTTCTCGTGGATCTGCATGAACCAGTTGACGTCCATGCTCGCGTCCAACGGCCTCGTGTTGACCGAGTAGACCTCGCGAATGATCTGGTGCGCGGCGGAAACCATGTTGTTCGGAGGCCGGATCGGAAAGCGCAGCCGGCAATCGTAGTAGTCGACGAAATTCCTGCCGCCCTTCTCATGCTTCCAGTTCGCGGCGGGCGTGCTTCCGACCACGTCCCTCGCTTCTTCCGGATGCTCGAGGAAATCGTCGACCACGACCCTCGGAATCGTTTTTTCTATGGGCTCCAAATCGAGCTTGAGATCCTTGCGGACCTCGAAGAGCTCGTTGAACAAGAACGGCTTCGCGTCGGCGCGCTTCGCTGGGCGACCGGGCGCACTCGCCGCCGACGTCCCGTGCGCAGCGACTTTGGTAGCCGGCGCACCCTCGGCGCGATCCGCCGGCGACGACGCTCGGGGCACAGCAATCTGTGCCGGAACCTCTCGCAGGTTCATCGCGATCGAGATCCTGACCTGGTCGCTCTTGTTGCACTGGACGTAGTGCGGCAGCCACGACTCGAACATCACCAAGCGACCCGCCTGCGGCTCCACCGCGATGTCGCGCCGCGTGAGCACGTCGCTGCTCGCCGTCTTGGTGAACTCCCGGTGGCTTCGCCGCGCGCCGATCGGGTCGGGCATCACGATGCAGCCGCAGCTCTTGGGCGCTTCGACGTAATAACTGCAGGAGAGCAAGCTCCCATCGTGCGAGTGCTGAGCCTCTTGCGCACCGGGCTTGAAGACGTTGATCCAAGAGCGTTCGATCTCGAAACGCCGCGCCGGCAGCCGCAACGCCTTTTCGAAGAATGTCCTGGCCGCGCCGATTACGAATTGCTCGAGCTCGTGGAGCTCCGCGACGCTCACGACCTGTACGTCGGGCTTGTAGTACGAGGTCGCCACGGATTCCTCGGGCGAAGGGTCGATGTCGCGCTTCGCGCGCTCGGACTGAAGATACACGGACACCTTGCCGTGGATCGCGTCGCGCAGGCCCAAGTCGATGTCCTCGACGAGCAGCGGCACGGCGAAAAAGAAGTTGACTTCACACCAAGGCGCCGCTACCCGCCGCCGAGGCTGAAGTTGATGGCGATCGAAATTCGCTCGCGCGTGCCGCGATACGGGCGCACGCCGTGCGAGAGCCAGCTCGGGAAGACGACGCACATACCGGTCCGAGGCGTGAGCCTCTGTGCCTCGCCGAGCGCCAAGCCGTCCGGGCCCGGGAACGTTAGATAAGGTGCGTACATGACCGGGGCGACGCCGCGCGGATCTTGGATCTCGAACTCGCCGCCGAGAGAGGGATCGGCGCCAATGCCGCCGTCATCGACGTAGTACGTGGCGGACCAGAGCGCGCCGGGATGGGTGTGGAACTGGTTGCCATGGCCGAGCCGGTTGACGTTGGCCCAGCAGTTGATCCGCCACGCGAGCTCGTGCCGCTTGCCGGAGCGGTCGACCGTGAACTCGTCGGCGATGGCCCGCGCAAAACTCAACACCTTCTGCAGCGGCGCGCCGCCCCATTGATGTAGGTCCCACGTCGACTGCCAACCGCCTTGGTTGGAACGCTGCACCGACTCGGTCGCCGCCGCGCGGGCAAGGATGATGCGCTTGAGCTCGGGGTTCAGCGCGTCCGCGTCCGGCATCGTGGCGATGACGAGGGGTGTAGGGAAAAGATCTATGCGATGTCAGTTGCGGCGCGTCGGGGCCTGCGGCCCCTGGTGGCGCGACGGATGACCTGCGGTCGGCCATGCCACTTCCGTTCCGATCGTGTCGAGTGCTCGAGCATCCTATCGTTTCCCTGCGGGGAATTCAGCCGTTCGCGCGAGCTCGCGGCGAGGTCCGTTTGTCTCTGCGTGTCGGCGTCCTATATCCTGAAACCGAAGGGGGAAGACGAGCCGATGCTGACCGACGAACAGGTTCACACGGCGGTTGCGAGGGGGATTGCCTTCCTCAACCGCACGCGCGAGCCGTACGGCTTGTGGTTCATGAGCATGATGCACCGGCTCTTCGGAGTTCCGGAGTTCGCCGACGCGCTCAGACGTTACGACGAGGTAATTGCCACGCGGCCGAAGGAGGACGCGGCCGTACTGCGCGTGCTTCGGCGCCTCAACGACGCCAATAACCCCATTCAGCCCGAGGACTGGGACCACGTGAAGATACTCACGGACCAGCTCCTGGCCTGCGCGCTCTATTGCGATCGACTCGGCTTGCCGCCGGAGTTCGCCGCAACGCTCGACAAGGGAGTGAAAGCGGGAGGCTACGCCGCCACGCACGTGCTTCTCGCGTGGATCTGGCTGCATGACAACGGCTGCCGGTTGGCCGTGCGGGACGGGTTTGTCGAAGACATGTTCCGGGCCGTCGCCGCGATCCTCGAGGATCGACCGACCATCGTGAACGACCTGAAGCTCGAGGCCGCCGCGTTCCTCTGCATGGCGCGCCAGGGCGAGCGGGTAGACCGTCGTTTCTTCCGACACGTCGTGTCGATCCAGAGAACCGACGGCGGCTGGGGCAAGCTCGACACTCCGGACCCAGCCAATCCCGATGAATCATCTTGGCACTCGACGACGCTCGCCCTGTTGCTCTTGCTGCACGTGGAATTTCCTGCTGCGCTGAAGCGCGGCGGCGCCGAGCAGAAAGCCCCCTCACGGGGGGTCAGTGGCTCCGCATCCGAAGTCGCAGAGTAACCGTAGCAACGAATCCGGCCCCGCGCTCTGGGAGAGCTTGTGCGTGAGCTTGAACACGGGGCTCGGCGGCGAAGCGAGCGCCGCGATGTCGTCCGGCGTTGCGGGCGACGTTAATCGGCTGTCTTCGGGTCCGAAGTGGAATGCGTGCCGGGCCGGCAGAGACGGTGTCGCCTGCCAATCCGAACGAAAGCTCTGATCCTCTTCGCAGAGGGCCGCGAAAAGCTTGTGGAACCAGAAGTAGTCGTGACGGCTTTCTCTGCCGGTCCAGTACCCCGCAACGCTCGCTCGCCATTTCGAAACGATGTTGCTCGGGACGGAGGCGGCGAGAAACCAGCTCGCAATCATCCTATCCTGAGCCGGGCGCTCGAACGCAAAGAACCCGGTCCCCATGCGCTCCGGGAGCCACTCGTCGAGCGGTTTGGCGCAGATCGTCGTGGCATCGGCCCAAACGCCGCCGTGCAGGTGCAGGATCTCGATGCGAATCTGGTCGGCAAATGCCTCCGGCTCCTTCGGAACCGCAGCGATTCGTGCGAAGGCCTCCGGGCTTACGTAGCGCGCGAACGCAACGCCATCGATTGCGCACACTTGCCACCCTGGATTCAACCTCCGCCAACTCGCCAAGCAGGCGCGAACGACGGGCGGAGCCTCGTTCCAACCCTGGAGCCAGAGCAGCCAGAGGACTCGCGGGAGGGTAGCCGTCACGTTGATGCAGTCGCGGCGCTGCTTAGCGGACTCGCTCGACTTGGATGAATCCGTGCAGCCCTTCGGCGTTGAGCCGATACGCTTCGCCCCACTTCGTGCGGGACAGCGTCACCCGCTGCCCGGGCTGCAGCGCATACCGCTGCGAATCTTTCTGCCGCCATACCTGACCGTTATCGAGAGTGATCAGATACGCGTTCGGCACCGTCTCTTTGAGCGCGGTCACCGTTGCTACGATTGAAGACGACTCCGCTGCTGGGCCGTCTGCCGACTTGGGCTTCTGCTCGCGTGCCGAGCTATCGCGCGGCGGCGTGGCCGCAGTTGCCGA
This sequence comes from uncultured Gammaproteobacteria bacterium, assembly GCA_963841645.1. Lineage (GTDB taxonomy): Bacteria > Pseudomonadota > Gammaproteobacteria > Steroidobacterales > Rariloculaceae > FEN-1219. The sequence continues at coordinate 24,905 of CAWJDS010000002.1, read as the reverse complement.
CGACGGAGGCGCGGCGGGCGCCGACGCGGAAGCCGAGCCCGCTGCGGGTATGGCGGGCAAAAGCGCCGGCGGCGTGGAGGGCGCCGCATTGTTCTGCTTCACTGCTGCGTCGACGTGACGCCCGTAGCAAGCAAGCCGCTCGTCCGGCGCCTCGAGCTTCACGCATTCGCCGATGTCGACCGTCACCTCGGCAGCGTGCTGACCAAGGGCTGTCCGAGCTCCGACGCTGCCGCCGATCACGGCCAAGAGCGCAAAAGACGCGCACCCGATCGTCCCGCCAGTTTTGTCGCGATTCACCATTGGCTGCCTGGTCTGGGAGCGCGATTCATTCGCGCGGCTGAGGCGGCCAAGCATATCTACCGCGGTCGCGGCGAGGCAATCCACGCGGGCCGGCGATACAGCGCCGCCGGGCGGAGAACGCCCGGCGGCGCGATTGGGCTCACGCCTCGATCAGGTCGAGGGCGTCTCCGCGTCGGCCTCGGCCTCGGCCTCGGCCGGCTGAGTGCCAGCGGCCAGCGCGGCCGCGGCGGCCGCTTCCTGCGCGGCCTTCTGCTGCTGCGCCTCGAGCTCCTTGAGCTCCTCGGACAGGATCTCCTCCTGCGTGCGCCGGCGATCCTCGTGATGGGCGAAGCCCGTGCCGGCCGGGATCAGCCGGCCGACGATCACGTTCTCCTTGAGACCGCGCAAGTCGTCGCGCAGCCCGCGGACGGCGGCCTCGGTGAGCACGCGAGTCGTCTCCTGGAACGACGCGGCCGAGATGAACGACTCGGTCGCGAGCGACGCCTTCGTGATGCCGAGCAGCACCGGATCGAACGTAGCGCCGGTCCCGCCCTTCTTCTCGATCTCGCGGTTCGCCTCGACGACACGGATCCGGTCGACCTGCTCGCCGCGCAGCAGCTTCGTCTCGCCCGACGCCGTGATCTCGACCTTGCGCAGCATCTGGCGAATGATCACCTCGATGTGCTTGTCGTTGATCTTCACGCCCTGGAGCCGGTAGACGTCCTGGATCTCGCGGACCAAGTAGTCCGCGAGCCTCTCGACGCCCTGTAGCCGCAGGATGTCGTGCGGGTTCGGCTCGCCGTCGGCGATGATCTCGCCGCGCTGCACCTTTTCGCCCTCGAACACGTTGAGGTGCCGCCACTTCGGGATCAGCTCCTCGTGCTCCTCGCCGCTCCTCGTCCGTGATCACGAGACGGCGCTTGCCCTTCGTCTCCTTGCCGAAGCTCACCGTGCCCGAGTACTCCGCGAGGATCGCGGGGTCCTTCGGCCGGCGCGCCTCGAACAGGTCCGCGACGCGCGGTAGACCGCCCGTGATGTCGCGGGTCTTCGAGCTCTCCTGCGGCAATCTCGCGAGCACGTCGCCGACGACGACCTTCGCGCCGTTCTCCATGCCGATCACCGCGCCCGAGGGCAGCGCGTACGCGGCCGGGATGTCCGTGTTCGGGAAGTTGATCGTCTTGCCATTGCCGTCGATGAGCTTCGCGGTCGGCCGGTACTCGGAGCTGCGCTGCGCAGCGTCGAGCACCACCACGCTCGTAAGGCCGGTGATCTCATCGACCTGCGACGCGACCGTGACGCCGTCGATGAAGTCCTCGAACTTCAAGTAGCCGCTGACTTCGGTGACGACCGGGTGCGTGTGCGGGTCCCAGCTCGCGACGAGCTGGCCCGGCCGCACCGCGTCGCCGTCCTTCGCGCCGAGCGTCGCGCCGTATGGAACCTTGTAACGCTCGCGCTCGCGGCCGAACTCGTCGATCACCGCGAGCTCGCCCGAGCGAGACGTCGCGATCCGGTGGCCCTTCTGCTCGTGAGTCACGGTCTTCATGTTGATGATGCGGATCGTGCCCTGGCTCTTGACCTCGACGCTGTTCACCGCGGCCGAGCGCGACGCCGCGCCGCCGATGTGGAACGTGCGCATCGTGAGCTGCGTGCCCGGCTCGCCGATCGACTGCGCGGCGATCACGCCGACGGCCTCGCCGCGGTTCACGCGGTGGCCGCGAGCGAGGTCGCGTCCGTAGCACTGCGCGCACACGCCGTACTCGTTCTCGCACGTGATCGGCGAGCGCACGAGCACCTGGTCGATCGAGTACGCCTCGAGCTTCTTGACCGCGCTCTCGTCGAGCAGCGTGCCGGCCTCGAGCACGACCTGGTCCGAGCCAGGCGCGAGCACGTCGACCGCTACCGCGCGTCCCAAGACGCGCTCGCGCAGCGGCTCGACGATGTCGCCGCCCTCGACGAGCGGGGTCATCAAGAGGCCCGTGGTCGTACCGCAGTCCATGTTGGTGACGACGAGGTCTTGCGCGACGTCGACGAGGCGCCGGGTCAGGTAACCCGAGTTCGCGGTCTTGAGCGCCGTGTCGGCGAGACCCTTGCGCGCGCCGTGTGTCGAGATGAAGTACTGCAAGACGTCGAGACCTTCGCGGAAGTTCGCCGTGATCGGCGTCTCGATGATCGAGCCGTCCGGCTTCGCCATCAGGCCGCGCATGCCGGCGAGCTGGCGAATCTGCGCCGCGCTACCGCGAGCGCCCGAGTCGGCCATCATGTAGATCGAGTTGAACGACTCCTGCTGGCCCGTCTTGCCGTTGCTCGTGACGTTCTCGACGCCGAGCTTCTCCATCATCGCCTTCGCGACTTGGTCGTTCGTGCGCGACCAGATGTCGACGACCTTGTTGTAGCGCTCGCCGTCCGTGACGAGACCGGCCGCGTACTGGTCCTGGATGTCCTTCACCTCGTTCTCGGCCGCCTCGAGGATCTTCTTCTTCTCGATCGGCACGACCATGTCGTTCACGCCGAACGAGACGCCCGAGCGAGTCGCGTAGTGGAAGCCCGTGTACATGAGCTGGTCCGCGAACACGACGGTCTCTTTGAGACCGAGCTGCCGGTAGCACAGGTTGATCGTGGCCGAGATCGCGCGCTTGTTCATCGCGCGATTGATCTGCTCGAACGACATGCCGGGCGGCAGGATCTCGGACAAGAGCGCACGACCGACCGTGGTCGTCGTGAGCTTGTGCGTGTCGATGCCGTCGACCTTCTCGCGGATCCGAACCCTGATCTTCGCGTGCAGCTCGATCGCGTTCGTCTCGTAGGCGCGATGCACCTCTTCGACGTCCGCGAACACCATGCCCTCGCCCTTCGCGCCGACGCGGTCGCGAGTCATGTAGTAGATGCCGAGCACGACGTCCTGCGACGGCACGATGATCGGCTCGCCGTTCGCGGGCGACAGGATGTTGTTCGACGACATCATCAGCGCGCGCGCCTCGAGCTGCGCCTCGATCGACAGCGGCACGTGCACCGCCATCTGGTCGCCGTCGAAGTCCGCGTTGAACGCCGTGCAGACGAGCGGGTGCAGCTGGATCGCCTTGCCCTCGATCAGCACGGGCTCGAACGCCTGGATGCCCAAGCGGTGCAGCGTCGGCGCGCGGTTCAGCATCACCGGATGCTCGCGGATCACCTGCTCGAGGATGTCCCAGACCTCGGGGCCCTCGCGCTCGACGAGCCGCTTCGCGGCCTTGATGGTCGTCGCCTCGCCGCGCAGCTGGAGCTTCGAGAAGATGAACGGCTTGAAGAGCTCGAGCGCGAGCTTCTTCGGCAGACCGCACTGGTGCAGCTTCAGCGTCGGGCCGACCACGATCACCGAGCGACCCGAGTAGTCGACGCGCTTGCCGAGCAGGTTCTGTCGGAACCGGCCCTGCTTGCCCTTGATCATGTCGGCGAGCGACTTCAGCGGGCGCTTGTTCGTGCCCGTGATCGCGCGGCCGCGGCGGCCGTTGTCGAGCAACGCGTCCACCGACTCCTGCAGCATCCGCTTCTCGTTGCGCACGATGATGTCGGGCGCGTTGAGCTCGAGCAGACGGCGCAGGCGGTTGTTGCGGTTGATCACGCGCCGGTAGAGGTCGTTCAGGTCCGACGTCGCGAACCGGCCGCCGTCGAGCGGCACGAGCGGACGCAGATCCGGCGGCAGCACCGGCAGCACGGTCATCACCATCCACTCGGGCTTGTTGTTCGACTCCAAGAACGACTCGAGCAGCTTCAGCCGCTTCGACAGCCGCTTGATCTTGGTCTCGGAGTTCGTGCCCGCGATCTCGTCGCGGACCTTGTTGACCTCGATGTCGAGGTTCATCGCGCCGAGCAAGTCGCGCACGGCCTCGGCGCCCATCCGGGCGTCGAACTCGTCGCCGTACTGCTCGATCGCCTCGAGGTACTGCTCGTCGGACAGGAGCTGGCCGCGCTGCAGCGGCGTCATGCCCGCATCGACGACGACGAACGCCTCGAAGTAGAGGATCCGCTCGATCTCGCGCAGCGTCATGTCGAGCATCAGGCCGATGCGCGACGGCAGCGACTTCAAGAACCAGATGTGCGCGACCGGGCTCGCGAGCTCGATGTGGCCCATGCGCTCGCGGCGCACCTTCGTCTGCGTGACCTCGACGCCGCACTTCTCGCAGACGACGCCGCGGTGCTTCAGGCGCTTGTACTTGCCGCACAAGCACTCGAAGTCCTTGATCGGTCCGAAGATCTTCGCGCAGAAGAGGCCGTCGCGCTCGGGCTTGAACGTCCGGTAGTTGATCGTCTCGGGCTTCTTCACCTCGCCGTACGACCACGAGCGGATCATGTCCGGCGAAGCCAGACCGATCTTGATGACGTCGAAGTCCTCAACCGCGTTTTGCTGCTTGAAGAGCCTCAGTAGGTCTTTCATCTAGTGCCACCTATTGCTAAGTGTTCGCGCGTCCAATTCGATTCCAATTCTCGCGGCGCGCTTGTAAGGCCGCGCCTAACACCGGTCAGTTCGTGTCGAGATCCATGTTGATGCCGAGCGAGCGGATTTCCTTCACGAGCACGTTGAACGACTCGGGCATGCCGGCCTGCATCTCGTGCGTGCCGTCGACGATGTTCTTGTACATCTTCGTGCGGCCCTGCACGTCGTCCGACTTGACCGTGAGCATCTCCTGCAGCGTGTAGGCAGCGCCGTACGCCTCGAGCGCCCAGACCTCCATCTCGCCGAACCGCTGGCCGCCGAACTGCGCCTTGCCGCCGAGCGGCTGCTGCGTGACCAAGCTGTACGGGCCCGTCGAGCGCGCGTGCATCTTGTCGTCGACCAAGTGGTTGAGCTTCAGCATGTACATGTAGCCGACCGTGATCGCCCGATCGAAGCGCTCGCCCGTGCGGCCGTCGTACAGGGTCGTCTGGCCGGTCTCCGGCAGGTCCGCGAGATTCAGGAGATGCTTGATCTCCTCCTCGTTCGCGCCGTCGAACACCGGTGTCGCGATCGGCACGCCGAAGGTCAGGTTCTTCGCGAGCTCGGACGACCTCCGCGTCGTTCAGACGAGCCGATGTCGGCCTTCTGGCCGCCGGTCTGGTTGTAGATCTTCTCCATGAAGCCGCGCAGCTCCTTCACCTCGCTGCCGTTGCGGATCATCTCGCCGATCTTCAGTCCCAAGCCCTTCGCGGCCCAGCCCAAGTGCGTCTCGAGCACCTGGCCGACGTTCATGCGCGACGGCACGCCGAGCGGGTTCAGCACGATGTCGACGGGCGTGCCGTCGGCCATGTACGGCATGTCCTCGACCGGAACGATCGTCGAGATCACGCCCTTGTTGCCGTGCCGGCCGGCCATCTTGTCGCCCGGCTGCACGCGGCGCTTCACGGCCAGGTAGACCTTCACCATCTTGAGCACGCCGGGCGCGAGATCGTCGCCCGCGGTGATCTTGGTCTTCTTCTCCTCGAAGCGCTTGTCGAACTGCGCCTTCTGCGAGCGCAGCCGCTCCGCGGCCTGCTCGAGCGCGGCGTTCGCCTCGTCGCTCTTCACGCGCACCTGGAACCACTGCTCGCGCGGCAGCTCGTCGAGATAGGCCTTCGTGATCTTCGCGCCGGCCGCGAGCCCGTTCGGACCGCCCGACGCGACCTTGCCGATCAGCTGGTTCTGCACGCGCTGATAGATGTCGTCCTCGAGGATGCGCTGCTGGTCGTCCAAGTCCTTGCGAACCGCCTCGAGCTCCATCTTCTCGATCGACAGCGCGCGGCCGTCCTTCTCGACGCCGTCGCGCGTGAACACGCGCACGTCGATCACGGTGCCGTCCATGCCGGGCGGGACGCGCAGGCGACGTGTCCTTCACGTCGGACGCCTTCTCGCCGAAGATCGCGCGCAGCAGCTTCTCTTCCGGCGTGAGCTGGGTCTCGCCCTTCGGCGTGACCTTGCCGACCAGGATGTCGCCCGCGCCGACCTCGGCGCCGATGAACGCGATGCCGCTCTCGTCGAGCTTGCGTGAGCGCCGCGTCGCCGACGTTCGGGATGTCGGCGGTGACCTCCTCGGGGCCGAGCTTCGTGTCACGCGCGACGCACGTGAGCTCCTCGATGTGGATCGTCGTGAAACGATCCTCCTCGACCACGCGCTCCGAGATCAGGATCGAGTCCTCGAAGTTGTAGCCGTTCCACGGCATGAACGCGACGAGCAGGTTCTGACCGAGCGCGAGCTCGCCCATGCTCGTGGACGGACCGTCCGCGAGCACGTCGCCCTTCTCGATCTGATTGCCCGCATGCACGAGCGGCCGCTGGTTGATGCAGGTGTTCTGGTTCGAGCGCGTGTACTTCGTGAGGTTGTAGATGTCGACGCCGGCTTCGCCCGCCTTCGTCTCCTCGTCCTTCACGCGCACGACGATGCGCGACGCGTCGACCGAGTCGACCGATGCCGCCGCGGCGCGCGACGACCGTCACGCCCGAGTCCACGGCCACCGCGCGCTCCATGCCGGTGCCGACGAGCGGCGTCTCGGTGCGCAGCGTCGGCACCGCCTGGCGCTGCATGTTCGAGCCCATCAACGCGCGGTTCGCGTCGTCGTGCTCGAGGAACGGGATCAGCGACGCCGCGACCGAGACGACCTGCTTCGGCGACACGTCCATGTACTGGATCTGCTCGGCCGGCAGCAGCGCGAACTCGTTCTGGTGGCGGCTCGACACGAGGTCTTCCGTGAACTCGCCCTTCGGCGACAGCGCCGCGTTCGCCTGCGCGATCACGTACTGGCCTTCCTCGATCGCCGACAGGTAATCGATCTCGGCCGTGACCTTGCCGTCCATGACCCGGCGATACGGCGTCTCGAGGAAGCCGTACTCGTTCGTGCGCGCGTAGACCGCGAGCGAGTTGATCAGACCCGATGTTCGGACCTTCCGGCGTCTCGATCGGGCAGACCCGGCCGTAGTGCGTCGGATGCACGTCGCGGACCTCGAAGCCCGCACGCTCGCGCGTGAGGCCGCCTGGTCCAAGCGCCGAGACGCGCCGCTTGTGCGTGACCTCGGACAGCGGGTTGTTCTGGTCCATGAACTGCGACAGCTGGCTCGAGCCGAAGAATTCCTTCACGGCCGCGGCCACGGGCTTCGCGTTGATCATCTCCTGCGGCATCAACCCTTCGCTCTCGGCGAGCGTCAGCCGCTCCTTCACCGCGCGCTCGACGCGGACCAGGCCGATGCGGAACGCGTTCTCGGCCATCTCGCCGACGCTACGCACGCGCCGGTTGCCGAGGTGGTCGATGTCGTCGACGACGCCGTTGCCGTTGCGGATGTCGATCAGCGTCTTCAGCACCGCGATGATGTCGTCCTTGTCGAGCACGCCCGGGCCTTCGGACGTCGTCGCGGCCCACACGGCGGTTGAACTTCATGCGGCCGACGGCCGAGAGGTCGTAGCGCTCCTGGTTGAAGAACAGGTTCTGGAACAGGTTCTCGGCGGCCTCCTTCGTCGGCGGCTCGCCGGGGCGCATCATCCGGTAGATCTCGACGAGCGCCTCGAGCTTGTTGGTCGTCGAGTCGATGCGCAGCGTGTTCGAGATGAACGCGCCGCGATCGAGGTCGTTCACGAACAGCGTCTCGATCTTCTTGATGCCGGCCGCGAACAGCTTCTCGATCGATCTGCTTCGTGAGCTCGTCGTTCGCGCTCGCGATCAGCTCGCCGCTCGACGTGTCGACGACGTCGTGCGCGAGGATCTTGCCCTCGAGGTAATCCGTCGGGCACCTCGAGCTCCTTGACCTTCGCCTGCTCGAGCTCGCGGACGTGGCTTCATCGTGATCCGGCGGTCTTTCTCGACCACGACCTTGCGGCCGATCTTGATGTCGAAGCTCGCCGTCTCGCCGCGCAGGCGCTCGGGCACGAGCTTGAGCGTGACCGGATCGCCGAGCTTGAACTCGTTCTTCTCGAAGAAGAGGTCGAGGATCTGCTCGTTCGTGAAGTCGAGCGCGCGCAGAATGATACTGACCGGCAGCTTGCGGCGGCGGTCGATGCGGACGAACACGGAGTCCTTCGGATCGAACTCGAAGTCGAGCCACGAGCCGCGATAAGGAATCACGCGCGCGGAGAACAGCAGCTTGCCGCGACGAGTGCGTCTTGCCCTTGTCGTGGTCGAAGAACACGCCGGGCGAGCGGTGCAGCTGCGACACGATCACGCGCTCGGTGCCGTTGATCACGAACGTGCCGTGATCGGTCATCAGCGGCATTTCGCCGAGATAGACCTCCTGCTCGCGGATGTCCTTGACCTTCTTCTTCGGGCCCGGGGCTTCCTTGTCGTAGATCATCAGCCGCACGAGCACGCGCAGCGGCGCGGCGTACGTGAGGCCGCGCAGCCGGCACTCCTTGACGTCGAACACGGGATCGCCGAGGCGATAGCTCACGTACTCGAGCGCCGCGTTGCCCGAGTAGCTCACGATCGGGAACACGCTGCGAAACGCCGCGTGCAGTCCCATCTCGGCGCGCTCGGTCGCCGCGACTTCTTGTTGCAGGAACTTCTGATAAGAATCGATCTGGATCGAAAGGAGATACGGAACGCTCAAGATGCCCGGGAGCTTCCCGAAATCCTTGCGAATGCGCTTCTTTTCAGTGAACGAATACGCCATGCCTGCTGCTCCGATAGTGTTTGGCGACCTAGGGCTAGCGAGCGAAAACGAAAACGACGCATGCGCCGCCCAGTGCGGCGGCGTGCGTCTCAGACTGCATTGACACGAGCGCGAGGCCCCTCATTCGAGGCGAGCCCGCGCCGCGGCGCTGTAACGACAGGCCCCATCATTACTTGATGGTGGCCTTCGCGCCTGCGTCCTCGAGCTGCTTCTTGATGGTCTCGGCCTCGTCCTTCTTGACCCCTTCCTTGACCGTGCTCGGCGCGCCTTCGACGAGGTCCTTGGCTTCCTTCAAGCCGAGGCCCGTGACCGTGCGGACGACCTTGATGACGGCGACCTTGTTCTCGCCGAAGGAGTTCATGACCACGTTGAACTCGGTCTTCTCCTCGACCGGCGCGGCTGCGCCACGCGGCCGCGGGACCCGCGGCGACGGCGACCGGCGCCGCGGCCGACACGCCCCACTTCTCCTCGAGCGCCTTCACGAGCTCGACGATTTCCATGATCGGCTTCGCGGACAGCGCGTCGATCAATTCTGCGTTCGACAATGACATGACTGATTACTCCTGACGGTGTTACCTGTTAGTTCAAAAATCACGCGGCCGGCGGCTGATCGCCGCGAGCCTTGAGCGTCCGGGCCAACATCGCGCCAGGCTCGGCGAGCGTGCGCACGAGCCGCGTGAGCGGCGCGTTCATCAACCTCAGCAAGCTCGCACGCGCCTCTTCCAGGGTCGGCAACGACGCGAGACGATCGATGTCGGAGGCGGGATAGAGCTCCCCACCGATCGACAACGCGACCGTCTTGAGCTTCTCGTGGTCCTTCGCGAACCCCTTGAAGACTCGGGCGGCAGCGCCCGGATCCTCGCGCGAGAACGCGAGCACGAGCGGGCCCTTCAGGCTGCCCTTCATGCACTCGAAGCTCGTGCCCTCGATCGCGCGGCGGGCGAGCGTGTTCTTGACCACACGCACGTAGACACCCGACGCGCGGGCCGTGGCCCGCAGCTGCGTCATTTCGCCGACCGTGAGCCCGCGATACTCGGCAGCCACCGCGGACTGGCGCGGTCTTCGCGACCTCCGCAACCTCCGCGACGACTGCCTGCTTCGCTTCGACGGTAGTCGACATTTCCAACACTCCCGGCGGTCTCCTGGCGGAAGACGCCCTTCAAGCCCCTCGCGGGGCGCTGCACACATGCCGCTCGAGCGCTTGCGCGCCCTTGCGGCGAGGAACGACGGTGCGCCTTCGCCAGCCAAAGCCGAGTCAGGTAACACCATCTGCGTAGGCGGTCCGCACCATTAACTCCGCGGGCTTTTGGCCCGCGCAGGCCTACGGTCTTCGATGCCGGCCGGTTGCCCGGCCTTGAGAACTCGGGGTGGGGCGCCTCACATGCGGCCACCCGCCCCGAATTCAAGAACTCAAATCCCTTCGACGTCCTCCGCTCTGCCGCTCAGGCTTCCGCCTCGGCGGACTCGACGATCGTCGTGCTGTCCACGAGCACGCCGGGACCCATGGTCGAGGACACGGAGACCCGCTGCAGGTACACGCCCTTCGCGGTCGCGGGCTTCGCCTTGTTCAGGTCTCGGATCAGCGCGACGAGGTTCTGCTTCAGCGCGTCGACCTCGAAGCTCACGTTGCCGATCGACGCAGTGCACGGTGCCGCCCTTGTCGGCGCGGTACCGGACCTGGCCGGACTTCGCGTTGCGCACCGCGCCGGCGACATCCTGAGACACCGTTCCGACCTTGGGGTTCGGCATCAGGCCGCGCGGGCCGAGCAGCTGGCCGAGCTTGCCGACGACGCGCATCGCGTCCGGGCTCGCAATCACGACGTTGAAATCGAGATCGCCGCCCTGCATCCGCTCGGCGAGATCTTCCATGCCGACCACGTCCGCGCCGGCCTGCTTCGCGGCCTCGGCGTTCGCGCCCTGCGTGAACACCGCGACCTTCACCTTCTTGCCGTTGCCGGTCGGCAGCACGGTCGAACCGCGGACGACCTGGTCCGACTTGCTCGCGTCGATGCCGAGGTTGACCGCGACGTCGACGGACTCGACGAACTTGCGCCTTCGCGAGCTCCTTGACGAGCTTCAGCGCGTCCTCGGCCGGATAGGCCTTACCGGGCTTCACCTTCTCGAGTGCGGCCTTGCGGGCCTTCGTAACCTTCGCCATGACTAACCCTCCACCTCGAGGCCCATGCTGCGGGCGCTACCCGCGATGATCCGCACCGCCGCGTCGAGATCCGCCGCGTTCAAGTCCTTGGCCTTGATCTTCGCGATCTCCTCGAGCTGCTTGCGCGTGACCTTGCCGACCTTGTTCGAGTTCGGCTGACCGCTGCCCTTCTCGATGCCGGCCGCCTTCTTCAGCAGCACGGTCGCGGGCGGGGTCTTCATGATGAACGTGAAGCTGCGGTCGCTGTACACGGAGATCACGACCGGGACCGGGATCCCGGCCTCCATGCCCTGAGTCTGCGCGTTGAACTGCTTGCAGAACTCCATGATGTTCACGCCGTGCTGGCCGAGCGCGGGGCCGACGGGCGGGCTCGGGTTCGCCTTCGCCGCCGGGACTTGGAGCTTGATGTACGTCTCGATCTTCTTCGCCATACGCCGTTATCCGCCGTTTCCCTTGCTGCGCCGGGTCCGCTGGGCCACGAACGGCCCGCGCACCGGTCTTTAAGCCTTTTCCACCTGGCTGAAGTCGAGCTCGACCGGAGTCGAGCGGCCCAAGATCTGGACCGCGACCCGGACCTTGCTCTTCTCGTAGTTCACTTGCTCGACCACGCCGCTGAAGTCGTTGAACGGACCATCCGTCACGCGCACGACCTCGCCCGGCTCGAACAGGATCTTCGGCCGCGGCTTGTCGACGCCTTCCTGCACTCGATTCAGGATCGCCTGCGCCTCGCGCTCCGTGATCGGCGCCGGCTTGTCGCTGCTGCCGCCGATGAACCCGAGCACCTTCGGAACCTCTTTCACGAGGTGCCAGGTCTCGTCGTCCATCTCCATCTGCACGAGCACGTAGCCCGGGAAGAACTTGCGCTCGCTCTTGCGGCGCTGCCCTTCACGCATCTCGACCACTTCCTCGGTCGGCACGAGGATCTCGCCGAACTTGTTCTCGAGACCCGCGCGACGCACGCGGTCGATCAGCGAGCTCTTCACCTTGTGCTCGTAGTTCGAATACGCGTGCACGACGAACCATTGCAGGGCCATGCGACTACAGCCCTCCTTGACCAGTGATCTTGCTCGTGGCGTACAGCAGACCGAGATCGAGCAGCCAGAAGAACACGCCCATGATCAGCGCGAACACGAGCACCGCGATCGTCGTCTGGATCGTTTCCTCGCGCGTCGGCCAGACGACCTTGCGAAGCTCCGTGCGCGCCGCCTGGATGAAGCGCCAGAGCGTCTGGCCCTGCGCGGACTGGAGCGCGACGAACGACCGCGATGCCGACCGCGACGAGCACGCCGAGCGAGCGCAGCAGCGACCGATGCGTCGCCGAAGTAGTAGTAGGCGACGAAACCGACGAGCGCGATCGCGACCGCGGCCGCGAGCTTGGCCGTGTCGACCATGGTCGGTTCAGTTTCTACCTTGGTGTCCATTGTCTCTGCTTCGGAGACGGGATCCGCGGAAGCGCCGAGCTCACCGCGTCGCGGGGCTGGCAGGCCAGGAGGGTCTCGAACCCCCAACCTGCGGTTTTGGAGACCGCTGCTCTACCAATTGAGCTACTGGCCTTCCGCTCCCGACAAACTCGCTACTGATCGTGCTGCTACGCCGCCTCGAACTCGTCGTGCTACTGGATGATCTTCGCGACGACGCCGGCGCCCACGGTGCGGCCGCCTTCGCGGATCGCAAACCGCAACCCCTCTTCCATCGCGATCGGGCTGATCAGCTCCACCTTCATCTGGATGTTGTCCCCGGGCATCACCATCTCAGCCCCCTCCGGCAACTCCACCGCTCCCGTCACGTCCGTCGTGCGGAAGTAAAACTGCGGCCGATAGCCCTTGAAGAACGGCGTGTGCCGCCCGCCCTCCTCCTTCGTCAGCACGTACACCTCGCACTCGAACTTCGTGTGCGGCGTGATCGAGCCCGGCTTCGCCAGCACCTGCCCTCGCTCCACCTCCTCGCGCTTCGTGCCTCGCAGCAGCACCCCAACGTTGTCCCCCGCCCGACCCTCGTCGAGCAGCTTCCTGAACATCTCCACTCCCGTGCAGATCGTCTTCGTCGTCGGCTTGATCCCGACGATCTCGATCTCGTCCCCCACCTTGACGATCCCGCGGTCGATTCGACCCGTCACCACCGTGCCTCGGCCCGAGATCGAGAACACGTCCTCGATCGGCATCAGGAACGGCCCGTCAATCAGCCGCTCCGGCACCGGGATGTACTTGTCCATCTCCGCCACGATCTTCTCCACGCTCGGCACCCCGATCGGCGAGGTGTCCCCCTCCAGCGCCTTGAGCGCAGAGCCGATCACGATCGGCGTCTTGTCGCCCGGGAATTCGTACGTCGACAAGAGATCCCGCACCTCGAGCTCCACGAGCTCCAGCAGCTCCTTGTCGTCCACCATGTCGGCCTTGTTCATGTACACCACGATGTACGGCACTCCCACCTGGCGCGCGAGCAAAATGTGCTCCCGCGTCTGCGGCATCGGGCCGTCCGCCGCCGACACCACCAGAATCGCCCCGTCCATCTGCGCCGCGCCCGTGATCATGTTCTTCACGTAGTCCGCGTGCCCCGGACAGTCCACGTGCGCGTAGTGCCGCGCATCGCTCTCGTACTCCACGTGCGCCGTCGCAATCGTGATGCCCCGCGCCTTCTCCTCCGGCGCCTTGTCGATCTGGTCATACGCCAGCACCGTCCCACCGTGCTTCGTCGCCATCACCTTCGTCAGCGCCGCCGTCAACGTCGTCTTCCCATGGTCCACGTGCCCAATCGTTCCTACGTTCACGTGCGGCTTCGCTGCGCTGAAATTTTTCTTTGGACATTGCGGACTCCTGCTTAGTCGACCGGACGCGCGACCTTATCGGGGCGCGACTCTATTAATAATGTGTCGCTTGCTGACCTGAATTTGCCATAACGGCCGTGGCCATAAGGGCCTGGACCAAGGGCTCAACCGACTTGCACCCATGGAGCCCACAACCGGAATTGAACCGGTGACCTCTTCCTTACCAAGGAAGTGCTCTACCGACTGAGCTATGTGGGCGGGAAGTTGGGAGACCGTCATCATTCTCGCAAAACCCGTCATCGCCCGCACGCCCACCCTTGATAGGTGGACTCTTCGATTTCCCGCCTTGGAGGTTGGAGCGGGTGAGCGGAATCGAACCGCCACCATCAGCTTGGAAGGCTGAGGTTCTACCGTTGAACTACACCCGCCTGTCCTACCTGCCCCCGCCACTCAATGTGGTGGAGGGGGAAGGATTCGAACCTTCGAAGGCATAACCAGCAGATTTACAGTCTGCCCCCGTTGACCGCTTGGGTACCCCTCCGCGGACAAGAGCCGGCTATTGTCTTGACAGACTCCCGGGGTGTCAACGGCTTTTCGGCCTCGAAGCGCGGTTCTGACGCCGAGACGACGGCTTTTTTCGAGTCGGAGGGTGGGCTCGGCCGTTCTCGAACCCATCGTCCGGCCGATGGACGGTCCATTTCGGTCCCCTTCGTCGTCTCAGCGGCTTCCGGTCGCGGCCTCGCGCCGTGCAGCCATCCCTCCCACGTCGGGGCTACCCCATTGCTACCGAGTCGGTGACCGGGCGCTCGCCGAGCAGCGCTAGAATCGGCTCCCCCAACCAAAACGCAGAACGGAGCGAACCCATGGCACTACACATCGGCGACGAAGCACCGAACTTCACGGCCAACACGACCGCGGGCACCATCGATTTCCACAAGTGGATCGGCGACGGCTGGGCCATCCTGTTCTCCCATCCGAAGGACTTCACCCCGATCTGCACGACGGAGCTCGGCTACATGGCCGGCCTCGCTCCCGACTTCGCGAAGCGCAACACCAAGATCATCGGCGTTTCGGTCGACACGGTCGAGGACCATGAGAAGTGGGTGAAGGACATCGAAGAGACGCAGGGCAATAAGGTCACGTATCCGATCATCGACGGCAGCGACCTCAAGATCGCCAAGGCCTACGACATGCTGCACCCGAACGCGAGCGGCGAGGCTAAGCAGCGAACGGCAGCCGACAACGCGACGGTGCGCTCCGTGTTCGTGATTGGGCCCGACAAGAAGATCAAGGCGACACTGACCTACCCGATGAGCACCGGGCGCAACTTCGACGAGGTGCTGCGCCTGCTCGACTCGATTCAGCTCACGGCCAAGCACAAGGTCGCGACGCCCGCGAACTGGAAGCAAGGCGACGACGTGGTCATCGTGCCGTCGGTATCGAACGACGAGGCGAAGCAGAAATACCCGGGCGGTTGGAAGTCGCCGAAGCCGTATCTGCGCATCGTGCCGCAGCCTAAATAGCCGGAGTTTGGGCCGCGTGGGCGACGTCTTGCGTCGGGTCGCTCGCGGAGCCGCGCATGAAGCGCGCGCCGAAACGGTCGAGATAGACGTAAATCGTCGGCGTGATGTAGAGCGTGAGTAGCTGCGAGAGCAGCAGGCCGCCCGCGACGCAGAGTCCGAGCGGCCGGCGCGACTCGGCGCCCATGCCGGTGCCGAGCGCGATCGGCAACGTGCCCATCATCGCCGCGAGCGTCGTCATCATGATCGGCCGGAACCGTACGATCGCGGCCTCGTAGATCGCGCGCTCGGGCGGCACCGCCTCGGCGCGCTGCCGGCTGATCGCGAAGTCGACCATCATGATCGCGTTCTTCTTCACGATGCCGATCAGCATCACCATGCCGACGAACGCGTAGAGCGTGAGCGGCAGGCCCACGACGTAGAGCGTGAGCAGCCCGCCGACCGCGGCCGACGGCAGGCCCGACAAGATCGTGAGCGGGTGGATGAAGCTCTCGTAGAGAATGCCGAGAACGATGTAGACGACGAGGATCGCGATGCCGAGCAGGAGGCCCATGTTCTGCGTCGCGGCCTGGAACGCGCCCGCGGTTCCCTGGTAGCTGCCCTGGATCGTCGGCGGTATGCCGACCTTCGCGCTCGCGCGGTCGATGCCGCGCACCGCGTCGCTGAGCGCGTAGCCCTCTTGGCAGATCGAACGAGATCGTCACCGCCGGCACCGAGCCCGAGTGATTGACGGTGAGCGGGATCGTGCTCGTCCGCGACTTCGTCACGGACGACAGCGGCACGAGCGTGCCGCGAGCTCGAAGTGAGATACAGCGTCTTCAGCGCGGCCGCGTTGCGCTGCAGCTCGGGCAGGAGCTCGAGAATCACCTGGTACTGGTCGTTCGACGCGTAGATCTGCGAGATCATCTGGCCGCCGAACGAATAGCCCATCGCGGCCTCGATGTCCAAGACCGAGACGCCGAGCGCCGCGGCGCGGTCGCGGTCGATTTCGACCTCGAGCGACGGCGCGGCCTTGTCGAAGTCGCTGTTCACGCCGATGAAGCCCGGCGTCAGTCTTGAGCTCGTCCTCGAGCTCCGTCGCGACGCGCTGGAGCTGGTCGAGGTCGACGCCCTGGAGCGTGTACTGATAGCTCGAGCGCGAGTTGCGGCCGCCGATCCGCAGCGCCGGCGGGTTCGTCACGAACACGTTGATGCCCGTGATGTTCGACACCTTGCGGCGCAGATCGCGCGCGATCTGCGTCGGCCGACATCTTGCGGTCGCTTGTGCGGCTTCAGCATCGCGCGCACGTTGCGCGCCGTTGGAGCCGGCGCCGCTCGACTGCACCTGGAACATCGCGCCCTTCGTGTTCGGGTCCGCGTTCACGATGTCGGCGACCTGCTTGCCGTACTCGACCATCCGCTCGATACGACGTGCCGTTCGCGGCCTGAAGCTGGATCTGCACGACGCCCGTGTCGTCGGCCGGCAGGAAGTCCTGCGGCATGATCACGAACATCGCGAAGGTCGCGACGACGCTCGCGACGAACAATCCCACGACGACCGGTTTGTGCTCGAGGCTCCAGCGCAAGGTTCGTTCGTAGAATCCCTGCATCCACAAGAACGCGCGCTCGCTCGCGCGATGGAACGCGTTCTGCTTGCGCCCGTGCTCGTCGCGCAGGAAGCGCGCGCACAGCATCGGCGTGAGCGTGATCGAGACGACGCCGGACGCGAGCACCGCGATCACGATCACGACTGCGAACTCGTGCAACAGCCGCCCGACGATGCCGCTCATGAACATGATCGGGATGAACACGGCCGCGAGCGACACCGTCATCGACAGGATCGTGAAGCCGATCTCGGCCGAGCCGTCGATCGCGGCCCGGTACGGCTTCTTGCCCATCTCCATGTGCCGCACGATGTTCTCGAGCACGACGATCGCGTCGTCGACCACGAAGCCGACCGACAGCGTGAGCGCCATCAGCGACAGGTTGTCGAGGCTGTAGCCGAGCACGGACATGCCCGCGAACGTGCCGATCACCGCGATCGGCAGCGCGAGCGACGGGATGATCGTGGCAGACGCGCGGCGCAGGAACAGGAAGATCACGCCGACGACCAGCGCGCCCGCGATCAGCAACGACTTCTGCACGTCGTCGATCGACGAGCGGATCGTCACGCTGCGGTCGTAGCGGATCTGCATGTCGATGCCGGCCGGCAGCGACGCCTCGAAACGCGGCAGCGTGGCCTTGATCTCGTCGATCACGTCGATCGTGTTCGAGCCCGGCTGGCGCATGACCGCGACGTTGATCGCGGGCTCGCCGCGGTACCAATTGCCGTCGCGCAGGTTCGAGATGCTGTCGATTACGTTCGCGACGTCGCCGACGCCGCACGGGCGCGCCGTTGCGATACGCGATGATCTGGCGGCGGAACGCGGCGGCGTTCTGGAGCTGCCCGTCCGTGTGGATGATCGCGGCGTCGTCGACGCCGTTCAGCGCGCCGGTCGCCTGGTTCGCGTTCGCGCGCTGCACCGCCTGGGCGAGCTGGTCGATGCCGATGCCGCGGGCCGCGAGCGCGGCCGGGTCGGCCTGGATCCGCACCGCGTATTTCGCGGCGCCGAACACGTTGACCTGCGCGACGCCGTTCAACGTCGACAGCTGGCGCGCGAGCAGCGTCTCGGCGTAACGGTCGACCATCGTCATCGGCAACGTCTTCGACGACAACGACAGGAACAAGATCGGCTGCTCGGCCGGGTTCTCCTTCTTGAACGTCGGCGGATCGATCATCGTCTTCGGCAGCTGGCGCAGCGCGCTCGACATCGCGGCCTGCACGTCCTGCGCCGCCGCGTCGATGTTGCGGTCGAGCCGGAACTGCAAGATGATCTGCGTGTTGCCCTGGCTGCTCGTCGACGTCATCGAGTCGATGCCGGGCACGGTCGTGAACACGTTCTCGAGCGGCGCCGCGACGGCCGACGCCATCGTCTCGGGGTCGGCGCCCGGCAGGTTCGCCTGCACGCTGATCGTCGGGAAGTCGACGTTCGGCAGCTCGTTCACGGGCAGCGTGAAGTAGCCGACGAGGCCGAAGATCACGAGCGCCGCCATCACGAGCGTCGTCATGACGGGGTAGTCGATGAAGCGGCGCGAGACGTTCATGGGCTGGTCGCCGCGGACTCCTGGCCTCGCTTCGGCGTGTCGACGTAGACGCCGACGCCCGGCACGACGCGAAGCTGGCCGTCGACGATCACCCGGTCGCCCGGGTGCACGTCGCCTTCGATCGAGGCCGACGTGCCGTCGTCGTACAGCACCTTGATCAGTCGCTGGTCGGCCTTGTTGTCGGCGGTGACGACGTACGCGTACTGGCCCTCGGGACCCGAGTTCACGCCTTCGCGCGGAATGACCGTCGCGCCCGCGATCCCGCCGAGCTCGACCGAGACGCTGACGATCTGACCCGGCACCAACGCAGCGTCGGAGTTCTGGAACGTCGAGCGCAGCTCGATCGTGCCGCTCGCGTCGTCGACGTGGTTGCTGATGAAATCGACCTGCGCGGAATACTGCCGGCCGCCTTCGTCGCGCTGGTCGATGTGCATCATGAGGCCGCCCTCGGCCACGCGCGCCTGGATCCGCGGCAGGTCGGACTGCGGCAGCGCGAGCGAGATCTTGATCGGCCGAATCTGGTTGATCGTGACGAGAGCGACGGTCGAGTTGTTCGCGACGAGGTTGCCCGGCTGCACGAGCATCGGGCCCGTCTTGCCGTCGATCGGCGCGCGGATGCGCGTGTACTCGAGGTTCAGCTGCGCGATGTCGATCGCGGCCTGGTCCGCCGCGACGCTCGCCGTCGCGCTGCCGGTCGCCGCGACGGCCGCGTCGAGCTGCTCGAGCGACGTGAGCTTCTGCTCGTAGACGCTGCGCAGGCGCTTCTCGTTGTTGACCGCGTTCTGTAGCTGCGCCTGATCCTTCGCGAGCTGCGCCTTGGCCTGCGCGAGCGCGGCCGCGTACGGGCGCGGATCGATCTCGAACAGCAGCATGCCGGCCTTGACGAATTGGCCTTCCTGGAAATGAGCCGCATCGATCACGCCCTGCACGCGCGCCGTGACCTGCACGGCCGTGTTCGGGAGCACCGTGCCGATCGTGCGCTCGACCACGGAAACGTCGCGGCGCTCCGCGACGGCGACGCGCACGGGCGCCGCTGTCGAGCGCAGCCCGCGCTGGGCCGAGCTGGAGCTTCCGGTGCGGTTCATATAGGCGAACGCGCTCAGCACACCGATCAGGGCCACGCCCCCAACCAGCCATCTGCCAAACTTGATTCGCCCGACGCCGACCGGCGCGGGGACTGTCATCTCCGGCTCCTGCACGTTATCCCTGCGTCCTGTGCTGAACCAGAACTATGGCAGCGGAGCGGCCTGCTGTCTCCGAGCCGGAGTCTGAAGTTTGCTCAAAATGAGGGGTACGAAAGCTACTGGAAAGCGCCGCGAACGGACGTGATCCGGTGGGTATTGAGGCCGAGCCAATGCATTCGCCCGACGTAGCGCGCGTGCTCGACCTTCAGACAGCGATCCATCACCACCGCGAGGCCGCCCTCTTCGGCGATCCTCGCGCCTTCCGGGCTGATGACGGTGAACTGACACCAGAGCGCCTTCGCGCCGATCGCGACCGCGTCCCTCGCGATCCCGGGCACCGCGTCGGGCGCGCGGAACACGTCCACGATGTCGACGGGCTCCGGCACGTCCTTCAGGCTCGCGTAGCTCTTCTCGCCGAGGATCTCTTTTTCGCGCGGATTCACTGGAATGATGCGGTAGCCGTGCCGCTTCACGTAAAAGCCGACGAAGTAGCTCCCGCGCAGCGGGTTGTTCGAAAGACCGACGATCGCGATGGTCTTCGTGTTCAGGATCACGCGCTGGATCGTGAGCGGATCCTGATAGCGCTTGAGATCGAATGGCGCGCGTCATCGCGGCGTCTCCTTGGCGGTCGCGCCGTTCGCGCGCGCGAACCCCTGCTCGAGGTCCCAGATCAGGTCGTCGACGTCCTCGATGCCGACCGAGAGCCGGATCGTGCCGGCACGAACGCCCGCCGCCTCGAGCTCGTGCTCCTCGAGCTGGCGATGCGTCGTGCTCGCGGGATGGATGATCAGGCTCTTCGCGTCGCCGACGTTCGCGAGGTGCGACCAGAGCGTCACGCCGCGGATGAAGTCCTGCCCGGCCTCGCGGCCGCCTTTGAGCTCGAAGGTGAAGATCGCGCCCGCGCCGCGCGGCAGATACTTCTTCACGAGATCTCGGTAGCGGCTCGTGCTCAGGCCCGAGTAGGTGACGCGCGAGACGAGCTCGTGCCCGCTGAGGTACTTCGCGACCGCCGCCGCGTTCGCGACGTGCCGCTCCATCCGCAGCGACAGCGTCTCGAGCCCCTGGAGGAAGAGGAACGCGTTGAACGGGCTCATGCACGCACCGAGGTCGCGCAGCGTCTCCGCGCGGACCTTCATCAGATAGCCGTACATGCCGAACGTCTCGTAGAACTGAAGGCCGTGGTACGCGGGGGACGGATCGGCGACGACCGGGAAGCGGCCGTTCGCCCAGTTGAACGTCCCCGCGTCGACGACCACACCGCCGATGCTCGTGCCGTGGCCGCCGATGAACTTCGTGGCCGAGTGCAGCACGATGTCCGCGCCCCAGTCGATCGGCCGGCACAAGTACGGCGTCGCGAACGTGTTATCGACGAGCAGCGGCGCGCCGTGCTCGTGCGCGAGACGCGCGAGCGGCTCGATGTCGAGCACGTTGCCGCCCGGGTTGCCGATCGTCTCGCCGAAAAACGCCTTCGTGTTCGGCCGGACCGCCGCTTTCCACGCGTCGAGGTTGTCCGGATCGACCCACGTGAGCTCCACCGACATCTTGTGCAGCAGGTGCTTGAGCTGATTCACCGTGCCGCCGTAGAGCGCCGACGACGACACGACGTGATCGCCGGGCGACAGCATCGTGAAGAGCGCGCCGGCCTGCGCCGCGATGCCGCTCGCGAACGCCACCGCGCCGCACCCGCCCTCGAGGCTCGCCATCCGCTCCTCGAACGCGGCCACGGTCGGATTCATGATCCGCGTATAGGTGTTGCCGTATTCCTGGAGATTGAAGTACGCGGCCGCGGACTCCGGGTCCTCGAACACGTAGCTCGTGGTCTGGTAGATCGGCATCGCGCGCGCGCCGGTGCCCGGATCGGGGCGCTGGCCCGCGTGCACCTGGCGGGTGGCGAAACCGAACTCTCGCGACTCTTCCATCGAAGCCGCCTCCTTAGCGCGCGAGGAACTGACGAATCATAGGGGTCTGGCGCGCCTCCTCCAACAGGAAGCAGTCGTGCCCGTACGGCGCGTCGATCACGTGCAGCTCGACGTCTTTGCCGTTCGCGCGGAGCGCCTCCGCGAGCTCCTCGGAGCAAGCCGGCGGATAGAGCCAATCGGAGCTGAACGCGATCAGCAGCGTGCGCGCCGACACGTCGCGCACCGCCGCCTCGAGGCTGCCGTCGCCGTGCTCGCGCGCCAGGTCGAAGTACGACAGCGCGCGCGACATATATAGATAAGTATTCGCATCGAAGCGCTTCACGAACGATTCGGCCTGGTGGCGCAGATAGCTCTCGATCTCGAACTCGGGCTCCGTGAGCACGTAGCGGATGTCGTCGGCGAACTGGAGGCGCCGGCCGAACTTGACCCCGAGCGCAGGCGCCGAGAGATACGTGATGTGGCCGATCATCCGCGCGACGCCCATGCCGGCCGATGCCGTGCGGTCCGTGCCGTAGTAGTGACCGCCCTGCCAATTCGGGTCGGCCGTGATCGCGCTGCGCGCGATCGCGTTCCAGGCCACGCCTTGCGGACGCAGCGCGTGCGTGCTCGCGATCGGAATGATCGCGTCCACCGCGTCCGGGTAGCTCACGGCCCACTCGAGCGCCTGCATGCCGCCGAGCGAGCCGCCTGCGACCGCCGCGAGCCGCTCGATCCCGAGCTTGCGGAGCAGCGCACGCTCGGCGCGGACCATGTCGGCGACCGTGATCACCGGGAAGTCGGAGCCGTAGGGACGGCCGGTCGCGGGATTCATCGACGACGGCCCGGTCGTGCCGCGGCAGCCGCCGAGCAGGTTCGTGCTCACGACGAAGAATCGGCTCGTGTCGAACGCCTTGCCGGGGCCGATCATCCCGTCCCACCAGCCGAGCGCGGCGCCCTTGCCCGCGTCGCGCTCTTCGGCGCGGAAGCCGTCGCGCGTGGCCGCCGCGGCCGGCGCGTTCGAGTAGCCGGCCGCGTGCGCGTCGCCGGAGAGCGCGTGGCAGACGAGGATCACGTTGTCGCGCGCCGGCGAAAGCTTTCCGTAAGTTTCGTACGCGATCCGGACGGGAGAGATTTCGCGGCCGCAATCGAGCGGCAGCGGCGCGGGCAAGTCGAGGAATTGCGTGTCGACCGCGCCGACGGAGCCGGCTTCGAGGTTAGAGGTGGAAGCGGCCATGCGCGGAATATTCATGTCCCCGCGCGCTTTAGACAAGCGCGACGAGCGGGGCGTATCATCCCGCGCTCCCCTGAAATGGCTTCACGCGGACACCCATTCCCATCCAAGGAGAAAGCGATGGCCGAAAAAAAGACCGAGAAAAAGCCTGAACCGAAGCGCAAGAACGGCGTCAACGTCGACGCGCTGCTCGCGGCGCGGGAAGCGCTGAAGAAGGCGCCGCAGGCGGCGAAGTTCAACTGGCGCGCGGCCTGCAAGTGGCAGAACGGCACGCACAGCCGCACCAAGGTCAAGGGCTTCCATGGCCTCATGGAGGAGCAGAACCACAAGACCGAGTTCTCCTTCGACGCGGACCATCCGGAGATCTTTGCGTCCGAGGACCTCGGCGCGACGCCGGTCGAGTACGTGCTCGTCGGGCTCGCGAGCTGCCTCACCGCAGGCGTCGCTGCCGTGGCCGAGAACCGCGGCATCAAGCTGCGCTCGGTCGAGGCGAAGCTCGAAGGTGCGATGGACATCCAGGGCATCCTCGGCATCGACAGCGACGTGCGCAACGGCTTCGACGACATCAAAGTCACCTTCAAGATCGACGCCGAGAACGCGTCGAAGAAGGACATCGAGGCGCTCGTCGCGCAGTCGCAGAAGCGCTCGGCGGTCTTCGATATCGTCGCGAACCCGACGAACGTGACCGTCGTCATCGCTTAGGCGACGACGCGACGCGGGCGGGCGCGCCATCGAACGCTTCACGACCGTCGTCATCGGCGGCGGCCACACCGGGCTCGCGACGAGCCGCGTGCTCGCGGAGCGCTCGATCGACCACGTCGTGCTCGAGCGCGGCGAGGTCGCGAATTCCTGGCGCCACGAGCGCTGGGATTCGCTGCGCCTGCTCACGCCGAACGCGCAGGCGCGGCTGCCCGGCTACCGCTACGAAGGCGTCGACCCGAACGGCTACATGACGATGGCCGACGTCGTCGCGTTCGTCGCTCGCTACGCCGACGCGACCGCGGCGCCGGTACGCACGCGGACGCGGGTCACGTCGGTGACGGCCGCCGCGGATGGCGGCTATCGCGTCATGGCGGGCGACGGCGAGATTCTCTGCCGCAGCGTCGTGATCGCGAGCGGTGCGTGCAACGCGCCGCACGTGCCTGCACTGCGCGCGGCGGTGCCGAGCTCGGTCGCGAGCTTCACGCCGTTCGACTACCGCAATCCGGCGCAACTGCCCGAGGGCGGCGTGCTCGTCGTCGGCGCGTCTGCGACCGGCGCGCAGCTCGCGGACGAGATCCGCCGATCGGGGCGGCGAGTCGTGATATCGGTCGGCGAGCATGTGCGCCTCCCGCGCATGTACCGCGGCCGCGACGTGCTCTGGTGGATGGAGGCGTCCGGCGTTTGGAACCAACGCTACGACGAGATCGACGACCTCGTGCGCGCGCGCCGCTTGCCGTCGCCGCAGCTCGTCGGCACGCCCGAGCACTCGACGCTCGATCTCAACACGCTGTCCGCCGCGGGCGTCGAGCTCGTCGGGCGCTTGAGCGCGATCCGCGACGGCCGCGCGCTCTTCTCGGGCGGGCTGCGCAACCTTTTCGCGCTCGCGGATCTGAAGATGGAGCGGCTGCTCGACACGTTCGACGAGTGGGCGCGCAGCGGCGCGTGCGACTCGAATGTCGGCCCGGTCGAGCGCTTCGAGCCGACGCGTGTGCCGGCGAAGTCGCCGCTCGAGCTCGACTTGAACGGCGGCGCGATCCGCTCGATCGTCTGGGCGACGGGCTTTCGGCCCGAATACGATTGGCTGCAGGTGCCCGTCGTCGATCACAAAGGGCACTTGCGTCACGACGGCGGCGTCATCGACGACGCGCCCGGACTCTACGCGATCGGCTTGCCCGTGCTGCGGCGCCGCAAGTCGACGTTCATCGTGGGTGCCGAGGACGACGCGCGCGACGTCGTCGCGCATCTCGCGGGCTATCTCGATCGCGCTTCACGCCGCTGATGGTGGGGCGATCGTTCAGTCGCCGCCAGGCAACTCGTATCGTGCTTGGCCATCACTCAAGACGCCGACGCGCTTCCAGCCTCGCTTCTCGTAGAAGGCGGAAGCCTTGGTAGCTTCGCCCGTGGTGAGCCAGAGTAGTGGCACGTGCTGCTCACGAAGCCAACCCACCATGACGTCGTGAAG
>CAWJDS010000001.1:0-114606 GCA_963841645.1 uncultured Gammaproteobacteria bacterium | reverse complement strand
AGCAAGACCCCGAGCGCGGCTCGGCCGAGATTCGTGACTATCATGCGTGAGCATCGTACACGGCTCGGTGGCCGAGAGGCCGGGCCGATGCCAACCGGCTGCCGGCGCGAGGGAACTTTTCGGGCCGCCGGCGCGAATAAGAGAGCGAAGGACCAGCGATGCCCAGTCAAACACCGGCGCAAGAATCGACCGACGCCGCGCTTCTCACGGAGGCGTCGGCCGGCGGCGAGGTCGCGTTCGTCGAGCTCTACCGCCGACGGCGCGACGACGTCTACCGGTTCGCCTATGCGCTCACGCGCTCGCGAACCCTCGCGCAGGACGCAACGCAGGAGGTCTTCTTGAAGGTGCTCGAGAACGCGGGCCGCTTCGACGCCGCGAAGGGCACGGCTCGAGCGTGGCTGCTCGGGTGCGCGCGGCATGTCGTGATCGATCGCCTGCGCGCGGAAAAGCGCCGCAGCGACGAAGTGCCCGAGCAAGCCACTACGGCGGACCACGAGCTGCGCGTCCTCAACGAGCAGAGGCTCGTGCGGCTGCACGCGGCGATTGCAGGGCTTCCGCTCGAGTATCGCGAGGCGCTCGTTCTCTGCGAGCTCGCCGAGCTGCCATACGCCGAGGCCGCGACGGTGCTCGACTGCCCGGTAGGCACGGTGCGGTCGCGGCTCCATCGCGCGCGCGGTCTGTTGACCGCGTCGTTGCGCGCGGCCGAGCGCGAGCCGGAAAGCGGCGGCGAGCGCACCGTACTGAAAGCGACGGAGGTCTGCTCGTGAGCGACCCGATTCGTGATGAAGAATCGTTGAGCGGCGAGCTCGGCGCGCTGCGCTCGGCGCTGCTCGAGGTTCGAGCGCCGGACGACGAGACGGCGCTGCTGAGCGCGGCGGGCGCGCGCGCTGTCGCGCGCGCGGCAACCCATGAACCGAGTGAGGCGCGGCCGACGATCGTTGGGCTCGCTCGAGTTGCGCATCCCCGCCGTGCGCTCGCATTCGCACTTGCGGCCGCCGCGGCCGTCGCCGGTATCGTAGTGCTCGTTGCGCTGCGCGCGGAGTGGACTCTGCGCGCCGAGCGGGCGGAGCGCGCAGAGCAAGTCGAGCAAGCCGCGCGAGTTGCCGCGTCATCGCGCGCAAACGACGCGGCGACGGCCGTGCGTGCGGCGGCCGGGGCGCCGGACGTGCGCCCGGCGTTTCGCCCGATCGCTTTCTCGCGCGGCCTCTCGACCTCGGAGTCGTACAGCGTCGTGCGCGTGCGAATCGAGCTCGTTTCGAGCGCGCCGGGTGCCGGTGCGCCTAACGCGTCGATCGAGGCCGACTTGCTCGTCGGAGAGGACGGTCTCGCGCACGCGATTCGTTTCGATAGTGCGGACACCTTGCCGGTGTACGCGGCCGTAGGGTCCGTCAGTGGAGAACGACGATGATGAAGCCGATTTTCGTGGCACGGTTGCTTGCGGCGAGCGTGTGGTCTTTACCGATGCTCGTCGCCGCCCAACCTCCGCCGGCCGCGCCTCCGCCGCCGCCCGATTCCCTGTTCTATGTCACCAGCGCGGCGCCGCTTCGGCTCGACGTGCTCGGCGCGGAAGGCGTCGTGCCCGGCGGTGTCGTCAAAGACAAGCCGTATACGGCCGATTCGATGACGGAGTCGACACAGATTCTCGCCGACGGCAATCGGATCACCCACAAGAATCAGGCGCGCTTCTATCGTGACTCGCAGGGCCGCACGCGGCGAGAGCAAACGATGGGATCGTTCGGCGTGTTCCAGGCGCCGAGCGATCCGATTACGACGATCACGATCCACGATCCGGTCGCGGGCACGACTTACTTCCTGGATCCCGCGGCGCATACGGTGCGCAAGCTCCAGCCATTTCGACTCGAGTTCAACGGCGCTGGCGGCGGCGTGGGCGGCAGCACGGCGACCTTCGAGCGAGCGATTCCTCCCCCCGGCGGCGACCCAAGCGTCGCCGGCGCCCCCGGGGGCGCGGTGTCGTTGCCGCTCCCGCCGCCGCCCGCCGCGCGCGAGCCCGGCGCGCCGGCAGGCGGCGTGGTCGAAATACGCGGCGCGGTTCGGAGCGACGCTGCGTTTGGGCCGGGAACTGCCGTCGCCCGGGCGTTCGGGCCTTCGGAGTCCACCACGGACGATCTCGGCGAACAGGTGCTCGAGGGCGTGCTCGCGCACGGTACGCGCGAGACGTCGACGATCCCGGCCGGCGCGTTAGGCAACCAGCGCGCCATCGTGATCACGAGCGAGCGTTGGTATTCCGCCGACATCGACGCCGTGGTGTCGAGCAAGACGATGGATCCGCGTTTTGGCGAAACCAGCTACAAGCTCGTGAACGTCGTCCGTGAGGAGCCCGCCCCGGACTTGTTCACGATTCCGCCGGGGTACGAGCTGCAAGCGGACGCGGGCTTCTCGCACGCCGGCGCTCGCGCGCTCGCGCCCGGCGACGCGCCGCCGACGGGCGAGCGCGTCGAACGCGTGTTCGTCGTCGAGCCGAGCGCGAAGCCGGACAAGTGAGCGTCAACAGCCGGCGCCGGGTTTCAGCTTGATTACTTTGTCGATCACGAGTTGCTCGCCCGTGCCCAAGTCGACGATGTGCGCGTCGACGGTCGTGAACGCGACCTTGTGTGTCGGGTTCAACACGCGATGTTGGCGGCGCAGCTCTTTGAGCGCGCCCGCGTCGGCGATCCGTAGCTCGAGGCCCGTGATGCATTGCGTGAACGTTGCGTCGTGGTCGCTGACGGCGCTCTCGCCGTCGAAGACCAGCTTGTCCGAGAACGCCGGCGCGCTCGGATCGCGGTTGAACGCGGTTTTGACCGCTGTGTTGCCGAGCCACTCGAGTCGATCGGAGTCGAGGCGCTTCAGTCGCCGGTCGGGACCCCGGCCCCGCAGCACGACCTCTGCCGCGTGCTCGTCCCAGCTCCAAAGACCGAACGCGTAGGACGCGTCGTCGGCCGTGCCGTCGTCGCCCTCGTAGCTCTGGCGCAGGAAGAAGCGTTCGTCGGCGCGCAGCCAGAGCGTCGCGGCGATCTCTTTGCAATTGCTGCACGGAAACGACGCCGCGTAGACGCCCGGGAGGTCTGCTGGTTGCTGCGTCACGGCGGCCGCACCGTTCGAGCCGCCGCGGTGGCAGCCGAGCAGCAGGGTGCAGACGAGAAACGTGAGAACTCGGCGACGGCGCATGGCTCGCGAACCGGAATTTGCCGCTGCCATCTTGCAGCATCCGGCGCGCCCCGGGAGTAAATGGATCACGCTCGCGGGCGCGGGGGGCGGCCGGTGCGGCGAAACTGAGGCTTGGCGCACGGTCGCGCGGCCTGGACGGCGTCGAGACGGCTCGCGTAGAGTCGCGCGACCTTTGGCGACGAGCAAGAGCGAATGCGCGCGGAAGCGGCCATTTATCGCAACAGCGCGCGATTTTTCGCGCTGTTCCTCTTGGGCCTCGTCGTAGCCTTTTGGCCCAGCTACTTCGCGCGGCTGTTCGAGCAGCCGAGCGTGCTCTTTCACTTGCACGGCGTGGCGCTCACGCTCTGGGTCGTCATGCTCGTCGCGCAGGCGCAGCTGATCCGGACGGGTCGGCGCTCGCTGCATCGGCGGCTCGGCAAGGCGTCTTACGTGCTCGCGCCGGCGGTCGTCGCGATCACGGTGAGCTTCGTCCACTACCGCGTCGCGGGCGCGTTGCCGAGCCTCGATCGACTGCCGCCGTTCGTCCTGTATTTCCTCGCGCTCACGCTGAACTCGTTGCTCGTCTTCGCGGCGTTCTACGCACTCGCGATTTACCACCGCCACGAAGCGGGACGCCACGCACGTTGGATGATCTCGACGGTGTTCCCGCTGTTCACTCCGATCACGGATCGGCTG
This sequence comes from uncultured Gammaproteobacteria bacterium, assembly GCA_963841645.1. Classification (GTDB taxonomy): domain Bacteria; phylum Pseudomonadota; class Gammaproteobacteria; order Steroidobacterales; family Rariloculaceae; genus FEN-1219. The sequence goes on along the minus strand of CAWJDS010000001.1, from coordinate 110,763 downwards.
ATCGGCGCACACTGGCCGTCGCTCGCCGCGCTGGCGCCGCGCATCGACGGCAGCCCGATCCTGCCTGTGTTCGGCTTCGCCCTCGCGGACCTGATCCTGCTTGGCCTCGCCGCGTGGGACTGGCGCGCGAACCGTCGCGCCGACGTTTTCGCGCCGGCGCTCGGCGCGCTCGCGCTCTATCACGTGTCGGTGCTCACGCTGTATCGCGTCCCCGCGTGGGGCGCGTTCTGCGGCTGGTTCTTGGGCCTGCCGCTGTCTTAGTCGACCTGCGGTGTCGCGCGCGTCGAACCGCGCACTAGCGCGCCGCGTGCTCTTGCGCGACGAGGTCGTCGATGATCTCGAACCACATCTCGTACGTGCCCGCCATGGTGCCGTTCGTGAGGTACTTGCCGTCGATCACGATCGCCGGCGTGCCGGGCACCTTGTAGCGCTTCACGAGGTCAGTCGCCCGGCTCACCTTCGCGTCGATCTCGAACGACGTGAATTTGCTGCGGAAGGTCTTGTCGTCGACGCCGAACTGCGCGAAGAACGCCGCGAGCTTATCCACGGAGTCGAGCATGTTGTGCTTGACGTGGATCTCGTTGAAGAACGGCCCCTCGATCTCGGCCGTCTTGCCGAGCGCCTCGGCCGTGTAATAGGCGCGTGCGTGGAGCTCGGCGATCGCGTTCCACACGGCGGGAACGCGCACGAAGCTCACGTAGCTCGGCGCGTTCTTGAGCCAGTTCTGCAGAAGCGGCTCGAACGCGGCGCAGTGCGGGCAGCCGAACATGAAGATTTCGGCCACTTCGACTTTGCCGTGCTGCTCGCCGACCGTCGGCTGCGTCGGCATGAGGACTTGATACTGGGTGCCCGCCTCGAACTTGGGCGCGCTCGACGCGGCGCTCGTCGCCGCCTTCGGCTGCGATTGCGCCGCAGCCGGGTGTCCAAGGCAGCTCAAAGCCGCGCAGCTCACGAGCACGAGCAAGACATTCGCTTTCACTTCTAGGGCTCCCGGAATTTCTTGTGCGCCGCGAGTGCGCCGCAGTCCGCAAAGCTTATCCGCTGCGCGCGCCGAGCCGCAACGCGGCGGCTCGACGTGCTTCTCACTTTCGTACGGAACGTCGCAATGAACCTTCGCCGGAGGGCAAAGAACTCAAGCGCCGGGAGGATCGCTGCTACTCCTGTTTTCCCCCATGGCGGCGGACCGGCGCAGCGCCGAAAGGACTTCGGCGCTGCGGCCGGTTTTTTCGTCCGTCCGGCTCACCCATTCGACGCGAGACGCGCGCGCTCGACGCGGATCGCGTGAGGCACTGTAAGATACGCGCCCTTGAGATCCAGTCGTCCCGCTGCGAGGCGGCCGACAGGGTTTCAGTGCCAGGCACGGTGAACCCGCGGACGGTTTTGCTGGTCCGAAGGCTTTGGCAGGTAGCGGACCGTCGAGGAGACGTTGCGGATGAGCTCAGGAAAGAAGATCGGGGAAGAAGAGAAGCCAATACCCGTGGCGGTTCACGGCGCCATCGATCCGCTCGCGAACACGCTTCCCCAGGACGTGAAGGAAGAAAAGAAGGGGAAGGGGAGGAAGCACTGGATCCGGCAGGAGCTCTTCTCGTTGGCTGTCGTGCTCGCCGCAGTCACGGCCGCACGCTCGTCGCTGGCCGATCATTACTATGTGCCGTCGGGCTCGATGGAGAACTCGCTGATCCCCGGCGATCGCGTGTTCGTCGACAAGACCGCGTACGGCTTTCGCATCCCGCTCACGAAGATCGACCTCTTCGGCGCGCGCACTCCCGAGCGCGGCGAGATCGCGGTGTTCGACTCGCCACGGGACGGTACGCGCCTCATCAAGCGCATCGTCGCGGTCGGCGGCGACGTCGTGACCATCAAAGATGGCCGGCTCAGCATCAACGGTAACCCGCTCGGCGACGAGCACCTCGAGCACTTCGGCGCGAGAAAGCGCTCCTGAATCTCGACGACGGCGGCGGCCCGGACCTACAGACCACGATCCCGCCCGGCATGGTGCTCGCGATCGGCGATCATCGTGGCAACAGCTTGGACGGCCGGTTCTTCGGGCCGATCAGTGAGCGCGAGCTATTCGGCCGTGCGGTCGGCGTCTACTACCGCCGGGGCGAAGGCTTCGTCTGGAAGCCGCTCTAGCGTCCGCGCGCCGCTGTTCTCTCCCGGCCTGCGGCGCGGGCCGCGCTCGTCAATAGAACGTCAGCGTCTCGATTCCGTCGCCCGCCTTGAACGTCTTCGTGACCTTCGCGGCTGCGACGTCGAGCACGGAGACCGTGCCGTCGCCGTGGTTCGCGACGAGCGCCGTGTTGCCGTCCGGCGTGAACGTGATCCCCATCGGAAACGCGCCCACGGCCACGGGCCGTTGCGGCTTGTGCAGATCGCTCGCGTCGAAGATGTCGACCGTCGTGCCCGCGAGCGTGAGCAGCCATTTGCCGTCCGGCGAGAAGTACGCCTTGTACGCGCCTTCCTTCGCCGCTAGCGGGATCCGTTCGAGCACGCGGTCCGTGGCCGCGTCAATCACGGTGAGCTCGGGCTCGGAGTAGTCCATCGCGATCACACGCGTGCCGTCGGGCGAGGTCGTCACGCCCTGCGTGCCGCGCGGCATCGGTATGCTGCCGACGACTTTGCGCGTCTTCAAATCGAGCACGCTGATGAACAGCTTGTCGTTCTTGTTCGCGACGTACGCTTTGCCGCCGTTCGGCAGCACCGCGAGCCAGTGGCCGGAGCCTTCGTGTGCAATCGTGTCGATGACCTTGCCGGCGACAGGGTCGACGACGAGGATCTTGCGGTCGAGCTCCGCCGTGACGTAGAGCAGTCCGCGCTCGTCGATCTGGATGCCGTGCGGCGAGTGATACGGCAAGAGATCGATCACCTTCGCGACCTTGCGCTCGGCGAGATCGAGCACGTAGATCTCGTGCTCGGGATCGGGGTTGCGGCCGTAGACGCCGGGACCGTAGATCGGCACGTATGCGAAACGGTGATCGGCCGACAGCGCGAAGTCGTGCGGATTCTTCGGCAGATCGATCTGGCTCCGCTCCGCATAGGTCACCGGATCGAGGAACCGCACGCGGCCGCCGACCTTGTCGACGAGCATGAGCCCCTGCGTGCCGGTCGGGTGATTGAGACTCTTGGCACCGGCTGCGAAGGCCGCGGCGGCGGCGAGTGTGAGCAACGCGAGCTTGCGCAACGTCATCGGCTGTCCCCCCTCGTGTACTCGATTACAACGTGCGGCCAGAGCGCTCCGACACGTAGGTGACGATCATACCGAGGCCGAGCAGCGTGAGCGCAAGCCCGACCAGCCAGCCGATCCAGGGCAGGTTGATCGCGACGAGCACGATCACGAGGCCCGCGAGCAGCGTCGCCGCGTAATGCGGCACGCCGTGCGGCGACGCGAACAGCCTCCGGCCGATCATTTGCGCCACGACGATCTTCGCGAAGTAGAGGCCGAGCAGCCAAACGATCGCGCTCAAGATGCCGAGCGGAATGCCGACGACCGTGATGCACGCGATGAACGCGACGACGGGAAGCGCTATCGCGGTGACGAGGCCGATCGCGCCGGCCTTGACCCCGGCGCCGGCATCGGGGAGCGTCGCGGTACGAAGGCTTGGCAGTGCCCAGAGCAGCAAGACACCCGCGAGGAACGCCGCCGCGAGCCGCACGAGCTGCCACGTATAGAACGAAACCGTCAGGTATTTGCTGAGGGTCGACTGCCCGCGCGGCCCTTTGGAGATCTGCTTGTCGACGTTGCCGCGCACCGTGGCGCCCGGAGCGATTTGTAGATTGTCGGCCGCCGTGACGTGCGCGACGAGATTGCCGCCGACCGACGCCGGCGCGAGCAGCGTGATCGTTTGCCCGAACGCGTTGACGTTCCTCGTGACTTCGCCGCGCACGACGAGCGCGTTCCCGGCGGTCGTGAGGTCGATGCCGACTTTGCCGTCGACGTTCACGCTGTCGCCCGCCGCGGTCGCGTTGCCGACGATCTCGACGCCGCTTTCGACGGCCACGTCCCTGCCTGCCGTGTAGAGGTTGCGACCGACGTGCATCTGCTTGATCGTCACGCCGCGGCCTGCAGCGTACACGCTGCCGCCGACGTTGCCTTGGATGTCCACCGTCTCGCCCCCGGTGATCACGTCGCCCGCGACGTGGCCGCGGATCGTGACGACGCGGGCGAACGCCAACAGGTCGCCGTTCACGTCGCCGTCGATCGACACGGTCTGGCCGACGGCCAGCAGCGTGTCGTCGATCGTCTCGCCCGCGGCCACGGCGGTCGCGCCGTCGGACCTGCGAAGCTCGAAGGCGTGCGACCGCAGCGGCAAGGCCGCGACGAGCAGAAGCACGGACAGCAGCACGGCCGTGCCCGCGCGCGGTTTCAGGAACGCGGTGCCCGCGTAGGCGAGCAGCGCGACGAGCACGGCCACAGCGGCGAGCTCGATGGTCGAAGTCAACATGGCGATACCCTCGTTAGTAATGAACAGAGCGAAGGACAAGAAAAGGCTCAGCAGCGCGCCCGGGTCGAGCGGGCTAAGCCAACGCAGCCCGCTCGGCACCGCTTCAGCGAGCGCGGCCCAGACGGACGACGCGAACACGCCGGCGCCGAGCGCGCCGAGTAGAGCGAGCGCGAGCCCCGGCGCGCCGAGCGGGCGCTGGAAACGCGGCACCGCGGCCGCGACCGGCGTCGCGAGCAGCGCGCGCAGCGCGGCGCGTTCGGCGCGTAGCGCGCCGATTCGCGAACGGCATGCGGCGCAGGATTCGAGATGAGCTTCGAGCGCCGCGGCTTCGGCGGGCGTGAGCTCGCCGTCGGCGTACATCGAGCGCACGAGGGGCGATGGGCAGCGCATCGTCATGCGATCTCCTTATTCAATGTGCGGTCTTCGGCGCTCACGGGCGTCAATGTCCGGCGCAGCGCCTGCTTCGCGCGGCAGATCAGCGCCCCGGCGTGCGTGCGAGTAATGCCGAGCGCAGCGGCGACCTCGTCGTAGCTCGCGTCGCGGTAGTACGCGAGCACGAGCGGCAGCCGGTAGCGCTCGGGCAGCTCAGCGATGGCCGCATTGAGCTCCGTCGCACGCTCCTGCGCGAGCAGATCGCCGAGCACGTCGCTCTCGTCCGCCTCGGCCGCGATGCGCTCGTCGCCCTCGGTGCCGAACAGCTGCGCCTCCTTGCGGCGGCGGCGCACGACGTCGATGCAATAGTTGCTCGCGATGGTCAAGATCCAGCCCTCGAACGGCCGCGCGGCATCGTAGGAAGCGAGCGCCCGGTGTGCGCGCAGGAAGACTTCCTGCGCTGCGTCTTCGGCGGGGTAGAGGCGGCCGAGCAACCGCCGGCAGAGCCCGAGAACGCGCCGGTAGTTGTTTCGATAGTGCTCGGCAAAGTCCGCCTCCGAAGTCATTCGCAATCCCGGGCAGATGGCCCTGTCATTCGTGAGGTAATACGATCCGCGCGCGAATTCATTACAGTACGCCGACTAAGGAGGGTCGCGATGCCGGAACCGCAGGAACTCTCGAAAGCGAGACGGTGCTTGGCGCGCGCGGAAGCGGATCTTGGCTCGGCGGACGGTCTCGCGCAGCTCGTCGAGGGCCTCGCGTTCCTCGACGACGTGATCGGCTCCGGCACTGCGGCCGCGACCACCGCGCGCAACCTCGCGATGACGTATGCCGCGCGAATCTACGCGCGAGTCGGCCGCGCGGTCGCCGGCGACGCGCAGCTGCCCGAGCCCGAGCTCGAGCATTTTTTCAAGGTCGTGCTCGCGTTCGACCAAGTCGGCGCCGCGCTGCCCGAGTCGGCGCAAGAGCTCAAGATCGAGGTCGCGAGGCGCCTGATCGATCGCTACTACGAAGGTCATCCGCCGGACAAGAAGCAGCGAGCGCTCGACGAGCTCGCGCAGATCAGGAGGAGAGACTGATGCTCGCCAGGCAAGTGCAGACGATGGCGGCGTACAACCGCTGGATGAACGACAAGCTCTACGCGGCGTGCGCCGAGCTCAGCGACGAGGAGCGCAAAGCCGACCGCAAGGCGTTCTTCAAGTCGATCCATGGGACCCTAAACCATATCTTGCTCGCGGACCGCGTCTGGTTCGGGCGTTTCATCGGCAGGCCCGTGACGTTCAAGAGCCTCGATCAGGAGCTCTACGCGGACTTCGGCGCGCTGCGCGCCGAGCGCGGGTCGACGGATCAGGACATCGAGGGCTGGGCGCAGGGCTTGAGCGACGAGCAGCTCGCCGGCAAGCTGCGCTTCACGAGCATGTTGCGGCCCGAGCCGCGCGAGATGGACCTCTGGCTTCTCGTCACGCACTTCTTCAACCACCAAACTCATCATCGCGGCCAAGTCACGGCGCTCCTTTCGCAGCTTGGACGGGACTACGGCGTCACCGATCTCCTGTGGATGCCGGAGGCAACGCCGAGCCGCTAACCGGCCGCCGCGACGTCGTTTCTCTGCGTGGCCACGCCGCCGGCGCCGGCGGCAATCTCGAAACAGGGAATGTTGTTTCGGCGCATGCCGCCGAGTTTTCCTGCTTGCGATCCCCGCCGGAACGTGGAAGATGGCCGCTCGGCGGGGCGGTGCATTGCTCCGCGAGGAGGCGCCGAATGTATCAGCAGCCGAATGCTCCACAGTCGATCGGCGGTGTGCTCGACAGCGGCTTCAAGCTTTATCGCGAGTCCCTTTCGCATTCCTATTTGCTCGCGGCGATCGCGGCGCTCGTCACGGCGCCGGTCAATTTTTTTATCGAACCTTATGTCGCGCGCACCGGCATGTCGGGCCTGATCGGGACGAGTGGGCTCCTCGTCGTCGTAATCGTGGTGGTCAACGTCGTGGTCTACGCGGCGTTGATCGCGCGGATCGACGCGGTCGCGCGCGGCGGCTCACTGTCCCTAGGGGAAGCGCTCTCGCTCGGTGTGCAAAGAATGGGCACGATGCTCCTGTCGGGCGTGTTGGTCGGCATCGTGGTGGTCATCGGGCTTTGCCTCGTGGTCATTCCGGGACTGATCGTCATGATCTGGCTCGTATTCGCCCCGTTCGCGGTCGTGATCGAGCGTCGGGGCGCGTTCGAGAGCTTGAGCTACAGCCGCGCGATCGTGCGCGGCCATTGGTGGCGCACCGCCCTGCTGCTCACGATCATCGGCATCGTGCTCATGGTGGTTTATTCCATCGTCGTGGTCGGTGTCTCGATCGCCGTGATCTCGGATCCCGTCGCGGCCTCGCAGGGGCAGGTGCCTTGGTACGTCACGCTGATCGTGGGCCCGGTTTTGTCGGCGGTGATCGCGCCGCTGACCTATGCCTTGATGCTCGCGATCTTCTACGACTTGCGGTTGCGTCACGAGGGCGGCGATCTCGCCGCGCGGATCGCCGCTACAGCGTGATTCGTCGCCGGTGGCTCGCGGGCTCGCTCGTCGCGGCGCTAGCCGCCGTCGGCGCGTCATCGGCTTGTGCACAATCGTTGCCGTCGGGTGTCGACGACTGCCTCGCGACGATACGAAGAGATGCGCGCGTCGGTGGTGGCGGCGGGGCAGCGGAACAGACGCGGCGGCTCCCGCACTCACGCTCGGTGAGGCCTGCCCCGACCTCGCTGCCGCGCTCGATGGCAATTCGTGGGGCGAGGCGCTCGCCGGCGTCTCCCCGGACGATCTCGAGACGAGCGCCTTCGACGAGCTCACGAAGCTCGTCGACCGATACGAACGGCCGCGTGCCGCGATGCAAGGACCGCCGCCGAGCGCGGCCGCGCTCGACGCTGCGCTCGCCGAGTTGAGCCTCGAGAAGCCCGCTCCGCTGACGATTTGGCAGCGCATTCAGCAGTGGTACGACGAGCATTTCGGTGCGAGCGGCGACGAAGCGCGCGGCTGGCTCGAGCAATGGCTGCAGCGCTTTGCGCCTTCCGACACGTTCGTCAGTTACTTCGTGATCATGCTCGGCCTCGTGCTCGTCGCAGTGACGATCGCGATCGTCTACAACGAGCTGCGTGTCGCGGGCGTCTTCGCGGGCGGCGTGCTCCGCAAGTACTCGCCGCTCGCCCCGTCGGCGCCCGAGTCCGAGCCGGAGCGCGCGCGGAGCTTCGACGACCTCGCGCGCGCGCCGCTCGCGCGCCGCCCCGTGCTGCTGCTCGCGCTCGTCCTCGATCGCCTGCGCGCGCGCGGCGTGCAGCCGTTGCGCGACAGCCTCACGCACCGCGAGCTCCTCGGAGCCGCGCGTCTGACCGCGCAGCAGAGCGCCGCGTTCGGGGCCGTGCTCGACGCGGCCGAGCGCGTCACGTTCGCCGACTGGCGGCCTGCCGAGGCCGACGTGGAGCCGGTCCTGGCGCGCGGCCGGCAGCTGCTGTCGTCGTTGTCGGCCGAGGTCGCGTCCAAATGAGGGATCGGCTCGTCACGCTGGTCGGCGCGTTGCTCACGCTCGCGGTCGTTTATGCGCTGTTCTTCCAGCGGCCCGGCGAGCCACCGGTCACGAAGCCGCTGAGCACCGAGGCCGGCCGCAACGGCTACCTCGCGCTATGGAACTGGCTCATGCGCGAGCACGTTCGCGTGGTGAGCTTGCGCAACCGCTACTCGACGCTGCACGACGACAAGTCGCTCGCCAAAAGCGGCAACGTGCTGATCGTCACGATGCCGTTTCGCACGCCGCTGCGTCAGTCCGAGGTCGTGCCGCTGCAAGCGTGGCTGCTGAGCGGCAATACACTCGTCTTGCTCGCGGCCCTCGACGACTCCCCGGAGTGGCTGCCGCTCGCCGACCGGGCCGACTTTCGCGCCGACCTCGCCGCGCTGACCGGCTTGCGATTCACGACGCCGCGCGAAGACGCCGTCGACGCAGCGCGCACCGATGGCGCCGGCCGCCCGCCTCCGAGCCCGCGGTTCGCGCGGCCGCCGATTGCTGCGCGAACCGCTGTCGCGATCGAGCCCGCCGTCGAGCATCCGCTGCTCGCGGGTGTCGACACGCTGCACGGCTACTCGGACGATCCGAGCGAGATCTGGAATCTGCGTCCCGACGCAAGTCAGCTCGTTCTGCGCCTCGCGACGGAGTCATCGAGCGGCAACGACGCGCTTTGGGAGCGGCCGTACGGAAGCGGTGATCTGATCGTTGCCGCGAGCGCCTCGCTGCTCGCCAACCGCAACATCGGCGAAGGCGGCGCGCGCGAGCTCGTGCGCAATATCCTGCGCTATCGGCTCGGCGACGGCGGCGCCGTGATCTTCGACGACATGCATCAGGGACTCTCGTCGCTTTACGATGCGTCGGCTTTGCTGCGTGACGCGCGCCTGCGCTACACGATCTGGTTCGTGCTCGCGGGCTGGCTCGTCTACGTGCTCGGCGGGAGCAACCGGCTTGCTCCGCCGCGGCCGCCGCGCAGCGTGCCGAAGCAGGGCGACTTCGTCGGAGCCGCCGGCGGCTTCATGGCTCGACGGCTCGACCGCGGCGCCGCCGGGCGGCTGTTGCTCGACGAATGGCTCGACGAGGTGAGGCGCGCGCGCGGGCTGCCGCGAGGCGCGTCTCTCTGGCCCGAGCTAGAGTCGACGCCGACGCTCGCGCGCGGCGTCTACGCGGAGCTGCACGAGTATGACCGCACGCTCGCGCGCGGCGGCGCGGTCGACTTGGTACGGCTCCACAACACGTTGCTGAAAGCGAGAGAGGGAATCGGATGACGGCGCAGGCGCACGAAGTCGAGAAATTTTTCCGCGAGCAAGTCGGCGCGGTCGTCTATGGGCTCGACGACATGATCCATGCGCTCACGATCGCGCTCGTCGGCGCGGGTCACGTGTTGATCGAGGGGCCGCCGGGACTCGGCAAGACGCTGCTCAGCAACACGTTCGCGCGCGTGCTCGGTGGCGAGTTCAAGCGGATTCAGGGAACGGCCGACTTGATGCCGACGGATCTCACGGGCGTGCACGTGTTCGACTCGCAGCGCGCGGAGTTTCAATTCCGGCGCGGCCCGTTGTTCGCCGACGTCGTGCTCGTCGACGAGGTGAATCGCGCCGGTCCGAAGACGCAATCCGCGCTGCTCGAGGCGATGGAGGAGCGCTTCGTCACCGTCGACGGCGAGCGCTTTCCGTTGCCGCCCGACTTCCTGATCGTCGCAACGCAGAACCCGCGCGACTTCGAAGGCACCTATCCGTTGCCCGAGTCGCAGCTCGACCGCTTCATGATCTGCGTGCAGATGGGTTACCCGAGCCGGGCCGACGAAACGCGGATCCTCGCCGAGTACGGCTTGCCGGGGAGCGCGCGCGACTCGATCGCGGTCGAGACCCTGCCTGCCGGCGCACTCGCGTCCGCGCGCGCGGAGCTCAAGAACGTGCATCTCTCCGACGCGCTCGTCGGCTACGTGCTCGACATCGTTGTTGCGACGCGGCAGACCTCGAGCGTGGTGCTCGGATTGTCGAGCCGCGCGGCGATCGCGCTCGCGCGTTGCGCGCGCATCGAAGCGGCGCTGCGCGGCGGCGACTTCGTCGTGCCGGACGACGTGAAGCGCGTCGCGCCCTGGGTCATACCGCATCGGCTCGTGCTCGCGCCCGACGCCGTGCTCGAGGGCGCATCGGCGCGCACCGAGGTCGAGCGGATCCTCGCGTCCGTTCCCGTGCCGCGCGATACGAAGTGAGCCTCACACCGCTCGCGGTCATCGTCCTCGTGCTCGCCGCGCTCGTCGGCATCGCGGCGCAGTGGAGCGGGTCGCTTCTGGCGGAGCTCTGGTGGCGCGCGGCCGTCGCGCTCGTCGCGGTCGGGCTCGCCTACGAGCTCTACGTCACGCGGCGCATCGCGATCGTCGCGAGCTGGACGCAGCGCGCGTCGCTGTATCTCGGCCGGGTCGCGACGCTCGATCTCACGCTCGCGAACCGGTCGCGCCGGCCCGTCATCGTGGACGTCGCGCCGGTGTGGCCCGACGCTCTCGCGGGCGAGCAGCGTGCGCAGCGGCTCCGCGTCGCCCCGGACGCCGAGCAGACCACCGCGATCGACGCGCGCGCGGTCGCGCTCGGCGATCACGCGTGGCTGCCGCTACCGGCGCGCGTCCGCGGGCCGCTCAATCTGGCATGGTGGTCGCGACGGCTCGCGCCGTCAGGCGCCGCGCGCGTGCTGCCCGACACGCTCGGGCCACGCGCGCGTTGTCGCGGGCTCGAGCGAAGGCGCGACGCCGCAAGCGACGATCGGCGGCGGCCAGGAGTTGCACCACCTGCGCGACTACCAGCCGGGCGACCCGCGCCACACGATCGACTGGAAGGCGACGGCGCGCAGCTCGCGGCTCGTCACGCGCGTGTTCAGCGAGGACCAGCACCTCGAGGTGATGCTGCTGATCGACGCGGGTCGCACGAGCCGCACCGAGGTCGACGGCCTTCAACAGCTAGGCCACTACGCGAATCTTGCGGCGCGCTTTGCCGAGTTCTGCGTCGCGCACGACGACCAGGTCGGGCTCATCGCGTTCGCGGATCGGCCGCTCGCGACGCTCAAGCCCGCGCGCGGCGTCGAAGCCGTCACGCGAATCCGCGCGGCACTCACGAAGCTCGCTCCGAGCCCTGTCGAGTCCGACGTGCTCGCGGCCGCGTTGCACGTTCGCAAGCTCGTGCGCCACCGCTGCCTCGTCGTCATCTTGACGGACCTCTACGAGCGCAGCGCGACGAGCGCCGTCGCGCAAAGCGCGCGCCTGCTCGTGCCGAAGCACCTGCCGCTGATCGCCGGCATCGTGAGCGACGAGGTGTTCGAGCTCGCGGAGAAGAGGGCGGAGGATTGGCTCGATCCGTACCGCGCTCTCGCGGCGCGTGAGTATCGCCGCGAAGTCGAGCGCGAACGTCGCGCGGCTCGGTCAGCTCGGCGCGTACGCGCTCACGGCGCGTGCGCGCGAGCTCGACGGTCGCGTGCTCGAGACCTACTCGCGGCTGCGGGCGCAACGCCGGATCTGACCGCGGAGCTCGTCGCGCGAATTCCTTCCCGAGACCGTCGGCGCACTGGATGTGGCCGTCGAGCCCAGGCGGTCTTCCGCGTGTCTCGGGAAGGATTCGGAAGGTCCGCGCGAAGCGCGCGTCAGCGGTCGCGTGCGGGCTGCGCGCGGAAAGCGCCGTCGATGATCGCGAGCGACGCGGGGCTGTCCCAGTCGCGCGCGCCGTGGATCTTCTGGAGCACCCGGCCGTCCGCGTCGACGAGCACCGTGAGCGGGATCTGCGCGGCGCCGAGCATGTTCTCGAGCACGAGGTCGTGGTCGATGAAGTGGCTGATCGTCGCGTTGGATTCCGCCGAGCGCCGCCTGCGCCCGATCCGAATAGTCGTCGGTCGAGATCCCGATCACGCGAATGTAGCTCGATCGATCGAGCCACGCGAGGCGTTCGAGCGAGGCCATCTCGGCGCGGCACGGGCCGCACCAGCTCGCCCACACGTTGATGAGCAGCGGCTTGCCGTGGAACTCGGAGAGCTTGCGCGACGGGCCGTTGAGCCCGGTCATCGACACGTCGCGTAAGAGCTCGCCGACGCGGACTTCGCCCGGCGTGTCGGCGAGCGTGTGCGTGCGCGCCTGCGACGCACGCTACGGTCACGAGCAGGAACATGCTGCGGAGCATGGGCCGACGCTGCCACGCGGCCGCGCCGTGCGCAACCGACGGCGTCTCAGCCGCGCGCGTCGCGCGCCCGCAACACGCGCCCGAGCGCGCCCGACAGCACGAGCAAGAACAACGCGAAGTAGCTGAGTCCGATTGCGAGCCGCGCGCCAGACGGAAGCGCGCGTTCGGCGATACGAATCCCTCGATCACGCCCGCGCCGACGAGAAACGTGAGGCAGACGACCATGAGCCTGAGTCCGCGCGCGACCGAACGCTGAAAGGCCGCCGCGCGCGTGAGCTCTCCGGGCCGCGCGAGCGCCTCGCCGAGCGACATGCCGACCGCGCCCGGCGATTGCAGATCACGCTGAGCTCGACGAAGCCGTGCGCCGCCGTGAATTGAAACAGACGCCCCGCGATGCCGTGCTGCGCCGTGAACGCGAAGATTCCGCCGATCGACAACCCGTTCATCGCGATGATGTAGAAAGTGCCGAGGCCGTACAGCACGCCGAGCGACAGCGCAAACAGCGACACGACGATGTTGTTCGTGAAGATCCGCACGGACAGCAGCGACGACGGAAACACGTTCAGCAGGTTGTCGGTCCAGAGATAACCGCGCTGCACGTCGTCGATCATCTTCTCCGATGCGAACAAGCTCGCGAGCTCTGGATACGTGCTCACGAGCCACGCGCCTGCACCGATGCACACGACGAACAGCGACACGACGACTCCGATCTGCCAGCGCAGCTCGCGGGCTGCGGCCGCGGCGTCGTGAGTGAACAGCCGTAGCACGCCGCGCCAGAATGCGGCGGGCGGACGGAACAGCGAGCGGTGCAGCTCTCGATACACGCCCTCGAGATATTTCGTGAGCGCGGCGTTCGGCGCCGCGCGCCGCGCAATCGCGAGGTCGCGCGCGATCTCCGGATACGCGCGCACGGCTTCCAGCACGTGTCGCGGCGGGCGCCGACTTGCCGTGCTCGAGGCCGCGAAGCCGCGCGCCGGCGGAACGCCATTCGGCGACGCGCTGCTCGAACCACTTCGCTCCCGCGACGTTCTCGCCGCTCATGCGACGAGCTCCTCGAGCTTGGCGCGCAGCGCGGCGTCGTCGACGGGTGCGGCGACGCTCGCGCGCGCGAGCAGATCGGTCGCGAGCTTGCGGCGCGCGTCGGCACCGAGCTGCGGCCAGCGGTCGAGCAGCTCGCGCACGAGCTGCGCCTGCTCGAGGCCGAGCCGCGCGACGGCGCCTCCGCTGAGCCGATCGAGCAGCTGGCTGCTCGGCGGCTCGTCGTAGACGAGCACGGTGCCCGCTGCGATGTCGCCGATTCGCACGCGCGTTCTTCGTGACCATCGTCGTCAACAAGCCGATCGCGTAGAACGACGGCAGCGAGTCGACGAGCCGAAACACGTTGCGAACGAGCAGGGCGCCGACACCGGGTGCGCCGCCGTCGGCGAGTGCGACGAGTCGCACGCCGGCCATTCGCTTGCCCGGTGTCTGCCCGTGCAACAGCACCTCGAGCACCGGGTGATAGAGGAAATAGATAGCGATGCTCGGCACGACGACGATGAACATGTAGCCCGCGCCGAGCTGCTCGCCCGGCAGGAAGCGCAGTCCGCCGACGTACGCCATCGTGCCGCCGATGAACCACGCGACGGCCGCGAGGAAACGGATGTGCCAGTCGATCACGAACGCGTAGCTTCGGCCGCCGGGCCCTGCGATCTTGAGCTCGACGTCCACTCCGGTGACGCTCGGGATCCGAACGATGGATTCCATGACACTGCCGCGCGTGGCTTGCGACTGCGACATCCTAGTCGATCGGCGAGCCGCGTTTCATCTGGCGCTTAGGTCCGATTTGCGCCGAAAAAGAGACGCCTCGCACGGTCGCCGCGCGCTTCATGTTATAAACGCAGACTTACCGTTCTGGCACGAGGATTCAGGGACATGCGATTCGCGCAGGATGAGCGCCGGGCACTCGTGATCGGCCGCCGGGCCGCGCGCGCGCGCCTTTTCGGCGCCGCGTTCATCTGCGCGCTTGCACCGCTCGTTGGTTGCGAGAAGACACAGGTCGCGGGCGCGAATCCCAGCGGCGGTCTGCCGGCCACCATCACCGTCGTTACCGCGGCCGCGCGCCGCGAGCCGATGGGCATCGCGATCGAGGCGGTCGGAACGACGCGCGCGAACGAGTCGGTCGAAGTCACGTCGAAGGCCTCGAATACCGTCATCGCGATCCGTTTCAACGAGGGCGAGGATGTCGAGCGCGGCGCGGTATTGGTGCAAATGGATGACGCCGGCGCACAGGCGGATCTCGCCGTCGCGCAAGCGGCGCTCGTGCGCAGCCGCAGTCAATACGATCGAAGCAAGGATCTCGCTTCACGGCAGGCGCTCTCGGCCTCGGACCTCGAGCAGGTCGAGGCGACGCTGAAGGCCGACGCCGCCCGCGTCGCGGCGGCCCAAGTGCGCGTCGAGGACACCGTGATCCGCGCGTCGTTCAGCGGCCGCACCGGCTTTCGCCAAGTCAGCGTCGGCAGCCTCGTGAATCCGGGCACCGTGATCACCACGCTCGACGACATCCGCGTGATCAAGCTCGACTTCACGGTCCCCGAGACCTATCTGTTCGTGCTGCGCCGCGGCTTGCCGGTCACCGGGTCCGCGACGGGGCTGCCGGACCGCAAGTTCGAGGGCCAGGTAACGAACATCGAGTCGCGCGTCGATCCGATCACGCGCTCGATCATCGTGCGCGCGGAGCTGCCGAATCCGGATCGGCGTCTTGCGGCAGGGCATGTTCATGACCGTGAGCCTGCAGGGCGACGTCGCGCCGACGTTGCTCGTGCCGGAAGAGGCGATCGTGCCCGAGCGCGGCCGTACGTACGTGTTCGTCGTCGCGAACGGCGTCGCGCAACGCCGCGAGGTGCGCACCGGCAAGCGCCGGCCGGGCGATGTCGAGATCGTCGAAGGCATCGCCGAGAACGAGCGCGTCGTGGTCGAAGGCACGCAGAACATCCGCGACGGCACGCAACGTCCAAGAGGCGCCGATCGCTGTCACGCGGTCATGAAGCTCGCCGAGCTATCGGTCCGCCGCCCCGTCTTCGCGACGGTCATGAGCATGCTGCTCGTGATCTTCGGCATCGTCTCGCTGCAGCGGCTGCCGATCCGCGAGTATCCGGACATCGAGCGCCCCGTGATCTCGATCACGACGAACTACAGCGGCGCATCCTCGCCCGTCATCGAGACCAAGATCACGCAGCCCATCGAGGACTCGATCTCCGGCATCGAGGGCATCATCAAGATCGAATCCGACAGCGAGGACGAGCGCTCCAGGTCCGAATCGAGTTCGACGTGAGCCGCGACGTCGACGCGGCCGCGAACGACGTGCGCGACCGAGTCGCGCGAGATCATCACGCAACTGCCTCAGGACGCCGACGCGCCGCAAATCATCAAGGCCGACGCGGGCGGCGATCCCGTCGTCACGCTCGGCTTCAGCTCCGACACGATGTCGATGCTCGAGCTCACGGACTACTCGGAGCGCAACCTCACCGATCGGCTGTCCACGGTCCCGGGCGTCGCGCGCGTAACGATCAACGGCGCGCGCCGGTACTCGATGCGCGTCTGGATCGATCGCCAGGCGCTCGCGGCACGCCAGCTCACCGTCACCGACATCGAGGACGCGCTGCGGCGCGAGAACATCGAGCTGCCGGCCGGGCGGCTCGAATCGCGGACCCGCGAGTTCTCGTTGCGCACGATGATCGGCCTCGAGACCGAGCAGGACTTCCGCAATCTCGTGATCGCGCGCGGCACGGACGGGCACCTGGTCCGGCTCGATGAGGTCGCCGACGTCCAGCTCGCGGCGGAGAACGACCGCACCTACACGCGCATCAACCGTCGTCCCGGAATATTCCTTCAGGTCGAGGCGCAGTCGAAGGGCAACACGCTCGAGATCGTGCGCGGCGTGCGCGCCGAGGTGGAACGCCTGCAGCCGACGCTGCCGCCGGGCGCGAGGCTCGAGGTCAGCGTCGACAATGCGATCCCGATCGAGGCGGCGCTGCGCGAGGTGCTGGTCGCGGTCGGGTTCGCGCTCGCGTCTGTGCTCTGCGTGATCTATCTCTTCCTCGGCAACCTGCGCACGACGCTCGATGCCCGGCCGTCACGATCCCCGTGTCGATCGTCGCCGCGCTTACCGTGATGTACGCGCTCGGGTACTCGATCAACGTGCTGACGCTGCTCGGGCTCGTGCTCGCGATCGGTCTCGTAGTCGACGACGCTATCGTCGTGCTCGAGAACGTCCACCGGCGCACGGAGCTCGGCGAGCCGTCGCTCGTCGCGGCGATCACCGGCACGCGCGAGATCGGCTTCGCCGTCATCGCGACGACGATGACGCTGATCTCGGTCTTCGTGCCGATCTCGTTCCTGCCGGGCGACCTCGGTCGGCTGTTCCGCGAGTTCGGCTTCACGCTCGCCGCCTGCGTCGCGTTCTCGGCGCTCGTCGCGCTGTCGCTCACGCCGATGCTCGCTTCGCGGCTGCCGCACGACACGGGTCGCACCGGCTTCGCGCACGCGGTCGACCAGTGCTTCCGCGCGCTCGCGAGGTTCTACGAGCGCACGCTGCAGGCGGATCGTCACGCACCCGTGGGGTGTGCTCGCCGTCCTCGGTGTTGCCGTGGTGGCCGGCGTCGTGGACATTCACTCGGCTGCCGTCGGAGTTCGCGCCGACCGCGGACGTCGGCCGCGGCTTCATCGGCATCGAGGCCCCCGAGGGCTCGAGCTTCAACTACATGGACGCCTACGCCCGCCAGCTCGAGGACATCCTCGGCAAGGAGATGGAGAAGGGCGACATCGAACGCATGCTGATCCGCGTGCCGGGCCAAGGCGGCTCGGACCTGCGGACCGGCGACGTGAACACGGCGCGCGGCATCGTCATCATGAAGCCCTGGCACGATCGCGAGCGCTCGCCGATGGACGTTTCGCGGACGATCGTGAGCGAGGCGCGCAAGAGCATTCCGGGCGTGCGCGCGAGCGTCGGCCAGCCCGGCGAGTCTCGGCCGTCGCGGCAAGCCGGCAGCCCGGTGCAGGCCGTGATCGGCGGCCCGGACTACGACCAGCTCGCGCAGTGGTCGGACAAGCTGTTCCAGCTCGCCCAACGGAACCCTGGCCTCGTGAACGTCGACACGACCTATCAGGAGCGCAAGCCGCAGCTGCGAGTGTCGATCGACCGCAACCGCGCCGCCGACCTCGGCATCTCGCTCGAGACCGTCGGCCGCACGCTCGAGACGGTGCTCGGCTCGCGCATCGTGACGACGTACATCGATCGCGGCCGCGAGTACAACGTGATCCTCCAGGGCCGCGACGGACATGCGCGCGACGAACACGGACCTCACGAACATCCGCGTGCGCTCGTCGACGCACGAAGGAGCTGATCCCGCTCGTCGAGCGTCGTGAAGCTCGAGGAGACGTCGGGCACGATGCGGCTGTCGCGCTTCAACCGCCTGCGATCGGTCAAGGTCACGGCCGCCGTCGCGCCCGGCTACACGATGGATCGAGGCCGTCGAGTGGTTCAGGCAGACGGTCGCGAGCGAGCTGCCGCGCGAGGCGACGCTGACGTTCGACGGCGAGTCGGGCGAATTCACGCGCACGGGGCAGCAACTCTACTTCACGTTCCTGCTCGCGCTCGCGGTCGTCTACCTCGTGCTCGCCGCGCAGTTCGAGAGCTTCGTGCATCCCGTCATCATCATGGTCACGGTGCCGCTCGCGCTGCTCGGCGCGGTGTTGGGACTCCGGCTCTACGGGCTCACGGTCAACATCTTCAGCCAGATCGCGGTGATCATGCTGATCGGCATCGCGGCGAAGAACGGCGTGCTGATCGTCGAGTTCGCGAACCAGCTGCGCGACCGCGGCGTCGAGTTCGTCGACGCGGTCGTCGGCGCGGCGGTAACGCGGCTGCGGCCGGTGCTAATGACGAGCCTCTGCACCGCGTTCGGCGCGCTGCCGCTCCTGCTCGCGAGCGGCGCCGGAGCGGAGCAGCGGCGGCCGATCGGCATCGTCGTGTTCTATCGGGATGCTCGTGTCGGTGTTCCTCACGCTGTTCGCCGTGCCGACCGTGTACGCGATTCTCGCGCGCAAGACGCGCTCGCCGCAGCACGTGAGCCGCATCGTCGACCGTCTGCTCGCGGGCGGCGACGCTGCCGGCACGGCCGGCGGCACGGCGGCCGCGCACGCGCCGCATCACGAGTGAGCGAAGCCTCATGCGTATCGGGCCGCACCTCATCGATCCGCCTCTGATCCTCGCGCCGATGGCCGGCGTCACGGACAAGCCGTTCCGCGTGCTGTGCAAGCGGCTCGGCGCGGGCTACGCCGTCTCCGAGATGACGACGTCGGACCCGAGGCTCTGGCGGACGCGCAAGAGCCTCCACAGGCTCGATCACGCGGGCGAGCCCGCGCCGATCGGTGTGCAGATTGCGGGTGCCGACCCCGACGCGCTCGCGGACGCCGCGCGGCACGCCGTCGAGCAGGGTGCCGAGATCGTCGACATCAACATGGGCTGCCCGGCGAAGAAGGTCTGCAGCTCCTGGGCGGGATCCGCGCTGCTGCGCGACGAGACGCTCGTCGCTCGCATCCTCGCCGCCGTCGTTCGCGCGGTCGATGTGCCGGTCACGCTGAAGATCCGCACAGGCTGGCACCGCGACCACAAGAACGGGCTCGCGATCGCGAGGCTCGCGGAGGATTCGGGGATTCGCGCGCTCGCAGTGCACGGCCGCACACGGGACATGCTGTACACGGGCGAGGCCGAGTACGACACCATCGCCGCGATCAAGGCGGCGCTGACGATTCCCGGTGATCGCGAACGGCGACGTCGTGTCACCCGAGAAGGCGCGCGACGTGCTCGCGCGGACCGGCGCCGACGCTCTGATGATCGGCCGTGCCGCTCAGGGCCGGCCGTGGATCTTCCGCGAGATCGCGCACTTTCTCGCGACGGGCGAGCGGGCGCCCGAGGCGTCGACTCGCGAAGTGCGCGACGTTCTGCTCGAGCATGTCGCCGAGCTGCATGCGTTCTACGGGGAGCCGGCGGGCGTGCGCATCGCGCGCAAGCATCTCTCGTGGTACGCGAAGGATCGGCCGGAGAACGCGGCGTTTCTCGACGTGGTGTATCGCGCCGAGACCGGCGCGGATCAACTCGGGCTCGCTCGCGACTACTTCGAGGCGCTAGAGGCGGCCGCGCCGACGCTCCCCCCCGCGCCTGCGCTCAGCGCGGCCGCATAACTCGCGCCAATGGCTTCGTTCTCGGTCGTCGTCGCGTTCGTAGACGATCGGGATGTCGCGACTCGCGGCGATACGACACCGCCCACTCGCAGGCGCCCGCATGTGACATCGGCACGGATTGGCCCAGCGTGTTCACCGTCCAGCCTCGGCTGCCCACGCTGCTGATCACATCGATCGTCGTAACGGCCTCGCCGTCGTCCCCACGCGCGGTCTCGACGAGCAAAAACTTGGGCTCGACGTAAGATTCGCCGGGATCCAGTGCCGCCAGGACTTGGACTTCGGTCGCCTTCATTGTTGTTCTTCGTGGCGCTGCCGATCGCGATCGAGTATGCGGCAACTCGGATGAGGTTGTCGCAGCGTTTCGACATAACCGAACAGCGGCCGAAGCGCCTGCCGCTGAGGTCCACTCGCTGCGATTGTCACGGCGCGCTGGATTGGGCGCTGACACGGACGTGGCTGCAACCCCGTGCGTGTTTGGCGCATCTATGCAATTCGAACGTAATAGTTTTTCGAGAGGAACGTATTAGTTTTTGGGTCTCCCGTCCGTCGCATACGGTTGCTCTTCCTCCCCAAGTGAAGCCCAACGAGGCGCGGCGGGAGACCCTCCGTCTTCGCGCAGGCTCGCGGTCATGCGACGCTCGAAAGAGCGCGACGCTGTCGCGGCGCATGTCGATGCGCGCGACGCCGGCGTGCGCTAGCGTCGACGCATCGCGCTACGTCAGGGGACGTGTGAGAGGCTCGGCTGGGGAAGGCGCGAGAGGCCGCCGAAACGGCGATCGCGGTTTGCGAAGTCGCGCAGCGCGGAGTCGAACGCGGCCTCGTCGAAGTCCGGCCAGTATTGGTCGACGAACACGAGCTCCGCGTACGCGCATTCCCAGAGCAGGAAGTCGCTGAGCCGCCGTTCGCCGCCGGTGCGTATCAGGAGGTCGACGGGCGCGTGCACATCGGAATTCACGGCGTCCGCCAAGCAGCGCTCGAACTCGCCTTGTGAGCACTCACGGCCCCGCATCAGCGTGGCGGCGCGCGCGATCGATTCGCGCGCGGAGTAGTCGATCGCGAGCCGCAGCTGCAGTCCATCGCCGCCGGACGTCAATTGCTCGGTGTTCTCGATCGTGCGCACGAGATCGGCGCTGAGCCGATCGCGCCGGCCGATGACGCTCAGGCGCACGCCGTTCTCGAGACAGCGCGCCGTCTCGCTCACCAGATAGCGCTTCAATAGGCGCATGAGACTCGCGACTTCCGGAGCGGGACGCGTCCAGTTGTCGGCGGAAAAAGCGTACAGCGTGAGCACGTTGAGAGACGTCCGCGCCGCGGCTTCCACGATTCGTCGCACGGCGCGCGCGCCCGCGCGATGCCCAGCGGACCTCGCTAGCCCGCGCCGCTCGGCCCAGCGGCCGTTCCCGTCCATGATGATTGCGACATGCATCGCGTCTACGTTCCTTTCGCCGCATGAATCAACGCTTCCATATGTTCGAGGTGGCGCGCGAAGACGCGCTTGCCCTGCGCCGTGAGGCTGTATTCGGTTTTCGGCACGCGTGCCGCGAATTTCTTCCTGCACGCGATGTAGCCCGCATCCTCGAGCTTGCGCGCATGGGTGCTCAGATTGCCGTCGCTCGCCTTCAACAGCTCTTTGAGCTCAGCGAAGCTCATGCTCGCATTCACGCTGAGCGCGCTCATGATGCCGAGCCGCAATCGGTCGTGCATGAGCCGGTCGGCGTCGGCGGCCTCCGTGTCGGCGAAATACCCCGCGACCGCTCGCAGTCGCTGCTTGACGGGTGCGGCCATCTCGGTAGCGTGTGTCTTGGGGAGGTGCCTAGCCACCGTGGTCTCGCAGAATGATCACGCCGAGCGCGATGTGCACGCCGCCGAAGCCGAGTGCGAGGATCGCGGGCGACCAGCTCGCGGGCAGGCCGAGCGCGACGGTGCCGAGCGCCATGAACGCGAGCCCCGCGACGAGCACCGCTGGCACCGCGAACACGCCGCAGGCGGCGAGTCCGGATCCGTATAGCAGCAGCCACAGGCCCGTGATCGAGTTGCGGCCGATCTCGTGAACGAGAGCCGCCGTTAGCACGCCGCCCGCGACGAATGCCGGGACGAGAGTCATGAAGAAACGCCGCGCCACGGCGCGACGGAGGCTCAATCCCTGAGCCTTGGCTTTCTCCTCCATGAAATAGAGCGCGACGGCGCAAGCCATGATCGCGGCACCGACCCAAATCGGCAGCCACGACGGCGCTAGACCTGGCAACGACTCGAGCCCCGACGCCGCGAGGGCGGTGATTCCCATCGCGATGCAGCCCTTCCCCGGCACCGTCGTGAACGTGCCGGCGGCGGCGATCGTATCGCGAATATAGCGAAGGTTCTCTAGCGCGCTCGCCCCGATCGGTGTTGGTGTCGACGAGCTAGTTCTGCGATTGGTGCTTGCGGGCATGGGAGTAAGTTAGCGGAGTGCGCGGTAATGTCAAGTGCTTTGCAACATAAAGTACATGTGGTTTGGAGCGCCGAGACAGGCCAAAGGAACTAGTTAGTGGCCTTTGTACTCGGTGAGCCGATCGGTGACCGCGAACAGCACGCCGGACAAGACGAACGTCATGTGTATTCCGACCTTCCAGCTCAGGATCTGCCACGGCGTGTTCTCGTCCAGGTCGATGAACTCCTTGAGCAGCTCGACGGCCGAGATCGCGACGAGCGCACCAATGAGCTTGATCTTGAGGTCCGAGAACCCGACCTTGCCCATCCATGCCGGCCGGTCCTCGTGGTCGCCGATGCCGATCTTCGAGACGAAGTTCTCATAGCCCGCGAAGCCGATGATCAGCAGCAACGCGCCGATCAGCGCGCCGTCGACCAACGACAGGATCTGGATGATCATCGCATTGCCGCTGAGCGAGAACGTGCCGAGCACGAGCACCCAGAACGTCTGCACGAATTTGACGAGCAGCACCGCGATCGCGAGCACCAAGCCGATGAAGAACGGCGCGAGCAGCCAGCGGCTCGCGAAATACGCAACGTTCGAGCGTTGCTTCGAGTTTGTTCGCCATGGATCGCGTATTGCCTCTTCTTTTTCTGCGCGGGTGATGGTCCCCGGCGACTATACTGCATCGGCCGTTGCGTTCGTAACGGCAGCGCGCCGCGCTTGCGACGCTCGTCTCTTGACTAGCGCACCGCGAAAACCTTGAACGCTCCAGTCGGCGTCTCGGAGCTGCCGGCGTCGACGTGCAGCACTCGATTGCGGCCCATTTGCTTCGCGCGATAGAGCGCTTCGTCGGCCGCCTGGATCAAGCCCGCAAGGCTACGCTTGGAGCCGGGCTGCGCGATCGCTGAGCCGATGCTCACGGTGATCACGCTTGCGGCGTCCGAATCGCCGTGCTGTACCGCCTGGGACATGATGTCGCGACGCATCTGCTCGGGGAGCGCGCCCGAGTCGAGGCCTGACGGTGCGTACAGGACGAGCGCGAACTCTTCGCCGCCGTAGCGCGCGCAAAAGTCGAGCGGGCGCGCGCGCGCGCGTTGCCGATCGCGCCTGCTACGCGGCGGATGCAATCGTCGCCGGCTTGGTGACCGTAGAGGTCGTTGAAGCGCTTGAAGTGGTCGATGTCGACGAGAATCACTTGCAGCGACTCTTGCTCGCGCTGCGCCTGTTGCCAGAGCCGGCGAGTCAGCGTGTCGAACATCCGTCGGTTGTAGAGCCCGCTCAAGCCGTCGCGCTCCGCGATATCGTTCAACAGCTGCGTCTCGACGAACGTGGTGCGCATGAGGCGTTCCACGCGCGCCGCGGACAGCACCGCCATCAGCCCGGTCGCCACGAGCACGGACGCCGCGAACACCAAGTCCTGGCCGGGCACACCGAGCACTAGCCCGATCGTGACGAACGCACAGACGAGGCACACCGCGACCGCGAGCACGAATCGGAACAGAAGGCCGAGGAACAGGGTGGCGTAGACCATCACCAGCACGTCGCCCATCTGGAACTGCGGTTGGCCGGACCCGGCTGCAATGCGCGCTCATCGTCATTACGGCGACGACCGTTCACGACGACCGCGACAGCGGCGATGGCTTGGTAGCGACGCCGCAGCGCCGGCACGTACGTCGCGAGCAAGATCACGAGCAGCGCAGGGCAGCAGACTGCGAGACGCAGCAAGTAGATCGGCTCGAGTACCGCTTCGGTGAACGGCGTGAAACCGCCGAGCAAGTTGATCGCCGTGACGATGACGATCATCGCGAGATAGATGGTCGTCGCAGAACGCGCGCGCGGCAGATTCTGCGCGAGGTGGCCTTCGCGAAAGAGCTCCTCTTTCGGCTCGCGAAAGCGAAGGCGATCGATGGCAGCGCGTGTCTCCTCGTCGAGCGAATCGACGCGCTCCGCCTTCGATTGGAGAGCGCGACAGTTCCACTGAGCCGGAGCCCCTTCGAGAACGGGATACGACACGCACACTAGCATTCTTCCGCGCGGAAATTGCGCACGGCTGCTCAACTCCGCCATGTCGCGCGGATCGCCTTGAAAGCCGCGCCGTTATTGGCTTAGAGGCCTGCCGATTTGAGCCACGTCCGCAAAGCACGCCGTCCCCGCACGCTCGACCGCGGGAGATGTAGCGTGTCGTGTCGGCGCGGAGCGTCTTGACACTGATCCCGGGCGTGCGCGCGATTTCCCCGGTGTGTCCGACGAGCCAGCCTTCGACCGCGACTCCGGCGGTCTCGGCGTGGAACTGCAGCGCGAGCGCGTGCGTGCCGTAGCTGAACGCTTGATTCGCGCACGCGCGCGTCGATGCGAGGCGCGTAGCGCCCGCGGGCAAGTCGAACGTGTCGCCGTGCCAGTGCAGCACGGGCGTGTCCTCGAGCCGGCCGTAGGCACGACGCGCGACCTTCGGCGGTGAGCTCGATCGGTGCCCAGCCGATTTCTTTGACGCCGGACGGATATACGCGCGCGCCAAGCGCCTTCGCCATCAGTTGGCTGCCGAGGCAGATGCCGAGCACCGGCATGCGCCGCACGCGAGGCGTTTCTCGATCAGCGCGACTTCCGCGTCGATGAACGGATAGTCGTCGTTCTCGTAGACGCCGATCGGGCCGCCGAGCACGACGAGCAAGTCCGGCGCTTGGCTGTCCACGCGCTCGAGACCGTCGACGGGCACGTCGACGTAGCTCACAGCGTGGCCGCGCTCCGCGAGCAGCGGCGCGAGCAAACCCAAGCTCTCGAATGGAACGTGACGCAGCGCGACGGTCGACGGCACGGGGCGAATCTCGGCGTGGCGGGGCAACGATACTACGTGCTATGAATGCGCACGTCATCGTCGTCGCCGTTGCGCTTAAGGAGCGCCATGCGTTACGCGATCGGTGCCTGCTCCGTGTTGCGCGCGCTGCTCGCGCTCGCCGCGCTCGGTCTCTCGAGCAACGCGCTCGCGCACCATAGCTTCATCGGCCGCTTCGACTTGGGCGTGGTGACCGAGATCGAGGGCGCAGTCACGGACGTCGCATGGCGCAATCCGCACACAATCTTGGGCGTGCGCACGACGAGCGCGGACGGCGCGACAACCGATTGGTCGATCGAGACGAGCTCCCTCACCGTGCTGCGACGCTTGGGGTTAGAGGAGGGCACGATCAAGGTCGGCGATCGCATCAAGCTCGCGGGTAATCCGTCGGCATCGGCTAAGAAGGAGATGTACGCGCGCAACGTGCTGCTGCCTGACGGCCGCGAGCTGCTGCTCAACGTGGGCCTGAAGCCGCGCTGGACGCAGAATGCGGTCGGCGACGAGTCGTTGCTGATGGCGCAGCAAGGCGATCCGTCGGCGCCCGAGCTCGGCATCTTCCGCGTATGGAGCCACACGCGCGCGATCGCGCGGCTGTTCCCCGAAGCCACCGACCCGAGCTTCGATATCCAGTCGTATCCGATGACGCCGGCGGCACGCGCCGCGCTCGCGAAGTTCGATCGCGCGCGCGACAACCCGATCGCCAACTGCGTTGCGAAGGGCATGCCGACGATCATGGAGGCGCCGTATCCGATCGAGTTCGTGCGCTCGGCGAACGGCAATATGCTACTGAAGCTCGAGGAGTACGACCTCGAGCGGACGATCGACATGCATACGACGGCGCCGCCAGCGGGCGCGGCTGCGACGCCGCTCGGCTACTCGGTCGGCCGGTGGGACGGCAAGACGCTCGTCGTGACTACGAGCCGGGTCAGCTGGTCGTGGTTCAGCCAGCTAGGTATCCCGCAGAGCACGAGCGTCGTGATCGCGGAGCGCTTCACGCCGACTGCCGACGGCAGTCGCCTCGACTACGAGATGACGGTCACAGACCCGGTGAACTTCACGCGCCCGGTCGTGCTCGCGACGCACTGGTTCTGGCTCCCGAACGTCCACCTAATCCCGTACAACTGCGCGACGCACTGAGCGCCGCTGCAGCGCTTGGTCGACAACGCCGTCGTGCGAGACGCGGCGTCTGGCGAGGAGGTCGATCAGTGCGGTGCGGCGGGCTTGTCCGCGGGCGCCGCGGGTTTCGCTGACGTCGCAGCGGGCTTCACCGGCGGCGCAGGCACGTTGCCGACGAGCTCGATGTTCAGGCCGTTCGGATCCTTCACGAAAACGTTGCGGATCGTGGGTCCCCACTCGACGAGCTTGCCGTCCTTCGAGATCACGCGCACGCCGGCCTTCTTGAGCTTCGGCAGCAGCTTGTCGATCGCGGCGACGCGGATCGCCATGCCCGACGCGCCGGGGTCGGGAACGCGCAGATCGAACGGCTTGCCCGAGGCGCCGTGGAACTCGATCATCTGAATCCGCGCCTGGCTCCCGGGCACCACGCCCTCGGCCATGCGATAACTCACGTCGGGCTTGAGCCCGAGCAAATCCAGGGTCGCCCCGTCGCTCGCGAACGCAGGATCGCCGTCGAGCTCGAACCCGAGCAGGTCGTGCCAAAACTCGAGCGATTGGTCGAGGTCCGCGACCGTGAGCCCCATCATCGCGCCGAGCACATTGCCGGGGCCCGCGTCGGCTGGCGGCGGCGCCTCGATCGCCTCGACGAGATACCCGTCCGGGTCGCGGAGCACGATCGCCTCGACGGTGCCTAGAGAACGCATCGCGACGCGCACGGGCGCGCCCGAGCGCGTGACGACCGGTGCGCCGAGCTTGGCCGCAGCGGCGACGACCGGGTCGAGATCGCGCACGAAGATCTTCATGTGCGGTGCGCCGGGATCTACGACGTCCGGTTGCGCGGCGCGGCGTTCGACGTTCGAAAATTGCGTGAGCTCGAAGTTGAACCCGCGCCCGGGAATTTGCAGCATCGCGACGCGCAGCGTCACGCCGGGAGAGTTCGTGAGCAGCGGAACGCCTGGGTTCTCGAACGGTCGCACTTCGCCCGCGATGCCGAACACCTCGGTGTAGAACGCGAGCGTCGTCACGACGTCGCGTGTCGCGTGGATCGCGTGCATGAAGCCGACGGTCGCCGAGGCCTGCGGGGCAGGCGGCGGTGCCTGAGCGACGCTCATCGAGGCGATCGCGAAGCTCAACAGCGTGATCGACGGGAACAGTCGGACGGTCATCGCTCTAGTGCCGTGAGGAATGAGCGCGCCGAAGAATACGCCGCGTGCCCGCTATAATCGAGCGGCCGCGCGCAGCGCGCGCACCTTACGAGCGCTACGAAACATGATCTGGCAAGCGCCGCAGGACCCGGTCGCAGCGCTCGTGCTCGCCCACGGCGCGGGCGCGGGGATGCGCCACCGGCAAATGCAGGCTCTCGCCGACGGTTTCGAGCGCCACGGCATTGCGACTCTGCGCTTCGATTTTCCGTTCATCGCCGCTGGCAAGAGCCGCGTCGACTCGCCAGAGGTCGCAACGGCGAAGATCGCCGAAGTGTTTGCCGCGGCCACCGCGCGCACCTCCCTGCCGATCTGGCTAGGTGGCCACTCGTTCGGCGGCCGAATGTCCTCGCACGCGGTGGCCTGGAGCCGCGTGGCTCCCGCCGGGCTGATCTTCTGCTCGTTCCCGTTGCATGTGCCCGGCAAGCCCGCGACGACACGCGCGGCGCACCTCGGCTCGATCGACCGGCCAATGCTGTTCCTCTCGGGCACGCGTGATGCGCTCGCGGAGCGCGCGCTGCTCGAAGGCGTCGTCGCGACGTTGCCGAGCGCGAAGCTGCATTGGCTCGACACGGCGGATCACGGCTACAGAGTGTTGAAGCGCTCGCGCGCGAGCGCCGAGGACGTGTTCGACGAGATCGGGCGGGTCGCGCGTGAGTTCATCGACGCGCACTCGCGCACGCCCGCGCGCTGAGCACGGCGCCGCGTCTGCGATGCTCGGCCTCGACTGAGGTGTCAGATCATCTCGAGCGACGTGCCGCGTCGCGGCCCCGGGAACGCGGCGTCGAGCTCGCGCAAGTCCGCCGCGTCGAGCTCGACGGCGAGCGCGCCCGCGTTCTCGCGCACGTGCTCGATGCGCGCGGCCTTCGGAATCACGACCACCCCCGGATTTCGCAACGTCCATGCGAGAGCGACCTGCGCGGGCGTCGCGGCGCGACGCGCGGCGACCGACTTCAACGCGCGCTCGCCGAGGAGCCGACGCACTGCGCTCGAGCTGCTGCCGAGGGGCGAGTACGCCATCACGGTAATCGCGTGCTCGCGGCACCACGACGCGACCTCCCACTCGATGCTGCGGTGCTCGAGCCCGTAGAGCACTTGATTCGCCGCGACCATGTCGCCGCCCGGCAGCGCGATGCACTCCTCGAGATCGTCGCGGTCGAAATTGCTCACACCCCAGGCGCGAATCGAGCCTTTCTTCGCGAGCGACTCGAAAGCGTCGACCGTCTCCGCCAGCCGCTCGGACTGGCGCCAGTGCAGCAGATAGAGATCGAGGTAGTCGGTGCCGAGGCGTTCAAGGCTACGCTCGCAGGCCGAAATCGTTCCTCGTCGCGACGCATTCGTCGGTAGGACTTTGCTCACGAGGTACACCTCGTCGCGGCGGCCGGCGATCGCTTCGCCGATCAGCTCCTCGGAGCCGCCGTCGCCGTACATCTCCGCCGTATCGATCAGCGCGAGCCCGAGATCGAGGCCCAAGCGCAAGCGCCGCGATCTCGTCGTCGCGGCGCCCACGCTGCTCGCCGATTCGCCACGTGCCTTGGCCGAGCCGCGCAATCGCGCGCCCGTTCGGCAGCTTGAAAGCGTCCATTCTCTGCTCCTTGCGCGAGTCGCCGCGCTGTTCTCGCCCCGGCCGCGCCATGCCACAATCCGTCGACGCCGGCGGTTCGCACGACGCGACGGTGCCGGCTCGAGCGGCGCGGCTCGGCTGCCGCGCTCGGGGGAAGCATGATTAGAGCCAGATTCGCATTTTACGCGCTCACGGCGCTCACGCTCGCCGCGTGCGGCGGCTCGCCGAGCGCGAAGGGCGCCGCGCAGCTCGCGGCGCTCCAAAGCCGCATTGCCGCGCTCGAGCACCGCAAGACGCTCGTCGCGGATTCGATCGAGATCGAGCGGCTCCAGGCCGCGTTCGGCTACTACCTCGACAAAGCGCTCTGGGACGACGTTGCGAACCTGTTCGCCGACGACGGCACGATCGAGCTCGCGCTCGACGGCGTCTATGTCGGCAAGGCGCGCGTGCGCGAGTACCTCAAGGCGCTCGGCGGCGGCCGCGAGGGCCCGCGCGAAGGACACGCTCGACGAGCACCTGCAAGTGATGCCCGTCGTCACGCTCGCGGCCGACGGCCTGACCGCGAAGGCGCGCTGGCGCGGAATCGTGCTGCAAGGCGACTACGGCGGCGACGCGTATTGGGGCGAAGGCCCTTACGAGAACGAGTACGTGAAGCAAAACGGCGTCTGGAAGATCAAGACGCTGCATTGGTATCAGGCGCTACTTCGCGCCGTACGCGGGCGGCTGGCAGACGAACCCGGATCCGACCGTGGGTAAGCTCGTGTCGGGCGTCACGCCCGATCGGCCGCCGAGCGTCGACTACAAGACGTGGCCCGAGACGTACCTGCCGCCGTTCAGCTTCCCGAATCCCGTCGCGAAATACGTGCCGGCGGGCGAGTCGGGAGGATCGCAATGAGCCGCGCATCCGCCGGTCTGTCGCGCGTCACGCTCGCCGCCGCGGTCGTCGCGATCGCACTGCTCGGCGGCTCGAGCCGCGAGCGCCGAGTCGCAGGAGACCGTCGACGATCGAGGCACTCGCCGCGCGCGCGGCGGCGCTCGAGCGCGACATCGTGCGTCTCGAGGACGAGAAGGCGATCGAGAAGCTCCAGCGCATCTACGGCTTCTACACCGACAAGCAGCTTTGGTCGCAGGCGGCCGACCTGTTCGCGGCGAACGGCACGATCGAGGTCGGCGGTCGGGGCGTCTATGTCGGCAAGGATCGCGTGCTCGCGTTCTTGAAGCTCAATGGCCCGGAATTTCCGCAGGCCGGGCGGCTTGTTCGATCAGATGCAGCTGCAGCCGATCGTGCACGTCGCTCCCGACGGCCGCACGGCGAAGGGCCGCTGGCACATGTTTGCGCAAGAGGCCGTGCACGACGAGTACGCGCGATGGGGCCTCGGCGTGTTCGAGAACGAGTACGTGAAGGAGGGCGATGTCTGGAAGATCCAGCACCTGCATCTCTACACGACGATGTACACGCCGTACGAGGACGGCTGGGCGAAGACCGCGCTGCCGAACGCGGGGCCGTCGCCGGAGCTGCCGCCCGATCGGCCGCCGAGCGTCGACTACGAGGCGTTCCCGGCGGCGTTCGTCGTGCCGTTCCACTACGACAATCCCGTGACCGGCGCAGCGGCGACGTCTTCGTGCAGACGCGGCAAGCGGACGGTGGCAGCGCACACTGGCGCGCGAGCGAGTCAAGCATCGATCCGCCGAATGGAAGGCCGACGCGGCTACCGCGCTCGCCGAGTCGCTCGACGCGCTCGAGCATCGGCTCGGGATCCTCGAGGACCTCACGCAGCTCGAGCGCATGAACTCGATCTACGGTTACTACCTCGCGCACCTGCAATGGGACGATCTCACCGGCATCTTTTCGCCGACCGGCACGATCGAGATCGCGATGCGCGGCGTCTACGCTGGGCTCCGCGAGCGTGCGCCGCAACCTCGATCTGTACGGCAAGGCGACCGACAGCCAGTTCGGCCTACAGCACAACCACATGCAGTTCCAGCCCGTGATCGACGTCGCGCCGGACGGGCAGAGCGCGAAGATGCGCTCGCGTGCGCTCAGCATCATGGGTCAGTGGCAGCGCTACAGCCAATGGATGGGCGGCGTCTACGAGAACGACTACGTCAAAGAGAACGGCGTCTGGAAGATCAAGCACGACCAGGTGTTCAACACCTATTTCGTGCCGTACACGGTCGGTTGGAAGACGGTGCAGCCGCGGCCGCCGCCCGGCATCAGCAAGGACAACCCGCCGGATGCTGCCGCCGACGCACCCGTTCGAGATGTACCCGTCGCCGTTCCTGCCGCCGTTCCACTACGGCAACCCGGTCACGGGCGCGACGGTCGCCTGGACGCCGCCGGCACAGTGAGCGGCGCCGGGAGTATAGTGCTCGATATTTTTCGAGCACTCGGCGGCAGCCCTGCCGAATTCGATTTTCACAGCTTTGCATTCACATACGGTTGGAGATCTTCCATGACCGACAACAACACTGACATCGATCGTCGTGCGTTCGTGGCCGGGCGATCGGCGCCGCCGCCGGCGTGGGCGCACTGCTCGCGAGCGGCGCGCAGGCGCAGCCGCCGCCGCAGGGTCGCGAGCTCGGCACGACGGCGGGCGCCGCGATTCCGCCCGAGATGCGCCGGCCGACGTCGCTCTACAAGCTCGAGGCCGACGTCCGCGACTGCGAGGTCACGGGCAAGATTCCGTGCGGACTTGAACGGCGCGTTCTATCGCGTCGGCCCCGACCCGCAGTATCCGCTGCATCCGCGCGACATTCCGTTCGACGGCGAAGGCCACGTGAGCATGTTCCGGATCAAGAACGGCCGCGTGGACTACAAGAGCCGCATGGTGCGCAACGAGCGCTGGCTCGCGAACGACAAGGCGGGCAAGCAGCTGTTCCCGATCTATCGCAATCCGTCGATGGACGACCCGAGCGCGAAGGGCCTGAGCCGCAGCACGGCGAACACGCACATCATCAACCACAAGGAACTACCTGCTGTCGCTGAAGGAAGACAGCCCGCCCGAGCGCGATGGACCTGCTGACGCTCGAGACGATGGTCCCGAGCTACACGTTCGACGGTCAGCTGCCGAGCAAGACGTTCACCGCGCATCCGAAGCTCGACTCGATGACCGGCAACATGGTCGCGTTCGGCTACGAGGCCGAGGGCTTCGGCAGCAAGACCGTGTCGATCTTCGAGATCACGCCGCAAGGCAAGATCGTGTGGAACGCGAAGATCCAGGTGCCGTACGTCGGCATGCTCCACGACTTCGCGGTCACGGAGAAGCACATCGTGTTCTACGTGATCCCGCTCGCGATCGACGAGAAGCAGATGGACGGAGCGGCGGCATCCACTGGTCGTGGTATCCGGGCTCAGCCGACGTACTTCGGCTTCGTGCGCCGCGGCGGCGACGGCAAGGACGTGCAGTGGATCAAGGGCCCGACGCGCAGCGCGACGCACGTGATGGGCACGTTCGACGACGGCAAGAAGCTGCTACGTCGACGTCGAGATGTCGATGGCGAATCCGTTCCCGTTCATGCCGATGCGCGACGGCTCGCGTTGGGATCCGGTCGCGGGCTCGAGCCACATCACGCGCCTGTCGGTCGACCTCTCGAAGAAGAAGCCGTCGGCGTACGACATCGAGCAGCTGTATCCGCACGTCGGCGCGCTGCCGCGCCAGGACGATCGCTACAACACCGTGCCGTATCGCTACGGCTTCCTGCCGTGCCCGGATCCGGAACGCGAAGCCCGGCACGGGCGGCGCGTGCTACGCGCGCTTCGATCATCAGAACCGCACCGTCGACGCTGTTCAACGCGGGCACGGATTCGTCGCTCGCCGAGTGCTGCTTCGCGCCGAAGCAGCGCGAACGCGCCGGAGGGCTCGGGTTATCTGATGGGTGTCGCGACGCGCAACGCCGAGGGCGGCCGCGCGGATCTCGTGATCCTCGACGCCGAGCATCTCGCACGACGGCCCGGTCGCGACCGTGCATCTGCCGATGCGCGCGATCGGCCAGATCCACGGCTGGTGGGTGCCGGAGGCGCAGCTGCCGAAGCGTGCGTAAGCTCGACGAGCACGCGCGACCTGTTCGCGCCGGCGCACGTCTCGGACGACCGGCGTCTCGAGCCTCTGCGAGGGCGCGGCGGTGCTGCGCGGCTTCGCGCTGCCGTTCGAGCGCGCGCTCGCGGCCGGCGTGAGCGCGGTCGCCGCCGCAGCGCCGTTCCGGCACATGACGACCCCCGGCGGCTATTCGATGTCGGTCGCGATGACGAACTGCGGCGCGTTCGGCTGGGTGTCGAGTCCGAGCGGCTACCGCTACTCGCCGACGGATCCCGAAACCGGCGCGCCGTGGCCCGCGATGCCCGCTGCGTTCGCCGAGCTCGCGCGTGACGCGGCCGCGGCGCTCGGTTTCGCGGAGTTCGTGCCCGACGCGTGCCTCGTGAATCGCTACGAGCCCGGCGCGCGGCTCACGCTGCATCAAGACAAAGACGAGCGTGACTTTCGTGAGCCGATCGTGTCCGTGTCGCTCGGCGTGCCGGCCGTGTTCCTGTTCGGCGGTTTGAAGCGCAAGGACCGGCCGCAGCGCGTGCCGCTCGCGCACGGCGACGTGGTCGTCTGGGGCGGGCCCGCACGGCTCCGCTATCACGGCGTCGCGAAGCTCGAGGATTCGATGCACCGGTTCGCGGGCCGCGAGCGGATCAATCTCACGTTGAGGCGCGCGCGATGAATTGCGGCTGGTTCGATAGCACGCTCGGTTGCGCGCGATGAGCGACGCGCGCGCGAATCTGCGGGAGCTCGCGGCGGCGGCGCGCACGCTGCATCACCGGCTGCTCGCCGCGACGCAGAAGAGCTTCGAGAAGCTGCACGGGCGCGTCAAGAGCCCGGGGCAGTTGCTGCAGCTCGCGGTTCACGACCCGCTGTTCGCATGGCTGCGGCCGCTATCGGCGCAGCTCGCGCTGCTCGACGAGCTCGCGGAGGCGGACGAGCTGCACGACACGGATGCCGCGCGCGCGGCCGACGAGATCACCGCGGTGCTCGAGTCCGACGCGTTTCGCAGCACCTTTCTCGTCTACTTGCAGAGCGAGCCCGACGTCGTGCTCGCGAATGCGGCGCTTAGACCTCTGCTCGCGCGGGGGAGTAGTCGATCGGGGGATGCATGAAATGCATCGCACGTGTCTTCGGTAGCGGAGCTGTCGCGCTCGCAGTGATCTCGGCCTTCGTGGCACCGGTGTACGCGCAAACCGGCGCGCTGCCGCCTGATGGCCGCACCGTGTACCTCGCGCGCTGCGCGCAGTGTCACGAGCAGGCTAATCCGCGCGTGCCGCCTCGCGACGCGCTCCAGCAGATGCCCTCGGCGCGCATCGTCCGCGCACTCGACGCCGGCCCCATGCTTGCGATCGGAATGACGATGCATCGCGACGAGCGCGTCGCTGTGGCGGAGTATCTCGGCACGAACGCAGCGGAGTCCGGTCCTCCGGCGGCAGCATTCTGCACCGATCGTTCGGTGCGGCTCGCCGCGAAACCGAAAGCCGCGTGGAACGGCTGGAGCCCGACCGACAACAACGCTCGCTTCCAATCGACTGGCGCGGGACTCGCTGCCGATCGCGTGCCGCAGCTCAAGCTCAAATGGGCGTTCGGCTTCGAAGGCGACGTCGCGGCGTTCGCGGCGCCCACCGTGATCGACGACGAGATTTTCCTCGGCAGCGCCGGCGGCCTGGTGCACGCGATGCGCGCGACGAGCGGCTGCTTGCAATGGGTGTTTCAAGCGAACGGGCCCGTGCGCGCGGCCATCGTCGTGACGCCGCTCGAAGGCGGCCGCCACGCGCTGCTGTTCGGGGACCTGACGGGCTGGTTCT
The DNA here is from genome assembly GCA_963841645.1 of uncultured Gammaproteobacteria bacterium. GTDB lineage: Bacteria > Pseudomonadota > Gammaproteobacteria > Steroidobacterales > Rariloculaceae > FEN-1219. The sequence continues at coordinate 76,075 of CAWJDS010000001.1, read as the reverse complement.
ACGCCGTCGCCGCCGAAACCGGCGCGCTGTTGTGGAAGCAGCACGTCGAAACGCACGACTCGACGCGGCTCACTGCGGCCCCCGCCGTGCACGACGGCGTCGTCTACGTGCCCGTGTCGTCGTGGGAAGAAGCGCGCGCCGGCGACTCGACCTATGCCTGCTGCACGTTCCGCGGCAGCGTCGTGGCGCTACGCGTGCGCGATGGCGCACAGCTCTGGAAAACCTATCTGGTCGACGCGCCGAAGCAGATTGGCAAGAACGCCAGCAATGCACTGCGCTTCGGACCGTCGGGTGTCGCGGTCTGGGCAACGCCCACGGTCGACGCAAAACGGCGGCTGCTGTATGTGGCGACGGGAGACAGCTACACCGAGCCCGAATCGCCAGCCAGCGACGCCGTGCTCGCGCTCGACATGCGCGACGGCCGAATCGTCTGGACGAAGCAGGTCACGGAGCGCGACGTCTTCAACGGCTCGTGCCGCAACGCTCCAGGCAACTGCCCGCAAGGCGCGGGGCCCGACTACGACTTCGGCTCGTCGGCGATCCTGCTGAACGCCGCCGGACAGCGCGAGATGCTGCTCGCCGGCCAGAAATCCGGCATCGTCTTCGCGCTCGACCCGAAAAACAAAGGCGAGATCCTCTGGCAGACGCGCATCGGCAAAGGCGGCACGAACGGCGGCGTCGAGTGGGGCATGGCCACCGATGGCGACGTCGTGTACGCGACGGTGTCCGACGTCGGCCGCACACGCCAGGACAACAATCTTCTCGACCCGCGCCGCTACGCGCTCGATCCTGCGCAAGGCGGCGGGCTCACCGCGCTGCGCGTGAAGGACGGCAGCAGAGTGTGGTACGCGGCTCCGGCGCCCTGCCCGGCAGGCGCGCCCGCGGGCTGCAGTCCCGCGCAACCGGGCGCCGTGACGCTGATTCCCGGCGTCGTGTTCGCGACGTCGAACGACGGTCACGTCCGCGCACATGCGACGGCCGACGGCAAGATGCTGTGGGACTACGACACCGCGCGCGAATTCGCGACCGTGAACAAAGTGGCGGCCCGCGGCGGATCGATCGACGGACCGGGCCCCGTGATCGTCAACGGCCTGGTGCTGATCAACTCCGGTTATCCGCGCAACGGCGGCATGCCCGGCAACGTGCTGCTCGCGTTCGCCGCGGACTAACTGCGCGCGGACGGGCTCCTGGCGGCCTTCGAGAGCTTCGGGAAGTAGCGCGTTATGTCTGTCCTAGGGCCGGAACTCCGGCGTGAGCTCGCTGCACGGATGCGGCTCGTAAGGCACGTCCGCGACGAGCACGGTGTCCGAGCCCGCGTACTTGTCCGTGAAGTAGACCGGATCCTCGGCCACGTAGTCGCGCGTGAGCGTCCACGCCTTAGGGTCGAGCTTGAAGCGCTCGACGACGTGCAGCTGATCGCTGTGCTTGACGGGCGCTGCGAGCACGCCGGGCTCGAAGCCGATCGTGTCGACGTTGAGCACGTCGCCTTCCCAATGGCCGATCGAGTGACCCGCGTAGCTCGGCGTGATGTTCTTCGGATGCGCGGCCATGTTCATGTAGATCACGCGCTCGAAGCTGAAAAGGCCGTAGTCGATCACGATGCGGTCCTTCTCCTGCGTGATCCGGTTGACGGGCCCGTCGAACACCCAGTCGAGAATGATGCTCGTGGGCCGGCAGCGCAGACGCGGGTTGTCCTCGGGCGACCACATCCGGAACGCGTCCGCCTCGGTTTTGCCGCGCGCGGTCAGCGTGACCGGGCGCGGCCCCCAGCCCGACGGCGGGATGTCCTTCACTGCGACCTTGCCGGACTCCACGTCCGCGACGAGATGCTTCGGCACGAGGCCGCCGGCGCCTCGCGCGATGACCCACTGCTCCTGCGCCCAGTCGCCCGAGATGTTGGGCTCGCCCGACGGGAGGCGAGCCGGGCGATTCGTGAGATCCGTCTTCGACGTGACTTCGAATTGATCGTTGCGATTCATGCGCGGCGCATCGCCGATCTTGATGTCCTCGAGGTAGCACGCGGTCGGATCGTCGCGATGCGCAAAACCATAGACGGTGGCTTGCGCTCCGATGACGAACATCTCCGGCGTCCAGCCCGAACGGCGCAGCAGCGTCGCGGCGCGCATCTCGCAGCGCATGGCGATGGTCTTGCCGTCCGCGCCGATGACGTCGAAGCGCAGATACGAATGTGGATTGACGAAGTCGATGCCGCGGATGACGCCGTGCAGCTCGACGGGCTTCGAGCGGTCGTAGAGGCCCATGCCATGGTGCGCGAGCGCGGCGGTGGAGACGCAGAGCAACGTAGCGGCCCCGAAGCCGCGGATGCGCCGTGCAAAATCGACGAGTCGTGGCTTCACCGTCTCCCCCTTCGAGCTTCCGGCGTGGTCGCGATCCCCGACAGTGCAGAGTCGGGAATGGATCGTCAAGCCATGGCGCTCCCGCGCACGATGAGCGATCCGCGCGCGAACCCGCGCGAGCTCGCGTCGGCCACGCGTATGCTCCACTTGGGGAGCCAGCCGCGAAAGAGCTAGTGTTGGGCAGACTTCGGGCAGGGAGCGTCGGTGCGCAAGTCCGCTCTCCTCGTATCGAGCGGTCTCCAGCGGTGATCGCGCGAGTGCGTCGCGTCGCGCTGATCGCGGTCGTCTGGCTTGCAACGGCTACGGCACCGCATGCCCAACCCGCGCCCGACGGGCCCGCTCGAATCTATGTGCGACGCATCGAATTCGTCGGCGTCGTACGCATCGACGACGAGACGCTGCGCCGCGAGCTCACGTTGCTCGAAGGCACGTTTGTCAACACCGTCGAGCTCGAGCGATCTCGGCAACGCCTCGAGCGACTGCCGTTCGTCGCGAGTGCGCGCGTCGCGCTGCGTCCCGTCGGCACCACGCCCGACGTCGTCGACATCGTGATCTCGATCGAGGAAGCGCCTGCGCGTCGCTACGGCGGCGGGGGCGGCTATTCGGAGTCGCTGCGCACGAGCCTCTATGGCTACTACACGGACGACAACTGGCTCGGCAAGGGTCAACGCGTCGCCGTCCAGCTCGAAGGCAGCGAACTGCGGTCGCGGCTCGACGTCCTGCATACGGCCCCGTACGTGACGCCCGACGGGACGAGCCGAACGATCGCGTTGTCGGCCTCCGACGTCGATCAGCTCACGGTCGACTCCTCTCCGCTGCACGCTGAGCTCGCGAGCGTACGGCTCGAGTACGGCTTACGCCTCGCAGGACGCGGCATCGAAGGGCAACGATCGGACGAGGCGGTGCCGGCCTGTTTTGGACCGAATCCCCGTCTTTCGCCGGTGGTTGCGGACCGCTGCGTGGCACGACTAAGGGTGGGCGTGGACGCGCGGGTAGTCGATCTCGAGACGACTCCAGGCTCGAGCGCCCAGTGGATCGATTGGGTCGCGGACCAGGGAGGTGCGCAGACTTCGCAGGGCCTCCTCACGACAAGGATTCGAGAAGTGGATTGGCTGCTCGGCTGGAACGCGGATCTGCGCGACGCCGACGTATTCGCCTCGCGCGGCGCGCAGCAGACGCTGCGTGTCCGAGCTGCGCTTCCCGGTAGCGATGCCGAGTACGTCATGGCGACCTACGAGGCCGCGCGCTACTGGCCGGTCGGCGGCGCGTGGACGCTCGATTTGCGCGGCAATGTCGGGCTTGGAGTCGCCTACGGCGCGACCACGTCGCTTCCGCCGTACGAGAACTTCTTCGCAGGTGGCCCGAACACGGTGCGCGGGTTTCGGGAAGGCGGCCTTGGCCCGCGTGATTCGCTGGGCCGTCCATATGGCGGCAATCTGCTCACGGCTCTGCAGCTCGAGATCATGGCCGCGTGGCCGTCGCGCTGGCGCGATCGAGTGCGCGTCGGCTTCTTTTACGACGTCGGTAACGTGTTCTCCACGGAGGGCGTGAAGTTCGGCGACGGACAAGGTCAGCCGCTCGACTACAGCTTCAAATCGAGCGATCTTCGCCGCTCGTTTGGACTCGCGTTTCACGTTCGCGTGCCGCTCGGGCTCTTGCGGATCAGCTACGGGGAGCCGCTGAACGCGCGCGAGAGCGCGAGCGGTTTTCACCGCGACGAGGTCGAGCACTGGCAGCTCAGCCTCGGTGTCCAGTTCTGATCGGCCGCGCCGCGGAGCCGCACACCGTTACGTGCAACGCTGCACGCGCCGGCGTGGTGGCTCGCTGTGGCGTACGTGATCGGGTCGACCGCTCACGGCAACACGCCGCCGACGGTGGTCCGGCCGGTGCCGCTGCAGCCCTGCGCGCCGAAGCGAATGAACTTCTGAACGCGCTTTCCCGTATCGACCTCGGCCGTGTAGATGTCGCCGCGAGAATCGAGGCTGACTTGGTGCAGCCAATGGAACTCGCCGGCTTCGCGTCCGCTGCGTCCGATTCGGCCGAGCTCCTCCAACGTGTCGCGCTTGAGGATGTAGATCGTCATGTTGGAGTTGTCGCCGACGTAGAGGCACGACTGCGCCGCGTCGGTCGAGAAATTCATCGACACCGCGGAGCCCGGCAGGCCGTTGGTCTTCACCGCGACGAACTGTTCCTTCACGAAGCCGCACTTGCCCGCGGCGCCGCTCGGATTCGAGCATGGCTTGCCTAGACTGGGATCGCGGCTGTCGAAGATCTGCACGCGGTTGTTGCCGCGGTCGCAAACGTAGATCAGGCCGTCCTTGCTGACCTTCACGCAATGCACCGGATTGCGAAAGAAGGCCGGCTTCAGATTGCCCTTGGTGAAATCGTTCATCCAGTTGCCGGCGGCAGCCGCGGCCTTGTCGTCGATCGGGTTGTTCCCGTACGCGCCGAAATGGCCGATGTACTTGCCGGTCGCCGCGTCGAGCATGACCACGCGCCGATTGCCGTAGCCGTCTGCCACGTACATGCGGTTGTTGCTCGGATCGACCGTGATATCGGCCGGCAGATAAAACAGCGGGGTACCGTTCTTGCCCCCGTCCTTGTCATTGCTGTTCGGCCCTTTGGCTCCTGGCCCGCCGAACATCGCCACGAACTGTCCGTCTTTGGTGAATTTCAGGATCATGCCGTCGGCGCCGTTGCTCGACGCCCAGGCGGATCCGTTGGGACTCGCATTCGCGTTGTTGCCGCCGAGATAAACGAAGCCGTTGTGGTCGACAAAGATGCCGTGCTCGGTCGCCGGCCAGACGCAGCCTTGCTCCACCTTGCACTTGTCGGGATCGGCCGGACCGCCCCAGGCGCGCAGCAGCTTGCCGGTGTCGTCGAACTCCATCACCGATGGCGCCGGCAGGCAGCAATCGCCAAGTACGCCGTACGGACGCGCGAAGCCCATCGCATCGACGGGTTTGCCGTCCTTCGACTTGTTGGTCGCCGCCGTCAGCGCCGCCTCGTCATCGGTCAGCGAGCGCGGTCGCTGGTACACCCAGACGTGATCGTCTGGCGCGACGTAAAGACCGCCGACTTGGCCGAGGATCCAGTTGTTGGGCAACTTCTGCGGCCAACCGGCGTCGGCGACGAATCCCGGCACCGTCGCGGTCGCGGGCACGGCATAGACACCGGAGCGCTCGGCGAGCCGCTCGAGTATGCCCGTGGCCGCCAACGTTTTTTCGTCGGGCCTCGGCGCCTGGGCCGCAACCCACGCGGCAACGAAGGAAAGTAGCAGGCAGGGCACGGCAATCGGTTTCAGTTTCATACGCGCTTACCTTTCAGACGGTCGCCGACCCACCAGGCCGCGCCAACGATAACGACGCCCTGTTTGCTTGTAAACCGCGCGCGCGGGCCAAGACTTCCCCTGCTGCTTCGATGTGCAACCGGCTGGTTGCACACAGGCGCGAACCGACGACACTCGTCGAATTCCGCCTCGAGGAGGTCGGCGGCGGAACCGAGCTCACGATCGTAGAGTCCGGTTTCGATCGTGTGCCGGCGCATCGGCGGGAGCGGGCGTTCCGGATGAACGACGGGGGCTGGACGGCTCAGGCCGAGAACATCCGAAAGTATGTCGAAGGCAACTGAACGTGCCGTCGTCGACCTGTTCTTCGCACTAGGCGACGGCACGCGTCTTTCCGTGGTCGGCAGGCTCGGTGCGGGCGTGGCCCTATCGGCGACCGCCCTGTCCGACGGCGCGCACGTGACGCGGCAAGCGATCGCAAAGCATCTGCGCGTGCTCGAAGATGCCGGACTCGTCTCTCACCAGAAGCGCGGCCGCGAGGTGCTCTACGCCCTCGACGCGCGCAAGCTCGATGAAGCACGCGTGTTCCTTGACGGCATCTCCGCGAGTTGGGATCGCGCGATCGATCGTTTGCGGCGCGTCGTCGAGGACCCAGTGCCGAGGCGCCGCAAAGCATAGCGCCGCCGAACCTGGCATCCATCGACGCGTTTGCGTAGCCGCGGCTATTCCGCCGCGAGCAGCTGCGCCGGATCGAATCCCGCGGCCGGGATCGCGCTGGCCCGCCGCGCTCGGCGCGTGGGATGCTGTGCCGTCACGGGTGAAGGAGCATTCCATGCTGAGCTCACGGATTTGGCCATCGGCCATCCTCGCCGGGTTCCTTTGCGCGAGCGGCGCGCCGTTGCGCGCGCTCGCGGAGACCGTGCTCATCACGGGCGCCAATGCCGGCATCGGGCTCGAGTTCACGAAGGAATACGCGGAGCGAGGCGCGACGGTCATCGCGACGCACCGCCGCGACACTGTCCCCGACACGCTGGCTGCGATCGCGGCCGAGCATCCGAACGTGCGAGTCGAGCGAATGGACGTGTCGGTGCGCGGGGAGATCGACAAGCTCGCGGCCAAGCTCAAAGGCATGCCGATCGACATCGTGATCAACAACGCCGCGATCTGGTCGATCGGGGACCGCAACGATCCGGGCGTGCGCGCCGCGCAGTCGTTCGGCACGCTCGACTACGATCAGTTCGAGCTGTTCATGCGCACCAACGTCGCGGGTCCGATCAAAGTCGCGGAAGCGTTCATCGACAACGTCAAAGCGAGCAAGGCAAAAGAAGATCATCAACATCAGCTCGCTCGGCGGCAGCAACTCGTTGCGAGCACGGAAGCCGGATCAGCTCTTCTGGTACCGCGCGAGCAAAGCTGCGCTCAACAACGTGATGCGCTCACTCACGACGGAAGTCGAGCACGACGGAGTGATCGTGCTGCTGTTTCACCCCGGCGGTGTGCGGACCGAGCGGCTCGCGGCTCTCGGCTCCACGATCTCGACGCTCGCGCCCGAGGAGAGCATCGGCGACATGATCGGCGTAATCGACAAGCTCACGATCGCCGATACGGGCAAGTTTCTGTTCTACGACGGCAAGGACGCGCCGTGGTAAGCGCGAAAGCGCCGCTTATCGTCGTTCGCCCGTCGCAGAAGTTGCCGGGTCGGGAAGGATCGCGACGACTACGCGCTGGTTTGCGGCTGCTACTGCGTTCCATGCACCGGCAGTGAGATCGGCGCTCGAAGCGGGGTAGGCGACCGCGGGCTCAGCGGTGCCGCGTGACGCGCTTTCGATCTTCATGCGCGGGTAGCGCGCGGCAGCGCTCGCGACCTCATTCGCAAACGCGAGGGATTGGCTCCTACCGGCCGAGACGGCCTGGTCCTCGGACCAGCCGATTTGGTCGCACATCGCTGCGAGCTCGTTGGCCGGAGCGAGATCGAGACCGCCGTTCTGCCCGTAATCCATGCAGAACCGGCCTGTGTGCACCTCGATCGCGACGGTCCCCGTGAAGCCGAGGCGGGCGAGCTGATCGAATAGTCCCGCGAACACGGTTGCGCGCTCATCGTCGAGCGGGACGGTGCCGAAGCCGTAACGGCCGCCCTGATTCACGCCCCATTCGAGCACACCGAGCACGTCGTTCGGCCCTGCGGCCCGCGCCGCGACGGACTGGGGCGCGGAGTTGCGTGGGTCTTCGCGCTTCGAGGTCTCGGCGAAGAGCCTGCGCGAAAAGCTCGCCGTCGCTTCCTCGAACGATGCGCTGGCCGTCCAATAGAGATAGCCGAACGCCGCACACGTGGTAACGATAAGACCCGTCGCGAGCGCGAGGACTCGATCTCTGCGTGCGAGGCGCTGCGCCGCGGAAGCGGGCGGCGGCGTCGCTGCCGGCGCAGGCACCGCGAGGCGCTGAATCTCGCGCCGGAAATCCTCACGCAGCCCCGCAGCTTTCGCGGACAACACCTCGTCGAGCAGCGCGCGCAGCGACTCTGCATCGAGAGGCGCGACGGCGGCCGCAGGACGTGCTGCGATTTCTGCTTCGCGGCTCGCCGGCGGCACGTGCGGTTCTCTGTCCGGGGTCGGCCCGCGAGCCGTAGGCTCCCCCGGGATCAAGTGCAGCGTGCGCAGTACCTTCGAGACCTCGACCGGCTGCACGGTCTTCGGCAACACGCCGAGCGCGCCGAGCGCACGCGCCTGGCCGACGTAGACCTCGCCTTGCTCGGACGTGTACATCATGACCGGTATCGTGGCGGTGACCGGGTTCTTCTTGATCGCGTCGAGTGCCTGGAAGCCGTCGATGCCGGGCATGTTGTGGTCCAGGAAGACCACGTCCGGCCGGCTGTGCTTCAGGTATTCGAGCGCGCTCTCCGCCGACTCCGCCGTATCGGATGCAACGCCGTTCTCCTCGAGCAGGCGGCTCAGGACCGTCCGTGCGAGGCGCGAGTCGTCGACGATCAGCGCTCTCTTCATCAGCTTCGGCTCCGGCGCGATCGTTCCATCTATCGTCGCAGTGTTCGCGATGGACTATTTGGGACGGGAGTAAGTGCCGACGAGCCGATTCATCGCGACGACGCTCGGCTCGATCGCAGCGAACAGCTCCCGCATCGTGAGGCCAGGCTTGAGCTTCGGCTCCGCGTTCAACGCGAGCAGCCAGAAGTAGTAGTGATGCGTGCCGTGGTTCTCCGGCGGCAATGGACCGCCGTACTTCGGTTTACCGAAGCCGGTCGCGCCGTTCGTGTATCCGCTTTCGCCCTCGGCCAGCGCCGTGACGGACGCAGGGATGTTGTAGAGCAGCCAGTGAACGAAGCCGTACCCGTCGGGGGTTGCGAGCGGCGCGTCGGGATCGTGGACGACGAGCACGTACGACTTCGTCTCTTTCGGCGCGCCGCTCCAGGCCAGCGGCGGCGATACGTTCGTTCCCTCCCCGGTGTGCTTCTTCGGAATTCGGCCGAGCGGCTCGAACGCGGCGCTCGTGATCTGCATCGGCGACAGTGCAAATCCCATGATGCCTCCTCAAGCGTTCGTCGACTTACCCGGCGCGGCACGCGCGTGCCCGAGCCAGCAGCAGCTCGCGCTCACGGTTGTTGCGCGTGAGCTCTGCGGCGCGCTCGAGCTCCCGCCCTGCCTCGGCGAGCCGGCCGAGCTTGCGGAGCAGCTCGCCGCGCACGCTCGGTAGTAGATGATAACCGCGCAGAGCGGGCTCGTCCGCAAGCTTGTCCGTCAGCGCGAGCCCGGCCGCCGGTCCGTCGGCCATCGACACCGCGACCGCGCGGTTCAGCTCGACGACGGGCGAGGGCTCGAGCGCGGCGAGCGTGCCGTAGAGCGCCGCGATCTTGGGCCAGTCCGTCGCCTCGGCCGTCGCCGCGCGCGCGTGGCATGCGGCGATCGCGGCTTGGAGCGTGTAAGGGCCCGGCGCCCCGGCCGCGAGGCGTTCGGCGCGATCGAGCGACTCGAGGCCGCGGCGGATCAACAGCGGATCCCAGCGGCTCCGATCCTGCTCGAGCAACAGGATCGGCTCGCCCGCGTGGTCCGTCCGCGCCGACGCGCGCGACTGCTGGATCTCGAGGAGCGCGACGAGCCCATGCACCTCGGGCTCCCTCGGCGCGAGCCCGGCCAGCACGCGAGCGAGCCGTAGCGCGTCCTGGCAGAGGGCTGGGCGGAGCCAATCGTCACCCGCGGTCGCGGCATAGCCCTCGTTGAAGATCAGATAGATCACCTCGAGCACCGACGCGAGCCGTTCGCCAAGCTCGGCGTTGCGCGGCAGCTCGAACGGCACTCCGGCGTCGCCGAGAGTCCGCTTCGCGCGCACGATCCGCTGCGCGATCGTCGGCTCGGGCACCAGATACGCGCGCGCGATCTCGTCGGTCGTGAGGCCGCCGAGCAGGCGCAGCGTGAGCGCGACGCGAGCCTCGGTCGAAAGGATCGGATGGCACGCGATGAAGATGAGCCGCAGCAGATCGTCGCCGACCTCGTCGTCGAGTCGCTCGACGTCCGCGTCGTCGAAGACCTCGAGGTCGATCTCCGCCTCGCGTTCGATCGCAGCGTGCTTGTCCCTTTGCAGAGTTCGGCGGCGCAGCGTGTCGATCGCGCGGTGCTTCGCGGTCGCCATGAGCCACGCGCCCGGCTTGTCAGGCACGCCCTCGGTCGGCCACTGCTCGAGCGCGGCGACGAGCGCGTCCTGCGCGAGCTCTTCCGCGACGCCGACGTCGCGCACGAGCCGCGCGAGCCCCGCGATCAAGCGCGGCGACTCGATCCGGAAGATCGCTTCGATCGTCCGCCGGGCTTCGGTGTCGTCGGCCGTGCTCACGGCCGACGATCACAGCATCTCCTCGGTTACGTGCGCAAGCAGATCTTGCTCAGCCCTTGCGCTCGAGCTGCGCGCGGAGCCGGTCTTGTTGCTCTTGGATCTCGGGCGTGACCGCCTCGCCGAAGTCCGCGAGCTCGAAGATCTGCCGAATCTCGAGCTCGGAGTCCTCGCCGGTCGGATTCGGGCAGCGCTTCGCCCATTCGATCGCCTCGGCGAGCGACTTCGTCTCCCAGAGCCAGAAGCCCGCGATCAGCTCTTTCGTCTCCGCGAACGGCCCATCGACGACCGTGCGCTTCTTACCCGAGAACTTGACGCGCGCGCCCTTCGAGCTCGGCTGCAGCCCGTCGCCGCCCTTCATCACGCCGGCCTTGACGAGCTCCTCGTTGTACTTGCCCATCTCGGCGAGCAGCTGCTCGGACGGCATGACGCCGGCTTCGGTGTCACGCGATGCTTTGACGATCACCATGAATCTCATTTTCGTGCTCCTTATGTGAGTGAGTGGAAATGTGTGGTTCGCCGCGCTGCTACTTGCGCGTCGAGATCGGCATGTCGCGGAAGCGGTCCACCGATCTCGCGGGGCCGAGCTCGTCGAGCTCGTAAAGCTGCCGGACCTCGATCTCGCCGTCCGCGTCCTCGCCGAACGGCGCGGGAAAGCGCTTCGCCCATTCGACGCCCTCGGCGCGGGACTTCACTTGAATCACGGTGTAACCCGCGACGAGCTCCTTGCTTTCCGCGAACGGCCCGTCGACGAGCGTGCGACGGCCGCCGTGCCAGCGGAGCTTGAAGCCCTTCGCGCTCGGCTGCAGCCCGTTCGCATCGAGCAACACGCCGGCCTTTGCGAGCTGCTCATGATAGGCCGCCATCGCGGCGACGAGCTGCTCGGCTGGAGGGACGCCGGCCTCGGTGTCCCGATTGGCCCGAACGATGATCATGAATCTCATGGCCCTGTCTCCTTCGTGGTTTTCGAGCGGCCGGGCGCGGTGTCGGCGTCGGTCCTGCTCTTGAAGGTACGTCGAACGGGCGCGGCCGGAATCGACACGACCGCCCGACTATCTTGGCGGCGCCGTGGCGCGGGACGCGAGACGCGAGCGGCCCGACGGCGCTAGAGTGTGCGCCATGTTTGCGCGCGTGGTGTTCGCGATCGCCGGCCTAGTCGGCCTCGGGGCGATGATTCCTTTGTACCAGCAGAACGGCTCGGCGACGTATTACGCGTTGCTCGGGACGGACGCGGCGTGGCAGATCATGTTCTGCTGATCGCGTGGAAGCCCGCGGAGCTTCGCCCCGCGATGATCCCTGCGGTGCTCGAGAAGCTGTTCTGGTGCACGACGTTGTTCGTGCTGTACTCGCGCGGCTCGCTGTCCAGCACCGACCTCGCGATCGGCGCGACGCCGAACGGCCTGCTCGGCGTGTTGTTCGCGCTCGCGTACTTCCGCACGTCGCGCCGCGTGCCCGCGGCTGCGAGCTCGAGCTAACCGGTCGACCCCTGCCGCTGCGTTCGCCGCGCGACGCGCTCGCGGCTGCGCTCGAGGATTGCGCGCCGCGTCGGGTCGTCGGCGGTTCCCCAGGCGACGATCTCGGCCAGCGCGCGGCCGCAGCCGATGCAGACATCGTCGTCGTCGAGACAGCACGTCCGGACGCAGGGCGACGCGACCTCGCTCGCTGGAATGGGTGGGCTCATCCGCGGGCGATGATACGTTAGGCACGGCGCCGTGCGCCGTGAGCCATGCACGCGACTTCCGCGGCGTCTGCTAGCCTCGGCTGATCGACGGCTCGGAGGGTATCGCCGATGACCCAGTTCAACGGAAAGCTGACCGCGCGACTCGCGGCCGCGGCCGCGCTCGTCTATTGGTCGTTCGCCGCGGCGCAGCCGCCTGCGCAAGGGCCACCGGGCAATCGGCCGCCGACGCTCGACGAGCGCGTCGCGGCGCTAGAGCGCGGGCTGGCGAGCGTGACGACGCGCTTCGAGATTCGCGAGTCGGCCGTGCCGCCTTCGCAAAGCGGCGCGCAGAACGCCGCGGCGTTCGAGTCGCGAGTGAGCAATCTGGAGCGCTCGATCGATCGGCTGCAGCAAGAGATACAGAGCGTGCAGCGCGCGGCGGATTCGGCGCAGCGCGCCGCGGATTCCGCGTCCCGCGATGCCGGCGACGCCCGGCGCACCGCGCAGTCCGCCGAGAGCCTCGCACGCGACGCGCAGCTCCGCGCACGGTAGGATGGCGGCCCTTTCGAGAGCCCGAATGAGCGCGACGCTGCACTATATCTACGACCCGCTCTGCGGCTGGTGCTATGGCGCCGAGCCGCTCGTCTGGTCCGCGGCGAAAGCGTCCGACGTCGACCTCGAGCTGCACGGCGGCGCGCTTTGGCCGGAGCCGACGCAGCTGCCCGAGTCGACGCGCCTCTATATCCGCCAGGCCGATCAGCGGATCGCGCAGATGAGCGGGCAACGCTTCGGGCCCGACTATCACAACGGCTTGCTGCTCGACCCGACGATGGTGCTCGAGTCGCGTCCGCCGACGGCCGCCGTGCTCGCGGCGCAATCGCTCGATCGCTCGAAGACGCTGCCGATGCTGCGCGGGATTCAGCATGCGCACTACGAGCAGGGCCGGCGCGTCGTCGAGCCCAACGTGCTCGCCGACATCGCGGTCGAGGTCGGGCTCGACCGCGCCGAGTTCGAGGCGGCTCTTGCGCGGGCGCCGGTCGACGAGCACATCGACGAGACGCATCGGCTGATGTCGCTCGTCGGCGCGCAGGGGTTCCCGACGTTCGTGCTGCAAATCGGCGAGGACCTCTATCCCGTGCCGCACAGCCGCTTCGCGTCGCAACCGGCGCAGTTTCGCGACTGGCTCGAGGCCCAAGTCAAAGCGAACGCGGCGGCGCACTGATCGCGGCCGACGCGCGTTGAGACACGAATGACCGCGCTCTCGGTGCTCGACCTCGCGTTCGTCCCGACGGGCTCGTCGCCCGCCGGCGCGCTGCGCAATACGCTCGATCTCGCGCAGCACGTCGAGCGCTGGGGCTATACGCGCTATTGGCTCGCCGAGCACCACAACATGATCGGCATCGCGAGCGCGGCAACGTCGATCGTGATCGCGCACGTCGCGGGCGGCACGAAGACGATCCGGGTCGGCGCGGGCGGCATCATGCTGCCGAACCATTCGCCGCTCGTGATCGCGGAGCAGTTCGGCACGCTCGAGTCGCTGTTCCCCGGGCGAATCGACCTCGGCCTCGGCCGCGCGCCGGGCACGGACCAGCGCACTCTGCGCGCGCTGCGGCGGAGCCCGATGGACGCGGAGTCGTTTCCGCAAGACGTGCTCGAGCTCCAGGCCTACTTCGGCGAGCTCCAGCCGGGCCAGGTCGTGCAGGCCGTTCCCGGCGCCGGCCTCAAGGTGCCGCTCTGGATCCTCGGCTCGAGCCTGTTCGGCGCTCAGCTCGCCGCGGCGCTCGGGCTGCCGTATGCGTTCGCATCGCACTTCGCGCCGGCCGACCTGACGCCCGCGCTCGCGATCTATCGCGAGAATTTCCGGCCGTCGGCGCAGCTCGACAAACCGTATGCGATGGTCGGTGCGAACGTGATCGTCGCGGACAGCGACGCCGAGGCGAAGCGGCTGTTCACTTCGCCCCAGCAGGCGTTCACGAATCTCTTGCGCGGCACGCGCGGCCAGCTGTTGCCGCCGATCGACGATATCGAGCGCTACTGGGCGCCGCACGAGAAGGCGCAGGCGCAGCGGATGCTCGAGTGCTCGTTCGTCGGCTCGTCCGACACCGTGCGCTCCGGCCTCAGCCGGTTCGTCGCGGACACGGGTGCGGACGAGGTGATCGTCGCGGCCGCGATCTACGAGCACGCCGCGCGGCTGCGTTCGTACGAGCTGCTGGCCGAGGCGTTCGACTTGAAAGCGCGTTAGCGAAGCGTAAGGGGAGGGGGCGAAGATGGCGAACGATTTCCGCGCGCGCTTGAAGAGCGGTGACACGCTGCTCGGGACGATGGTCACGCTGCCATCACCGCCCGCCGCCGAGGTGCTCGCGAGCCTCGGCTTCGATTGGCTGTTCATCGACGCGGAGCACGGGCCGCTCGAGACGAGCGAGCTGCTCGGGATACTCACGGCCGTGAATCGTCGCGCCGCTTGCATCGTGCGTGTGCCGTCTTGCGACGCGGTGCAGATCGCGAAGGTGCTCGACCTCGGAGCCGACGGCATCATCGTGCCGCAGGTCAACACGCCGGAGCTGGCGGCGGACGCCGTGCGGTTCGCGCGTTATCCGCCCGAGGGCACCCGAGGTGTAGGTCTAGCCCGCGCGCATGGTTACGGTTTGAAGTTCAAGGAATACGTCGAGTCTGCGAACCGCGAGATCGCGGTGATCGTCCAGGCCGAGCACGCGACGGCGGTCGAGAACATCGACGCGATCGCGCACGTGCCGGGTGTCGATGCGATTCTCCTCGGGCCCTACGACCTGTCGGCGAGTCTCGGCAAGATGGGGCAGATCGACGATCCGGTCGTCGTTGCGGCGATCCGCCGCGTGACGGATGCGTGCCGCGGCATAGGGATGCCGCTCGGATATTTCGGGATCAACGCGGCCGCGGTGCGGCCGTACGTCGACCGCGGCTACACGCTCATCGTTGCGGGGGTCGATACGACGCTGCTCGCCGGCGCCGCGCGAGCGCTGTTAGCCGAACTGCGCGAATGAGCCGCGTGCGCTTGCGAGCTGCGTGCAGGCTGTCCTGAGTACGTTGCATAGCGCCGGTCTCCGAGGGGAGTCGGCGCAGTAGAGCACCGCCGCGTTGCATTTTTCTTGACGCGGCTTTGCAGATTTATTACAGATAAATCGTTTTTGACTTAGCCACTTACAATCACTTCTACCAGAAGATTCTAGTCGCGATCACGGGGGGTCCCGTTTGCGATCGCGCACCCGAATGGGCGAGCCGCGATCCGATCACTTCCAGCGCGCGTCTTCCGTTGGCTTGCTCGGGTCGGCCGTGATGTTGAGCACCGCGCAGTGGTGATACGAAAACCCACCCTGCCGCACGCCGGGGTGCTCGGCCATGAACTCGATCACCTGGAGCTGGCACGAGTCGCAGGTGATGTTCGGGATCGTGACCTCCGTCTCCCAGCTCTTGGTCGGCTTCTCGGTGTGCGGCCAGAGTCCGTCCGCGAGCAGCGGCGGCTGCGGATTCGTTTCGATCTTGGCCGACAGCGAGCGCGGCCCGCGGTCCGTGTCGTGCATCGTGACCTCGGGGTCGGGCGGGCAGCAGGTTGCGCTTACGCGCGAGCGCGATTCGGTAATGGCCCGGGTGGAACACCGTCTCATCGACCACGACCTTGAGCTTCTGGCCACCGCGCACGTCGGTGCTCGCGCCGGTCGGCGTGCCGGGGTTCTGCTCGACGCCGCCGCACGGCGCGAGCTTCTGAGGATCGCCCTTGTCGTCCTCGACGATCCATGACGCGGGCGCGCGCAAGGTGAAATGCGCGTACACGGAATTCGCTGCCGCGAGCGCGGCGAGCAGGGCGGAGCCTGCAACCAACGAATGTTTAACGATCGACTTTGGCATGATGAACCCTCGGCCGACGCGGCCGCGGAGGATTCTAGCGGCGCCGCACGCGCAACGCGAAACGGCTTTTCTCTCGGCCGCGCGGCGGCGCGCTGGCTCAAGTTTCTTTGCGGCGTGGTTGCGCGCGTCCTTTAGTGGCAGAGTACTCCGGTATGAGCGTCGGCAAGCTCGCCGTGTGGATCCCGATCGGGCTCGTGTGCCTGTCGGCGGCGCGCAAGCGCAGTTCGACGAGGGCGGCAACAGAAGACGCCCGACCAGGCGAGGGTCGGTCAACCGCCCGAGGCCGAGTTCCACATGGGCCGGCTCGCTTACGCGGCCCGCGGCTGCGCGGGATCGCGCGGCTGGTGCAATCCCTGGTGGGCCATCGACTATCCGCTTGCCGAAGCGCACTTCCTGCCTGCGCTCGCGCGGATGACGCGCACGCAGGTCGCGGAGGACAGCCGCGCCGTCACGCTCGACGACGACGCGCTGTTCGACTATCCGTGGATCATCCTCCAGCAGCCGGGCACGCGGCGCGTGGCATCCGCACGGCGAGCAGGCCGCGCGGCTGCGCGAGTACCTCAGGCGCGGCGGCTTCATGATGGTCGACGACTTCCACGGCGAGTACGAGTGGGCGTCGTTCCAGTCGGCGATGCAGGAAGTGCTGCCCGACCGGCCGATCGTCGATATCCCCGACGGCGATCCGTTGCTCGGCATCGTGTTCGAGCTCGACAAGAAGATCGCAGATCCCGGGCGACCGGCACCTTACGCTTCATGCGGATGGAAGGGCCGCCGCATTGGCGCGGCATCTACGACGAGCACGGCCGGCTCATGGTCGCGATCGGCCACAACAGCGACATGGGCGACGGCTGGGAGCACGCCGACGACCCGTCGCTACCCGACCGCGTATGACGGCGATGGCCTATCGCTTCGGCGTGAACTACGTCATCTACTCGATGACGCACTGAGCGCCGCTGCCGGGTCGACCGCCGCGCCGGCGTCCGACGCTGGATCGATCTCCGGTGCTCGCGTCCTGCGCATCCGCGCTCGTCGGCGCGCGCTCCTCGTCGAGACGCCACTCGCCGTCCCACGACTCGAGCTCGTAGCGGTCCGTGAGTGGGAAGCTCGGCGGACGCGCATTCGTCAAACGCGGGTCGAATTCGATCTTGGTCGCGTAGCGCGGCTCCGTCGCGGTCAACGAGCCGGCCGTGAGGCTGCCGAAGATCGTGAGTGTGCCGCTCGGTCGCGACCGGAATTCGCGCACGGCAAATTGCCGCAGAGCGTAAATCGACGCATCGACGTGCAGGTCGCCGAGCCCGGTGACCTGCGGCTCCGCGATCTCGACGGTTTTCTCCGCGACGAGCCCGACGTAGTCGTCGGCGTCCGGCGCGTCGCGCGCGCGCGCGTAGCGTAAGTCGTTCTCGATCACGATCCGCTCGGGCGTGTAGACGAGCACCTTGCCGCGGACGCGGCCTTTGATCCGGAGCGTCGCGCCGTCGAGCCCGAGCAGGTAGTGCGCGGGTGCCGTGAGCATGCGCCGCTCCTCGGCCGCGCCGTCGCGCAGATAGCTCCATCCGTAGGTGCCGTCTTCGTAGAAGGTGATTCGCGCCTCGCGCTCGAACCGCTGCACGTTCGCGTCGCCGTTCGCCGCGTCGTTCAGGAGGCCGAGGAAGTGCGACGGCAGCGCGATCCGGTGAACGCCCATCTCGACGCCTTCGGGGAAGACCCGGCGGCGATTCAAGTGCGACATCGAGTCGCCGGTATCGATGTCGTGGGCCGCGAGCGTGACCTTGCCGCGAAACACGGGTGACACGCTGCCGGTCGAGAGCAGGTGGATCTCGCTGTTCGAGTGGAACCGCCCGTCGATCTCGTCGTCGTGGATTTGCACTTCGGGATCCCAGCGGTCGACGAACTGCGCGAAGTTCGAGAACGACAGCCGCGTCATCGTCATTTGCGTCGAGAGCTTCTTGCCGCCTTGCGTCGTCGTGACGTCGACGACCACGTGCTCGACGCCCATCGGGTCGCCCGACGGTTGCTGATGGAAGACCGCGGTATACGCCTGGCCGTTCTGCTTCCACGCGACGCGCGACTCGGCCGCGCCGGGCGCGAGCTGCCCGGTCCACGAACCGAACCGTCGGTCCAGCATGTCGTGCTCGCGCGTCGTAACCGGCTCGGCGGCCCGCATGTCGGCGCGTTCGGCGGCCTTGGGACTAGCGCTGAGAAGCTCGCCCGCCGAGGCCGTTGCGCCTACCGCCAGGGAAGAGGGCTCGGGCTCGGCGGGCTCGGGTGCAATCCGCTCGTCGATCGAGGCGTCGTCGTTCGCGGACGTCGCGGCGACCGCGGCCTCGGTCACGCTGTCGGGAGCGTCGTCGCGCGGCTCGGCCGATTCGGTAGTCGAAGCCGACGCCGTGGAGGCATCCGGCGCCGATCCCTCGTCCGCGTGCGGTTCGCTAGCGGGCGGCGACGCGATCTCTGCCAGCGCGGCGTTCGCCGCAGGCTCGCGGCTCGATGGTGGCGAGTCGTCGCTCGGAAGCGGCGGCGCGGCGGGCGGCGCGCCGGCGGCGTCGGTCGCTGCCGGCACGGTTGCGGCCGACGAGAAGAAACCCGCATCGAAGACGAGCTCGGCGTTGATGACGGTGCCGTTGGTCGGCCCGTCGGGCACGTGCGAGCGGATCAGCAGCGCGCCCGCCAGCGCGACAGCGTGCAGCGCAAGCGAGACCCCCGTTGCCCGTGCCGTGCTCCGATCCACCGCCCCAGCTCTCCCCGAGCATCCCGTTTGGATCGCCTCGCTCGGGCGCCGTCGTAAGTCGGCCGCCGCGAGCGACTGCGGCGCCGGAAGCGCCGCGTCGTTACCCGCTAGAGCTTCGCGCTTCCGCGCGTCGCGCGCAAATCCGCCGTTCGGAGTCGCCGGGCAGGCTCGAGAGCGCTACGTCCGCGCCGATCAGGGTGCCTCGCGGTAAGCCGCCTGGATCGCCGGGCTGACTCGGCCGGCCGCGCCGTTCGCGGGTGCGAGGTCGGCGAACTCCTTCGCGATCGGCTCTCTCAGCGTCTCGGTCGCCGCCTCGAGCGACGCGCCGGACTTCTTGGCCGCGGCGGTGCGCGTCTGCACCATCGTGAAGTAGGCGCGGTAGCGGCGCACGGTAGAGACGTCTATCAGCTTGCCGTGCGCGGGCACGACCACGACCGGCTGGAGGCTCTCGTAGGTCGTGAGGTTCTCGAGCCACTTCGCGATGCTCGCCGACTGGCCGTTCACGGCCGGCAACACGGACATCACCGTGTCTCCCGTGAACAGCACCTTGTCCTCGACGACGAAGAACGCGGTGTCGCCGCGCGTGTGATTCGGTCCGACGCCGAAGATCCGCACGTGCACGCCGCCGAGGTCGACCGTGATCGGGCCTTCGAACAGCACGTCGGGTGCGCGGAAGCGTGCGCCCTCGAGGAGCGTCTTGGTCGCGGCCGAGAAGCCCTTGAAGCGCTCGATCATTCCCACGCCGTCGCCGTCAGCCTCGGCTTGTTGACCCGTCCAACGCAGCATCTTCGCGTCGGCCGGAAACGCGTTTGCGCCGAGGTCGTGCTCGGGATGAAAGTGTGTCGCCGTGAGGTAGAACTGCGTATTGCGGCCGAGCTTGCGCGCCTCGTCGAGCACGATCTTCCCGTTCTTGTCGCCGAGCCCAGTGTCGACGATCAGCGTGGCTTTGCTGCCGATCACGATGCCGACGTTCGGCACGAACGCGTGATCCTGATCGAGGATCACGTGCACGTGCTCCGAGACCTTGGTGCGCGCCTCGGGTTTGATCAACCCGTCGCCGGGCGGCGGCTGCGCGTGGGTCGCGAGCGAGATCAGCGCGACGAGTGCAAAGCAGAAGAACCGAAAGAGAACGGAGGAGCGCGCGATCATGCGCGCTCCACGTGGATCGTGTAGTCCGACCACTCCTTGATCTTGCCGTTCTCGACGTAGAACACGCCGACGCCTTCCCAAGTCACGGGCCGCGTCTTCGACGCGAAGTGGTCGATCCGATGGTTGATCACGATCGGGCCTTTGGCCATCGTCTCGAGGATCTTGAACTCGATCGTGTCCGACGTGTCGACCCACGGCTGCATCTGCCCGACGAGCCCCGCATGGCCCGTTACGGGCGGCGTCGTCTGCGACATCCGGTAGACGGCGTCATCGCTCATCAGCGCGGTGACGTTCGCGAGATTGCGCGACGACCAGGCGCCGCAGAACGCGGTCACGAGCTTCACGTTCGCGGCCTCGCTCTCGGTGAGCTCGGCCGCGGCAGCTCGCCCGTCGGCCGCGACGAACGCAAGCAACGCGGCGCCGGCGCCGCACGTGCGCAGTAGCTCTCTTCGTTCGATCGTTCGGTCGGTCATGCCAGTTCCCCCCTAGTGTCAGGCACGCTCGATCGCGGTAAGGCGATCGAGTAACAGTTTTTTCTCGAGCGACAAGCTACCGACGAGCTGCTTGAGCTGCAGGTTCTCGTGCTCGAGCTGCTTGAGCCGATTGGCCGCGGGCGTGAGCTCCTTCGCGTCGCCCCAGTCGTAGACGACGCCGCCGCGCGCGCTCGCCGCGGCGGGTGCGGCCGCGTCCCCGTCCGTCGTCACGAGACGCGCGGGGACGGTGCGGTCTTGATCGTCGGCATCGTCGACTAAGGTCGCGAACAGCAGGTCGACTTGTTGTTCTACGGATTTCGGAGACCCGGTTGGCACGCCGAGCAGCAACTCGACGTAGTACGGATTCACGACGTTGTTCTGCACGAGCGACGACCACAGCAGGGCGATCTCGGCCGCGCTGAATCGCTTGACGATTCCGAGTCGAACGACTTCCTCGAAGTAGGGGAACGAGAGACTCTCGTGGAAATGCTTGATCTTGGGCTCGATGACCTTCGAGTAGCGCTCACTGCCCGCGAGGTACTCCTGCACCCAGATCTTGCGCAACTGCGGCCGTTGCAGCATGTCGGTCAGGAGCAGGCGTAGATGATTGTGGAATTGCTCGTGCAAATTTCCGGTCGGCGTGAAGCCTAAGCCTTTGCCGGTCTCGAGATAGCGGTCGAACAGATAGTCGACGGTTGCCACCCAGAGCTCCTCCTTGGAGCCGAAGTAGTAGGTGATCAGCTGGAACGACACGCCGGCGTCCTCGGCAATCGTGCGCAGCGACGCGCCTTCGTAGCCGAGCTCCGCGAACGAGTCCGTTGCCGCCTGTAAAAGGCGCGCGCGATTGTTGCGATCGGATGCGCTGCTCGGTCGCGGTGACGGCATGGGCACGGAGCGTATCAGCACGGACGCGGCCGCGTCAGCCCTGAGACGAACGCTCGCGTATGCCGGAGCGACGCCGGAATTGACGATCGTAAATTTGTTCTAGTACAGTCGTCTCATTCGGGGGAGTGATGGCAGTCGAGCGCGACGGGGGCTCCGGTCGATCTGCGCGCGTCCGCGCGGCGCGCGTCCTCGTGCTCGCGGGCGCCGCCGCGGTCTGGGTTGCCGGCTGCTCGAGCTCCACCCCTGATCTCGGCGGGATCCGCGCCGACGAGATCGACTACAACTGGCACGTCCGGCCGATACTCTCCGAGAACTGCTTCAAGTGCCACGGCCCGGACCCGTCCGCGCGCAAGGCGAAGCTGCGGCTCGACGTCGCCAAGGTCGCGAAGTCCGAGTTGCCCGAGTCGAAAGGCAAGTTTGCGATCGTGCCGCGGCATTCCGAGCGCAGCGAGCTGATCCGCAGAATCACGTCGCGCGATCTCGACGAGCGAATGCCGCCTGAGTCGACGCACAAGACGCTGACGGCGCTCGAGGTCGCGATCTTGCGTCAGTGGATCGACAACGGCGCAGAGTACGAAGCGCACTGGGCGTTCATCCCGCCGAAAAAGCCCGTCGTCCCGCAGGCCGCGTTTGCGGGTCGCGTCGCTAATGACGTCGATCGTTTCGTGTTTGCGAAGCTCGAGCGGAGCGCCCTCGCGCCGGCGCGCGAGGCGGACAAGGAAACGCTCATCAACCGCGTGACGCTCACGCTCACCGGGCTGCCCCCGAAGATCGAGGACGTCGACGCGTTCTTGAAGGACACGGCGCCCGACGCGTACGAGCGGCTCGTTGATCGCTTGCTCGCGTCCGCGGCATACGCGGAGCACATGGCCGAATACTGGCTCGACCTCGCGCGCTTCAGCGAAAGCGATGGCTTCCTCGACGATCATCACGATCGGTATCTGTGGCCGTGGCGCGATTGGGTGATCAGGGCCTTTCAGAGCGACATGCCGTTCGATCGCTTCGGCACCGAGCAGCTCGCCGGCGATCTGCTGCCCGCTGCCACGAAGGACCAACTGCTCGCGACGGCGTTTCTGCGCGTCGGCAAGCGCACCACCGAGAACGGCGCGATCGACGCGGAATACAAGGCGGAGTACATGGTCGAGCGCACCGACAACGCGCTCGGCGTCGCCTTCCTCGGGCTCACGGTCGGCTGCGCGCGCTGCCACGATCACAAGTACGATCCCGATCAAGCAGCGCGATTACTATTCGCTCGGCGCGTTCTTCAACAGCAACGACGAGCCGGGCGCATATGCGCCCGGATTCAGCGGCATCCAAGGCGGGCCGACGTTGCCGTGGCCGGATCAGGACGCGCAGGTGAAGCTCGACGCGGCCACGCGCGAGCTCGCGGCAAGCGAGGTCGAGTATCAGCGGGCCGTCGCCGCGGCGAAGCCGGGCGCGATTGAGGCCGCCGGCAAGCTCGCGGCAGCGGGCGCCGGATCGGTCGCGGCGGGGCTACGCGCGTCGCTCGCGAAGAGCGAGGCCGCGTATTACCCGTTCGACTCGGCGCGCCCCGCCTCCCTCGCGGACCTGCCGCCGGCGCGCGCGCCGCACATCCCGCCGGCGACTCTGACCGTCTTTCGCCGCAACGCGTACGGCGGCCCGCCGCCGCCTCCGAAGGAGGAGACGCCCGAGCAGCGCCGTGTTCGCGAACAGGCGCAGCTAGCGGCGCGTGTGCCGCGCAACTACAACGCCGAATCGCTCACGCTGTCGGCGTCCGCGACGCCCGGCGTTGCGCCGGCCGTGATCCAGTCGCCGGTGCTGCGCGACGGCGTGCGCGGCAAGGCGCTTTGGTTCGACGAGACGAATCGCGGCTTCCTCGGCCGCGACGTCGGCTATTACGACCGCACCGATCCATTCTCGATCGACTTCTGGTTCTACGTCGGCGATGACTACGAGAACGTGCCCGTGCTCAACAACCTCGCCGAGCAGAACTCGGGCCGCACGGGTTACCGCGTCACGATCGATCACGGCAAGCTTTGGGTGTCGCTCGCGCATTCGCCGCCGGCGAACATGATCGCGATCGAGACGAAGGACGCGCTGAGGGTGCGCGCGTGGACTCACGTCGCGTTCGCATACGACGGCTCGAGCCGCGCGGCTGGAATGCACCTCTATCTCGACGGCGCGCCTGCTGCCGTCGAGGTGAAGCACGATTCGCTCACGCGCAGCATCCTGCCGTTCACGACCGGCGACGTTTTCGATCCCTACCTCGGTGTCGAGATCGGCACGCGTTTCCGCGAGAAGGCGCCGGTCGGCAGTGCGCTCGACGAGCTCAGGTTCTATTCGCGCGATCTTGCGCCGGCCGAGGTCGCGTTCCTGCACGACCAGAAGTCCGCGGCCGGCGCGGATCTCGCGCCTTTGTTGCTCGCGGCCGAGCCGGGTGTCGCACGCGCGCAGGCCGCGCTCGCGAAGGCGCGCGCGGCGGAGAACGAGATCGCGACCGCCGTGCCGCAGGTCCTCGTAATGGGAGACGCGCCCGAGCCGATCGCGACATTCGTGCTGAATCGCGGCGTCTATAGCGCACCCGGAGAACGAGTCACGCCGCACGGCCTCGACGCGGTGCTGCCCTGGGATGAGTCGCTGCCGCCGAACCGACTCGGTCTCGCGAGGTGGCTGTTCGATCCGCGCAATCCGCTCACGGCGCGCGTGTTCGTGAACCGGATTTGGCAGATGCATTTCGGGCGTGGCATCGTCGAGACGGCTGAGGACTTCGGCTCGCAGGGCTCGATCCCGACGCATCCGGAGCTGCTCGACTCGCTTGCCGTGCGCTTCGTCGAATCTGGCTGGGACGTGAAAGCGCTGCATCGGCTGATCGTCACATCGGCCACTTACAAGCAAGCTTCCGAGCTCAGCGACGAATCGCGAGCGCGCGACGCGCGGAACGAGCTCTACGCGCGCGGTCCGCGCTGGCGGATGACCGCAGAAATGGTTCGCGACGGCGCGCTCGCCGCGAGCGGGCTGCTCGTTGCGAAGGTCGGCGGTCCGAGTGTGCGGCCTTATCAGCCCTCGGGAATCTGGAACCCGCTGAACAGCTTCTACGAATATCCCGCGCCGGCCGATGTGCCCGAGGACGATCTACACCGGCGCACGATCTACACGTTCGTGAAACGCAATGCGACGCATCCCGAGCTCAAGATCTTCGACTTCAGGAACCGCACGGAGAGCATCGCGCGGCGTAGGAGCTCGAACACGCCGCTGCAGGCGCTCGTGCTCGAGAACGATCCGCAATTTGTCGAAGCGTACCGCGCGCTCGCGCAGCAAGCGCTGCGCTCGTCCGGCGACGAGGGCGAGCAGCTCACGCGGCTCTATCGGCTCGCCGCACGCGCGACGCCGTCGCAGGCGCACCTCGACCTTCTGAGCCGCTACTATCGAGCGCAGCGCGAGATCTTCGCGCACGACGAGCAAAAGGCGTCTGCGTTGCTCGGCGTCGGCGTCGCGCGGCCCGATCCAAAGCTCGACCGCGCGTCGCTGGCCGCGATGGCGAACGTCGCGGCGCTCGTGATGAGCTCGCCCGATGCGTACACGGTGAGATGATGAGGCCCGTATGAAGACACGCAACGAATCGCTCGGCGTCGAGCCGAGGACGGCGACGGAGGGCTCGGCGAACGCCGCTTCGCCAGCGGAATGCTGCTCCATCGACCACGCGCGCCGTTTCGTGTTGGGTGCGGGCCTTGGCCTCGGCGCGTTGTCGGTTCTCGACGTGCTCGGCGGCGCGCGTGCCGCGGCGCAGACGGCGACAAGCGAGGCGATGAACGTCGGCGTGCTCGGCGCCGGCCAATATCCCGCGCGAGCGAAGCGCGTGATCATGCTGCACATGCTCGGCGCGATCTCGCACGTCGATACGTTCGACTACAAGCCGATGCTCGAGAAGATGACCGGCCAGGAGATGCCGCAGTCGGTGCGCGAGACGCAGCGGCTGTCGACGATGTCCGGCGGCCAGTCGGCGTTCCCGATCATCGGCCCGCTCGCGCCATTCAAACGCCGAGGAGAGAGCGGTGCGTGGGTCAGCGACCTGTTGCCGTATACCGCCAAGGTCGCGGACGAGCTCTGCTTCGTGAAGACGCTGCACACCGAGCACGTGAACCACGATCCCGCGTCGAAGTTCCTGCACACGGGCTTCCAGCTCGCGGGGCGGCCGTCCGCGGGTGCATGGGTGAGCTACGCGCTCGGCTCGGACAATCGCGATCTGCCGAACTTCGTCGTGATGAACTCCGGCGTTTCGCAGGGCGTGCCGCAAGACGCGGCAATCTGGGGCCCTGGCTTCTTGCCGTCGCATCACCAGGGCGTCGAATTTCGCGCGGCTAGCGATCCGGTGCTGTACGTGAACAACCCGCCGGGAGTCGATCGAGCGGATCGGCGCACGCTGCTCGACGCGCTCGGCGAGCTCGCGCGCCTTCAATACGACGAGTCGCACGATCCCGAGATCCTGTCGCGCGTGAGCCAGTACGAGATGGCCTACCGGATGCAGGCGTCGGTGCCCGAGGTGGCCGACATCTCCGACGAGCCCGAGCACGTGCTCGCGATGTACGGCCCTGACGTGAAGAAGCCGGGTACGTTCGCTCGCAACTGCCTGATCGCTCGGCGGCTCGCCGAACGCGGCGTGAAGTACCAGACGCTCTTCGCGATGGGCTGGGATTTGCATCTCGCGATCAAACCCGTCCTGCCGGTCCGGTGCCGGGAGATCGATCAGCCGAGCGCGGCCCTCGTGATGGACTTGAAGCAGCGCGGTCTGCTGGACGATACGCTCGTGATGTTCGGCAGCGAGTTCGGCCGCACGCCGTTCGCCCAGGGTCAAATCGACAATCCGCTCGTCGGCCGGGACCACCACGGCGGGTGCTTCACCTGGTGGCTCGCAGGCGGAGGCGTCAAGGCCGGTCTTTCGTACGGCGAGACCGACGATTTCAGCTACAACATCGTGCGCGATCCCGTCCACATCCATGATTTGAATGCAACATTGCTGTACATCCTAGGCATCGACCACGAGCGGCTCACGTACCGCTTCCAGGGCCGCGACTACCGCCTGACGGACGTCCACGGTAAAGTCGTCCGCCAGATCCTGGCCTAATGCAGCATTCCTAAGGGAGGTCGCGAAGGGGCCGCGACACGCCAGCACGAATGCAAGACTTCATCTATTTCCTCGGCCGATTCCACGTTTTGGTGCTGCATCTTCCGATCGGCATCATCCTCGCGGCCGTCGCGCTCGACTGGATCGCGCGCAGCGAGCGATTCCGCATGCTCGGCGCCGTGTCGCCGTTCCTCTGGGCGCTCGCGGCCGTCAGCGCGGTCGCGACCGCGGCGCTCGGCTATATGCATGCCGCCGAGGGCGCGTTCAGTGCGGATGCGGTGGCGGCGCACCGCTTCTTCGGGACGAGCGTCGCAGCCTTCACGGTCGTCGTCTGGTGGTTGGCGCAGCGACCGGAGCTATATAAAAGAGTCAACGTCGCGACCGGCATCGCCGCGCTGGCGCTCGTCGCGATCACCGGCCACTTCGGCGGTAACCTCACGCACGGGTCGTCGTTCCTTTGGCAGTACGCCCCGGGTCCGCTCCACTCGCTCGGTGAGAGCGCGGAGCCGCGCGCGGGCTCCACCAGCCAGGCGAGCGGCACCCCGAGCAACACGGCGGCTGCGAAGACCTCGGCGACGAACGCGGGCGCAGACCCCGCGGTCGTCGACCGGCTCTATCGTTCCGGCTTCCTCGTGCGGCAGGTATCGGACACCGATCCGCATCTCGTCGTGAGCGTCTACTCGCCCGGCGCGCGCGTGGTCGACCAGCACATCGCCGTGCTTCTCACGGCCGCGGAACAGATCGTCGAGCTGAATCTCCAGGACGCGCTGCTCGACGACTCAGTGCTCGTCGACATCGGCAAGTTCACCGAGCTCACTCGGCTGCGACTCAGCCACAACGAGCTCACGGACCGAACGGTCGCGAAGCTCGCGGGCTTGCGAAAGCTCGAGCGCCTGAACCTCTACTCGAACCCGGGCATCACGGACGCGAGTGTCGAGGTGCTCGCGGGTTTGCCGGAGCTCAAGCGGCTCGACGTCTGGAACACCGGCGTCACCGAGAAAGGCATGGCGCGCCTGCGTGAGCTTCGCCCCGATCTCGAGCTCCAGGGCGAGGCGAGCTCCTTCGGCGTCGAGTTCCCCCTGCCGGGCGGCGCGGACTGACGCGCCGCGGCTGCGGCGTTTCCGATGCGGCGTAGCACCGAGAAGATCCTCACGACGCACGTCGGCGCGCTGCCGGGGCCGATCGAGGCCTGGACGGCGCAGTCGTCCGACGCCGAGCTCCGTACCGCCGTTCGCGACGTCGTCGAGGCGCAGCGGCGCGCCGGAGTCGACATCGTGAACGAAGGCGAGCTCACGAAGGGCGGCAGCTGGGTCGTGTTCATCAGCTCGCGGTTGAGCGGCTTCACGCCCGGGCGCGACGGCGCGACGGTCCGCTTGCTCGGCGACAGTCTCGATTGGCACGAATTCGACGACTTCTACAAGAAGGCACTCGAGGGCGGCACGTTGTTCGAGCAGACGCGCAGTGCCCCGAACCAGACGGCGAGCCGCATCGACTGGGTGTGCACGGGCCCGATTCGCTACACGGGCGAGTCCGCACTGAAGCGCGAGCTCGACTTGCTGCGCTCCTCGCTCGGTCCGCACGACGCCGCGGATGCGTTCATCACGACGACTGCGCCCGCGAGCGTCGAGGTCGGCCGCACGAACGAGCACTACGCGAGCGAGGAAGAGTTCGTATTTGCGCTCGCCGACGCGCTACGCGTGGAATACGAGACGATCGCGAAGGCCGGCTTCCTCGTGCAGGTAGACGATGCGTGGCTCGCGGCGCTCTGGGACCGGATCGGCGTGAAAATGGGTCTCGCGGCGTACAAGAAGTACTGCATGCTGCGAGTCGAAGCGCTGAACCATGCGCTGGCGAACATTCCGGAAGAGCAGATCCGCTATCACCTCTGCTGGGGCAGCTGGCACGGGCCGCACGCGCACGACATCCCGCTCGCGGACCTCGTCGACGTGATGCTCGCGATCAAGGCGCAGACGTATCTGTTCGAAGCCGCGAACGCGCGCCACGAGCACGAGTACACGCTGTGGAAAGAGATCGACCTGCCGGACGGCAAGATCCTCGCGCCCGGCGTCGTCACGCATTCGACGCCGCTGATCGAGCATCCCGAGCTCGTGTCGCAGCGCATCCGGCGCTTTGCGGACATCGTCGGCCGCGAGAACGTAATCGCGTCGACCGACTGCGGCTTAGGGCTCCGCTGCCATCCGCAGATCGCGTGGGCGAAGCTCAAGGCGCTCGCGGACGGCGCGGCGCTTGCGAGCAGAGCGCTTGGGTTTAGCGCCGCGCGCTGAGCCCGTCGCGCTAAGCCCAGCGGCTCGAAGGCTCTCGGCAGTCGCGCGAAGCAACGCCCGCGATCAGGCGAGCGCTTTCTCGAACAGCGCGAGCAGACGGCTCCACGCGCGTTCCGCCTTGTCCTTGTCGTACACCGTCGCGTCGAGCGCGCACCAGCCGTGCATTGCGCCCTTGTAGACCTCGATCTCCGCGGGGACGCCGGTTTTCGCGAACGCGTTTCGCAGTAGGTTCTTTGCGTCGGGGTCGCGCATGTCGTCGTTGTCGGCGATCGCGAAGAGGTATTGCGCTTTGATTTTCGGCACGAGCAGGTGAGGGCTGTCGGGCGCGTTCGTCGCGAGCCCGCCGCCGTGGAACGAAGCACCCGCGCCGACACGCTCGGGCACCGCGGCCGCAGTGCGCATCGTGATCGGGCCGCCCATGCAATACCCCGTCGTGCCGATCTTCTTGTTCTTGTCGACGGCCGGCTGCGTATCGAGCCACGCGACGAATGCTTTGGCGTCGGTCGTGTGCGTCGTCGCGTTGAGCGCCTGCGCGAGCGGCAGAACCGCGTCGCGGACCTTCTGATCGGCGAAGCTCGCGCCGTCGGGCACGACAGGCGCGCGTTTCGACCGGTAGAACGGATTTACAACGAGCACCGAGTAGCCGGATTCCGCGAGCCGCTTGCCCATCGCACGGAACGCGGGACGTAAGCCGAGCACGTCCGGCCAGACCACGACGCCCGCATGCGCGCCCGCGGCCGGATGCACGAAGTAAGCGTCCGCCGTACCGTCCGGCGTCTTGATCTCGACGTCCGACTCCTTGACGTCGAGCGCGTCCGCCGCGCGCGGCAGCAGCCACGTGAGCCCGACGCCTAGCGACAGCGCCCCGAGATCGCGACGCGACAGATTCGAGCGTTCGAGGTATTTTGCGAGGTCATCGTCGTAATGATTTTGGTCACACATCGTGAGTGTCTCCCCAGTCCAAAGCGGCACGGACGGCCCAACGCCCGCGCAGACTATACAGCGGAAGAGCCGGCTCGCACGGCGCTTGCGGCGCTTCTTGAAGTGGTACGAGAAGGCGCCGTGGCTGTTGCCGCTCACGAGCTTCATCGCGGGCTGGATAGGCTTCGTGATGGTGCGGCGCGGCGCGGACTGGGCGCGGCTCGTCGCAACGCTCGCGTTGCTCGGCTGGTTGTGGCTCTTGATCGAGCCGATCGTGCGCCGGTTGCTCGATCAGCGGCGGCGCCGGCTCGGCACGTTCGTCGTCAACTGGATAAGCCAGTCGCTGCAGCAGGAGCTCTTGTTCTTCAGCCTGCCGTTCGTGATCGGCGCGACGCAGAGCGACCTCGGCCAGATCGCATTCGCAGCCTTCGTCGGTGTGGCGGCGCTCGTGAGCACGATCGACCCGCTCTACGAGCGTTGGATCGCGAAGCGCGCCGCGCGCCGGCTGTTGTTCCACGCCTATTGCAGCTGGATCGCGTCGCTTGTCGTGCTGCCGATGGTGCTGCTCCTGCCGCTCGAGCAGGCTTTGCCGTTGTCGCTTGGCACCGTGGTGGTCTGGCTCGTGCTCACGTTCCCGCTGTCGTGGCGCTCGCTCCGTACTTGGCGTTCGCGGACCGCATGGCTCGCGAGCGTGATCGTGGTACCGATCGTCATCTGGGAGCTGCGAGCACAAGTGCCCGCGGCCGGGCTCGCGGTGATGCGCGCGCGAATCACGCAGTCGCTAGAGGGCTTAGACCCGGGCCCCGCCGTCTCCACGATCCCGCGCTCGGCCCTCGAAAACGGCGTGGTCGCGTTCGCGGTCATCCGTGCCCCGGCGGGGCTCACGCAAACGGTGATCTTCGAGTGGCATCACAACGATCAGATCGAGCGAATCGCCGAGACGATTCATGGCGGCAGCGCGTCGGGCTGGCATGCGTTCTCGCGCAAGCGGGTGTTCCCCCCGGACGCGCTCGGCGCCTGGACCGTGGACCTCCTGACGCCGCAGGGTCAGCTCCTCAAACGGCTACGTTTCGACATTGTCGATGGTTAGGCGGATTTTCACGTGCCGAGTGGCACGCTTGCCGCTACATGCGCTCGCGGAATA
This sequence comes from uncultured Gammaproteobacteria bacterium, assembly GCA_963841645.1. Taxonomy (GTDB): domain Bacteria; phylum Pseudomonadota; class Gammaproteobacteria; order Steroidobacterales; family Rariloculaceae; genus FEN-1219. The sequence goes on along the minus strand of CAWJDS010000001.1, from coordinate 45,368 downwards.
ACATCAGTTAAGGCCGTGATTCCTCACGCGCCATAGTGCGGGAGCACACCATGGCCAAGGCGAAAGCCAAGCCGATAACCACCGACAAGCTCGTCGAAGATCTGCACACGGTCGTTCGCGACGCCGAAGAGCTGCTCAAGGTCACTGCCTCGCAGGCCGGCGAGAAGGTGCAAGAGGCACGCGAGCGCGCCCAGGAGTCGCTGCGCGGAGCGAAGGAGCGTTTGTCCGAGCTCGAGGACGACGCGCTCGAGCGCCGGACGTCCACGGTAAAGTCGTCGGTCAGATTCTGGCCTAATGCAGCATTCCTAAGGGAGGTCGCGAAGGGGCCGCGACACGCCAGCACGAATGCAAGACTTCATCTATTTCCTCGGCCGATTCCACGTTTTGGTGCTGCATCTTCCGATCGGCATCGTCCTCGCGGCCGTCGCACTCGATTGGATCGCGCGCAGCGAGCGCTTCCGCGCGCTTGGCGCCGTGTCGCCGTTCCTGTGGGCGCTCGCGGCCGTCAGCGCGGTCGCGACGGCGGCGCTCGGCTACATGCACGCCGCCGAAGGCGGGTTCAGCGCGGATGCCGTGGCGGCGCACCGCTTCTTCGGGACGAGCGTCGCAGCCTTCACGGTCGTCGTCTGGTGGCTGGCGCAGCGTCCAGAGCTATATAAGAGAGTCAACGTCGCGACCGGCGTCGTCGCGCTGGCGCTCGTCGCGATCACCGGCCACTTCGGCGGTAACCTCACGCACGGGTCGTCGTTCCTTTGGCAGTACGCTCCGGGTCCGCTGCACTCGCTCGGTGAGCGCACGGAGCCGCGTGAGGGCTCCGCCAGCCAGGCGAGCGGCACTCCGAGCAACACGGCGGGTGCGAAGACCTCGGCGACGAACGCGGGCGCAGACCCCGCGGTCGTCGACCGTCTCTATCGCTCCGGTTTCCTCGTGCGGCAGGTATCGGACACCGACCCGCATCTCGTTGTGAGCGTCTACTCACCCGGCGCGCGCGTGGTCGACCAGCACATCGCCGTGCTTCTCACGGCCGCGGATCAGATCGTCGAGCTGAATCTCCAGGACGCGCTGCTCGAGGACTCGGTGCTCGCGGACATCGGCAAGTTCACCGAGCTCACGCGGCTGCGACTCAGCCACAACCAGCTCACTGACCGAACCGTCGCGAAGCTCGCGGGCTTGCGAAAGCTCGAGCGCCTGAACCTCTACTCGAACCCGGGCATCACGGACGCGAGCGTCGAAGTGCTCGCGAGCTTGCCGGAGCTCAAGCGGCTCGACGTCTGGAACACCGGCGTCACCGAGAAGGGCATGGCGCGGCTGCGGGAGCTTCGCCCCGAACTCGAGCTCCAGGGCGAGGCGAGCTCCTTCGGCGTCGAGTTCCCGTTGCCGGGCGGCGCCGACTGACGCGCGGCGGCTACCACGGTTCCGATGCGGCGTAGCACCGAGAAGATCCTCACGACGCACGTCGGCGCGCTGCCGGGCCCGATCGAGGCCTGGACGGCGCAGTCGTCCGACGCCGAGCTCCGCACCGCCGTTCGCGACGTCGTCGAGGCGCAGCGTCGCGCCGGAGTCGACATCGTGAACGAAGGCGAGCTCACGAAGGGGGGCAGCTGGGTCGTGTTCATCAGCTCGCGGCTCAGCGGCTTCACGCCCGGGCGCGACGGCGCGACGGTCCGCTTGCTCGGCGACAGTCTCGATTGGCACGAATTCGACGACTTCTACAAGAAGGCGCTCGAGGGCGGCACGTTGTTCGAGCAGACGCGCAGCGCGCCGAACCAGACGGCGAGCCGCATCGACTGGGTGTGCACGGGCCCGATTCGCTACACGGGCGAGGCGGCGCTGAAGCGCGAGCTCGACCTGCTGCGCTCCTCGCTCGGTCCGCACGACGCCGCGGACGCGTTCATCACGACGACCGCGCCCGCGAGCGTCGAGGTCGGCCGCGCGAACGAGCACTACGCGAGCGAAGAAGAGTTCGTCTACGCGCTCGCCGATGCTCTGCGCGTCGAATACGAGACCATCGCGAAGGCCGGCTTCCTCGTGCAGATAGACGATGCGTGGCTCGCGGCGCTCTGGGACCGGATCGGCGTGAAGATGGGTCTCGCGGCGTACAAGAAGTACTGCATGCTGCGCGTCGAAGCGCTGAACCATGCGCTGGCGAACGTTCCGGAAGAGCAGATCCGCTATCACCTCTGCTGGGGCAGCTGGCACGGGCCGCACGCGCACGACATCCCGCTCGCGGACCTCGTCGACGTGATGCTCGCGATCAAGGCGCAGACGTATCTGTTCGAAGCCGCGAACGCACGCCACGAGCACGAGTACACGCTGTGGAAAGAGATCGATCTGCCGGACGGCAAGATCCTCGCGCCCGGCGTCGTCACCCATTCGACGCCGCTGATCGAGCATCCCGAGCTCGTGTCGCAGCGCATCCGGCGCTTTGCGGACATCGTCGGCCGCGAGAACGTGATCGCCTCGACCGACTGCGGCTTGGGCCTCCGCTGCCATCCGCAGATCGCGTGGGCGAAGCTCAAGGCGCTTGCGGACGGCGCGGCGCTCGCGAGCAAAGCGCTCGGGTTTAGCGCCGCGCGCTGAGCCCGTGGCCCTAACCCCCGCGGCTCGAAGGCGCTCGGCGGCCGCGCTTACCCAACGCCGGCGATCAGGCGAGCGCTTTCTCGAACAACGCGAGCAGGCGGCTCCATGCGCGTTCCGCCTTGTCCTTGTCGTAGACCGTCGCGTCGAGCGCGCACCAGCCGTGCATCGCGCCCTTGTAGACCTCGATCTCCGCGGGCACGCCGGTTTTCGCGAACGCGTCGCGCAGTAGATTCTTCGCGTCGGGGTCGCGCATGTCGTCGTTGTCGGCGATCGCGAAGAGGTATCGCGCTTTGATCTTCGGCACGAGCAGGTGAGGGCTGTCGGGCGCGTTCGTCGCGAGCGCACCGCCATGGAACGAAGCACCCGCGCCGACGCGCTCGGGCACCGCGGCCGCCGTGCGCATCGTGATCGGGCCGCCCATGCAGTAGCCGGTCGTGCCGATCTTCTTGTTCTTGTCGACCGCCGGCTGCGTATCGAGCCACGCGACGAATGCTTTTGCGTCGGTCGTGTGCGTCGTCGGGTTGAGCGCCTGGGCGAGCGGCAGGACCGCGTCCCGGACCTTCTGATCGGCGAAGCTCGCGCCGTCGGGCACCACCGGCGCGCGCTTCGACCGGTAGAACGGATTTACGACGAGCACGGAGTAGCCGGATTCCGCGAGCCGCTTGCCCATCGCGCGGAACGCGGGACGCAAGCCGAGGACGTCCGGCCAGACCACGACGCCCGCGTGCGCGCCCGCCGCGGGGTGCACGAAGTAGGCGTCCGCCGTGCCGTCCGGCGTCTTGATCTCGACGTCCGACTCCTTGACGTCGAGCGCATTCGCCGCCCGCGGCAGCAACCACGCGAGGCCGACGCCTAGCGACAGTGCCCCGAGATCGCGACGCGACAGATTCGAGCGTTCGAGGTATTTTGCGAGATCGTCGTCAAAGTGATCTTGGTCGCACATCGTGAGTGTCCCCCCGGTGGAAAGCGCCGCGGCAACCGCACCGCCCGCGGAGACTATACAGCGGAATAGCCGGCTTGCACGGCGCCTGCGGCGCTTCTCGAAGTGGTACGAGAAGGCGCCGTGGCTGTTGCCGCTCACGAGCTTCATCGCGGGCTGGATAGGCTTCGTGATGGTGCGGCGCGGCGCGGACTGGGCGCGGCTCGTCGCGACGCTCGCACTGCTCGGCTGGCTGTGGCTCTTGATCGAGCCGATCGTGCGCCGGCTGCTCGATCAGCGGCGGCGCCGGCTCGGCACGTTCGTCGTCAACTGGATAAGCCAGTCGCTGCAGCAGGAGCTCTTGTTCTTCAGCCTGCCGTTCGTGATCGGCGCGACGCAGAGCGACCTCGGCCAGATCGCATTCGCAACCTTCGTCGGTGTGGCGGCGCTCGTGAGCACGATCGACCCGCTCTACGAGCGTTGGATCGCGAAGCGCGCCGCGCGCCGGCTGTTGTTCCACGCCTATTGCAGCTGGATCGCGGCGCTCGTCGTGCTGCCGATGGTGCTGCTCCTGCCGCTCGAGCAGGCTTTGCCGTTGTCGCTTGGCACCGTGGTGGTCTGGCTCGTGCTCACGTTCCCGCTGTCGTGGCGCTCGCTCCGTAGTTGGCGTTCGCGGACCGCATGGCTCGCGAGCGTGATCGTGGTGCCGATCGTCATCTGGGAGCTGCGAGCACAAGTGCCCGCGGCCGGGCTCGCGGTGATGCGCGCGCGAATCACGCAGTCGCTCGAGGGCTTAGACCCGGGGCCGGCCGTCTCCACGATCCCGCGCTCGGCCCTCGACGGCGGCGTGGTCGCGTTCGCGGTGATCCGTGCCCCGGCCGGGCTCACGCAAACGGTGATCTTCGAGTGGCATCACAACGATGAGAGCGAGCGAATCGCCGAGACGATTCATGGCGGCAGCGCGTCGGGGTGGCATGCGTTCTCGCGCAAGCGGGTGTTCCCCCCGGACGCGCTCGGCGCCTGGACCGTGGACCTCCTGACGCCGCAGGGTCAGCTCCTCAAACGGCTACGTTTCGACATTGTCGATGGTTAGGCGGATTTTCACGTGCCGAGTGGCACGCTTGCCGCTACATGCACTCGCGGAATAACATCAGTTAAGGCCGTGATTCCTCACGCGCCATAGTGCGGAGAACACCATGGCCAAGGCGAAAGCCAAGCCGGTAACCACCGACAAGCTCGTCGAAGATCTGCATACGGTCGTGCGCGACGCGGAAGAGTTGCTCAAGGTCACCGCCTCGCAGGCCGGCGAGAAGGTTCAAGAGGCGCGCGAGCGCGCCCAGGAGTCGCTGCGCGGAGCGAAGGAGCGCTTGTCCGAGCTCGAGGACGACGCGCTCGAGCGAGCACGCGCGTTCGCGAACGATGCCGAGACGTACGTGCGCGAAAAGCCCTGGAACGCCGTTGCAGTCGCGGCCGGCATCGGTCTCGCTGCTCGGGCTCCTGATCGGCCGCCGCTGAGCGGCGAGTCGGCGAACGTGCTTTGAGCGTCGAAGCCGACACTCCGTTCGGCGCCGATTCGTCCGTGCCCGAGCGCGGGCCGATCAGCGCGCTATTCAAGTCGCTTTCCAATCTCCTCGCGACCTTCGTCGCGATCGCGCACACGCGCCTCGAGCTGCTCACCACCGAGCTCCAGGAGGAGATGCACAACATCGCCGAGATCCTGATGTGGTCGCTCGTCGCGCTGCTCGCGGCGGGAATCGGACTGTTCCTCGCCGCGCTCGTCGTCATCTTTCTGTTCTGGGACACGCACCGACTGCTCGCATCGCTCGCGGTAACCGCGTTTTTCTTCTTGCTCGCGCTCGTCGCGGCGCTGACTCTGCGCTCGAAAGTCCGCAACCGCCCGAAGCTCCTCGAGAACACGCTCGCGGAGCTGGCGAAAGATCGCAAGCAGCTCGAGCGGCGGTTATGAGCACGCGGTGTGTTGCGATGAGCGATCGCCGAGTCGAGCTCTCCGAGCGGCGCGCCGCGCTGATGTTGCGCGCAGCCGTGCAGCGGCGCGAGGTCGCGCGCGAAGTCGCCGGCCTCGAAGCGCGACTGCAGCTCCTCGACCACTATCTCGCGATTGGACGCCGAGTGCTGTTGCATCCGGTCGTGGTCGCATCCGCCGTGGTCGTGATCGCGGTGCTCGGGCGCGGCCGCGCATTCCGGCTGCTCGGCCGAACGGTGCTCCTTACGCGCGGCATTCGCGGCTTGCTCCACTCGGTGCGCGGCCGGATCTAACGGACCGTGCGCGAGCGCGAACGAGCGCGGCTCGACGCCGCGCGCCTTGCGCACGGCGGCCAGTGCGTGCAGCTCAGTGACGGCGTCACGCACTATCGGCTCGAAGGTCCCCGGATGCGCTGCCGCTGAGTACTCGTGCACGGCGCTACGGTGCCGCTCTGGGAGTTCGATTTCCTCGTGCCGGAGCTCGGACGCGCGGGGTTTCGGACGCTGCGCTTCGATCTCTACGGACACGGGCTTTCCGATCGTCCCGCGGTCGACTACACGCTCGAGCTCTTCGTGCGTCAGACGCTCGAGCTCCTCGAGGCGGTCGATTTCCCGCGGCCCGCCGCGATCCTCGGCCATTCGCTCGGTGCGGCGGTCGCGTCGGCCGTTGCGGCGCGGCAGCCCAATTGGGTCGACCGGCTCGTGCTCGTCGCTCCGATGCTCGACTTCAACGCGACGTCGGCGTGGTCGCGTCTATTCAGGCTGCCGGCGGCCGGCGAGCTCGCCATGAGCCTGTTCGGAGTCCGTGCGCTCGTGCGCCGCCGGCGGCGGCGCTACGCGCTGATCGGCCAGCCGCAGCTCGCGGACCTCTTCATCGAGCAGGTCTCGTTCGCCGGGTTCGGCCGGGCGCTGCTGTCGATGATCCGCGCCGAGACGCTCGGCGATCAAACGCCGCGCTATGCGGCGCTCCGCGAGCTCGGCCTCGACGTGCTCTTGATCTCGGGCGGTGCGGACGCGGTGATTCCAGCGGCGGACATCGCGCGCGTGCGCGCTCTCGTCGGCCGCCACGAGAGCCTCGACCTACCAAGCGCGGCGCACAACCTGCTGCTCACGCATCCCGCGGAGGTGGCAGCGGCGCTGCGCGCGTTCTGCGGCGCCGAAGGCTGAGGCCGACGAAGCACTCTGCGCGCGAGCGACCCGCGTCGCCGGTTACTGCAGGCCGCCGTGCACGCCGTAGTCGATGATGTCGTCGAAGTAGCCGGCGACCGTGAGCGTGATGACCACGGGGAAGTCGTTGTAGTTCAGCCAGTACCAACCGTGCTCGCCCGTGAACGGCGCAACCAGCGAGCCGCTGTTGCCGGCGCCCTCGTTCTGCTCCTTGTAGCGAACCCAGTACTCGTCGCCGGCCTCGGGGTCGTGGCCGTGGAAGTCGGTGTAGACGGCGCCGCGATCGGTGTGCCACTCGTAGAGGATCATCTTTCCGGCTCGGAGCGCGGTCTTCATCTCGGTTTCTTGCTCGCGCCCGAGTCGGATCTCGACCGTTCGCGTCGCGTACGCTTGAGTCTCGTCCTGGTGCACGGCCGGGTTCGGCAGCGGAACGGGCTCGCCGGCGTCCGGCACGGCGACGTTGCGGTACGACTCGTTGCCGCCGACCACGTCCTTGATCTCGAACGTCTTGGCCGGCCCGTGCATCGCCGTGAGCCCGGTCGCGCGCCCGAAGCCGGTCGGATCGATGCCGTACTCCGCGGGCAGCACCAGCAGCACGAGCGCGAGCGCCGCGGCGGCCAACGCGATCGTGGTCGCGAGAAAGAGCCGGCGCGCGGACGGCGGCTGGGTTTGATAGGGCGAAGTGGGCTGACTCATCTTCTTCTCCGAGCGACGATGCGTGCTCAAGATGTCGCGTAACCGGCGACTTGGTAGCCGAACAGAACGAAACCGAGCGCCATGATCACCGTGTTCGCGGCAAATGCGCCTTTGAGGAACGTGCCGCTGCGCCGCCAGAGGTCGAACGCGATCAAGATCAACGCGAGCGCGGCGAATTGCCCGAGCTCGACGCCGACGTTGAACGCGAGCATGTTCGGCACGAGGCCGTCGCTCGACAGCGCGAGGTCTTGCAGCTTCGTCGACAGGCCGAAGCCGTGAGCGAGGCCGAAGACCAGCACCGCCGCTCGCGTGTCGACTTGAATCCCGAGCCGCTTGAACCCGCCGAGGTTCTCGAACGCTTTGTACACGACCGAGAGGCCGATGATCGCATCGATGATGTAAGCGTTCGCGTGGATGCCCGCGAGCACGCCTAGCAACAGCGTCGCGCTGTGGCCGACCGCGAACAGCGTGACGTACAGCGCAACGTCCTTGAGCCGGTACAAGAAGAATATGACGCCGGCGAGGAACAGCAGATGGTCGTACCCCGTGACCATGTGCTTCGCGCCGAGATAGACGAACGGGACGAGGTGGACGCCCTGCGCGTGCTCGATGAACCGCGCATCGGCGTCGGCGACGCCATGCGCAGCGGCCGCGGCGGCGAGCAGCCAAGCGGAGAGGCCCGCTATGCCCGCGACGATCGATTGCGCGACGCGTGGTCCGGCGACCAACAGACGCCTCCGCGGAGGGGTTCGAGAATTCACTTTAAGTTCGTTCAGCTTGTCGCTGGATGCCAAGGCCGGGTCGATGGCGATCATGGGCCTCCGCCGACCATCCTAACGGGCTCGCCAAGGGCTACTTGAACAGCTGCGGCGCGAATTCGTGCAGGTAATCGCGCCAATTGCTCCAGACGTGGCCGCCGTCGCTGCCATGGAAGATCGCATGCAGTCCGTGCTTCTCCAGCATCGCGACCGTCGCGTTCGTCGTCGGCAGCAGGAAGTCGTCCTTACCCGTCGCGAGCCAGAGGAGCGCGAGCGACGCTCGCGCGCTCTTGTCGTCGAGCTGTGCCGCGTGCTGCGTGCCCCAGGCGTCCACCGCGCCCGCGCCATTGCCAGCGAGCACGCCCGAGCTGAACACGCCGACGTAGCCGAAGTCTTTGAGATGCCGCACAGCGATTTCGAGCGTCTGCGCGCCGCCCATCGACAGCCCCGCGATCGCCGTCGACTTCGGTCCGGTCCGCGTCGTGTAGTGCTTCTCCACGTACGGACGGATGTCCCGGTCGAACTCGCGCACGAAACCGTCGAGATTCAGCGAGCCGGCACCACCGCTCAGCGTGAACGGCCCTTGGTGACCCGCGGGCATCGCGACGATCATCGGCGCGGCTTTGCCCTCGGCGATCAGGTTGTCGATGATGTCGGCCGCGCGGCCGACGGTCGACCATGAATCGTCGCTGTCGAACGCGCCGTGGAGGAGGTACAGCACTGGATAGCGGCTCTGCGCCAAGCCGTAGGCGGGCGGCGTGTAGACATGCATGCGCCGCCATTTGCCGAGCTCGGCCGAGAAGTACCGAACCTCGGCGACCGTGCCATGCGGCACGTCGAGCGTGTCCATGAACTTCGCGCCAGGCATGCCGAAGAGGCTCCAAGTGTTGTCGTTCGACTCGCTCGTGTGCGGCTGCGCGGGATCGACCGTCGTCACGCCGTCGACGACGAACGCGTAGCGGTACGCGCCAGGCGCGACTGGCCCGATCGTGAGCGACCAGACGCCGTCCGCGCCCTTCGAGAGAGGCAAGGTCTGCTGGAACGGGATCTGCGGCAAGTCGCCGCCGCTCGTGAGCGCGACCGCGCGCGCCTCGGCTGCGCGGATCCGGAACGTCACCTTGCCGTCGGCCGCGATCTCGGGCGACACGACGCGCGGCGGCGGCGGTTGCGCCGGAGGCTGTGCGTGCGCGGCCGTGCCTACGCCAAGTGCAACCCACAGAAGCACCCACTTCGTTGTAGTCATTCGCTTTCCCCCCAAACCGTTGCCGAAGATGATACGCGCCGGCTCAGCGCATCAGCACGCCGCCGTCGGCGATCAGCGTCGAGCCGTGCACGAAGTCGGCCGCAGCCGAGACTAGCCAGGCCGCGCATTCCGCGATCTGCTCGGCGGTGCCGACCTTGCCGACCGCTTTGATCACGTCCTGCCGGCGCACGGGGTCGCTCATCGCGGACGCGACGAACGGCGTGTCGATGAAGCCCGGCGCAACCGCGTTGACCGCTATGCCGCGCTCGCCGAGCGCGCGCGCGCAGCTTTTCATCATCGTGAGCACGGCGCCTTTGCTCGTCGCATACGCGCCGGTCGCGACGTAGCCGCCGCCCGTGTAGCTCGAGATGCTCGCGACGATGCAGATCCGCGCGCCTTTCTGCATCTGCTTCGCGGCTTCGCGCACGCTCAAGAAGGTGCCGATCACATTGATGTCGAAGAGCCGGCGGAACTGCGCGGGCGTCGTATCGAAGAACGGTGTCGTCTCGATCACGCCGGCGGCCGTCACGAGCGCGTCGAGCCCGCCCAACGCGGCGCCGGCTTCAGCGAATGCGCGTGCGCTCGACGCCTCGTCGGCTACGTCGATCTCGATCGCGACGCCGTTCGCTCCGGCGGTCGCGCGAGCGCCGGCGAAGTTGCGGTCGAGACACGCGACTCGCCAACCGTCCGCGAGCAAGCGGCGCGCGGTTGCCGCGCCGATTCCACTCGCGGCGCCGGTTACGGCGGCGCGTCGTGCGGCCGAAGTCATGAGCTCACCTCCGAGCGGGCAAATTCGAAGCGGCGTGATTATCGCAGCCCGCGACGCTCGACGTCAGTCGTAGACGGCGTAGACGCGCGCTTCGATGCTCACGCGCGGGGGCGCGCCGAGAGGGCAGGTCGGATCGTCGAATGCGCTGTGCGGCACGCCGGCGCGCCAGACCGGCTCGTTGCCATAGCCCCGGAAGATCAGCACTTCGTCGGGCCGCATGTCGCGGTAATAGAGCCAGCGGTGAACAGGATTGTGGCGCAGCACGTAGGCCTCGAGCTCGAGCCACTTCGACGCGTCGTCGCCTTGGTCGTAGACGCCGTCGGCGGGCAGCAAGTCTTCGCGCGCGACGGTGCGCGAATCCACGACGGCGAGCGGCACGTCCTGCGGCGGCTCCGACACGACGCGCCAGATGTTGTATCCGACGAGGCGCTGGCCCGGCTTCAACGGCTCCGGCGTGGAGCCGAACACGTTCGCGGAGAGCCCGGGCGACGTGTTCGGCGTGAAGTCGACATGAGGAAAACGCGCGGGCTGCGTGTTCATTCCGGTCTTGTAGTAGGGCGAGCGCTCCGTGTAGCGCACGAGGCCGCCGCCGCCGAGCATCTTCGCGCGCACCGCGCCCGTGAGCTCGACGATGAGCCGCTCGAGCTCTCGGGGGTACTTCGCGCGGACCTCGGCCGCGTCGCGGAAGTCTTTGATTTCCGAGCGGTGGCTCGCGATCGTCAAGCCTTCTTGCTCGAGCGTCGGAGCCTCCGGCAGCGCGCGCGCGTTCGTGATCGACACGCGCTGTGGGTCGAAGCGCAGGTTGTCGCGCGCATGGTCCTGCGCGTGGAACTTCGGGCGTTCGGTCATCGCGGCGACGTAGTTGATCGTGGCCTCGATGACATCCGGCACGGCGCCGCGCGAGCGAATCGATTCACCTTTTGGGGGCATGGTCAGCATCCTCGCGACGCGTCGCGTCGCGTTTTGGGCCGCGTGCGCGAGACTACTTCGCGCGCGTCGCCTTGAAAGACTGCTCGGCGGGACCGCCGCCCGGAACCTCGCCCTCGAACTTGCTCGTGAGCGAGAGCTCGTCGCCCTTCACGCTGCCCTTGTAGCCGATGTTCATCGCGCCGTTCGGGCCGCCCTCGATCGAGAGCTTGAACGAGAGGTCGTTGCCGTTGACCGTGCCGTCCTTGATCGGAATCGAGCCGATGAACTCGTTCTGCATGGAGCCTGTCAGCTTGCCCGCCGCGTCGACGATGAACTCGAACACGAACGCGAACGGACCGTTCGGCGTGTCGACGCTCGCGTTCCACTTGCCCGCGACGCCGGTTTGAGCCGCAAGCGGCAGCGCGAAAAGCGCAAGCGCGGCGGCGACTGCGAAGAAACGACGTGCCATGTTCCGATCCCCCTAGTTGGTTAAGCGCTGCCGATCGATATCGGCAGTTACGTATAAGGTAACCGAATATTCGGCCCGGAAGCACTCCGCGCGAACTAGCCGCGGCTGGCGCGGCGTCGAATTGGGGGCCTTCGCGCGGCCGGCGGTTTTGGACGTTGCTCCGGCACCCTTTGGCTTCGAGCCGGCGCCTTTTGTCTTCGCGGCGACCTTACTGAGCCTGCGCAGCTTCGGGTGGAACGAATGTCCCTCGGCCTTCGCCGTGAGCGCGCCGAGGAAGCGGTTCACCGTTGCGAGCTCGCTCGCGTCGAAGTCCTCGAGCAGCTCCTGCTCGATCTGGATCGCGGCCTCGGTGCCTTTAGCGAAGAGCTTTTCTCCCGCGGCCGTGACCTCGATGCGCAGAATTCGGTTGTTGTCGGGATCGGGCCGCCGCACGATTGCGCCGTCCTTCTCGAGCGGTGCGATCAGCTCGATCATCGACTGCGGCAACACGCCCATCGAGCGCGCGAGCTCGGCGGACGACGTGGCCTCGCCGCACTTCACGAGGAACAGGATGAAGTATTGGCTCGGCGTGAGATCGACAGCGCCGAGCGCGACTTCCACGCAGCCGCGAACCGCGAGCTCCGCGCGTTTGAGTAGATACACGGTGCTGATCTCGGCCATAGATCCCTTGGCGGCTCGTGGCGGGGGCATGCTAGCCGCGGATCGCAGCGGGGGGCAACGATCGCCGACCGCGGGTTTCGACATCGCATCTCGACAACCACGCGTGACGCGGGCAAGGTTCAGCATCCGCGCCGATCCACGGCCGGCCCAGTCTGACCTTGGAAGGGGGGCATCATGCAACGCGTTATCTTCGCATTGACTCTCGCGCTCGTGCTCGCGGCCGCGCAGCCGCTTTCTGCGGCGTCCGTCGACGGCATTCCGATTCATTCGGCCGCAACGGGAACGGGCCCCGCGCTCGTGTTCGTGCACGGCTGGACGTGCGACAGCACGTCGTGGGCGGCGCAGGTGCCGGCTTTCGACAAGAAGTACCGAGTCATCACGCTCGACTTGCCCGGTCATGGGCAGAGCGGGTCGCCCAAAGACGGCAAGTTCACGATGGACCTCTTCGCGCGCGCGGTGGAAGCCGTGCGCGTCGAGTCGAAGGCGCAGCAGGTCGTGCTGATCGGCCACAGCATGGGCGCGCCCGTGATTCGCCAATACGCGCACATGTTCCCGGATCATGTCGCCGGTCTCGTTGCGGTCGATGGCCCGCTCGACGTGCGCGGGTTCGGGACGCCTGCCGCCGGCCAGGGTCCGCCGCCCGTCACCGGGCCCGACGGATTGAAGAATCGCGAGACGATGATTCGCTCGATGTTCACGCCAAACACGCCGCCCGCCGTGCAAAAGAGCGTTCTCGCGATGATGCTCGCGCCGCCCGAGGCGACGGCCGCGGGTGCGATGGCCTCGATGTTCGATCCGTCGATTCGCTGGACCGACACGATCCGCGCGCCGGCGTTCGCGATCTATGCGGGGACCTCGCAGCTGCCGGATCTCGCGAAGACGCGCGAAGTGTTGCCGAACTTCTCCGCGACGCAGGTCGCGGGCACGGGGCACTTCGTGATGATGGAGAAGCCGCAAGAGTTCAACGGCGCGCTTACCGGGTTCCTAGACAAGATCAAGTTCTGAGCGGCAGACGGCGGCGCGGATCAGCGCTTCATCCTGAGGACCGCGCCGCCGAAAAAACCCTCGACGCTGTCGAGGTCGATGATCAGCGCGACGCCCTTGCGATCCTTGTCTTGGTCGCGCTCGAACTCGGGCGATTCGTCGTAAACGCGCTTGCGGGCGTCCGCGCTCTCATCGATCCGTGCGCGGCCCCGGAAGTTCATGAAGCCGCGTGCGGCGGGATCGAAGTTGCCATAGAGCAGCGCCACGCGCGGGTTCTTGCGTATCGACTCGAGGATCCGGCCCTGTGGGTTTCGAGCCCAGATCGCGAGCTGCGTGTCGCTGTGCGCGTGGGTGCTGCCGCGGTAAGAGAGCTGCGGTCCGCCGCTCTCGTCGACATAGGCGATCGATATCGCTCGGCCGGTCTCGAACGCGGCGTTGACCGCGCTCTTCATCTGGTCGGATAGCTTCAGCTCGGTGAGGACCGGGGGCGGCGTGCTCATGGGTCGCGTTCTCGTGTTTTTGCTGGGCCCATGAGAATACTCGAAAGCCGCGCTCTGTTCGGCTTCCGATTCAGAACAAGCACAGCGGGTTCACCGGCGCCGAAGTGCCGCCTGGCAACCGCATCGGGGCCGTCGTCAGCAGAAAGTCCCAGCGCTTCTGGCGGCTGCACGTTTCCGCGAGCGTCGTCAGGCCGGGCCAGTCGAGAATGGGCAGGCCCATCGAGGCGAGGGCGATCATGTGCATGGCCGAAGGGAACCGCTCGCTCGGATAGGGCAGCTTCTCGATGCAGTCGCCGCCGTAGATCGCGACCTCGCGCGCGTGCATCCACTCCGCGCACTCGGCGTGGAAGCCCGCGCGCGGGTAGATGTCTTGAACGCCGCGCTCCTGCTCCATGCGCTCCATTCCGGTCCGCACGAGCAGCGCGTCGCCGGACGAGACGCGCACGTTCTGCCGCTTCTCGGCGGCTTCGAAGTCCGCGACCGTCACGTACTCGTTCGATTCGTACCACGGCACCCCGCGCGCGGCAGCGACGTCGAGCAGCACGCCACGCGTGAAAACGCCCGCGCGCATCGCGAAGATGGAGCCCCACTGCGTGCCGTCGGCGCTCATCGTGGCTGAACGCTTGCGCCCGTTGTAAAGCGTGTCGTTGAACATGAAGTGCGAGAGCGCGTCGAGATGGGTGATCGTCATGCCGTGCGGCGCCATCGTGAAGTAGTCGCTGATGCCCGGCGAATTGCCGTTGTAGGTAACCATGAGCTGAACGGGGTGCGGGTCGACTTTGCTCGCGGTCTTCGAGATGTCGCGTCCGATCGAAACGACCTCGCCGGTACGCACCAGCTTCGCCGCGGCGATACGTTTGGCCGCGTTCACGTAATTCAGCGTGCCAAGCTCGTCGTCAGCACCCCACCGACCGGCGTTCGAGCAGCGGTGGAACATTGCCTCGAGCTCGTCATCGGTGAGGTCCTTCGCTCGAGTCGTAGTGCGTGATGCCTGCGAGCGGTCTCGTCCCGGTGTCTCTTCGGTTTGCTGTGCGGCTGCGGCTCTGGACAGACCGGCGGCAGTCACTCCCGCCAAGGTCATGAATCGCCGGCGCGTAACGCTGTTCATTCGGTTCTCCCGTTGCGCGGACCCGTCCGCCGGGGCGCTAGTATGGCCAATTCCGCGAGTGCCGTGGGCGCTTCCGTCTCGATCTTGCCGCGGCTCGAATTCCCCCGCGCCGAGGCGCCCGCCGGCGTTTCGCATGGGGTATCTTTCGGCGTGCGCGAGTCCGCGCAGCCTCGAGGGGAGACATGCATGAAGATTCGACAAATTATCGGGACGACGGCGGCGGCAGCCGTCTTGTCGTTCGTGCTCGGCGATTTCGCGCACAGGGCTGAAGGTGCCGATGCGCTAGAAGCGCGGCTTCGCAAGACGGAAGACGTCGAAGCGATTCAGTCGCTTCTCGTCCACTACGGGCGCGAGCTCGACAAACGCGACTTCAAGGCTTACGGCGCGCTGTTCGCGCAGGACGGGTCGTGGAAGGGCGGGATGGGCGCGGCCACGGGACCGGACGCGATCGCTAAGATGGTTGCTGCCGGGTTCGAGCGGATGTCGCCGGCTCTCTACGAGAACTCGTATCACGCGATGACGAGCTTCGACATCGACGTGAACGGCGACACAGCGACCGCGTGGTCGCGCTGGACCTGGGTCGTCGTCGGCGCGAACGGCAAACCGCAGCCGGAGAGGGCGGGTCACTACGAGGACACGTTGGTCCGCGAGCGCGGGGCGTGGAAGTTCAAGTCCCGCCAGGCGTTCACCGAGATCAATCCGTGATGTAACCGTTTCCGGGCTCGAGCGCCGGTCGGAATCGTAAAGCCAAAACCAGGGAGTCATTCCAATGAGCGATGCAGCGAAGTCTCGATACTTGCTGGGGCTACTCGCGCTGATCTACGCGCCGTTCACGGTCGCCCAAGAGCTCGTTCCGAAGGCGCCGCCCGACGCGATGAAGCTCACCGCGCTCGACTATGCCGAAATCGAGCAGCTCGCCGTTCGCTATGCGTGGTTGCTCGACCGTTGCGTGAACGGCGGTTACGACTACGCGGACCTCTATGTTGCCGATGGTCAGTTCGCCGTCGCCGACAAATTCGGAACGACGTCGAACGAGCAGCGTAGGTTCGTGACCAAAGGCCGCGAAGCGCTCGCGAAGGCGGCCGGCGGCGACGGCAAGGGCGGCTGCGCCGATCCCAAGACGCAGCTCGGCTACGGTCTCACGCACATCGTGACCAACCACCTGATCGTTCCGACCAAGGACGGAGCCGTCGGCAAGCATCGGCTCGTCACTGTTGGAGTCTGCGGCTACCCGCACCTGATCGAGCTTCAAGGGGGCTACGAGGACGAATACGTGAAGACGAAGGACGGGTGGAAGTTCAAGTCTCGGACTCATGTGTTCAAGCAGGCGACATCGCTCCAATTCGGTGTTTGCGCCAACCGCGACTCGACCGACTGAGGCCTGCAAGCCGTTAGTTGACGCGCTCGTGACCCCTCTCGGGCGCGAGGGTGGTTGCTGCCGACGCGGGTTGGCGGCCAGAGCAGCCGCTTCGCCATTTGCGGTCTTAAGTACTCTAAACTTCCCTATAAGTCAGTTTGACAGGGAATAATAGAGACTATAGAGTCGCGACCCGTCCATATCGTCACTGAGTTCGCCCGTGGCTGAAACCCCAGAGCTGCTGTCCGTCTTCGACATCGCGAAGCGCCTGAATCTGCACGTCAAAACCGTGCGCAATTATGTGCGCGAGGGCCGGCTGAAGGCCGTCCGGATCGGCAAGCAATATCGCATCGCGCGCTCGGATCTCGAGGCGTTCACGGGCCTCCCACTGCCGCTCACCGACAGCGAGCGTGCGAAGCGGCAGCGCCATGTCCGCGCGTCGTGCGTCGTCGAGATCGACGCGATCAGCCCCGAGTCCGCGAGCCAGCTCGAGAGCGCGCTGAAGGCGTTTGCTCACCGCTCCGAAACGGGTGAGGAGGAGGTCCGCGTCGAAGCGATCTACGACCAGGACATCGGGCACTTGAAAGTCATGCTGTTCGGGGGCGCGGCCGGCACGGCTTCGGCCCTAATGCTGACCGTCGCGTTATTGAAGAAGTGATGTATGCAAATATCGAGTCAAAGCAACGAAGCCGCTCTGCAGGTGCAGAGACGCGCGCACGTGACCGGCGCCGTGCATCTGGACGGGATCGATCGTGCCAGGGCTGATCGATCTGCGCAGCTCCTAGGCGATCTCGCCGCAGCGTCGGAGCAGGGTCCGCTAGAGATCGCCGAGGCGTACGACGAGGCTCGTTCGCGCCTAACGTTGACCGTCGCGGGCAGCTTGCCGGGCGTTCTGCGGCTGCTCAACAGCAAGACACAAGGCGGCGAGCGGCTCATCGATGAGCGCGCGGGCACTTCGCTCGTCGTGGACGTCGACAATGTCGGGAGCGAGAAGGCGGTCGCCATCAACGATCACCTGCTAAACGCCGCGAAAAATCATCCGCCGGGCGATCCGCCTCTCGAAGTGCGGACCGAGCACGACGCGCGGCACGCGCGATTGCGTGTGCGAGTCGATGGAAGCCTGTTCGCGACGTCGTACCTGCTGTTCCTCGTGAACTTGCATCTGACCCAATCGCGGACCTGAGCTATGGGCGCCGGGTCGTTCGAGAGCGTTCCCGCCGAGCGCCGCGAGACGGCGCGCGCGACGCTTGCGGCCGCGTTCGGGTCTTCCGCCGTGGACGCGTTGCAGCCGATCGGCGGCGGCGCGTCGGGAGCGCTGACCTATCGCGTCGAGGTGGCGGGTAGATCGTACCTACTGCGGATCGAGACGCGCCGCAGTCCGTTGCGAAACCCGCATCAATACGACTGCATGCGGATCGCCGCGGAGGCCGGCATCGCGCCCGCGCTGCGCTACGTCGACGCTGACGCCGGCGTGGCCGTGATGGACTTCGTCCCCCAGCGGCCGCTCGCCGAATATCCGGGCGGCGGCAGCGCGCTCGCGAACGATCTCGGCCGTCTCGCGGCTAGCCTTCAGCGAACGCCTGCGTTCCCGCAGCTCTGGGCATTCCCGCACGTCGTGGAGCGGATCTTCGGTTTCGTGCGCGGCTCGCGCCTCTTTGCCGCCGGCTTACTCGATCCGCACGCCGAGGCGTTCGAGCGCGTGCGCGCCGCGTATCGTTGGGACGAGTCGACGCTCGTGTCGAGTCACAATGATCCGAACCCGCAAAACGTTCTGTTCGACGGCGAGCGCCTTTGGCTCGTCGATTGGGAGACCGCGTACCGCAACGATCCGCTGACGGACGTTGCGATACTCGTCGAGAGCTTTGCGCAGACGCCTGAGCTCGAACGCGCGCTCGTTGAGGCGTGGCTCGGCGGGGAGCCCGACCGCGCACTGCGCGCGCGCCTCAGGTTGATGCGCCAGCTCACGCGCCTCTACTACGCCGGACTCCTGTTGAGCATCGCGGCGTCGCAGGCGCGCGACACGCCCGAGTCCGATCTCGACGCTCCGACTCCCGCCGAATTCAGGGCGGCGTTCGCTCGCGGCGAGCATGCGCCCACCTCGCGAGCGACGATGTTCGTGCTCGGCAAGATGTCATTGGCGAGTTTCCTGGCCGGAATGAGCGCACCTGGATTCGACGAAGCGCTTGCGATCGCGCGCGAAGAGGCGCGCTGAAGGGCGCGCGCTTTGATCTGGATCGGAACATCCGACCTACGTCCGGCCGCAGGTGTCCGGCCAGCCGAGCTCGCACGCGCGCGCGTAGAGCCGCGCGGGCCGTTCGTCGCGAAGCGGCCCCTTGCTGCCGCGTAGGATGAACCGATAGTCGAGCGCGGTCGGCGCGTCGTGGCGTAGTGCGCCGGCCGTCACGAGAGCCGTTGCGTTGTCGCAGGCGGCCGCGAATTGCAGCGTGCACGCGCGCTTGAATGCGGCCGCGGCCCGCGAGCGATTGTCGTAGCGCTCCGCGAGCATGATGCCGATCTCGTTGCACGACCACGCGGAACCGTCTTCGCAGAAGCCGTCGTGCAGGAAGTAGAGGTTGAGGCACGCGTCGCGCTTGCCGGCCGCGCATGCCTGTTCCCAGAACGGCGTCCACTGCCCCGGATGCTCGTCGCCTATATAGCCGGACGCGCTCATCGCGCCGAACGCGACCGCCCACACGCTCATGTAGGCGAGATGACGGCGGTAAGGCAGCCAGTCGCGGCTCCATGCTTGAGGGGTCGAGCGCCTTGAGCAGCGGCGATCTCGCGACCCGGTCCAGAGCGATGACGGACAGGTTCAGCAGCGGCACTTGCAGCAGCTTGTCGTAGAACCCCGGATTGTTCGGTAACAGCAGTGCGTACAACAGGACGGTGCTGAGCCCATAGAGCACGCCGAACGAGAGGCGACCGACCAAGGTGCGCGGCGACGTCGCGGGATCGGTGAACAGCAGGTTCATGCCGATGAATACCGCGATCGGCACGTGCGAGTCGACGAAGAAATAGCTGCCGGTGACGGCGTAGTAGAGCTGGCTGAAGACGAACGTCGTCGTGACGGCGGCGAACGTCATCGGCGTGACGCCGAACAGAAACTGCCCGGGCAGCGCGATCAGGAACAGCGCGAGATAGATGTGCGGCGGATAGAACTCGGTCTGCGCGATGCTGAAGCCCCACGTCATGTCGGTCGCACCGGCGAGCAGCAATGCGACCGACACTACGGCGAGCGGGAACGACGACGGGTTGAAGATATGCGTGTTGATGCCGTCGCGCTTCCAGCGCAGGAACTCCTTCGCGGTCAGGCCGATCGCGACCATCACGAACTGCCAGTAGAAGAACGGATCCTTGAACCAGAAGAACAGCGTGATGCTGAAGATGATCGGGAACGAGCCGAAGCCGAGCGCGTACGTGCGGCGGTGCGTCCACGACAACAGGCTGTCGAAGCCGTACGCGAAGAGCAGTTGCGCCACGATCAGCGGCGCCGCGTGATAGACCTCGCGCCAGTAGTAACCCCAGTAAAGGATCAGGGAGCCCTGCAGGAACGCCTGTAGGTAATGCTGGCGGCGCAGCACGATTTCGAGCTTCACCGTCTCGCCGCGTCGCAGCACTCCGAACAAGAGCACGCTCCACGCGAGCAGCACGCCCGCGGCGCCAAGGATGGACGCGCTCACGACGGGGCGCTGGTCGAGCAGCGGCAGCTGGCTGAGCACCACGAGTCCCAACACGAACGCGCCGTTCAGCAGGAACGCGCCGCGGGCGGAGAGCTGGGTGCTGAGAGTCGGTGATGCGGCAGCGGGCCCCGCGGGCGCGTTTATCGCGCTAGGGCGCTCAGCGATTGAACGTGAGTTGGCGGACATCGGGTGCGGAGTCTACCGCGAACCGGTCTCTGACATTCCTCGTGCGCCTTCTGCCCGTCGCGCGCGAGCGGATCGCGCGCAACTTGATGGACGTCTCATCGGGACGATCACAGCTCCCGAAACAACTCGCCGATCGTCCGCCGCAGCCACTGGTGCGGAGCGGAATTTTGCACGCGCTCATGGCTCACGAGGCAATAGGCCAGCTTGAACGGCGGCGTGTAAGTGGAGACCAACGGTTTGAAGTTGAGCTCTCGCGTCGCGAGTCGATTCAGCAACCCGCCGGCGGGCAGCAGACAGTCAGTGCGCGAAACCGATGCGAGAGCGACAATTAAATTGTCGCTCTCGTACGCTGCGGGCCAGACGTGACTGAGTGCCGGCTGTCCCGCCCGCGGCAGAAACATCATGAACCGCTCCATGTCCGGCACGCGAAGCGCGATGCGTGGATAGCGGAGGAGGTCGTCACGGTTCCACCGTTTCTTGCGCAGCGGATGGCCCGTCCGCGCCAAGATCACGGGCTCGTCCTCAAACATCACTTCCGACCGGAACTCGGCCGGCAGATTCGAGAACTGCAAATTCAGCACGAAGTCGATCTCGCCTCGTTCCAGGCCGTCGAGCTGATGGCTGTATTGACTCTGAACCTTCAGCGTTATTCCGGGTGCACGATCGTGCAGCAGCGCCAGCAGGCGCGGGACGAGCGTGACGTGAACGTAGTCGTGCGCGACCAGCATGAACTCGCCTTTCCAAGAAGCCGCATCGAAGTCTTCGCGCACGAACAATCCCGCCGCCGTCTCGAGCCATTCGCGCAGCGGCTGCCGTAGGCGCTGAGCGAAGGGCGTTGGCACGAGCCCTTTGGACGCTCGCAGGAACAAGGGGTCGTTGAATTGAGCTCGCAACCGCCCGAGCGCCTTGCTGATCGCGGATTGAGTCAGATGCAGCTCGCGCGCGGCGACCGAAACGCTGTGACATTCGAGCAGCACCTGTAGCGTCAACAGGAGATTGAGGTCCATGCGCGACAGTTGGCGAGTCAGCATATTGATATGACCCTAGTTCATGGAACCCTTGAAAAATGATCACTAGGAATCATATCAGTCCGTCGCTAAAGTACGTTCAACGAAGTGCAAGGAGATTACGGAAATGAGCATCATCGCGATCATCTGCCTGGGCCTGTTGATGGGCGTGGCGGCTACCGAAGCCAACGCGACCTAACTAGATACCGGACCCCTTTCTGGTCCGGTATCGCTCTGATTCAAGTGTTCCGGCGGCAGCACATGCCCGCCGGAACGGCGAGCCGAATCCAGTATTGCGGCTTGCTTGCAGGCGACCACACCCGACTTGGCTTGCCCGCTGCCCGCGTCTCATCAAATCTTTACGTCGACCCTGCCGTCCGCGGTGCGTCACGCGCGTCAATTGAGCGAAGTGGACGCGAATGCTACGCTCCGCCGCGTTTTCCGGTTCCCAAGCTTTGTAGCGACATCGAATTTTCGGAGGCGCGCGAATGATTAAGCGGCTTTTGGCATGCGTCGTAATGGGCGGCTTGATCGCCGCCGGCGCGGCGCAGGCTCACCACTCTCTCTCCGGCGTGTACGACATCAAGACGGAAGGTCAGGTGACGGGCGTTCTGACGAAAGTCGCGTTCACGAACCCGCACGGCGCGATGCATCTCGACGTGAAGAACGCCGACGGCACGACGACGGAGTGGGTGATGACCACCGGCTCGGCGAACGTGCTCGCGGGGCTCGGCATCAGCAAGAACGGACCGAACGCGGTGAACGTCGGCGACTCGGTGACGATCAAGTACTTCGCGGCGCGCAATGGCGCTCCGCTCGGCTTCATCCGCACCATCACGCTGGCCGACAAGCGCGAGATCCAAATCTCCAACGGCGCCAGCACCGACTAGCCGCCGCGTACTCCAGGGGGACCTCGCACGATGGATTTTCGACGAGAAATGCTTGGGTTCTCGGGCGCAGTCGCGCTCGTGCTCGCGGCCGCCGCGCCGCTGACGGCCAGTGCCCAAGGCGGCTTTCCGCCTCCGGCTCCGCCGCCCTACACGCCTGCCGCCGACGCCAAAGACCTGAAGGCCGTGCTGTTCAACTGGACCTGGCACATGGGGATGCTCCGCGGTATCGACGAGCACGAGCTGATGGTCTCGCTCGAGTACCAAGGGAAAGGCACCGTTCAAGTGGACGGGCAGCCCTGTGCGCTGACGAAGTATCGCGCGAGCATTAACTACCAGACGTCCGGCGAGCGGATCCAGTACACGTGCACTCGAGCCGGCAAGACCTATTCCGCCATCGAGGTCGTGAGCGGGCCGTACGCGTGGAACGAGGACATCGTGGGTGCCGAGATCGCCAAGGGGAAGGGCAAGGCGACGCCGATTGCGAACGCGGTGCAGGAGCGGCTGATCCGGCTCTGGGCGAGCCCGCAGGGCGCGCCGAAAGCCGCCCTTCAGGCCGCCAAGCAGCCGGACGCGAACAAGCTCCCCGACGACGGCGCTGCAACCGTCGGTGGGACAAAGGTCGCATGGGAGGGCGGTAAGCCCGTCGTGACGTTCCCGATCCCCGGTGTCGCCGGTGCGACGGCGACGGCGACGCTGAACGCGAAGTACATGGCTGAGACCGTGGTCGTGAAGCAAGGCTCCACGACGACCGAGTTCGTCTACGGCGACTACAACGACTGGAACAGCTCCCTCAACAAGGTCGAGGTGCTGTACGCCGGGAAGATGACCGAGAAGCAGAACGGCAAAGTCGTGCGCGAGCTCACGACAACGGAGACCGAAACCGGCAGCGTGTATGTCATGGTGCCCGTGCCCGCGAGCGTGAAGGCGGCGATCAAGGTTCCCGCGCCGTTCCCGACCATCGCGACCATACCGGTGCTCGCGTCCCCGTTCGGGCCGCCGGCCCAACAGCCTGCCCAGCCTGCAGCCGAGCAGCCGACGCCGCGGCTCGACGGCAAGCCCGATCTGACCGGCAACTGGAACGCCTTCGTAGGATTCTTCAACTGGCGCTACGGCAACCGGCGCTGTGGTCCGACGCAGAGCTCCGACTGCTCGCCCGCGTGGAATCAGACGACCGACTTCGAGTTCGAGGCTCCGTCGCGGTTCGGTCCGAACCGTCCGCTCTACAAGCCGGAGCTCTGGGACAAGGTCCAGCAGCTCGACATGTGGACGAACAAGGAAGATCCGGTCATGACGTGCCAGCCGCTCGGAATCCCGCGCCAAGGAGGCCCGACGCGCGTCTTCCAAACCGCACGCGACATCACGTTCATTTACGGCGGCGGCTTCGACGGTGGCGGAGGTTACCCGGAGTATCGGATCGTTCCGACCGACAACCGCCAGCACGACCCGAAAGACCTGACGACCCGGTACATGGGGCAGACCGTCGGGCGCTGGGAAGGCGACACGCTCGTGCTCGACTCCGTCGGTTTCAACGATCAGACCTGGCTCGCGCGCGGCGGCTTCTTCCACTCCGATCAGATGCATGTCGTCGAGAAGTTCACGCGCAAAGGCAACGAGATTCTGTACGAAGTCACCGTCGAGGATCCCGAGGTGCTCGTGGAGCCGTGGGTGATGACGCCGCGGAAACTGACCGCCAATCCGAACCCCGACGCAGGGCTCGTGGCGGAGCGCGGTAACTGCGAAGTCTACGAGACCTCGAACATCACGTCGCAGATACGGCACTAGCGGAGAGCGGCGGCCGGTCGCCGCACTGTTCGCCCGTGAGCTCACCGATGCACGTCACACGCTGGGGCGAGTCGGGCACGCGCGTGGTGCTGATTCACGGCGGCGTGCAGGGAAGTAGCACGAGCGGAGCGAGTCACTTCGCTGCGCAGCAGCGCCTCGCCGATGCAAGGTTTCCAGCTGCTCGTGCCGGATCGCCCTGGTCACGGCAAGAGCCCGTCGCCCGGGCGCCCCGACGACGCAGCGGCCGACGGCGAGTGGGCTGCGGAACTGCTCGGCGACTCAGCGCACCTAATCGGCCACTCGTTCGGCGGTTGCGTAGCGCTCGCGGCTGCCAGCCGCAGACCTGCTGCGGTTCGCTCTCTCACGTTGATCGAACCCGCCATGCTGGGTCTTGCGGCGCGCGATCCGCGTGTGCGACGCGTGCTGCTGAGGGTGGTTGGCGCTCTGGTGTTCTCGCTGTCGGCGCGAGCACGAATGCAGCGCATGGCGAAGATTCTCGCAATCCCCGCCGGAATCGGCGGAGCGACGAGCCCCGAAGAGCAAAGGCGGATGGGTAAGGCGGTGCGTCGGGTCGTGCTGCCGAAAAAGGAAACGCTCGAGCAGCAACTCGCGGCGCTACGCGAGCGCGGTACTCCGTTCCTCGTCGTCACCGGCGGGTGGAGCCCGGCCTTCAGTGTCGTCGGCGACACGGTCGCGGCGCTCGGTGGCGGCCGCCACGTCGTGATCCACTCGCCGCACCACTTCCCGCAGCTCGTCTCCGACGAGTTCAACGCGCTTTTCGTGCAGCTTGCCGCGACGACATGATCGAGCCAATCGCGCGTGCTGGGACGGCCGCGTTCAGCGCACGGATTCAAACGAGTGATTTGGGTGCCGCGGCCGCGGAGCGATCGCTAGACTTTCGCCATGACAGCTGTCGCGCATTCGATCTCGGATCGCGTCGCCCAGTACGAATGGGGGCGCATGGCTGCCAACCTAGACGAAGTTGGCTGGGCGCCGCTCGCCGGTCTACTGACGGATGCCGAATGCCGCGAGCTCGCGGCTCTCTATGCAGACGAGCGGATCTTTCGGAGCCGCGTCGTGATGGCGCGGCACGGCTATGGACGCGGCGAGTACAAGTACTTTGCTTATCCGCTGCCGACGATCGTCGCCGAGCTGCGCGTATCGCTCTACGCGCGGCTCGCGCCGATTGCGAATCGGTGGAGCGAGCTGCTCGCGAGCGACCTCCGATATCCCGACACCCACGAGCAATTCATCGAGCGCTGTCATCGCGCCGGGCAGACACGTCCCACGCCGTTGGTGCTGAGCTACGGCCCGGGCGACTACAACTGCCTGCATCAGGACCTCTATGGCGAGCACGTGTTTCCGCTCCAAGCGGTATTCTTGCTGTCGGCGCCGAACGAGGACTTCGTCGGCGGCGAATTCGTCGTCACGGAGCAGAGACCGCGCATGCAATCACGAGTCGAGGTTGTGCCGCTTGCCAGGGGTGACGGGGCGATCTTCGCGGTGGCGCAACGGCCGCGCCGCGGCGCCCGTGGTTACCACCGCGTCACGATGCGCCATGGCGCAAGCCTCGTTCGCTCGGGGCAACGGTACACGGCCGGCGTGATCTTTCACGACGCACGTTAGACTTTGATACGTCGCTGTCGACGATCAGTGCACCATGAATCCTAGGAGAACGAGATGCGGCACGCTTTCAACGTCCTCATGAGAGTCGTCAGCAGCCTTATCGGACTGTTGATGGTTGCGATGGGCTCGATCTGGATCATGCAGGGGCTGGGCGTGGGGCCATCCGCAATCCTTCAGGGGTTCATGGTCAACGACAGTCGCTGGGCGTTCTATGGCGGGCTGCTCGCTCTGCTTGGCATCGCCGAGATCGCATGGAGCAACATGCGACAGAGCATCTGAACGGGAGGATGGCTCGGCGTCGCCCGTGGAATTGCTGTGCGCTGCGATTCCTTGTGGTCGCATTTCGGTGCTCGTGGAGCGTGCGGTCGTGACTGCAGAGAAAAAATCGAACCAGATACTTCGCCCGCTCGAGGAGCGCGACTTCGATGCGGTCGCAGCTCTGGCCCGAAGCATCTGGCTCGCGCACTACACGACGCTCATCACGACAGCGCAAATCGAATATATGCTCGGCGGCCGTTTCGCACCCGACAACCTCCGCATCTATCTTCGCGCCGAGGATCGCTGGATGGACTTGTTGGAGATCGACGGCGAGCTCGCGGGTTATTGCAGCTACGCTCTGACCAGCGAAATCGGAGAGATGAAGCTCGAGCAGCTCTACTTGCTGCCGCGCCTTCACGGTCTGGGCCTGGGCGCCATGATGCTCGGGCACGTCGAACGCAGCGTGCTTGACCGCAGCTCGCGAACGCTGATCCTCCAGGTGAACAAGCGCAACGAGAAGGCGATCAAGCTTTACAGACGCGCGGGCTTCGCGATTCGCGAAGAGGTCGTCGTTGATATCGGCGGCGGGTTCGTGATGGACGACTACGTGATGGAGAAGCGCCTTGTGCAAGCCGGACGCTGACGAGCTTGCGGAAACGAAATCGCGAGGCCTGAGAACCGTCGTCAGCGGCCGCTGAGTCCGCCCCGGCGAGTTCAGGTGATACGGCGCGCTGCCGCCGATCATCTCGACGCGGCGGATCTTGCCGTGCTCGATCCTGAACGCCTCGCTGACTTCGATGCTCGACGCGCGGCCCGCGAAGGCGCCCATGTCGACCGTCTCGCCGTTCGTAAGCTTGATGCTGCGCACGGTACCGTCCGAGATCGAACACCGCAGTTCGCCCAGACGACGCCGCGCTCTTCGTCGACCAGCGGAAAGCGGCGATGATGTACACGGACGTGACGATCGCCAGATAACCGCTTTCGAGCTGCTTCTTGCAGTCGAGCGCCATGTAGTTGAAGCCGCCCGGGGTCGTCGGACCGCTCGGCGTGTTCGTCGTGTGCGCGCCGTTCTCGATCCGATCGCAGTCGTCGGTGAACGGGTAGTAGCCCTTGCCGTCGTTGCGCTGCACGCCCTCGAAGTACGCGTTCGCGATTCCATCAGCTCGGCGCGCGACGCGCGCTGCGCGGCGGGATCGGCATCGAGCCAGAGCGGCTTCGGGCTGCCGCGCGCGTCCATCGCCGCGGAAGCTCGCATCGGGCGAGATCCGCGGCGGGCTCGCGCTCACCGAGCCCGATGCCGGCACGGATCTGCAGGGCATTCGAATGACGGCGCGCCGCGACGGCGACCACTACGTCATCGACGGCACGAAGACCTGGATCACGAACGGCGCCCATGGCTCGTGCGTGGCGCTGCTCGTGAAGACCGATCCGAACGCCGAGCCGCGGCACAAGGGCATGAGCCTGTTCATCGCGCCGAAGATGCGCCGGCTTCACCGTCGGCCGTGAGCTCGACAAGCTCGGCTACAAGGCATCGACTCGGCGGAGCTCGTGTTCGACAACTATCGCGTGCCGGCCGATCACCTGATCGGCGGAGTCGAAGGCCAGGGCTTCTATCAGGTCACGGGCGGGCTCGAGCTCGGCCGCATCAACGTCGCGGCGCGCGGCGTGGGCATCGCCGAAGGCGCGCTGAAGCTCGCGACCGACTACGCGCAGA
This sequence comes from uncultured Gammaproteobacteria bacterium, assembly GCA_963841645.1. Taxonomy (GTDB): domain Bacteria; phylum Pseudomonadota; class Gammaproteobacteria; order Steroidobacterales; family Rariloculaceae; genus FEN-1219. Next base: position 18,123 of record CAWJDS010000001.1, on the reverse strand, counting down.
CGCGCAAGACGTTCGGCAAGCTGATCTGCGAGCACCAGGCGATTCAGCTGAAGCTCGGCGAGATGGCCACGCGTGCGCGCGCGGCGCGCCTGCTCACGCTCGACGCCGCGGCCGCGTTCGATCGCGGCGAGCGCTGCGACCTCGAGGCCGGCATGGCGAAATACTTCGCGTCCGAGGCCGCGCTCGAGAACAGCATCGAGTCGATGCGCATTCACGGCGCGTACCGGCTACTCGAAGGAGTACGACATCGAGCGGCTGTATCGCGACGCGCCGCTGACCGTCATCGGCGAGGGCACGAACGAGATCCAGCGCGTGATCATCGCGAAGCAGTGGCTCAAGAGGAATCCGCTCGCATGAAGCCGCTGGAGGGCTTTCGGATCCTGAGCCTCGAGGTGTGGGGCGCCGGGCCCGTACGGTTCGCAGCTGCTTGGCCGCGCTCGGCGCGGAAGTCGTGAAGATCGAGAACCCCGGCACCGGCGGCGATCCCGCGCGCAACGTCGGGCCGCATCTGCTCGGCGAAGGCGACAGCCAGTACTTCCAGGCCTGGAACACGAGCAAGAAGAGCGTGGCGCTCGACCTGAAGTCCGCGCGAAGGCCAGCGCGATTTCGCGGAGCTCGTGAAGTCTTCCGTGGCCGTCATCAACAATCTGCGCGGCGACCAACCCGCGAAGCTCGGGCTCGACTACGCAGCAGCTCGGCAAGATCAATCCGGCCGTCGTGTGCGCGCACATCTCGGCGTACGGCCGCGACAACGAGCGCACCGCGTGGCCGGGCTACGACTTCCTGATGCAGGCCGAAGCCGGCCTCATGAGCCTCACGGGCGAGCCCGACGGTCCGCCGGCGCGCTTCGGGCCGTCGATCATCGACTTCATGACGGGCACGACCGCGATGGTCGGCCTGCTCGCGTGCCTCGTGAACGCGCAGCGCACCGGCAAGGGCTGCGACGTCGACGTGTCGCTGTTCGACGTGGCGCTGCATCAGCTGAACTACTCGGCCACGTGGGCGTCTGAACACCGATCAGGTGCCGACGCGGCTCGAGCGCAGCAGCCACTTCTCGGTCGCGCCCGTGCAGACGTTTCCGACCGCCGACGGCTGGGTCTTCATCATGTGCATGAGCGACAAGTTCTGGCTCGAGCTGCTGAAGGCGCTCGACCTCATGCCGCTTGCCGACGACGCCGCGGTTCGCGACCGGCAACTCGCGCCACCACCATCGCCGCGAGCTCACGGCGGCGCTCGACTCGGGGTTTCGCCGGCGCACGACGGCCGAGTGGCTCGCGCGGCTTGCGGGCGTGCTGCCCGTTGGCCCCGTCTACGGAGCGGCCCGCGCACGATCTCGCGATCGAGGCGATCAGCGGCGTGCTCAGCATGACGCTTGGGCGACGACGGTCGCCCCGCGATGCCCGGAGTTCCTATCGCCGACATCGCGGCCGCGCTGCACGGGCTGAGCGGCGTGCTGATCGCGCTGTTGAAGCGCCAGCACACCGGGGTCGGCGACCGCGTCGAGATCGCGATGCTCGACGCGCTGCTCGCGGCGCTGCCGAACATCCTCGGGCCCGCGTTCGCCGAGCATCGCCAGACCGAATCCGAAGCACGAGCGCACCACCGGCGGCGGCGCGTTTTATCGTCTCTACGACACGCCCGACGGCAAGCAGCTTGCACTCGCCGGCCAGGAGCTGAAGTTCGTCGAACGGGTGCTCGCGGCGCTCGGCCGCGAGGATCTCATCGAGCTCTGCGCGCGCGGCCCCGGGCCGCATCAACGTCCGGTCGTCGAGTGTCTGGAGCGCTTCTTCGCGAGCAAGACGTTGGAAGCGAGTCTCGATTGGCTCGCGGATCTCGACGTGTGCTTCGCGCCGGTCAACACGTTGCTCGACGCCGCTCGACGACCCGAACGTCGCGGCGCGCAAAGTCGCTGCCGACGCGACGAGCATGGCCGGCGGTATCTCGCGCCCGCCGATCCGGTTCGCCGCGCGAGCCTGCGCGGCCCGTGCTCCGCGAGCCGCGACTCGGCGAGCACACCGACGAGGTTCTTGCTTCGCTCGAGATCGGCGTCGAGCGAAGGGAGGAGCGTGCATGACGCACGGTTCACGAGAACGTCGGTCCGCGCCGTTGGCGAGAGACATTCGGCCGCTACTTCGAAGACTTCGAGGTCGGCGACGTCTACGAGCATCGCCCGGGTCGCACGATCACCGACGCCGACAACACGTGGTTCACACTGCTCACGATGAACAAGCATCCGCTGCACTTCGACGCCGAGTACGCTGCGAAGACGGAGTTCGGGCGGCCGCTCGTGAACAGTTGCCTCACGCTGTCGATCGTCGTCGGCATGAGCGTCACGGACGTGAGCTACAAGGCGATCGGCAATCTCGGCTGGAACGACGTGAAGCTCCCGGCGCCGGTATTCGCCGGCGACACGCTGTACGCGGATTCGGAAGTCATCGCAAAGCGCGAATCGAAGTCGCGACCGACGCAAGGAATCGTGACCGTACGAACGCGTGGTACGACGCAAGAGGACAAAGTCTGCATCACGTTCGAGCGCACGATACTCGTTCCGAAGAGGGGTCACGGCGTTGGCGACTGACGGGTATCGAGCACAAGAGCCGGCGGGGCCGCTTTACCGCCGCGTTGTGCGGACGCTCAAGCAAGAGATCGTCACGGGCATCTATCCCGTGGACTCGCGTTTACCGCCCGAGGCCGCATTGCGGGAACGATTCGACGTAAGCCGGCACACGATCCGCGAGGCGTTGCGCGAGCTCCGCGACGCCGGCCTCGTCGAGTCGCGGCAAGGTCTCGGCACGACGGTGGTACGGCCCGGAACGCCGCGGCCGTACGTCCACGAGGTCGCGTCCATCAACGACCTGATCGAGGTCGCCAACGCGACTCGCTACGACGTGAGCAATTCCGAGGTCATCGCGATCGATCGCGAGATCGCCCAGCGGTTGCACAGCAAGTCCGGTTCCAAGTGGCTTCGGGTCGAAGGTTTCCGCTACGCCCCGAACGAGCCGACGCCTGTGTGCTGGACGGAGGTCTACGTGCATGCCGACTTCGCGGGCGTCGCGCGTCTGCTCGGCAGGCGGTCGGGGCCGATCTACCTGTGGATCGAGGACTTGTACGGAGAGAGCGTCGCCGAGGTCGAACAATCGTTGCGCATGGGGCGCGCTCCGGAGCGAATCGCGGGCAAGCTCGGAGTCGTTACCGACGCCGCCGTGATCGAGGTTCAGCGCCTTTACCGGTTGACCTCGGGCGTCATCGCCGAGGTCGCGCTCAACGTTTATCCAGCCGATCGGTTCGAGCTCACCATGACGCTGCGTCGATCGAAGGCCTGACCCGGCAGCGCCGAGCCAAAGCTTGCACCCGAGGCGGAGGAATCAAGACCCGTGAAATCCAGACAAGGCCACCGGGATGCTTTACCGCCAACGAGTCGCTCCGCGGAGCCGAGCGTCGTCGACGGTGTCATCAATTATTCCGTGCCGGGGCGCGAGCGACTGCACATCGACGTCCGTGACTTCGCGCACACGAACATGCGCTTCGCCCCGCACACGATGCGCGTGCGCGACGCGCGCGCGGTGAAGGGCGGTCCGTCGCTCGAGCGCGAGGGGTTCGTGCTCGCAGAGCATCGCAGCGTAGTCGCGGGCTCGCGCGACCTCGAGCTGCTTGGCCGCAGCTATCACGCCGAGATGCAGCAAATGCTCAAGCACTTTACGGGGGCCCGCGACGTGCTGCCGCAGAGAACCGGTCTCCTGATCCGCTTCGGCGAGCGCTCGAAGGAGAACGGCTCCGCAAAGCCCGCGCGTTTCGCGCATCTCGATTACACGACGGAGTGGGCGCATCGCTTCGTCGAGCTCGTCACAGGCTGGGAACGAGCGTCTCTCGCGCCGTATAAGCGCTTCGCGATCTATCAGACCTGGCGCGCGACGTCGACGCCGCCGCAGGACAACACGCTCGCGATTTGCGACGGCCGCACCGTCGCTGACGGCGATACAGTCGAGTTCGACGTGACGATCGGCCCCGAGGAAATACCCGGCAACACCTTCGTGGCGCGCGTCGTTCGCCACAACGCAGCGCACGAGTGGTACTACTTCCCGCGCTTGAAGAGCGACGAGGTCATCGTGTTCAAGGCGTTCGACTCGGACACACCCGACGCGCTCAACGCGGCGCATACCGCGTTCGACGATCCGACCGCACCGGCCGACGCGGAGCCGCGCGCCAGCATCGAAGCACGGTTCGTCGCGTTTTTCGACTGAGGTGAGTGCGATCGGCGAATCGCAGCCAAACGCCACGGATGCGCCGGGACTGTTCGGCTGGCTTCGCGAGGGCTCGCCGGCCGCGCGGCGCGCTTTGCTCGCCGCGTCGCTCGGCTGGGCGCTCGACGCGTTCGACGTGATGCTCTATGCGCTCGTGCTGACCGCTCTGCTCACGGACCTCTCGATCTCGACGGCGACGGCCGGAATGTTGGGGTCGCTCACGCTTGTCGCCTCGGGCATCGGCGGTGTGCTGTTCGGGACGATCGCAGACCGAAGGGGCCGCCGCCCCGCGATGATCATCAGCATTCTCGTCTACTCGGTGTTCACGGCCGCCTGCGGGTTCGCGCAAAGCGTCTGGCAACTCGGCGTCTTTCGTTTCTTGCTCGGGCTCGGAATGGGGGGCGAGTGGACGAGCGGCGCGGCAATCGTTTCGGAGACGTGGCCCGATCGGCACCGCGCCAAGGCCGTCGCGCTCATGCAGAGCTCGTGGGCCGTTGGCTACGCGTTCGCCGCGCTCGCCACGGCCGCGTTGATCGCGACCGTGGGCTGGCGCGGGATGTTCTTCATCGGCCTGCTTCCGGCGCTCGTGACCTTGTGGATACAGCGCGGCGTGACGGAGTCCGACGTCTGGTCGGAGTCACGACGGGCGATAGCGACGGCGCCGCGCGCATCGATCCGCGACCTGTTCAGCGGCCGCTTCGCGGCGACGACCGCGCTCCTCACGCTGCTCAGCACGGCGACGATCTTCGCGTACTGGGGGCTGAACCTTTGGGTGCCCGCGTATCTCTCTCTACCGATCGAGCGTGGCGGGCTCGCGCTCGGCACGACATGGACGACGTTCTTGGTCGTCACGATGCAAACCGGCACGTTCTTCGGCTATGTCTCGTTCGGCTACGTGGCCGATGCGATCGGCCGGCGCAAAACGTTCATCGCCTATATCCTCATCGCGGCAGCGCTCACGCTCGTCTATAGCGTGACCCGGAACGCGTGGCTGCTGCTCGCAATCGGCCCGCTCGTCGCGTTCTTCGGCACGGGGTTCTTCTCCGGGTTCGGCGTCGTGACCGCCGATATCTACCCAACCTCGATTCGTGCGATTGCGCAGGGATTCACGTTCAACGTCGGCCGGCTTGCGGCGCGCCGCACCGTTCCTCATCGGCTCGATGGCGGAGCAGCACGGGTTCGGCGCCGCGTTCGCAACGCTAGCGGGCGCCTTGCTCGTGGGCGCGGCGACGTGGATCTGGCTGCCCGAGACGCGCGGGCGAAGCCTGCAGAGTTAAATCTGCGCGCGTTCCCCTTGCGTACCGCCAATCCGTGTGTTAAATACTGAACCATATGGTTCAGTATAATCAGCAACGCTTCGATGCCTCGTTCGCCGCGCTCTCGGACGTCACCCGACGCGGCGTTCTGGAGCAGCTCGGGCGTGCAGACGCTTCAATCACGGACCTTGCCGAGAAGTTCCACATGACCCTCACGGGCATGAAGAAGCATGTCGGCGTCTTGGAGCAGGCAGGGCTCGTCACTACGGAGAAAGTCGGGCGCGTGCGGACCTGCAAGCTCGGCCTGCGCCGACTGGAGGAAGAGGCGGCATGGATCGAGAGGTACCACCAGCTCTGGGTCGCACGCTTCGACGAGCTCGACAACGTCGTCGAGGAGCTCAAACGGAAGGAGAAGGTCGATGGACGCAAGAACAAAGCAGTGAGCCTACCCCGATGAAGAACCGCAGTACGGTGGAACGGAAGTCCGAGCGTGAGCTAGTCGTTACGCGAACCTTCGACGGCCCGGCGCGCATCGTGTTCGAGGCGTGGACCAAGCCCGAGCTGCTCAAGCGGTGGTGGGCACCGAAGTCGACAGGCATGCGCCTGATTTCCTGGGAGGCGGATGTTCGTGTCGGGGGCGGCTACCGTGTGGAGCTCGGTCACGGTGCCTCAAAGCCTATGGCATTCTTCGGTAGGTACCTCGAAGTGACACCGCCCTCGCGGCTCGTCTGGACGAATGACGAAAGCGATGACGGTGCCGTGACCACCGTGACCTTCGAGGAAAAAGGTGGCAAGACGCTGCTGGTCCTGCACGAGCTCTATCCCTCGAAGGAAGCTCTCGACGGTGCCATCGCCGGGATGGAGGGTGGGATGCCCGAGCAGTTCGAGCAGTTGGACGAGCTTCTCGTCACTCTCGGCGCGAGCGCGGGACGGTCATGAAGTCGTCGATTTCGCGGTCGGCCGCCTGACTCTTCACTACGCGGAAGAGCCTCGACGGGTAGAGGTGATTTGACGGTGGAGGGAGTGGTCGGGGCATGCGCGCCGCGCGCTCAGCGCGTTTGCGCTGGCAGTCCGAACGCCAGCAGAACATTCCCCGCCATCCCGCCGAAGCGCGGATAGCCAGAATTCACATAGACCATTCCGTCGACCACGATCGGCCCGGCCCCGTCGAGCGAACCGCCCTTGGCCGCAGTCCCGTTCACGGTTGTGTATTGCTTCGTGGTGTCCACGTCCCAGAGCACCTTTCCGTCCGCGGTCGCGAAGGCGCGAAGATGTCCGTCCATGGATCCGGAAAATACCGCGCCATCGATGAGAGTCACTGCACCAGGCTGCGCCGGACTGCAGCCCGGCCGCGGTGGATCGCACGGCGCAGCCGGCGCGAACCAAACTCGCTGACCGTTCTCGATGCGCAGCGCGCTCAATCCGCCACCTTGTCTCGGATCGAGGCTCGCGCTGCCGACCGGGACTGGCCCGCCCACGATTCCGGGCGGACGAACCACGTCGGAGACGGACGCATAGACATTGCGGCCGTCACTCGCCATCCCCCACTGCACGCCACCGTTAGTACCACCCTTGCCGACGCGCGTTTGCCAGAGGATCTCGCCGTTTGCGCTTGCGTCGAGGCCGTACACCACGCCCGACTTCTGACCCGCAACCAGAATGTCCTTGCCGGACGGCGCTTTCAGCAGCATGACCGAGGAGCCGAAATCGAAATCCGGTCCGGAGTCTTCCGGACAGTTCACGCCTTTGTTGGGGCAAGAGGAGTTGTAGACATCGTTGGGCGTCGTCTGCCGCGTCCACACGATGCGCCCCGTCTTGATATCGAGAGCCACGACGGCATCGCTCGTCTGCGTCGCGGGATGGGAATAGTTATCGCCGGTCGTGATGTAGAGCAGGCCTCGGGCGGCATCGATCGTCGGCCTCGACCAAACGCCGACGCCCGAGGGGCCGAACGTCGGCGTGCCGACGCGGGTCGTGCCGGTGCGTCTCGGCGAATCGACGAGATACGTCTTCCACACTATCGACCCGTCGCGAACGCGAACCGCCGTGATGCTGCCACGAAACGTGCAGCACGGATATTCGGCATCGAGCGAACGCGTTTCCTCCCACGAGGCCGCGGGAATGAAGGCTACGCCGTCCATCACCGCGGCCGCACCAGTCAACCGCGTCGCCTCGTGCGGCTCCACTCTGATCTTCCATGCGGATGCGCCGGTGCGCGCATCGATTGAATGGACCCAACCGTTCTGATCGCTGAAGACGAGCGAGGTCTGTGCGCCGTCGCTCGACACGCCCATCGCCGAGCGCACCGGACCGTTGGCTTGATACGTCCAGTAGAGACATCCGGATTTCGCGTCGAGCGCTTGAACCGTGCCGCCGGCGCTGCCGACGAACATCGTTCCGTTGACGATCGTCGGCGCCGCGAACGCCGTAACGTCGCCTGCGAAACCGAACGCCCACTTCAGCTCCAGCTTGCCGAGGTCGGCCGCTTTGAGTCCGGCGCTTTTCGCGGGCTGGTATCTCGTATTGGCCGAATCGGGGCTCCAGCCGCTCCATGATTCGTTCGGCCCCGCCGACATGATCTTGCGGTCGGCTGGTTTGCAGAAGGCGCTGGCGGGCGGTTTCGTGTCGTCGGCTCCCTTACCCAGAAACTTCGCGACGGCCTCGCGTTCGTCGCGCTTGATCGGTGAAGCAATGCTCATCATCAATCCGAAATCGAGCGTGCGAAGAATGCGCGCGGGCGACATCTGCGTAAGTGAATCGCGTGTGGGGATGCGCGCGTCGACTTGATCGTGGCACGACGCGCAATACTTGGCGTAGACCGCCTCGCCCGGCGCGTGCGCCGCCTGAGCCTGCGCGCTCGAACTCGTGCCCGAAACCGCGAGCGCACACACCAACGCAGGCATAAATCGAGCGCAATGAGTAATGGGATTCATGGGTTTACGTGCGGTCATCGAACCGTTACCGGCGACTATCTTCTCTTCTTTGGTCGCGACGCCGGCCTAAGGGCCACCGGCCAAATGCCTCGCTTTCTGGAGTCGAATACTCACCGCGCGAAGCGGCGAACTTCGATTCGCTCTCCGATCTCGATCGCCAGCAGGTCTTCGGCTCCCTGAAGCGGGCCGGAGTACGTCTTCCCCGTTTGCGTAATCACACTGTCGGTGTTCGGAGCATGTGAGTAGACGGCCAGCCGGGGCTTCACGCGCGTGAAGATCTCGCCTGCCTGTTCGGGTGTGGTATGGCGCCGTGCAGCATCGGGGTTGGTTGCCGCGTCAGCGACTTCATGCACGAGCACGTCAACACCCTGAGCAGCCCGGATGAGGTTCTCCGATACCCGTGTGTCTCCTGATAACACGAGCGAATGGCCACGGTAGTCCACTCGATAGCCGAAGGCGGGTACCAGAAGTCCGTGATCGTTTGATCAACAAGGAACGCATATATATAAATCCGGGCGGTCACCTTTACACCCTGTTCATCCAGGACGACGCCTTCGTTGATGTCGTGGCTGACCACTTTGATGCCGTCAGCAGCGAGCTTTTCGTCCACATCGCGGCGCATGTGAATGTCAAAGGCGAATGCCCGTTGGAGGTCAGCCATCATTTCGCGCGTACCTTTGGGCCCCCAGACCTCGAGTGGAATCGTGCGTCCACCGCCGGCCCAACCCGTCAAGAGCAGGTCAGGAATCTGGACGACGTGGTCAGAGTGCAGATGTGTCAGGAACAGGCGACTGACCGAGCCGACGGGCACTCCGGCCTGGGCCAAGCGAAGGGTGGCGCCGCGGCCGCAGTCGAAAAGCAGGAGCACGCTTCCGGCCTCGACTAGTGTGCTAGCCCCGAATTGCTGCAGGTTGACCCGCGGGCCCATCCCGCTGCCAAGTAAGACGACCCTGAGATTGTCTGGGGCCCCGGGCTGCGTGGTGGCGCCATTTGGCGCGGGTGCCGTTTGCGCGGCGAGCATGACGCGGCCGTGGTTGAGTGGCTCGAGAAACAGCAAGACAGACCCAACGGAGACCGCGAAAAACCAACGCCTGTTCATGTGCCGGGCCTCGGGGGTGGCTTGAAGGTCTCAGTGGCCCGCCAGGGTACATCTTCTTCGGAGCTCGCAGGAATGCTTGTTCGCGGCGATGACGGTCAGATCGTTATCGGCGTGAGCTCGCCTCCTTCACCCCAATCGTCAACGTTATCACGATTGCGCATGAATGCGCGCACCTGCGTTTGCGCGAAGCGAATCTCCGTCCACGTTGCGAGGCAATCATGTGCGAGCGATGTAGCCCGTGCACTCGTCGACCGTCCGCGCGCCGAGATTCTCGGCCGAAGGGCTGCAAGCTGCGTCGAATGGTGGAGACGCGGGCAATGAAAGAGGTTGCAGAAAGCAACATCCCGCCGGCGGCAAACCCGTCGGCGGCATGCTTTTTAGCGAACAGCTGTCCCCGATAGGCTGCGACGAACGATTCTCACAACCGCTGGTGAGTGTCTAGAGAATCGATTCATCTTGCCGTCTCATCGCGTTCTGCTGGAGACAGAAGCGCATCGACCTGGGTCTCGGCCAACAGCCAATCAGCAACAGGGTCACCGCCCTGAAACCCACGTTCTTCGGCGTGAAAGTAGGCGGCTTGCGCGATCATCTCGTACCGTCGCTCTGGCGACGCGCTGATCGAGTTCGGCCGGATTCTTCTTGGCGTCTTGGAGGATTGTGGAGTCGCTGCGTTCATGTGCATTGCTCCTGATTCATGCCGCCTTTGCGGTAGCGGCGATCTTGTGGAAGGTGGAGTTCGCGACTTCGTAGGTTTTAACCTGCGGCGTTCCCTCAACCAGCGTCGCCAGGATCTTGGTCACTTCTACATATGACCCGCGGTTGTAGGCTTCCGCGTTTTCCTTGTTATCCCACAGACTTACGGCGAACGCTTCCTTGCCGGACTCGTTCACGAAGGTGATCTCATCAAGGAACCCCTTCTGCTTGCGAAGCAGGGGGAGGATTTCGGCCTGCAGCTTGTTGGTGAAGTCGGCCTTGGTGTTGGGCTTGAGGCCTATTGATACTCGACGTGCGTACATACAGTTCTCCGTGCTTATGAATAGCTGATAGAGCAATAACCGATTTAGTAACATTCTGCAGGAAATCATTTCCGACAGTTAACTATAATCAGTTAATTATCTTGATTTGTCAATCGCAATCCAAGATCATTCTCCTGATTAACCTGATCGGTTAAATAGGAGGAGGCCTGAGAATGGATGTTTGTCTTGTCATCAGGGCGCGACTGAAGGAGCTGGGGGTTGAGCAAAAGGACCTAGCAGCAGCAGCCGAAGTCACGGACTCCTACGTGTCCCAGCTACTGACTCGGAAGAAATTGCCGCCCGCGCCTGACCGAACGGATCTCTACGAGAAGATGGAAACATTTCTCAAGCTCTCAAGCGGTACGCTGGCGAAACTCGCTCACGCGCAGCGAACGGAAGAGTTCAAGCGAGGTTTTAGCGAACCGCCCGCGCCTCTGTTCGAGGAGGTTCGAGAACTCATTCTGCGCAAGTGTGTACCGGAAAGACGGCAGCAAATCCGGGAGATTTTCGAGAAGCAGCCCTTTGGCGAGCTCGAACGCCTCGTCACACAACATCTCCTCGACGTGAGCAAGCGGGTTGCCAAGACGGAGCTGGAAAACGAGACGTGGCTCCGCGGCGTCGCTCGGCTCAGCGGCCGAAACTATAAGCAGATGCGAGTCATAGTCCTGGAGTTCCTTGACACGGATGTCTTCACCGTTTCAGGCGAAAACTGTGTTTCTTTCCTGAACCCGCTGATTGAGTCCTGGGACATCGATCTCTCGACCTTCGGAATGGAAATTGTGCTGAACCAAAGACTCGTCCCCGGACACCCCAAGAGATTTCAGTTCGTTGAAAAAGAACCAGACGAGCCCCCCGAGGAGGAGCCGGGGCTAACCGAATTCCTTCAAGACGCTTCGCTCAGGGGCAACGCCACCCGAGACGAGATCGATTTTCTGAGCAGGTTGAGGTTCAAGGGAAAGCGGCCGAGCCCACTCTACTATTACCGAGAGTTACAGAACCTCAGGGATCCGTTGCATTTTCGGGCTGCGGAACGGTAGGGCTCGACGAAATGGCAGCGGGACTAGGGCGCACCGTGACGACGCGCTCGCCACATGCCGGCAGCGGACCAGCACCCGCCGCGAGTCCTGTTACTATCTCGCGATGATGCCGGCCGTGCTCGCCTGGCTTCTACGTCTCCTGCCGCTCGTCGCGCTGGCATCGGGCCTTGCCGCGCCGCTCGCCGCGCAGGAACCCGATCCGCCCGCCAGCCCTCCCTCCGCCCGCACCGCCACGCTGCTCACCGTCCACGACGCGATCGGCCCGGCGACGAGCGACTACGTCAAGCGCGGCATCCAGAGGGCCGCCGACCGGGGCAGCGCGTTGGTCGTGATCGAGATGGACACGCCGGGCGGCCTCGACACATCGATGCGCGACATCATCCGCGCGATCCTGGCCTCGCCGGTGCCAGTCGCGACGTATGTCTCGCCGCCCGGAGCGCGAGCCGCGAGCGCGGGCACCTACATCCTCTATGCGAGCCACGTGGCCGCGATGGCGCCTGGCACGAACGTGGGTGCCGCCACACCGGTGTCGATCGGCGGCGTGCCGGCGCCCGAGCCGAACACCCGCGACGCCGACCGTCCGGCCGGTGGCGACGAAGCGCCCGCCGACGAAGCGCCGCGCTCGGCGCCGCGCGCGCCCGCGCCCCAAACGGCCGAGGAACGCAAAGCGATCAACGACGCCGTCGCCTATATCCGCAGCCTTGCGGAGCAGCGCGGCCGTAACGCGGACTGGGCCGAGCGTGCCGTGCGCTCGGCCGAGAGCCTCAGCGCTCGAGCCGCGCTCGAGGCCGGCGTGATCGACGTGATCGCAGCCGACCTCGACGACTTGCTCGCGCAGCTCGACGGTCGACGCGTGACCACTACGAGCGGCGAGCGCACGCTCGAAACCGAGAGGCTCGTCTACCAGCGCAGCGACCCCGACTGGCGCACGCAGCTGCTCGCGGTCATCACGAACCCGACGGTTGCCTATCTATTGATGTTGATCGGGATCTACGGACTCATCTTCGAAGGTTACAGCCCGGGTGCCGTGGTGCCCGGCGTCGTCGGCGCGATCGCGCTGCTGCTCGCGCTGTATGCGTTCCAGCTGCTGCCCGTGAACTACGCGGGGCTCGCGCTCATCGTGCTCGGCATCGTGCTGATGAGCGCGGAGCTGTTCGTGCCGAGCTTCGGCGCGCTCGGTTTCGGCGGCATCGCGGCGTTCGTGCTCGGCTCCGTGATCCTTATCGACACCGACGTGCCGGGTTACGGATTGTCCACGCCGATGCTCGTGGTGATTTCCGCGACCGCCGCATTTGCGCTGCTCGGCACGATGTGGATGGCGATGAGATCGCGGCGGCTGCCGGTCGTGAGCGGCGCGGACGCGCTGCTGCAATCCACGGCGGTCGCGCTCGAGGACTTCGGCCGCGACGGTGCGGTGCGCGTGCAGGGCGAGCGCTGGCGCGCGATCACGTCCACGCCCGTGCACAAGGGCGAAGAGCTGCGAGTCACCGCGGTCGCCGATTTGGTCCTGCGTGTCGAGCCGCGCGCCACGCGTCAAACTTGAGGAAACGTCATGGCGCAATTCGGACCGGTCTTGTTTCTGATCATCGTCGTCGCGTTGTTCCTGTTCAGCGCGATCAAGATCCTGAACGAGTACGAGCGTGGCGTGATCTTCCAGCTCGGCCGGTTCAGCGGCGTGAAAGGCCCGGGCCTCATCATCGTGATTCCGGCGTTGCAGCGAATGGTGCGCGTGGACCTGCGGACGATCGTAATGGACGTGCCGCCGCAGGACGTGATCTCGCGCGACAACGTCTCCGTGAAGGTCAACGCTGTGCTGTACTTCCGCGTGATTGACCCCGAGAAGGCGATCATCCAGGTGCAAAACCGCGTCGAAGCGACGAGTCAGCTCGCACAGACCACGCTGCGCTCCGTGCTAGGCCGGCACGAGCTCGACGACATGCTTGCCGAACGCGAGAAGCTCAACGCCGACGTGCAGACGATCCTCGACCAGTCCACGGCGGCCTGGGGCATCAAGGTGCTGAACGTCGAGATCAAGCATGTCGATGTCGATGAGAGCATGATCCGCGCGATCGCCGCGCAGGCCGAGGCCGAGCGAGCGCGGCGTGCGAAGGTAATCCACGCCGAAGGCGAGTTCCAGGCGTCTCAGCGGCTATCCGAAGCGGCAGCCGTGCTCGCGGCTCACCCGCAGGCCATGCAGCTGCGCTATCTGCAAACGCTGACCGAGATCTCGGGCGAGAAGAACTCGCATACGATCGTGTTCCCGGTGCCGCTCGACCTCGTGCAGGGGATCATGGAGGCGTCGCGGCATCGGTGACGCTCGATCGAGCTTGACCGCGCGCCAGAAGACGGACGAAGCGACCGCTCTCGATGTCTTTGGTCGAACGTCGCCCGAGCCAAGGTGGGGCACCTATTACTCACCCAAGGGCAATTCGCAGACCGGCACGCTCGGTGGACAGTGGAACCTAAGAATCCAACCATGCTTAGTGAAAATATTCGCGCTCGCATCAATGCGTTCGTCGCCGCTGAGATCGCACCGCGAAGGCGGGCGTTCAAGGAAGCGCTACAGGCTGAACAGAATCGGCTGAACGCGCGCGGCTTGCTCAAGTCAGGCGTTGGCGTAAGAGCAGCCGTCCGCCTGGGTGCAGACGAGTTACGTGTGCGCGCGACGATCGTTAGAGGTGCGGTTCTGCGGTCCTACAGTTCGATGAGCGGCCAACTTGCGGGGGAGAGTACGCTCGAAGATCTTAGGGAGGAAATCAGAGGACACGTCGGCACGCAAGCCGGGAATGTGCAATCGGTAGTCGCGGCTACGGTCGCGATCAGCATCCGCGGTTTGGGCACCGAAGCAAAGCTAGCCCAGTCCGTAGCCGATGAGCTTGCTACTTGCGAACTTGAAGCGGTCAACCGACTGGATATCGACGTACAGGAATTCGTAGACAACCTGAAGCGATCTGCCGAAATGTCAGAGAGAGGCGCCCCCGTTGGGTCGATTGCGCACCTCAACTTCTTCGGCTCGGTCGGCGCCGTGCAAACGGGCCACTACGCGATCGCAAACGTGTCGTTTTCCGATCCCGCCGATCGTGCGCGACTTATTCATGCTCTGGAGGAACTACGCAGAGCAATCGAACAAGACACCGAGATGCCGGCCAACGCTCGCGGGGAAATAAGCGAGATTGCCGGCGATCTGATCGAAGCAGCGAATGCTGAAAAGTTAAACGGGCGAAAATTGTCGATGCTACTCGGCGGGCTTGCTCAGGGCATTCAAACAGTCGCGAGTCTTCGCGGCGCGTGGGATGTCGTGTCCGACGCGGCTGCTATGGCGGGCGTGACTCTCCCGCGGTTGCCATAGCCGCCTCTCGTGATCGTTCAGCCGCCTCGCGCGCCGTAATCTCGCCACTCTCGTACCGACGCAATACTCGTCAGGCTTCGAGCGACGCTATGCGTTGTGGTTAGAGCCGGCAGAGCCGAAGCGTTGAAAACTCCGACGGACCGATTTCTCGGGATGTGAGAGCACATCATCGAGCTCGTGATTGAACCATTCGCAACTCTTAGAGGGACTCATCGGCCGCAATCAACAACGTGCTCGACTACACAGGAGTGACAGTGATGAAGAAGACTTCAGTTTGCTTGCTTTTGGGTCTGTTCGTTTCCCTCCCGGTACTGGCGGAAGGTCCCCTGGTGAGGTTCGATGGAGGAATCGGCGTTCAGCCGTTGCGAGCGGGCCCCGCCGCGAACATTGTGCAGGGCGTGAATCCCGCCGGCACTCCGTGGGTGATCGCGCGACTGAGCGCGGACGTAAAGACCGATGGCCGTATTTCCGTCGACGGCCGTGGCCTGCTGCTGGCAGGCAGCAACGGGATTGGTACCAACGGTGGGCAAAGCGTGAGGGCGCGCCTATTTTGCGGCGCTGTGGCGCACGACTCCGTGCTCGTGCCTCTGCAGCCCAACGGCGATTTTCGGATCGACGACGTCCTCTCGCCTCTGCCGACCAACCCTTGCGACAACGCCGTCTTGTTGATCGTCAACGCGGGCGGAACCTGGTTTGCGGCTGGGATCCAGAGCAACTGACGCGGTGCTTGGCTGGCAGACGACTCCGTCTGCCAGCGCACTCGCACAGTCGCCCGCGTTGCGGGCGACTGTGGGCGGATCGTCGCGACTGCCCGTTGAGAAGGCGATCTGGTCAGCAGTGCGAACGCGAGTAGTGCCGGCGTCTTCGGGAGCGCACGCTCGATTGCGTGAGCGGTACCACGAAAAACGCGAACAGAGACTTTGTCGCGTGGGGTGCGCGCGCTTGCGCGCCAGGAGTCTCCGTAGAGAATGTGTCGAAAGCTCCGCGTGCCAGATACGGGGCGGTTTTCGGCCTGGCGCTAAGTCTGAAAAGTACTTGTACATCAATAGGAAAGTTTTTGGCGGTGCAGGGAGTCTGCGGCGGACTCGTCTCTTGAAATTGCCTAACAAGGAAAAGAGCAGCGAATTCTTCGTCGCCCAGCGTCGGCTTCCTGCGTGTCGCCCCCGCTTTAATCGCCAACATCGATGCCGGGGCGCGCATCGGGTTCGTCCACCGTCTCGCTTCTCCGAATATCGCTCGACGAGTTTAGGCGAAATTCCCGAGGCCGTTTCAAATGACCGTTGGGCGGCCAGCCAGGTTGTCAGGACAAATTGCCGCGAGTATCGTAATTCCAATTCCGGGAGCTTGAAGAGGAGACTCAGGACATGGCTGTCAAGGCGCGCCCAAAACAAAGCGTTGGCACGAAGTACACCTGGATCCTGTCCCCCGAATACGGAATCCTTTGCTACCCCTACGATAAGGCGGAGCAGACTCTGACCGGTCTGTGGGAAGCGCAAGCACTGACGGCTTTCCACGATGCGCAATTGGCCAAGGCGACGAAGCAGATCAATGCAATCCTGAAGGCCGTTGAAAAGAAGAACAAAGACCGCGAGCGAAAGCTCTCTTTCATCTTGTTCCAGAATCGTGATTTCCTCGTATGGGCAGGCTATGGGGCCGTCGGGCCCCGTGACGACGATGCGACGATCGTGAACGCGCTGAGACTCAAACGATAGATCTTTTACACCATCGACATCCTGGGAGAGCAACTAGGGACCAAAGGAGAATCGAGCATGGCCAAACCCAAGCCTAAACCACCGGAGCCGAAATATTCGTGGATCAGAAAGGACAAGAAGGTCAGTTGCTTCAAGGGAAGCGGCGGCCAGACCGTAATAAAGCTGTGGGAGGCGGCAGAGTTATCGAGCTTCCACGACGAGGACCTGGCACGGGCAACGAAGGAGATTAATGCCATCCTGAGCAATCTTGAAAAAAGCAACAAGGATCCTGATCGCGGTCCGTCGTTCATCGAATTCCAAAATCGGCATTTCCTGGTCTGGGCATCGTATGACGTCGTCGGACCGGACGATGACGACAAGACCATCATCAAGGCATTGCGACTCAAGGCGTAACGGTATCCAGCGGGAGTGCTCGTGCACAAGCAATAGACATCCCGCGGGACAAAGGAGAATTCGACGATGGCCACCAAGGCGCGACGAGCGCCAAAAAAGCCGCCGAAATCTCGTCGATCGAATCAGCTGATGGGGTCGTCTGTTACAAAAACCCATCGGGGTATCAGACGTTGACAGGTCTCTGGGAAGCTGGGGAGTTGACGGCATTCCACGATTCCCAAATGGCCAAGGCCACGAAGGAGATCAACGCGATTTTGACTCGGTCCAAGAAAGCAACCGTGATCCCCGGCGCAAACTCTCGTGGGTGCTGTTCAAGAACCGTCATTTCCTCGTCTGGGCCACATACGGCGTTGTCGGACCCGATGATGATGAGGCGACCATCGTGAAGTCGCTTGGCCTCAAAGTAAGATAGCCTTCTGTCAATGGTTGCGCGCACCACGTCGGTTGCGAGATGACAACCCACTGGCCTCGTGCGCGATGCATTTTGAGCACTTCGTAGTGGAGGTCTCATGGTGCTGACGCAGTCACAGTTGAAAGCCTATCGAGCCGCTTACAACCGCCTGCCGGATGATGTCGAAGCTGCTCACGAGACGCTGGAGCGCGATCCCGGGCACGTCGAGACGATCCGCGGCGCGTTGCGCATCATCAAGGATCACGATGCCGACGACTATTTGGGCCTTTTTCTGTTGCACCGGCACTTCGCATGCGAGCCGGGGTCGCTATTCGTCGAGCGGCGCTATACCCCCCCGAAAGGGTCACGCGCCCGTACTCGTAACCAAGGGCGAGCCTGCCGACGAGGCCGCAACTCGTATCTCGCCCCATCGGTTTGCGATCGCGCCGGACGGCAAAGTGCTGGCGCTGGAATTCACGACCGACGCGACCGTACTAACCGTATATCGCCGGTTCGCCAGCGACCTACAACTCGCGTGCGAGCTCGGTTGCTATTTCGCCGGACGCGGTGTTTCGTGGATGCTCGGCCTGGGTATCTACGTTAGGTCGGGAACGATGGGCAAGGCCACCAGCGTGTTTCTCGAGGAACGTCGACCGCACCGACAATCTGTTCAGTTATCGCTTCGGTGCGGTGGTC